>CAWGGO010000006.1:0-708716 GCA_963822205.1 uncultured Gaiellaceae bacterium | reverse complement strand
CCTCGCGCTCGACTCAGTCCGCAACAGCCTGCTCGCAAGTTACGGCGTCCTCTGGGGATTGGGGCTGATCGCGGAAGTGACAGTCGCAGCAGAATTGATCGAGCGAGTCCGCGTCCGGCGTCCAGGATCTCCGGACCGACTAGCCGCGTTCGATCGCGTCGCAAAGAACCTGTTCGAGCCGTTCGGCTTGGACGGAGCGATGCCGCTTGAGCGCGAACGCGCGGCCCCGTTGCCCCATCTCGACCGCCTCGGCCGGGTGCTCCGCGAGCCATCGAACCGCAGAAGCGAGCGCGCGCGGATCCTCGGGGGCGACGACCACACCACCGCCTGCGCGGTTGAGAATCCGGGCGGAACTCCCCGTCCGCCGCCAGGAGCACGGGTCGACCCGTTGCCATGAAGTCGGTGAGCTTCGACGGGACGAATTGCTTGAACGTCGTGTGAGCCGAAAGTGGCACCAAGAGGGCGTCACTCGCTGCGATATCCCGAGGAATGTCCTCCAGCGGCATCTGGGGCCGAAAGAAGACGTTGTCGAGACCCTGACGACCAACCTCGGCCAGGAGCGACGACTTGACGGGTCCGTCGCCGACGAACGCGAATGCGGCCGTCCCATTGAGCAGTGCGGCTGCGTCGAGGACCGAACGAAGTCCCTGTGCGATGCCGTGGGGCCCGGCAAACGTCACGAGAAAGCCGTCCCTGGGGAGATCCAGTTCCTCGCGCGCGTCGCCGCCTGCGCCGTCGAAGAAGAGATCGAGTGTGCCGTTCGGGATGAAAGCCGTTTTCGAACGAGTGCCCCGCAAGGCGTCGATGTGTCCGCAGAAAGGTCTCGTCACGGCGACAACGCTGGTGGCGCGTCGATACAGATAGCGCTCGATCAGTTCGGGCAACCCGAAGCGGCGGCCCCGAAATCTCGTCCCAGGCTCACAGCCGCCGCCGGCCAAAGATCGCGCACGTCCAGAACAAAGGGGATGCCCTGAAGATGCGCAACGGCGGCGCCCGCCATTCCGGGTAATAGAGGGCGGCGTCGTCGCGACGACGACGTCGGCACGACCCGCGAGGGACGACGACGGCCGTCGCGAGCGCCATGTACGAGAGATAGAACTGGATCCTCGTCTTCTGTGTCTTCTCGCGTCGCCATCACCCAGACGCGAAGGATGCGGTACGGGTTGGAGCGGTCGTCCTGGTACAGGAGCCCGCGGTAGATCTCGGAATGACTCCGTCGGATGATTTGGGGAACTCGGAGATCACCGTCACCTGGTGCCCTCCGACCAGAGAGATGCTCGGCAAACGCCTGCATCCGAGACTGGGTCGCTCCGACTCTGGCGGGAAATACTGCGAGAACAGGATCACCCGGAGCTTTCGGCCACGCTTGCTCTGCCCGACTTCGGCGGTTCAGGCCACCCGTCGGCGTCAGGGGTCGATCGATCGCGGTGAGAACGCCCGCCGTCCGGCGGGACCGCCGCAGCTGCAGAAATGTCTTGTACAGGCAGTCCATGTCCTGAGCTAGCCGTGGAACAGGCGTAGCGCGGCAGAACCCACGCGCGTCCGTGGCTCGCCCATCCGCGCTCCGCAACTCGGGCCGCGCTCAGCAGCGTCTCGATCCGGTCTGCGATCGCACCGACGTCCCTTGCGCGGGCACGAGAAACCCCGAGTGGCCATCGCGCACGACGTCGCGCACGCCGCCGACATCGGTGGTGATGACGGGCCGTCCCGGCCGCCAGCGACTCGATGACGGTCACCGGCGTGCCCTCGTTGGCTGAGGTCAGTGCGATGACGTCCGCGGCCGCATAGAACTCCGCCGACGCTCTCACGAAAGCCGACGAAGTGGGTGCGGTCGGCGATCCCCAGCCGACGCCGCGTCGCCGCCTAGCGCGAGTGCAACAACGGGCCGTCTCCCGACCAGCGCCCAGGTAGGCATCGGTGCCGCGGGATCAGCATCAAACGCGAAGGCCGACAGGAGATCCTCCGCGCGCTTGATCTCGGTCATGCGCCCGAGCCAACCCGACGAATGCGACGACCTGCCTCCGGCCCCCTCCGAGCCTCGGCGCGAATCGCCTCGCGAGCCCCAGCGGACTGCGGCCCGTCCTGCGCTCCAGGTCGAGTCCAAGTCTGATCACAGCGATGTTGCCCGCTGCGGCAACATTCAGTCTCGACGCGGTTGTCGCGGACCTGCGGGCTGACGGCAAACGAGGACGTCGGTGAAGCGGGCAAGCGTCTGCTCGATCTGCTGGAACACGCGCGCCAGGCCGGGGTTGAAGTAGCCGGCGGAGGACGTGGCCGTGGAACGTATGGACGACCACCGGCGGCCTCGCCGAGCCAGCAAGAAGCGCCCGCCCGTCCGCGCGACCGCTCCTGCCTTCGCGGTATGGGTGTGCAGGACGTCGGGTCGAAGCCTTCTGATGAGCTGCACGAGCCGTCGGACCGCGGCTCCCCGTCCGGTGCGAACGAAGATCTCCCGCTGGGCTCGTCGATGATAGAGCGGCTTGACACCGAGCTCGTCCGCGAAGTACCCCATCGAGCCCTCGCCCTCCCCGACCCGGCCGGCGACGAGCGTCGTCTCGTAGCCGAGCTTGTCGAGCCCGCTGCTCAGATGCGCAGACGTGAAGTGCCGGGCCGCCGACGTTGAGGCGCGCGATGACACGAAGGACGCGGATCGGCTCGGTGCGGGTCACCGGGCGATCGTAGCCACGCGCGGAAGGGCCACACGCCAGCCGAGCCGCCCGGGTAAGTCGAGCTCGCCTTCCATCACCAGTGCGCTCGACTCGGTCGGGGTGAAAAACCGTTCGCTCACCGGCCGAGTCTCGCGCCTGATCGGGAAGCCGTCGGCAGCGATCTCGCCCGCTGGAGTGGTTCCGAGCGGCAACGAGCTCACCACCATCGCCCGGCCCTGTCCTTCGATGCGGTCCTCCACGACGAGGACGTCACGATTGATCGTGAGTGCGCGAACGTGGCGAATGCCGCTTGTCCAGGACACCGCTGCTTCGAGTGCCCCTCAGCCGCCTCGAGCAGCTCCACCTGCGGCAAGCGGCCCGGAGCGGAACGCGCCCCAGAGCTCGAACTGGTCGCGCCCGTCGATCGAGACCGTGGAGTGCGCACGCGTGCCGCGGAACCAGTCGCGCTCGGGGCCTGGCTCGTAGGTCGGCATGCCCGGGTCGACCACGACCGGCGTCGCCGTCGAGCCAGAGCTGGAAGGAGAGCGCATCGGCGTGGGCGTGCGCCGGCAGGTACGGCGGCGCGGGCGGCCCGCAGTCGAACGCGAGCCAGACGCCGTCGCGGCGGAAGACGGCGTAGCCGGTCTCGGGGAAGAGCGAAAGACCGTCCGGCGGCGGCGGCAAGTCGAGCCGCGGGGCGAGATCGAGCGTGCCGTCGTTGAAGAGCGCGGGCTGCCCGTCGGGCCGTGCGAGGCCGGCGGCGAAGCGCGCATCCGCTCGATCACGTCCGCCGGGACGGATCCCGGACGGCCGCCTCGACCTCCAGCAGGTCGCGGAGGACGATCAGGTGGTAGACGGGGCTCCGCTCGTAGTGGCCGCCGTCGGAGAGCACCTGCTCCGGCAGCTCCCGCTCGAGCAGCGCGCTGCCGGCGTCGAGCAGCCCTGCCGACCCGAACGCGGCCGCCCCGAGCAGGAGCGCCCGCGCGTTGCGGATCACGTGGTTCCCGAGGATGTCGTCCTCGACGTTGCGCTCGAGTGCAGCAGCTGGCTCCAGAGGCTCTCGACGATCGGCGCTCGTGGCCGCTGTCGGGCTCGAGCGCGAGCGCCGCGAGCCAGTTCCCCGCCCGTGTCGAGAGCGGATAGGGATGCCAGGCGTCTCCCGGCCGGGGCGGGTTTCGCTCGATCCAGGCCGAGCATGGCCGCCCGCGCGCCTTCAGCGTCGCCTTGGCGGGCGAGGGCGAGGACGTCCTCCCCGTATTGCGCGTGGAAGGCACGCAGGCGCTCGACTCCGGTGCCGGCGAGCGGACTGTGCTCGAACGCGGGCGAGCGCCAGAGCTCGATCGGGCCCCGGCGGCGGCTCGAACGGCGGCGGCGCTCCGGCGGGAACCGGCGGCGTGCGAGCGGCCGGAGCGCACGCGCGCCGCAGCTGCCGCGGACGAGCGGTGCGAAAGGCGTGCAGATAGAGACCCGGCCTCACCGAAGCGCGGCCTCGTAGGCGCTCGCGAGCCCCACGCCGGGCCGCTCGACGGCGTCACGCGCAGCAGCACCGAGGCGCTCACGCAGCGCCGAGTCGCCGAGCGCACGCTGGATCGCGGCTCTCAGCGCCGGTCCGTCATGCGCGGGGACGAGGAGTCCGCTGACGCCGTCCTCGATCGCGTCCGCCAGCCCGCCGACGCGCGTGGCGACGACCGGACGGCCGTACGCCATCGCCTCCCGCGCGACGACGCCGTAGCCCTCGCGACGGGAGGGCACGCAGACGACCGCGGCGCGCTCGTAGTAGGCGCCGAGCTGCGCGCGCGGGACGAAGCCGACCGCCTCGGGGACCTCGACCGGGCCGGCGCCGACGATCACGCGCGGCAGACCCTCCGTCGCGGCGAGGAACTCGTGGATCCCCTTCTCCGGGCGAGAGGCGGCCGACGAAGAGAACGTGCGGCGGGTCGTCCGGCTCGCCCACCGACTCCGGCAGCTCGACCGGGCTCGGCACGACGCGCACCTCGCGGGCACCGAGCTCGCGCGCCGCACCCGCGAGGAACTCCGAGGCGACGATCGCGAGCCGCGCGCGCCGCAGGATCGGCCGGAAGAGCCACGGCGCCTTTCGCGCCAGCTCGACGTCCGTGCCCCAGAGCTGGACGACGTACGGCTTCCCGGTCGCGAGCGCGGCAAGCCCGGACGGGAAGCCAATGCGCATGGACGAGGTCGGCGTCGCGTGCGGCCCGCCGCGCGGCCCGCGCGTACGAGAAGAGAAAGGCCGGCAGCAAGCAGCGCGAGCCACGGCCGCCGGCGCAGGTTGCCGGCGATCCCGTGCCCGTAGGCGATCCCGAAGTGGCGGAACGACGCCGGCGAGACGACCTCTACCTCCACGCCCTGCGACCGCACGCGCCTCGACGGCGTCGCGGACGAACAGGCCTGCGACATCGTTCCCGTCACGCGGGTACGACGTCGTCACGACGACGACCTTCACAGGCGCCGCGCGAAGACCGTCGGCGCCGCGAGCGCGAGCATCGCGAACGCGAAGAAGTAGTAGAAGGACATCGTCAGGTAGAAGGCGTTCGCCGCGATCGTGCCGACGAGCGCAGCCGTCATCCCCCAGGCCAGCGGCCTGATCCGCGGCGACCCGAGCGCGCGTCCGATCGCCCGCAGCCGCCCGAGACGCCTGAAGATGTAGACGAGGAAGGCGACGAACAGCGCCGTCCCGACGACGCCTGTCTCGACGAGCGTCGCCACGTAGAACGAGTGCGGGCCGAAGTTCGTCCGGCCGGTGACGAACTCGTAGTAGACGGAGAAGTTGTTCAGGCCGAGCCCGAAGAACGGATTCGACGAGAGCACGTCCGGGATGAAGCCGTAGACGTCGAAGTGCGTCGACGTCCCGTTCGCCGAGGTGTCGATGCGCGTGCGGAGCACCTGCTCGAAGAACTGCCACCGCGCGGCGAGCACGACGGCGAGCGTGACGGCGACGGCGCCGAGCGGCAGCAGCAGCTGGCTCGAGAGCAGCTTGTGGCGGTACGGAACCACGAGCACGAGCAGGCCGGCGCCGAGCCCGAGCAGGCCGGAGCGCGACAGGGTCGCGAGCTCGACGAGGAGCAGGAACGCGAGCACGAGCGCAAGCGGCACGCGCAGCCGGTGCCCGCGCTCGAGCCGCAGGTAGATGGGCGTCAGCACGAGCAGCGGGATCACGAGCTCGATCCCGAGGTGGTTCGGGTCGCCCGTGAGCGCGTTCGGCCTGAAGACGCTCTCGCCCTCGATCGCGCCGTAGATGTTGATCTGGCTCGCGCCGCCGGTGATCGGCGAGAGCAACGACTGGTCGAGGTTGATCCCGAGCACCTCGGCGGTGCCGAGCTGGACGATCCCGTAGACCGCATTCGCGACGAAGCCGCCCAGGAACACGGCGAGCGTCGTCCAGTAGAACCGTGCGCTGCGCCGCACGAGGTACGCGATCCCGGCGACGAGGAAGAGGAAGTGGAGCAGGAACTTGACCATCCCCTTCGCCCACTGGGCGAGCGCCTGCTCGGTCTCGAGGTTGAAGAACCCGACCAGGTAGACGAGGAGGAAGCCGACGAAGAAGAGCGCCGCGACCGCCGCGCTCCACGCCAGCCGCCGGTCGCCGGTTCCGATCCGCGTCCCGGCCAGGGCGACCAGGAAGACGACGGTCAGGACGTCGGAGAGGCTCAGCGTGCCGGCGACCTCCCACTGGAGCTTCGCGAACGTGACCGTGAAGACGGTGGCGAAGAAGAGCGCGTCGACGACGGGCCCGGGCCGAGACGCGGTCACAGCGAGCGGAGGAGCTCCGCCAGCTCCTCGGCGCGCGCGCGGCGCGAGAGGCGGTAGCGCGTCTCCTCCGGGATGTCGGTCGCCGGCAGGCCTCCGTTGGCGAAGCGCTCGTGCAGCTCCGCGAGCGCCCGCTTCAGCGCTTCGACGTCGTCGGGCGGCGCGATCACGCCGGCTCCCGTCTCGCGGATCAGGGCGGCGGCGGCGCCGTCCGGCGGCACCGCGGCGAGAATCGGCCGCTCGGCGGCGAGGTACTCGAACACCTTCCCGGAGAGCACGCCCTTGCCACGCCCGCCCGCGTCGGGGATCAGGAGCAGGAGCGCCTCGGAGTCGCGCTGGAGCTCGAGCGCCGCCTGGCGCGGCGCGTACGGGATCAGCTCGAGCTTGTCCCCGAGCCCGTGCTCCTCGGCCCATTCCCGGTCGGCGGAGCGGAAGTCGCCGAGGAATCGCGCCTGGACGTCGAGCCCGGACTCGGCGAGCGCGGTCAGGAACGGGCGCGGGTCGCGCTTGCCGAAGAAGCTGCCGGTGTGCGTGATCCGGAAGCGGTCGCCCGGGCGTGTAGTCGAGCCCGGCGAAGTCGTCGAAGTCGCATCCGTTCGAGATCGTCACGACCGGTCCGCGCGGCGAGAAGCTCCGAGCCTCCTCGGCGATCGCGTCGGAGACGCAGGTGATCGCGTCGGCCGAGTGGGCGACGAGCCGCGCGACGCCGTGGTCGACCTTCTCCTTCGCGCGCACGGCCATGCTCTCGGCGCGCCGGTGCGGGTGCGCGACGAGCGAGTCGCGCAGGTCGGCGACCCACTTCGCGCCGGTCGCCTTCTTGACCGCGGCGCCGACGAAGTGGACCGAGTTCGGCGGCGACGTCGTCAGCACGACGTCGACGCCCTCCTTCCGCGCGATCCGGATCGCCGCCGGAATGGCGGTCAGGTTCCAGCTCACGTTCTCGTCCGGGACGAGCAGCCGGCGCGAGGCGAGCCGAGCCTGGACGAGCGCCCGCTCGAAGCCCTCCTTGCCGTGCAGCTCCTCGGCCGGCCGGCGGCCCTTCGGCCCGAGGTAGCGGGCGCGGTGCACCCACGCCTGCGTCGGCACGCGCAGGTCGGCGTCCTCGTGGATCCACTTCGAGTCGTCGGGCGCGAGCACGTGGGTCTCGATCCCGAGCGCCGGCAGGTACTGCGCGAACTTGAGCGGCCGCTGGACGCCGCCGCCGCCCGCGGGCGGGAAGTAGAGCGAGACGAGCAACAGCTTCATGCCCGGCGATGGTACTGACCTCGGCTACGGGAGCACGTAGAGCGTGTAGCGCCCGTCGCGGTAGACGCTGTCCGCCTGCGGCGTCACGTCGAACCGCCTCCGGTCGACGACGAGCCACGTCGCGCCGGCCCGTCGTGGGATCGCCACGTCGCCGGTGCGGAAGAACTCGATGTTGGCCGCGCGCCGCTCGTACGGCCGGTTCTTCTCCGTGTCCGCGACGTGGCTCGGCGGCGCCGCGGCGATGTAGACGGGCGCCTCGGCCGCGATCCGGTAGCTCGTCTCGAGGTCGGAGTAGACGACGTCGCCCTTCGGGCACGTCCTCGCGCAGCGCCTCGACGAGGCCGGGCGTCAGCGGGCTCGGGCGGCGCGCGTCCGACGGGCTCCAGTTCCAGGCTGCGTGAACGGCGACCGGAAGCACGAAGAGCACCGCGGCCGCACCGACGAGCTTGGTCGGCCGCTCGACCGCGGGCCGCCGGAGCAGCCCCCAGACGAGAGCGGCAACGCCCGCCGACGACGGCGAACCAGGTCACGAGCGCCGGCCCGCCGTGCTCGAGGCGATAGTCGAACTCGCCCGGATAGCCGAGCTGGAGCACGATCCCGGCCAGCAGCGCCGCCGGAAGGAGGAGCGAGCGCAGGATCGCCGCCAGCACGGTGAGACCGCCCGCGAAGGCGAACGCCAGCGGCCAGAAGCCGGCGGCGCGGCGCGACTGCGAGATCGAGACGAGGTCGGAGAAGGGGACGAACAGCCGCGGCACCAGCATCACCGCCGCGACGGCGAGGAAGCCGCCGAGGACGTAGGCCGCCCAGCGCCGCCGCAGGGCGAGCCCGGCGAGCGGCACGAAGCAGGAGCGCGGCGACCGCCACCGCGCCGGCGCGCCCGAAGACCTCCGGCGCCAGCCGGTAGCTCGTGTCCGAGAAGACGTCGAGCTGACCCTGGTACTGCTCGAAGGCACGCTGCAGCTCGTCCTGGCCGGGGCCGTGCGAGGCCGTGTCCCGGACGACAGGGCAGCAGCCAGGCCAGGAAGGCGGCAGCGGGCACGACGAGCGCGGCCAGCGCCGTCGCGATCCTCCTCGTCTCGTCCCGCGCGGCGAGCGAGCGAACGACGAGGAAGCCCGCGAACGGCAGCCAGAGGAAGATCGCGTAGGTCGGGTGGATCACGGCGAGGACGAACCCGGCGGCGGCGGTCGAGGCGAGCAGGCCGCGCGTCGGCCGCTCGACGTAGGCGAACGCCAGCGCGAGCGCAGCCGGGACCAGCAGCTGCCGCGACGCCGTCGCCGGCAGCGCGAGCGCGGTGTAGGCGCCGCCGTACGCGGGCGCGAGCGCGGTCACGGCCACCTGGGCGCAGACGACCGCGACCGCGGGCCCGACGCGGCGGAAGAGCGCGTAGCCCGCCTCGTAGGAGACGAGCAGCGCGAGCGGCGCGAGCACCGAGGCCTCGTGGAGGACGACGTCGGCCGGGTCGAGGAAGGCGACGCGGGCGACGAGCGCGAGGAAGCCGTGCCAGAGCGGGAACGCGTAGCCGGGGTGCAGCCCGCCGTCGGCGAACTCGTTGACGGCGTCGAGCGAGAGCGAGTCGAAGGCTTCGAGCTTGCGCACGCGCGCGAGATGGAAGAGGCCGTCGCCGCCGATCTCGCCCGCCACGTGCCAGAGCAGGACGCCGAGCACCGCACCCGCGCCGAGCACCCACCAGCGGCCCGGGAGCCGCGGTGGGCGGGGAGCACGCCGGGCGAACCGCAGGGCGACGAGGCCGGCTGCGAGCAGCAACACCAGCGTCAGGCTCGAGCGAAGCGCCGGCCGCGAACGTCACCGCGAGCGCTCCGAACAGGATCGTCGAGCGACCAGGCGAGCGTGACCGAGGCGCCGCGCAGCCCGAGCGCGCGGGCGACGACGGCTCCCGGGAGGAGCAGGACCCCGGTCGCGAGCGCGAGCCGCAGCAGCGTCATCGGTCGAGGAGCTCCGGCATCCGTCCCGATGCGAGCCACGCGGCTGCGTCGCGATACATCCGGCCGCGCTCGTCGCGGAAGACGATGCCGCGCAGCCGCAGCGCCCAGGACAGCAGCCGGCGGGCGCGCTCGGCGTAGCGGACGCCGCGGTGCTTGGCGAGGAAGCGCAGGTGCCCGCGCACGTTCTCACGGAACATGCGCCCGCCGTGCGAGGCGCCGCCGACGTGGACGCACTCCGCGCCCGGGTAGAAGAGCACGCTTCCAGCCGGCCTGCCGGAAGCGGTGGCACCAGTCCGTCTCCTCGCTGAAGAGGAAGAACGCCTCGTCGAGCGGGCCGACCTGCTCGACCGCTTCGCGACGCACGAGCATGCAGGCGCCCATCACGACCTCGACCTCTCGGGCCTCGTCGTGCTCGAACCCGCCGGCGTAGAACGCGTTCAGCAGTTCGCGTGCGCGGCGCGAGCTTGCGGAGGAAGAAGTACTCGGTCGCGAGCCGCCACAGGGTCGGGAACGCCGCGCACCGAGCGTTGCAGCGTGCCGTTCGGGTTCAGCAGGCGCGGGCCGACCACAGCTGCCTCCGGATGGTCGTCGGCGTGCCGCACGAGGCGCCCGAGCGCTCCCTCGGTCATCCAGGCGTCCGCGTTCAGGATCAGGAAGTAGCGGCCGGACGCGACCGCCATGCCTGCGTTCCACCCTGCGGCGAGGCCCAGGTTCTCCTGCTCGATCACCCGCACGTCGGGAAAGAGCTCGCGAACGACGTCGACCGTGCCGTCGCTGGAGCCGTTGTCGACGACGACGGTCTCCTCGCCACGGACGCTGTCGAGGCACTGCTCGACCCACGGCAGCGCGTTGTAGGTGACGACGACGGCGCTGGCGTCAGGCATGGGTCGGAGTTGCACCGGCCGCGAAGCCCCTCCCAGAGCAGGATCGCGACGCCGGGGAGCGCCATCGCGACGGTGACGAGGAAGAAGAGGAAGCCGGCGGCGAACGCGGCGTCCGGATCGACGCCGAGCCGGCCGAGGAAGCTGACGAAGAACGCCTCGCGCACGGCGAAGCCGTTGAGCGTGAACGGGACGAGCAGGACGAGGAAGAAGAGCGGGCCCATCACGTAGTAGATGAGCGGCGAAAGGTCGATCCCGACCGCCTGCGCGGCCGCCCAGATCGAGAGCACGCGAATCGCCTGGATCGCGACCGTGAAGGCGAAGAACCCGACGAGCAGCCGCCGTGCGCTCCGGAAGACGTGGACGCCGTCGTAGAACGCGCGCACCGGCCGCTCCAGCCGCACACGGGCGAGCAGCGGTGCCGAAAGCACGGAGCAGCGGCCGGGCCGAGCGTGCAGAAGAAGAGCAAGACGAGCACGATCGTGCCGAGCACGAACGGCCCGCTCGAGCCAGAGGTAGGCGCCGACGTCGTAGCGTCCGATCGCGAGGACGAACCCGACCGCGCCGAGCAGGACGGTCGCGGCGCCCGCCGAGTGCCTCGCTCCAGCAGGACGATCGCCGGTCATGGTCGCCGAGCCGGGCGGGATGCCGCCGCGACGTCTCCAGGACCCGCACCGCGTCGCCGCCGATCGAGGTCGGCAGGACCTGGCCGGCGGTGTACGAGACGAAATAGGCACGCGTCAACCAGAGGCAGCCGCTCCCGCATCCCGCGCGCCGCCAGCAGCCACCGCCAGCGCAGCGGCCATCGGCACGACGGTGAGGATCATGATCGCGACCGCGAGGAGCGAACCACCACGGGCTCGCGTCGGCGAGCACGTCGGCGGTCTTGCCGAGGTCGATCTTCCAGACGAGGTACGCGACCGCGAGGCCCGTGAGCAGAAGCGTCGCGACGACCCGGAGCGACCTGCTTCATGCGGCGCGGTCGCGGATCCGCTGCCAGCGCCTCGAGCACGTCCGCGATGTCGTCGTCGGAGTGCGCCGGCGAGAGCGGCAGCGAGAGGATCTCGTCACCCGCCCGCTCGGCGATCGGCAGGGACGGCTGGTCGGGGAAGCGCTCGCGATACCAGGTGAGCCGGTGCACGGGCAGGAAGTGGATCGAGGTCGAGATCCGCTCGGCGGCGAGCGCCTGCTGCAGCTCGTCCCGCGTCAGGCCGAAGCGCTCGGCGTCGATCCGGACGACGTAGAGATGGCGCGCGTGCGTGTCGCGCGGATCGCGCGCGAGCGGCTCGATCCCTTCGATGCGGCGGATCCCGTCGTCGTAGAGCGCGAACTGGCGCTCGCGCGCGGCGGTGTGCTCGGGGAGCTTGTCGAGCTGGACGAGCGCGATCGCTGCGAGCACGTCGGAGAGGTTCGCCTTGTAGCCGGGCACGGTGAGGTCGTAGAGCGAGCCGTCGCCGCGGCGCATCAGCCGCAGGTCGCGGATCGCCTCGGCGACGCCGTCGTCGTTCGTCGAGATGAGGCCACCCTCGCCCGCGGCGATGTTCTTCGTCGCGTAGAGCGAGAAGCAGGTCGCCTCGGAGAGCCCGCCGAGCTTGCGGCCGCGGTAGGCGCTCTCGGCCGCGTGCGCCGCGTCCTCGATCACGGGGATGCCGAGCGCCCAGATCGGGTCCAGGTCGCAGGGCTGGCCGGCGAGGTGCACGGGCATGATCGCCTTCGTCCGCTCGGTCACTGCCGCCTCGACGAGCGCCGGGTCGATGTTGAGGTCGCCCTCGCGCACGTCGACGAAGACGGGCGTGGCGCCGGTGTGGACGATCACGTTCGCCGTCGCCGGCCAGGTGATCGGGGTCGTGATCACCTCGTCGCCGGGCCCGATCCCGAGCGCGACGAGCGCGAGGTGCAGCGCGGCCGTGCCGGACGCGACGGCGAGCACGTGCTTCGCCTCCAGGTACTCCGCCATCCGCTCCTCGAGCAGCGCGGCGCGCGGCCCGGTCGTCAGCCAGCCGGAGCGGAGCGTCTCGGCGACCGCCTCGATCTCCTCCTCGCCGATCGACGGCGGCTGGAAGCCCAGTTGCTTTTCCCTCATTCGACGACGAAGCGTATTTCGTTCGCGGCGGCACGAGCGCGCGCGAGCGCCTCGTCGCGGCTGGCGCCGACGGCGATCACGGCGCCCGCACGGTCGGCGCCGCGCAGGAACGGCCCGAAGGTGTGACCCGGCTCGCGGTAGATCCGCACGTCGAGCACGCCCTCGGCCGCGTGCGCCTCCTCCCGCCCTTCGACCGCGCGCAGCTCCCCTTCGGGCGCGACGAGAAAGAGAACGCAGGCGCCACCGTGGAGAGCTTTGTGTTGAATCAACACTAACTCCGTTTTCGAGCGCGAAATCGAGCGCGAGATCGTTCAGTCGAACGCCTGTCGCGACCTCCACGAGCTCGGCATCGTGGCCGCCGCCGAGCCGCGCAGCCAGCTCCACGACTTGAGATCCGCTCGATCCGATCCGGATCTGCGTGTAGGTCGGCCCGTTCTCGGATCCCGAGCGCCTCGGCCGCGGCGCGGGCCGCCTCGATCGGAGCTTGTGTTGATTCAACACAAGGCCAGCGTGGGCCAGCGCGACCCCGAACGCGGGCGGGTCGGCGGTGAGACGGTCGGTCACGGCGAGAGGGTGGAAGACGCCGTCGACCGAGACCGCGTTGACCGTCACCTCGGGGCCGTCGACGTACTCCTCGACGATGTAGGTGCCGTTCCGGGACGCTGCGAGCGCCGCCTCGATCGCGGCCGGCAGCTCGGCGTCGGTTCGAACGAACGTCAGCCCGCGCTGTCCCTGACGGTCGGGCGCCTTGACCACGCAGGGCGCTTTGGGCTCGTCGAGCAGCCGGGGTTGCGGGACCCCGGCCGCGGCGAAGCGCTCCCGCTGGCGCGACTTCGTCGTCGCGAGCGCCGCGGTCGCGCCGTCGATCGGGTGCGGCAGCCCCAGCCGCTCGGCGACGCGTGCCGCGACACCCGACGGGCCAGTCCGCGCCGGGCGAGACGATGCCGTCGACGTTCTCGGCGCGAGCGAGGCGATCGATGCCCGGCTCGTCCTCGGTCGAGACGAGCGCGCGCTTGTCCGCGTAGGCGAAGCCGGGCGCCGCAGGGTCGCGATCGACCGCGATCACGAAGAGGTCGCGCTCGCGTGCCGCACGCAGGAGCCCGATCTGCGCGGGCCCCGCTCCTAGGACGAGGAGACGCTGTCGCGAGTGCGGAGCGCCTTCCACCAGCCCTCGTTCTCGCGGTACCAGGCGACGGTCTGCTCGAGCCCGCGCTCGAAGCTCGTGCGGGCGCGCCAGCCGGTCAGCGCCTCGAGCTTGTCGGTCGAGCCGATGTGGCGGTCGACCTGCCCGAGCCGCTCGTCGACGAAGACCTTCTCCGCGTCCACGCCGACCGCCGCGAGCACCGAGTCCGCGACGTCGCGGACGGAGATGTCGATTCCCGGTCGCGACGTTCACGACCTCGCCGGCGAGCCCGTCGATGTCGGCGGCGATGATCGCCTCGATCGCCTCGGCGTCGTCGTCGACGTAGAGCCAGTCGCGGCTCGCGTGGCCGTCGCCGTGGATCGTCAGCGGCTCGCCGGTGAGCGCCTGCGTGATGAAGCGCGGGATCACCTTCTCCGGGTGCTGCCGCGGCCCGTAGTTGTTGAACGGGCGCACGATCACGATCGGCAGGCCGTAGGTGACGAAGTAGGAGTAGGCGAGCCGGTCGCCGCCCGCCTTCGTCGCCGCGTACGGCGAGCGCGGGTTGAGCGGGTGCTCCTCGTCCATGGGCGCGTACTCCGCCGTCCCGTAGACCTCGCTCGAGCTGATCAGGATGAAGCGCTCGACCGGCGTGCGCCGGATCGCGTCGAGCAGGATCTGCGTCCCCTCGACGTTGGTCGTGACGAACTCGGACGCGCCCTCCTCGATCGACTTCTCGACGTGCGACTCGGCCGCGGCGTTCACGATCACGTCCACCTCGGCGACGAGCTTCGCGACCAGCTCCGGGTCGCGGATGTCGCCGTGCACGAACGAGAGCCGGTCGTGGCTCATCACGTCCGCGAGGTTCTCGAGGTTGCCGGCGTAGGTGAGCGCGTCGAGCGAGACGACGTCGTGCTCCGTGTGCGCCAGCAGGTGGCGGATGAAGTTCGACGAGATGAACCCTGCCCCGCCGGTGACCAGAACGCGTTTCCTCAAAGCTCCTCCGAGATCGAGTAGAGAGGCCGCCCTTCGACCTCGCGCTGGATTCTGCCTAGGTACTCGCCGACCAGGGCGAGGAGGAAACCCTGGATCCCGAGCACGAAGAGGACGGCGACGCCGCCGAGCAGCGGCCCCGGGAAGTCCGAGCGGTCGATCCAGTACCAGAGGCCGTAGATCCCGAGCCCGGTCGCGAGCAGGGTGCAGACGACGCCGAGCGCGACCCCGATCCACTGGATCGGCTGCGGCCAGAAGCCGGCGAGGACGTGGAGCGCGAGCCGGGTCAGCCGCAGCGGCGAGTAGCGCGAGTTGCCCGTGCGGGCCGTGTGGCCGACGTCGACCTCGACGACCGAGGCGCCGCCGGAGAGGATGAGCGCCTTCGTGAACTTCTGCTTCCCGATCGCGGGCAGCATCGGCTCGACCGCCGTGCGCCGGTAGGCGTTGAAGGCGCACCCGAAGTCGGAGATCGAGACGCCGGTGAAGCGGCGCAGCATCCCGTTGATCAGGCGCGAGGGCAGCGTCCGGCCCCACGAGTCGTTGCGCGCGGCGCGCCGGCCGCTCGCGACGTCGGCGCCGGCCTCGACCGCGGCGACGAGGCGCGGGATGTCCTCCGGCTGGTTCTGCAGGTCGCCGTCCATCGTCACGACGATCTCGCCGCGCGCGCGCGAGAGGCCCGCGTGCATGGCGGGGTGCTGGCCGAAGTTGCGCTTGAAGCGCACCGCGTGCACGCGGGGGTCGGCGGCGTGCAGCCGCTCGACCGCCGCCCAGGTGCCGTCGGTCGAGCCGTCGTCGATCGAGGATCAGCTCGAACGGCCTGCCGTCGAGCGCGGTTACGGTGCGCCGGTAGAGCTCCTCGACCGAGCCTTCCTCGTTCAGGAGCGTGACGACGACGGAAAGGTCGGGATCGGACATTGGGGGACGGAGCGTACCGCTGGGAACCGGGCGACCAGATCGTCCGCCGCGAGCTCTGTCTCGGCAGGCCCTGGCTCGGGCAGGCCGTGGTCGTCGTCGAAGACTCCGACGAGCTGCTCGCGCTGTACGTGCCGGAGGGATCCGAGCTCGCGTACCCGGACGGAGACTGGCCGGGCGGCGGCACCCCTGGCAGCGGGAAGGACCGCTGGCGCGGTCACGGCGTCCTCCAGCTCCAGCGCCCGGACGAGGCGCATGCCATGTGGTTGTTCTGGCGAGGCCCGAAGCGGTCGCTCGCCTTCTGGTACGTGAACCTGCAGGCGCCCTTCCGGCGCACCCCGGGCGGGATCGACACGATGGATCACGAGCTCGACATCGTGATCGAGCCGAACGGCCGCTGGCGGTTCAAGGACGAGGAGCTGCTGGACGGGTGGATCCGGCTCGGTCGCTGGACGGCGGCCGAGGTGGCCGCGATTCGCGCCGAGGGCGCCCGCATCGCCGCCGAGCTCGAGGCGGGCAGGCGCTGGTGGAGCGACAGCCTGGGCCGACGTGGCAGCCCGATCCGGCGTGGCGCGGCGGTGACCTCCCGGAGGGATGGGAGCAGCGCGTGACGGACGCTGCCTGGCGCGACGTGCACGACGGCCGGGTCTGGCGGGCCCAGGCGTGCCGCATCGTCGAGGAGAACGGGCTGATCGCGCTCTGGATGCCGAGCGGGATCGCCGACCTTCCTTCCGATCGACCGCGAGGGCAAGCGCATCCGGATCCCGGGTGACGGACTGGGAGCTCGAGCCGCGTCGAGAGCTGGACACGGACGCGGTCTGCCTCGCGCGCCCCGGGCGGGCCCACTCGATCTACGTCTTCTGGCAGGACGGGGCGTTCGAGCACTGGTACGTCAACTTCGAGCAGCCGCTGCGCCGGACCCCGATCGGCTTCGACACCTTCGACGAGAAGCTCGACCTGATCGTCAGGCCCGACGGCTCCTACGACTGGAAGGACGAGGACGAGCTCGAGCAGGCCGCCGCGCTCGGGCTCGTCGACGCGGAGGCCGTCCGGGCGGAGGCGGCGCGCGTCCTCGAGGAGTGGCCGTTCCCGACCGGCTGGGAGGACTGGCGGCCGGATCCCGCCTGGCCGATCCCGCAGCTGCCCGACGGCTGGGAGCGCGTGTGAGGTGGCGAGGGCCGCTCGCGGCGTTCGTCGTCCTCGGCGTCTTCTGGGGCGGCTGGGCGGCGCTCGTGCCGGCGATCCAGACCGCTGTCGGCGCGTCGAAGGGCGAGCTCGGGCTCGCGCTGCTCTTCGTCGCGGTCGGCTCGGTGCCCGCGATGCTTCTGGCCGGGCACGTCTTCGACCGCCGCGGCCCGCGGATCCTGCCGTGGCTGATCGGGGCGTTTGCCGCCGCGGCAGTGCTGCCGGCGCTTCGCCGATTCGATCGCGGTCCTGGCCGTCTGTCTCTTTGCGGTGGGCGTCGCCAGCGGCTCGCTCGACGTCGCGATGAACGGAGCTGTCTCCGAGCTCGAGGCGCAGCGGAGCACGCGGCTGATGCAGCTCGCGCACGGGCTCTTCTCGGCGGGCGTCCTCGTCGGCGCGCTGTCGGTACGGGCTGGCGCGCGAGCTCGGCGCCGAGCCGGCTCGAGATCCTGTGCGGCGATCGCCGTCGTCATCCTTGCGGCGGCGGCCCTCAACCTTCAACACGAGCAGGTCGAGCGGCGCCCGGCGAAGAGGCGCGGCCCTCGCCTCAGCCGCGCCGCGATCCCGCTCGGGATCGCCTGCGCGGCGGCGCTCGTGATCGAGGGTGGGATGGAGAACTGGGGCGCGATCTTCCTCGAGCAGGACCTCGATGCGAGCCCGGGCGTGAGTGCGCTCGCGCCCGCCGCGTATCGGCGGCGCGATGATGCTCGGCCGCTTCTGGGGCCAGTCGCTCGAGCGGCGGCTCGCCGACACCGTTCTGCTCGCCGGAGCTTTCGGGGTCGCGCTCTCCGGGCTCGTCGTCGCGGCGCTCGCCCCGAACATCCCGGTTGCCGTGGCCGGGTTCTTCATCGGCGGCGCGGGCATCTCGATCGCGGCTCCGACCCTGTTCGGCGCAGGCGGGCGCAACGCGGCCCCGCAGGAACGCGGAGCGGGAGTGGCAACGGTGACGACGATCGGCTACCTCGGCTTTCTCATCGGCCCGCCGATCGTGGGCGGCGTGGCCGAGGCGGCGGGGCTGAGGGTGTCGTTCGTCGCCCTCGCCCTCGTGGCCGCCGCGCTCGTCGTCGCGACGCCCCGCCTCGGCCTCGGCCGCAGTCCGCCTAGGCTGCCTCGAGCACTGGCTCGGCGACGAGCGCCTCGGTCTGGCGCGGGCGGCCGGGGATCGCGAACGCTGCGACCGCTCCGAGGCCGACCACGATCGCGCCGATGATCAGAGCCGGGTTCATGCCGTCGCTGAACGCCTGGCCGCTCTCGTAGCCGCCGAGGTTCGCGAACACCGCGGCGAGAACGGCGACGCCGAACACGCCGCCCAGCTCGCGGATCGCGTTGTTGGCGCCCGACGCCTGGCCCTCCTCCTCCGGCCGCACGGCCGAGAGGACGATGTTCGCCATCGGGGCGAAGAAGAGCGACATCCCGACCCCCGCGATCACGAAGGGCACGATCAGCTCGGAGTAGGCCACCGTCGGCGTCGAGACGAGGCCGATCCAGACAAGCGACGCCGCCTGGAGCGAGAGGCCGATCCCCGACGAGCGTCTTGCCCGGGATCCGGTCCGACATCGCGCCCGCGATCGGGGCGATGAACATCGGGGCGAGCGTCCACGGCAGGATCCGCAGCCCGGCGCCGAGGGGCGAGTAGCCCTGCACGGTCTGGAAGAACTGCGAGAGCAGGAAGATCGAGCCGAACATCCCGAAGAACATGAACAGCGAGGAGAGGTTCGCGAGCGCGAACGACCGGCTTGCGGAAGAAGCGCATCGGCAGCATCGGCGACGCCGTCCGCAGCTCCCAGGCGACGAACGCCGCCACCAGGGCGAGGCCGACCGCGAGCGAGGCGACGATCTCGGGGCTGGTCCAGCCCTGGCCGTTGCCGCGGATCAGGCCCCAGACGATCCCGAAGAGACCCGGCGCTGGCGAGCCCGAGGCCCGGCAGGTCGAGCTTGCCGCCCGGCCCGTAGCTCTCCTGCAGGCGCGAGAGCGCGAGCGGGATCAGGAGGATGCCGATCGGCACGTTCAGCCAGAAGATCCACTGCCACGAGAGCCCCTGCACGACGGCGCCGCCGACCACGGGGCCGAACGCGACCGCAAGGCCGCTGATCCCGCCCCAGGCGCCGAGCGCGAGCCCGCGCTTCTCCTTCGGCACCGCCGCGCTGAGGATCGTCAGCGTCAGCGGCATCACGATCGCGCCGCCGAGGCCCTGCAGGGCGCGCGCGAGGTCGAGCGCCTCGACGTTCGGAGCGACGCGCAGCCGCGATCGAGCCGAGCGTGAAGATGCCGATGCCGATCGCGAACACGCGCCGGCGGCCGAAGCGGTCGCCGAGCGCGGCCCCGGTCAGGAGCAGCACCGCGAACGTGAGCGTGTAGGCGTTGACCGTCCACTCGAGGCTCTCGAGCGAGGCGTTCAGGTCGTTGCGGATGACGGGGATCGCCGTCGTGACGACGAGGTTGTCGAGCGTGACCATGAAGAGGGCGATCGAGGTGATCACGAACGTCCACATGGTCTTCGTCCTGGCTGACATCACTGCTCCTTTCTGTGAGTAACTAGTTACTTTCATGTGCAAGGCAAAAAAACACGAGCCATCACTCCGGGTTGCAGCCGGCGATCAGCCGGTCGCCCCACGGCGTCGGATCGTCGAAGAGCTGCATCGCGCTCAGCACGTTCAGGAGCATCCCCTTCGCGAAGAACGCGCTGACGACCTCGGGCGGCTCGCCGGAGACGCGCTCGACGAGCTCGACGAGGTCGCGCCAGACCCGGCGCAGCCGACTCCCGCACCTCCGCGTCCTCGCAGCCCGCGAAGCACTGGAGCATCAGCTGCAGGCGCTCCCGGTCCTCGATCAGCGCCGTGTAGGCCTCGCCCATCGCGTGCAGAGCCTCCTCGCCGCTGCTTGCCGCGCGAGGCGCGCTCGAACGCCTGGTAGAGTCTCCTCCATCGCCTGTGCGGTGGCGAGCGAGGTACAGCTCCTTCTTCGTCCCGAAGAGCCGGAAGAGGTAGGGCTGCGAGATGCCGGCGTCCTTCGCGATCGCGTCCGTGGAGGCGCCGTGGAGCCCCTTGCGGGAGAACTCGCGCGCGCGCAGCCGCGAGCACCGCTTCGCGCCGCTCCTCGGCCGTCTGTCTGGTCGTCGTCGTGCTCATCGGTAGTAAGTATTCACTTACATCGCGGGCTTGTCAAGCGAAACGTGCGATTCCCTCGGCGACGCGGTCGAGGTCGGCGTCGGTCAGCCGTGAGTGCAGCGGCAGCGCGAGCGCGCGCTCGAACGTCTCGTCGGCACCGGGGAACGGCCCCTGATCGCGGTAGGCCGAGAGGTGCTGGAGCGCGTACGTCCCGATCTGCACCTCGATCCCCTCCGCCCTCAGCGTCTCCATCGCCTCGACGCGGCGGTCGAGCCGGATCACGTAGGCCTGCCAGCCGTGCGTGTCGCCCTCGTCGGCGTCGGGCACGTCGACCATGCCTGCGAGCCGCTCCGTGTACCCGGCCGCGATCCGCGTCCGCTCGGCGAGGAGCTCGTCGAGCCGCCGCAGCTGCGGGATCCCGATCGCGCAGAGGATGTCCGCGAGCCGGTAGTTCGTCGAGGGCTGGACGATGTCTGCGCCCCCGTGGGTCGAGGCCGTGATTGCGCAGGCGGCGGATCGAAGCCGCGAGCTCCGCGTCGCTCGTCGTCACCGCGCCGCCTTCGCCCGTCGTCACGATCTTGCGCGGGTGGAAGGAGAGGCAGCCCATCGTGCCGAGGCCGCCGCAGGGCATCCCGCGCCACCGCGCGCCGAGCGCGCCGGCGGCGTCCTCGAGCAGCAGCACCTCCGGCGGCACCGCGTTCTGCAGCTCCTCCCAGTCGAGCGGGCGCCCGAAGAGGTGCACGGCGAGAACGGCCTTCGTCCTCGGCGTCACCGCCTCGTAGACCTTCGCCAGGTCGAGATTGAACGTGGCGGGGTCGACGTCGACGAGCACCGGCGTCGCGCCCGCGAGCCGGACGACATTCGCGGTCGCGGGAAACGTGTACGCGGGCACGATCACCTCGTCGCCTTCCCCGATCCCGAGCGCGAGCACGGCGAGGTGGAGCGCGGCGGTGCCGTTCGAGACCGCGACCGCGTGCTCGACCCCACACGCAGCGGCCACGAGCTGCTCGAGCTCGTCCACCTTCGGGCCCATCGTCAGCGCACCCGACTCGAAGACGGCGCGCACCTCGGCCAGCTCCTCCTCCCCGAGCTCCGGGAAGGCTAGACGGATGGGCTCAGTGCCTTCTCTCGATACCACGCGATCGTCTTCTCGAGGCCCTCGTCGAGGTCGACCTTCGCCTCGAAGCCGAGCACCTCGCGCGCCTTCTCGACGTTCGGGATCCGCAGCTCGACGTCGGCGTAGTGGAGCGGCTGGAAGGTGATCTCGCCCGTGCCGCCGGCGAGCCGGTTGATCCGCTGCGCCAGGTCGTAGATCGTCACCGTCGCGCGCGGGTTGCCGATGTTGAACGCCTGGCCGACGGCCTCGGGCACCTCCAGGCAGGCGAGGCAGCCCGCGACCATGTCGTCCACGTAGCACCAGGCGCGGATCTGCGAGCCGTCGCCGTGAATCGTCAGGTCGCGCCCCGCGAGCGCCGCCTCGATGAAGGCGCGGATGGCGCCGCCGCCGATCTGCCCCGGGCCGAAGACGTTGAAGGGGTGGACGGTCACCGCCGGGAGCTTCAGCTCGTCGTGGTAGGCGTGCGCCATGTGCTCGCCCGCGAGCTTGGAGACCGCGTACGTCCAGCGGGCCTCGCCGACGGAGCCGATCGTCGACACCTGACCCTCCTCGACGCGGAATGCGTGCGTCCCGAAGACCTCGCTCGTCGAGAAGTCGATGAAGCGCTCGAGGCTGTCGAGCGTGCCGACGGCCGCCTCGAGCATGTTGTAGGTGCCGATCACGTTCACGCGCATCGTGCGCACCGGGCTCTCGAGCACGGTGTCGACGCCCGCGATCGCGGCGCAATGGACGATGTGCGTCGACCCGCGCGCGAGCTCGTGCATGGCGTCCGCGTCGAGCACGTCCGCCTGGTGGAAGGTGAAGTTCGGATGCTCGGCGAGCGGCGTGCCCGAGAGGGCGTCGCGATGGAGGTTGTCGGCCGCGACGACCTCGTTCTCGTCGACGAGCCGGCGCGCGAGCGTCGTGCCGATGAAGCCGGCGCCGCCGGTGATGAGGATTCGCTTGCCCTGAAGCACGCGGCGAGTGTATCGGGGCGCTACCCTCCTTCCGATGCGCCTCCTCGCCTTGATCGCCCTGCCGGCAGCCGTCGTGTGCGGCGCCGGGGGCGCTGCAGCCGCCGGGTCGACCGAGCTCAAGATCACGTGATGGGCGTGAGCAGGGCTACGGCGCTGCTCGCGCTCGTGCTCGTGCTCGTCGCGGGCTGTGGCGGCGGCGGAAACGGAGACAGCGGCAACGCCAGGATCGACCTGAAGGTGACGCTCTGGCCGTTCGGGCCGATCGCCGATTCGGTCACCTGGACGCTCGAGTGCGAGCCGACCGGTGGTGACCACCCGGATCCGGCGGCGGCCTGCGCGGCGCTCACCGCTGTCAAGGATCCGTTCGGCAAGGTGCCGCCGCCGCCGCGATGCAAGGAAATCCCGGGGAAGAGCCCCGAGGTGGCAAGGGTGGAGGGCGACTTTCGCGGACGGAAGGTACGCGCGATGTTCGAGCGCTCGAGCGCCTGCGTTACGAGACGCTGGGACCGGATCGCGCCGGTCTTTCCCACCGGCTTGTAGTGCCCGGATACCATCGCGCGCGACGTGAGCACGGTCCTCTTCGTCGGCGCAGGCCGCCACCAACGCCGTGCGATCCTGCGCGCGAAGGAGCTCGGCCTTCGCGTCGTCGCGGTCGATCGCAACCCGGAGGCGCCCGGGCTCGAGGCGGCCGACGAAGGCGAAGCGGTGGACTTCACGGACGTGGCGGCGGTCACGGAAGTCGGGCGGCGCCATGGAGTCGACGGCGTCCTGACCGTCTCGGCGGACCGCGCCGTGCCCGTTGTCGCGGCCGTCGCCGAAGCGCTCGGGCTGCCTGGGATCGGCATCGACACGGCCTATCTGATGACCCACAAGATCGCGATGCGCCGGACGCTCGCCGACGCGGGCGTGCCGCAGCCGGCCTTCGCCGGCGCACGCGACTTGCTGAGCGCCCGTGCCGCGCTGGACACCGTCGGCGTGCCGGCGGTGCTGAAGCCGGCCGACTCGGGCGGGCAGCGCGGCATCTTCTACGTCGAGTCGCAGGACGAGCTCGACACCCACCTGCACGTGGCGCTCGCCGAGTCCCCGACCGAGGAGGCGATCGTCGAGGGCTTCCACGACGGGCTCGAGCTGAACGGGATCGTGATCGCGCGGGACGGCGAGGCGTTCCCGCTCACGCTCTCCGACCGGCTGCGCCCGCCCGGGATCGGCTTCGGCGTCGGCTGGATCCACGTCTACCCCGCGTCGATCTACGCGGACGTGCTCGCCGAGGCGGAGCGCATCGCCGTCCACTCGGTGCACGCGCTCGGGCTCCGAGACGGGATCGCCTTCCCCCAGCTGATCGTCTGCGACGACGGCTCGGTGCGCGTGGTCGAGGTCGCGGCCCGCATCCCGGGCGGCCAGATGGCCGACCTCGTCCGCCACGCGGTCGGCGTCGACCTGGTCGAGGTGGCGCTGCGGCAGGCGCTCGGCGAGCCGGTCCCGGACGAGCTCGTCCTGCCGCGCTTCAAGCAGCCGCTCGCGATCCGGTTCCTGACCGCCCAGCCCGGCCCGCTGCCCACCGGCAAGGTGCTCTCGATCGGCTCGCTCGAGCCCGTGCTCGCGGCCGAGGGCGTCGTCCAGGCCGACACCTACCTCCAGGTCGGCGAGACGATCAGGCCGGTGCGGCTCGACGGCGACCGCCGCGGCTACGTGATCGCGACCGCGGACACGTCGGTGGAGGCGCTCCAGCGCGCCGAGGACGCGGCCCGGCTCCTGGAGGTGGTGGTCGGAGTGAGCTGCGCTTCGACCTCGACCACTACCGCGAGCTGCTCGAGGCGGCGAAGGAGGGCGGCTACCGCTTCGCGTTCTTCGACGGCGCGCCGAGCAGGGCGACCTGATCCTGCGGCACGACGTCGACCTCTCGCTCGACGCGGCGCTGCGACTGGCCGAGCTCGAGGCCGAGGCGGGCGCGCGCGCGACCTACTTCCTGATGACCGGCTCGGTCTTCTACAACCTCGCCTCGCCCGAGGGCGAGCGCGCGCTCGAGCGGCTGCGCGAGCTCGGCCACCGCGTCGGCCTGCACGCCGTCTACCCGCGGCTCGACCTCGACGAGCGCTTCGACCGCGTCGTCGCCTGGCACAACCCCGATCCCGAGTACATGCGCGCGCCGGTCGACGGTGCGATCAACGTGATGGAGGAGCCGTGGTTCGACCCGGAGACCTACCGCTCCGACTCGAACCAGCACTGGCGCTCGGGCTGCCCGCACGAGGAGCTCCGCGCCGGCGCGTTCCCGTGGCTGCAGCTGCTCACCCACCCCGAGATCTGGGTCTACCCGGGCACGCGGATGGGCGAGACGATGCGGGCGATGCTGGAGGAAGAGAAGGAGCGGCGCCTCGACCAGCTCGCCGCCGACCGGATCGACCTCTCGTGAAAGACGTCACCGTCCTCGTCTCCGCGTCCGGCGCGCCCGGCACCGCCGCGCTGCTGAAGGGGCTGCGCGCGAACGGCGAGCGGAACGTGCGGCTCGTCGGCACCGACATGAGCGAACGGTCGGTCGGCCGCCATCTCTGCGACGCGTTCCACCTCGTCCCGGCCGGCTCCGATCCGGGCTTCGCCGACGCCGTCCTCGAAATCGTCGAGCGGGAGGGTGTCGACGTCGTGCTGCCGCAGTCCTCGTTCGACCTCGAAGGGCTGGCGGCGCACCGCGATCGCTTCCCCGTGCCGGTGCTCGTCTCCTCGCCCGACACGATCCACCGCTCGAACGACAAGGCGGAGACCTACGCGCTGCTCAAGCGACTCGGGGTCAAGGGACCCGACTTCCGCCGCGTCAACGGTGCGGCCGAGGTGGCGGCGGCCGCCCACGAGCTCGGCTACCCGGACCGTCCCGTCTGCTTCAAGCCCGTCTTCTCCTCCGGCTCGCGCGGCTTCCGCATCCTCGACCCGACCGTCGACCGCGCCCACCAGCTCCTGAACGAGCGGCCGGGCTCGGTGGCGATGCGGCTCGAGGAGGCGGTCGAGCTGCTGCCGGACGAGGGTGGCCCCGACCTGCTCGTGATGGAGCTCGCGACCGGCGGCGAGCGCACGATCGACGGGATCGCGGACGGGAAGCGCGTCGTCCTCGGGCACCCGAAGACGCGCGAGGCGATGCGCGCCGGGCTCGCGATGTACTTCGTCACGCTCGAGGACGAGGAGCTGATGGCGACCGCCGACACGCTCGTCGAGGAGCTGGCGATCGAGTGGTTCTTCAACATCCAGCTCGTCGGCGAGCACGTGATCGAGATCAACCCGCGGATCTCGACGATCGTCTACCAGGACGACCTGAACCTGCCGTACCTCGGCGTCAAGCGCGCGCTCGGCGAGATCTCGGACGAGGAGCTCGTCGCGCTGCGGTCGCGGATCCGGCCCGGACGGGCGAGCCTGCGCTACTTCGACCAGGTCGACTTCGACGGCGCGGTCGTCGACTCCCGCGCCCACGCGCGTGGCTGAACCACGCGCCGCTGCGCGTCACGCTCTGCCCGGTCAACACCGCCGGCGTGCCGTGGACGAACGCGCAGGCGCTGCGGCGCCGCGGCGTCGACGCTCGGCTCGTCGTCTTCGAGCGCTACAAGCTCCACCCCGAGGCGGACGAGTCGCTCGAGATCCCAAGTAACAGTCTGTTACTTGGCCGGCAGGCGCGGCAGTGGGCGGCGCTCGCGCGGCTGCTGCCGCGCACGGACGTCTTCCACTTCCATTTCGGGTTGACCCTCGTGCCGCAGTCGCTGCAGTTCCCGATCCTGCGCGCGGCGCGGAAGAAGTCGGTCATGCACTACCTCGGCTCGGACATCCGCGGCAAGACGCCCGAGCAGCTCGCGTACGGGAGGAAGGCGGATGCGCAGATCGTCGGCAGCTACGACGCGATCCGCTGGGTGCCCGAAGCCGAGGTGATCCCGCCCGGGGTCGACCTCGCGCGGATCGAGCCCGCTCCTACGAGCGACCGCGCGCGGCCGCTGATCGTGCACGCACCCTCGTCGCGCCGCCGCAAGGGGACGGAGCACGTGATCGCGGCCGTGGAGGGCCTCGACGCCGACCTGGAGCTCGTCGAAGGGCTCCACCACGACGAGGCGTTCGAGCGCTATCGCGCCGCCGACATCGTCGTCGACCAGCTGAACGCGGGCTGGTACGGCCTCTTCGCGATCGAGGCGATGGCGCTGGGCAAGCCGGTCGTCACCTTCCTCCACGACGAGGCGGTGCGGCGGCACGGAGGAGGCGTTCGGCACCGCCGTCCCGATCGTCTCCGCAACCGCCGAGACGCTGCGCGAGTCGCTCCGGCCGCTCGTCGCCGACGCGGCGCGCCGCCGCGAGCTCGGAGCAGCGTCGCGCGCCTACGTCGAGCGCGTGCACGACCTCGAGCGGGTCGACCGACCGCCTGCTCGCACCTTTACGCTCGTCCTCTAGATGACGCTCGGCGAGCGCAGATGCGGCGGCTCGGGAAGCACTCGGCCGTGTACGGGCTCGGCGGGATCGTCTCGCGCGTGATCGCGGTCTTCCTGCTACCCGTCTACACGCGCTACCTCGCGCCGGAGGACTTCGGCGCCGTCGGGCTCCTCGATCGCGCTCTCGGCCGTCCTCGTGACGATCCTGCGCGCGGGCATCTCGAGCGCCTTCTTCCGCTTCACCTTCGACTCACAGGACCCGGCGCGGCGGCTGCTCGTCCTGCGCACGTCGTTCTGGTTCACGATGGCCAGCGCAACGGCCGGGCTCGCCGCCGGCTGGCTCCTCGCGTCTCCGATCGCCGACGTGCTCGGGCTCGACGATCCCTGGCTCGTCCGCGCCGCGTTCGTCGGGATCTGGGCGCAGATGAACTACGAGCAGCTGACCGCGGTGTTCCGAGTCGAGGAGCGCTCGGGCCTCTTCGTGCTCGCGAGCCTCGCGAACATCGCCGTCACGGTCGCCGCGACGCTGCTGCTGATCGTCGTCTGGGACCAGGGGGCGCTCGGCCTGATCGTCGGCAACTTCCTGGGGACGCTGACCGTCTACCTCGTCCTGCTCGGCTACCGGCGCGCCCAGCTCGGCCTCTCCTTCTCCCGCGAGCTGCTGCGGGAGATGAACCGCTTCGGCGTCCCGCTCGTGCCCGGCCTCGCTGGCGCTGATCGCGATGAACCTCGGCGACCGCTTCTTCCTCAACCACTTCGCCGGGATCGAGGAGGTGGGGCGGTACGAGATCGGCGTCCGGATCGCGTCGGCGATGGTGCTCCTGATCACCGCCTTCCGGACCGCGTGGCCCGCGTTCGCGTACTCGATCGAGGACGAGACCGAGGCGAAGAGGACGTACGCGTACGTGCTCACCTACCTCGTTGCGCTGGCCTCGTGGCTCGCGCTGGCCCTGGGGCTGCTCTCGCCGTGGCTCGTGCGGCTGCTGGCCACGCCCGACTACTACGAGGGTGGCCGGGTCGTCGCGCTGCTCGCGTTCGGGGGCGTTGCCTACGCCGCCTACATCGTGATGGCGATCGGCGTCGGACGTGCGAAGAAGACGCAGTTCAACTGGGTGATCACCGGGGCAGCCGCGCTCGTCAGCGTCGCGCTCAACCTCGCGCTCGTGCCCGACTACGGGATGATGGGCTCCGCGGTCGCCGCCGCGGCGGCGTACACGGCGATGTTCCTCGGGATGACGTGGTACGCCCAGCGGGTGTACCCGGCGCCGTACCAGTGGCGCCGCGTGCTCACGGCAGCCGGCGTCGCCGTCGCGCTCACCGTCGGCCGGCAAGCTGCTCGACGTCCCGCTCGCCGCAGCGATCGCACTCGTCGCCGCCTACCCGCTCGCGCTGCTCCTGCTCGGCTTCTTCCAGCCGGAGGAGCGGCGCTCGCTCAGCCGGCTAGCAGTCCGGTCACGTACATGATCGCGATCCCGGCGAGGAAACCGCCGATCGCGTAGCCCGAGCGGAGCCCGCCCGGGGCGCGCCGCGCGACGTAGCGCGCGACCTCTGCGACCACCTCGAAGGCCGCCCCTGCCGCCGCGCCGAAGAAGAGCACGGCCAGCACGTCGTTGGCGGCGAAGCCCCCGAGCCACGCGCCCAGGATCGCCGGCGCGCCGGCGATCAGCGTCAGCGCCACGAGGCGCGGCCACGACAGGGTCGCTTTCTCGTCGGCCGCAGGCGCGGCGATCCCGAGCCCCTCGGTGACGTTGTGGACCATGAAGCCGACGATCAGGAACGAGCCGAGCGTCAGCTGCCCGAACGCGAACGACGTGCCAATCGCGAGGCCTTCGCCGAAGTTGTGCACCCCGATCCCGATCGCGACCAGAGTCGCAAGGGCGACGCCGCCGATCGCCCCTCCGCGCCTTCCCGGAGAAGCGGCCGGAGATGAAGGTCATCGTCAGGAAGCTGCCGGCGACTCCGAGCAGCACGAGGCCCGGGCCGCCGAGGGCGCCCGGCGCGACCGCCTGGAGCTGGAACGCCTCGAACAGCGCCTCGACGCCGAGGAAGGAGAGCAGCCCGCCGGTGAGCGCCATGAACGCGGTCAGCCACTGCTCTTTGACGCGGCGCAGCGACGGCAGCCAGAGCAGGCCGAGGGCGACGGGCAGCACGCCGACGAGGAAGCCGATGATCGCGTAGCCGAGGAAGCCGCCGCCGGTCACGCCCGGCGTCTCGACGGCGGCGGGTATCTCCTCGACGGTCTCGATCCCGGTCGAGCTCGTGACGCCGACGCTGATCGGGTCGTCAGCGACCCAGCGGTACGGGATCACGATCGTGCTCGAGCGCAGCCGTCCGAGCGTGCCCGGGCCGTCGAGCTCGAACGGGACGATCGCGTCGTCGACCGTCACCGAGGCGATCGTCAGATCGTCCTGCTGCGGGTTGGTGACGCGAATGCGGATCTCGCCGGGCTTGAACTCGACCCGCCGAATGTCGAACTCGTCCGGCTTGCGGCGGGTTCGTGCCGATCAGCCCGACGAGCGACGAGCCCGACGCGACGTACCCGCCGACGGCGATCGCGAGCAGGATGACGGGCACGAGCGCCCAGAGCCGCCAGGAGAGGTCGCCCCGTGGTGCTGCTCCGGCCTCCATCACTCGACCACGTCGAAGAAGCCCATCCAGCCGAGGTCGGTGAACTCGGACTGGTGCGCGTGGAACATGAACCTGCCCGTGTTCGTGAAGTCGATCTCGAGCACGCCCCGCTGTCCCTGGCACTGCACGACCGTGTCGGTGTACTCCCAGTGGTCGCCGGTTCCGGTCGGCTGATGGCGGAAGAAGTCTCCGTGCAGGTGGAGCGAGTTGATCAGGTCGAACTCGGTCAGGTTGGCGAGGTAGATGCGCACGGTCTCGGACCGCTTCACGGTGATCGGGTACTTGGCGTAGTAGAAGCTGCGCCCGTTGACGGTGTAGAAGTTGTTGCCGCCGTCCCCGTCCGTGTCGTAGCCGTTCATCACCAGCACGAGCTCCTGCGCCGGCGGGCGCGGCTCCTTCGGATCGATGATGAACGCGCCGTAGAGCCCCTTGTGGATGTGCTTCTTCAGCGGCGTCGTGTGGCAGTGGTAGAGGTGCATCCCCGCCGGCTTGGCCGGGAACTCGTACACGAACTCGTCGCCGGAGTTCACCACCTCGAAGACGCCGTCCATGTTCGCCGGGTGGATGCCGTGGAAGTGGATCGAGTGCGGGTGCGATCCCTGGTTGACGAAGCGCACTCGGAGGATGTCGTCCTCGGTTGCGCGAATCACGGGTCCGGGAACCGTGCCGTTGTACGTCCAGGCGGGGAAGAAGACTCCCGGCGCGATCTCGATCTCACGATCGATCGCGCGCAGCGTGTATTCGCGCACGCGCCCGGGCTGTGCGGCAGCGACTCCGGCGGGTAGAGCAGCGAGTGGAGGTCGTGCGGCCCGCCGACGGCGGGTGCGTCGCCGCCGATCATGGCGGCGTGGCCCATGTGGGCGTGGTCCGTGGATGTGCCCCTGGAGCGTCCGCTGCGCTGCTTCCGCATCGCCGTCGAACGCGAGCTTTCC
The DNA here is from genome assembly GCA_963822205.1 of uncultured Gaiellaceae bacterium. Classification (GTDB taxonomy): domain Bacteria; phylum Actinomycetota; class Thermoleophilia; order Gaiellales; family Gaiellaceae; genus Gaiellasilicea. The sequence goes on along the minus strand of CAWGGO010000006.1, from coordinate 678,808 downwards.
GAGCACGGGAGCGGCGACGATCGGGGCGGCCCCCGCGAGCAGCCGTCGGCGCGTAAATTTAGCCACGCCTAAATCTTACAGATTTTTAGTCGTCTCTAATCCACCTTCTGCCGCCAGCGGCTTTATGGTCTGTCGCGATGAAGCCCTCGCTCCTGCCCTCTCGCTCGCTGGGCGCCCGGGAAGTGCGGGCGCTCGCGCACCCGTTGCGCCTGAGAATGCTCGAGTCGCTCAGCGACGGCCCCGCCACCGCGTCGATGCTGGCGCGCGAGCTGGGCGAGTCGAGCGGGGCGACGAGCTACCACCTGCGTGCCCTCGCGGCGGTAGGGCTGATCGTCGAGGACCTCGACCGCCGCAAGGGACGCGAGCGGTGGTGGAAGCGCGAGCCGAAGACCGTCGGCCTGATCTCTTCGGCGCCGGCCGAGGACCCGGAGTACGACGCGGCCGTCGCGCAGCTCGAGAGCACGATGCTGAACCGCGACGAGGATGCGATCCGCCGCTACATGCACGCCCGCGGCGACGGCGAGCACAGCGACGCCTGGCGCGAGAGCGCGTTCATCGGCGGCTGGATGGTGTACGCGACGCAGGAGGAGGTAGAGGAGCTCTCCGAGCTCGTCGTCCGCTGGCTGCGGGCACGCCGCAAGCCGGAGGAGGAGCGGGAGCCGGACACGCCGCTCGTCTACGTCACCTACCGCGCGCTACCGCAGACGCCGACCGCCGAGTAGTCGGCGCGCGCTACTTCGGCGCCCAGTCGTAGACGAAGACCGGCTCGGCGACGGTCTGCAGATGCCGAGCGTTGCGGCCATCCGGCCGAACGGCCCAGAGCGAGATCGGGCCCGTCTCCGCATGGCGCGTGAAGGTCAGCTCCCCGGTGGGGCTCCAGGCGGGATGCGACTCCTGCAACGCCCGTGTCCGGGTGACGTTTCTGGCGCCCGTCCCATCGGGCCGCATCACGAAGACGTCCTCGCTGCCGTCGCGCATCGACATGAAGGCGATCCACCTCCCGTCCGGAGACCAGGCCGCCCACTGATCGCGGCCCGGGTGCCGGTGAGGTTGCGCGGCCGGCTGCCGTTGCTCGCCATGACGAAGATCTCGAACTCGCCCGCGCGCGGCGTCTGGAAGGCGATTCGCGTCCCGTCAGGGCTCCAGGCGGGGTACTCGTTGAGCGCGGCGTCGTTCGTCAGCCGCCGCTTGCCGGTCCCGTCGGGCCGCATCGTCCAGATGTCGCGACCGCCGGCCCGTCCCGAGAAGAACGCGATCGAGCGGCCGTCCGGAGACCACGCGGGCGACCAGTCGGCAACCGACGGGCTCCTCGTGAGATTGCGCGGCTTCCCGCCGCCCGCCGGCACGACCATGATGTCGCCCTCGTCGCCCCGCGCCGGGTTGAGCCGGTAGGCGATCAGCTTGCCGTCGGGCGACCAGGCAGGGCTGAAGTCGTCCCGTCCGGCAACGACGGCGAGCAGCCGCGGACGGCCGCCCGGCACCACCGTGACGTAGACGTCGAGCCCAACCCGACCCGGAGTCTCCGAGGCGTAGGCGAGCCGCAGCTTTGACGCGCCGGCAGCGGTTGACGCGCTCACCGCCAGTGACGCCCAGATCGGCCAGAAGATCACCTGGACGGTCAAGGTGACGAACGCCTCTCCGGTTGCACGCCGCTGACGTGAACGTGGTCAAGGTCTCCGAGCGTCCGTACCGCACGACGCTGATCTCGGTGACATCGTCGCAGGGAACCTGCTCGACAGACGAGCTGCAATCTCGGCAGGCTCGGACCCGGTACCTCCGCGACGATCACCGCCGTCACCCGCGCGACGCAGATCGGCGAGATCCTCAACGTCGTCCGGCGTCGGCTCCGAGGAACAGGAGCCGAATTATCTCAACAACACTGCCTCGAACCTCGTTCGCGTCATCGGCCTCTTCAAGCCGCCGCCGCAACCGAACGCCTGCCGCACCCTCGGAGCCGCGCCGAAGCAACTGCAGGCAGGGACGACATCGATCGTGCGCGCCACGGCCCGAGACCGGTTCGGGATACCTGTGGCCGGGGTGAAGGTGCGCGCGCGGACCCGGGGTGAACGGGCAGGCAACGACGAACGCGCGCGGGATCGCTCGCTTCACCGTCACGCCCAGCGGTTCCGGGTTCGTGTCCTTCCGCGGTGTGGGGCGGTCGCCCGCGGCGGTCGGGCCGGTCTGCGCGACCTACCTCGCTGCGCTGTCGGCGGCCGGCCGCCTCGGATCGGTCACCGGCTGAGCAGCTACGGCAGCATGGTACGATCGGGGTACCGAGCGAGCGCGACGCCTTCCGCGAGCAGCTCGGTCGATCTGCCTTCGAGACCCTCACGCAGCCGTGCGAGACCGCCTGACCGAGCAGATCCGGCCGATTCGTCCCGTGGATTCCCGTCCAGCCCACCACCGCTCGGCCGAGTCGCTCAGCATCGCACTCGTCTCCAAGACGAAGAGGTCGTCGAACGGATCGCCAGGAGCGAAGCGCGCCTGCACATAGAAGTTACGCCCGATCGGCGTCTCGGCACCCGGCCTGCCCACCGCGAGGACGATCACGTCGAGCAAGTCGCTCCCCGTGTCCGCGATTCGCCGCACCTCGATGTTGCCGGCGAACGTAGACAACGATTCGGTTCTGGACCGGTTGAAGGTCGACAAGATCGCCTCGAACCCATCCCCGCTGCCCGTTCGGCCCGCCCGGCAAGCTCAGCATGTACCACCAACCGCCGTCCGAGCCACGCCGGGCCTTCACCGCGAGCACGATCTGAGAACTGCCAGTCGGGCCGGAACTGACCATGATGCGCACGACCCGCGCGTGCGGGCTCGGCGCAACCCGAACCGCCGTCCTCGAGCGAGGAGTTCACCCGCGGCAGGCAACCGCACAGCCGACTCGTCCCGCGGATGCTGCCGAGGCGGTTCAAGCACGGCAACAAGGCAGAGACCGACCGCGCAGATGTCGTGTCGAACGCTTCGGGCCATTGGCGAATCCGATCGAAGGCTATCGGCAGTTCTGCACCGGCGAGATCGCGACGACGACGACGACTACGCGACGATCCGGTAGACCTGGAAGCACTCCGCGTACTCGCGGTTGACGTTGATCCCGTGCACGCGGGCGAGGTTCCAGACGTACTCCGGGTTCGCGTAGCGGCGGTGCTGCTGCGACGCGTACTTGCCGAGCGCCGCGACCTTCTGCTCCAGGTGCCGCTGCTCGAGCGCGATGTAGGCGCCGTAGGCGAAGTCGAAGTTGTTCCAGGGGATCTCGTAGCCGAGCACGGTCGTCCGCTTGAACGCGCGCAGCCCCTCCTGGGCGATCGTCTGGTGATCCTGGTGCACGTCGTGGTGGGACGGCTGGAAGACGGCGTCCGGCCGCAGCTCCTCCCAGAGCTCGACGAGCAGCTCGAGGATGTCCTGCCGGCGCTCGGGGAAGGTGCGGACGTCGAAGTCGTGCACGGCGAGGTGCGACTCCGGGATCCCGAGCTCGCCGGTCGCCTCGCGCACCTCGCGCGCGAGCGTGTCGGGCGCGAAGCCGGGCGGCAGCGACCGGGTCGCGATCGAGAACGCGTGGTAGTGCACCTCGATGCCGGCCTCGACGAGCCTCGCCATCGTGCCGCCGCAGCCGAACTCGCCGTCGTCGGTGTGCGGCGCGAGCACGAGCACGCGCTTCCAGGTCTCGATCACGCCGGCGCCTCCTCCGCCCGGCGGGCCGCCGCGAGCGCGATCAAGCCGAGCAGCCCCCACGTCATCGGGTCCTCGAAGAGCGCGTTGTAGAAGAGGCTGTGCACGGCGATCGCGCCAAGCGTAAGGCCCGCAGCGAACGCGGTGCCGCCGGCAGCCGATCTGCCCCGGGAGCGGAACGCCGCCACGAGGGATGCAAATGCCGAGCCAGGCCAGCAACGCGAGGCCGGGGACCCCCGTCTCGGCGGCGACGGTGACGGGAGTGGAGTGCGAGGCGGCCTTCTTGGGATCGCGCCCCTGCAAGCCGGTCCGGTCGGCGTAGGCGCGCTTGAAGCCGCCCGTGCCGACGCCGAGCACCGGATGGTCGGCCGCGATCCTCAATCCGTTCGAGACGAGCCCGGCGCGGCCGCTCGTGGCAGCGTTCAGGCCGGCCCTGGACTCGTCGAGCAGCTTCGTCCGCACCTGCGGCGTCGCGAACGCGACCGCGACGACGACGAGCGCTACGACCGCGAGCGCCGCAGCGCGCCAGCGCCAGGCGAACGTCGCGGCTGCGAGGGTGCCGGCGATCAGCGCCGCGAAGCTCGACTGCGAGAACGAGAACAGCAGGCCCACCCACATCGCGGCGATCGCGACGATTCCCGCGGCGAGCAGCCGCTCGCGCAGCCCGAGCAGGACGAGCGCGAGCGTCGCCAGGATGGCGACGACGAGATAGCGGCCGTAGATCGACGGATCCCAGAAGACCGAGTTGACGCGGAAGAAGGGCGCGTACGCGTTGTCGACCCGCAGCTTCGGGTTCCAGAAGACCTCGCGCGTCGCCCATTGGTAGAGGCCGACGCCCGCGTACGCCAGCGCGGTGGCGACCAGCGCCCCGTACAGGCCCAGCAGCGCACGCCGGCTCCAGGGAAGGCGCGCGAACCCGACCGCAAGCAGGCCGAACGGGAGCACGAAGGCGGCGAGGAAGATCGCGCCGATCCGCAGGTCGTCCGTCCAGAGCAGCGCGAGCCCGGTCCACGCGACCACGGCTGCAAGCGGGAGCGCGATCGGACCGAGCTCGCGGTCCCGGTCGTCCCCGCGCAGGAGCTGCCAGCCGAGCGCGACGACGAGCGAGGCGACGACGGCGTAGAGGGGCAGGAGCAGGTTCGCGTCCTCCGTACCGACGTCGACGGGAATGCGGATCGGGATGCAGGCCAACGTCGCGAACGCGAGCAGCCAGGGCCGGCGCAGGAGGAGCGCGCCGCCGGCCGCTGCGAGCACGACTCCGACCGCCGCGGCTGCGGCCAGCTCCCCCGTCCGCCCGTCGGGCGCGAGGTAGAGGCACAGCCCGGCCATCCCGAGGATCCAGGCAGCGAGGCCCACGAGCCGGAGCTCGCGTCTCGTCGCCACGAGCAGCAAGGCGAGACCGGCGCACCCCAGCGGGCCGGCGAGGCGGGCCAGCTCGCTCAGCGCGTGGGCTCCACCACGAACACCGCGGCGCGGGTCGCATGCCCGTTGGCCGAGACGGTCAGCGTGAAGCGGCCCTTCTGGAGCGGCGCGCGCAACCGCAGCGTGCCGGGCCGCGCAAGGCCGCTCCGGCCGCCGAGCGTCCAGCGCACGAGCCGTGCGTCGGACGAGACGCGCAGCGGGAACCGCGCTCCCGCGGTGACCGTGATCCGCTTGCGGCCGAGCGCGACGTAGCGGATCACGACCTGGCATCGGGCCGATCCGCTCGGAGACGTTCCCGGCCGGGTCGAAGGCGGCGAGCTCGGCGTTGTACGTGCCGGGCGGGAGCGCCCTACCGCCGACCTTGCCGTACCACGCGATCGAGTCCTCTTCGCGCGGAAACCGCGTCAGGCCGCGCCGCTTTCCGTTCACGAACAACATGCCGCGCCCGGGCTCGCTCAGCCGGTAGCTGAAGTTCGCGCGGTCGCCGCGCCGGTCCCCGTCGGGCGAGATCACCGACGGCCGAACCCTGACCCGCACGAGCCGCGGCGGCGTGACGTCGATCCGGATCGGATTCGGCAGCGTGTACGTCGTCCTGTCGTCCCGCAGGCGGATGCGAGGCTTGTATTCCCCCTCGGGCAGCACCTTGCCGGCGTCGTCGCGACCGTCCCACGCGATCTCGACGGGTCCCTTGGCGTACTCGCGGCCGCGCTCGATCGTCCGGACGACGCGGTCCGAGCCGTCGACGACGCTGACGTCGAGCCGGTCCCGGTTCCTGAGCTTGAACGCGATCGACGCCGTCTCGGAGTCACAGTCGCAGACGGGTGAGAACACCTCGTCGACGTCGGTGCCGAAGATCGCCGCCGGCTGGTTCTTGAGCCCTTGCGTCAGCGCGAAAGCCGCGGCGGTGGCCGCGAGCAGCGCGACCACGAGCACGGTCGAGGCGATTCGAGCCACAGCCGCGCAAGTCTAGTCACCACCTGCTTCTCAGCTAGCCTCGAGAGACATGGAGCGCGCGGCTGATCCCTACCGCGACACGTCGGTGATCGACGCGCGCGCGCCACGCTTCAACCAGGCGGTCGTCGGGCTGATCTCGGTCGTCGCCGTCACCGTCGGCCCGTGGTGGCTGCTGGCCGTGCTCGCGGCGCAGCTCGCCGTGGGCCTGACGCTGGGACGGCGCTACTGCCTGCCGTGCCTCGCCTACTTCGAGCTGGTGCAGCCGCGGTTCGGCGAGGGGCCGCTCGAGGACGCGCGGCCGCCGCGATTTGCCAATCTCGTCGGCGTCGTCTTCCTGACCGCGGCGAGCATCGCGTTCGCCGCTGGGTGGGACGCGGCCGGCACCGCTCTCGGCGCGATCGTCGCGGCACTCGCGCTGCTCGCAGCCGCGACAGGCCTCTGCGCCGGGTGCGAGGCGTACAAGCTGGGCTACCGGCTGCTGGGGCGCACGTTCGTCTCCTGCCCGCTGCCGCCGCAGCCGGCGCCGAGCTCTCGCTCGCTGTAGCGGTGGCTAGTCGGTCGGCTGGCCGAGCTCGCGCTGCACGTCGGCCATGAAACCAGTCTCGCGGTCGAAGAACTCCGTCTGGACCGTCTCCCAGCCGCCGACGTCCGCGATCGTGAAGAGCCCAGCCGGCGTCGGGAAGTCGAACGTGTCGAGAACGGCCTTCGAGACGGGCCGGTAGCCCTCTTCGCCGAAGATCTTCTGCGCCTCGTCCGTCAGCAGGAACTCGACGAAGCCCTTGCCCGCCTCGGAGGCCTCCTTCGTCGCCGCGACAGGATTCTCGATCAGGATCGTCTCGTCGGGCACGACGTGTTCCAACGGCTGCCCCTGGCGCTCGGCGAAGATCGCCTCGTTCTCGTACGCGAGCAGGACGTCGCCCTTGCCGGCGGCGAACGTCGTCAGCGACTCGCGCGCGCTCTTGTCCTGGACGACGACGTTCTTGAAGAGCGAACGCAGATACTCGCGCGCCTGCTCGGGCGTCTTGCCCTGCTCGAGCTGGGCGCCGTAGCCGGCCATCACGTTCCAGCGAGCGCCGCCCGAGGTGAAGGGGTTCGGGGTGACGACCTCGACGCCCTGCTTGGTCAGGTCGTCCCACGTCTTGATCCCCTTCGGATTCCCCTTGCGGACGACGAACACGACGACGGAGTCGGTGACCATTCCCTTGTGCTCGCCGGCATTCCAGTCGGCCGCGACGATCCCCGGCTCGACGAGGTGCGTCATGTCGGGCTCGAGCGAGAAGGCGACGACGTCGGCACGCAGGCCGGCCTCGACGGCGCGGCTCTGCTCGCCGGAGCTGCCATACGACTGGTCGAACGAGACGCCCTCGCCCTGGCCGGACGTGTAGAGGTCGATCAGCTTCGCGTACGCCTCGCGCGGAGTCGAGTAGGCGACCAGCCGGACGTTGCCGCCGCTCGCGCCCGTAGGCGCCGCGCCGTCGGACGACGAGCCACCGCACCCCGCGAGTGCGAGGACGGAAAAAGCTGCTGCGATGGCAATTCTGGGCATGATGGGCATCTCCACTAACTCCGTAGACTTTATAGTTGGGATTAGTAGCAGTTATAAAAGAGGGTCGTCGCAGTGGTACCATCCCCGGCGCGATGACGACCACCTCCCACGACGACGTCGCGGCGCTCGCCGCTCGCTCCGAGGAGCTCTCGGCCCCGGAGCTCGTCGCGGAGATGGTCGGCCGGTTCGGCGACCGCGTCTCGCTCGCCTGCTCCTTCCAGAAGGAAGAGGCGGTCCTGCTCGACATGCTGCTCGCAGCCGACCCGAAGGCGCGCGTCTTCGCGATCGACACGCACTACCTCTTCCCGGAGACGTATGAGCTCTGGCGCGAGGTCGAGCGGCGGTACGACACGAAGGTCGAGGTTTTCGAGGGCCCGAGCGCCGAGGAGCTGACGGCGACTCACGGCGAGAAGCTCTGGGAGCGCAAGCCCGACCTCTACCTCGCGATCGCCAAGGTCGAGCCGCTGGTCCGCGCGCTCGGAAACCTCGACTGCTGGATCACCGGCATCCGCCGCGACCAGTCGCCGACACGCGCGGACGCGCCGAAGCTCGGCTGGGACGCCGCGCACGAGCTGTGGAAGGCGAACCCGCTCGCCGACTGGAGCGACGACGACTGCTGGACGTACATCCGGGAGCGCGGGCTCCCCTACAACGCGTTGCACGACCGCGGCTACGCATCCATCGGCGACACCCACTCGACGATCCCCGGCGCCGGCCGCGAGGGCCGCTGGGCGGCCAGCGACCGGACCGAGTGCGGGCTCCACCAGGACTAGATTGATGCAGGCGCCGGTCCACCTCAGCCACCTCGACGTGCTCGAGGCGGAGGCGATCCACATCATGCGCGAGCTCGCCGCCGAGCTCGAACGTCCGGTGCTGCTCTTCTCCGGCGGGAAGGACTCGATCGTGCTCCTGCGCCTCGCCGAGAAGGCATTCCGGCCGGGCAAGTTCCCCTTCCCCGTCATGCACGTCGACACGGGTCACAACTTCCCGGAGGTGATCGAGTACCGCGACCGCCGCGTCGCCGAGCTCGGCGAGACGTTGATCGTCGCGTCGGTCCAGGAGTCGATCGACAACGGCCGGGTGGTCGAGGAAACGGGCCCGCGCGCATCGCGGAACCAGCTCCAGACGACGACCCTGCTCGACGCGATCGAGCAGCACGGCTTCGACGCGGCGATCGGCGGCGCGCGCCGGGACGAGGAGCGCGCCCGCGCCAAGGAGCGGATCTTCAGCTTCCGCGACGACTTCGGGCAGTGGAACCCGCGCGCGCAGCGGCCAGAGCTCTGGAACCTCTACAACGCCCGCGTCCGCCGCGGCGAGCACGTGCGCGTCTTCCCGATCTCCAACTGGACCGAGCTCGACGTCTGGCAGTACATCGCCCGCGAGGATCTCGACCTGCCGCCGATCTACTTCGCGCACGAGCGGGAGGTGTTCCGCCGCGACGGCATGCTCTACGCCGTCAGCGAGTTCGTCGAGCGGATGGACGGCGAGGAGCCGTTCACCGTCTCCGTCCGCTTCCGAACCGTCGGCGACATGAGCTGCACGGGCGCAGTCGCATCCGAGGCGCGCTCGCTCGAGGACGTCGTCGCCGAGATCGCGGCGACCCGAATCACCGAGCGCGGCGAGACACGGGCGGACGACCGCGCCAGCGAGGCAGCGATGGAGGACCGGAAGCGCGTTGGCTACTTCTGAGCAGCTGATGGCGACCGAGCTGGTCCGCCTCGTCACGGCGGGCTCGGTCGACGACGGCAAGTCGACCCTGATCGGGCGGCTTCTCTACGACACCAAGCAGATCCTCTCCGACCAGCTCGAGCACATCGAGGAGACGTCGAAGCGCCGCGGCGACGGGTACGTCAACCTCGCGCTGCTCACCGACGGCCTGCGCGCCGAGCGCGAGCAGGGGATCACGATCGACGTCGCCTACCGCTCTTTCGTGACGCCTCGTCGGCGCTTCCAGCTCGCGGACGCGCCCGGGCACGTCCAGTACACGCGCAACATGGTCACGGGCGCCTCGACGGCGGATGTCGCGATCATCCTCGTCGATGCGCGCAAGGGCGTGATCGAGCAGACGCGCCGCCATTCGTACCTGGCCGCGATCCTCGGCATCCCGCACGTTGTCGTCGCAGTGAACAAGATGGATCTCGCCGGCTTCTCCGAGGCGCGCTTCCGCGAGATCGAGCAGGAGCTGCGCGAGACGAGCGAGCGGCTCGAGCTGCGCGACGTGCGCGTGATCCCCATGTCCGCGCTGCGCGGAGACAACGTCGCCGAGCGCGGCCCGGAGGGGACAGGATGCCCTGGTACGACGGGCCGACCTTGCTCGAGCACCTCGAGACGGTCGAGATCGCCGGCGACCGCGACCTCGACCACCGCCGCTTCCCCGTCCAGTGGGTGATCCGGCCGATCTCGGACGAGCATCACGACTTCCGCGGCTACGCCGGCCAGGTCGCAGGCGGCGTCTGGCGCGCCGGTGACGACGTGATCGTGCTCCCGTCTGGGCGACGCACCTCGGTCGCGTCGGTGGAGACCGCCGAGGCGCCGCTCGACTTGGCCGTCCCGGGCATGTCCATTACCGTCCGGCTCGCCGACGACCTCGACGTCTCCCGCGGCGACATGCTCGCCGACCCGGAGCAGGCGCCGACGATCGCGCGCGAGCTCGAGGCGACCGTCTGCTGGATGGCCGAGAAGCCGCTCGAGCCGCGCACGAAGCTCGCGATCAAGCACACGACCCGCACCGTCCGCGCAGTCGTCGACGAGCTCGTCTCGGTCGTCGACATCCACACGCTGGAGGACCAGCCTGCTCCGCAGCAGCTCGAGCTGAACGACATCGCCCGCGTTCGCCTGCGCCTCTCCGAGCCGCTGGCCGTCGATCCGTACGCCGAGAACCGCACCACCGGCGCCTTCATCCTGATCGACGAGGCGACGAACGACACCGTCGGCGCCGGGATGATCCTCTCCGCCTCGGGCTAGTCGCGTCGCGACAGGACGCTGGCCCACATCGGAGAGCCGAGGTGCGAGAATCGCGTCCGTGCCCGAAGCACAGCTCGAGGACTTCGGATCGGGGCTCACGCCCGTCACCCAGGGCTGGTTCGTCGTCAATGTGCGCGACGCCGAGTGGTGGTTCGCGGAGACGAGGGGCGCGAGGTGCGCCTTCGAGAACGAGTACGGCGACCCGCCGGTCGAGTTCGCCCAGTTCGGGATCAACGTCACCGTCCTGGAGCCGGGACAGACGGGCCTCTACCACGCCGAGTCGAACCAGGAGGCGTTCCTCGTCCTTTCAGGGGAGTGCGCGCTGCTCGTCGAGGACGAGGAGCGACGCCTGCGGCCCTGGGACTTCTTCCACTCTTCCCCGTGGACCGAGCACGCCTTCGTGGGCGCGGGCGAGGTTCCGTGCGTGATCCTGATGGTCGGTTCGCGCTCTGGCCCGGGAGTGCACTACCCGGTGTCGGAGCTGGCGGCGCGCTACGGCGCGAGCGTGGCCGAGGAGACCTCCGATTGGAGGCAGGCGTACGCGACGGTCGAGTGGTTCCGGCGAGAGCGGCCGCCGAACTGGGCTCGTCTGCCCTGGGCGTAACTCCTTCAGGCGTCGTTGGCGAACACTCGCCCGGGCGATCTAGGCGTCGACCGCTAGGAACCACCACTCCGGCGAGTCCACGATCGGCGCGGTCCACGACCGCCACGCCGTCGGCGTCAGCCGGAGCGTGACGTCGTCCGACGCACGGAGCGCGGCTTCAATCGGGCCGTCTAGCGCTTTCGGCGTGAGGTACCGGCGCCTGATGCGGGCGTTGATCGACTGCGCCTCACCGTCGCGCAGGATCTCAACCGGGCCCGACGCTGAGACCCAGTGCTCCCGCCCCGGCTCGCGTGCGTCGACCACGACCGAGGCCGAGAAGCTCCGCTCGACGTTCTTCACCTTTCGGCTTCCGGACGACGACGCGAAGTAGAAGCGGTCGTCCTCGAATAGGAACCAGATCGGCGTGAGGTGGATGCCGCCGTCCGGATCGTGGGTGGCGAGCACTGCGTAGCGCCGCCCGCCGAGGAAGTGACCGAAGCTCGTCCGTCAACTCGTCCATTGCAGGAAGCTTCCCTCCGCGGCATCTGTCATACGCATTGCCCGGATCTTGCCGACGTTGCGGATCGCACGCGCGCTCGGGGGACATTCCCGAACGCTTAGCCATACGAGCGTCAGGCCGATAGTGTCGGCGAATGATCGTCGCCGTCAGCGTTGACATGGAGGGGGCGTCGCAGCTTCGGGGCGTACGCGAGATCTGGGGCTGCCTTCCTGAATATTGGGAGACCGGAAAGCCTCGGCTCGAGGCGGACGTGTTCGCGGTCTGCCAAGGGTTGTTCGCCGGCGGCGCGTCAGAGTTAGTCGTGCTCGACAACCATGGCGGCAATACCGTCAATGTGTCCGCAGAGGCGCTGCCGGCGGGGGCGCGGCTCGAGACATGGCGGGACTTCGATTTGCGGGACCACGGAGTGGACGCGATGTTCCAGGTGGGCTACCACCCTCGAGGTGGTGTCGAGGGATTTCTGTCTCACACCTACCTTCCGGGGCTGCGGTTGAGGGTGGACGGTGAGCTGATCTCGGAGAGCCACGGCCGCGCGTGGGCGTCCGGAGTGCCGCTCCTTGGCATCACCGGCAACGATCTCCACCAGCAAACGATCGGTTCCCTCTCCGATACGCCCTATCTGGTCGTCCAGAAGTCCCTCGGCCGACATGCGATGCAGCCGCTTTGGAACGTCGAAGAAGGCCTAGCGGCGATTCGTGAGTTCGCCGAGCGATGCATGCGTGATGCCGCCGCCGCGCCACCGCTTCGCTCGCCGAGGGATGGGACGTTCGAGGCCAGCATGCCGAACGGTCACGAGGTCGTCGATCAGATGGAAGCTGCCGGCTGGGCTCGGACCGGCGACGTAACCTTCGACGTCCACTTCGAGAAGTGGGCGGACGCACGCGAACCTCTCGCGGCCGCAATGAACGCGGCCCTCACCCCGTTCGTCCCCTACTGGCTCGGCGGCTTCGACAGCGCCGAAGACGCGGCGGCGGCCGACCAGGAACGCGTCGCAGAACTGAGGCTGATCTTCGACGCCTGGGCCCAGGAGTCCCAACCGCAATGGTGGGAAGAACGCGCCGACCCGCTCCCGCCAGACGTCGCGCAGGCGCTCGCCACCCGCTGATCGGACGAGAACCGGCGGCCGGGCCCAGGCGAGATACCGCCAGAGCCAAGGGGCTGGTGCTGCGGCGACACGCCGCAGCACCAGCAGCGGTTGGTCTAGAGGTTCCTGGTCCAGGGAAGTTCGTCCCAGCCGTCCGGGTGCCGAACCTCCCATCGCCTATGCCGCTCGGGGTCAGCCGTTGCGAGCTCTGAGCCCGCGCCGTGGCGACGGGCGACCTCCGAGCGTGGACAGAAGCGCTCCAGATCGTCCTGCCGATTACCCGTCGCCAGGATCACACACTGACCGTCGTCGGTTGCGACGAAGGCGTGTGCGGTCATTGGTGGGCAATGCACGAAATCCCACGTGCGCAGGTGACGTTCCTCGTCCTCGATGATGAGGATGCACTCGCCGCTGAGGATCAGGAAGTCCTCCTGCACCGACTCAGCGTGGTACAGGGCGGACGGCTGTCCCGGCGGCACCACTCGGATCGTGAAGCCGGCGTGCGGCTTCTCGTACTCCGTCAGATCAGGTCGGCCGCGCAGGACAAAATCGTCCGACTCAAAGATGCAGACGCCGCCGTACCAGTCAGCGTTCGTGAGCCAGGCAGCCTCTGCCGTATTGACCACGAACCACCCGGGGGTGACCGGAGCCAACCCTGAAGCGAAGCGCTCCAACTGTGCCTCATTAACCATTCTCTCCTCCTAACGAGTTGATCTAGCGCGCGCAGCGACGAAGGACACGTCCACCGTGTACACAACCCCGTTTGCGCGGCAGGTCTAAAAAAACGCCCAGATCGATCAACTACGCCGGAATCGCCACGATCGGAGTCTAACGTCGACATCGATCAGGCGTCATTCCCCGACGCTGGCGCAGGCGGCCGCGGCTTGCGATCAGTTCGTGAGCGTTCGCAGGTCTTATCGGGAAACAAAGGAGGCGACATGGGCAGCGTGGTTATCGACATGAGCATGTCCTTGGACGGCTACATCGCGGCGCCCAATGACAATCCGGAGCAGGGGCTGGGCGAGGACGGGATGCGGCTCCACAACTGGGCGTTCGACGATCCTTCGGTGTTCGAGCAGGTGTACGGCAACCTGATCGAGGAAACGGGCGCTGTGGTCATGGGCCGCCGGTCGTACGACAACTCGATTGAGGCGTGGGGTGGCAAAGGCCCGTTGGTCGATATCCTGTGCTTCGTGGTCACTCACAATCCGCCCGCGAGCTCAGACCAAGACCCGATCTTCACGTTCGTCAGCGACGGGATCGACAGTGCCCTAGCGAAGGCCCAGGCGGTCGCCGGCAACAAGCGGATCGGGTTGATGGGCGCGGACATCGACCAGCAATTCCTCGCGGCTGGGCTCGTGGACGAGATCAGGATCCACCTGGTCAATGTCCTGCTCGGCGGGGGCCGCCGGCTGTTCGACCGGCTCCCACAGCGGATCGAGCTGGAACAGACCGGGCTCAGCGAAACCGACGGCGCGACGCATCTCGACTACCGCGTCGTTCAATAGCGTGTTTTCGAAGGGAGGCAAGTGGCGGTGGGACCGGGCGACCTGAACAAGCTGACCGACGGATTCGCGGGCGAGATCGTGCGCCCCGACGACCCGGGCTACGACGCGGCGCGCGCGGTCTGGAACAGCATGATCGACCGTCGGCCGGCGCTGATCGTGCGGCCGACGGGCACCGACGACGTCGTCGCGGCCCTCCGCTTCGCCCGTGAGCAGGAGCTCATCATCGCCGTTCGGTGCGGCGGCCACAGCATCCCCGGCTTCTCGACCTGCGACGACGGCATCGTGATCGACCTCTCGCGGATGCGCGGCGCCGACGTCGATCCCGAGCGGCGCACCGCCCGCGTGCGCGGCGGCTCGCTGCTCGCCGAGCTCGACGACGCGGCGCAGGCGCACGGGCTCGTCTGCCCGGTCGGCGTCGTCTCCCACACCGGCGTGGCCGGCCTCACGCTCGGCGGCGGGATGGGCCGGCTGCAGCGCAAGCTCGGTCTGACGATCGACAGCCTGCTTGCGGTCGAGCTCGTGACCGCGGACGGCCGGGTCGTGCGGGCAAGCGAGGACGAGAATCCCGAGCTCTTCTGGGGCATGCGCGGAGCCGGTGCGAACTTCGGGATCGTGACGTCGTTCGAGTTCCGGCTGCATCCCTTCGAGGGGCCGGTCACGCACGGCACGGTCACCCATCCGATCGAGCGGGCCGAGGAGCTGGCCGAGCGCTACCGCGAGCTCGTGGAGGACGGGCCCGACGAGCTGTGGACGTCCTTCGGCATGGCCGTCGGAGGGGATGCTCGCGGGCCGGTCGCGTCGGTGTCCGTGCTCCACAGCGGGTCGCCGGCCGACGCGGAGCGGGACCTCGCCGGGCTCCGCGCGCTCGACGATCCGTTCGAGGACTCCGTCGAGTCGAAGCCGTACCTGGCGTCGCAGCGCCTGTTCGACGCGCCGATGGAGTGGGGGCAGCGCTTCTCGATGAAGAGCTCGTTCCTCGCCTCGCTCCCCGAGGCGCTGGTGCGCGACTGGGTCGACCACGTCTCCCGGGTGCCCGACGGAGCCGAGGGTGGCTTTTCGGTCTGGGCCTGGGGTCGCGCGATCGCGGCCGTGTCCGAGGAAGACACTGCCTTCACGGGTCGCGACGCTGCCTTCTGGGCAGGCGCCGAGATCGTCTGGAAGACGGCGCGCTCGACGATGCCTGCCGTTCCTGGGCGCGGGCCGCGGCCGACACGGCGGCGCCGCACGCATCTGTCGGGCGCTACGTCAACGACGTCACCGAGGTCGGAGGCGACGTCGCGCGCATGATCTACGGCGACGCGAAGTACGAGCGGCTCGTGGCGCTCAAGCGCGAGTGGGACCCCGACAACGTCTTCCGGCTCAACCAGAACATCAGGCCGTAGCGCAGCCCTACGTCCCCTACTCTTGGGGCATGAGCCGACCGCAGCTGATGCGACTGTGGCGCCTCACCAGCGTGGGCCACACGGCGCTCGACGGGGCGGGAACGGTCAGGCACGGCGGGCGCTATTCGCCGCCGGGCGCCCCGGTGTTGAATTTCGCCTCCGAAGCCGGGCTCGCGGTGCTGGTGGCGCTGCGTTACCTGCCGAACGATCCGGCTGAGGTGACGGAGGAGTATGTCCTCGGCTGGACTGAGATCGACGCCGTTCCCGAGCGCGCGCCCGATGCGGACGAAGAGGTGATCCGCGCCTTCGTCACACGCTGGCTCGACGAGCGCCGCTCGCTGCTCGCTGCGGTGCGCTCGCGCGTGCTGCCCGAGGCGGATGTGGTGATGATGAACATGCAGCATCCCGATGCGACGAGCGTGCCGCCGCTCACCACACGTCCGTTCAGCTTCGCCGACTGCCTCCACACCCCGCCGATGCTGGCGCGCTATCGGAATGGCCGCTGACCGTCGCCGGCTCACGGCATCGGGACGAATCCTTGCGGATCTATGTACATTGTGCTTCTATGCGTAGGACTTCGAGCGGTGGAGGCGGGCATGCACATCGACAAGGACCTGGTGGCGGCTTCGGCGACACCGCTCGTGCTTGCGATTCTGGCGGAGGGCGAAAGCTACGGCTACGCCATCCTGAAGCGGGTACGTGCGCTCTCCGGGGGCGAGCTCGAGTGGACCGACGGGATGCTCTATCCGCTGCTCCATCGCCTCCGTCGGCTCGAGTACGTGACGACGGAGTGGCGAACGCCACCGGAAGGTCGGCGCCGCCAGTACTACATGCTCACCGACGACGGACGAGCAGCACTCGCGGACCAGCAACGGCAGTGGCTGGCGGTCACACGTGCGCTGAATGACGTGTGGCCGGGCTCCGGTGGGCTGCTGACGGCTCTCGGCGAGGCATGACGCATGGAGAGCGTGGAGTCACAGATCGCAGAGTGGCGGGCCTATGTCGCAAGCGCCCCGGGCATCAACGGCCACGACGTCGATGAGCTGGAAGATCATCTTCGCCACCAGATCGCCGAGCTGAACGCGGCCGGCCTCACGGCCGATGAGGGGTTCCTGATCGCCGTGAAACGGCTGGGGGACGTCGACGGCCTGTCCCGGGAGTTCGCGCGCGAGCACAGCGGCCGACTCTGGAAACAGCTCCTCGTGGGAGGCGACGAGGAGCCGGCGCGCCGGCCCACCGGCTGGCTCGAGACGCTCGCCTTCGCCGTGGCCGCGGCCGTCGTGATCCAGGTCGCACGCCTCGCCGCCGACTTCCCCGACGAGGAGCCGAACTGGCTGTTTCGGAACGCCAGTCTGTTCGTGCTGCCGTTCCTCGCGGGATATTTCGCCCGCCGACGGCAGCTCGACGCCCGGCGGTGGCTGCTGACGGCGGTGCCGTTCGTCGCTCGCCGCGCTCGTGATCAACCTCTACCCGTGGGATGCGGACTCGGCCACCGAGGCCCTCGTCGCGCTCCATCTGCCCGTCGTGCTGTGGTTCGTCGTCGCCTATCCGTACATGGGCGGCACGATCCGGTCGCACGAGCGGCGCATGGACTTCGTCCGCTTCACGGGCGAATGGTTCATCTACTACGTGCTGATCGCGCTCGGGGGTGGCGTGCTCATGGGTTTGACCGCTGCGATCCTCGAACCCACGGGGGTCGACGTCGACCAGATCGCCGCGTGGGTGGTGCCCTCGGGAGCGGCGGGCGCCGTGATCGTGGCCGCGTGGCTCGTCGAGTCGAAGCAACGGGTCGTGGAGAACATGGCGCCGGTGCTCACGATGCTCTTCACGCCGCTGTTCGCGGTGATGCTGGCCGGCGCTGCCGTCGTCTACGCCGTCACCGGGCTCGGCGACGCATTCGACCGCGACCTCGTCGGCGTTTTCGACGCACTGCTGGTGGTCGTCCTCGCGCTCGTCCTGTACGGGATGTCCGCGCGGGACCCGTCGGAGTCGCCGGACTGGATGGACCGCATCCAGCTGGTGGCGGTCGTCAGCGCCCTCGTGCTCGACCTGATGGTGCTCGGCGCGATGATCGCTCGGATCGGCGACCTCGGGTTCAGCCCGAACCGGACGGCGGCGCTCGGCCTCAACCTCGTCCTCCTCGTGAACCTGGCGGGGGCCGCCTGGCTCTCCGCCCGATTCCTCAGGCGACGCAGCAGGCTGCACCGGCTCGAACGCTGGCAGACCACCTACCTACCCGTCTTCGCCCTGTGGGCCGCCACGGTCGTGGTCATCCTCCCACCGCTGTTCGGCTTCGAGTGACCGGAGCCGGCCACCCGCTGAGCCAACCCGACTGATCGAATGACGCTTAACCGGCGCTCCGCGCCGTTGTGGAGGCTTGACACGACTGGGTCTAGCGACCGGGCCTCGGCCACCCGTACGTTCTTCTCATCGAACCCGCGGCATCGTGCCGCAGGGTAACGGGTTACCGAAAGGACTCTGAAGATGTTGAAGAGAAAGCGGTTCACGCCGGCGATGATCGTTGCGATGATCGCGCTCGCCGTCGCACTGAGCGGGACGGCGGTTGCCGGCACGGCGAAGCTGATCACTACCGGTCAGATCGCGAACGGCACGATCAAGCTGGCTGACATTCACCCGAGCACCAAGGTAGCGCTCAAGGGCGACCGCGGCGCGACCGGCGCGCAGGGGCCTGTTGGCGCCCAGGGGCCGGTCGGCCCGCAGGGTGCCACCGGCGCGAAGGGCGACACGGGCCTCAAGGGCGACGCCGGCCTCAAAGGCGACACCGGCCTCACGGGCGACAAGGGTGACAAGGGTGAGAGAGGCGACAACGGCAAGGACGCCCCCGCCGAGGAGTACGGCGTCGGAACGGTCAACATTTCACGCGGTGGTGCGTCGCCGTCAGCCTGGGCCAAGTACTCGACGGAGCTTGGGTCTCCGGTGGGCGACACGACAAGCGGCACGTTCCGCTTCTCGTGTTCGACCGTTCAGGCACCGTGTGCTATCTCGGCATCGGCCGCGGTTCTCGGCTCGACGCCGAAGCACGTCTATCCGAGGATTCTCGTGCAGAAGCAGGACTTCGACAGCGTTGGGCCGACTCGTTACTGCGAGTACGCAGACGGGCCGCTCACCCTCGTGGCGAATCAGGCTTCGTCGTCTACCCCGTCCTACAGTCCTCTCACCGTGAACATCGGTGGTTCGGCTGATTGTGACTCTGTGGATGCGTCTGCCAACGATCTGTCCTCGTTCAGCGTTCCGGCTGGTCGTTACGACGTCTTCTCGACGTTCGTCTTCGCCGCCGCGTAAAGCGCCGCAACACCAGCTCCACCCGAACCCGAAGGGTGCCGGTGACGGCGCCCTTCGGCGTTTCGGCGACATGTGACAGATCCTGGTCGCGGCCACTGTTCGGCTTCAGCTGATCGCGTCGTCCTGACCAACGTCTTGTAGGGTCGGCGGGACGGCCAGTGCAAGCGCTACTGAAGCTCACGCGGCAGCAAATTCTGGCTTTCCGACGACGGGTCGGTGCGCTCGACGAGCGAATGCCGCAGGGCTCGGAGTCGCTGCGGCAGGCGGCGTGGGCCGGCTTGCAGGACAGCATGCCGAGAGCGGCCCTGCTCTCGCTGCACGCGCGGGTCACCGGCGTTGAGTCGTCGACCTGGGAGGATCCCACGCTCGTCCAGCTCTGGGGGCCTCGCTACAGCACCTACGTCGTTCCCAAGGCCGACTTCGCGCTGTTCTCGCTGGGGAGGCATCCCGACGACGTCAAGAGCCGGCTGCGGGCCGAGCGCATCGCCGCGCAGCTGCATGCCCATCTCGACGGCGCGCGCATGACGGACCGCGAGGTCGGGAGCGCGCTCGGCGTCAACCCGAACTCGTTCCGGTACGCCGCGACGACAGGGACGGTCGCCATCCGCTGGGACGGCGCACGCGGGCCAACCGTCTGGACCGTCCCCGCCGCGAAGGTCGACCCGGCCGACGCGTGCCGCGAGCTCGCTCGACGCTACCTCCACGTCTTCGGGCCGACCACGGCTGACAGCTTCGCCCGCTGGGCAGGCATCTCGCGAGGCGCCGCGGCCACAGCGTTCGCCTCGCTCGAAGGGTCGCTCCTGGCCGTTCGAACGCCACTCGGCGACGAGTGGCTGCTCGCAGACGACGAGCCGGCCATTCGCGCCTCGGAGACGGCTTCCGCGCCCGCGCGCCTGCTGCCGAGCGGCGATTCCTATTTCCTGCTCCAGGGAGGAGAGCGAGAGCTTCTCATCCCGCGGGCGGATCAGCGGGAGCGCCTCTGGACGCCCCGCGTGTGGCCGGGCGCGCTCCTCGTCGAAGGTGAAATCCGCGGAACCTGGAGACGAGCACAGCACACCGTGCGAGTCGACGCCTGGACACGCCTCTCGCGTGGGACGCGCGATGCGATCGAGGCTGAGGCAAGCGTCCTACCGCTTCCAGGCCTCGACCGGGGTATAGCTGTCGTTTGGGACACTGGTCGTTGAGCGCGCGATCGCATGCTCGGGAGGTAGCGGTTCAGTAGCATCGTGCCATGCGGCCGGGGTTGTGGCCTGGGAGGCACCGCATCCGCAGTGGGAGTCGACCGGGCCGTGGGGCGAGAACGACCGGGCGGCCCTCGAGCGCGCGTTGTGCACCGGCTGACCAAGGCGCAGGCCCGGCGGATCGCGGTGCGTGCGCAACTGCTCGACGCACCACGGCCGACCGATCTGCTCACCGTCGTCCGGCGGCTGACCCTGCTCCAGATCGACCCGACTGCGGCGATCGCCCCCAGCGCGGACCTCGTCGCCTGGAGCCGCCTCGGCTCGACGTACCGGCCGGACGACCTCCGGAAAGCGCTGGAGCAGGACCGCACGCTGTTCGAGCACAACGCGCTGGTGCGGCCGATGAGTGACCTCGGCCTGCACCTCGCGACCAGCCGGACGAGCCGTATTCACGAGCGCACGCACACCTGGATCCGCGACAACGACCGCTTCCGGCGCGACATCCTCGAACTGCTCGGCGGCTCCGGGCCGCTGAGCTCGCGCGACATTCCGGACACGTGCGTGGTGCCTTGGGTCTCTACCGGGTGGACGAACAACCGCAACGTCACCCAGATGCTGGAGTTCCTGATGATGCGCGGGGAGATTGCGGTCGCCGGACGCGTCGGGCGCGAGCGGCTGTGGGATCTCCCCGAGCGGGTGTACCCGCCCGACGTCGTCGTCCCGTCTGAGGACGACGCGCAAAGGGTCAAGAACGAGCGACGGCTCGCCTCGCTGGGCATCGCCAGGCAGAAGTCCACCAAACTGCCGATCGAGCCCGTCGACGTCGGCGACACCGGAGAACCGGCCGTGGTCGAGGGCACCAGCGGCGAGTGGCGCGTCGACCCCGCCGCGCTCGGCGCCGACTTCGAGGGACGTACGGCGCTGCTGTCGCCGTTCGACCGGCTGGTCTACGACCGGCGCCGCGCGCAGGAGCTGTTCGAGTTCGAGTACACCCTCGAGATGTACAAGCCCGCGGCCGCGCGCCGCTGGGGCTACTACGCCCTCCCGGTACTCCACGACGACCGGCTGGTCGGGAAGGTCGACGCCACAGCTGACCGCAAGGCCTCCATCTTGCGGGTACACGCGATCCACGAGGACGTGAGATTCACCCGGACCATGACCAAGGCCGTGCAGACCGAACTCGAGGACCTGGCCTCGTGGCTCGGGCTGGCTGCCGCCGAACCCCCATGACCGCCTGGTCGACGCGGCACGAGGGAGCGCCGCCGGTCTGCGGCACTCCCTCGTTCCGACTCAGCTCTTGTCGACGAAGCGCTCGAACCAGTCGAGCAGGCGCGCGTACGCGAGCGCCGCCGACTCCGGGTGGTACCGCGCCCCGGTGTCGTTGAAGAACGCGTGGTTCGCGTCCGGGAACGTGACGAGCTCGTACTCGAGCCCGGCCGCCTGGAGCGCTGCCTCGGCGGCAGGCCGGGTGTCGTTCACCCGCGTGTCCAAACCCGCGTAGATGCCGAGAACGGCCGCCTTCGAGCCCGAGAGGTCGCCGTTCTCGGGAAACGGCCCGTAGAACGGAACGGCGGCCGCCAGGCGGGGCTCGCGCGACGCGAGCAGCCGCCACACCATGCCGCCGCCGAAGCAGAAGCCGATAGCGGCGACACGCCTGCCCCGCAGCCGCCGCTTGAGCTCGGTCACTCCCGCGCTCATGTCGGCATCGAACCGCTCCGGCGGGACACGGCTGAGAGCCGCGCTCGCCTCTGCGGGATCGCTGAACGAGCCGGTTCCGCCCTCCTCCGAGAGCAGGTCGATCGCAAGCGAGGAGTAGCCATCGCCGGCGAGCCGTCCGGCCACCGAGCGGATGTGGTCGTTCAGGCCGCGGTTTTCGTGAATCACGAGGACGCCGCCGCGCGGCTCCTCGGCGGCTGCCCATGCTCCCAGGAGCGTCCGGCCCTTGGGCCCGACGAACGTGATCGCCTCGGTCGCAACCGCCGCCTGCACGCTCGCCGGCGCCGCTGCGCGCACTGCGGGCCGGCGCGCGGCGGCGGCCGCGTCCCCCACGAATGCCGCGAGCAGCGACGTCGCCGCGCTCATGCCCAATCCGAGCAGGCCAAGTCGTCGTAGAGCCTCGCGCCGCGTGATGATCCCGTCGGCGTGGTCCTCTGCGACCTCCTCGGCCAGGTACCGCTGGAGCTCAGTCATCGGTTCCCCCCGATCGTTGGACGCGTCGAAGAATATCTACGGGAGGAACGCCGCAAGCGGATTGCCGCGCGCTCTTCGCCCTCCTTGGTGAGTACTGTTTGGAGGCACCGCGACATGGCCGAGCCCTTTCCGCCCATCGAGCCGTACGACCACGGGATGCTCGACGTGGGCGATGGCAACCTCGTTTACTGGGAGGTCTGCGGAAACCCCGACGGCAAGCCTGCGCTTGTCGTGCATGGCGGGCCGGGATCGGGCTGCGGAACCGGAAACCGGCGGTACTTCGACCCGGAGCGGTACCGAGTCGTGCTGTTCGACCAGCGCGGCTGCGGGCGCAGCACCCCGCACGCGAGCGATCCGGCCACGGACATGACCGTGAACACGACGCACCAGCTGATCGCGGACATGGAGCGGCTGCGAGAGCTCCTGGGGATCGAGCGATGGTTGCTCTATGGCGGCTCCTGGGGATCGACGCTGATCCTCGCGTACGCCGAGCGCCATCCGCCGCGCGTGTCGGAGATCGTCATCCCCGGCGTGACCACGACTCGGCGCTCGGAGATCGACTGGCTCTACCAGGGCGTCGGACGGTTCTTCCCCGTGGAGTGGGAGCGGTTCCGCGCCGGCGTCCCGGAGAACGACCGCGAGGGAGATCTCGTCCCGGCCTACGCACGCCTCATGGAGGATCCCGATCCAGACGTGCGGGCTCGGGCGGCGGCTGACTGGTTGGCCTGGGAGGACGCGGTGATCTCGATGGAACCGAACGGGAAGCCGAACGCATATAGCTCCCGCCCGCCGGCCGCCTCGCTTGCCTTCGTACGGATCTGCGCGCATTACTTCTCGCACGGCGCGTGGCTCGAGGAGGACGAGTTGCTGCGCAATGCCGCCCGGCTGGGAGGCATCCCCGGGGTCCTCATCCACGGCCGCCTCGACATGGGCTCCCCGCTCGGCACCGCCTGGGAGCTGGCAGAGGCGTGGCCTGACGCGCAGCTGGTCGTCGTTGGCGACTCGGGCCACACCGGCAGCGAAACCATGAAGGACGAGATCCTCGACACGCTCCGCCGGTTCGCAGCCCGCTGACGCTGGGAGGTCGGACCTGCCCTCGTTGCTACCTTCGGTGGTGGAGATGGCCAGGAAGAATCGCGCACCGACACCACCCAAGCGGCCCCCGGGCCCGCGCACCCGCACGGCGCCACGTGACAACGACGCGCGGCGCCGGAGCATCCTCTACGCCGCCGCTGTCATCGGCGCGTTCGCGCTCGTTGCCGTGACCACCCTGTTCGCATCAGGCGGTGGTGGCGTCACGGCCGATCCGACCGCTGCGCTCAGGAAGGCCGGCTGCACGTACAAGGTCGTCAAGGCCGCGAAGGCCGGCCAGCACGTGAACAACATCAACGCCAAGCCGGCCTGGAACACGTTCCCGCCTTCGAGCGGGCCGCACTACCCCATTCCGGCCGTCTGGGACTTCTACACCCAGCCCGTGCCGCTGATTCAGGCAGTCCACAACCTCGAGCACGGCGGGATCGTGATCGAGTGGGGGAGCAGGGTTCCGAAGGCCGAGATCACCAAGATCAAACGGTTCTACAACGACAGCCCGAACGCGATGCTCGCCTTCCCGCTTCCGAAGCTCGGCAACAAGATCGCCCTGGTCGCCTGGACGCAAAAGCCCGGCGAGCTGCACGGCCAAGGCCGTGTCGCCGAATGCACGCGCTTCGACCAACCCGCGTTCAAGGCGTTCCGCGATGCCTTCCGCGGCAAGGGGCCGGAGCGCTTCCCTGTCGACCAGCTGAGACCCGGAACCTAGCGAAACGCTGCGCCTGCGAGCGGGAGCCGCTCGCGAGGTTGCCAACGATCCGCGGCGTCGCGCCGGAACAGTCGGGCCTCGTCCACACGAGCGTCGACAGGCAGCCCGTGCGAGAGCTCGCGCTCGAAGGCTCGCAACTGCTCACGCTCACCCTCGGCAACCGTGACGTGCGGTGTGACCTCCGAGTGCACGCCACCGTACGGCGGGTACTCGGGGAACGCCACCGCGAGCGCGGCCGTCATTTCGACGAACGGCTCCGCCGGGGCCGGCGCCAGATACAAGATGCTCGGCGAGCCGTCGAAGTAGCGGAAGTCCGCGAACGAAACGTCGAAGGGCACGAACCGCTCGATCGCGGCCGCCGCGCTCTCGACGAGAGCCGGCGTGAGCAGATCGCTGTCCACGAACGGATAGAGGAGCGTCACGTGCGCCGGGATGCCGTCGGCGCCGGCCGTGGTGTGCACGCAGCGGATCGCGTCGATCACCGGTGCCAACTCGGGTATCGCGACGACGATCGCGGTCTCCACCGGACGAGACCTTGCTTGCTAGAGGGGCGCGTAGAGGTCGACCGGCACGCCATCGGGATCACGGAGCTGGGCATACCGCTGGCCCCAGAATGCATCCCACGGAGCCTTGTCGCCGTCGAACCCCGCGGCCACGATCCGCTCGTACAGCTCATCGACCTCGGGAGGGCTCTCACACTCGAAGGCGAGGCTGACCTGGTTGCCAGTTTCGCGCTTCCAGTCCGGCCGGAAGCTCCGAACGACCTCCTCTGAATCGAGCATGAGGCGCACACCGTTCGGTAGAAACGTGTCCACGTGCCCCTCGTCGGGCGTCTCGGGGACGTCGAGGCCGAGCAGACGGTAGAACCGGATCGACGCGGCCATGTCGGACGCCACAATGCCCAGAGCGTTCAGTCCTGGCATGGGCAGACCCTAGCGAGGTGGCGCGAGAGCAGGCGACGGTGCTGCCCCGCGACGATAATCCGAGCATGCCCGAGGCCGATCGTCTCCGAGGACTCGTCGAGGCCGGCATCGCGCTGAGCTCGGAGCTCTCGCTGGACGACCTGCTGCGGAAGCTCGCCGAGACGGCCGCGGTACTCACCGACGCCCGTTACGCCGCGCTCGGCGTGATCGACCCGTCGGGAACGGGGCTCGAACGCTTCGTCCACACCGGCATCGACGCCGAGACGGTGGCTGCGATCGGGGACCTCCCGCACGGCCGTGGCATCCTCGGCGCTCTGATCACCGATGCGCGCTCGTTGCGGCTGGAGTCGATCGGCGACGACCCGCGCTCGGTCGGCTTCCCGCCCCACCATCCGCCGATGCGCGGCTTCCTGGGTGTGCCGATCCTGCTCCGCGGTCGCGCCTTCGGGAATCTCTACCTGACAGAGAAGGAGTCAGGTCCGTTCACCCCGGAGGACGAGGCGCTCGTTGGGACGCTGGCAAGCCAGGCGGCGGTGGCGATCGAGAATGCGCGCCTGTACGAGGCGGCGACGTCCTGGTCGGAGCAGCTCGAGGCGCTGAACGAGGTCGGAACTGCACTCGCGAGCGAGATCGAGCTCGCCCGCCTGCTCGAGCTGATCGCCCGCCGCCTGCGTGCCCTGATCGGCGCCCGGATGGTGACGATCGCGCTGCCCGCGAGTGACGGAACGCTTCGAGTCGAGGCTGCCGACGGCCACGACGTCGGTGAGATCGTCGGTGTGCAGCTCGAGCGAGCAGGGTCGAAGAGCGGCCGGGTGCTGGAGCGGCGCCGGGCAGAACGAGTCGACTCGCTCCTCGATGATCCCGAGGTCGACCAGGAAGCGGCCCGCCGCCTGGGCGCCCGCAGCGGCCTCTATGTCCCTCTCGTCGCCAGCGGAAGACCGATCGGGGTGATCGTCGCCCACGACAGGGAGGGCGCCGACCCCCGCTTCACCGATGCCGACTTGCGCCTCGCCGAGACCTTCGCTCCACGAGCCGCTGTCGCTGTCGACCTCTCGGCGCGGGTCGCCGGCGACGCGCTGCGCAGGGTCGTCGAAGCGCAGGAGCTCGAGCGGCGCCGGCTGGCGCGGGAGCTCCACGACCAGACTGGGCAGGAGCTGACCTCGGTGCTGCTCGGCTTGAAGGCGGTCGAGGAGGCCAAGACCGACGTGGAGCGCGCAGAAGCCCTGGCCGCGGTTCGTGAACAGGTCGTCGAGACACTGCACGACGTCCGTCGTCTCGCCGTCGAGCTGCGGCCCAAGGCGCTCGACGACTTCGGCCTGGTCGCGGCGCTCGAGCATTTGCGCGACACCTTCTCGGAGCAGACCGGCATGCGCGTCGATCTCGAAGCGAACGTCGGCGACCGGCTCTCGAGCGAGGTCGAGACTGCGCTCTATCGAATCGTTCAAGAGGCGCTGACGAACATCGTCAAGCATGCGCAGGCGAGCGCAGTCAGCATCGTCCTCGCTCGGAGCAGCCGCGCGATCACGGCGGTGATCGAGGACGACGGCCGCGGCTTCACGCCCGCTGACGGTGGTGACGGCATGGGCCTGCTCGGCATGGGCGAGCGGCTTGCACTGCTGGGCGGGAAGCTGAAGATCGAGTCGAATCCGGGTGCCGGGGCGACGATCGTGGCCGAGGTTCCGTTGCGATGAGCGACACCAAGCCGATCCGCGTCCTGATCGTCGACGACCACGCCGTCGTCCGGACCGGCCTACGCAAGGTGCTCGAGTCGGAGCCCGACATCGAGGTCGTCGGCGAGGCAGGTGACGCCAAGAACGCGGTCTTCCAGACGCGCGCCACCAAGCCCGACGTGATCCTGATGGATGTGGTCATGCCTGGGAAGACGGGGATCGAAGTGATCCCGGAAGTCCTCCACGACGCGCCCGAGGCCAAGGTCTTGATCCTCTCGATGCAAGACGACCCCCGCTACGTCCGCGAAGCGTTCGACGCAGGCGCATCAGGCTACGTGCTGAAGGAGGCCATCGATACCGACGTCGTCGCCGCCATCCGCGACGTTGCGGGAGGCGGCAGCTACGTGCATCCGGCACTCGGAGCGCGGATGGTCGCCGCCGACGCCGAGGAGCGAAAGCGCGCCGAAGACGACCCGCTCTCCGACCGCGAGCGCGACGTCCTTCGTCTGCTGGCCCTGGGGCACACGAACCAGGAGATCGCGAGCCAGCTCTACATCTCGGTCCGAACGGCTGAGACCCACCGCGCGCACATCATGCAGAAGCTGCGACTCGCCACCCGCGCCGAGCTCGTCCGCTATGCCATCCAGCAAGGCCTGCTCGAGGTGGACGGCGAGTAGCGGCGATCGGCTACCAGGTCTTGGCTCGAGCCGAGAGCTCTGGGCGCTGCAGCCGAACGCGAGCGTCGACGACGACGCAGCGGTCCGGGAGCGCCAGCACAGGGTTGAGGTCGAGCTCGGCGACGGCCGGAATGTCCTCGGCCAGGCGGGCGAGGCGCAATAGCAGATCGGCGAGCGCCGCTCCGTCGGCCGCCGGGGCGCCGCGGAAACCGCGCACGAGCTTCCCGGCCTTGCCGCCTTGGACGAGCTCCTGCGCGTCGCGATCGGTGAGCGGTGCGATCCTGAAAGCGGCTTCGCCGATGAGCTCGGCGAAGACGCCTCCGGGGCCGAAGGCAACGAGCGGCCCAAAGACCGGGTCCTGGACGACGCCGGCCAGCAGCTCCGCGCCGCCGGCGATCATCGGCTGAACGATCACGGGCCCGCCGATCCGGTTGGCCGCAGCTCGCACGGCGTCGGCGTCCCGTAGGTCGAGGGCGATGCCACCGAGCTCGGTCTTGTGCGCGCCGGGAACCGCGGTCTTGACGACGACAGGGAAGCCGAGCTTCTCCGCGGCAGCGACCGCTTCGTCAGAGCCACCGGCGAGCAGCTCGGGTACGAGCGGCAGGCCGTAGGAGAGCAGGAGCTCGCGGGCGTCCGCCGGCGTCAGCCAAACGTCGTCGTCGTCCGCGAATGCACGCTCGACGACGCGCTCGGCAGCCTCGCGGTCGATGCCCTCGAGGGAGGGGATGGTGCCGTACGGCCTGCGGAGCCACTCGGCGCGCTGGGCGAGGCGTCCAAGCGCCCGCGCTGCCGACTCGGGGTAGAGGAAAGCGGCGACCCGTGCCTCCTTGCGGCGAAGCACCGCCGGGATGCCCTCGGCGCTCAGTACGACAGCGAGAACCGGTTTCTCGGTTGCTGCCTCGGTGGCCGCACGGTCGATTGCCGCCGCTACGGCTTCGGCGGTTGCGGTCACCGTCGGGACGAAGAGCACGACGGCTGCGTCCACACGCGGGTCCTCCAGGAGCAGTGGCAGCGCCGACGCATACGTCTCCGCGGTGGCGCCTCCGAGCATGTCGACCGGGTTGCCGACGCTCGCCTCCGGGGACAGGAGCTCGACGAGCGCAGCTCGCGTCACCTCGCCGAGGTCGGGGAGGTCGAGCCCAGCCGCTTCGCAGGCATCGGCGCAGAGGATTCCGAGACCGCCGGCGTTGGTCAGCACCGCAACGCGGCGTCCGTTCAGCTCCGGCTGGTTGGCGAGCAACGCGGCGACGTCGATCAGTTCCTCGAGCGAGGAGGCGCGGATGACCCCGGCCTGGTGGAAGAGCGCATCGACGGCGACCTCGGAGCCGGCCAGGGCGGCAGTGTGCGAGCTCGCAGCCTTCTGCCCGGTTGCCGTGGTTCCGCTCTTGAGCGCGAGGATCGGCTTCTTGCGAGCGACACGACGAGCGAGACGGCCGAAGCGCCGCGGGTTGCCGAACGACTCGACATACATGAGCACGAGCTCCGTCGTCTCGTCGTCTTCCCACCATTCGAGGAGGTCGTTGGTGGAGACATCGGCCTTGTTGCCGATCGACACGAACGCCGACAGTCCGAGACCGCGCGACGCGGCAGCCTCCAGGAGAGCCAGCCCGAGGGCACCGCTCTGCGAGGAGAATCCGATGTTGCCCGCGGGTGCCGACCGCGCAGCGAAGGTGGCGTTGAGGCTCGGCCCGGCGACGGCGATGCCGAGGCAGTTGGGCCCGATCAGCCGTGCACCGTAGGAGCGAACGAGAGCAAGCAGTTGCTCCTGCCGCTCCTGGCCTTCACTGCCGATTTCGGCGAAGCCGGCTGAGATCACGACGAGGGCACGCACGCCCTTGTGCAGTGCCTGCTCCGCCGCACCGAGAACAGCCGAGCCCGGAAGTGTGATCACGGCGAGATCGACCGCGTCCGGGATCTCCTCGATCGAGCCGTAGGCGCGCACGCCTGCCACAGGCTCGCCGGCGCGATTGACGGGGTATGCCGCACCCGCGAAGTCGCCGTCGAGGATGTTGCGGAACAGCTCGCCGCCGATCGATCCGCGGCGCTTGGAGGCGCCGATGACGGCCACGCTCTGGGGCCGGAAGAACGGCTCGAGTGACGCGACAACCGCCTCGTGGTCGCGCGCGTCGACATGCGCGCGGTAGCTCTCGGTCCGCGCGATCGGGAACTGCACCTCCACCTCGCCGCCCTCGAGCTCCCGGGTCAGCTCGAAGCCTGCCGATCCGAAGACGCCGAGCATGGCCCGGTTGTCCGGCAGCACGTAGGCGACGAAACGGTCGATCCCGACCTCGGCCGCGCGCGCAGCGAGCTGCTCGAGCAAACGCGTGCCGATACCGCGGCCCTGATGCTCGTCCGCGACGGCAAAGGCAGCCTCAGCGAGCTTGGGGTCGCGCAGGCGGACGTAGTTGGCAACGGCGACGACCCGCTCGCCGTCCTCCTCGACGAGCGCTCCCAGCAGCACGCCACGCTCCTGCCAGTCGGGCTCGACGAGCGATCCGACGAGACGCGGCCCCACCTCCGGAAGGCCGTGGTAGCGGAGGTACAGACTCCGCTGTGACAGCCCGCCGAAGAAGGCCAGCAAGGCATCGGCGTCGCCGGCTGCGGGCGGGCGGAGGCGCAGCGTCCCGCCGTCTCGGAGGATGACGTCGGCGTGCTCTGTCGCGACCATCACGCCAGTCTGCATCGCGGGTCTCCGAACCGAAAGCGCAGCAGCGCCAAGGCGACGATCACGGTGGTGAGCACGTCGGTCGCGAGGCACCACTCGCAGATCGCATCGATGACGACGAGTTGGATGTACAGCAGGTAGGCGCCGAAGGCGAAAGCCGTGAGCGCGAGCGTGACCTGGCTCAAGCGAGCCCAGTCGCCGCGCGCGAGCGGCCGCCGAGCAGCAGGCCGAGGAACCCGACCAGCCCGAGCGCCGCGACCGGCACTCCCAGCACCTCGGCATAGGAGGAGCTCTGCACGGTCTCGCAGCCTCCGGTCGAGCAGGCGAGCGCGCCGCCGCTCTGGCGAACGTAGAGCAGGTAGACGGTGATTGCCGCGCCGAGAGCGGCGATCACGGCGCTTGCGAGCCGGAGCGAGCGCTCGCTCATCCCGCCAGCACCGCCTCGATCGCGGGGCGGATGCCATCCGGCCCGAGCGAGCTCACCTCGATGAGCTCGAGCCGGCCGCCGGTCGGCCCGACCTGGAAGGCCGGTGTGCCGTGCACGCCGGCGCGCTCGGCTGCGGCCGCCGCGCGTCTCAGTTCCGGCTCGACCGAGGTTGCCCAGCGGGCGGAGAGGAGCTTGTCGCTCGTCGAGTCCGGGAACCCCTGAGGCGATCTCGCCGACGAGCCCGTCTGTGACCCAGCCGGAGTTCTCCGCGCCCTGGCTTGCGTAGAGGCCGTGGACGACGTCCCAGAGGTGGTTGTCCTGACCGGCGGCGATCGCCGTGCGCAGTGCCTTGTCGGAGTCCGGGCCGATGAACGCCAAGCCCTGGAAGACGATCCTCAGCTTCCCGGCCTCGACGTACTCGTCGACGAGGACCGGCAGTGTCTCGCGCGCCCACTGTGCGCAGTACGGGCACTGCAGGTCGGCGTACTCGACGAGCGTCACCGGCGCCTCCGGCGAGCCCAGGGCTCCGCCCTGCTGCTCGATCCCGGAGAAGAGCGACTCGACCGCCGGCAGGCGGTTCCGTGGTCCTGGCGTTGGTCGCCCCGCTCTGGCTGGCCCCGATGAGGACGGCCGTGAGGATCGCGGCGACGACGAGTGCGCCGGCGAAGCGCCACCGGTCGTCTTGAAGTCTGTCCATCAGTGGGACATCGTCCCCTTGGGGTTGCCGACCTTGAGCAGGCCGACCTGGCCGAGATCGACGTGCGCGAAGGCGTGGCTGACGAACGGGTACAGGCCCTCGTCGTCGATCTTGACGTCGAAGACGCCGCCACCGCCGGCCGGGACGACGACCGTCTGCACATCGACCTGCGGCGGGCTCGTCATGTCGCCGTTGACCCACGCGCGGTCGAAGATCGTGCCGACGACGTGGAAGTTGGAGTCGAGTGTCGGCCCTGCGGCAACGACGTAGAAGCGGGTCGTCTCACCCGGCTTGGCGGTCAGCGGATGGGTGACGTACTGGTTCGCATAGCCGTTGAAGGTCGTCCAGTCCGGGTTCATCGAGCGTGCCTTCGCCATGTCGAGCGAAGCCGGCTTCGTGATCCCGTCGGAGTTCAGGTACCACTCGCTGGCGACGAGCACGTACTCGTGGTCGACCGGCGGCAGCCCCTTCGGGCTGACGACGATCGCGCCGTACATGCCGTTCGCGATGTGGGCCAGCACCGGCTTGGTGCCACAGTGGTACATGAACACGCCCGGGTCGCCCGCCTTGAAACGGAAGGTGAACGACTCGCCCGGCGCGACATCCTTGAAGGCCTTGTTCGGCGCGATCCGGGCCGCGTGGAAGTCGATCGAGTGCGGGATCGCGCCACCGTTGGTGAGCGTCATCTCCACCGTCTGGCCCTCGCGAACGTGCACGACCGGGCCGGGGGCACCATGACCGTCGAAGGCCCACGTGTTGTACTTGACGCCGGGGGCGATCTCGAGGGTGATGTCCTTGAGCGTCATGTGCACCTTCACGAGGTCGCCCGCAGCGAGCGGCGGCAGCGTTGCGTCGTAAGGCTTGTGCGCGGCGGCGAGCTCGGCCGCGTTCTCGGGCACGACGCCCGCGAAGCTGCTCAGCGGGAGCGCGACGTTGTGATCGGTCGCGTGGTCGTGGCGGGCGGTCGCGGCTCGGCTGTGCTGCGGCGTCGCGCGAGTCCCGCGGCATCCGCCCACATCAGCAGCGCAACGAGGCCGAGCACGGCGACGAGGATGCCGAGCAGCAGTGCGGCAACTTTGGCGAACACAGCCGACTCGGTCTCGACGGGCCGGGGGCGGTGGTCACTGGATGTGGGCCGTGAAGCCATGGCGGGTATCTCCTTCGACTTAGTTGGTGTCAGTCGAAAAGTAGGGCGCCGCCGGGCGTTCAGCCCCCTGGCCAGGCCGCAGATCGCTGCGCATTTACCGCAGCTTCGCTACGGGTTTCCCGCAACCGAGCGGTGCGCGTGCGAGGTCGTCTCAGAAGCCGAGGCCGATGCCCCTGCCCCGTGCCTGGCGGGCCGCTTGCCGGAAGCCGAGCATCCCGACCGGGCGCCTCCCGTCGACCACGGGCATTTGATCGACCCCGTGCTCGTTCATCAAGCTCAGCGCCACCTCGACCCTGGTCGACGACGGCACGGTGACCGGTTCCGCGGTCATCCACTCACGACGCGCGCGTGGCTCGGCTGGACGCGGGCGGCGAACGCACGCAGCAGATCGCGCGACGTCAGGATCCCGATCAGCTCGCCCGTCGAGGGCGACGACCGCCGAGCCGGTGTCGCGGTCGCGCATCGTCTGGGCCACCTCGCCCAGGATGTCCTCGGGCGAGACGACGAGTAGATCGGAGGACATCGCCTCACCCACCGTATCGCCCTCGCCCGTTCGCTCCTCGAGCCGTGGCGCCGCCCGCTGCTCGACGTCCTGGGCCGCGAGCTCGACCTCGATCCGAACGCGCCCGGCGCGGCCGAGGGTTCCGGCGGGCTCTCGACGCCGGCGAAGTTCGCCAGGAAGGGTGCGAGGTAGCGGCCTACGATCTTCGCCGGCGGCCACCAAAGCGGCTCCGGGCTGCGGTCGTCGACCTGGTCGGCGCCGTCAGCTCGCGCCGTAGATAGCGCGGCTGGCTGCCGGTCAGGAGCAACCCACGCAGCACCGGCCGGAATGGTTCCGGCCGTAGATCGGCACCAGCAGCCTGGGCGATCACCTCGGCCGCCGCGTCGGCGAGCTGGGTCGCGATGCCGCCCTGCTTCACCGGGTAGTTGGTGATGTCACCGGCGGCGTAGACATCATCGAGACCGCGGACTCGCCCGTGCGCGTCGATCGGGATGAAGCCGTTCGAGCGTCTGCGGCAGCCCGTCCAGGCGCGGCCGCGCAGCCGCGGCAGCGCGACGACGCGGTCGACCTCGATCTTGGCCTCGGGCACGAGCCGCAGTCTGCCGTCCGTCAATTCGACCGGATGCGAAGCCGTAACCAGCGCAATGCCACGTTCGTCGAGCAGCTCGCCGACGGCGGTGCTGCCGGCAGTCCAAAGAGTTGCAGCGGCTCCTCTTCTGGGGTGACGAGTATCAGCTCGACCCCTCGATCCGGTTCGTCCGAGATAGCGGCTGTCATCAGCGCCAGTTCGTAGAGCGGCAGCGACCAGACCGCGCCCCACGGCACTGCAATGCGACCCGGCGCACGTCGCCGGCGGCGATCTCTTCGAGCAGCGTGCGGATCTTCTCCGTGTCGGCCGGGCCGCGGAAGTCAGCGCGCCCGGACAGCCGCCGTCCGGACGCGCCCACGGCCACCAGCAGGCGTCGTAGGGGATCGCTCCGACCGAGGTCTTCGCCTCGTGGCGGGTCGGCGTCGACGCCCTCGAGCGTACCGAGTGTGCACGTCGCGCCTGCGGCGCGCCAGCGCGGCCAGCTCGTAGTGGCTCACCTCTCCCAAGCCCGAAGGGCTCGGCGACCGACAGCGGCCGGTACCAGAAGTGCGGCTCCGGCCCCACCAGCTCGATCTCGACGCGTTCTTCGGCGAGTTCGCGCAGCGCCAGAGCTGCCTCCAATGCGGCAACGCCTCCGCCGGCGACGACGACCCGAGTCGCCATCACGTCCTGCTCGATGAAGCGGCTGTCCGATCCGTCATCGAGAGCAGTCTCCTGCCCCGCGCCTACGCCCCCATCCGCGACGGGCCGCGCTCACGCTGCGGGTAATCCGCAGAACCTGCTTCCGTCAGGCCAAGAGCAGCGCTTCGAGTGCCAGCATCGCTGCAGTCGACACACCCAAGCGAGAGCGACCGATCGCCTTGAGCTTGTGTGCAGCGCGTCGGGTACGATCTGGCCACCGACCATCCAGAGCATCGCGCCGCCGGCGAAGCCGAGTCCGAGGGCACCAGGCCGTCGAAGAATGCGACGAACAGGAAGCTGGAACGGCAACAAGCGGCTGGGGCAAACTCGAGAGACGCTCCAGCCGGCAGCGCGCAGACACCCACGCCTTGGGAACGAGACGAGGCTGATCGCCAATCCTTCGGGGATGTTGTGAATGGCAATTGCGATCGCGTCACGAGCCCGAGCTGTGCTCCCCCGCCGAAGGAGACGCCGACGCCGATGCCTTCGGCGAACGAGTGCACTGTCATCACGCCGACGAGCAGCAGCACCCTGCGGCGTCGGCGCCGGCGAGCTGCTCGAAGTGGACGCGCTTCCGTCCAGCCAGCAGGCGCGACGCCCAGGCGACGAAAGGACGCCCACCAGGGCACCGCGGCCGTGCGGACGATGCTCTCGCGCGCGCCCTCGTAGAAGAGGAGTGCGCTGGCGGCGATCATGAACCCCGCCGCCAGCGCGTTCGCGACGCCGACCCACGAGCGCGCGAGGTTGTCGACGAAGAGGAAGGGTCCTGCGCCGAGGCCGGTCGCGAGCGCGGTTACGAGCGCGGCGGCAAGCGGCGAGGACGCCGGGCTCATCCATCCTCAGTCAGGCTTGTTGCGCTTCGCGAAGATGACGAGCACGCTGAGCTGCTCGTAGCCGACGAAGCGGTGGTCGGCACCTGCAGGCACGAACGCCGCCTGGCCTTCCTTCAGCTCCACGGTCTCGCCTTCGATCTCGAGCACGCCGGTGCCTTCGAGGACGACGTAGACCTCGTCGTCCTCATGGGGTTGCTGTCTGTCGGGCTCAGGCGCGACGAGCACATAGACGCCGAGCTCGAGGCCCGGCGAGGTGTGGACGATCTCGTAGCCGCCTTCACCCGCTGCGAGACGACGGCGAACGCTTTCGAAGTCGATGCTGCCGGACATTGCTCCTCCTTGGAGAAACGCCGAGGGCGGCCGGAGCCGCCCTCGGACTTGGGGGCACCAATGGAGGGTATTAGCTGGTTACGCCCGCGGGCTGACGAGCACTCGTCGGCTCGCGCTTTACCACTGGCGCCAACTCGCGGCCACGGAGTGCACCGCCGAGGGCGAGGATGATGAAGCCGAACCCGCTGAGCAGGAGCGCGATCCCGACGACGATGCCGAAGAGCGCCATCTGCTCGGCCATGTAGCTGACGTTCAGCGCGGTCGAGAGGGCGGTCGCCGTGACCCAAGTGTTGCGGGCCGTGTTGGAGACCGGGTTCCCCTTCTCGTCCTTCAGTGCGGCGGCCTCGTCGCTCGTGCCGGCCGCGTTCTCCGGGTCGGCGGCGGACACGAAGCGGCCCATCTGGGCGTACGCCAGGCCGTCAGAGCCCTCGAGCGCGTGCTCGTGCATCACCTGGGCGAACGCGCGGGCCTGTGTGCCGGTCGTGACTTGCTCGTCAGCCCACTGGGGCGCGAACTTGGCCACTGCCGGATCGTCGGCGGCGCCGAATGTGATCTGCTCCGCCTTGAGGCTGTCGCGGACCGTCGTGCGGCCGTCGATGCCCATGGAGATCGCAGCGGCGCCGAAAACCACCAGCACCAGTCCTGCAACGATCCCGCCGATCACGAATAGCTTCCTCATTGTCGTGCCTCCCTTGCTTCGATTTGTGGCTCCAACGTAGAGCCGGAACGGCGTCGTTTCAATCGGGGGTGGAGCACAGTCCGGCTGCGGGTTAGCCGCAGATTTCCTGCGGCCCGCGCGTCGGCGTCGGCGAAGCTCGACCAGCCGGTCGACGAGCTCCTGGACGATCGGAGCGCCCTGTCCGGCGCCGGCAAACAGGTACGCGCCCTCGAGCCACTCGACGACGAGCGCCGGGCGGCCGTCGAGCCGATCGGCGCCGCGGCTGCCGATGCGCAGGCTCTGAAGCTCGTCGTAGCGCAAGTGCCGGTAGACCGGCGGCTCGTTCACTCCGCTCCGCCGTCCATCGAGACGGAGGGTGCGCGCGCCGAACGCCAGGCGGCCGATGAAGGTCTGCCCAGAGGGTTCGCGCCACTTGATCGCATACGTCGTCACTCTCGGAGAGTAGGAGCGCGCCCGCGCCCTCTCATCGTGGCGGCCACGCACTCTCGCTGCGGATAAGCCGCAGACCTTCCGCCAGCGGATAGCTGCTCGAGGCTCCTGTTTCCGTCGCCGAACCGAGCGCCGCGCCCAAGCCGCCGAGGATCGCTTCGATAGGGTCGCAAGGGTGAGCGAGTCGAAGCTCCGGATCGGGCTCGTCGGCCTTGGCGACATCGGCGTGCGGGCCCATCTCCCGGCAATCGCGGCCGAGCCACGCGCGGCTCTCGTCGCTGTCGCCGACGCCGACCCCGACCGGCTCGCGGCGTTCGCGCCGCCCGGCATTCCCACCACATCCGACGCAGACTCCGTCTTCGCGGACCCGGACGTGGACGCCGTCGTGATCGCAACGCCACCGTCGGCGACCGCAGGTCTCGTCCGCGCCGCGCTCGAGGCTGGGAAGTACGTGCTCGCCGAGAAGCCGATCGCGCTCTCGGTCGCCGAGGCCGCCGATGTGCGCGACGCGCGGGCGCGGGAGAACGGCTGCAGATCGGGCTCACCTACCGTCACCACCCCGCGGTCGACCGGCTCCGCGAGCTGATCGCGGCAGGCGTGCTCGGGCGGCCGTTGCTGATCCAGGCGGCGATCTGCGACGAGCGCGCCGACCCCGAGGGCGACCCGCAGGGCTATGCGCGGCGGCTCCGCTCGCTCGAGCGCCTGCCGCCGATCGTCTCGGACGGCGTGCACGCTTGCGACCGGCTCAACTACCTGCTCGGTGAGGCGCCCGTCGAGGTCTCGGGCTGGAGCCTTCGCACCGATCCCGAGTTCGCGACCGCGAACGTCAACGGCGGCGTCCTCACGTACGCCGACGGAACGGTTGCGCGGCTGGAGGTCGTCTGGATGACTCCCGTGCTGCCGCCGAGCCAGTTCCTCGTCACGGGACCGCTCGGCCGCGCGACGCTCGATCCTCCGACCTTCCGGCTCACGGTCGAGCTGGCCGACGGGACGACGGAGACGCTCGAGCCGCCGGGCGACAAGACGGAGGACGTGCTTCGCGCTCCAGCTCGAGCGGTTCGTCGGGTCGCGCTCTGGCGGGCAGCGCCCCCGGTCCCGGGGCTCGAGGAGGCGCTCGCGAGCCTCGAGTTGGCCGAGCGGATCGCGCGTGCGGCAGGCATCGAGCGGGAGGTCCCGGCGTGATCGACTTCCACGTCCACCAGCCGAGCCGGAACGCGTACAGCCCGGAGGCGTTCGTCGCCGGGATGGACGAGCTGGGCGTCGACGTCTCGGTCGTCTTCACCTACGACGGGCTGCTCCGGCCGACACCGGAGGCGAACGACTCGCTCGCGCGCTTCGTCGCCGCCGCCCCCGAGCGGATGGTCGCGTTCGCGAACGTCGACCCGCGCGATCCCGGCGCCGGCGCCGAGGTCGAGCGCTGCGTCCGCGAGCACGGCATGCGCGGCGTCAAGCTCCACTCCCTGGCTGCAGGGCTTTTCGGCTCACGAGCCCGGGCTGCAGGACCTCTGCGAGGCGGTGGCCGAGCTCGGGATCCCGATCCTCTTCCACGACGGCACGCCGCCGTTCTCGACGCCGCTGCAGCTGGCGACGCTCGCGCGTCGGCACCCGCGGACGACGGTCGTGCTCGGCCACGGCGGGCTGCACGACCTCTGGCG
This sequence comes from uncultured Gaiellaceae bacterium, assembly GCA_963822205.1. Taxonomy (GTDB): domain Bacteria; phylum Actinomycetota; class Thermoleophilia; order Gaiellales; family Gaiellaceae; genus Gaiellasilicea. The sequence continues at coordinate 640,803 of CAWGGO010000006.1, read as the reverse complement.
CGAGGCGATCGCGGCCGTTTCCACGACCGAGAACGTTCACCTGTGCATGTGCGCCACGCCCGGCTACGCGATGCGGGCGATCGTCGCGCGCTGCCCGCTCGAGCGGCTGCTCTTCGGCACCGACGCAGGGCTGCGCCCCGAGCCAGTGCAGCGCTACGCCAGGCTGCGCATCCTCCAGCTCGACGAGCTCGGCCTCGACGCGGCCCAGCGCGAGGCGATTCTCGAGGTCAACCCGCGACGACTGCTCGCCGCATGATCGACATCCACACGCACGTCCCGACCCACCGCGACCATGTTCCGGAGGACGAGCTCGTCGTCAACTCGGCCTGGCGCCCCGACCGCGCGGTGACCGCGACCACGACCTGGGCCGACTACGAGGAGGCGTTCCAGGACGTCGACGTGTCCGTCGCGTTCACGATCGCCCGCGACCGCACGCGCGTCGACAGCGGCCTCAACGACCGCGTCGCCGAGTTCGTCGCCGCCGCTCCGACCCGCAGGATCGGCTTCCTCTCGATCCAGCCCGAGGTCGACGGCGCCGAGGACGAGCTCGAGCGTGCGCGCACCGACCTCGGCCTGAAGGGGATCAAGCTCGGGCCGAACTACCAGGTGTTCGACCCGCTCGGCCCGGCGGCGCTGCGCGTCTACGAGCTCGCCGAGCGCCACGGGCTGCCGATGCTCTTCCACCAGGGTGCCTCGCCCGTGCGGGACGCACCGCTGCGGTTCGCGCACCCGCTGCTGATGGACGAGGTCGCGATCCGATTCCCCGAGCTCCGGATCGTGATGGCGCACCTGGGCCACCCGTGGCAGCGGGAGACGATCGTGACGATCCGCAAGCACCCGCACGTCTACGCGGACGTCTCGGCGCTCTTCTACCGGCCGTGGAGCTTCTACGAGGGCCTCCGGCTCGCGACCGAGTGGGGTGCGCTCGACAAGCTCCTCTTCGGCTCCGACTTCCCGATCGCGACCCCGGCGGAGACCGCCGCGGGGCTGAGGGCCGTGAACGACCCGATCGCCGGGACGAAGCTGCCGCCGGTCCCACTGGAGAAAATCGAGGAGCTGATCGGGCGGAATCCGTTGCCGCTGCTCGGCCTCGAGCGGCCGAGGAGGGTTTGACGGAACGTCGCTCGTTGCCGGGGTGCGCTGGGCGTTCCGAGGCAAGGACGCGGAGTCGCCGATAGCTGCTGCTATCGGCGCGACTGAGGACGCCGCATCGGGGCGTCCAGCGCGGCCCGCGACGCAGCCGATGTTTCGTCAAACCCTCCTATTGAGCCGCTGGCGCGCGCGAAGCAGCGGTAGCAGCCGGGGTCGGTGCAGAGGAGCGCCGCCGGATCCTCACGGAGGAGATCGACGGTCGCCTCGATCACCGCAGCGCCCGGGACGAGCTGGGCCAGCGCGCCGCCGACCTTGCCGTCGCGGATCGCGCCGCGGTCGCGCAGAGGACGCTCGAGAATGCCGAACGCGCGGCTGCACCCCGGAAAGCGGTCGAAGCCGTGGGCCGGCCAGTCCGGGTCGAACGGGATGTCGAGATACGGCGCGTCCGCGTGGAACTCGCCGACGTGCGCGGTCGTGTTCGACGTGTGGCCGACGCCGAGCAGAAGGACGAAACCGCCCAACACCGCGAGCCGGTCGAGCGGGCTGTCGACGGCGGTCGCGCCGACGCGCTCGTGGCCCTCGAGCAATTCGGCGGCACCCTCGCCGATCGCAGCGATGGAGTACGTCGGATGGAGCGAACGCACCGCCCCGGGCCGTCGGCGGAAAGCCTCGGTGAGCGCGCCGGTGCGACTCGGAGCATCGGGAGAGAACGTCTCGTTGTCGTAGGTGAAGGCCGGCATCGCGACGAGCCCCTGCGCACCGACCACGTCGAGCAGCTGGTCGATCAGCTCGTCCGCAGCGAGCCCGACAGCGCGGAGCGACGAGTGGACGACGACGCGATCGCCTGGGCCGAGGCCGATCACAGGCCGAGCAGGCGCGCGAGCGTCCCACCGAGGATCGCGTCGCGAATCTCGCCGCCGTAAGGCGCCTCGGTCACGCGGGCCAAGCTCGATCGCCGGGTCGCCGAACGGCGTATCCGTGGAGAAGAACACCCGCCCTCCCCGTCCCTCCGGGTCAGCTGCGGCGAGGGCGGTCGGCCATTCGACGTGGACGCTGTCGGCGTAGATGTTCGGCGCAGCCGCGAGCGTCGCCGGCCCGTCGTGGGCGAAGTCGGTCGCGCCGGACTTGCCGAGCAGGAACGTGCATTCAGTGAAGCGGGCCGCAAGCCAGGCGACCTGCAGCGGCAGCGCGTGCGGCGGCGTGCCGGTGCGGACGTAGACCGGCCAGCCGGCCTCGATCGCGAACGCGACGAGCGGCTCGGCTTGCCCGTCGAGGAGGTCGAATCCCTGCAGCGCCGGGTCGAGCTTCAGCGCGCACGCGCCCGCCTCCCGCGCGCGACGGAGCTCATCCAGCGCCTCCTGGCCGAGCCACGGCGTCGCGACCGCATACGCGAGCAACCTGCCGTCGGAGCGCCGGGCGGCCTCGGCCGTCAGCTCGTTTCCCTCGCGGTTTCGCACCGGGACGAAGCCCTCCGCCGGGGCAATGACCGCCCGGTCGATCCCGAGCGCGTCCATCGTCGCGAGCAGCTGCTCCACCGACAGCGCCGCGTCGCGACTCTCGCCGATCGTGACGTGCCCGTCGATCACCATCAGGCCGGCACTGCCGATTTGAACGCCGCGGCGGCCGCGCGGAACGCCTCGAGGCCTGCCTCCGGCACGAGCGAGAGGTTGTAGAGAGCAAGCCCTTCGGCTCCGGCCGCCGCCAGGCGCTCGACGTCGGCCGCGAAGTCGGTGCGCTCGGGCGTCCAGTTCGTCGAAACCGTGCCCGGCCTGCCGGCCAGCCCGCGCAGCCCGTCGAACCGGGCCAGGAGCTCGTCGCCGCGGAGCGGGCCGCAGCCGTAGAGGAGCGCATCGGCCGCGTCGACCGCTTCTGGCGAGACGCCCTGAAGCGCGGCCTGCTCGGGCGGCCCCGACGAGAAGACGCGGAGGAGGCTCCCCTGGGCATGCACCGCGCCGGCGGCCGCAGCGATGAGCCGCCGTGCGCCTTCGGCGCGGTCGGGCATAGCAAGGCAGGCCGGGCACGAGCACTGCGCCCAGAGGAGCTTCTCCCCGTCGGTGAGCGGCTCGAGCGCGAGCGTCAGCGTGTACGACGGCTCCCAGGCGGGATAGAACGCCGCCTCCAGGTCGACGGCCTCCGGCCCGAGCTGGGCGGCGACGTCGCTCGCGAGCGCCGCCACGTACTCCACGACCTCCGGCGCGGATGGGCAGAGGCTGTGCCCGGCCGGTGAGCCGTCGTGCAGCCGCGCAGCGGCATCCGGATGCGCCTCGGCGAGCGAGTCGTTGTGCAGGCCGACCACCCACGCGCGGAAGCGGAGCCCGGCGCGGTCGCACGCCTCGCGGAAGCGATGCAGCGCGGGCGTCGCCGTTCCCTCGGGCCGAAGGGCGCCGTAGCGAGACGGATCGGGCTCGATGTACACGGTCGTCCGCGTCAGCACGCTGACCCGGCGGTGCCGTGGGAAGACGCGTCGGCTGCGGTGGTAGACGACGGCGACGCTGACCGCATCGCAGCCGAGCCCGAGCACCTGCTGGGCCAGCGCGTCCGGCTCGACGTGCTCGAGCTCCTCCGGGTAGACGAAGACCTGCACGCCGGGGTTCACGAGGAGAAGCTCCGCCGGACCTCGTCGCTCGGCTCGACACCGAGCCCGGGGCCCTCCGGCAGCCGCGCGACGAGCCCGTCGATCTCGAGCGGCGTCGTCAGCGACGTCTCGTCCTCGTAGAAGTGGTGGCCGATGATCCCGTGCGGGATCGCGCTGATCCGCTCGCAGGCGCAGGCGACGTGTAGCTGCGCCGCGGCGCCGATCCCCATCTCGCCGTTGGCGCCGATGACGACGTCCATCCCGAGCTCGCCGGCGAGCCGCGCCGACTCGACCGCCCGCTCCAGCGCCGAGCTCTTGCCGACATAGACGCTGACGATATCGGCCGCTCCGGCCCGGCCGACCCGCAGCACGTCGGCCGGCGAGTAGACGGACTCGTCGGCGATCAGCGGCACGCCGAGCGCGCGGACCTCGCGCAATCCGTCGAGATCGTCGGCGCGTACCGGCTGCTCGATGAAGGCGATCCCGCTCTCCGCCAGCTCGGGAACCGTCTCGAGCGCGACAGGTAGGGGCCAGCCGCCGTTCGCGTCCGCGCCGATCAGCGCGTCCTCGCCGGCGAGCTCGCGCGCGAGCCGGACGCGGGCCGCGTCCTCTCGCGGATCCCGGCCGACCTTCACCTTGAACGACCGGAAGCCGAGCCCAACCGCGGTCTCGTATGCCGCACGCAGGTCGTCGCCGTCGCCGCTGAGCGAGATCTTGACGGGCACCTCGGTCCGGAAGGGGCCGCCGAGGAGAGAGGTCACGGACTCACCGCGGACACGGCCGAGCGCGTCCCAGAGCGCCGTGCTGAGACCGGCCTTCGTGAACCAGTTGCCCCGGAGGACGCGGTCGAACTCGGTCGCGTGGTCGGCGATCGGAGCGAGCGGACGGCCGACGAGCCGAGGCCCGAGCACGTCCCGGATGAAGTGCGTCGCGGTGACGGCGTCCTCGCCGCTCCAGGCGGCGGTCGCGCTCACCTCGCCGAAACCCTCGACGCCGTCCTCGGTGACGACGCGAACGAGGACGAAGGTCGAGGCGTCGTGCACGACGCGGGCGCCGCGCACCTTCAGCGCCGGCTTCGCACGTGCACTGACAGTCGTCGTCTCGACGGCTGCGATCAGCGGTCCGGCTGCGTCAGGCACCGATGTCGGCCACGTGCTCGAACGCGGCCGCGGCTGCCGCCACGCAGTCCGCCAGCGCCTGCTCGCCGAACTCCGCCGTCGCCTCGTTCGGCGTGTCGGTGTAGCCGTCCAGCTCCTCCCAGCGGCCCGGCTCGGCGACGACGACGCCCGGAGGGCGCGTCCGCGCCGGGCCACCGGGCGAGGGAGTAGCTCGATCCATCCGCACGAGCTCCGGCGCGAGGGCGAGCACGACGGACGTCTCGAAGACCCCGGCGTGACCGCTCCCGTCCACGAGGGCACCGATCAGCGCCGTTCCGGCGATGAGGCCGTGCTCGCGCGACGCCTCGGCGACCGCCACCGCACACGCTGCGGCGTTGCCGCCGTGGGCGTTCAGCACGAAGACGCGGCGAACGCCTGCCGACGCGGCCGATGCGAGCAGGTCGGCGAGGACGAGCTCGAAGGTGTCCACGCCGAGCGAGAGCGTCCCGCCGAAGGGCAGGTGATGGTCGGAGGCGCCGTAGGCGAGCGTCGGTGCGAGCAGGATCGTCTCGGGCCGCGAGGCCGCGGCCGCCGCGCGTTCGGCGACGACGGTCGCGATCAGGGCGTCGGTGCAGGTCGCGAGGTGTGGTCCGTGTTGCTCGGTCGTGCCCACGGGCAGAACGAGCAAGGCGTCCGGCGCCAGGTCGGCGATCTCTTCGCGCGTCAGCGCGTCCCAGCGCCTGACCGTGCTCATGCGGACTCCTGCGCGGCTTCGGCGACGAGGCTCTCGGCCGACTGCGGGAAGTGGCACGCGACGGTGTGGCCGTCCCCGACCGCCTGCAGCGGCGGGTCCGCGGTCTGGCAGAGCGAGCGATGACCGAGCGGGCAGCGCGGGTGGAAGCGACAGCCGGCCGGGAGTGTGTCGGACGCCGGCGCCTCCCGCAGCACGACTTCGGTCCTCTGCTCCACGCCGGGGGCCGGCGGGATCGACGAGAGCAGCGCATGCGTGTACGGGTGCTTGGGGCTGTCGAAGAGCGCATCCCGCGGCGCCAGCTCGACGATCCGGCCGAGGTACATGACCGCGATCGTGTCGGCCATGTAGCGAACGACCGCTAGATCGTGCGTGACGAACAGATACGTGAGCGAGAACCGCTCCTGCAGGTCACGCAGCAGGTTCAGGATCTGCGCCTGGATCGAGACGTCCACGGCGGAGACGGCCTCGTCGAGCACGACGAGGCTCGGATTGAGCGCCAGCGCGCGAGCGATGCTGACCCGCTGGCACTGGCCGCCGGAGAGCTGGCGCGGATACGCGGCGGCATGAGCAGGCCGAAGGCCGACGAGCTCGAGCAGCTCCGCCACGCGGGCCGCGCGCTGCTTGCGGCTGAGCTTGCGGTCGTGGACGAGCAGCGGGAAGGAGACGATCTGCTCGACCGTCTTGCGCTTGTTCAGCGACGCGTACGGGTCCTGGAAGACGATCTGCATCTCGCGACGGAGGCGGCGGAGCTCCCGCGAGGAAACCGCGAAGACGTCCTTCGCATCGAAGTGGACCTTGCCCGACGTGGGCCGGTCGAGCCGGAGCAGCAGCCGGGCGAGCGTCGACTTCCCCGAGCCGGACTCGCCGACGAGACCGAGCGTCTCTCCGCGCGGGAGCACGAGCGACACGTCGTCGACCGCATGAACGATCCGCCCGGACGTGCGGCCGCCGAGCCGGAAATGCCGGCTCAGATTCTCGACGACGACGAGCGGGTCGCCCTCCGCCGTCTTCGGCAGCCCAGTCGACTCGTAGGCGACGGTCACGGGCGCTCCTTCGCGAGCGGGAAGTGGCATTCCGTCATCCGTCCATCGACCGGGATCGGCGGCGGCGGGACGTCGGCGCAGACATCCTGCGCATACGCGCAGCGCGGGTGGAACGGGCAGCCGGTCGGTAGCTGGTCGGGCAGCGGCGGCTGGCCCGAGATCGCTGCGATCGGCCTGTCGACGTCCCGGTCGATCGTGCAAATCGACTCCAGCAGTGCCTCGGAGTAGGGGTGGACCGGGGTGCGCAGCACCGCCGGAGCAGCGCCGCTCTCCACGATCCGGCCGCCGTACATCACGTGCATGTCCTCGCAGAACGAGGACGCGAGGCCGAGATCGTGCGTGATCAGGATCACGCCCATCCCTCGCTCGTCGACGATGCGGTCGAGCAGCTCCATGATCCGCGCCTGGGTGGTTACGTCGAGGGCGGTGGTGGGCTCGTCGGCGATGAGCACGTCCGGGTTGGTGGCGATCGCCATCGCGATCATCACACGCTGCCGCATGCCGCCCGAGAACTGGTGCGGGTAGTCGTCGAAGCGTCGCTCCGGCTGCGGCAACCCGACGTCCCGGAGCGCCTCGACCGTGCGGCCGCGCGCCTCCCGCCCGCTGACGTCCTCGTGCACCGCGATCGCCTCGGCCACCTGGCGCCCGACCGGCTGGAGCGGGTTGAGAGAGGACATCGGATCCTGGTAGATCATCGAGACCCGACCGCCTCGCACCCGTGCCATCTCCGCCTCGGAGAGCCGCGCGAGATCCTCGCCGCCGAGCAGCACCTCGCCGCCGGCGATGTGCGCCCGCGGCGGCAGGAGCCGCATCAGCGAGAGCGCCGTCAGCGACTTGCCGCTCCCCGACTCGCCGACGATGCCGACCCGCCGGCCCGGCCGCACCTCGAACGAGACGCCGCGCACCGGCCTGATCGGCGGCCGGCGCGGGATCGCGATCTCGACGACGAGGTCGCGCACGGCGAGGACGGCGTCCGTCGCGACGGGACTGAGGGTGGCGCTCATGATCGGGAGGGGTCGAGGACCTTCTGCACGTTGTCGCCCAGCGTATTCAGCGCCAGCACCGCGACGAGGATCACGATCCCGGGGAAGATCGGGTAGGCGTACGAGCGGTAGAGGTTCGCGTAGCCCTGCTGCAGGAGCGTCCCCCAGGACGTGTCCGGCGGCTGCACACCGAGGCCGACGAAGCTGAGGCTGGCCTCGACGAAGATGACCTCCGCCATGACGAGGGTCGCCCGCGCCACGAGCACCGGCATCGTGTTCGGGAGCAGCTCACGGGCGACGATCCGCGCCTTGGACGCGCCGACCGAGAGCGCAGCGAGGTAGTACTCGGAGCGCAGCTCCCCGAGCAAGGCCGAGCGGGCGATCCGTGCGGTCGCGGGCGCGAAGAGGAGGCCGAGGATGACGGCGATGCTCGCGGTCGAGGCGCCGAACGCCGCCACGAGCACGAGCCCGAGCAGGATCACCGGCATCGCCATCATCATGTCGGCGACACGCATCAGGATCTCGCCGATCCAACCCTCCCGGAGCGCGGAGGCGAAACCCCAGACGACGCCGAGCGCCATCGCGAGCGACGTCGCCGCAAAGGCGACGACCATCGACGTCCGGCCGCCGTAGAGGACGCGGCTGAGCAGGTCGCGGCCGAGCTCGTCGGTGCCGAAGAGGTGTTCGCGCGACGGCGGCGCGAAGAAGCTGTCGAAGTCGAGTTCGGTCGGCGCGTAGGGCGCGAACAGCGAGGCGCCGACGGTGGCGGCGACCATGACGGCGATCACGACCAGCGCGACGGCCGCGGCGGGCCGCCGTAGCAGGCGGCGCAATGCAGAGTCGCCGCGAAGACGTGCGGATGCATCGAGCGTGGGGGCCGCCGTGCTCAGGTCACGGCCTTCGTCCGCAGTCGCGGGTCGATAATGCCGAGGATCACGTCGACGACCAGGCTCGTGACGATGAAGACGGCGACAGCGATGAGGACGAGCGTCTGCAGCACCCCGTAGTCGCGCTGGTAGACGGAGTCGACGAGCAGCGTCCCGAGGCCGGGCCGGGCGAACACGTACTCGACGATGACGGCGCCGCCGACGAGGTGGGCGACGATGATGCCCGCGGCGGTGATCGCCGGGATCGACGCGTTCGGGAGCTCGTGCCTCACCACGACCCGGCGCCGCAGGAGCCCCTTCCCCGTCGCCGTTCTGACGAACGACGCGGTGCCGACGTCCACGAGCGACGGCCGGAGGATCCGCATCGTCGCGGCGGCGACCCCGATGCCGAGGGTGATCGCCGGCAGCAGGGTCGACTTGATGCTCCCGAGCGGATCGCCCAGGAACGAGACGTAACCCTGCGTGGGCAGCAGCTCGAGCTCGACCCCGACCACGATGATGAGGCCGATCCCGATCACGAAGGTCGGGATCGCGATTCCGACCGCAGCAAAACCGGAGAGCGCGGCCTCCAGCGGCCGGCTCGGCCAGATCGCGCCTGCAACGGAGGCTGGAACGGCGATCAGCAGTCCGATCAGCATCGCCATGAACGCAAGCAGCAGCGTCGCCCCGTACCGCTGCTCGATCAGCGATGTGACGGAGAACTGGCTGAAGTAGGAGGTGCCGAAGTCGCCGCGCACGACCCCCGAGACCCAGTCGACGTACTGCTCCGGCAGCGACTTGTCCAGCCCCAGTTCGCTCCTGATCCCCTGCAGGGTCGCCTCGTCGACCTCCTTGATCGAGCCGCCGAGCTTCGTGATCGTCGGGTCGCCGGGGATCACCCGCATCAGACAGAAGACGAGGATCGATCCGAGGATCAGCAGCGCGACGCTCGTGACGAGCCGTCTGAAGACGTACCTGAGCATCGAAGCCTGGGAACCCCCTGTCGTCGCCCGTGCGCTCCGGGCCTCGTCCGGATCGAGGGTGGCCGGAGCTCCCGGCCACCCTCCACCCTAGTGACTAGCCCGAGACCTTCGCCTCCTCGAGATGGACGTTGCCCTGCGCGTCCTCCCAGGCATTCGTGACCCGCTTCTGGTGGGCGACGATGTTCGTCTGGTGCGCGATCACCATCACCGGCGCGTTCACGCTGAACAGCTGTTGCATGGTGTCGTAGACCTTCTGCCGCTCCTGCAGGTCGACGACGCCGGGAGCCTTCAACGCCTGCGCCTCGAAGGTGTTGTTCTTCCAGTTGCACTCGCACGAGCCGAACTGTCCCTGCTTCATGGCGTAGGTCGGGTTCGGCGGCATCGAGAAGTAGTTGCCGATGATCGTGTTCGGATACTTCTTGCCGGCCGGGAAGAACTTCGCCAGCCACGTGCTGACGTCCGAGCGCTGAATCGACAGGTTCAGCCCGATCGACTGCAGGTTCTGCTGGAGGATCTGGGCCATCGTGATCCACTCGTCGCGCCGGCCGGCGAGCGCCCAGAAGGTGAAGGTCGTCCCCGGCCGCACGCCCGCCGCGTCGAAGAGCTGCTTGGCCTTCTGGAGGTTGAAGTTGTAGGGCGCCAGCTTCTTGTTGTAGAAGGCGCTCGTCGCGCTGATCAGCGAGTTGCCGTAGGACGGCGTCGCCAGGCCCGAGAAGGCGGCCCGGTTCATCGTCCGGCGGTCGATCGCGTACGACAGTGCCTGCCGAGCTCGAACGTCGTTGAACGGCTCGGAGGTCACGTCGAGCTCCCAGACGTGGGCGCCGGAGACGCCCTTCGGCGCCAGGAAGGAGACGCTGCTCGACCGGACTGCCGGCACGTCCGTCGGCCGGACCTGCCAGATCATGTCGAGGTTCCCCGCCTTGAAGTCCGTCACCATCGCGGTCGGATCGGGCGCACGGACGAACTCGATCCGCTGCAGGCACGCCTTGCCGCCGAAGTGGTTGGGGTTCGGGACGAGCGTCAGCGACTGGTTCGGGACGAACGAGCCCACCTTGTACGGGCCGGTGCCCGTGCCGCTGTTCGCCAGCGTCGCGACGTTCTGCGTGTCGCTCATCTTGATGTCGACGAGCGCGTTCGGGAGGATCGCGCTCGGGCTTCCGAGCTTGAACCGGATCAGGTACGGGTTGATCACGCGCGCAGACCGGATGTCCTTCGCATTCGCGCGTTGCTGCGAGGTGACCGTCGGGTCGAGCACGCGGAGGATGTTCGCCCGAACGTCATCGGCGGTGAACCTCCGGCCGGTCGCATACTTCACGTCCTTGCGCAGGTAGAAGAACCACGTCTTCAGGTCTTTCGACGCGCGCCACCTCGTGGCGAGATCCGGGTATCACCTGCATGTTCCGGTCGTACTTCGCCAGACCGTTGTAGAGCAGCGTCTGGAGCGGCGCCTGGCCGGCGAAGTTGATCGTGTTCGGGTCGAGCTGTGAGATGCCGGCGCCGGCGATGCCGTACTTGAGCGTTCCCCTCGAGGACGTACAGCCGGTTGCGCTCGCGACGGTCGCGGCGGTGTACTGGGCCGGAGCCGAGCGTGCGGACGACGCGGCGACGGCGCCTACGACGGCAGCGGCAGCGGTCAGAGCCGCGGTTGCGGCGAGGAGTTTCGTGTGTCTGGGCATTCGGGACCCTCCTGGATGGGGCTGGTTGGCAAGCTCGAGATCGAAATGCGAAGCGACGTTGGGAGACCGTGCCGCTGCCCTCAGCGGCGCAGCGAGGAACATTCCTACGGGCCTCGTGGTGAAATGTCAAGGCGCGGCTCGAGACCCAAGAATGAGCCGATCTTCGCGAGCTTCGCGCCGCTCTCCAGCAAGCGCGTCGCCGACGTCGCTGCTGCGTGATCCCGTCGAGGCGCTGCCGCGAGCTGAAGCTCGGCGGAGCCCATCACCTGCGCGTGGATCCCGCAGACGTCGCGGACGACCTCGACGAGCCGCTCCGCCGGCGCTCGCTCGGCGAGGTGGCTCCGGGCGAGCCGCCGCGAGCGAACCTCGTCCCAGGTCAGCGATCGCACCGCGCCAGCGTAAGCTTTGGCCATGGAGATCAACGCCTCCACGCTCGAGCTGCTGACGTGGGTGACGGCCCGACCGCGCACGTACGAGGACGTTGTCGAGGCGTGGAAGAGCAACTGCCCGCGCTTCGCGGTCTGGGACGACGCGGTGACCGCGGGCCTGGTCACAGCCGGCCGCGACGGCGTCGCCTTGACGGCGCGCGGCCTCGACGGCGCTAGAGCAGGATCTGCTTCAGCGTGTCGCCGCGGAGGCCGAGGCGGAGCGTCTCGAGCGGGATCACTTCCTCGGGCGGGATGTTGCCGAGGTTGACCTCCGGCCCGAACTCCTTCACGAACCACGCCTGCGCAGCCTTGTTCGGGGCCTCGAAGATCACCTGCTCGGTGCCGACGGCGCTCGCGATCTCGCCGATCAGCTCGGTGCGCATGCCGCCGCCCGCGTCGAAGATCCCGGCTGTGCCGCCCTCACGCGCCTCGGTGATCACCTTCCAGGCGCCCGCGTCGAGCTCCTCCTGCAGCCAGCGCTTCCACTCGTCGGCGGTGTGCTCGACGGACGAGTCCTTCGAGCCGACCTCGGAGAGGACGGTGAAGTCGCGGGCGAAGTCGGCGATCAGCTCGAGCTTGCGCTCCCGAGGGATGTCGACGGTGCCGTCGGAGATCTCGACGTGCGTGAGCCCCAGCTCGCCGAGCCACTGCTTGTACTCGTCGAGCCGGTCCTTGACGTAGACGACCTCGAAGAAGGTTCCGCCGAGCACGACGGGCTTGTCCTTGAGCACGGCCAGCTTCCGCTCGAGGCTCTTCGTCACGTAGGACGTGCCCCAGCCCAGCTTGACCACGTCGATCAGGTGCCCTGAGACCTCGAGCACGTCCTCCCACCCGCGCGGGCCGAGGCCCTTGTCGATCACGTGCGTCAGTCCGGCCGAGCGCTCCGGCAGGCCGAGATCAAAGCCGGGCAAAGATCTCCTTCAGCTTCTCCTGGGCGCTCTCCTGGACGTCGTGGAAGAGGGAGTTGCCGTGCGCGTCGATGCCGACGATGAGCGGCCCGAAGTCCTTGACCCGGAACTTCCACAGGCACTCGGGCATCAGCTCCTCCCAGAGCACCTCCTCGATCTCCTCGATCTGCGTCGTCTCGAGCGCTGCGGCGCCGCCGACGATGGCGAAGTAGACCATCCCGAGCCGTTGCATCGGCTCGATCGCCTCGTCCGGAAGACCACCCTTGCCGCAGATCGCGCGGACGCCGTACTGCGGGCCGAGCGGCTCGGTGAAGCGCACCATGCGCGCGCTCGTCGTCGTGCCGATGCAGACCTTCTCGTAGCGGCCGTTGTCCAGCTTGCGAACACCGGGCGCCGTGTGGAGCAGGAACGCGCCCGAGAGGTCCATCGGCGGCTCGACACCCTGGTCGAAGATCCGGATCTGCGTCCGGTCGCGGATGCCGATGATGTGGCCCTGGACGGTGACCTCGTCTCCCGCGCGGAGCTTCAGGATCTCCTGCGGATCGGTGATCGGGAAGGTGACGGTGTGATTGGCCACCAGAACTCCCGGTCGAACTCGACGTTGCCCTGCGCGTCGACGTGCACGGAGGCGCGGCGCGCGGCCCAGCACTGGTAGTTGACCGCGACGGGGTTCAGGGTCATGTGCGTGTCCGCGTGCTCGATGTGGCACTGGAGCACGGTCACGTCGCCGCCGAGTCCCATCGGGCCGATCCCGGTCTCGTTCAGGAGGCCGTAGAGCTCCTCCTCGAGCTCGGCGACGAGCGGGTCGGAGTTGCGCGTGCCGACCGGCCGCGTGATCGCCTCCTTGGCGAGGTACATCGCGTAGTCGGCGGTGCCGCCGATGCCGACGCCGACGATCCCGGGCGGGCACGGCTTGCCGCCGGCGCCGACGATCGACTCGAGCACGAACTGCTTGATCCCCTTGACGCCGTCGGCGGGGACGCACATCTTCAGGAAGCTCATGTTCTCGGAGCCGGAGCCCTTCGGGACGCACTTGACGTCGAGCCCGTCCCAGTCCTCGATGAACTCCCAGTGCACGATCGGCAGGCGGTAGCCGATGTTCGGGCCGGTGTTCTCGCGCGTGATCGTGTGCACCGCGTTCGACCGCAGCGGGTGCTCGACGGTCGCGCGGGCGGTGCCGTCGCGCAGCGCCTCGTAGATCCGCGTCGGATGGAGCGGGAAGTGCTCGCCGACGCGGCAGGTGTAGACGGCGATGCCCGTGTCCTGGCAGACGAGGTTCTTCTCGTCGTCCGCGATGTTCACGTTGCGGTGGATCGTCTGGAGGACGCGCTGGCCGGTGACCGAGGTCTCGCGGTCGAGCGCGGCTGCGAGTGCGTCGCGGAGGTCCTGCGGGATGTCCTTCAGCGCCCAGACGTAGAGGTGCGCCGCGGCGTCCTCGACGGCGTGCTGGAGATCGGTGGTGGTGACGGTGCTCATACGCTCGCTTTCTCTGCTGCGGCCCGGCCGGCGCGCCGGCCGAAGACGCAGCATTCCAGAAGGGAGTTGCCCATCATGCGGTTTTTCCCGTGCGTGCCGCCGGCGATCTCGCCGCAGGCGTAGAGGCCCTCGACCGTCGTCTGCGAGTCGGTGTCGATCGTGAGGCCACCGTTCTGGTAGTGGAGGACGGGGTACGTGTAGATCTTCTCCTCGAGCGGATCGATGCCCGCGCCGCGATAGCGCCTGAGCATGTACGGCAGCGAGACCTCCGCGTCGGCCTGCGCAGATCCGGGTCGTGTCGAGGTAGACGGCGGGCCGGCCGTCCTTGGTCTCGACGCCCTTGCCCTTCGCGACCTCGTCGAAGATCGCCTGGCTGACGACGTCGCGCGGGCCGAGCGAGTCGGTGAACTCCTCGCCGTCGGCGTTCAGGAGCACGGCGCCGTAGGCGCGCGTCGTCTCCGGGATCGAGTAGCCCTGCATCGTCTCGGGCCAGGCGCCGCCGTTCGGGTGGTACTGGAGCTCGTCGAGATCGCGAGCCTCGGCGCCGACGTCGAGCGCGATCCGGGTCACCTCGCCGGTGGCGTTCGGATGGTTCGTGGAGAGCTCGCCGCGCTCCTGCGCGACCTTGAAGCAGCGCCCGCCCGCCGCGAGCACCACAGTGGCCGCGTCGAGCTCGTGCTCGCCGCACGTGGCGCGCCAGCCGTGCTCGCGCTGCTCGAGCGCGGTCAGCGGGCTGTTCGCGTAGAGCGTGCCGCCGCCCGCGACGAACGCCTCGCGCAGAGCCTTGGTGATCGCGTGCCCGGTGCGGTCGCCGACCTGCAGCAGGCGCTTGGCGCGACGCGCCGCCGCAGCGGGCGAGGCGGTAGCCGCCGTTCTCTCGCGTGAACTCGACGCCGAGCTCCTCGAGCCAGTGGATCGCGCTGCGCGCGTCGCCGGTGAGGATCTCGACGAGGCGCATGTCGGCGCTGTCGTGGGAGCTCTTGAAGACGTCCGCGGCGTGCTGCTCGGGCGAGTCGTCGTCGCCGAACGACGCCTGGATCCCGCCCTGCGCCTTCGCCGAGTTGCACGCCTGGATCGAGCCTTTCGTCGCCAGCCCGACGCGAGCGCCGGCGCGCTCGGCGGAGACCGCTGCGGCGAGCCCGGAGGCCCCGCTGCCGATCACGAGCACGTCGAAATGATCCGAGCCGGTCACGATGGCAGGATACCCGATCCGCTAATGCGCTGCATTAGACGTGCTTATTCACCAGATCGAGCGCAGCAGCTCCTCGACGTCGGCCGGCGTGACCGGGCGCGGGTTCGCCTGCGCACCGGGCCGGGCGGCGACGGACTCGGCGACCTCCGCCGGCGCGTCCTCCGGGATCCCGAGGTCGCGCAGCCGCTCGAAGCCGCCGAGCCGCGCGAGCTCCTCCACCTTCGCAGCCGGGTCGTCGCTCCCGAGCGCCTGGCCGAAGCGTGCGATCGCGTCGGCGGCGACGGGCTGGTTGAAGCGAAGCGCCGCGCGGCAGGGTCAGCGCGTTCAGCGCGCCGTGCGGCGCCCCGTAGCGGCCGCCGAGCCCCTGCGCCAGCGCGTGGCCGAGCGCCAGGAACGACTTGCCGAGGGCTGCTCCGGCGTGACAGGCGCCGCGGAGCAGCTCCGTCCGGGCCTCGAGGTCGTCCGGGCGCTCGACCACCTGCGGCAGCCAGCGTGCCGATCAGCCGCGCTCCCTCGAGCGCCTCGGCATCGGCCTCGGCGTTGTGCCCCTCGACGTAGAGCGCCTCGGCGCAGTGCGCGAGCGCGTTCAGCGCCGTGCCGACGGTCTCGGCGCGCGGCAGGTCGAGCGTCAGCTTCGGCTCGTAGACGATCGCCTGCAGCCGCGCGCCGCGCGCCGCCGCCACGCATCTTCCGGTCGGGATCGCGCACGCCGAAGAACTCCGTCCACTCCGCTCCCGAGTACGTCGTCGGCACCGAGACGAGCGGCAGGCCGCGTCGCCGCAGACGCGGCCTTGGCGGTGTCGATCGCGCTGCCGCCGCCGACGGCGACGATCGTGTCGACGCCTTCGGGAACCTCGATCCGATGAGACGGGACTTCCTCCCACCGGTCGGCGGCGTCGAGCACGCCGCGCCAGCGAGGGCTCGCGACGACGAACGGGCGCTCGCCCGCGAGCGCCGGGAAGCTCCTCGATCCCCCAGCGGACGATCACGCCGCGGCGAGCTTGCCGCGCGCGAACTCGACGAACGCGTCCGCGGCTCGCGTGGCGGTGCGGCCGGAGGCGCGCACGAGCGAGATCTCGCGCTTCGCGTCGAGCCCTTCCACCCGGGCCGCCGTGAGCGTCCCCGCGGCCAGCTCGGGCTCGACGGCCGAGCGGGAGATGAACGTGACGCCGTAGCCGGCCTGGACGGCGCTGCGCACCGATTCCTGCAGCCCGAGCTCGAGGCGGACGTCGAGATCGCGCAGCCGTGTTCCCAGCGCGCGCAGCTCGTCCTCGACGATCTGGCGGACGCCGGCTCCCTCCTGCATGACGATCAGGTTCTCGGCGCGCAGCTCCTCGAGCGTGACCGTCCGGCCGGCGAACGCATGGCCGGGCGGGCACGCGAGGATCACCTCGTCGTCGAAGAAGGGCTCGAACTTGACGGCACGATGCCGGCGCGCGGCGCCGACGATGCCGAGCTCGAGGTCGCGGGCGGCGACGCGCTCGACGACGGATTGCGTGTCCGACACGGTCAGCGAGATCTTGACGCCGGGGTGCGCGCGCTGGAACTCGCAGAGGAGGAGCGGCACGACGATCGCGGCGGGGCCGGTGGAGGCGCCGAGCTGCAGCTCGCCGGCGAGCTCTCCTTCCCCCTCGCCCGCGAGCTCGTCCAGCAGCTGCTCCTCGAGGTGAGCAGCCGCTGCGCGCCGCGATAGAGCCGCAGGCCGGCCTCGGTCGGCTCGACGCGGCGTCCCGAGCGGTCGAGGAGCTGCGTGCCGAGCCGCTTCTCGAGCGCGCGCACCTGCAGCGAGACGGCCGGCTGGGTGACTCCGAGCCGCTCGGCGGCCTGCGAGAAGCTGCGGCGCTCGACGACGGCGCAGAACGCCGCGAGTTGACGCGTGTCCATAAGCACATCTTATAGAGTCGAAGTCGATGAGGGTCTGGATCGACATGACGAACTCGCCGCACGTGCTCTTCTTCCGGCCGCTGATCCGACTGCTCGAGGAGGACGGGCACGAGGTGGAGGTGACGGCGCGCGAGTACGCCCAGACACTCGAGTTGCTGCAGCTGCACGGGATCGCTCACCACGTCGTCGGGCCGCGGCACGGCGGCGCCGGAGCGCTCGGGAAGGCGCGCGCGCTCGCCGGCCGGCTGCCGGCGCTGCGCCGATTCGCGAAGAGCCGCCGCTTCGACGTCGCGCTCGCGCATGGATCGCACGAGCTGACGCTGGCCGCGCGCAGCCTCCGGATCCCGAGCGGCACCGCACACGACTACGAGTTCGCGACGCTCCAGCACCAGCTCGGACTGCGGGCGGCGACGCGCGTCGTCTTCCCGGAGGCGATCCCCGCCGAGCGCCTCGCCCGCCTCGGCGCCCGGCCGCCGAAGCTCGTCCGCTATCCCGGGATCAAGGAGGAGTACTACCTCGCCGACTTCGAGCCCGACCCCGCCGTCGTCGAAGGCGTCGACCCGGCGAAGGTGCTCGTGGTCGTACGCACCCCGCCCGACGTCTCGCTCTACCACCGCCACGGGAACCCGCTCTTCGCCGACGTGCTCGAGCGGCTCGGGCGCGACGAGTCCGTGCACGCTGTGGTGCTCCCGCGCACCGCCGAGCAGCGGGAGACGATCCGCGCGCTCGGGCTCCCCTCGCTGCACGTCCCGGAGCACGCCGTCGACGCGCAGAGCCTGATCGCGCTCGCCGATCTCGTCGTCTCGGCCGGCGGGACGATGAACCGCGAGGCGGTGGCGCTCGGAACGCCGGTCTACACGACGTTTGCGGGCCGGCTCGGCGCCGTCGACGAGGCGCTGATCCGCGACGGGACGGCTCGTGCCGCTCACGCATCCGAACGCGCTGCCGCTCCGAAAGCGCGAGGTTCCGGCGAACGAAGTCGCCGGGACCCTCGCTTGCTGCTCGACCTCCTGCTCTCTGCCGCCTAGAGGACCGCGGCGAATTTATCGCGCCGACTTGGCCAACGACGTCGATCTGAGCTCCGCGCCAGCTGCGTGCCAGCTGCTCGTGACCGCCCGGTGACCGGTGAGCGCACTGCCGGCGCGACGAGGATCCGCCGCCGGCGCTGCGAGCGCAGCCATTCGGCAATGAGGTAGCTGCCGACGACGAAGACGGCTGCGCCCGCCTGGGCGAGCATCCCCTCCCAAGTCGGGTAGAGGCCCAGCCAGAGTCCGGACCAATAGGGCAGGTCGAGGCCCTGAACGGGGCTGACCGGCGCCCAGCCGACCTTCTGCAGCGTCTGCACCGTCGTGCCGACCATGACGACGAGCACGGCCGTCATCAGAACGCCGGTCGCGACGAGCATCTTCTTGTGCGGCAGCCTGCGCTCGAGCGCGACGATGAGGAGGAAGACAGCGACGACGCCGGCCAGGCCGAGAGCCACTCCCTGGAGCACGGTCCAAGCGCCCGCATCGAGCGTCGAGGGCCTGGAGGAAGAGCACGGTCTCGAAGCCCTCGCGGTAGACGCTCGAGAAGCCGAGCGCGACAAGCCCGGCCACCTGTGCCGCCGCCAGCGAGAACCCGCGCCGCCGACGAGGATCGACTTCTTGCGCCTGTGCAGGTCCTGCAGGTTCTGCTGCCAGTAGACGCGGTGGTAGAACCAGTTGAGGATCAGCAGCAGGACGGCGATCGCGATCGATCGAGACGACCGCCTCGACCCGCTCCCCGAAGCCGCGCGAGCGAGGTCAGGAGCGTCTGTGCCAAGACCCAGGTCGCAGCGCTGGCGACCAACGCGAAGCGCGACCCCGAGCAGCAGTGGGCGACGGTAGCGGCGCTGCGCGCCGACCATGCTCGCCATCAGCGCCGCCAGGATCAGCACGGCCTCGAGCCCCTCGCGGAAGACGATGATCGCGCTGTTCGTCACGACAGCGGCCCGTGAGGCCGGCCCGCTTCCGATCCGCTCCTCGGCCTCGCGAAGCTTGAGCGTCGAGGGCGCGCCGGGTGGCGGCGAGCTCGGCTGCGGGCGCCTTGCGCTTGATCAGCTGGACGAGGCCCGTCGTGGCCACCGGCGCCGTACCAGAAGTAGCCCTCGATCTCCCGAAGAGCGTCGGCGCTAGCCCGCGCAAGCGCTGCTCGGGGCCGAGCTCGAAGACGCCGTATGCCTCGAGCCTCGCCTGCTCCGCCCGTCCCCACTCGCCGGCGGCGGCGGCCGCCTCGATCCGGTCGAGCGTCGCCGCGATCACGTCGAAGTCGGCGGTCTCCGCGGCCTCCTTCCAGGCCGGCGGGTAGAGCGTCCCTCCACCAGCGCGAGCGCCTCGTCGGCCGTCGCACGGACCGCGTCCGGGCGAGGCGACCGCGAGCCGCGGGTGGCGGCGCCGAGCGTGTGCGCCGAGCCGGTCGAGGGTCGCGTCGAGGCCGCCTGGTCGCAGCGGCGGTCGCGCCGCGAGCAGGATCGACTCGAGATCGCGCGAAGGCGCTCGGCGGCTCCATCGCTGAACGTGATCGCCTCCTGGATCTCGAAGTCGAGCGACGACGCGCCCATCCCGGACGCCGCGACCGTACTCGATCGGGACGAGCTTCACGAACCGCTGGAGCTGCCCCGCGCGGCGCAACTGCTCGGCCTCGCGAGAGCGGCGCGGCCCGGAAGCCCTCGAGGGCGCGTCTCCGCGAGCGCGAGCGGCGCCGACGCGCGGCCGGTGCGCGCGTCGCGGCGGCGAGCGCGCGCGAACGCGCTCGTCCGCGCGCTGCGTGCTCGCGGCCGCGCCACGCTGGGCACGGTAGGCCGGCGCGAGGATCGCCCAGTAGCCGCAACGCGAGCGCACGCCGCCTCGGCGCGCCTGACCGCGAAGCCGAGCGTGGTCGGCTTCGCGCGACCGCGGCGAGCGCCGCGCGGATGCGCCCGTCGTACGGTGTCGAGCAGGTCGGTTCGAACCGCGGCGGCCGCCTTCTGCGGCGTCAGCCGGCCGGCTGCGAGCGCCCTCGAGTGCGAGCGTGGCGTCCGCGCCGGGTCGTGAGAATCGCGTCGGCGGCCGGAACTCGCGCACGAGCAACCACGCTCGTGCCGCCGTCGGCGTCACCGCGCCGCGGCGGCGGAAACCGCACCGTCGAATGCCAGCCTGGAGCAGCGTCGTCCACACCGCTGCGCGGCGCTGCGGCGAGGGCTATCTCATCCTCGTGTGACGCAGCCGCGGTCGCGCCGCGTCCAGAGCGGCGCGCGCGTCGCGCAATGCTCGGGGACGTCCCGCGAGGAGCGTCTCGACCGCGGTCTCGGCTGCGGCCACGTGCGCCGCGCGCCTCGACGGCGTCGCCGAGCACAAGCGCGGACTCGGCCTCCGAGAGCGCGAGCCGGCGCGTCGAGTCGCTCCACGCCACGGCGCCGGCGTCGCCGGCCGCGGCGGCCGCGGCGAGCGCGAGCGCCGCCGCGGCGACCGCGCGATCGAGCGCCAGACGGACGCACTACTGAACGATCTTCACCTTCAGCCGCGCTGCCGCCTGTGAGGCCTGGCCCGCGATCGCGGTCGCCCGCTCCTGCGCCTCCCGCCCGAGGACGTCCGCCTGCGCGGGCGTGAATCGCCGTCCTGCCCGCTCCTGCCGCGTGCAGACGGGTGACGTAGGCGGCCAGAGCGCATCGAGCTCCCGCTTCGTCTGTGCGCTCTGCGCCGAGTCGACCCGCGAGATCGCCGGCGCGATGCCGCGGTAGATCACCTGGATCCCGGAGAGGATGTCCTTGATGTCCGAGAGCCGGGAGACGACGTTGAACGCATCGCCCTTCGCCTTGCCGCCGAGCACGAAGCGCGAGACCTTCCACTGGCCGAAGTACTCGCTCATCGTCGGCACCATCACCACGACCGCGGTGAAGGCGTCGCTCGCCGTCGGCCGCCAGCGCTTGCGCGGCGCGGTCGAGCTGGCGGGCATAGCGGTCGAACCCGTCCGCCGCCGCCTTGAAGGCGTTCGCCTCCGGCAGCACCTCGCCGAACTCGACCTTCCCATCGCCGTCGAGGTCGGCCTTGACGCCGCGGACGACGAACTCGGGCCGCGTGCCCCAGAGCATCCCCTCGGTCAGGTTGTAGAAGTTGCCCGGCTGCTTCAGCAGCTCGCCGTTCGGCAGCCGCAGATCGAAGGGCACCGCGCTCGGCCGGATCCTCCTTCGGCGCTCGCGCCCGCGTCGAGGATCACGTCGAAGACGCGCGAGCGACGGCGTGCCGGCGACGACGCCTTCCACGCGCTCGTAGTAGGGGTTGCCCTGCACCCAGAGCGCCTTCGCCCGAATCAGCGCGCTCGAGACCGGCCGGCGCTGGTCGCGCCAGAGGCGGGCGTAGTCGAAGTCGGCGCCGCGCGCGAGCTCGTAGTAGCGGTTCGCGGTAGCACGGAATTCGCGCGTGAAGCCCGTCAGCAAGGTCGTGTGCTCGAGGAGATAGGTCTTCGCCGGGGCGAGATTCGTGCCCGGCACGGTCGCGCGTGGCGAGGCGGACGCGGTCGAGGCGAGCGCGGCGGCGATGGCGACCGTGGCCGCCAGGATGGAAGAGCGTGTGGTAATCGACATGGCGGCGAAGATACCGCAAAACGCCGCACCTGTGTAAGGGTGCCCTTACACGTTCCCTACGGCACTCCTGCCCCAACGCCGGGGCCACCCGCTGCGCCCGCTAGAGTCGCGCCCACGATGCGCAGGTCCGGGGGGTTGACGAGTTTCGATGAGCAGCTGTCGCGCGGCGGCTTCCTTCGGCGCACGTTTTCCTTCGTGGTGCTCGGCCTCGGCGCGTCGGGCGCTCTCCGCACCCGTCCGACCCTCGCCGCCGCGACCGCGCCGCTGCGCCCACTCCGAAGGATCGCCGTGCGCAACGCCGGTCGGGCCTTCAAAGGGGATAGGGAGCGCTTCGCCACGATCAGCCCACGCAGCAGCGGGAGCCGACGCACCGCCTCGCTCGCCGTTTCGTGCGACCGCGACGTCGACGTCCTCTTCGAGGTGACGAGCAGACACGGCGCCGGCCAAACCGTCCACGCCCGCACGCCCCTCCGGCTCTCGCGCGGCACAACACAGATCCCGTGGACACCGGCACCCGTCGACGCGTCCCGGAAGCTACATCCTGCGGCTCCGCGAAGCGGGGGATCCGCCCGGCCCGCTGCTCGGTCAGGCGGTGGTGCGCGTGCTCGACGTCGAGGCGACCTTCGGCCGCCGCAGCGCCGTTCCCGGCGAGCGCGTCGGGCTCACCGTGCACAGCGACGCACCGTGGCTGCGGTTGACGCTGCTGCGTTGCGGTCCTGAGGGCGAGCCGACCTACTCGAACTCGCTGATGAAGGGCGTCCCCGTCGCACCGCCGCAGCGGATCGACCTGCGCGGTGCTCGCGACAAGCCGCTTCGCGTTCCGGTCGACCTGCCCGCCGAGCTTTCGAGCGCCCTTCACGTTGCGCACCTGGAAGGCCCCTCCGGGCACCTCGGCTTCGCGCCGCTCGTGATCCGGCCGGCCACGCCGACACAACGCGTCGCGGTCGTTCTGCCGACGACGACATGGCAGACCTACAACTTCTACGACGAGAACGGTGACGGCTTCGGCGGCACCTGGTACGCGCTCTGGTCGCAGCGCCGGGTCGACCTGAGCCGACCACACCTGCGCCGCGGCGTCCCCTACCGGTGGCGCAGCTACGAGGTCGGCTTCCAACACTGGCTCGCCTCCCGCGGACACGCCGTCGACACCTACGCCGACGAGGACATCGAGCGCTTCCCGACCGCCGAGGCGCTCCGCGCGGCGCATGATCTGCTCGTCTTCCCCGGCCACACCGAGTACGTCACGCGCAGGCTCTACGATCTCGTCGAGGGCTTCCGCAACCTCGGCGGCCGCCTGATCTTCCTCTCCGCGAACAACTTCTTCCGCCGGGTCGAGCGCCAGGGCGACCGCAGTTCGGCTCGTCGGCGAATGGCGAAAGCAGGGACGCCCCGAGGGCGCACTCCTCGGCGCGCAGTACATCGCCAACGACCGCGGCACTCGCCAACAGCCGTTACGTCGTGACCGGCGCCGACGCCGCGCCCTGGGCCTTCGCGGGCACCGGCCTCGGGAACGGCTCCGCGTTCGGCCGCTACGGCGTCGAGATCGACGCCGTCACCCCCTCCTCGCCGCCCGGCACCCATGTGCTCGCCCGCATCCCCGACCTCTTCGGCCCCGGCCGCTCCGCCGAGATGACCTATTACGAGACGTCCAACGGCGCCCGGGTCTTTTCCGCCGGCGCGCTCAACTTCGGCGGCACGATCATGCTGTGGCCCGAGGTGGGCCGATTCCTCGACAACATCTGGGCGCGCATGCACCGCACAACCCGCTAGGCGACGAGCGTCGCCTCGGAGCGAACCGCTCCGCGGGTGTCGTGCTCAGGCTTCTTCTTTCCGCGCAGGGGGCATAAGATCGCGAACGCAAACCTGCAACGGGGGAATGAAGGGGGATTTCTACATGCGTAAGGCTTTCGCAATAGCTGTGCTTGCGGCCGGCCTCGCGACGTTCGTCGCGGCCACGGCAGCGAACAGCGGCAGCCCGGGCTTCAAGACGGCTCAGGGGCCGATGATCGATCCGGTCGCCGGCCGGCGCGTCCTACGAGCCGATCATCTCGGTCGGCGACACGCTCTCGGCGGCTACATGTTCGAGTCGATCCCGGACGGGATCTCGATCGCGACGAACGGCAAAGGCACGGTCGACCTCTACGTGAACCACGAGACGTCGACCGTCCCGTTCCCGTACACGTTCACCGCGGCCACAGGAACGGGCGTCGGGTTCAACGACTTCACGAACTCGCTCGTCAGCAAGCTCCGGCTGCACCAGAAGTCCGGCGGCGTGCTCAGCGGCTCGTACGCGATTCCAGTCGAGCGAGAACTACCAGCGCTTCTGCTCGAACTTCCTCGCGACCGAGGAGCACGGGTTCGACCGGCCGATGCTGCTGACGAACGAGGAGGGCATCGACTGGGTCAACCGGACCGGCACCGCCTGGCCGGCAGTCGATCGGCGCCGACGAGGCGCGGCAGATCGGCACCGTCGTCGCGATCGACGAGAAGACGCGGCAAGACCAAGCCGATCTGGGGCATGGGGCGCCACAACCACGAGAACAGCGTCGCCATCCCCGGGTACGGCAAGCCCGTCGTGCTCTCGGGCGACGACTCGTTCGTCAGCAACCCGGCGCAAGCGCAGCTGTACTCGTACATCGCAGACGACTCGGACGCGGTCTGGAACGACGAGGGCGACCTCTACGCGCTCGTCATCGAACGGCGCCACGAGCTACTACGACTTCGCCGTCAACTCGAACGTGAGCAGGACGGGGCAGTTCGTGAAGGTGCCGAAGGACATCGCCACCGGCCACGCGCCGGACGGCACCGAGCTGATGGCGGCCGACAAGGGCTTCCCGGCTGCCGCCGAACGACGGCACCTGGCAGCGCGACCCGAACCGTGTCGGCCTCGACGGGCCTCAGTGGGTGCTCGAGCGCTGGGGCGACACGCAGGCGCAGCCGGTGTTCCAGTTCGTGCGGGTCGAGGACATCGCCTACGACAAGCGCCCGGGCATGCAGAACGTCGTCTACGTCGTCGACAGCGGGCGCGGCTCGGACGAGCGCGAGCGGCAACGCGTTCGCCTCGAGGAACGGCCGCGTCTGGAAGCTCGTGCTCGATCCGAGCGACCCGACCAAGGTGACGTCGTTCTCGCTGCTGATCGAGGGCGACGACGCTCCCGTCAAGAACGTGAACGAGATCCACCAGCCGGACAACATGGAGTCGACCGGCAACAGCCTCCTGTTCACGGAGGATCCGGGCTCCAGCCAGCAGTTCCCTGTCGGCTCGGACGTGCCGGGCTCGCCGAACTTCGACGCGGCGGCGACGACCGCTCGGATCTGGCAGTACGACCTCGGCGACGGGCACGAAGCGCATCGTGGCCAAGGTCAACCAGTCGGCCGACGAGACCGCGATCGACAAGGACGCGAACCCGAACAAGGGCAACCTCGGGGCGTGGGAGTCGAGCGGCATCGTCGATGCCTCGAGCGTGTTCGGGCCAGGCGCGTTCCTCGTGGACGTCCAGGCCGGGACGCTCGTGATCGACGAGGAGGTCCGCGTCGAGGGACCCAACACCCTCACGTACCAGCGCGACGGCGGCCAGCTCGGCCTGCTGCGCATCCCAGGTGCGTAGGGGCTAGACCGATTCGGAGGCGGGCGTCGCGGCGGTGCCGCGGCGCCCGTCTCTGGCTCGCCGAGCCGCTTCGGCTCGCGGACGATCGCAGCGAGGCGACCGACGAGCTCGAGCGTCTCGCCCGCCTCGACGAGCGCGTCCAGCTCGTCCAGCTTCTCCTCGAGCCAGCGCGCGGTCGACCGGGGAGACGTCGAGGGCGACGATCTTCGCGTGCGTCGTCGGCTTCCAGGTCTCGCCCTCGGCGAACAGCTCCTCGTGGATCTTCTCGCCCGGCCGGCTGCCGATGAAGGTGATCTGCACGTCGACCTCGGGCTCCTTGCCCGAGAGCCGGATCATGTTGTGGGCGAGGTCGAGGATGCGGATCGGCTCGCCCATGTCGAGCACGAGGATGCGGCCGCGGCCGCCGATCGCACCGGCCTGAATCACGAGCGCGACCGCTTCGGGAATCGTCATGAAGAAGCGCGTCATCTCCGCGTCGGTGACGGTCACCGGCCCGCCGCGCTCGATCTGGCGGCGGAAGAGCGGAATCACGCTGCCGGTCGAGTTGAGGACGTTGCCGAAACGAACGGCGACGAAGCGGGTGGGCACGTCGTCCCGGTCGCCGTGGGAGCCGACGATCCACTCGCAGAGCGTCTTCGACTGGCCGTAGACGCTGTGCGGGTTGAGCGCCTTGTCCGTCGAGACCAGGACGAACCGCTCGGCGCCGAACTCGATCGCGACGTCGGCGACGACGCGCGTGCCGAGCACGTTGTTGCGCACCGACTCGAGCGGGTTCGCCTCCATCAGCGGCACGTGCTTGTACGCGGCGGCATGGAAGACGACCGCCGGCCGGTAGCGCTCGAAGACCTGGCGCATCCGATTGCGGTCGCGAACGTCGGCAAGCACGGGCACGCCGGCGGCGAAGTGGCGCTCGTCGACGAGCTCGCGCTCGATGTCGTAGAGGGCGCTCTCGGCCTGGTCGACGAGAACGATCCGCTGCGGCTCGGCGCGGGCGATCTGGCGGCAGAGCTCGGAGCCGATCGAGCCGCCGGCGCCGGTCACGAGCACGGTCTTGCCGGCGAGGTAGGAATAGATCGCCTCGAGGTCGACCTCGACCGGCTCGCGGCCGAGGAGGTCCTCGACCTGAACGGGGCGGATCTGCACGGCGAGGTCGCGGTCGCCGGTGATCAGCTCGTTCAACCCCGGCAGCGTCTTCACCGTCACGTTCTCGGCGCGCGCCATCTCGACGATCCGGGCGCGCTGCTCGCCCGAAGCCGACGGGATCGCGATCAGAACCTCGTCGGGACGGCGGTCGCGCAGCAAGTGCGGCAGCTCGTCTGTCGTGCCGAGCACGCGGATCCCGTGCAGGCGCAGGTTCTTCTTGCGCGGGTCGTCGTCGATGAGGCCGATCGGCGTGTAGCCGAGCGACGGCGTGCGCAGCATCTCGCGCAGCATCAGCTGGGCGGCGTCGCCGGCGCCGACGACGATCACCTCCCTGCCGCGCGCGACGATCGAGCGGCTCTGCGGGCGCTCGATGATCGTGCGCGCGAGCATCCGCGAGCCCGCGACGAGCGCGAGCGTGAGCAGGCCGTCGATCACCCACACCGTGCGCGGCACGTCGGCGGCATGGATGTCGAAGAAGCTGAAGACCAGGAACGTGGTGAGCGACGCGGCGACGACCCCTCGCGCCGCGCCCCACATGTCGCGCGTGGAGACGTAGCGCCACCAGCGGTTGTAGAAGCCGAACAGCGCGAAGATGGCGAGCTTGATCGCCGCGACGAGCCCGAGGACCTCCCAGCTGACGTAGCGCTCGTAGTAGACCGGCAGGTCGGTGTCGAAGCGGAGCCGGAAGGCGAAGAACCAGGCTGCGACGACGATCGCGAGGTCCGCCGCCAGCTGCGGCAGACGATGCCTGTTGAACGGGCTTCTCACGCCTTGGCAGCGACGCCGACGGCTGAGCGGACGACGTCGACCACGCGCTCCTGCTGCTCGGCGGTGATGCCCGCCCAGAGCGGCACCGAGAAGTTCTCCTGCGCGGCGCGCTCGGTTTCGGGAAGCGCCCCCGCCTCGTAGCCGAGATAGCGCAGTGCGGGCTGCAGATGGAGCGGAGGCAGGTAGTACTGGGCATTGCCGATCTCCGCCTCCGTCAGGGCGGCGCGGATGCGATCTCGCTCCGGAGAGCGGCAGACGAAGAGGTGGTAGACGTGACCCGGCTCGTCGACCGGGATCTCGCAGAGATCGCCCAGGCCCAGCTCGGCATAGCGTGCGGCCGCCTCACGCCGCGCGGACGTCCAGCCGTCCAGCTCGCGCAGGAAGATGCGAAGCGCCGCGGCCTGCACCTCGTCGAGCCGAGAGTTGTAGCCGATGTACTCGAACGTCTTCTTGGCTTTCGAGCCGTGGAAGCGCAGCATCCGGATCCGCTCGGCGAGCGCCTCGTCCCTGACTGCGACCAAGCCGCCGTCGCCGATCCCGAACAGGTTCTTGGTCGGGTAGAAGCTGAAGGTCGAGGCGATCCCGGTGCCCGCGATCTCGGGCGATCCGAACGCCTGGGCGGCGTCCTCGATGATCGGGAGGCCCAGTGGTCGACACAGCTCGGCCAGCTCCGCGAGCGGCGCGGGCCGTCCGAACAGGTGGACGGGCATGATCGCCTTCGTCTTCGCCGTGAGCCGGCGTGCGACGTCCTCGGGGTCGAGATTGAGCGTCACCGGATCGATCTCGGCGAACACCGGCGTCGCGCCGATCCGGGCGATCGACTCGGCAGTCGCGTAGAACGTGAAGCCGGGACAGATCACCTCGTCCCCGCGCCCGATGCCCATGGCGTCGAGCACGATCACGAGGGCATCGGTGCCGTTGGCGACGCCGACCGTCTCCGGGACGCCGAGGTAGTCGGCGGCTTCGAGCTCGAAGGCGGCGACGTTCGGCCCGAAGACGAACTGGCCGTTCTCGAGCACGTCCGCGAACGCCTGCTGCAGCTGCGGAATCAGCGGCGCGTACTGCGCTTTGACGTCGATGAGGGGGATCTTCACGGCCGGAGGAGTCTAGCGAGGCTCCGTTGCGGGCTTTCCGCGTCTCCGTAGCATCTTCCAGGCCAGATACGCGGCCCCTGCCGCGATCGTCGCGAGGATCGCGTAGTCGACGTAGTGGAACGCGTGATGGAAGTCCTCCCAGCGGCTGCCGAGCGCCCAGCCGACCCCACCGAGAGCGAAGCACCAGATCGCCGACCCGATCAGCGTGAGGACGGTGTAGCGCCAGAACGGCATTTCGAAGAGGCCCGCCGGGATCGAGACGAAGGAGCGGACGACCGGCGTGATCCGGCCGAGAAAGACGGCCCAGTCCTCCCACTGCTCGAACCAGCGCTCGGCGCGAGCGAGCTTCGCCTCGTTCAGGTGCAGCCAGCGGCCGTGGCGCTCGAGGAACGGGCGCCCGCCGCGGAAGCCGATCCACCAGCCGAGGATCCCGCCGACGGTGTAGCCGATCGTGCCTGCGAGCGCGATCGCGAGGTAGGCCTCGAGGCCGGGCTCGAGCTTCCAGCCGAAGAGTTGCACGTCCTGGCCGGCGAAAGCTCCGGCTGCCACTGCGCCGCCGTAGACCATCACTGCCTCGCTCGCGGCGGGCAACACCGCGTCCACCAGCATCAGCAGGAAGACCGCGTAGAGCCCGTAGTCGCCGACGACGGTCGTGAGGGCGTCCGTGATTCCGGACAGGATCGACGCGACCGGCACCGGTGGACTCTTAGCCCTTCGGCTTGGGCTTCTTGACCGGCACCGGCGCCGCACGGATGACGCGGAATGCGGGTGAGACGACCTCGACCGCGCCGAGCTCGTTCGTGGCGCGGAAGCGGACCGCGTACATGCCGCCGTAGACGAGGAACTTGCCGCCGCGGGTGGTGCCTCTCCAGCTCGCGACGAACCGGCCGGCAGGCAGGCGGCGGATCGCGATCGTCGCGACCTGGACGCCCGACTTCGTCTCGACCGTGGCCGTTAGCCGCGCCGGGGCGCGTCAACGTCACTCCCGCCGAGATCTTCTGCTTGCCACGCTCGCGGACGACGAGCGAGCGTCGCGAGAGCTTCGCGAAGCCGAGTGTGTTGTTGACGACGAAGGTCTGAGTCGTCGTCGAGGCACGCGCCAGGTCGTCCGTGGCGGAGACCTCGAGACGCCAGCGGCCCTCGGCCGGCGGCGTAGGCTCGACAGTGACGTCGATCGGCGCCGGCGGGAACGCGATCGGATACGTCCCGGGCTGCTGCAGGAGCGTCTCCGTGTAGGCGGGGACGCCGTCGGGTGCGAAGAGGGTCGCGGTGACGTCCGACGGACGCACGACCTTGTACGAGAGCTGGCGCTGCGCCTCGGCGAAGCCGTCGCCGTTCGGCGAGATCACCGGGTCGGGAGCCGGCGCGTAGACGCCGTAGTACATGAGCTGGAGCGCATTCGAGACGGGCCGCTCGCCGCCGGGGTCGGACGGGCGGTTCAGCAGCGTCCCGTCGAAGGCGAGCGAGGAGGAACCGCCGCCGTCGAAGGCGGATCCGGTCACCGCGCCGAGCCTGACCATCGTCTGCGCAAGCTCGAAGTTCGTCATCCCGACGCTGTAGCCGGGCCGGCGGCCGTCGGTGACGACCATGAGCACGCGACCGTCCGCGAGCTGGCCGACTCCGGTGCGCGGGTTCCGCGGTGCGAGCTGGCTCGACGTGAAAGCCTCCTGAGCGCGGAAGACCGGGCCGCCGCCGCGGACGAGCACCGGCCCGCCGCCGACCGCGTTCGCTACTCCCGTCCATTCCGGCCGGAAGATCAGCCGGACGGTCAGGAACGTCCCCACGGGCGCGTCCTCGAGCAAGCGCTGCCCGGCCGTGCCACGCGCGGCGAGCACTGCGCCGTCCCGCGGGATCGGCGTGCCGCCTCCGGCGGTGACCTGGACCACCGAGCCGGACAGGTCCTGGTTCGCGGCCGTGGGCGGGAAGGGGGCGACGACCACCTCTGTGACGCCGGGCGCGACAGGCGTAGCCGGGCCATAGCTCGGTGTGAAGAGCGAGACGCCGTTCGTGCCGGGCGACTGGTTCAGATCGTTCAGCGTCCGGCGCTGCCCGAGCCCGCGCCAGGTGCCGAAGAACTCGACGCGGCGGACGTCGAGGGCGCCTTCCGGCGTGACACCGGTGCTCGAGCGGTCGCCGTAGGGCGGGCTCTCGACGACGCCGTCGCGCATCAGCACGCCGCTCGGGCGGCCGGAGTCCGCGTAGAAGTCGCCGTTGATGCCGACCATGGTCGCGCCTGCCGAGAGGCGCTTCTGCATCGATGTGACGCGCTCGACGCCCTGGATCGTCTCGTTCGAAAGCGTGGGGCGAAGCGCGTAGAGACCGGTGGGGCGCGGCGCGCGGACGATGTGGATGGCGACCGGGCCGTGCGGCGTGAACTGAACGCCGCGCTCGTAGGTGACGCCCGGCATCAGCGTCGTCTGGGCGCCCGCGGGCGCGGCGAAGGCGAGGGCGAGAAGCGCCCCGATGAGAAGTTTGCGCGGCATGACCCCGAAGCAGGCTAGCCGAAGCGTCGGTGGCCCTTTGCAGGGATTAACGGAATCCGTACAGCCGGCTAGCGAACTGGGCGGATGCGCCCGGAGAGAGCCAGCGTGCGGGCCTGCTGCGCGTCCGGTGCGTAGACCTCGACGAGGTACGGGACACTCCGGGAAGGCCAGGTAGACGCTGGTCGGGCGTGTCCGGCTCCAGACGACGAGACCGCCGCCGGCTGTTTCGCTCTTGGACATCTGCGCGCTCTTGGACCGGCTGACCGCCGTTGCGAACGCGTTCCGCAGCGGATAGGTCGCAATCGTGATCGCACGGTCGGAATCTCCCACGGACACGCTCAGGGGCAAGTAGCGGACGAATGTTCCGCTGCCCGTGGTCGTGAGCTCGAGCTTGCGTGCGGGGATGCGGCCCGCCCAGTAGACAGGGCCGTCTGCTGGGAGCTCACAAGCGACGCCAGCCGCTCCGCCGAGACTCCGGCGGGTGCTCCCGCCACGCTCTGGGGCGATCGATCGTCTCCACGGAGCACGAGGAAGCCCGCCGCGGACGCCGCCACGAGCACGACGAGCCCGACCGACATGAACGCAAGCCGGTGACGGCGAGCGCCGCCCTTGACGTTCGACCAGCTCGTCCGCCGGCGCGATTTCGACGGGCGGCACGGTTGGCTTCGAAACGGTGCGCTTCGCGGCCGGCGCACGCTTGCGCGGCGCTGCAGGCTTCGAGGCGCGAGGCTTCGACGCGGCAGCCTTCGCGGCGACCGGCTTGCCGGCCGGCTTCCGGGTCCTTTCCACGGTGAAGCTGTCGGCAATGGCGCTCGACTTCATGAGCCGGGTCGTCATCCCGAGACCGCCTCGCGGGTCGCGGTGTCGACCTTGATCGCGGTGATCTTCGTCACGCGCGCGTCGGCCGATGCGGTGCTCCGGCAGCGGACGACGATCGACCCCGTCGCCGGAAAGACTTGCGTGACCAGCATGCTCAAGCGTCCCTTGGTCGACGGTCGAGCCAAAGGCGCACCTCGGCGGAGTCGGTGTTGCCGCCTGCGTCGAGTGTGCACGTCACCGTCGTGCCGCCACCGCCGGCATGCTCGACGATCGTCTTGGCCGAGATCACGTAGGCGCCCGCGACGACGTTCGTCATCGTGGCCACTGTCGTGTCCGAGGTGCCAAGGGACTGAGTGCCGTCGCGATAGGCCTCACGCGCGCTCGACGGCCCCGCGGGGCCGGTCGCGCCCTGGGGGCCAGCCGGGCCCTGCGGCCCGGCAGCTCCGTTGGTGCCGTTCGTGCCGTTGGTGCCGTTCGACCCTGCGGGGCCGGCGGGTCCGGCCGGCCCGGCGGGACCTGTGGGGCCCTGCGGTCCCGTCAGACCCTGCGCGCCGGCGGTCCCCTGCGGGCCCTGTGCGCCGATCAACCCCTGCGGCCCTGCTACGCCTTGTGGTCCTGCACACCCTGTGGCCCCTGCGGGCCGATAGCTCCGGCGGCACCGGCCGAGCCTTGGTGCGCCGGAGGCACCTTGAGCGCCGTTCGCCTCCTGCGGGTCCCTGCGGGCCTGTCAGCCCCAGCGGGCCCTGCGGGCCTGGCGGTCCGGCGATTCCGGTCGGGCCCTGTGGCCCCGAGGCGCCGGTCGCTCCGGTCGCACCGGTCGCACCCTGGGAGCCCGTCAGCCCCCGCGGACCGACCGGTCCGTCCGCGCCGTCGACGCCGTCAGTCCCATTGGCGCCATCGACTCCGTCCGTTCCGTTCGCGCCGTCCGCACCGGCAGGTCCCTGTTCGCCGATCAATCCAGCGGCGCCCATGGGTCCTGCTACGCCTTGTGGTCCCGGGGAGCCCGCGGGACCAGCCGGTCCGGCCTGGCCCGGCAATCCCGGCCGGCCGGGCAGGCCGCGTTGGCCCACGGCGACGCGCTCCGGCCGCGGCCTCGCCGTGGACTTGTGAGCCTTGACGAGGGCCACGCTCCGGGGAGCCCGGTCCACATTGGAGTGGGCGGCGCCGGCCAGCGAGACGCCGCCGATCGTGAATACGACCCCCGTGATGAGGAGTGCACGCAGAGAGTGCGAGCGCTTGATCTTCGGAAGTGTCATTGAGAGCCCTGCCGCCGCGGGATCCCTCTTGGAACCGCAGTCCAAGAAAGGTTGTGTTCCACTGATCGAACCCGGGCTCGAAAGCGCGTATCCCCCATCCGAGGGCATCGATCGCGCCAAAACGCGGATCGGGGTCACGCGCAATGGGGGATAGCGGCTCGCAGCTCTCCGGCCCTGCCGGCCGGCCGACACGCTGACGGCAATCACCCGGACGGGGGGACGTATTCCGCGCGGATCGCGACGATATCCCTCTGGCGAGGATTTCCGAGCGAGACGCACATCCCAATGGAGACGATGACACCAGCTGTGGACCCACCCGTGCCGCGATCCCGCGGCACGTGGCTCTTCGTCGGCCTTTCCACCCTCTTCGCGGTCTATCTCGTCCTGCTCGTGGCGGAGCCGGCCGGAGCGTCGGGCTTCGTCAGGTGGCTCTACAACCTCCTGCTCGTCGGGCGCGGCGTTCGCCTGCCTGATCTCCCCCAAGCAGCGGGGGGCCGAGCGGGCAGCCTGGCGCTGCCTCGGAGCCACGCTGCTGCTCTGGGCCGCCGGCGACTTCTATTACACGCTCTTCCTCCTGGACTCGACGGTCGCCCCGCCGACCGTGACCGACTGGCTCTGGCTCGCCTCCTATCCCGTCCTCTACGCCGGAATCGGCCTGCTCGTGCGCGCGCGGACGGTGCACTTCGAGCGGAGCCTCTGGCTCGACGCGGCGCTCGCAGCGCTCGCCGTCGCCGCCCTCGGCGCCGCGGTTCTGTTCGGTGCGGTCGTCGAGAGCACCGGCGGCTCGCCTCTGACCGCCGCGATGAATCTCGCCTACCCGCTTGCGGACGCGTTGCTGCTCGGCCTCGTCGTCGCCGTCCTCGCGATCACCGGCTGGCGTCTCGATCGGGCCTGGCTGTGCATTCTCGCCGGCACCGCTGCGCTCGCGCTCGCGGACAGCGGCGTGCTCTACCAGGCCGCCGTCGGCTCGACGGACGGCATTCCGCTGCTCGACGCGGGCTGGCCCCTCGCCATGCTCCTCCTCGCCGCTGCTTCCTGGCAGCCGGCCGGCCGGCTCGGCCCCGTTCGGGCCGAGGGCGCCCGGGTACTCGCGCTGCCGGCGGTCTTCGGCCTGAGCGCACTCGCAATCCTCGTCTACGGGCAATTCGAGCCGCTGAACACTCCAGCGGTCGTCCTCGCGGCGACCTGCATGCTCGCGGTGGTCGCTCGGATGGCATTCACGTTCCGCGAGAAGATGGTGCTCCTCGCAAAGACGCGCCTCGAAGCCGAGACGGATGCCCTCACGGGCGTGGGCAACCGGCGCAAGCTGATGATCGACCTCGGCGCCACGCTCGACGCCCGGACGACTTCCGTCCTGATGCTGCTCGACCTCGACGGGTTCAAGGCCTACAACGACACGTTCGGCCATCCCGCCGGCGACGCGCTCCTCGCCAGGATCGCGGAGAAGCTCAGCGGCGCCGTCGCCAGCGAGGGCGAGGTCTACCGCATCGGCGGTGACGAGTTCTGCGTCCTGGCAGGCGTCGGCCCGGAGCGCGTCGATGCCTTCGCGGCCGCCACTGCGATGTCGCTCGAAGAGCAGGGACCCGGCTTCAAGATCACGGCTGCCTACGGCACCGTCGCGCTCCCGGAGGAGGCAGCCGGCGTCGCCGACGCGCTCCGCATCGTGGACGGGCGGATGTACGACGAGAAGGACGGGCGGCGCGCGTCGGCAGGCCGTCAGAGCCGCGACGTGCTGCTCCGCGTCCTCTACGAGCGCGACGCCCGCCTCCAGGGTCATCTCAGCGGGCTCGTCGAGCTCGTGCGCGCGGTCGGCGAAGGCATCGGGCTCCCGGACGACGAGCTCGCTGACGTCACGCTCGCCGCCGAGCTGCACGAGGTCGGCAAGCTCGCGATCCCGGATTCGATCCTGCTCAAGCCCGGGCCGCTGAACGAGGAAGAGTGGAGCTTCGTGCGCCGCCACCCGCTCATCGGCGAGCGGATCCTCTCGTCGGCTCCCGCGCTGGCGAAAGTGTCGGGGCTCGTCCGCTCGACCCAGGAGCGCATGGACGGCGAGGGCTATCCCGACCAGCTCGCCGGCGAGGACATCCCGCTGGGCTCGCGCATCATCGGCACCTGCGCGGCGTTCGTCGCCATGACGTCCGAGCTGCCCTATCGCGCCGCCCGCTCCCCCGAGGCGGCCGTCGAAGAGCTTCGCCGCTGCGCCGGCACGCAATTCGACGCCGGCGTCGTCGAGGCGCTCGTCGCGGTGCGCGCCGAGTACCCGGCCGACCTCGCCGTCGTCGCCTAGGAGGGCTAGGCGAAGACCTTGACGTCGCGGTAGAGCGTGTCGCGCTGCACCGGGATCTTCCCGAGCGAGCGGATCAGGTGCACGAGCTCCTCGGTCGAGGTGCGGTAGGTCGTGCCGGCGGCCGAGACGACGTTCTCCTCGATCATCACCGAGCCCATGTCGTCGGCGCCGAAGCCGAGCGCGACCTGGCCGATCTTCAGGCCCTGCGTCACCCACGAGCTCTGGATGTGGTCGACGTTGTCCAGGTAGATCCTGGAGACGGCCTGCGTCAGCAGGTAGTCGAACGAGGTCGGCATCTGCTCGTCGGAGACCTGGTCCGACAGCCGGTTGCCGTCGCGCTGGAACGTCCACGAGATGAAGGCGCGGAAGCCGCGGGTCTCGTCCTGGAGCTCGCGGACCCGGCGCATGTGCTCGACGCGCTCCGGGATTGTCTCGACGTGGCCGTACATCATCGTCGCGGTCGTCGACATCCCGAGCTTGTGGGCGTGGCGCATCACGTCCAGCCACTCGGACGACTTCGTCTTCTTCGGCGCGATGATGTCGCGAACGCGGTCGACGAGAACCTCGCCGCCGCCGCCGGGGATCGAGTCGAGCCCCGAGTCGCGGAGCCGCGACAGCGTCTCCCACACCGTCAGCTTCGAGCGCCGCGCGATGTGCTGGATCTCCGGCGGCGAGAGCGCGTGCAGATGGATCTTGTAGCGCTGCTTGATCGAGCTGAAGAGATCCTCGTAGTAGTCGATCCCCAGATCGGGGTGATGGCCGCCCTGCATCAGGACGCCGGTGCCGCCGATCGCGAGCGTCTCCTCGATCTTCTTGAAGATGACCGGCTTCGGCAGCAGATACCCCTCGTTGCGGTCGCCCGGGCTGCGGTAGAAGGCGCAGAAGTCGCAGTCGGTGACGCAGATGTTCGTGTAGTTGAGGTTCCGGTCGACGATGAACGTCACCCGGTCGGGATCGGTCTTGCGGCCGCGGAGCTCGTCGGCGACGCGACCGATCGGGACGAGCTCGCGAGAGCTCAGCAGCGCCACGGCCTCGTCGTCGCCGATCCGCTCGCCGTCGAGCGCCTTGACGAGGATCTCCTCGACGGTACGGGTCTCGACCGCCGTCACGCCTGCACCGTTTGGCCGCGCGTGACGAAGCGGAGCTCGGGGACGTGCTCGAGCTCGCCGACGTCGCGCGCCATCTCGAGGAAGGTGTAGAACCCGGCTCGCTCCCGCGGCCCGAACGAATAGCGGAGCTTCTCGAAGTAGCGCGCGAGGTACCCGGCCGGATAGCCGTAGCGCTCGCTCGCCTCGCGCGCGAGCACGCCCGGCTCGGAGCGGGCCAGCCGCACGGACGCAACGAGTGAGTGCTCGAGCTCGGCGACGCCGTCGGCGACGGGCTCCGGCGCCGCCCAGACGGCGAACACCATCGGCAGGCCCGTCTTCTCGAGCCAGAGCCTGCCGAGGTCGTAGTGGGGAGTCGGGTCCTCGAACGCGCTCTTCAGCGCGGCGTCGCCGATCAGCAGCTTCGCGTCGGCCTCCTCTTCGAGCGGCACCTGCGTCGCCCGCGGGAGCAGCACCTTCGCGAGCACGACCGAGGTGGCGCTCTCGGGCGTGACGGCGATCGAGCGGATCTGCGGGAACGGGTGTGCGCGAGACGAGCTGGATCGAGTCGACGGCGCCCTCGGACGAGACGCACATGCGCGGCAGGATCCGCAGTGACGAGGCGTGGCGCGCGTACTCGATCGACGAGATCGGCGCGAGGTCGAGCTGCCCGTCGAGCAGCATCGCGTTCAGCTCCGTCGGGACGCCCTGCACCTCCTCCACCTCGGCGTTCAGCCGGTGGAAGACCGGCGCCATGTTCACGTACGAGATGCGGCCCAGCCTCACCACCGGCGGAGCTCCTTGTAGAGCGTGTCGCGCTGGACCGGGATCCGGCCCGCGTCGCGCACGAAGCGGACGAGCTGCTCGATCTTCTGCTCGGTCTCGGTGACGGCGCCGGCGGCGTGGAAGATCTGCTCGCGGACGACGGTGCCCTGGACGTCGTTGGCGCCGAAGTGGAGCGCGACCGCGGCGAGGGGCATGCCCATCATGATCCAGTAGGCCTTGATGTTCGCGACGTTGTCGAGCATCAGCCGCGAGACGGCGAGCATCTTCAGGTCGTCCGAGCCGGTCGTGTGCCGCCAGCCGCGCCGCTCGAAGACCGTGTTCTCGGGATGGAACGCGAGCGGGATGAAGGCGAGGAAGCCGCCGGTCTCGTCCTGCTGAGCGCGCAGCCGGAGCAGGTGGTCGATCCGCTCCTCGTACGTCTCGACATGCCCGTACAACATCGTGCAGTGCGTCGGCATCCCCAGCCGGTGCGCCGCGTCGTGCGTGCGGAACCAGAAGTCGGGATGCTCCTTCCCGGGTGCGATCAGCTTGCGCACGCGGTCGGCGAAGACCTCCGCGCCGCCGCCCGGCAGCGAGCCGAGCCCCGCCGCCTGCAGCTCGCGCAGCACCTCCTCGTGCGTGAGCCCGGAGAGCACCGTCATGTGGTGGATCTCCGACGCGGTGTACATCTTCAGGTGCACGTCCGGGAGCGCCTGCTTGAGCGAGCGGACCGCGTCGACGTAGAACTCGAAGTCGACGTGCGGGTTCTCGCCGTTGACGATGTGGATCTCGGTGAAGCCGGTCAGCTCGCGCTGCCGCACCGCGTCCTCGACGAGCTCCTCGGTCGAGATCGTGTAGGCCTGCTCCTGCTTCTGCGTCGCGGCGAAGGCGCAGAACTTGCACTTCACGCGGCAGACGTTCGTCTGGTTCAAGTAGAGGTTCTGGACGAAGTAGACCTCGTCGGTGCCGCCGCGCTGACGGCGCGCCCGGTCGGCGAGCTCGCCGAGGCTCGAGCAGGTCGTCCGTCTCGAGCAGCGCGAGCCCGTCCTCGAAGTCGAGCCGCTCGCCGGCGTCGACCTTCTCCCAGATCGGCTCGAGCGTGGATGTCCTGGCGAGCGTTGCCATTCAGCGCTTTCTGTTGACGACGGCGTCCGCGAGCGATTCGAGCTCTTCCCGGTGGAGCCCGCCGTTCAGGCTCTCGCGCGCCTCTCTAGCGTAGTCGAGGGCCACCTCCCTGGAACGCTCGAGCGCGCCGGTGGCCGCCACGCGGAGGAGGGCGCCCTCGATCGGGCCGCCCGCGAGCGCCGCGCGCACGGCCGCGTCCTCGCGCGCGGCGAGGAGCAGCGGCAGCGTCGGCGTCCCCTCCCGCAGGTCGGTGCCCGCCACCTTGCCGGTCTCGATCGTGTCGCCGGAGCAGTCGAGGATGTCGTCGGCGATCTGGAAGGCGATGCCGAGATTGAGGCCGAAGCGGCCGAGCGTGCCGCCGGACCCGAGCGAGCACGCGGCCTCGAAGAGCTTGCCGGTCTTGAGCGCGCAGCGCTCGAGGTACGCCTCGACCGGCGTGTCCGGATCGTTGCGCTGGCGGCGCTGCATCGCCTCGCCGCGCGCGAGGCAGAGCGAGGCCTCGGCGAGCACCGCGACCGGGCGGACGTCGCCGTCCGCGGCCAGCTCCGCGAAGGCGCGGGAGAACAGGTAGTCGCCGGTCGCGCGCGCCGCGTCGGGGCCGTGTGCGGCCCAGGCGGCCGTCTTCCCGCGGCGGACCCTGGCGCCGTCGATCAGGTCGTCGTGGACGAGCGTCGCCATGTGGACGAGCTCGACGGCGACGCCCGCCGCAACCGGAGCAGGCCCGTCGGGAGGCGCGGACAGGAACGCGAGCAGCGGCCGCAGCCGCTTCCCGCCCGAGGCGAGCGCGTCGGAGCCGACCTTGGCGACCCGGCCGGAGTACGCGGAGACAGCCGCGGCGAGCCGCGTCTCGACCTGCTCCATGTAGGAGTCGAGCCCGGGTAGCCGGCGAACTTCCTCGAGTGTCGTCATCGCCCTGGTCCCAGTATGCAGCGCCACGATCCCGCCGCCCAGGCGCCGGTAGGACACCTCGCCGAAGCCCTGCCGCCTCATCAGCTCCGCGAGCTCGTCGGGCCCGGGAAAGCGGCGGACGCTCGCGGGCAGATAGGTGTAGGCCTTGCCGCCGGGGAGAATCTTGCCCGCCAGCGGGATCAGGACGTCGAACCAGAGCTTGTAGAAGAGCCGCAGCGGTCCGCGCGGCCGCGTGATCTCGAGGATGCCGACGCGGCCACCCGGCTTCAGCACGCGGCGCAGCTCGGCGAGACCGCGCTCGAGGTCGGCGACGTTGCGGACGCCGAAGCCGACGGTCGCCGCGTCGAAGGACGCGTCCTCGAACGGAAGCTCGAGCAGGTCGCCCTGGATCCACTCGATCGACGGATCCTTGCGGCGGGCGCGCTCGAGCATCCGTCCGGAGAAGTCGAGCCCGACGACCTCGGCTCCGGCTTTCCGCGCTGCGACGGCGAGATCGCCGGTGCCGCAGCACGCGTCGAGCACACGGTCTCCCGGCGAGACGGCCATACGGACGGTGAGTCGCCGCCAGCGCTGGTCGAGCCCTACGGTCATGACGCGGTTCATCAGGTCGTAGACCGGCGCGATCCGGTCGAACATCGAGCGCACGCCCTCCGCGGGCAGGGTTCCCGACTCGTGGCTCACTGGCCCCACCTCGCGGTGAGCGTGTTCTCGACGCCGAGCTGGTCGAGGATCCGGGCGACGATGAAGTCGACGAGATCGTCGATCGTCTCGCGCGCCGTGGTAGAAGCCGGGCGCGGCGAAGAGGATCACGGCGCCGGCCTGGTGCAGCGTCGCGAGCCCGTTCAGGTGGATGAGCGAGAGCGGCGTCTCGCGCGGCACGAGGACGAGCTTGCGGCCCTCCTTCAGCGCGACCGAGGCGGCGCGGTGGATCAGGTTCGCCATCGCGCCCGCCGCGAGCGTGCCGACCGTCGACATCGAGCAGGGGCAGATGACGTAGGCGTCCACCTTGGCCGAGCCCGATGCGTACGGGCTCTTGTAGTCATTGACGCCGTAGACCGTGACCCCGTCGGCGCCGCCGGTGAAGCGCTCGAGCACCTCCTCGCGCGGCAGGGTCGCGTCGCCGTAGAGCTCGGTCGCGATCACCTCGATCCCCGCTGCGGACGCGGAGAGGCCGACCTCGCAGCCCGCGTCGGTGAGCGCGCGCAGCAGCCGCGCGGCGTACGGCGCGCCCGAAGCGCCCGTCACGCCGAGGAAGACGTTCATGGCTCCCTACTCCTTCGGGCCCTTGGAGGCTTCGAGGAATGCGGCGATCTTCGCCAGGTTCTCCTCGCCGAGGCCGGCGTACGGCTGCATGACCGTGTTGCCGAACTGGCCGGGTTCTCCACGTAGCCGATGGAAGTACGCCTCGTCCTTGCCGGTCGCGCCGATCGCCGTCAGGTCGGGCGCGCCGAGCAGGCCGCCACCGGTGCCGAGGTAG
Source organism: uncultured Gaiellaceae bacterium (assembly GCA_963822205.1). GTDB lineage: Bacteria > Actinomycetota > Thermoleophilia > Gaiellales > Gaiellaceae > Gaiellasilicea. Next base: position 600,445 of record CAWGGO010000006.1, on the reverse strand, counting down.
GTGTGGCACTGGAGGCAGCCGGAGACGGCGAAGAGCTCGGCGCCCTCGGTCACCTCGGCGTTCCCGTCGAAGCCCTGCGCCTCGGCCCACGTCGGCACGGCACTCCCTGGTCTCCGAGGCGAGCGCCTCCTTCGCGGTCGCGCCCCTGTACGTCAGCGTCCCCATCGCGAGCACGACGATGATCGCCGTGATGATCGCCACCGGCCGCCGGGTCAGCCGGCGCTCGCGGCGCAGGTCGATGAACGGCAGCGCGATCGCGATCCCGAGCAGGATGTTCGGGATGCCGACCGTGCCGAGCACGACCGTGTCCGGCCACTTGAAGATCCGGAGCAGGTAGAAGAGGAAGTAGAAGTACCAGTCGGGCCGCGGCACGAAGTCCGTCGTGCCGGGGTCGGCCTCCTCGGTGTAGTGCGGCCCGAGCCAGCCCGGATCCTCGGAGCCTTCGGCGGTGAAGTACCAGACGCACGTGAGCCCGATGATCACGACGACGACGACGAGGCTCATCACCGTGTCGTGGAACATCGCGTACGGGAAGAACGGCTTCCCGGTGCGCTCGACGTCCTCCTTGTAGCGCTTGTGCTCCGCGCGGCGCGCTTCGACCCGGCGGCTAGCCATCGGAGCTGCCTCCGCGCCGGCCGGGCCGGACGAGCCCCTGGCGGCCTTCCGTCGGCGCCGGCGCCTCGGTGCGGTCGCGGCCCGCCGCCTCGGCGACCACGGCGGCGAAGAGACGCCGAGCCGGATCACGAGGTAGAGGTGCAGGATGATCAGCCCGATGATCGCACCGGGGATCGCGAGCATGTGCAGCGCGTAGAACTTGCTGAGCGTGTCGGCGCCGATCTCGGCGCCCCCCGATAAGAACTGCGCCAGGAAGGGGCCGAGCACCGGCGCCGTTCCGTTCAGGTTGATGCCGACCACGGTCGCCCAGTAGGCGGTCTGGTCCCAGGGCAGCAGGTAGCCGGTGAAGCCCTCGAGCATCCCCATCGCGAGCAGGAGCACGCCGATGATCCAGTTCAGCTCGCGCGGGTACTTGTACGCCCCGAACAGGAAGACGCGCGCCATGTGGAAGAACATCAGGATGATGAAGACGCTCGCGCCCCAGCGGTGCATGCCGCGGACGAGCCAGCCGAGCGTGAGGTCGTTCGTGATGAACTGGATCGACTCGTAGGCCTTGTCGGGATCGGGCTTGTAGTACATCGCGAGCACGACGCCGGTGACCGCCTGCACGATGAACGCGGTCAGCGTCGCCGACCCGAGCGTGTGGAACCAGCCCGAGTCGCGCGGGACCTTGCGGAAGAGGAAGTACTTGATGCCGCCGACGAGGCCGGAGCGCTCCTCGAGCCAGTCGAGCGGGTAGAGCGCGACCGCCGCGAGTTGCGAGCTGGCGGGTCGGCTTGGCAGCCATTACTTGGGAACCTCGACCGGGTAGAGCCACGACTCTGCGCCGTCGACGTGCACGCCGGGAACGGCGCGGCCGTACTTCATGATCCGGGCTCGGGCGCCGGTGCCCTCGACCTCGGCAACGCTGTAGAACTCGCCGAGGACGAGGTTGCCGTTGATGATCGAGAACTGGGCGCGGTCGAGCGCGCGCACGGGCGGCCCGGCAACGCGGTTCCCCTCCGTGTCGTACTGGCCGCCGTGGCACGGGCAGCCGAAGCCGACCGCGAGCACGGGGATCAGGTCGACGCGGTCCTCGTACGTCTTCTTCTGGTCCTCCTCGATCGGCCCGTTCGGCTGCACCGGGCAGCCGAGGTGGGCGCAGCGGGAGTAGAGCGTCGTGAAGCTGGGCTCGCCGTCGAGCTGGCCGTTGTAGCGGATGTACATCGTGCGGCGCGTCACCTCGCCGATCTCCGGGTCCTCCAGGTAGGTGGCGATCACGAACTCGCCCTCGGGGAAGTTCTCGATCGGCCCGAGGTCGACGTCCTGGTCCTTCTGGTTCGTGAACGACGGCAGCACGGCGAAGCCGAGCACCGGCAGGGTGACGAGGCCGCCGATGACGCCGCCGAGACCGAGCGTGGCGACGGAGAGGAAGGTGTTGCGCGGATACGCGGCCGGCTCGTCCTCGGCCGGCGTCGCGGTCGTGAGGGCGGCACGCGGCGGCCGTGACTCGGGCTCGACCGCCGGCGCGGGCGTGCGCACGGGCTTCGTCACGTCGCGGATCCAGAGGAAGCCGAAGACGATGGCGATCACCGCGCCGACGGCGGCGACGAACCAGCTGAGCACGAGCCCGGCGAGGATGCAGGCGATGCCGACGGCGAACCCGATCGGCCAGAGGCTCGGCGGGGGCAGATGCGGCTGGTCGTGGTCGGTCAAGTCTCTGGATTCAATCCCGGCGCAGCTCGCGCTGTCAACGACGTATCAGCTGCCGCAACCCGCGGCCAACCCGATTCGACTGATAGTGCCATTCTCACCCGAACCGGCGGTGTCGTGCGCCGGTAGGCCGTACTCGGCCCAGCGGCGGTCGACGAGCTCCCGGATCTCGTCGGACATCGCGATCTCCTCCGGCCACTCGCGCGCGCCTTCGGCCGGGCTCTTCGCCGTCGCGTCGATGCCGATCTTGCCGCCGACGAACTGCAGCGTCGGCGCGTGGTCGAGGTGGTCGAGCGGCCCTTCCGCGATCACGACATCCCGCTTCGGATCGACGTTCGCGCCCACGTAGAAGAAGACCTCCTCGTAGTCGTGGACGTTCACGTGCGCGTCGACGACGACGACCGCCTTCGAGAGGCTGAGCATCCCGAGGCCCCAGATCGCGTGCATCACCTTGTGGGCGTGACCGGGGAACGCCTTCTTGATCGAGACGATCACGCAGTTGTGGAAGGCGCCGGCGACGGGCAGGTCGTAGTCCACGATCTCCGGCACGGTCAGCTTGACCGCGGGCAGGAAGATCCGCTCGGTGGCCTTGCCGAGCCAGGCATCCTCCTGCACCGGCTTGCCGACGACGATCGACGGATAGACGGCGTCGCGGCGCATCGTGATCGCCGACAGCCGGAAGACCGGGAACGGCTCGGCCGCGGTGTAGTAGCCGGTGTGGTCGCCGAACGGCCCCTCCATCCCGACCTCGCCCTTCTCGATCGTCCCCTCGAGCACGATCTCGGCGTTCGCGGGCACCTCCAGGTCGACCGTCTTCGCCTGGACGACCTCGACCGCCTCGCCCCGGAGGAAGCCGGCGAGCATCAGCTCGTCGATGTGCTTCGGCAGCGGCGCGCTTGCCGAGTAGGTCGTGACCGGATCGAGTCCGAGCGCGACGGCGACCGGGATCTTGCCGTCGGTCGCGAGGTAGTCGGCGCGCCCGTCCTTGTGGATCTGCCAGTGCATGTAGGTGGAGCGCGAGTCGATCTTCTGCATCCGGTACATGCCGACGTTGCGGCCGCCCGTGTGCGGGTCCTTCGTGATCACGGCCGGCAGCGTGATGAACGGGGCCGGATCGCCCGGCCAGCAGCGCTGGATCGGCAGCAGGTCGAGGTCGATCTCGTCGCCGGTCAGGACGACCTCCTGGCAGGCGCCGCGCGAGACCGTCTTCGGCCGCGAGTCGGCGATCGACTTCAGCTTCTTCAGGCCGCGCACCTTGTCGACGAGGCCCTGCGGCGGCTGCATCTCCAGCACGTCCTCGAGCCTCGCTGCGATGTCGTCGAGCCGCTCGACGCCGAACGCCAGGCACATCCGCCGCTCGGTGCCGAACTGGTTGATCAGCAGCGGCAGGCGCGAGCCCTTCGTGCGCTCGAACAGGAGCGCGGGACCGCCCGACTTCACGGTCCGGTCGACGATCTCGGTGATCTCGAGGTCGGGATCGACCTCGGCCGAGACGCGAACGAGCTCACCCTCGCCCTCGAGCAGGCGAATCCACTCGCGCAGGTCGGAAGGGGGAGCCATCAGCGCGAGTCTAATGACGAGCGTCCGCATGACACGATAGGCGCCGTGAGCGAGCGCGAGGGCTGGATCGAATGGGGCGGGCACCGAACGTGGTTCCGGATCGCCGGCGAGCTGGACTCGGGCCTCGACCCGCTCGTGTGCCTGCACGGCGGCCCCGGCTCCACGCACCATTACTTCGCGCCGCTCGAGCGGCTGGCCGCGGACGGTCGGGCCGTCGTCCTCTACGACCAGCTCGGCTGTGGCCGCTCCGACCGGCCGGACTCGATCGACTGGAGCCTGCAGGTCTTCCTCGACGAGCTGGCGGCGCTCCGGGAGCAGCTCGGTCTCGAGCGCATTCACCTGCTCGGCACGTCGTGGGGAGGGATGCTGGCGCTCGAGCACGCGCTCTCCGGCTTCGGCGGGCTGACGAGCCTCGTCCTCAGCTCCACGCTGGCGAGCGCCGCGGAGTGGGAGGTCGAGGTGGCGAGACTGCGCAGGGAGCTACCGCCGGATGTGATCGCGGTGCTGGAGGAGCACGAGCGCGCCGGCACCTACGACAGCCCCGAGTACGAGGCCGCCGAGGCCGTCTTCAACGAGCGCCATTTCTTCCGCGGCACGACCTACCCGCCGGAGATCGAGCAGATGCTGCCCGAGCGCGGTCGCGAGACCTACGTCGCGATGTGGGGACCGAACGAGTGGACCGTGACGGGCGCGCTGAAGGGCTGGGACGTCCGCCCGCGACTTCGCGAGCTCGACCTGCCCGCGCTCGTGATCCGCGGCCGGTACGACCTCTCGACGGAGTCGATCACAGCCACGCTCATGAACGGCCTGCCGCAGGCACGCGAGGTCGTCTTCGAGCAGAGCTCGCACACCCCGGTGCTCGAGGAGACGGAGCGCTACCTCGAAGTCGTCGGGAGCTTCCTGCGCGAGGCCGAGCAGCCGCGTTAGTGCTTGCGGCGGTGACGCAGCGCGTGGGTGGTCTCCCCCAGCGCGATCACGAGCACGAAGACGAGGCCGGTGACGAGCATCCCGAGGATGACGTTGCGGCCTTCCTCGGCGGCATTGGCGAGCAGCCAGGCGATCACGGGCGCGAGCTTACCAATCGCTCCGCGTGCGCGGCGAGCGCCTGCTCGACGGCTCCGGGGAGGGGATCGCCGCCGAGCACGCGCACGGCGTCGACCCACGCCTCACCGTCTCCCGCGGCCTGCTCGGCCCGGAGGTGAGCGCAGGTGGAGATCAGCTCGGCGAGGACGACGACGGCGTCGAGCTCGCCGGTCGCGGCGATCCGGACGAGCCCGTGCGCGTAGAGGTAGTCGCCGAGCAGCAGCGCCGTCTCGTCGTCGGCCGGGCGCGAAGAGCCGGGAGTGCCCGTAATGGACGAGGTAGCCCTCGTAGATCGTCTCCAGCCCGAGCGCGAACTGCTCCGGCGCCAGCGGCCCGAAGATCCCAAGCCGTTCCGGCTGCGGGCGCAGGGCCTCGCCCCAGAGCGGGCTCTCGGCCGCCGCCTCGGCGGCGAGGGTCTCCCACAGGTCAGTCGTCGAAGAAGTCGGCAACGGCCTCGACCGTCCGGTCGATGTCGGCGTCGGAGTGGGCGAGCGAGACGAAGAGGCACTCGAACTGCGACGGCGCGACGTAGATGCCGCGCTCGAGCAGGTGACGGAAGAGAGCGCCGTATCGCTCGGGTCGCTCGTCTTCGCGTCCTCGAAGTTGCGGATCTCCCGAGCCGGCGAGGAAGAGCGTCGCCATCGCGCCGACTCGCTGAACGCGGCCGAACGGCGCCAGGCCGGCCTCCAGCCGGGCGCCTTTCTCCTCGAGCTGCTCGTAGACGGTCTCGTCGCGCAGCCGCCGCAGCACGGAGATGCCCGCCGCGGTCGCGAGCGGGTTTCCGGAGAGCGTGCCCGCCTGATAGACGTCGCCGGCAGGCGCGAGCCGCTCCATCACGTCCGCGCGGCCGCCGAACGCAGCGGCGGGGAGCCCGCCGCCGACGATCTTGCCGAGGATCGTCAGGTCCGGGTAGACGCCGTAGCGCTCCTGCGCGCCGCCGCGGGCGACACGGAAGCCGGTGATCACCTCGTCGAAGACGAGCAGCGCGCCGGAGGCGTCGCAGAGCGCGCGCAGCGCCTCGAGGAAGCCCGGGGCGGGCGGCACGACACCCATGTTCCCGGCGACCGGCTCGACGATGATCGCCGCGAGCCCTTCGCCGTAGCGCTCCACCGCGGCCGCGGCCGCGTCGAGGTCGTTGAAGGTCGTGACGACGGTGTCCGCCGTCGTGCCGGTCGGCACCCCCGGGCTGGACGGGATCCCGAGCGTGGCGAGACCGGAGCCCGCGTCTCGCGAGCAGGCCGTCGGAGTGCCCGTGGTAGCAGCCCGAGAACTTGAGAATGCGGTCGCGTCGCGTGAAGCCGCGCGCGAGCCGGATCGCGCTCATCGCTGCCTCGGTGCCGGAGGAGACGAGGCGCACCATCTCGACCGACGGCACCGCGTCGACGATCTCCTCCGCGAGCTCGACCTCGGCCTCGGTCGGGGCGCCGAAGGTCGTCCCGCGCGCAGCGGCGTCCTCGATCGCAGCGAGCGTCTCTGGGTCGGCGTGCCCGAAGACGAGCGGCCCCCAGCTCATGCACCCAGTCGACGTAGCGCTTCCCTTCGACGTCCTCGAGCTCCGAGCCGCTGCCGCTGCGCACGAAGACCGGCTCGTCGAGGCCGACGGAGCGCATCGCACGCACGGGCGAGTTGACGCCGCCGGGGATCAACTTCGTGGCTCCGCGCCACAAGGTCGACCTCGAGCGGCTTCAGAGCCACGTTGCCAGGTCCTTCGTCCAGTACGAGAAGACGAGGTCGGCCCCGGCACGCTTGATCGCGGTCAGCGACTCGAGCGCGGCCGCGCGCTCGTCCAGGTGGCCGGCCGCCGCGGCCGCCTTCACCATCGCGTACTCGCCGGAGACGTTGTAGGCGGCGACCGGGCAGTCGAAGCGCTCCCGGACGGCTCGGAGCACGTCGAGATACGGCAGTGCCGGCTTCACCATCAGCACGTCGGCGCCCTCGGCGAGGTCGAGCTCGCACTCCCGCAGCGCCTCGCGGACGTTCGCCGGATCCATCTGATAGCCGCGGCGGTCGCCGAAGGACGGTGTCGACTCGGCGACGTCGCGAAACGGGCCGTAGAAGGCGGAGGCGTACTTGGCCGCGTACGCGACGATCGGCGTCTCCGGCAGGAGCTCGCGGATCGCGCCGACGCGGCCGTCCATCATGTCGCTCGGCGCGACGGCGTCGGCGCCGGCCTCGACGTGGCTGACGGCCGTCCGCGCGAGCAGCTCGAGCGTCTCGTCGTTCGCGACCTCGCCGTCGCGGATCACGCCGCAATGCCCGTGCGCGGTGTACTCGCAGAGGCACACGTCGGTGACGAGGACGAGCTCCGGATACTCGGCGCGGACCGCCCGCAGCGCCCGCTGCACGATCCCGTCCTCGTCCCAGGCGCCCGAGCCCTCGTCGTCCTTCTCCTCGGGCACGCCGAAGAGGATCAGCGCCTTGCCGCCGAGCGCGGCGAGCTCGCCCGCCTCGACGACGAGATCCTCGACCGAGAAGCGGCTCATCCCGGGCAGCTCCTCGTTCGGGACCGTCGACGGCCCGACGAAGTACGGCATCACGAAGTCGTCGAGGTCGAGCCGCGTCTCGCGCACGAGCCCGCGCAGAGCGTCGGTGCGGCGCAGGCGGCGCAGCCGTGTGGCGGGGAAGGCGCTCACTGCACCAAGGTTACGTCAGACGAACGCTCGCTCCCGCGTCCGTCCTGATTGTTTCGTAAGCTACGAGCCGTGACCGAGCCTGCGGTTTGGAAGGTTTCGGCAGGGTCGGCTATGGTGCCGCCCATGGCTTCGGCCCGAAACCGGCATGCGGTGCGACCGCGCTGCCCAGAGAGCCGCGCAGACGAGCGTGAGCTGGAACGCCTGCGCGCGCGCAGGCGGCGGCCCGAGCGGCACGCCGCCCGCTTCCTCGTGATCGCGCTCCTTTCGGCGGTGCTGCTGCTGACCCTGCTGCTGACCGCGTTCGGCACCTGGACGTCGACGCCGGTCGCGACGCAGCCCATGGCCTCGGCGAACGTGCTCCCCGGCGGCCAGCCGATCCCGCAGATCGTCGCCATGGTCGGCGCGGTGCAGATCCAGCTCCCCGTCGCCCAGAGCGCCGTCACCGCGCTCGGCTACCACCACGCCGGCGACGGCTCGCTCGCGCTCGACCCGGTCGGGCGCCAGGGGAACGCCGGGCTCTTCGCGCGGCTCTGGCACCGGCTTGCGGGCACGGACGAGAGCCTCGTCTGGTACCAGCTCCGCGGCGACCGCGGCCCCGGCACCTCGGCGCTCGCGGTCGGCGCGGCGCCCGGCACCGACGTCTACTCGCCGGTCACCGGCACGGTCGTGGGGATCACCGACTTCGTGCTCGCGAACCGGACCTACGGCGCGCGGATCGACATCCGCCCGCAGTCGGCGCCGTCCGTCGTCGTCTCGCTCACGCACCTGCGCGCCGACCCCTCGCTCACGGTCGGCTCGGCCGTCGCCAAGGCGGCCTCGAAGATCGGCGTCGTCGTCGACCTGACCGCCGTCGAGCGCCAGGCGCTCGCCCGCTACACGCAGGACGCGGGCAACAACGTGTCGCTGTCGGTGCGCCCGGCCGCGTCCTCTCGGTTCGCTGAGAATTCTCTTCGTCGGGGATGTCGTGGGCGCGCCTGGGACGGCGTGCGCTCGAGGAACGGCTGCGCCCGCTGCGCGAGGAGCTCGGCGCGTCGTTCTGCATCGTCAACGGCGAGAACGCGGCGGACGGCGTCGGGATCACGCCGAAGCTCGCCGCCCGGATCCTGGCCGCCGGCGCAGACGTGATCACGCTCGGCAACCACACCTGGCGGCGCTCCGAGATCAACGCCTATCTCGACAGCTCCGAGACCGTGATCCGGCCGGCGAACTTCTCGGCCGCCGCGCCCGGCCGCGGCCTGACCGTCGCGGCCGCCGAGGACGGGACGCAGGTGGCCGTGATCAACGTGCTCGGCTCGCTCTTCATGACCCCGGCCGTCTCGATGTTCGAGCTGATCGACGGGCTCGTGGAGGAGGCGCAGGCGCAGGCCAAGGTGATCGTGGTCGACGTCCACGCCGAGGCGACGAGCGAGAAGGTGGCGCTGGCGCGCTGGCTCGACGGCCGCGTCACTGCCGTGCTCGGTACGCACACCCACGTGCAGACCTCGGACGCGCGCGTGCAGCGCGGCGGCACGGCGGCGATGACCGACGTCGGCATGACGGGCCCGCACGACTCGGTGATCGGCGTCAAGGCCGACGCGGCGATCTACCGGATGCGCACCGGCATGCCCGTCCGCTTCGAGACCGCCGAGGGCGGCGTCCGGATCGAGGGCGCGCGTCATCGACTGCGACGAGTCCGGACGCGCTACGGCGATCGAGCCGGTTCGCGTCGACTATCCCTAGAGCCTCTTGAGCAGGACGACGAGGAGCGCGACGAGCACGAGGTCGCGGGCGAGCACGAGGCCGGAGGGGAGCGGATCGAGCTCGCCGCGCGAGGTCCCAGTAGCGCGACGGGAACCACAGCTGCGTCAGCACGAGGCGCCCGCGAGGAGCACCGATGCCCGTAGCCCTCGCAGCCCGGCGACGAGCGGGACGACGGGCACGAGCCAGATCAGGAACTGCGGCGAGAGCACCTTCCCGAGCGCGACGAAGGCGACGAGCGCCGCAGCGCTCCAGCGCACGAGCTCCTCGGCGGAGCCCGGCCGGCGCAGCCAGATCCAGACGAGCGCGGCGAGCTGGACGACGCTGAGCAGCACCGCGGCGACGCCTGGTCCCGGTCCGCGTACAGGTTCTGCGAGCCGTGCCCCGAGCGCATCTCGACGTCGAGCCCGAGCAGGTGGTGGGCAGCGAGATAGAGCGCGGCGCCGAGACTCTCGATCTGGAGCGGGCGCGAAAGCTGGTGGCCGATGCTGTGGGCGACGCCGTCCGGCGCGACCAGCAGGAAGGGAAGGAACACGAGCATGACGACGCCGGCCGCCACGCCCAGGCAGACGAGCGCCTCGCGGCGCCCGCGCCGGCGCCAGACGTAGGCGGCCGCGAGCGGGACGAGCACCGCCGGATAGAGCTTCACGGCGATCGCCGCGCCGAGCAAGCCGAAGCCGAGCCGGTCGCGGCGGTGGACGAGCGCCGCAAGCGCGCCGGCGACGAGGGCGGCGGGGTAGAGGTCGAAGCGCGTGAGCACGACCGAACCGAGCAGGAGCGGGAAGCCGGCGACGAGGGCGAGCGCCGCGGCGGTCCGCGCACGCGAAGCGCCCAGCCCGGCCAGCGCGACGGCAGCGAGCAGCACCGCCGCGACGCCGCAGGTCGCCATCAGCCACTCGAAGACGTCGCGGAAGCCCTCCTGATCGTCGCTCAGGAGCGCCGGCAGGGCGAACGCGGGCAGCGCTCCCGGCGGGTACTCGGGGCGGATGTCCCGGTACGGCACCGCGCCGGCTCTCGATCGCGTTCCCGTACCCCTCGTAGACGGGGATGTCGACGATCTCGCTCGTCGTCGTACCAGCCGGTGTGGAGCAGGCCCCAGGAGACGAGGAACAGCGCGGCCGCCAGCGCGGCCGCGACCTCAGTGAACCGGCGGGACGCGGGCACGGGCCGAGCAGCACGGCGAAGGCGACAAAGGGGAAGAACCACGGGATGTAGAGGTAGAACCAGTGCGTCAGCACGAGCTCGAAGCCGATCAGGACGGCGGCGGTGAGCGCGGCGAGCTGCAGGATCGACTTCCGGCGCGGCACGAACGCGACCAGCACCGCTCCGGCGACGACGAGCACCTCGAGCACCTGCTGGACGACGTGGAGGTCCGGCACGCCTGCGGCGTGGTACTGGCCCCAGCCCCAGAGCGAGAAGGGCGAGTCCCGGTCGAGCTGGAAGCCGAACGTCCGCTCGGCGAAGACGCGGGCGGCATGGAGCGGGTCGGGCTCGAGCAGGAGGACGAGAAAGGCCGCGAGCGTCGCGCCGGCGAACGAGAGCGCGAAGCGCCGCGCCGGCATCCGCCACCCGTCCGGGTACGAGAGCCAGAGCGGCGCCAGCAGCAGCGCCGCGAACTTCGTCCACCCAGCGAGCGCGACCGCCGCGCCGCGCGCCCAGGCGGAGGAGGCCAGCCAGAAGCCCCAGATCAGGAACGCGGGCATGATCGTGTCGTTCGTGTTCGAGTTCGAGGCGTAGAGCGTGAAGGGATACGCCGCCCACGCGAACGCGAGCGTCGCGCCGAGCCGCGGACCCGCCGAAGCGCCGCCCGACGAGCGCGAGCCCGATCAGGCAGAGCCCGTCGAAGAGCAGCGAGGTCGCGTGCGCGGCCCAGAGCTCGTCCCACTTTCCGGTCCAGCCGAAGACCGCGTAGCCGGGCAGGTAGGCGAGATACGAGACCGGCCCGTAGGTGTCGCCGCGCGGGTTCGAGGCCTCGCAGCGACCGTTGGTCTGGATTCGCTCGCGGATCTCTCCCTCCGCATCGGCGGGCCCGCACGGCTTCTGGCTCTCCTGGATCGGCATGTGCCCGTAGGGCATCTCGCCGTTCGCGATCCGGTTGCGCGCCGACGACTCCGGCGAAGCCGACGTCGATCACGCTGCGCTTGGCCTCCAGGTTCAGCCCGACACGGAAGCCGCCGAGGAAGACGGCCGCCCCTGCCAGCAGCCAGATCGGCCAGACCGGCAGTCGAGGCACGCGGCGGCCGGTTCCGCGCGCGCGATCCAGACACAGCGTCCCAGGAGGTAGAGCAGCGGCGGATAGGCGAGCGGAGCGCTCCAGAAGATCTCGCCCTCGTTGAAGAAGCGGAGCGAGATCGAGAACGAGAGCAGTGCGAGGAGGTCGAGGTTGCGCAGCGAGAGCGGGCGCCGCAGGTTCGCGAGGCCGACGAAGAAGACGGCGCAGAAGCCGAGCCAGAGCCACATGCCGTTGATCGTCTTGCCGCCGAAGGCGCCGGCGCCGCCGCGCGCCATCGTCCACGCGACCTGCGGCCCGGTCCACGCCTCGTGCACCGAGCCGGAGGTGTCGTCGACCTTGCCGAGCACGATCTGCCCGGCGTCGCCCGACCAGGCCTTCACGACCCACTCGTCGGTCGCCGGCCGGTACTCGGCATCTGTCACCGGCTTGGGCGGGTAGCGGTCGAGCCAGTCGGCGACCTTCGGGAAGCGGAGCAGGATCTCCGTCGCCTGCTTCTCGGTCAGCCGCGCGGCTCCCGCGGGCGGCGCGAAGGGCACCTCGACGAGCCGGCCCTCCTCGTCGTAGACCGGCTCGGCCGGGGCGGTCGCTGCGCCGGCGCCGCCCACCAGCGCGAGCGCGGCGCCTAGCGCTGCGAGCGTCGCCCGAAGGACCAGAGCTTGTTCCCGACGAAGTTCAGCGGCGTCACGAGCACGATCGCAAGCGCCTGCGCGAGCACCTTCCCGAGCCCGAGCCGGACGAGCAGGTAGAGGATCGCCAGGTTCGCGAGTAGCGCGATCGTCGAGACGACGAGGAAGCGGAGCCCCTGGTAGCCGACGTGACCCCGTTGGTGGCGAAACGTCCAGAGGCGGTTCCACGTGTAGTTGCTCGTCACCGCGACGAGAAAGGAGCCGGTGGCGGCCAGGAGGTAGTGGACCCCGCGCCGTGCAGGAGCAACGTGTAGACGACGAGGTTGACGACGTAACCGCTCGCGCCGACCGCGCAGAAGCGGGCGAGCTGGAGCCAGTTCTGGCGGCGGGCGAGCGCGCCGCGTGTGCGCGCAAGGGCGCCCGAGGCGCCGACTGCGGGAGAGCGCTGCATCGACGCGCGAGCCTAGCAGTGGGCGGTCGAGGGGAGCACGAGCGCTCCGTCGGCTTGGACGAGCGCGTCCGCGAGCTCGGGCACGGCCGTGAGCTTCCGCCCCCGGCTCCGGTAGAAGTCGAGCAAGCGCTGGTCGAGCAGCGTCAGCGTGCTGTCGATCTCGATCGTCTCGCCGGCAAGCCGTGCGGCCGCATAGGGCAGGAAGCGGTTCTTGCCGTCGCCGCAGAGCACGTCGAGACCGAGGATGCGCGGAGCCTCCGAGTCGAGCAGCACGTTCTCCACCTCGCCCAGGCGAATGCCGCGCACGAAGACCGGTGCGTGCAGCAGCAGTCGATGCCCTCGTACCCCTCGGACTGTGCCCTCTCATCGCCGCAGCATGTTACCCGGCGTGCGACTCGCCGAACCCTGCCGCGCCGACGAGGGGGACGAACCGGCACGGAACCGACCGTGCGACCTCTGGGACCGTCCGCCCCGCGCTCGACGACCTCCAGCCACTGGTCGCGGAGGCTGCCGACCGGGAGGACGACGCGGCCGCCGACGGCAAGCTGCTCGTAGAGCGTGTCCGGGACGGCGGGAGCTGCAGCCGCGACGGCGATTCCGTCGAAGGGCGCACGGTCCGGCACGCCCAGCGTGCCGTCGCCGACCCGGACGTCGACGCGTTCGTAGCCTGCCCGCGCGAGCGTCTCGCGCGCCCGCTCGGCCAGCTCGGGCACGCGCTCGATCGTCACCACCTCGGCCGCGATCTCCGCCAGCACCGCGGCCTGGTAGCCCGAGCCGGTGCCCACGTCCAGCACGCGCGCGTCCGCGTCGAGCTCGAGCGCGGCGCAGATCGTCGCGACCATGAACGGCTGCGAGATCGTCTGGCCGTGACCGATCGGAAGCGCGCGATCGTCGTAGGCGCGAAGCCGCAGATCCTCGGGAACGAACAGCTCGCGAGGGACGGCGGCGATCGCCGCGAGCACGCGGTCGTCCGCGATGCCGCGCCGGCCGCAGGAACGCGGCGAGCTCCTGCGCCGGTCCTCATGCGCGGAGCGGGCGTGCGCGCGTACGCCGGCAGCGCCACGCCGAAGTGCTCGAGCACCGCGGGCATCACCTCGACGATCGAGCCCGGCAGCGTCTCGAGCCCGACCGTGAGCATCGGCACCTCCGAGTCGCCGGCCAGCAGCGACCCGTGCGAGCCGCCGCCCGAGTGGTGTCGGCCGGCCAGGTCGGCGAACTCCCAGCCGGCGGCCGCGGAGACGATCAGCTCGCCGGCGTTCGGATTCGCGAGCGCCGCCCAGGCCCGCTCCAACCCTTGCGGGTGATCGAGGATCGCGGCGTCGCCGCTCGTCCCGTCCGGCGTGAACCGCAGCTCCTCGCCGTCGCGGCGCGCCACCGCTTCCTCACCCTCCCGGTAGAGGACGACGTCGACGCCGCGGTGCCCGTCGAGCCGGGCCGCCAGCGCGGCCGGGTCGCCGTCGGAGTACACCATCCCCGCTCGGTTGGACGCGGTCACGGTCGCCTCGGGGAACGTGTCCTCGAGCCGCTCCACCTCGTCCACCTGCGTCTGGCCGTGGTCGGAGCAGAGGATGACGGCGTAACGCTCGAGGAACTCGTCCGCCCCGCCCGCGGCCTCGATCAGCCCGCCGACGGCGTCGTCGCAGCGCGCCAGCGCGGCGTGCGCGGCATCCGGCCCCTGAACGTGCGAGGCGTAGTCGTAGTCGGAGAGGTAGAAGACGAGGAAGTCGAAGGCGTCGCGCGTGACGAGCCAGCGGCCGACCGCCGCCGCGTAGGCGTCGATCGACCCGCCCGGCCGATTGCGCACCGAGAGCGGGGCGCCCGTCACGTCCGACTCGAAGAGGTTGTAGAAGAAGAGCCGCTTCGGCCCGTGCGCGGGACGGGTGAGCACGGGAACGCGCCGCGTCGGGCAGGTGCTCGGTGCGGCCGCGGTAGCAGGTGATGTTCACCGCGGCGGCTGTCAGCCCCGCGTCCTCGAGCGCCTCGTACACCGTCACCGCGTTCCGGCCCAGGTGGCTGTCGTTGAGCCCGTAGACGGTGTCGATCAGGGACTGCCTCGTGCCCGCTGCGCGCACCGCCCCGAACGACGAGCCGTACTCGACCAGCCGCTGCTCGCCGCGGTGGTACCAGACCAGGTGCGGGATCTCGTGGACGTCGGGGTGCGCGCCCGTGGCGAGCGAGGAGAGGCAGACCGGCGTCAGCGACGGGAACGTGGAGATGGCTCTGCGGTAGCGGCCGTGCTCGGCGAGCAGCGCGAGCGCCGGAGCGGTGCGGCGCTCGAGCGTGTCCTCGAGCATCGACGGCGTCAGGCCGTCGATGACGACCAGGATGAGCGCCTTGGTGCCGGCATCTCAGTCCTTGGCAAGAGTGCGCAGGCCGGCGTACCGCTCGGCCTGGGTGCGCCGGAGCCGGACGGCGAGGAAGGGCAGAGCGACCGCCTCGAGGTAGCCGGCGACGGGAACGAAGGCGAGCCCGGCGAGCCCCGCTGCCACGGCGGCGACGATCAGCGCGAGCCCGGCTCGCGTGCCGCCGCGCCGCAGCGCACCGGCGACGATGATCGCCGCGCCGACTGCGCCCAACACGCCTCCGACTGCCCCGGCCACGAGCTCCGTCCAGTCGTCGACGAACGTCCCCACGAGCGCGCCCGCCACGCCGGCGAGCACCACCGCCGCGCCCCGTCCCAGCGGGGTCGCGGAGAGCACCCCGGCGAAGAGCGTGCCGATCGCGATCCCGAGGCCGAGCGCGAGTCCGATCGTGTACCAGTCCCCCACTTCTCGCCCAGTGTAGTGCCGGGTGGAGTTTCGACGCGGCGTTTTCTGGACATACAACAGCTGACCCGCGGCACCCGCTTTTTACTCAGGAGGACAAATCATCGTGACTGACGCCGACAGGCCGCTGCTCGTCTTCTTCTGGTCCGAGCGCTCGGGCCCCGCCCGGCGGATGGAGAGCCTGCTCGCCCACCTGGAGCGAAAGGAGCGGCGAGCGTCTGCGTGTGCGCCGCGTCGACGTGGATGCGAACCCCGAGCTCGCCGAGCGCTTCAAGGTCGACGTCGTCCCGACGCTCGTCCTCGTCAAGGACAAGAAGGCGGTCTCGCGCCTCGACGGCCGCACGAGCGCGCCGCGGATCGAGGCGATGCTCGAGCCGCACCTGCCCGCCGAGCTCGCAGTCGCCTAAAACGCTACGAGGTCAGGGGGCGGCCGAGCGCCGCCCCCTGCTCGCGCTCTCCCCTATTTGATGTCGCCGCGGATCTCGCCGCCGGGGAAGACGAGGGTGTGCACGTTCACGTATGCACCGCCGTTGTTCATCTTCTCGATCACGTCGTCGAGCGTGGCAACACCGCCCGGACAGATTCGCGTGCTGGGTCGCGGCGATCACGTTGGCATCCGTGATCGTCCCCTCGTTGAGGATCCCGTTCGGCGCGACGCCCGCCGCATTGAACCCGTACAGGAATACGACGACAGGGCCGTTCACGCCCTCGGGCCCGCAGTGAATGTGCGACTGCGTGACGCCCTCGATGTTCGTCGCGATCAGCTTGAAATCGAGCTCGCTCCCGTCGTTCGACAGGTGGAAGATCGCCTGTGCCTGGCCCTGGCTGTCGCGTACGGGCACCTCCATCGAGCCGTTCGAGTGCGTGCTCCAGTTGCCGTTGATCCCGGCGACGCCGACACCCACGGCGACGAGACCGACGACGAAGAACGCTGCCACCATTACTCGCTTCATGCTCTACCCCTCGCTTTCCCCTCGGAATGAGTCCGGACCACTGGGCATCTACGACTACGGGCCCGGAGCCGGATTGGATTTCGAGCGAGGCTGGAGGCGGCGCGATGACGTCGAGCGTGAACGCCGCCGCCCGCGCCCCGTCGACGACGCGATGGTCGAACGTGACCGAGACGTTGCCGATGCGGCGCACCACGATCTCGTCGTCGCGGACGACGGGGCGCGGGCCGATCCGGTGGATGCCGAGGATGCCCACCTCGGGATGGTTGACGAGCGGCGTCACGAGCAAACCGCCCAGCTTGCCGGCGCTCGTGATCGTGAACGTGCTGCCGCGCAGCTCCTCGGGCTTCAGCGAGCCGGCGCGGGCAGCCTCGGCGAGCCGCTCCACCTCTGCTCCGAGGTCCTCGAGCGACGCTGAGTCGCAGTCGCGCACGACCGGGACGACGAGGCCCTGGTCGGTCTGCACGGCGACGCCGAGGTCGTAGCGTTCGAGATAGACGATCTCGTCGCCCTCGAGGCGGGCGTTCAGCTCCGGGTACTCGGCGAGCGAGGCCGCGACCGCCTTGAGCGTGCGCGGCAACAGCTGCTTCAGGTCGACGTCCGTGAAGTCGCACTCCTCGACGAACGTGACGGCGGGAACCTCCCGGTGCGCCTTCGTCAGGTGCTCGACGATCTGCCGCCGCACCCCGCGCACCGGCTCGCGCCGCCCCTCGGAGGGCTTGTGTTGATTCAACACAAGCCCTTCTCCGCCGGCGCTGCGGACGTCGTCCTCGGTGATGCGGCCGTTCGGTCCCGTGCCGCTCAGCTGAGCCAAATCAACGCCCAGTTCCTGAGCGACCCGGCGCACGATCGGGGTGGCCTGAACACGAGCTTGTGTTGAATCAACACTTTCTTTTCTCGGCGGCCGGCGCGGGCGCTGCTTTCGGCTCGGGGGCGGCCGCGACGGGCTCGACGCCGTCGGCGCCGATCACGACGAGGACGGTGCCGACCGGGACGATCTCGCCCTCCGCCGACGAGGATCTTCGTCACCGTGCCGGCGGCAGGCGAGGGGATCTCGACGGTCGTCTTGTCGGTCTGGATCTCGACGAGGGGGTCGTCCTCGGCGAGCTCCTGCCCTTCGGTCACGAGCCAGCGGGCGATCTCGCCCTCGGTCAGGCCCTCACCCAGGTCGGGCAATTTGAACTCGTACGCCACGGCGCTTGAGCCTAGTCGGGGTATTCCGACCCAGGCGTCGGCGGAGACGATCAGCACCCGCAGCCCGCCGTCGACGCGCCAGAGCGAGACCGCCTGCTCGTCGCCGGCGAGCTCGGGCGCGACTGCCGCCGGGACGTAACCGAGTTGAAGCGTCCGCTCTGCGTTCCAGATCGCGACCGCGTTCGGATCGTGCTCGTTCGCCGGCTCCGGCACGAGCGCCAGCCGCTTCCCGGGATCGAACGACGCATCCGGGAGCGCCTCGGGCCGATAGGAGACGCCGGCCGCCGCGACGACGCGGATGCGCTCGTCCTCCCAGCGCACCGGCTCACCGGTCGCGGCGTCCCGCAGCCGGTAGCCGTGCGCGCCGGGCTCCAGCCACAGCCGAAGCCGCTCGTTCAACGGAGAGCGTCGTCGCGCAGGACCGCGTGCACGCCGAGCACCTCGTTGACGACCTGGGTGACGCGCAGGTCGACGACGATCGAGGCGAGCCCGAGCGCGTCGGCCCGCGAGAAGCCGTGCTCGCGCTCCATCAGGTCGAGCATCCCGTCCACCGCGATCCGGGCCGCGAGGCCGAGGTGCTCGTCGAAGCCGAAGGTGACCCAGGCGCCGTCGATGCGCGCCACCGGCCACTCGAGCGGCAGGTCGTCACGGACGTCGAGCGTGAGCGTCGCTTCGGTCGGAGCCTCGATCGCGGTCCCGGAGACCTCGCCGTCCCCCTGCGCGGCGTGCCCGTCGCCGGCGGAGAAGCGGGCTCCGTCGACCGGGATCGGGAGGAAGAGCGTCGTGCCCGCGACGAGCTCCTTGCAGTCGATGTTGCCGCCGCAACGCCGCGGCGGGATCGTCGAGTGCACGCCGGGCTCGTCCGGCGGCATCCCGAGCACGCCCAGGAACGGCGCGAGCCGTACCTCCCGGCCCGCCCAGCGACCGACGCCGTCCGCCAGCTCCCAGTCGATCCGGTGCGGGGGCTCCGTGAAGGTCGCGCCCCAGGGTCCCGGTGTCACCTCCTCGATCCGCACCACGAGCGTCTGCCCGGTGCGGGCACCCCGCACTTCGACCGGCCCGGCGAGCGCATGCCCCGTGTCGAGCTCCGGGTCGGGCGGCTCGAACCGCTCGTCCCGCCCGACGCGCCACCCCGCGTTCGGCACCGAGAACCGCACCGAGTCGCCGGGATCGATCGTTACGCACCGGCTCGAGCTCGCGCGAGAAGTGCCCGTGCAGAACGGACACGTCGAGCGGGAGCTCGTGCAGCGCCACTAGAAGTCGAGCAGCGTGCGCGCCGCGTCGACGACCCGCGCGACCGACGGCATGTACGCGTCCTCGATCGTCCAGTACGGATACGGAACGTCGTAGCCCGTCACCCGCAGCACCGGGGCCTGCAGGTCGAGCAGCGCCTTCTCGGCGAGAATCGCGGCGAGCTCGGCGGCGTAGCCGCACGTGCGCGGCGCCTCCTGGACCAGCACGACGCGGCCCGTCTTCGCGGCGGAGGCGAGCAGCGCCTCCTCGTCGAGCGGCTTCAGCGAGCGCAGGTCGAGCACCTCGACCGACGCGTCGAGCTCGTCTGCGGCGCGCTCGCAGACCTTCACCATCGCGCCGTAGGCGACGAGCGTCAGGTCCGAGCCCTCGCGGGCGAGGCGCGCCTTGCCGAGCGGGACGACGTGCTCGCCGTCCGGAACCTCGCCGCGCTCGGTGCGGTAGACGAGCTTCGGCTCGAGGATCACGACCGGGTCGGGATCGCGGATCGCCGCGGCGAGCAACCCCTTCGCGTCCGCCGGGGTCGACGGGGATCGCCACCTTGATCCCGGGCGTGTGCACGTAGTAGGTCTCGGGCGAGTCGTCGTGCAGCTCCGGCGCACGGACGCCGCCGCCGTAGGGCATGCGGATCGTGATCGGGAACGCCATCTTCCCGCCGGTGCGCCAGCGATAGCGACCGACGTGGTTGATCAGCTGGTCGAGGCATGGGTACGAGAACGCGTCGTACTGCATCTCGCAGACCGGCCGGAAGCCGGCCATGCAGAGCCCGACCGCCGAGCCGAGGATCCCCGCCTCGGCGAGCGGCGTGTCGACGCAGCGGTCGGCGCCGAAGCGGTCGCGGAGGCCGGCGGTCGCGCGGAAGACACCGCCGGAGCGGCCGACGTCCTCGCCCAGGACCAGCACGTTCTCGTCGCGCTCCATCTCGACCCGCAGAGCGTCGTTGACCGCCTCGACGAGCTAGAGATCACTCACCGAGGATCCTCCGCAGCTCGGCGAGGTCGTGCTCGAACGACGCCGGCGGGTCGACGAACGCGTGCTCGAAGAGAAGCCCGACGTCGGCGGGCGGCTCGGCCTCGGCGGCTGCGATCCCGGCGCGCATCACGTCGGCCGCGTCGGCCTTGATCGCCTGCTGGAGGTCGTCGTGCAGCACTCCCTGCCGGCGGAGATAGCCCTCGAAGCGCCCGAGGCACTCGTTCGCGCGTTCCTCCTCGACCCGCTCCAGGTCGATGTAGGCCCTCGGGTCGTCCGCGGTGGCGTGCGGCGTCGATGCGGTAGGTCACGGCTTCGATGAAGGTCGGCCCTTCGCCGGCGCGCGCGCGTGCGACCGCCTCCCGCGTCGCCTCGTGGACGGCGAGCACGTCGCCCCCGTCGACCCGCAGGCCCGGGATGCCGTAGCCGACCGCCTTGTCGACGAGCGCGTCGGCCTTGGTCTGCGCGGAGAGCGGCGTCGAGATCGCCCACTGGTTGTTGTTGCAGAGCAGGACGAGCGGCGCGCGCATCACGGCGGCGAAGTTCGCGCCCTCGTGGAAGGCGCCCTCCGAGGTGGCGCCGTCGCCGAAGAACGTCAGCGCGCAGGCCGTCTCACCACGCAGCCGCTTCCCCCAGGCAAGCCCGGCCGCGTGCGGCACCTGGGTCGCGATCGGGACGCAGATCGAGGCGAGGTTGTAGTCGGCGGGGTTCCACCAGCCGGCCGGGTGCCCGCGCCACCAGGAGAGGATCGTCGCCGCCGGCATGCCGCGCAGGAGCCCGATCGCCGACTCGCGGTAGCTCGGAAAGATCCAGTCCTCGTCCTCGAGCGCGTGGAACGCGCCGGCCTGGATCGCCTCGTGGCCCCAGAAGATCGCGTACGTGCCGATCCGGCCCTGGCGGTGGTAGACGACCGAGCGCTCGTCGTAGGTACGGAGCAGCACCATCGAGCGGTAGAGGTCGAGCAAATCCTGCTCGCCGAGCCCCTCGACCTCGCCGTCCGGAATCGACGTCGCCGTCGCCGATCACGCGGCGGAGGTCGCGCTCGGCGGGAACGGTGCTCGCCATCGCCGCGCGGACTTTACCCGTCAGACGAGGACGGAGACGGCGTCGCGCTCCGCCTCGAAGACGACCTCGGTCACGTCGCCGACGTCCTCGCCGTCGAGCTGGAGCGGCATCGGGCCGTCGCAGCGGACCTCGATGCGGTCGCTGTCGCGCAGCAACACCAGCGGCAGGCCGGTCCGGCCGGTGACGAGATAGCGCACCGCGCCCGGCAGGCTCCGCGCCGCGCAGCGACCGGGGCGCGAGCAGGTCGAGACCGCCCTCGATCCGGGCGCCGCGCGGAAGGCGGAGCGGCAGCTTGCCGACGTAGCTGTACGGATCGGCGTTCGCGACGAGCGCGAACGCGGCTCGTCCGTGCCCGACGACCTCGAGCACCGGCTCGAAGCGAACACGATGCGCCGCGAGCGCCTGCAGGCGGTCCAGGCGAAGACGAGGTCGCCCGGCCTCTTGCCGTTCTCGTCGCGGCCACGCGCGTCCATCCGGCGGATCAGCTCGGCGTCGAGCCCGACTCCTGCCGCGAACCCGAAGCGACGGCCGTTGGCGCGACCGAGCGAGATCGTCCGCGTCCGGCCCACTGCGATCGCGCGGGCGGCTTCGACCGGATCGCGGGGCAGCCCCAGCGCGCGCGGGAGCACGCTCGTCCCGCCTCCCGGCACGAAGCCGAGCGTCGTCTCCGGCGCGGACACCGTTGAGCGCCTCGTTGAAGCCCCCGTCCCCGGAGAAGACCACAACCGCGTCGGTGTCCGCGTCGCGCGTGAGCTCGACCGCATGCCCGGCCCGCTCGGTGAAGACCGTCTGCTCCGC
The DNA here is from genome assembly GCA_963822205.1 of uncultured Gaiellaceae bacterium. Classification (GTDB taxonomy): domain Bacteria; phylum Actinomycetota; class Thermoleophilia; order Gaiellales; family Gaiellaceae; genus Gaiellasilicea. The sequence continues at coordinate 578,823 of CAWGGO010000006.1, read as the reverse complement.
GCCGAGGGCGCGCGCGACCTGCTCCGCGAGCTCGGGCGTGACGCGGCTCGCGTACGGGTTGACGAGCAGGGTCGTCGTCACGTGGGTGTCGAGTAGCCGCGGATCCCGTCGACGAGGATCGCGGCGAAGGAATCCGCGAGCGCGTCCGTGTCCCGGCCGGGAGTCAGCCAGGTGTACGCCCAGTTCGCGGCAGAGAGGACGAGCAGCGCGGCGGCGCTCTCGTCGAGGTCGGTGCGGAGCTCGCCGTGCTCGCGTCCGTCCCGGAAGAGCGCGCGCAGACGCTCCTCGTAGCGGCGCCGCTCGGAGACGATCTGCTCGCGCCGGTCGCCCTCGAGGTAGCGCCACTCGCGGATGAAGACGGTCGCCATGTCGAGCTGCTCGGCCACCACGCGCAGGTGCGCACGCAGCGCGAGCCGGATCCGCTCCGCGGCTCCCGCGTCGTCCGGGAGCGCGTCGAGCCCGGCGTGGAAGGCGGCGGCTCCCTCGCGCATCGTCTCGTAGAGCAGCTCCTGCTTCGACTCGGTGAGCGAGTAGAGCGAGCCCTTCTGCACGCCCATCGCCTCGGCGAGGTCGCCCATGGACGTGCCGTGGTAGCCCTTCTGCGCGAAGAGGCGGGCGGCCTGTCGGGTGAGCTCTTTCCGGCGAGTGGGGATACACTCCATGCTAACGACCGTTCGGCAGGGAGGCGAGACCATGGAAGCCCGTGAGCAGGAGTTTCTCGACTACGTCCAGGACGGCGGGCTCGTCGAGACCGACGACTGGATGCCGGACGAGTACCGCGCCCGGCTGATCAAGTTCATCGAGATGCACGGCAACTCGGAGCTGATGGGCGTGCTCCCCGAGCGCGACTGGATCCTGCGCGCGCCGACGCTGCAGCGGAAGCTCGCGCTCACGGCGAAGATCCAGGACGAGGTCGGCCACTGCCAGCTGATCTACCGCGTCGTCGAGGATCTCGGCAAGCCGCGCGAGCGTTGCCTCGACGACCTGATCTCGGGCAAGTCGAAGTTCCACAACGTCTTCCACTACCCGACGAAGAGCTGGGGCGACGTCGGCGTGATCGCCTGGCTCGTCGACGCGGCCGCGATCATCAGCCAGAAGGCGCTGCTCAAGTGCTCGTATGCGCCGTACGCGCGCGTGATGAAGAAGGTCTGCTGGGAGGAGTCGTTCCACATCCTGCACGGCCGCGACACGGTGCTCGCGATGGTCACCGGCACAGCCGAGCAGCGTGAGCTCGTGCAGGAGGCGCTCACCCGCTGGTGGGAGCCGCTGATGCACTTCCACGGCGACGCCGATCCCCGCCGACGAGGACCCGATGGTGATCTGGCGGATCAAGAGCCAGGGCAACGAGGAGGCGCGGCAGCAGTTCCTCGAGGGCTACGTGCCGCAGATCCTCGAGCTCGGCCTGGAGATCCCCGATCCGAAGCTGCGGCGCAACGACGAGGGCGTCTGGCAGTACACCGAGCCCGACTGGGACCGGCTGCTCGAGGTCGTGACCGGCCACGGGCCGGCGTCGCAGGAGCGGCTGGAGTTCCGCCGGCTCTCGCGGGCCGAGACGGACTGGGTCTCGAAGGTGGTTCTGGCGGAGGCGGCTTGATCTGGGAGGTCTTCAGGCAGGAGCGCAAGGGCCAGCCGTTCACGCACGGCGGCTCGTTCCACGCGCCCGACCAGGCGTTCGCCGACGCGTACGCGCGGGAGTTCTACGCGCGGCGGGGCGAGTCGGTCGCTCTCTGGGTCGTGCCGCGCGAGGCGATCACGGCGATCGAGGAGTTCCCGGACGAGTTCGACCTCAAGTACCGCCGCGTGGACGGCTACTCGATCAAGGCTCGGTTGAAGGAGGCGACGTGAGCACGGCGCGGGCGACAGCTGACTGACGCTCCTGAGCTCGCCGACGACGAGCTGATCCTCGGCTGGCGCAACTCCGAATGGACGGGGATCGCGCCCTTCCTCGAGGAGGACGTCGCCTTCTCGTCGATCGCGCAGAACGAGATCGGGCATGCGCGAGCGCTCTACGAGCTCGCCGCGCGCGAGCTCGACACGGATGCCGACGCGCTCGCCTTCGACCGCAAGCCGGAGGAGTACCGCTGCGCGCCGCTCGTCCAGCTGCGGCTCGTCCCCGACTGGGCACGGACGATCGCGCGGCACGTCCTCTACGAGACCGCGGACGCGATCCGGATCGAGCACCTGAAGGAGCACGAGGACGCGGAGCTCGCCGGGATCGCGGCGAAGATCGAGCGCGAGGAGGTCTACCACCGCCTGCACGCCGAGATGTGGCTGGACCGGCTCGGCGCCGAGGAGCGCTACGTGGACGCGGTCGAGGAGCTGTGGCCGTACGCGCTCGGCGTGCTGGCGCCGAGCTGCGGCCGGTGCTGGCGGAGCGCGTGGGCCGGCCGGAGATCGAGGCTGTCGAGCGGTCGGCACCCAGGCGCCGAGTTCGCGGAGCTCTGGGACGAGATGACGATGGTGCGGCGCTCCGCTCCGGTCGGTGCCCAGTGGTGACCGAAGCGGCAGTCTGGGACGCGCTCGCCGAGATCCCCGATCCCGAGATCCCGGTCATCTCGGTGGTCGACCTCGGCGTCGTCAAGTCGGTCGAGGTGGAGGCGGAGCGCGTGCGGATCGAGTTCACGCCGACGTTCATGGGCTGCCCGGCGCTCGACGCGATGCGCACGCAGATGGAGGACGCGGTGACGGCGCTCGGCGGCGAGCCGCAGGTCGACGTCCTGCTCGACGACTCCTGGTCGACCGACAAGATCACGCCCGCCGGCCGGGAGAAGCTCCGCGAGGCCGGCTTCGCGCCGCCAACGGCGCGCGGCGAAAGCGCTCCGGCGCTCGCTGCAGCTGCAGACGGCGATCCACCGCTGCCCGTACTGCAACTCGACGGCGACGCGCCTGGAGAACATCTTCGGCCCGACCCCGTGCCGCTCGCTCCGCTACTGCGAGAGCTGCAAGCAGCCGTTCGAGCAGTTCAAGACGATCTAGGGCGTTTCTTTCACTAGTAGGAGGCGTTTACAGCTTCCTTACTATCACTGACCCGTTCGGGTCTGTGCGTCCGGGCGTGTCGTGACGATGCTTGCTCGCGGAAGCGAATTTCGGCGCCCCGCCGGGTGGTCCCAACTCAACGCCCCGGTGAACTGCGCCGTCAGGAGGTACTGCACGCATGACCCCACGCGCACGCCGCGCCACACTGAACGCCGTTGTTGTCGCCCTAGTCACGCTCGTGCTCGTCTCGGGTAGCGGCTGGTTCGCCGCACCCGGGAGTGCAGCCGCCGACGCGAAGCGGCCTCACAAGTACGCGAGGAAGCACGCCGCCAAGAAGCACATCAAGAAGCGCACACCCCGCGGTCTGCGAGCCGTCCAGATCGCGAACCACCTCACCGGCATCCCCTATCGCTGGGGCGGCACCTCGCCGCGGGCCGGCTTCGACTGCTCGGGGCTCGTCAAGTACGTGTACGCGAAAGTTGGGATCCAGCTTCCGCACTATGCCGCCGGCCAGTACGGGCACGGGCGCCGCGTCTCACGCGGCTCCCTGCGGGCCGGCGACCTCGTCTTCTTCTCCGGTCTCGGCCACGTCGGCATCTACGCCGGCGGCGGGAAGTTCATCCACGCTCCCCGGCGCGGCACGACTGTCCGCTGGTCGCGGCTCTCGTCGCATGGGAGCTACTACGGCGCGAGGCGCCTCTTCGCAACCTAGAGCGGCTGGCGGCCGTTGCCGCTCCCTAGCTGACGGATGATGGCAATAGATCCGCCTCGGGTTCGGGCGTCCTAGCTGCTCTGATCGCCGCCGACGAGCGCGCGCAGGCTCTCGTGCTCCTCGCGGCAGGCCGGGCACCCGGCCAGGTGAGCACGGAGCCCGGGGAACGCGGCGTCGGCGTCGGCGCCGGCCAGCTCGAGCTCGACGTACCGGTCGAGCACGTCGAAGCACTCGTCGCAGCCGACCTCGGGCTCCGCCGGTCCGAGCACGCGGCCGAGCATCTGCTTCAGGTCGGGTCGCTCCATCACAGTCTCCTCCATCCGTCGCAGGAGAGCCCGCGCTCGTCCAGATGCCGTCGCAGCTTGCGGCGCGCGTCGTGCAGCGTCTTGTAGAGCGCTCCACGGGTCGTGCCGAGCCGCTCGGCGAGGACGTCGATCGGGACGCCGTTCAAAGCCAGGGCGACCAGGACGCGCCGCTGGTGCGGCGTCAGCACCTCGGCGATCGCCTGCTGCAGCGTCGTCGAGCAGCTCGCTCTGCTCCACCTCCTCGTCGGGCTCGAGCGCCGCGCTCGAGAACAGGCTCCAGGTCTCCGGCTCGAGCGGGATCTCGCGCCCCTGCCAGGCGCGCTTCCGCAGCTTGACCGCCGCCTCGAGCAGCGCGAACTTGTAGACCCAGGTCGTGAAGCGGCTGGCGCCGCGGAAGTCGTCGAGGCGCCGCAGCACGCTCACGAGCGCGTCGTCGGCCGCCTGGTTGGCGATGTCGTCGAGGTCGTTGCCGCGCAGGTGCGGCAGCGTCGGCCGGCGGCGGGCGACCTCGAACCGCGCCGCGCGCAAGCAGCAGCGCGTGGAGCCGGGCGACCGCGTCGTCCTCGAGTGCGCCCTCGGCGCGCAGGCAGCGCAGCCACTCGCGCGACTCCTCGTCGAGCGGCGGGACGGCGGAGTCGCCGAGCTGGTGTTCCGTGGCCGAAGTCACCGTCGACACAGTAGGGAGCGTAGCCCGGCTCATGCCGCGTTTCCCTCGTCCAGCGGCGCGAGCGATACGCGCAGCCAGGTCGGGCGGGCAGCCGCGCTCGACGAGCTCGATCAGCGTGTGGAGGTCGCAGCGCGAGTCACGTGCCGACCCGTACCGCGAGCGGCAGCGGGAACCCCGACGCCGTCAGCTGGTCGCGCCGCCAGGCGACGCAGCTGAACCGTCCGCGCGTCTCCGAGGTCGGCCGACATCCGGAGTACCGGCACGCTAGCGGAACCGCTTCGGGAACTGCTTGACCAGGCCGTCCGCAGAGCAGGTCGGACATGTGCAGGATGTGGTGATGGATCCGGTCGTAGGCGGCGACGTCGGCCGACCAGTTGCCCTGGAGCCTTGCCACTACCTCCTGCGTCGTCAGGGCCAGGTGCTTGTACATCTCCGCCTTCATCGCCGAGAGCTTCCAGAACCGCGGGTTGACGCTGTTGAGGACGCGGGCGACGTCGTCGGCGTTCTGCCGCCAGCGCGCCTGCGCGTCGGCGAGCTTGGCCTGATCGCCGGCCTTGGCGGCGGCGACGACGTCGGCCGCGATCAGGATGTGCTTGCGGAGCTCCGCGGTGAGCGTGTTGCCGGCCGCCTTGCCGTAGAACGGCTTGACCGCGTTGCCGATGTCGGCCTGGTTCTTCAGCAGCCGGGCGACCGTGGCCTCGGTGTCCGGCGACCCGTCGTCAGGCTGATGATCGCGAGCCGTGTCCACGACGATGTGGTCTTCCCAGAGCACGCGCATGCTCGCTGCGCGAGAGCCGCTTGCGAGAGCGCCACGGTGGCCTCCGTGTGTTGCGGCGCGTTGCCGTGCGCATGGGCGTCGTGGCCGTTGGAGACGGCGAGGGCGGCGAGGGCGGTGAAGAACGCCACCAACATCGTCAGTGCGAGCGGAATCGGGCGCGAGCCCGTGTGCGTGTTCATGCCGAGCGCTCCTTTCGGTTGGATGAGCTGTGAACGACGCCGCGGCCGCGCCAGAGGAGGTTCGACAGCCGTCGAGCAGGCCGACGACCTCGAACGCCTTCGTGGCGAGTGCGAGGCCGTCGACCGGCTCGGGCTGGGGGTGGAGCAGCGGGCAGTCCGACAGTCGATTGCGAGCGCGTAGCTCGCGAGCAGGCCGGCGAGGACGATGGCCGCGCCCGCGAGCGGCGAGCGAGCTCGCGGCGGCGCAGCGTCAGGAAGACGGCGAGCGCCGCGAGCAGGACCGTCGAGGCGACGAAGCCGACCCCGGCGCCGGCGCCCTCGGCGAAATGCGCGGGCGCGAGCGCGCCGTGGATACCGGCGCTGATCGGCGCAGCCGAGGATGACGACGTCGCGCCTGAGCCGCAGGCTCATTTGACGATCACCTCGCCGTCCATGTCCTGGCTGTGCAGCGTGCAGACGTAGTGGTAGGTACCGGGCTCGTCGAACGCGATCGAGACGCTCTCACCGCGCTCGACCTTGTGGTCCTCCTGGCCGTCGACCTGGACGGTGTGGGTGAAGTTGTCCTCGTTCGTCCAGGTGACGCTCTGGCCGGCCTCGATCTCGATCGTCTTCGGGTCGAAGCGATAGCTCTTGGCCATCGCCACCTCGGTCGTCGCCACGGGCTCGCTGTTCGCCGACTCGCCACAGCCCGCAGCGACGAGGACGAGCGCAGCCGAAGCAGCGAGGACGAGGCGGATCGACGTCATCAGTGGGTCGCCTCCACGGCGGGCCGTCGCGCGGCCACGACCTGCCAGACGGCGGCCGCGAAGACGAGCACGAAGGCAGTCAGGTCGAGCACCTCGGCGATCGTGTGCGCGAACAGGAACACGGTCCAGTCGAGGTGGTAGGTCATGTAGGTCAGCTCGGCGGCGGCGAACAGCGAGAACGCCGGTCCCGAGCAGGCGCGAGCTCGCGCTTGAACGCGAGCCAGGCGAACCCGGCGCCGAGCGCGAACGCGGCGATGTGCACGACCATGAAGAACGCGGTCGGCAGATCGTTGATCCAAGAGCCGTACGGCATGTCGTCTCCCTCCTTGGGGATTCGGTGGTTGCCGTATTGGTGTCGGGGACCGCGGAGTTCTTACTGCGTGTCGAGCCCGCTGACGCCCCACGTGTCCGAGAGGAGATATCCCTCCGGGAACGGGTCGCTCGGATCGAGATAGACCTGCGATACGCCGGTGATCCAGGCGCTGCCGCGAATGGCGGGCACGATCGCCGGTCGACCACCGACGAGGGCCTCGGCGAGGATTCTCCCGTCGAAGGTGGAGCCGATCGCGGAGGCATGGGTCATTTCGTCGCCGACGCGCATCAGTCCACGCGCGTGGAGCGCCGCCATCCGCGCCGAGAGACCCGTCCCGGTCGCCGAACGGTCGAGGCGGCCCGGCGCTACGACGACGGCGTTCCGAGTCACTTTTCCGACTCCTTGCCACGGCTGGGCGATCTGGACGATGCTGACGCCGGCGATCTCCGAATTCTCCGGATGCGCGACACGGAAGCTGTTCGCGCGCCGCGGCGCGGATGCGTTCGCCCGCGAGGGAGAGGTCGCGGGCCTCATGCGGCTCGATCTCGAACCCGAGCGTCGACGCATCCGCGATCGCGTACCACATGCCGCCGTACGCGACGTCCACCGTCACGGTGCCGATCCCCTCGACCTCGAGCGCCGCATCGAGTCGATCGACGAAGCACGGGACGTTCGTGAACTCCACGCTCTCGCACCGTCCGTCACGGCAGCGTGCGCGCACTTCCACGACGCCCCCGGGCGCCTCGAGGCGGAGGACCGTCTCGGGCTCGTGCATCTCGAGCATGCCGGTCTCGAGCAGGACCGTGGTCGTGCAGATCGTGTTCGAGCCGGACATCGCCGGATACTCCGTGGGCTCCATGATGATGAAGCCCGCGTCGCAGTCCGCGCGGGTCGCAGGGACGACGAGGTTGGCGTGAACCGCCACGCTCCCGCGCGGCTCCCGCAGCAGCAGCCGTCGGAGGCTGTCGCCGTCACGGCGCAGCGCCTGCATCTGCTCGAAGACCGTCGCACCGGGAGGAGGCAGCACGCCACCGACGACCACGTTTCCCACCTCGCCACCGGCGTGACAGCCGACGACCGTGATCTGGCGGCGCGAGCGCATGGCGCTCGACCATATCCGGCCTACACTCGGGCGGTGGAACCGCAGGCTCTCGACGCGCTCGAGTTCCCCGCGATCCGGCAGCGGGTCGCCTCCGCGGCTGCCACCGACCCGCGGAGCTGCGCTGGCCGGTGCGTTGACGCCGTCGGCGGACGCGGCCGAAGTGGCGCGCCGCCAGGCGCTCACCGCCGAGGTGGTCGCGTTGCTCGACGTCGCGGCGGAGCCGCCGCTCGAGGGGATCCGGGACATCCGCGACACGGCGGCGCACGCGGAGCTCGGCGGTGTCCTTGCCGCCCCGGCGCTTCGGCACGTCGGCGACACCGTCTCCGGGTCGCTGCGGGCGCGGGCTGCTCTCGAGGAGCAGGAGGCGCCGCTGCTGCGCGAGCTCGCGGCCGCGATCGACCCCGCGCTGAAACCGCTCGCCGCCGCGATCGACCGCGCCGTCGAGCAGGACGGCTCCGACCTCAAGGACAACGCCTCGCCGAAGCTGCGCAAGCTCCGCGGCGAGCTGCGCACCGGGCGGCAGCGCGTCGCCGACCGGCTCGAGCAGCTCGTGCGCAAGAGCGGCATCCGCGAGCACCTGCAGGAGGACTTCGTCACGCAGCGAGGCGGCCGGCCGGTGCTCGCCGTCAAGGTGAGCTCGCGCAGCAGCGTCCCCGGGATCGTCCACGACGCCTCCGACTCGGGCCAGACGCTCTTCGTCGAGCCGTTCGAGATCGTCGAGCTCAGCAACCGCCAGTCGGAGGCGGCGGGCGCCGAGCGCGAGGAGGCCGAGCGCATCCTGCGGGAGCTGTCGGCCGCCGTCGGCCGAGCACGCAGACGCGCTCGCGCGCGCCGTGGAAGCAGCCGGTCAGATCGACCTCGCGATCGCGCTCGGCACCGTCTCGCGCGGCTGGCGAGGCGCGCCCGTCGAGGTCTCGGACGAGGTGAGGCTGGTCGGCGCGCGCCACCCGCTGCTCGACCCGAAGACCGCCGTGCCGATCGACCTCGACCTCGGCGACCTGCGCGCGCTCGTGATCAGCGGCCCGAACACCGGCGGCAAGACCGTCGCGCTGAAGACGCTCGGCCTCGCCGCGCTGCTGCACCAGTCCGGGCTGCGGCCGCCGGCCGACACCGCTGCACTGCCGGTCTTCGACGAGGTGCTCGCGGACATCGGCGACCGGCAGTCGATCGAGATGAGCCTCTCGACCTTCTCCGGTCACGTCGCCAACCTCGTCGAGATCCTGCGCGCGGCCAGAGAGCGGTCGCTCGTCCTGCTCGACGAGGTGGCGGCGCGGCACGGATCCGGTCGAGGGCTCGGCGCTGGCGCAGGCGCTCCTGGCGCGGCTCGCCGAGCAGGCGCGCCTGACGGTCGTGACGACGCACTACGCCGAGCTGAAGGAGTGGGCGAGCGCGACCGAGGGGCGTCGCCAACGCGGCGACCGGCGTTCGACCCCGACACGCACGCGCCGCTCTACCGGCTCGCGCTCGGACGGCCGGGCATCTCGCACGCGCTCCAGATCGCCGAGCGGCTCGGCCTCGACGCGGCTGTCGTCGCCGACGCGCGCGGGCGGGTCGCGCCCGAGCGGCTTCGGATCGCAGGAGCTGCTCGCCGAGGCCGAGGCCGCAGAGCGCGGCGCGGCCGCAGAGCGCGACGCTGGCCGAGGAGGAGCGCGCCGAGGCGGCACGGCTCGCCGGAAGCGCGCGCGGAGCGCGAGCGGGAGCTCGAGGCCGAGATCGCGGCCGTGCGCGCCTCCGCCGCGGCCGAGCGCGAGCGCGCTGCCGCCGAGGCGTCGCGCGAGCTGGCGACCGCACGCGCGGAGCTCGAGGCGCTGCGCGACGAGATCAGGATGGCGCGCGCGCAAGCGGCGGGACGAGCCCGAGCGCGACCGCCGGCTCGGCGCGGCCTCGGAGCGAGCCGTGCGAGCCGAGCGCGCGATCCAGGTCGCTCGACGAGCCGCTGCCGCTGACCGGGCCGCTCGCCGCCGGCGACCCCGTCGAGGCGCCGGCGCTCGGCGTGCACGGAACGATCGCGGCGATCGAGGGCGACGAGGCGGAGGTGGTCGGGCCGGCCGGCCACCGGCTTCGCGTCCCGCTCGCGCAGCTGCGCCCGTCTCGGCAGCGAGAAGCCCGAGGCCGAGACCCCGGTTCGAGTCGTCGCCGCCGCGCGCAGCGACATGACCGACGAGCTCGACGTGCGCGGGCAGCGGGCGCAGGAGGCGCGCGAGGCCGTTCGGTCGTTCGTCGACGACGCCGCGCTCGCCGGGCTGCCCTCGGTGCGCGTCATCCACGGCCGTGCCACCGGCGCGGTCCGCGCAGCGGTCCGCGACGAGCTCGACAAGCACCCGCTCGTCGACAGCCGCGAGAGCGACTCCGCCGACGGCGCCACGGTCGCGCACCTGAACGGCTAGGCGCTCCTCGACCACCTTCGCGGCGTAGAGCTGGTACGGCAGCGCCTCGAGCACGCGCAGGCGCGGATCGACGACGTCGAAGAAGCGCTCGAGCGCGAGCGGCTGCAGCCAGGCCGAGGTCTGCGCGCGACTCGAGCACACGCGTACAGCCGAGCGGTCGCCTCCGAGCGCGACGTGCTCGACCCGCCCGCGCCACGGCCCGAGCACCCGCGCCGCCTCGGCAGCGGCCGCGTCGATCAGCTCGCGCTCCTGCTCCTCGCGGCGGCGGCGGAAGCGGTTCGCCGACGACCCGCCCTTCTTGTGCCGGCCCTTGACGAAGCGCGTGCCTACCTTCGACGCCACGAGCTGCTCGCCCTCGAAGACGCCGACCGCGTAGCCGCCGAGCCGGACGAGCAGCACGGCGACGGTCGGCGCCGCCTCGAGCGCGTCGAGCAGCGGCCCGCGCGCACGACGCTCGTACTCGCCCTCGTGCTCGAGGCCGAACGGCGGCGTGACCGTCAGCGCTCCCTCGTCGAGCTCGATCCGCGCGCTGCCGTCGCGGTAGACCGCGCGCCCCGCGGAGCCGTCGAGCGCCCGCAGCCGCTTGGCGACGTTGGCGCGGCCGATGTAGCGGGTGGTCGCCACGCGAGGCCACAATGGCACGGATGGCGACGCAGCAGCCGACCTCGACCGCGAACCAGCCGCCGCCGCTCGCCGGCTACAACCTCTACGAGCAGGATGCCGCGCTCGTCGAGGGCGTTCGGCGCGAGGGCGGCGCGGCCTGGGAGGCCGAGATCGCCGCGTTCGGCGAGGTGCTCGGCGGCGAGCCGCTCGAGTGGGGGCGGCTGGCGAACGAGCACCCGCCGGTGCTGCGCACGCACGACCGCTACGGCGAGCGGATCGACGAGATCGAGTTCCACCCGGCCTGGGACTCGCTCCTGCGGCTCGGGCTCGAGGCGCGCCTGCAATCGCTGCCGTGGGTGGACGAACGCGCCGGGCGCGCACGTGGCGCGGGCGGCGCTGTTCATGCTGCTCGGCCAGGTCGAGGCCGGCGTCGGCTGCCCGCTCTCGATGACGTTCGCCTCCGTGCCGGCGCTGCGCACCCAGCCCGAGCTCGCCGAGGAGTGGATCCCCAGGCTGACGAGCGGCGACGCGCTCTGCGGGATGGCGATGACCGAGCGCCAGGGCGGCTCGGACGTGCGCGCGAACGAGACGACCGCGCGGCCGGACGGCGACGCGTGGGTGCTCGACGGGCACAAGTGGTTCTGCTCGGCGCCGATGAGCGACGCGTTCCTCGTGCTCGCGCAGGCGCCGGCCGGGCTCTCCTGCTTCCTGCTCGAGCGGCCGCAGCCCGGTTTCCGGATCGAGCGGCTCAAGGACAAGCTCGGCAACCGCTCGAACGCCTCGGCGGAGATCGCGCTCGACGGCGCGGTCGCCGCGCTGGTCGGCGAGGAGGGCCGCGGGCTGCGGACGATCCTCGAGATGGTCAACCACACGCGGCTCGACTGCGTGCTCGGCTCGGCCGCGCTGATGCGCCGCGCCGTCGCGGAGGCGACCCACCACGCCGCGCACCGTTCCGCTTTTGGACGGCTGCTGGCCGAGCAGCCGCTGATGCAGAACGTCCTCGCCGACCTCTGCGTCGAGAGCGAGGCCGCGACAGTGACGGCGCTGCGGCTGGCGCGAGCCTACGACGAGGCGGACGGCCCGTTCCGCCGGCTGGCGACCGCGGTCGCGAAGTTCTGGGTCTGCAAGCGCACGCCGCCGCTCGTCGCGGAGGCGCTCGAGTGCCTCGGCGGCAACGGCTACGTCGAGGAGTCGCAGCTGCCGCGGCTCTTCCGCGAGAGCCCGCTCAACTCGATCTGGGAGGGCTCCGGAAACGTCAACGCGCTCGACGTCCTCCGTGCGCTCGCCCGCGAGCCCGAGACCGCTGATGCGTTTCTCGCCGAGGTGAGACTCGCCGCCGGGGCGGACGCACGCCTCGACGCCGCGATCGGCCGGCTCGAGGGTGAGCTGGCGGAGCCGGAGGAGCAGAGCGCGCGCCGCCTGCTCGAGCTGCTCGCGGTCGCGCTCCAGGGCTCGCTGCTCGTCCGGCACGGCGCCTCCGAGGTCGCCGACGCCTTCTGCGCGCGGCTCGAGAGGCCGGGCGGCGTCTACGGGACGCTCCCGTCCTCCGTCGACCACGCCGCGATCGTCGCGCGTTCCACCCCGCACCTCCACGGGTAGGCTGACCGCATGGCCGTCGAGATCCAGTACTGCCCCGTCTGAAGCGGCTACGACCGCCGGGCCGCGAGTCTCGCGGCCGTGCTGAACGACAACGGGCATCGCCGCCTCGATCGCCGAGGGCGCGAAGAGCCAGTTCGACGTGCTCGCCGACGGTGAGCTCGTCTTCTCGAAGCAGCGCGAGGGCCGCTTCCCCGAGGAAGACGAGATCCTGGCTGCGCTCCGGAGCTAGCTGCCGCTGAAGCGCGGCGCGCGCTTCTCGAGGAACGCGGTGACGCCCTCGGCGAAGTCGGCTGTGCCCGTCGCCTCTTGCTGCAACTCGGCTTCGAGCTCGAGCTGCTCGTCGAGTGACGCGTCATAAGCGTGGTCGAACAGGCGCTTCGTCAGCCCGATCCCGCGCGTCGGCCGCGCCGCGTAGTCGGCCGCAAGCTCGGCGGCTCGGGCGGCCAGCTGCTCCGCCTCGACGACCTCGGAGACGAGCCCCCACGCGTGCGCCTCGGCGGCGGTCAGCTTCCGGTTCGAGGTCATCCACTCGAACGCGCGCGCGAAGCCGAGCAGCCGGTGGATGAACCACGAGCCGCCGGAGTCGGGGACGAGGCCGATGCCGATGAAGCCGGGGGTGAAGGTGGCGGCGTCGCTCGCGATCCGGATGTCGCACGCCGCGGCCAGTGAGAGGCCGGCGCCCGCGCAGGGCCCGTTCACGGCCGCGAGCACGGGCTTCTCGAGACCTCGAATCAGGCGGATGTTCGGGTGGTACGTCTGCTCGAGCCGCTCGCGGATCGAGCCCGAGACCTCCTGGAACTCCTTCAGATCCTGGCCGGAGCAGAAGCCACGGCCGGCGCCGGTGATCACGACCGCCCGCACCTCCGGGTCCGCCGCCGCCACGAGAGCGGCGCGCAGGGCTGCGTGCAGGGCCGCGTTGAAGGCGTTGAACACCTCAGGCCGGTTGAGCGTGATCGTCAGGACGGCGCCCTCGCGCGTGGTCAGCACTTCGCTCATGGGGAGAGCCTAAAGCGTCAAGCAAAGAGCGCGCGCACGCGGCCGATCTCCCATGCGTGGATGTTGCGAAGGTGGCGACTGCTGCGACAGCGGCGACGACTGCTGCTGAGCCGGTTGCGACGGGTCGGCTCCGGGGCGCCCCGGGACCGGCCCGGCCTCATGACCCAGCCGCGAGCGCTTCCGCAGTCAGTTCGTAGAGCTCGTCGTCGACCTTGCGAACGCCGGGGGCCTTGGCAACGACACGCAGCGACTTCTCATTCGTCGGGTCTACGCCCGCGTAAACGCGTTCGCAGCCGACCCGCTCGAAGAGGTCGCGCGCGACAGCCAGCCCGGCCTCCGCCGCGATCCCCTTGCCCCAGTGCCGTGGATGGACGACGACGCCGAGCTCGATCTCGTCCGGGTCGACGCCGCTGCCCTCACCGATCGGCGCCACCTCGACGAATCCCACAGGCTCACCGTCGAGCAGGATCAGCCACGAGCCGAGCCGATGGTCGCGCCACGACGCGAGCCGGCGCTCCAGCTGACCCGCCATGCGCTCGCGCGGCAGCGGGTCTCCCGTGTTCGTCGTGCCGATCACCTCGGGCGCGTTCCGGATCGCCAGCAGCGTGTCGAGATCGCCCTCGGCCCACGGCCGCAGAACAAGCCGATCCGTCCTGAGCTCCATCTACTTCGTGCGGTCGAGGAACGCGCGCACCGCGCCCTGAGCCTCGTCGCCGAGCATCGAGAGCGCGAGCCAGTCGCGGGCATGGCCGACGGTCTCGTGCCAGGAGATGTCCCGCCACCAGTTCAGCTGCTGCTTCGCGTACCTCGTCGTCTCGGGCAGCTTGCGCGCGAGCTTCTCGACCCACTCGTCGACCACGGCGTCGAGCTCGGCTGCCGGCACCGCTCGGTTGATCAGGCCCCATTCCGCCGCCTGAACCGCGGGCAGCTCGTCGCAGAGGAGGATCATTTCCCGTGCCCGCCGGTCGCCGATCATGATCGGCAGCCACTGGGTCGCGCCGCCCGCCGGCACCGAGCCGTGCTCGAGACCGACGTGGCGGATGAAGGCATCGTCGACCATCACCGCGAGGTCGCACGCCATCTGGAGCTCGTTGCCGCCGCCGACGGCGATTCCGTTGACGCGCGCGACGGTCGGCTTGCCGATCTCGCGCAGCCGGTTGTGCATGTCCATGAAGGCGCCGAACCACTTCCAGTACTCCTTCGAGTTCCCGAGCAGGTCCTCGCCCCAGGCGCGCAGGTCGGCGCCGACGCAGAAGGCACGGCCCGCGCCCGTGACGACGACGACACGGATCTCGTCGTCCCACGAGGCGTCCTCGAAGGCGCGCGCGAGCTCGCGCAGCATCCGGAAGTCGAACGCGTTCAGCACCTCGGGCCGGTTCAGCGTCACCGTCGCGCGCGGATACGCCTTCTCGTAGACGATCCGCTCGAAGCCGAGCTCTTCCGGCGAGAGCGGGCGTGGCTGGTCGGGCTCCGTCACGCGATCTCGGTGAACGTGACGGTGAACGGGATGCCCATCTCCATCGCGTCCTTGCCGCTCGCCGCGAACTCCTCCGACCGGGCGGCGGTCTTGAACGCATCCATGTCGTCCCATTCGAACTCGGCGTAGTACGCGAACGGCGGCTCGCCGAACGGCAGCTCCGAACGCCTTCCCGTGCCGGAACGCCTTGCAGTCGACCTTGACGGCGAACTCGTCGACGTGCCGTGCGTAACGCTCCGGGTCGGGCTCCCGCTCGTAGAGGATCACGGCTCGCACCATCACTCCAGCTCCTTTCGCCTCGGGACCGCGGGAGCGTATAGCTTGGGCCTGTGTCGGGAGGTACGGCAGCAGCCGCGTCACTCGCGCTCGTCGCCGGGCTCGCCGGCTCGATCCAGGTGGCCGTGATGGGCCGCTTCGGCCAGCGGATCGGGACGTTCGAGGCGCTGGCCGCCAACCTCCTCTTGTCGACGCTCATCGCCACGGCCGTGCTGCTCGTCGTGCGCCAGAGCCTCGCCGGCTTCGGCGAGGCGCTCCGCTCGCCCTGGTGGTACTGGGTCGGCGGCGGCGGCATGGGAGTCGTCGTCGTGCTCACGATCACGATCGTCACGCCGCGGATCGGGGCGACGGCGACGATCGGGCTCCTGATCGCCGGCCAGCTCGCGATGGGCGTCGCGATCGACCGCTACGGCTGGTTCGGCCTGGAGCGGGTGCCGCTCACCTGGCCGAGGGCGTTCGGCGTGTTACTGCTCGCCGCGGGCGCTCTGCTCGCGCTGCGCCGCTAGCGTCAGATGCCCACGATGTCGTCCGGGCGCACGGGCACGCGCTCGAGCGCCCGTCCGGTCGCCGCACGCAGGGCCGAGACAACGGCAGCGGTCGAGACGACAGTCGGCGGCTCGCCCACGCCTTTGACGCCGTACGGGGCGTCGGGCTCCGGATCCTCGATCAGCACGGTGGCGACCGGCGGCATGTCGAGCGTGGTCGGGATCAGGTAGTCCGTGAAGCTCGCGTTCGTGATCAGGCCGTCGCGCGTGCGGATCTCCTCCATCAGCGCGAGGCCGAGCCCCTGGGCGGTGCCGCCTTCGATCTGCCCCTCCACCGCGAGCGGGTTGATCGCCTTGCCGACGTCCTGGGCGGTGCCGATCCAGACGATTCGCGTCAGCCCGAGCTCGACGTCGACCTCCGCGACGACGCGCATGGCGGCGACCGCGAACGAGACGTGCGCCCGCTCGCCGGTGATCTGGCCGTTCTCGGGGTCGAGCGGGGTCGTGCGCGGATGGCGATAGACGCGCTCGACGTCGACGTCTCCCTTGGTTCGCTGCTGCTCCTCGAGCGCGGCGCGGCATGCGTCGCGGACGGCGCCGGCCGCCATCCAGGTCATCCGCGAGGCGGATGCCGAGCCCGACGAGCCGACCGCTGCCGTGCCGGGACCCGCGAGCGTGACCTCGTCGGTGTCGAGCTCCGTCCGCGCGACCTGGAGGATCACGTCGGTGACGCCCTGGCCGACCTCGGCCGCGGCGCAGTGGACCTCGGCGGAGCCGTCGACCCGCAGGAGCACGCGCGCCGCGGTGAAGTCGTCGAAGCCCTCGGAGTAGCAGATGTTCTTGAAGCCGACTGCGAAGCCGACGCCGCGGTGGACTCCCTCGCCGCGGGTCGTGTTCCCGGCCCCGCCCGGCAGCCGGATCGCCTCCCGCGGCAGCTGCTCGGGCTCGGGTATCGGCAGCGCCGCCGCGCGGCGGATCACGTCTGCGACCGGCAGCACTCCTTCGATCGGCTGGCCGGTCGGGAGGACGTCACCCGGAGCGAGCGCGTTCAGCAGCCGCAGCTCGATCGGATCGATCCCGAGCTCGGCTGCGAGCTTGTCCATCTGCGCCTCGGTCGCGAAGCACGTCTGCACGGCGCCGAAGCCGCGCATCGCGCCGCAGGGCGGGTTGTTCGTGTAGAGGCACGTCGACTCGATCAGGGCGTTCGCGACCTTGTACGGGCCGAGCGCGAAGCAGGCGGCGTTCGACGTGACGGCCGTCGAGCTCGAGGCGTACGCGCCGCCGTCGAGCAGGATCCTCATGCGCACGTTGACGAGCTGGCCGGCGCGGGTCGCCCGATGCTCGCACCAGATCCGCGCCGGATGGCGGTGCACGTGGCCGAAGAACGACTCCTCGCGGTTGTAGACGATCTTCACCGGCCGCTTCGTGTGCAGCGCCAGCATGGCGCCGTGGATCTGCATCGAGAGGTCCTCGCGCCCGCCGAACGCGCCGCCGACGCCGGCGAGGTGGATCCGCACCATCTCCGGCGCCAGGCCGAGGCACGGCGCCACCTGGTCGCGATCGACGTGCAGCCACTGCGTGGCGACGTAGATGTCGACGCCCCCCTCGCCGTCGGGCACCGCCAGCCCCGACTCGGGCCCGAGGAACGCCTGATCCTGGATGCCGATGTCGTAGACGCCGCTGACCGTCACGTCGCCTTCCGCCTCCGGGTCGCCGTGCCGGATCACCATGTGCCGGACGACGTTCGGCCGGTCGTCCTCCCGGTAGCCGTGCGCCATCGTCGGCCGGTCGGGATGGAGCGGCGGCTGCTCGGTGGCCCGCTCCATGTCGATCACCGGCTCGAGCACCTCGTACTCCACCCGCACCGCCGCGGCGGCGCGGCGTGCCTGCTCCGGCTCCTCCGCGGCGACGAGCGCGACCGGTTCGCCGTAGTAGCGCACGCGGTCGGCGGCCAGCACGGGCTGGTCCGCGAACTCGAGGCCGTAGGTCTTCTGGCCGGGCACGTCCGCGTGCGTGAGGACGGCGTGCACGCCGGCCATCGCGAGCGCCTCCGAGACGTCGAGCGAGACGATCCTGGCGTGGGCGTGCGGGCTGCGCACGGTGACGCCCCAGAGCATCCCGGCCGCGTTCAGGTCGCTCGAGTACGCGAACTCGCCCGTGACCTTCGGCGTCGCGTCGTGGCGCGTCCCGGGATCGCCGACCCGGGCGCGCCGGAGCAGCGCCTGCTGCTCCGCGGTCGTGCTCATGTGCGGGCCGCCAGCCGGACGGCGTCGAAGATCTTCGCGTAGCCGGTGCAGCGGCAGAGGTTGCCGGAGAGCTCCTCGCGGATGACGTCGTCGCTCGGGTTCGGCACGCGCTCGAGCAGCGCCGCGGTCGCGACGATCGAGGCCCGGCGTGCAGAAGCCGCACTGCACCGCGCCCGCGTCGACGAAGGCCTGCTGGACGCGGTGCAGCCCGTCCTCGCCGCGCAGCCCTTCCACCGTCCTGACCTCGTGCCCGTCGGCCTGCGCGGCCAGGACGAGGCACGCGCACACGAGGTCGCCGTCGAGCAGCACCGAGCACGAGCCACACTCGCCCTGCTCGCACGCGTTCTTGGAGCCCGGCAGCCCGAGCGAGTCGCGCAACGTCGTCAGCAGGCTCTCGCCCGCCCAGACGTCGGCCTCCTGCGGCTCGCCGTTGACGATCAGCGCGATCTTCATGCACAGAGAACCCGGTCCAGAGCGCGCCTGGTCAGCACCTCGAGCGCGTGGCGGCGATAGGCGGCCGTGCCGCGGACATCGTCGATCGGGCTCGCAGCAGCGGCGACGAGGCCGGGGAAGTCGGCGCGCGCGTCGAGCGGCGCCGTGACGAGGGCGGGAACGGGACCCGCCGACCCGTAGGCGGCGCGGAGCTCGCCACGCTCGCGGTCGGCGAGCACCGCCAGCGAGCAGACGGCGATCACCATCGCGTTCCGCGGACCGACCTTCATGAACGTCTGCGGCTGCCCGCTCGGCTCGAGCCGGACCGCAAGCACCAGCTCGTCGTCGGCGAGCGCGTTCCGCTTCGGGCCGAGGAAGAACTCGGTCAACGGCAGCGTCCGAACGCCGCGCACGCTCCCGAGCTCGACCACGGCGTCCTCGACGAGCAGCGGCGGATGGGCGTCGCCGGCCGGCGAGGCGGTGCCGAGATTGCCGCCGATCGTCCCCCGGTTGCGGATCTGCGGCGAGCCGACCGTGCGCGAGGCCTCCGCGAGCGCGGGGAGGAGCTCGGCGAGCTCGGGGCGCATCGCCTCCGTGTAGGTGAGACCGGCCGCGAGCCGGACTGAGCCGTTCTCGCGCGACCACCCCTTCAGCTCGGGAACCTCGGCGAGATTGAGGATCGTCTCCGGCCGCGTCCGGTCGAAGTTCAGCTCCACGAGCAGGTCGGTGCCGCCTGCGATCGGACGGGCGTCGGGGCGCTCGGCCTTCACGCCTGAGCGCCTCGTCGAGCGTCCGCGGAGTGAGGACCTCCACGCGGACAACGATACGGTACGCAGCCATGAAGTCCCTGCTCACCGACGCGCACGTCGTCACGATGGACGACGCGGAGGCCGAGCACCCGGACGGCTGGATCCTGATCGAGGACGGCTTCGTGCTCGAGACCGGCGGCGGAGCGCCAGCCGGAGGCGGAGGAGCGCGTCTCGCTCGGCGGCGCGGTCGTCACGCCCGGCCTCGTCAACACGCACCACCACCTCTACCAGACGCTCACGCGCGCCCGCGCGCAGCAGGCGACCCTGTTCGAGTGGCTGGTGGAGCTGTACCCGACCTGGGCGCGGATCGACGCCGAGTCGGAGTACGCCGCCGCGCGGACCGGGCTCGCGGAGCTGATGCTCTCGGGCTGCACGACCGTCTTCGACCACCACTACGTCTTCCCGCGCGGCCGCACCGGGCTCGTCGAGGCCGAGGTGCAGGCGGCGCGGGAGCTCGGCTGCCGGCTCGTCGCCTCGCGCGGCTCGATGGACCTCGGCGTCTCCGACGGCGGGCTTGCCTCCCGACGAGCTCGTCGAGGAGATCGACGCCGTGCTCGCCGACACCGAGCGCCTCGCCGGCGAGCTGCACGAGACCGGGCCCGGGCGCGCGAGTCCAGATCGCGGTCGCGCCGTGCTCGCCCTTCTCGGTCACCGGCCGGCTGATGACCGAGTCGGCGGAGCTCGCGCGCCGCCTCGGCCTGCAGCTGCACACGCACCTGGCGGAGACGGTCGAGGAGGAGGCGTACTGCCAGGAGCTGTACGGCTGCACGCCGGTCGAGTACCTCGACTCGCTCGGCTGGCTCGACGGGGACGTCTGGTGCGCCCACTGCGTGCACCTCTCGGACGCCGAGATCGGCCGCTTCGCGGCGACCGGGACCGGTGTCGCGCACTGCCCGACGTCGAACCTCCGGCTCGGAGCGGGCGTGGCGCCCGTGCAGGCGATGCTCGAGGCGGGCGTGCGCGTCGGGCTCGGCGTCGACGGCTCGGCGTCCAACGAGCGCAGCCACCTCTTCAACGACGTCAAGCAGGCGCTGCTCGTCGCGCGCGGGCGCGGCGGGCCGCAGGCGATGACCGCGCGGCAGGCGCTCCGGCTCGGCACGCGCGGCGGCGCCGAGGTGCTCGGCCGGGACGACATCGGTGCGATCGCGCCGGGCAAGTGCGCCGACCTCGCCGTCTGGGCGACGGACGGGCTCGAGCTCGGCGGCGCCGCCGACCCGGTCGCCGGGCTTGTCTTCGCCGGCGCGCACCGCGTCGACCGGCTCTACGTCGGCGGCGAGCTGGTCGTCCGCGGCGGCGCGCTCGTGCGGGCCGACGAGGGTGAGATCGCTCGCGCGCACCGCGTGCAGGCGAGTAGATTCGCCCCATGACAGATACGGGGATCTCGCTGTCGACGCACGTCCTCGACACGAGCGCGGGCAGGCCGGCCGAGGGCGTCCTGATCGTCCTCTACCGCGGCGACATGTTCATGGCCGAGCAGCGCACCGACGACGACGGCCGCGCGCGCCTCGGCGACGAGTCTCGACCCGGGTACGTACCGGCTCGTCTTCCATCCGCCGTCGCCTTTCTTCAAGCGTGTCGAGCTGGAGGTCGAGCTCGACAGAGGGCCACTACCACGTCCCGCTCCTCGTCTCGCCCTATTCGTGCGCGAGCTACCGCGGCAGCTGAGCGCCGAGGAGCTGGTGCCGCTCTTCTCGGGCCGCACGAGGCTCGTGGACGAGCTCGCCGGTCGTGAGCACCCGCTCGACGTCGCCGAGGAGGTGGCGCTAGGGCTCGCCGAAGAGGATCAGGTCGCGGCGCTGGCGACGCACCCCCGGATCGGCGAGCCCTCCGAGGAGCAGCGTGGCGCCGAGCCGGAGGTGCTCGCCGAGCTGGAGCGGCTGAACGAGGAATACGAGCGCCGCTTCGGCTTCTCGTTCGTCGTCTTCGTGAACGGCCGTACCCGGGCCGAGCTCGTCCCGGTGCTGCGCGAGCGGCTCGCTCGAACGCGCGCCGAGGAGCTGGAGACAGGCCTGCGCGCGCTCTGCGAGATCGCGAGGAACATCGGTGGACGCGGACTACCTGAAAGATCTCGCCGACCTCGTCCTGCGGCTGCTCCACGTCGTCGCGGGGATCGCGTGGATCGGCGCGTCGTTCTACTTCATCCGGCTCGACCTCGGCCTGCGCGCCGCCCAAGGACCAGCCGAAGGAAGGCGGTCGCGGGCGAGTACTGGGGCGTGCACGGCGGCGGCTTCTACCACTCGCAGAAGTACCAGGTCGCGCCGCAGACGCTGCCCGAGCACCTGCACTGGTTCAAGTGGGAGGCGTACACGACCTGGCTCTCCGGTTTCGCCCTCCTCGTCGTTCTCTACTGGCTCGATGCCGACACGCGGCTCGTCGATCCGGCCGTCGCCGATCTGAGCACCTGGCAGGCCGTCGCGATCTCGGCCGCGGGTCTCGCGCTCGCGTGGCTCGCGTACGACGCCGCCTGCCGCGTCCTCCGCGACGACCGCGCCGTGGCGGTGCGGTGGCGGTGCTCGTGACGCTCTCAGCGTTCGCGGCAGGCGAGCTGTTCGCCGCGCGGGCTGCCTTCCTCCAGGTCGGCGCGATGCTCGGGACGATCATGGCGGCGAACGTCTTCTTCGTGATCATCCCGGCGCACTGGGAGCTCGTCCGGGCCAAGCAGCAGGGACGCGAGCCCGACCCCGCGCCGGGGTTGCGGGCCAAGCAGCGCTCGGTGCACAACAACTACCTGACGCTGCCGGTCGTCTTCACGATGCTCGCCGGCCACTTCCCGCTTGCCTTCGGCAGCGACCACGCGTGGCTCGTCCTGCTCGCGATCTTCGCGATCGTGGCGGCGATCCGCCACTTCTTCAACCGCTGGCACGTGGGCGAGCGGGACTGGTGGATCCTCGGCGCGGCAGGGGTCGGAGCGGTTGCGCTCGCGATCGTGCTCGCGCCGGAGGACGCGCCGGACGGTCGCACAGCCGGTCTCCGACGCCGACGCGCAGGCGATCGTCACCGCGCGCTGCGCGGCGTGCCACTCGGCGCCTCGGCGCCGGCCGGCGTCCAGCTCGACTCCACTGAGCCGGGATCGCGCGCTAACGCGGCGGGCATCGAGCGCATGGTCGCGCTCGAACGCGATGCCGCCCGGCAACGCCACGGGCATGACGGACGCGGAGCGCGCACACGCTCGTCGCCTGGGCCGCCGCCGGCCCGGTAGGTTCTCGCCGTGCTCGAGATCACCGCAGCCGGAATGCGCTTCGTCGCGCGCTGGGAGGACGAGCTGGCGCCGCAGACGGTCGCCGCGTTCAAGGCGATCCTCCCGCTCGACGACCGGGTCATCCATTGCCGCTGGAGCGGCGAGTCGACCTGGATCCCCTGGGGCGACCGTGACCTCGGGATCGGCCCCGAGAACGCGACCAGCTACCCGCACCCGGGAGAGCTCGCGCTCTACCCCGGCGGCCAGAGCGAGACGGAGCTGCTCTTCCCGTACGGCTACTGCTCCTTCGCGAGCAAGGCGGGCCACCTGTGGGCGAACCACTTCGCCACGCTCGTCGAGGGCCAGGAGCAGCTGAAGGAGCTCGGCCGGCTGACGCTCTGGGAAGGCGCGCAGCCGATCTCGTTCCGCGAGCTCTAGTCCCGTCTTCGAGACGGAGGTCGAAGCCGGCGGGCGCGTGGATGTTGACCATCCGCACGACCGCGTCGCCGCGGTTCGCGAACGTGTGCCGGAGCCCGGGCGGGACGAGCACGAACGTGCCCGGGCCGGCGACGACCTCCTCGCCCTCGACGCCGAAGGTCAGCTCGCCCTCGAGGATGTAGAACGAGTCGTCCTCGGCCTTGTGCAGGTGCTCGGGCGGCCCGCCGGCGTGCGGCTGGATCGTGATCACGGCGAGGTTGAAGCGCGGCGTGTCGGCGCTGCGCGCGAGGAATTCGACGTTCCCGACGCGGTGCCCCTCACCCGGTTTGACGACAACCGCCTTCATCCGGCGGCCAGCCTACCGAGCGCGCCCGTCAGGGCGTCGACGGCGAGCGCGATGTCCTCGGGCGAGCTGAGCTCGGCGGGGTTGTGGCTGATGCCGCCGTTCAGGCTGCGCACGAAGAGCATCCCGGACGGCACGCCCGCAGTCGCGACGATGCCGGCGTCGTGGCCCGCGCCGGAGGGTAGCTCGAGCGACCGGCACGCCGAGACGCTCCAGCTCCGCGCGGAGCGCGGCCCGAATCTCCTCGGACATCAGCGCCGGCTCGGTGCGAATCGGTGCTTCGATGCTCGAGAGCTGCGACGAGGCGGTCGAGCCGCTCGGCGTCCGGCGCGCGGGCATCCACGGTCAGGCCGACGAAGCCGGGAATCGACGTTCGTGCCGCCCGGCTCGACCGAGAGCCGCCCGACCGTCGCGACTGCTCCCTCGATTCCGCGCGCAACCTCACGCGCCTGCAGCACGAACTCGGCCGCTTCGACGAGCGCATCCTCGCGGCCGTCCATCGGCGTCGTCCCGGCGTGCCCCGCGTTGCCCGTGAAGCTCCGCCGGCCGCGAACGTAGCCGACGATCGCGGTCACGACGCCGAGCGGCGCCTCTGCGCGGAGGAGCGCCGGGCCCTGCTCGATGTGCAGCTCGACGTAGGCGTCGGGCACGACGCCGGTCGCCACGCACGCCCGGCTGCCGGCGCAGCCCCTTTCCTCGTCCCGGAAGACGACGACGCCGAGACCGGGCAGGCCGAGCGCCTCGACCGCCTCGAGCCCCGCGACGACGCCGAGCGTCCCGTCGAAGCGGCCGGCGCCGGGGACCGTGTCGAGATGCGAGCCCGTCCAGACCTGCGCGGTCGCCGCCCGGGATCCGCCCGATCAGGTTGCCCGCCGCGTCGACCTCCACCTCGAGCCCGGCCTCGCGGAACCAACCGCCGCCAGCTCGTGCGCCGTGTCCTCCTCGGGCGAGTAGCCGATCCGGTCGCCGATCGCGGCCAGCTCGTCGAGTCGCTCATCCAGGACCGTCTCACGAGAGCCTCGCCTCGCCGGTTCGTGCAGGGTCCGAAGCACGAGCCAGCCGGCAATCGGGAACAACGCCGCCAGCCCGTAGGCGAGGCTCCAGGAGCCTGCAGAAACGACGGCCGCGAACGCGAGTGGGGCTGCGACGCCGGCGAGGGAGAGCACCGTCTGCTGGACGCCGAGCGCCGAACCGCTTCTCGCGCGGCCCGCCAGCTCGGCGACGGCGGCGAAGGCGACGCCGTTCCAGGCCATCGTCAGCGATCCGGCGACGACGAAGGCCGGGACGAGCAAGACCAGCGGCGCGTTCAACAAGCCGGTCACGACGGCGAGGGCGACGCTCATCGCGATCCCGATTCGAGCGAGGGGAACGATGCGCGTTCGCAGCTGGTCCGACCATTGGCCGGCACCGACCCGCAGCACCATCGCCGCGACCTGGACGGCACCGAGCACCGCAGCCGCCTGGCCCTTGCTCAGCGAGCGTTCGTCGTGGAGGTAGAGGGCGACGAAGCTGAGAATAGCCATCTGCGCCACGACGTAGAGGCCGCTGACGACGCACAGGCGCCAGAGGCGGCGATCGCGGAGGGTCCACTCGACATCCGCGACCTCGAGCTGGGAGGACGGCCGGCTCGCGGAGGAAGATCGCACCGGCCGCCGCGCCGAGCAGGCAAAGGCCACCGAGGAACACGTACGCGTGGTGCACGGTGAGCTGCGGCAGGACGAACGCGCCGACCAGCCCGCCGACCGGCACTGCCGCCTGCCGGATGCCAAGGGCGAGGCCGCGTTGCGAGGCATCGAACCAGCCCATCACCGCACGCCCGGTGGCGGCGTTGACGCTCGCGCCGGCCGCCCCGGCGAGGAAGAGCAGTACGTACAGCTGCCAGAACGTCTCGGCCTGCCCGGCCACGACGAGCAGGAGGCCGCAGGTGCCGAGCCCCGTCGCGAGCACGACACGCTCGCCGATCCGATCGGTCAGGAAGCCCCACGGGAGCAGGGTCACGAGCGTGCCGAGCCAGTGGCTCGAGAGCACGGCGCCCACCTGGGCGAGGCTCAGCCCGAACGTGTCTCTGATCGCCGGAGCGATCGCCGGCAGGCCGACGCCGATCGCGGCGAAGCTGGTCTGCGCCAGCGTTCCCGCAGCCAGCACGGTCCAGCGGTAACGGGAACGCGCTACAGCCCGAAGGGGTTGATCGGCCGGGAGCCCGGTGTTCACGGTGACGCTCTTCGTCTCGAGGTAGAGGTCGAGCGACTCGATCCCGAGCTCGCGTCCGAAGCCGGACTGCTTGTAGCCGCCGAACGGCAGGCCCGGGAAGGCCGTGTACGGCATGTTGATCCCGACCGTGCCGGCCTTGATCCGGCTCGCGAGCCGATGACCGCGCGCCGGGTCGCCCGTCCAGACCGACGCCATCAGCCCGTACTTGACGTCGTTCGCGATCCGCACGGCGTCCTTCTCGTCCTCGAACGGGATGATCGTGACGACCGGGCCGAAGACCTCCTCCTGCGCGATCGTCGAGGAGTTCTCCATCCCCGCAACGACGGTCGGCGGATAGAACGCATGCTCGCCGGGCTCGCCGCCGAGCACGACCTCGCCGCCCTCGCCACGGGCGCCCTCGACGAACGAGTGCACGCGCTCCTGGTGCGCCTGCGAGATCAGCGAGCCCATCTGGGTCTCGGCGTCGAGCGGGTCGCCCATCTTCACGCGGCCGGCCTGCTCGCTGAACGCATTGACGAAGTCGTCGTAGATCGACTGCTCGACGAGGACCCGGGAGCGCGCCTCGCAGCTCTGCCCGGCGGCGTAGTAGATCGACCAGACCGCGCTCGGGATCGCCGACCCCAGATCGGCGTCCGCGAAGACCAGGTTCGGGCTCTTGCCCCCGAGCTCGAGCGTCAGGCGCTTGATCGGCTCCGAGCAGAGCCGCATGATCTCGCCGCCCGTCTTCGTCGAGCCGGTGAACGCCACCTTGTCGACGCCGGGATGCCTGACGAGATACGCGCCCGTCGTCGGCCCGTCGCCGGTGACGATGTTGATCGCACCTGCAGGGAAGCCGACCTCGGCCGCGAGCTCGGCGAGGCGCAGCGCCGTCACCGGCGTCTGCGGATCCGGCTTCAGGACGACGGCACAGCCGGCGGCAAGCGCGGGCGCGAGCTTCCACGTCGTCATCAGCAGCGGGTAGTTCCACGGGACGATCTGGCCCGCGACGCCGACCGGCTCCTTCAGCGTGTACGAGAGGAGCGAGCCGCCGATCGGATTGGAGCGGCCGGCGATCGAGCCGATCGCGGAGGCGTAGAAGCGGAAGTTCTCGACGGCGCCGAAGAGCTCGGCCTTGGTCGAGGAGATCGCCTTGCCGACGTTGCGCGACTCGAGCTCCGAGAGCTCCTTGCGGTTCGCGGCGAGCGCGTCGGCGAGCGCGTGCAGGAGACGGGAGCGCTCGTTCGCGGGCGTCTTGCCCCAGTCGCCGTCGAGCGCGCCACGCGCTGCCTCGACCGCGCGATCGATCTCCGCCTCGCCGGCGAGCTGCGCGGTCCCGAGCGGCTCGCCGGACGCCGGCTCGACGAGATCGCGGGAGGAAGAGCCCTCGACCGTCTCGCCGTTGATGAAGAGCCCGTACTCGTTGGTCGCAACGGCCACGGCGGGACGATAGCGCTACTAGCCGTTGTGGCGGAGGCTGACGAGAAGCGCGGGCGGCTGTACGTCGTCGGGTAGCAGGCGACCATCCGCGAAAGACGGTGACGCCCAGCCCGATCCGCCCCGACGGGACGCGTTTGTCCGCGATGAAGACATCCGGGAAAGCGCGCGAGGGCGACCCGCCGGGCGTGACCCAGCCTGCCGCCAGCGCGGCGGCCCGTGCGTGCTCCAGCGCTCGCTCCGACGTTCCCGGTGCCAGCTCGAACATGCGCCTGTACCTCGCTGCGATGGGTTTGCCGAATGTCGTGCCTTCATTCTGCGAGTCCGTGTCGACCAGCGAACCGCCCGGCGGAACGTACGTCGCCATTCGGTCGGCCTCGAGCGCACGCAGCCGAGCGCTCGGCGGTTCGTCACGAGAGAATGCGAACACGAGGGCTGCGAGAGCAACGCCGCTCCGATGATCAGAGTGCGGCGGCTCACCGCTGGAACAACGCCGCCTGCCCCTGGCCGACGCCGACGCACATCGTCGCCACGCCGTAGCGGCCGCCGCGCCGCCGGAGCTCGTGCAGCAGCGTCACGACGAGACGCGCGCCGCTCATCCCGAGGGGATGGCCGATCGCGATCGCACCGCCGTTCACATTCACCTTCTCCTCGTCGAGCCCGAGCTCGCGGACGACGGCGAGGCTCTGGGACGCGAACGCCTCGTTCAGCTCGACGAGATCGAGCTCGTCGACGCCGATACCGGCCCGGTCGAGCAGCTTGCGCACCGCGGGCACAGGCCCGATCCCCATCACCCGCGGGTCGACGCCTGCCACGGCGCTGGCGACGAAGGCGCCCAGCGGTTCTACACCGAGCTCGCGCGCCTTCTCCTCGGAGGCGATCACGAGCGCGGCCGCGCCGTCGTTGAGGCCGCTCGAGTTGCCGGCCGTGACCGTTCCGTTCTCGCGGAAGGCGGGCTTGAGCGACGCCAGCTTCTCGGCGCTCGTGTCCGGGCGCGGATGCTCGTCGCGCTCGAGGCCGCCCGCCGGGACGAGCTCGTCGGCGAAATCGGCGTCGGCCCAGCGCTGCTGCGAGCGAAGTGCGAACGCGTCCTGCTCCTCGCGCGTGATCCCCCAGCGCGTCCGCGACGTTCTCGCCCGTCTCGCCCATCGTCTCGAGCGGGAACCTCTCCGCGAGCGCAGGGTTCGGGAAGCGCCAGCCCAGCGTGGTGTCGTACATCGTCCGATCTCCGCGCGGATAGGCCGCCTCCGGCTTCGCCGTCACCAGCGGCGCCCGGCTCATCGACTCGACACCGCCCGCGACGAACAAGTCGCCGTCGCCCGCAGCGATCGCGTGACAGGCACCGACCACCGCCGAGAGCCCGGAAGCGCAGAGCCGGTTGACGGTCACGCCGGCGACCGACTCCGGCAAGCCCGCCAGCAACGCCGCCATCCGCGCGACGTTCCGGTTGTCCTCGCCCGCCTGGTTCGCACAACCGAGGTAGACGTCCTCGATCTCGGCCGCATCGACACCGGCGCGCTCGACCGCCGCCGCGATCGCGATCGCCGCGAGATCGTCCGGCCGAACCCCGGCGAGACCGCCGCCGTACCGGCCGACCGGCGTGCGCACCGCCGAGAGGACGACCGCGCGCATCGAGCATCTAGGAAACGTAGTCGAGCCGGACCGGCTCGGGAAACGCGCCGATGGCGTCGCCGCGGCGAAGCAGCTCCTCGACGGCGCGGCGGCCCTCGTCGCCGTAGTCGCACGTCATCTCGTTCACGTACATGCCGACGAACTGGTCGGCCGTGGCTGCGTCGATCCCGCGACCGAACCGCATCGCGTAGCGCATCGCTTCGCGGCGGTTGGCGAGTCCCGTCTGGATCGAGTCCAGCAGCACCGCCGAAAGCTCCGACAGCCGGTCGCCGACGTCGCGTCGCGCCACGTTGACGCCGAGCGGCAGCGGCAGGCCGGTCTCCTGCAGCCACCACTCGCCCAGATCGAGCACCTTGTGCAGGCCCTCGGCCTCGTAGGTGAGCTGGCCCTCGTGGATGACGAGACCGGCGTCGGCGCGGCCGGACGAGACCTCGTCCAGGATCCGGTCGAAGGGCAGCTCGCGGTGAGCGAATTCGCCGAGCGCGAGCCGGGTGGCCAGGAAGGCGGTCGTCATCCGGCCGGGCACGACGATCTGCGCGAATCTGAGCTGCTCGAAGCTGAGCGGCTCGCGCGCGACGAGGACGGGCCCGTAGCCGGAGCCGATGCTGGCGCCGTGCGGCAGCAGCGCGTAGCGGTCCTGCACGAACGGATACGCATGCAGCGAGATCGCGGTCACCTCGAGGCGGCCGACGAGCGCCCACTCGTTCAGCGTCTGGATGTCCTGCAGCACCTGCTCGAACTCGAAGCCGCGCCTGTCGATCGCGCCGGCCGCGATCGCCCAGAACATGAACGCATCGTCGGGATCGGGGCTGTGGCCGAGGCGAATGAGCACTGAGCGAGGCTACCACCGGCCTACACTGTCATCTTGTGGCCAACTCGGATCTCAGCGACGCGATCCAGGACTACCTGAAGGAGATCTACAAGCTCGGCGTCGAGAGCGAGCGCGTCTCGACTTCGGCGCTCGCCGGCCGCCAGCAGGTCTCCGCGGCGTCGGCGAGCGCGATGGTGAAGAAGCTCGCGGCGCTCGGGCTCGCCGAGCACGCGCCCTACCGCGGCGTCACGCTCACGCACGCCGGCGAGCAGGTGGCGCTCGAGGTGATCCGGCACCACCGGCTGCTCGAGCTCTACCTCGCCGAGACGCTCGGAATCGGCGTCGACGACGTGCACGACGAGGCCGACCGGCTCGAGCATGCGCTGTCGGAGGAGCTCGAGGCGCGCATCGACCGAGCGCTCGGCTTCCCGACCCACGATCCCGCACGGCGACCCGATTCCGGACGCGAACCTCGAATGGCCCAAGGAGGCTCGGCCGAGCAGGCGAGCCGGCCTCAGCGGCGGCCGAAGAAGAAGCGTTCCAGCATGGGCAGGACCTCCTTGCGGGTGAACGGCTTCACCTTCCCGAGCGCGCCGTCGTCCTCCAGCACGCGCACGTCGTCCTCGAGCGCGCCATTCGCCGCCTCGAGCGCGTCGCTCGAGCTCGTAGCCCTCGAAGAGGTAGTCGTCCCGGCGCGGCTCGTCGCTCGGGCGGTGCTGCGGGTTGACCGCCCGGCCGACCGCCCAGACGGCCCCCTCCTTCCGTTCGACCCAGATCACGACCCGTTCCTCGCGACCCGCGTCGTCGACTCCGCGCAGCTCGCGCTCCGCGCAGCGGCCGTCGGACGTGTTGCGACGCATGGAAGGAGGATACAATCGCTCGCGATGGCGTTTCGGGATCTGTTCTCGTTCCTCTTCCAGCGCTCATCGGCGGAGGAGCGAGTCGCCGCCTACGTGATCCGCGAGCACGACCGCGGGCGCGACCTCGCCGAGATTCTCGAGGACCGCTACGTCCAGAACCGCCTCACGCCCGACCAGATCGCGCCGGCTGCTCGACCGGCCCGAGGTGATCAAGGCGATCGGCAACGACACGATCGCCGACGCGCGCCACACGATCGAGGTCTAGACGCTCGCGGCCCACGCCGCGCTCGCGGGCGCGTTCGAGCGCCGCGGCTCCGATCGCGACGTCCCAGGCGGCGAGCCCGTTCGACTTGAAGACGACGACGTCGTGTCCGACTCGCGGCCGCGTACCTCGCCGGCGACCACCTCCTGGAGCTCGTGCACGTGGCGCCAGTCCAGCAGGCCCGTGTCGACCGGCTCGATCAGGTCGGCCGACTCGAGCATCGCTTGCTCGCGCGAGTCACAGCAGATGAACGCCGCACGCTCGAGCACGACGTCGTCCAGCTCGCGTGCTCCCGGCCGATTGGCGCCGACCGCACAGACGGCGCCCCATCGCGCAACCACTCGCCGCGGAGGACAGGATCAGGGGAGCTCGTCACCGTCACGACGACGTCCTGCGCGGCGGCGTCGCTCGCGGCTCTCGGCCGGCGCCGCGCCTGTCTTCGCGCAGAAGGCCTCCAGGCTCTCGGGCGTGCGGCAGTAGGCGACGACGGTCTCGATCGTGGGGACGGCTGCCCTGATCGCGGCGACCTGCGCCTCGGCCTGCCACCCGCAGCCGATCACGCCGAGGCTCTGGGCGCCGGGCCGTGCGAGGTACTTCGCGGCGACCCCGCTTGCCGCGCCCGTGCGTCGCTGCCCGAGCGCGTCTGCCTCGATCACCGCGGCGAGCTCGCCTGTCGCCAGGTCGAACAGGGTGACGACGAAGGTCGCTCTGCCGGCCGCGACGACGTAGGACTTGACGCCCGCGTAGCCGAGCTCGCGGTCGACGGCGGACATGACCGCGAGGTAGCCGTCCTCGTGCGGCAGCCGCTCACGCGGTCGGTTCTCGACGGCACCCGACGCCAGGCGGCGAAAGCACTCCTCGATCAGCGGCACCGCGTCGCCGGGCGTGAAGAGGCTCTCGACGTCGGACTCCGAGAGGTAGAGCGGCACGCCCGGAGTCTACGAAGCGGACTTCGGGATGAAGCTGATCCGCCCGTTCGTCTCGAGCACCGCCCAGCGGACGTCGTCGAGCGAGTCCGAGCTGCTCCTGCCGAGCAGCCGCCGCTAGCTCCTCGAGCGTGATCCGGTTCCGGCGCAGGTTGCGCTCGATCGGCTTGCCGTCCTCGACGACGATCACCGGCTCGCCGTCGAGCGCCGGCCGGAGGCGAGGGAAGCGGAAGCTCACGTACGAGACCGCGACCGTCAGCAGCCCGATCGTGCCGCCGACGAGCAGCGCGCCCGTGACCGAGAAGTCGTTCTGGGTGACGCCCTGCTGGACGAGGTCGCCGATCATCACGAGCAGGATCAGGTCGAAGGGCTGGAGCGAGGAGAGCTCGCGGCGGCCGATGATCCGCGTCAGCAGATAGACGAAGAAGAACGCGACGGCTGCGCGGATGACGAGGTCCATCAGGGAAAGATCGTCACCGTGCGGTCGATTGCGAGCAGCGGCGTCTCGCCGTCGAAGAGCGCGACGTCCTGCGAGCGCCTGCCGATCTCGGTCGGGTTGACCTGGAAGTGGAGGAAGAACACGTGCTCGGTGCCGGCGGGCACGTGGCCGAGGTCGAGAGCGATCTTGCCGTCGCGGTTGGCCTCGCCGACCGGCGAGGGCACGAGCGTGTTGAGCGTGATCCCTTCGAGCCAGCCGGGATCGAGGACGAGCGTCGCCGCCTCGACCTCCCGCTCCGCGCGGATCGTGAACCGCGACATGAAGAGGAGGCCGCTGCGCACCTGCCGCGGTGAGTAGACCTCGAGCTCGACCCCGTCCGCCGACGCCGTGTCCGTGTGCGGGTTCTGGCCGAAGACATTCAGCAGTCCGAGCAGGACGAAGCACGCCGAGGAGCGTCAGCAGCGCCCAGCGGACGTAGGGCCGATGCCCGTGACCCTCGAGATCGCGGTGACGCGCAAGCGTCAGCTGGTCGGGCGCAGCCGCCACGCCGCTCGTGTTCGCCGTGAACCCGACGCTTCCTCGATTGAACCCCGGGAGCGAAGCGACCCTTCAGGGGTCTTGGCGCAGTCTCGGGATCCGCGAGAGCAATTGAGACACGACTTGCGCCCACCCGAAATCCAGTGCGCCCGGCAAGATTCGAACTTGCGACCTCTGCCTCCGCAGGGCAGCGCTCTATCCCCTGAGCTACGGGCGCCGGGGAGCGGTCAGTGTAGCGGCGTCGCGTGCGGCGCCGACCGTCAGCTCGGCGTCCTCGGGCACCTCGACGCGAACGTAGGCGAGCGCGACCGCGCCGTCGCCGGTCGGAGCGGCGCTCGTGATCCGGCCGACGGTCTTGCCCTCGTAGGACGAGCTCGGCGTCGGGCGCGGGAAGCTCGCCGTCAAGCGTCGAGCACGCGCAGCCCGCGGTTCGCGTGGCCGCGGTAGTGCAGGCGCGCGATCGGCTCCTGGCCCGGGTAGCAGCCCTTGGTGAAGCTGACCGCGCGCTCGGTCAGGCCCGGCCTCGGCGGGCAGCACCCGGTCGTCGATCTCCTTCCCCCAGCGCGGCGTGCCCGCCTCGGATGCGGAGGCGCTCGAGCTCCTCGGGCGCGATCGCTCGGCTCGACGCTCCGCGTCGAGCACCTCCACCGCCGGCTCGCCGTAGTCGGCGGTCGGGATGCGCCCCTCGGCTGCCGCCGAAGACGACGTGGCGACGTGTGCTCCTCGAGCTCGATCTCGGCCTTCGCCGCGAAGCGGGATGCGGACGCAGCTCGGCCCGCACGCGCTCGCCGAGCTCGGGCTCGGTCAGGAGCAGGAAGTCCTCGTGGCCGCGCCGCAGCACGACGAGCGGCGCGATCACGCGCGCCTTCGGCGTCAGCAGCAGCGCCTCGCACGACTCGCCCGGGCCGAGCGCCGCGACGTCGTTCGAGACCATCCGGTCGAGGTACTCCTCGGCGTCGGGGCCCGGCGACGCGGACGAACGACGCGGGGGCGGTATCGCGGTCACGCATCGTCGTCGTTACTGTAGAGACGTGTTCCGCTCCAAGGCGGAAAAGAAGGTGCGCGAAGCCGGCTACGACCCCGCTCGCCTGCCGCCGGGCCAGTACCTGACCGAGAAGTGGCCCGTCCTGCACGCGGGCTCGATCCCGTCGACCGACCTCGCCACCTGGACGTTCGAGCGTCTCCGGCGAGGTCGAGAACCCGGTCTCGCTCTCCTGGGACGAGCTGAACGCGCTGCCGCGCACCGAGCACACGCAGGACATCCACTGCGTCACGCGCTGGTCGAAGTTCGACCTGACGCTTCGAGGGCGTCCACTGGCGCGAGCTCGAGGCGCTCGTGCGGCCGAAGCCGAGCGCGCGCTTCGCGATCGCCCACGCCGAGCAGGGCTTCACGGCCAACGTGCCGCTCGCGTTCCTGCGCGACGAGCACGCGCTGCTGGCCACGCACGCCGACGGCGAGCCGCTCGCCGCCGAGCACGGCTGGCCGCTGCGGCTCGTGATCCCCGGCAAGTACTTCTGGAAGAGCGCCAAGTGGCTGCGCGGAATCGAGCTCTCCGCGACCGACAAGCCGGGCTTCTGGGAGCGCTACGGCTACCACAACGACGCCGACCCCTTCAAGGAAGAGCGGTACGGCTTCTAGCCCGGATGCGCGGAAGATCCTCGCGTGTTGCGGCAACTGAACGCAAATCACCCGAACGAGTGACTACACCGCAGGCAACGCGCGCCGATACCTGGAGCTACCCGACCTCCCCCGTTCATCCCCTCGAAGACCCGGCCCCCTCCGGGTCTTCTCTTTGGAAGCACAGGGTCGATGGAATATAGGTTGGAACACGAAGGGCCGGCGAGAGCCGGCCCTTCGTCGTTCGGCGAGCCATCCGAGCGCTGGTGCGCGAGGATCGGACCGTGAACCTCGAAGACGCGGCAGCTATGGGCGCGTTCGAGCCCGACCTCAGCCTCTGGGATGCGTGGCGTCCCGAACAGGCTGCCGCGCTCCTCGCGGGCGTGCAGGCACCGTGGTATGTGGCCGCCGGCTGGGCGATCGACCTCTTCCTCGGCGAAGAGCGAAGAGAACACGAGGATCTCGAGATCGCCGTGCCCCGCGCACGGTTCTCCGAGATCGCCGAGCCGCTCAGCGGGGTTCGAGCTCTTCATCCCGGACGGTGACCTGACGGATCGGAGCCTCGTGTGGCCGTACAGTCCACGCGGCGCCGAAGGCGCTCGACGGGCACCACCAGACGTGGGTGCGGGAGCCGACAACCGGCCGCTGGCGGCTTGACGTCTATCCGGGAGCCTTCCGATGGCGACACGTGGATCTGCCGCCGCGAGGAACGGATCAGGCTGCCTTACGCCGACGTGATCGCAGCGAACGGACGAGGGCATCCCGTACGCCGCGCCCTGAGATCGTTCTGCTCTTCAAGGCGAAGCACCACGAGCGCGCGAAGGACGAAGAGGACTTCGCAGCTGTGCTTCCGCAGCCTCGGGCCGAGCCGCCGCAGGTGGCTGGCGGAGACACTGGCGCTCGTCCATCCCGGACCACCCTTCGGCTGGAGCGGATCCAAGAAAGCGAAGGGCCGGCGCGCGCCGGCCCTTCGTCGTTCCAGAGAGCCCGAGGGCTCTTTACATCATCCCGCCCATGCCGCCCATGTCGGGCATGCCGCCGCCACCGACGCCGGCCTTCTCGGGCGCCTCGGCGACGATCGCCTCGGTCGTGAGGATGTTCTTCGCGATCGACGCGGCGTTCTGGAGCGCCGAGCGCGTGACCATCGTCGGATCGATGATCCCGGCCTTGACCAGGTCCTCGACCTCGCCCGTGTCGACGTTCAGCCCGTGGCCCTTGGCGGCCGTGCGGACCGAGTTGACGACGACCGAGCCCTCGAGCCCGGCGTTGTAGGCGAGCTGGCGGAGCGGCTCCTCGAGCGAGCGGACGATGATCGCCGCGCCCGTCTTCTCGTCGCCCTCTCCAGCTTGTCCAGCTTGATCGCAGCGACCGCGTTCAGCAGCGCGACGCCGCCGCCCGGCACGATGCCCTCCTCGAGGGCCGCGCGGGTGGCCTGCAGCGCGTCCTCGACGCGATGCTTCTTCTCCTTCATCTCCGTCTCGGTCGCAGCGCCGACCTTGACGACGGCGACGCCGCCGGCCAGCTTCGCGAGCCGCTCCTGGAGCTTCTCGCGGTCGAAGTCGGAGTCGGTGTTCTCGACCTCCGCCTTCAGCTGCTTGATCCGGCACTTGATCGCCTCGCCATCGCCGGCACCGTCGATGATCGTGGTCGAGTCCTTGTCGATCACGACGCGGCGGGCCTTGCCGAGCTGCGTGAGCTTCGTGTTCTCGAGCTTGAGACCCATCTCCTCGGTGATCACCTCGGCGCCCGTGAGGATCGCGATGTCCTCGAGCATGCGCTTGCGGCGGTCGCCGAAGCCCGGCGCCTTGACGGCGACGGCGGTGAAGGTGCCGCGCAGCTTGTTGACGACGATCGTCGCGAGCGACTCGCCCTCGACGTCCTCCGCCACGATCAGCAGCGGGCGACCCGCCTGGATGACCTGCTCGAGCACCGGCAGGATGTCCTTGACGGCGCCGATCTTCTGGTTCGCGACCAGGATGTACGGGTCGTCGAGCACGGCCTCCATGCGCTCGGCGTCGGTGATCATGTACGGCGAGAGGTAGCCCTTGTCGAACTGCATGCCCTCGGTGAACTCGAGCTCGAGGCCGAACGTCTGGCCCTCCTCGACGTTCACGACGCCGTCCTTGCCGACCTTCTCGATCGCGTCCGCGATCACGTCGCCGATCTCGCGCTCGCGCGACGAGATGGTGGCGACCCGGGCGATGTCTTCCTTGCCCGAGACGTCCGTCGACTGCTTCTTCAGGTCCTCGACGACCGCCAGGACGGCCTGCTCGATGCCGCGCTTCAGCCCCATCGGGTTGGCGCCGGCAGCGACGTTCTTCAGGCCCTCGCGGACGATCGCCTGGGCGAGCACGGTCGCGGTCGTCGTGCCGTCACCGGCGACGTCGTTGGTCGCCGTGGCGACCTCGCGGACGAGCTGTGCGCCCTGGTTCTCGAACGGGTCCTCGACCTCGATCTCGCGGGCGATCGTGACGCCGTCGTTCGTGATCGTCGGCGCGCCGAACTTCTTGTCCAGCACGACGTACCGACCCTTCGGGCCGAGCGTCACCTTGACCGCGTCGGCGAGGATGTTCACGCCGCGCTCGAGCGCGCGCCGCGCATCCTCGTTGAACTTGAGCTCCTTGTGAGCCATTTCTGTGTTCCTCCTAGTTCCCTGTAGTTCGAATTCGCTTCTTAGACCCCGGCGCGATCGCCGACGACCTTGGCCAGCACGTCGGACTCGCGCAGGATCAGCACGTCGTCGGCGCCGACCTTGATCTCGGTGCCGCCGTACTTGGAGAAGATGATCTCGTCACCCTCCTCGACGTCCATCTTGATGTACTCGCCGTCCTCGTCACGAGGGCCGGGACCGACTGCGAGGACCTTGCCGCGCTGCGGCTTCTCCTTCGCGGTGTCGGGCAGCACGATGCCGCTGACGGTGATCTCCTCTTCCTCGAGGATCTCCACGATCAGCCGGTCACCGAGAGGCTGCAGATTCATTGTTTTGCCTCCTAGTTCGGACACTTTGTGACAGTTCCTGGCACTCTCACAGGGAGAGTGCCAGAGGCGAATATACCAAGTTCGAGCGGCGCGCAAGCACCTACCGTCCGGGAGTCGACGGCGTTTGTTACAAAGTAGCGGTGACCCGCGAGTTCTCCGCCGGCGGTGTGCTCGTCCGGCGCCTGCGCGGCCGCTGGTGGCTGGCCGCGATCAGGCCGAACGGCAAGCCGGAGGGGGTCTGGGCGCTGCCGAAGGGCCTGATCGACCCCGGTGAGACCGGCGCCGAGACCGCACTCCGCGAGGTCGCGGAGGAGACGGGGCTGACCGGCCGCCTCGAGCAGAAGCTCGGCGACGTCCGCTACGTCTACACCCGCCGCGGCGAGCGCGTCTTCAAGGTCGTCAGCTTCTTCCTGCTCCGCTGGCGCAGCGGCCGGATCGGCGAGCTGCCCGCCGGAATGGAGCTCGAGGTGGCCGAGGCGCGCTGGCTGCCGCTGGACGACGCGCCGCGCCTGCTCGCCTACGGCGGCGAGCGCGAGATGGCGAAGAAGGCGATTGCTGCGCTGTACTGATCAGCTGGCAACTCTATGATCCCCGGCCTGTGGCGATGTTCGCGCTCAACTTCTACTCCCCGCTCGTCGCGGACCAGCTGCGGACGCACCGCAAGACGGCGACGATCCGCCTCGGCGACAAGTCGGGGAAGTACAAGAAGGGGATGATCGTGACCGTGCTCGTCGGCGTCCGCTACGGGCAGCGGGAGAAGATCTTCGACGCGGTGATCGACAAGGTCGAGGTGAAGCAGATCAAGCGAGCTCTCGCCGCGCGAGATCGAGCACGACAACCCCGAGATCCGCCGTCCGGACGAGATGTCGCGCTTCCTCGGCCAGCTCTACAACCGCGAGGTCTCCGAGGACGAGACGGTGACGGTGATCCGCTTCTCGCAGATCATCGGCTCGATGTTCTAGGGCGTCACTGGCCCTCGTCGCCGCCCTGCTCGCGCTGCCGCTCGTCGGGCTCGCGATCCTGCTCGCCGCGCCCGACGCGGACGTGCACTGGCAGCACCAGCCGTCGCACTTCTGGCTCGTGCTGGTAACGGCAGGCCTGAACGCCGCGCTCGCGTACGCGACCGGGGCGGCCGCTCGACGACGACGCGACCGTCGCGTCTATCTCGTCTCGCTCGGCTTCCTCGCCGCCTCGGGGTTCCTGGCGCTGCACGCACTGGCGACGCCGCAGGTCCTGCTCGACAAGCCCAACCTGGGCTTCGTGATCGCGACGCCGATCGGGCTCCTGCTCGGCGGCGGCGTTCGCAGCGCTCTCGGCGCTCGATCACGAGGTCGTGCGGCCGCGGCTGCTCGAGCTCGGGCTCCTGATCGGCCTCGCCGTCTGGCTCGTCGCGTCGCTGGCGCTGTTCCCCGACCTCGAGGAGATCGAGATCCCCGACCGGCTGTCGTTCTCGCTCGTCGCCCTCGCGACGGTCGGCGCGGGCCTCTACGCCTTCGCGGTCGTCCGTTATCTGCAGCTCTGGCGAAAGCGCCCGTCCGGCCTCCTGCTCGCTTTCACGGTGGCGTTCGTCCTCCTCGCCGAGGCGACGATCGCG
This sequence comes from uncultured Gaiellaceae bacterium, assembly GCA_963822205.1. Taxonomy (GTDB): domain Bacteria; phylum Actinomycetota; class Thermoleophilia; order Gaiellales; family Gaiellaceae; genus Gaiellasilicea. Next base: position 540,494 of record CAWGGO010000006.1, on the reverse strand, counting down.
GTCGCGGTCGGGCGGAGCTGGCAAGCGTCGTGGTGGGAGTGGCACGTGCTGATGCTGGTTGCGTTCGGCCTGATCGCCTGGGCGGCTCATCGCGAGTGGCACGAAGAGCGCTTCAGCCCGCTGTACGGGGACGAGACCGCCACCGGGACACAGGAGCTGTCCGTCCTCTTCGCCGACCTCCAGGGCTTCACCGCCTTCTCGGAGGCGCACGAGGTGGATGAGGTCGGCCGCATGCTCGAACACGCTCTTCGAGGTCGGCGATCCCGGAGATCGAGCGGCAGGCCGGCGAGATCGACCGCCTGATCGGCGACGCGGTGTTCGCCAGGTTCACGGGCGACGACCATGCCGAGCGCGCCGCGCGGGCGGCGCTCGGCGCTGCAGAAGGCAACCGCAACGGTGGGGCTGGAGCATCCCGACTGGCCCCGCTTCCGCGCCGGCGTCAACACGGGCGAGGCGAGCGTCGGCGTGCTCGGCAGCGGGAGCGGCCGCACCTACAGCACGATCGGCGACGCGGTCAACGTCGCCTCGCGCATCGAGGGCCTGGCACCGGCAGGCGGCGTCGCGATCAGCGCGGCGACTGCGGCCAAGCTGTTGGGGGCGCTGACGGAGCCGATCGGCACGGTCAGCGTGAAGGGACACGCGCAGCCGGTCGAGATCCTGCTGCTCGCTGAAGCTGCCCGGGTCCTGCTAGCGGCCCGGCTTGCGGATCCGGACGCCGAGCACCTCGGGCGGACGGATCGCGGCGCCGCACTCCTCGCACTCGACCGCGAACGCTGACGGGAACGGCGCCGAGCACGCGGGGCAGCGGTGGCGCGTCTCGCCGCCGCAGTGCGGGCACGCGGCCGGCAGCTCCGCCTCGCCCTCGAGGAAGTAGCGCCACACGGAGCCGCAGTCGAGGCAGAAGCACGTGTAGTCGCCGAGCGTCTTACGCCGCTCCTCCTGGATCCAGTTCCGCTTCGGCTTGACCACGACTCAACTGAACCGTAGCCCACGGTCCGTTTGATAGAAGCGGGGAAATGCCGGAACGCAACACGAACCCCTGGCTCGTCCTCTGCCTCGTCTGCATCGCGCAGTTCATGGTCATCCTCGACGCGACGATCGTGAACGTCGCGCTGCCGTCGATCCAGGCAGACCTGAACCTGGCGGAGAACGACCTGCAGTGGGTCGTCAACGCGTACACGCTGACCTTCGGCGGCTTCCTCCTGCTCGGCGGCCGGGCCGGGGACCTGATCGGGCGCAAGCGGGTCTTCCTCGCGGGCCTCGTCGTCTTCACGGTCGCGTCGTTCCTGAACGGGATCGCGGAGACGTCGACGTGGCTGATCCTCGCCCGCGGCCTGCAGGGCCTCGGCGCCGCTCTCATCGCACCCGCGGCGCTCTCGATCCTGACGACGACCTTCGCCGAGGGCGAAGCGCGGACGAAGGCGCTCGGCGTCTGGGCCGGGATCGCGACCGGCGGCGCCGCGGTCGGCCTGCTGCTCGGCGGCATCCTCGTCGAGTACCTCTCCTGGCCATGGATCTTCTTCGTCAACGTGCCCGTCGGCATCGCGGCATTCGTCGCCTCCGTGATCTACGTGCCGGAGTCGCGTGCCGCCGCGGAGCACCGGATCTTCGACATTCCCGGAGCGGTCACCGTCACCGCCGGCCTGATCTCACTCGTCTACGGAATCGTCAACGTGCAGAAGTCCGGCTGGACGTCCGCGAGCACGATCGGCTTCGGCTTGGTCGCGCTGATCCTGCTCACGGCCTTCGTCCTGATCGAGCAGCGCCAGAACGCGCCGCTCGTCCGCCTCAGCATCTTCCGCGTCCGCACGCTCCGGACCGCGAACATCTCGATGCTGCTCGTCGCGTCGGGCCTCTTCGCCATGTTCTTCTTCAACACGCTCTACGTGCAGCGCGTGCTCGGCTTCTCGCCGCTGGAGGCGGGCCTCGCCTTCCTGCCGGTCACCGTCGGCATCGGCATCGGCGCCGGGCTCTCGCAGCCGGCCGTCAAGCGGATCGGGATCCGCATGACCTCGATCATCGGCATGTCGATCGCCACCGTGGGCATGCTGCTGCTGCTCACGGGCGACGCGAATGGAACGTATCTCGCCGACGTGCTGCTCGGCCTCGGCCCGCTCTCGTCGGCATGGGGCTGACGTTCGTGCCGCTGACGCTGCTCGCGACGAGCGGCATCGAGCACGAGGACGCCGGGCTCGCGTCGGGGCTCTTCAACACGTCGCAGCAGGTCGGCGGCGCGCTCGGGCTCGCGATCCTCTCGACGCTCGCGGTCAACCGGACGGAGAACCACCTCAGCGGCCTGTCCGGCCAGCCGACCGCCGTCCAGCAGGGGGAGGCGCTCACGACCGGCTTTCACGCCGCCTTCTTCGGCGGTGCGCTCTTCTTCGTCGCGGGGATCATCGTGATGATCACGACGCTCAAGCGCGCGGACGAGGAGCAGGTCGACACCGACCGGCCGATGACCGAGCTCGCCGGCCTAGCGGCTCTGGAGCGCGTCGAGCGCGACACCAAGCGCAACGGCGAGGCGCCGGTCGATCTTCCGCTCCGGGTCGCCGCTGAGGTCGAAGTCGTACGTGTCGCGCACGCCGAAGCGGCGGTTCAGGTCGCCGATGTGGGTGTCTCCGGCGTCGATCGTGAAGTGGAACGGGATCGGGACGAAGTCCCCGTACGGCACGACCTCGATCACGCGGCGGAGGAACGCGACCGAGACCGAACGCTCCTTCGCAATCGCCAGCTGCTGCTCGTTCGCGTCCATGACCGACCAGGTCGAGCGGAACAGCGACTTGCCGAAGACCTTGCCGAGCACCCCGATCCGCTCGCCGTCCGGTGTCGCCACGTCGTAGCGGCCGCCGAACTCCATCACCGAGCGCGCCTTGATCCGCCAAAGCTCGTGCGCCTCGCTCTCGTCCGCGAAGAAGCGGATGTCCTCCTTGATCGCCATCCGCTTCTGGCGGACGAACGCGACCGGAGCCGGCCCGGCCTTGATCCTGTAGAGGTTGACCATCGGCTTGATCAGCTGGCTGATCGTGAAGCGATCTTCGTCGAGCCAGTCGGACATCTCAGCCGATCCTAGTCGGGGTCGATATCGTTCGGGAACACATGGCGGTCCGTGAAGCAGAGCCGGTCGGCTCGTTCAGCGAGGTGAGGGAAGCCGGTCTCGACCGCGAGGACCTGCTCGGCATCTATCGCAACCTGCTGATCACGCGCGGCATCGAGGAGCGCGGCCACATCCTCTACAAGCAGGGAAAGATTCCCGGCTCGTTCTACACCGGCAAGGGCAACGAGGGCGCGGCCGTGGGGGTCGCGACCGCGATGGGCCCGGATGACGTCGGCACGCCGCTCCACCGCGACATGGGCGTCCACGTGACGCGCGGGGTCGAGCCGTGGCGGATCTTCGCGCAGTTCATGGGCCGCGAGGACGGCCCCACGCGCGGCCGCGACGGCAACGTCCACATGGCCGATCAGAGGCTCGGCTTGATCGCCATGGTCAGCCACCTGCCCGCGATGCTGCCGGTCGCGGTCGGCTGCGCGCTGGCCTTCCGGATCCGGGAGGAGAAGCGCGTCGCTGTCGGCTGGTCGGGCGAGGGCGCGATGGCGCGCGGCGACGCACACGAGGCGATGAACCTCGCAGGCGTCCGCAGCCTCCCCATGGTCTTCATCTGCGACAACAATCAGTGGGCGTACTCGACGCCGACGCACCTCGAATATGCAGTCGAGCACCTCGCCGACCGCGCCGCGGCCTACGGGTTCGAGGGCGTCGTCGTCGACGGCACCGACGTGCTCGCCGTCTACCGGGAAGCGAAGGCGGCGATCGAGAAGGCGCGCGAGGGCGGCGGCCCGACCCTGCTCGAGCTGAAGACGCTCCGCATGGAAGGGCACGCGGTGCACGACGACGCGTTCTACGTCCCCAAGGAGCTGTTCGAGGAGTGGGCGAAGAACGATCCGCTCGAACGCTTCCGCACCTGGCTGCGCAACAACGCGGAGTTCACCGACGCGGAAGAGGAAGAGCTGGGGAGCCGCGTCAAGAAGATCCTGAACGACGCGCTCGCGAAGGCCGACGAGTCGCCGGAGCCCGACCCGGCCACGCTGCTCGAGGGCGTCTACGCGACCCCCGAGGACCTCGACACGCCCCACCACAAATAACGTGCCCGAGAAGACCTACCTCCAGGCGATCAGCGACGGGCTCCGGCAGGAGATGCGGCGCGACGAGCGGGTCTACGTGCTCGGCGAGGACGTGGGCGTCTACGGCGGCGCGTTCAAGGTGACGCTCGGCTTCCAGGAGGAGTTCGGCCCCTGGCGCGTGCTCGACATGCCGCTCGCGGAGACCGCGATCCTCGGCGCCGCCACCGGCTCGGCCTTCATGGGCATGCGCCCCGTCGCCGAGATGCAGTTCGCCGACTTCATCTCCTGCGGCTGGGACCACCTCGTCACGGTCGCCGCCAAGCAACGTTTCCGCGCCGGCACGCCCGTGCCGATCGTCGTCCGGCTCCCGTCCGGCGGCGGCTTCTCCGGAGGTCCCTTCCATTCGCAGAACCCGGAGAGCTCGTTCGCGCACATCCCCGGCCTCAAGTGCGTCTGCCCGGCGACGCCGGAGGACGCGAAGGGCCTGCTGGTCGCGGCGATCGAGGATCCGAATCCTGTCCTCTACTTCGAGCACAAGCACCTGTACCGCCGGATCAAGGGAGAGGTGCCGGACGAGCGCTACGTGACGCCGATCGGCAAGGCGCGCACACACCGCGAGGGCGACGACATCTCGGTGATCACGTGGGGCGCGATGGTCTACACGGCCGAGGAAGCCGCGAAGCAGCTCGAGAACGACGGCGTCTCCGTCGAGATCATCGACCTGCGCTCGATCATGCCCTGGGACAAGGAGGCCGTGCTCGCCAGCGTGCGCAAGTGCTCCAAGGTCATCGTGCTGCACGAGGACAACCGCACCGGCGGCTTCGGCGGCGAGATCGCAGCGACGATCGCGGAGGAGGCGTTCGAGGATCTCGACGCGCCCGTGAAGCGGATCGCCGCGCCCGACTGCCCGGTCCCGTTCGCGCCGGTGCTCGAGAAGGCGTTCCTCCCGCAGGTCGAGGATGTCGTAGCGGGACTGAGAGAGATCGCGGAGTACTAGGAGAGACAATGGCTACGGAGACACAGGTCGAGGTCGTCATGCCGCAGATGGGCGTGTCCGTCTCGGAGGGGACGATCACGAAGTGGCTCAAGCAGGAGGGCGAGCCGATCGCGCGTGACGAGTCGCTGCTCGAGATCTCGACCGACAAGGTCGACACCGAGGTTCCGAGCCCCGGCGAGGGCGTCGTCGCGAAGATCCTCGTCCAGGAAGGCGAGACGGTCGAGGTCGGCACGGTGCTCGCGGTGATCGCTCCGGAAGGTGCTGAGGTGCCCGCCCCTGCGCCTGCCGAGGCGCCGCCCGAGCCGGCCACCCAGGAGGCGTCCGACGCGTCCGAGGCGGCCGCGACCGAGACGGCGGAGCCCACACCACCAGCGCAGTCGCCGACTCCTGCGCCGCGCCGCTGCGTCGACCACTGGGGCCGGGCAGGCCGACGGCAACGGCCGCACATTCGTCTCCCCGGTCGTCGCACGGATCGCGTCGGAGCACGGCGTCGACACGAGCGCGGTGCAGGGCACCGGCGCGGGTGGGCGCGTGACGAAGAAGGACATCCTCGCGTTCGTCGAGGGCGGCGGCACAGGCGCACGCCGAGTGGCTCGGAGCCACAAGCTCCCCCGACGCCGGCTCCCGTCGCGGAGCCGCAAGCCGCGGCTGCGCCCGCACCGGCCGCGGAGCCCCAGGCCGCGCCCGCTCCTCCGGCCGCGCCCGCCGCTCCTGCCCCGCCGAAGCCGGCCCCAGCGCCGGTCGCCGAAGCCGGCGAGCCCGCTGCCGGCGAGTCGTTCGAGCCGATGACGGCGATGCGCAAGGGGATCGCCGAGCACATGCGCCGCTCGCTCGACACCTCCGCGCATGTCACGAGCGCGATCGAGGTCGACATGTCGAAGGTCGTGGCCATCCGCCAGAAGCTGAAGAAGGAGTACGAGGCCGCCTACGGCGTCAACCCGACCTACCTCTCGTTCATCGCCCGGGCCACCGTGGAGACACTCCGGGAGTACCCGTACATCAACGGCGAGATCCGCGGCGACAAGATCGTCACGCGCAACTACGTCAACCTCGGTTTCGCCGTCGAGCTCGCGGACGGGAAGGGCCTGATCGTCCCGGTCCTGAAGCACGCCGAGGGCCTGAACCTGCTCGGAATGGCCCGCGGGGTCGCGGAGATCGCCGAGCGCGCGCGGAACAAGAAGCTGATGCCCGACGAGGTCCAGGGCGGCACGTTCACGATCACGAACCCCGGCGGCTACGGCACGTTCCACGGCACGCCGGTGATCAGCCAGCCGCAGGCGGCGATCCTCGGCACCTACGCGGTGGTCAAGCGTCCGTGGGTGATCCAGGACGAGCTCGGCCAGGACGTGATCGCGATCCGCCCGATCATGAACCTGACCCTCACGTACGACCACCGCCTCGTCGACGGCGCGCTCGCCGGCCGCTTCCTGCGCGACCTGCACAAGAAGCTCGAGAGCTGGGGCGAAAGCGACTACTAGCGTCCTCACGACGGTCTCGAGCGAGCAGGAGGCCGAGCTGATCTGCGGGCTCCTCCGGACCGCAGGGATCGTGTGCGACCACCGGCCGACGCAGCTGGGAGAGAGCCTCGGCGGCGCCCAGGAACAGGTGCTCGTGCGCGCGGAGGACCTGGAGGCCGCCCAGGAGATGCTCGCCGACTCACGATGAAGGGCGCGTACGTGATGAATCTCGGCCTCGTGCCCTACGCCGAGGCGTGGGAGCTGCAGCGCTCGCTCGCGGGCGCGGTCTCGCAGGGAGCGATCCCGGACACGATCCTGCTGCTCGAGCATCCGCCGACGGTGACGACGGGGCGGCGCACCGAGGAAGGCGAGCTGCACATCCCGGACGGAGCGGAGGTCGACATCGTCGAGACCGACCGGGGCGGCAAGTCCACCTTCCACGGTCCCGGCCAGCTCGTCTGCTACCCGATCTTCGACCTCAAGCGTCACGGTCAGGACGTGAAGCGCTACTGCCGCGAGCTCGAGGAGTCGTTGATCCTGACGCTTGCGAAGCTCGGCGTCGAGGGCGAGCGGATCGACGGGCTGACGGGCGTCTGGCTGACGCGGCCACCCCGGAAGATCGCAAGCATCGGAATCCATATCGCCAAGTGGGTGACGACGCATGGCTATGCCCTCAACGTCGACCTGGATCCAGGCCCGTTCACGGAGTGGATCACCGCCTGCGGGCTCGAGGACGCCGCGTTCACGACGATCGCGAAAGAGCTCGGCCGCCCCGTCACGGTCGACGAGGTGCGCGCCCCCGCGCTCGAGGCGCTCGCCGAGGTCTTCGGCCTCGAGTTGGAGGAACTGCCCGCCGAGGGCGTCCACGGCCTCTGGCCGCAGCCGGTGCACGCCCAGCTCGCCGCGCGATGACCTGAGCCCGGTCGGCGCGGACTGAATACTAGACTCGTAGTGATGGAGACGTCGCTTCCCGTCGCCGAGCGGCCGCGCCGCCCGGAGTGGATGAAGGTTCGTGCGCCGAGCGCGGACGGACGCTATTTCGACGTCAAGAAGCTCTTGCACGGGCTCTCGCTGCACACCGTCTGCGAGGAGGCGCGCTGCCCGAACATCTCCGAGTGCTGGGGGCGCGGCACCGCGACGTTCCAGATCCTCGGCGACACCTGCACGCGCGCCTGCCGCTACTGCTACGTGCACTCGGGCAAGCCGGAGCACGCGCCCGACCCGCTCGAGCCGCTCCGGGTCGGCCAGGCAGCGGCGCAGATGGAGCTGAAGCACGTCGTCGTCACGTCCGTCGACCGCGACGATGTCCCCGACCGGGGCGCCGGCCATTTCGCCGCGACGATCCGCGCGATCAAGGCAAAGCTGCCCGAGGCGAGCGTCGAGGTGCTGACGCCCGACTTCCTCGGAGTGGAGGAGGAGGCGCTGCACACCGTGCTCGCCGCTCGGCCGGAGGTCTTCAACCACAACATCGAGACCGTCCGCCGCCTCCACCGCAACATGCGCGGGGCGAAGGCGAGCTACGACAAGGCGCTCTGGCTGCTTCGGCGGGCGAAGGAACTGGCCGACTACCCGGTGCTGACGAAGTCCGGGATCATCGTCGGCCTGGGGGAGACCAACGACGAGATCGTCGAGACGATGCGCGACCTGCGCGCAAACGGCGTCGACGTCGTCACGATCGGCCAGTACCTGCAGCCGAGCCAGAAGCACGCCGTGATCGACCGCTGGGTGCACCCGGACGAGTTCCGCTGGCTGCGCGAGCAGGGCGAGGAACTAGGGTTCGGCTCGGTGTTCGCCGGTCCGCTCGTCCGCTCGAGCTACCGCGCGGACGAGCAGCGCCACGCCGCTGAAAGCGGACGTGGCGCTGTCGCCTACTAGCGTCTAGGGGCCGCCGACGAACCCGTAGATGTTCTGGTCGAGCCCGCCTGCGTCGGCGCAGGTGTCGGCGCCCCACGCACCGTTCGCGAAGACCCGGCACTGGTGCACGTCGAAGCCGTCGGTGCCGTTGCCGTCCGTGTAGCGCGGATCGTTACCGAGCAGCGTGTCCTGCCCACTCGGCCAGGCCATCAGGACGTTCGAGGCCGAAGCCGAGATGTAGTTGTAGTCCCCGAAGAAGGGGATGTCGCGGTTGCCGAACTGCTCGTGGTTGAGCGCGTAGCTGCCGCCCGACACCTTCAGGTGCGTCCAGTTCGCGCCACCGTCGGTCGAGCGGGAGTACCACGTCTCGACGCCCTGGTTCGTGTGCGTCGCACCGACCGCACCGCCCACCCACTGGTTCGAGAACGGAACCGTGCGGAAGTCGCCCACCGTGCCGGGTGGCCCGGTGGCGGTGTCGCTGCGGGTGTCGTGATAGACGACGTGCAGCTTCCCGGCGTAGGCGTCGATGTCGCTGTAGAACTGGTGACCCTTCGTCTGCGGGTCGACCCGCGAGTTGGCCCAGTTCGCACCGCCGTCGGTCGTCTTGACGAGATACGTCGACGCCTGGCTACCGACGCCGTCGGTCACGGTCGAGTACGTCGTTCCGGTCGGCGTCTCGGTGCCGGGCACGGTCGCGTCGACGAGCGCATAAGCAGCGTCCGAATCGGCTCCGGGCGTCGGATCCGCGGAGATGTGCACGCTGGAGTCGGCCCGCCCGAAGACGTAGCCGGACTTGCACTCGAACGGCCCGTCGCCGCAGTCCCGCGAGTCGACCTTCGGCTCCGGGCTCTCGCAGCGGCCGAGCGTGCCATCACCGGCCAGGCACGCCTCGTAGCCCGCTCTCCCGAAGGCGGCGGGATCACCGGCCGTGTCGCCCATGTCCCAGTGGGTGAACTCGGTCGCGATCGCCGGCTTCGTGAACGAGCGGCCGCCGTCGGTCGAGTGCACGTAGGCGATCGCGTCTTTCTGGCGCTGTCCCTGATCCGGCTTGAACTCGAACTGACGCCAGGCGACCCAGACTCGGCCCGTGCTGCCAACGGCGATGTCGCACGACTGGTTCCCGTGCACGGAGTCGGAGACCTTGGTCCTGTTCGAGAACGTCTTGCCGCCGTCGGTCGAGCGGGAGAAGAAGACGCCGTTGTTCGGCCCGCTGGCCGTGAACTGCGCCCAGCAGACGTAGACGTTGCCGGTCGTGGCCGCGTTCTCGCTGCGGTCGACCTCGATCATCACCTTGTCGTGGAAGAGCCCGAGGAAGATCGGGCTCGGCGTGCCGCGCGACACGATCGTCGTGCCCTGGTAGTCGGGAATCCCTCCTCCGACCCAGCTGTAGTGGGCGACCCAGATCGAGCCGTTCGCCGGCCGCCCGCGGTTGAACGCGATCCCGCCGTAGTAGACGTTGCCGAAGCGATCCCACGCCTGCACCGGGTCGCCCGCGGCGAGCGCGAGTCCGTGGAGCGGCGAGGCCGTTCCTTCGGCCGTTGTGTCGTTCGGATACCCCGGCAGCAGGCTGTTCGTCCAGTTCGCACCGCCGTCCGAGCTGTAGTAGAAGCCGGCCCACGCGTCGCCGTTCGTCGGCGTCGTGCAGTAGTCGTTCGCGCCGGCCGTCATCTTGTTCGGCTGCGTCGGGTTGACCGCGGCCGCCGGCTCGTTCTGCTGCCGGTTGTTGGTCGAGCACGCGACCGTCGTCGCGTCCGTCCCGCCCTCGTGAGTGACATAGGCCCGGTCGGTGACCTTCACGTCGCCGAGCGCAGGTGCGGCTACGGCGAGCGCGGCGAGCGCCGCGCCGAACAGGCACAGGAATCGTGTGCGAAACACGCACTCCCCCTTTCCTTCGTGCCGCCCGCCCCAGCAGGCGGCGTCGGCGCAGGACTATAGAAAAGCCTGCGTTCGCGGTGCGGCGTACCCATTCGAGGGAGGCGCAATCGCGTCCAATCCGCCTTGATGTGCGTTAGGAGGAGAGATGCGCACCGCCGCCGTCGTCGTTCTCATGCTGGTGCTGGCACTGCCCGCCGCGGCAGCGCAGCCGCGGCGCGCGACGCTGAAGCTGGAGGCGGTCGCACCGATCGTCGTGGTGGGACGCGGCTTCGACGACGGGGAGAGCGCGTCGCCCTGACGGCCTCGGCGAAGGGTGCGCGGAAGATGCTGAACGCTCGTCACGAGCCGAAACGGCTCCTTCACGGCCCGATTCGGCCTTCGGCTCGGGCCTTGCGCGCCGTTCACCGTCCGCGCGGTCGGCCTGCGCGGGAGCAGGGCCATTCTCCAGGTCGAGCCGGGCTGCGACAAGAAACGGGGAAAGCCCGACTGAGGCCTCTAGCCGTGCGGCTTCGCCATGCGGCGAAAGTCGAGCGCCTCGTCCAGGGTGGCGTCGTCGACGCCCGCCTCCCGGGCGACCTCACGGAGCGAGCGGCCGGACGCTGCGGCCTCCTTGACGATCTCGGAGGCCTTGTCGTAGCCGATGTACGGGTTCAGCGCGGTCGCCGCCGAGAGCGTCAGCTCGGCGTAGCGCTCGCACTGCTCGCGGTTCGCCTCGATCCCGTCGACGCACTTCTCCGCGAGCAGTCGCGACGCGGCCGCGAGCAGCTTGATCGAGTCGAGCAGGTTGCGCGCCATCATCGGCACGAAGACGTTCAGCTCGAAGTGCCCCTGCAGGCCGCCGACCGTGATCGCCTGGTCGTTGCCGATCACCTGCGCCGCGACCTGGGTCACGACCTCCGGGATGACCGGGTTCACCTTGCCGGGCATGATCGAGCTCCCCTTCTGCAGTTCCGGCAGGAAGATCTCGGCGAGCCCGGCGCGCGGGCCGGAGCCCATCAGCCTGAGGTCGTTGGCGATCTTCGTCAGGCTGACGGCGAGCACCTTGAGCGCACCGGACGCCTCGACGAGACCGTCGCGGGCCGCCTGCGCCTCGAAGGGGTCGGCCGGAGGCGAGATCTGGAGGCCGGTGTCGGCCTTGAGCAGCTCGCGCACCTTGGCGGCGAAATCGGGATGGGTGTTCATCCCCGTGCCGACGGCGGTGCCGCCGAGCGCGATCTGACCCAGTCGCTTGCGGCTGTCCTGCACGCGTTCGATCCCCTGGCGCACCTGAGCCGCGTAGCCGCCGAACTCCTGGCCGAGCGTCACCGGGACGGCGTCCATCAGGTGCGTGCGCCCCGACTTGACGACGTCGTCGAACTCCTGCGCCTTCTTCTCCAGCGACGTGGCGAGCGTCTCGAGGGCGGGGAGCAGATCGTGCTCGAGCTCGCCGAGCGCGGCGAGATGAACGGCCGACGGGAAGACGTCGTTCGAGCTCTGGCCCATATTGACGTCGTCGTTCGCGTGCACGTCGTCTCCGGCGAGCGCGGCGATCACCTCGTTCGCGTTCATGTTCGAGCTCGTGCCGGAGCCGGTCTGGAAGACGTCGATCGGGAACTGGTCGTCGTGCTCGCCCTGGGCGATCGCGTCGCCGGCGGCTGCGATCCGCTCCGCCTTGTCCGGATCGAGCAGCCCCAGCTCGGCGTTCACCCGCGCGGCCGCGGCCTTGATCCGGCCGAGCCAGCGCGCGACGGGCGCCGGAATCGGCTCGCCGGAGACGGGAAAGTTAGCGACGGCCTTGCGCGTCTCTGCTCCCCACAGCTCCCGCTCGATCTCGGTGCTCACGCGGCGAAGTCTAGCCCGGCCCCTGCGCGCCGGACGCCTCGTCGCGCAGGAGCGACCAGATCTCCAGATCCTGGTACTCGCCGCCGTGGAACCAGGTACCGCGCATGATCCCCTCGAACGTGAACCCGCATTTGGCGGCCACCCGCTTCGACGCCGCGTTGTCAGGATGGATGTTCAGCTGCATCCGGTTGACGCGCTTGCGACCGAAGAGATAACGCGTGAGCAAGTCGACTGCTTCGCTGGTGTAACCCTTGCCCGCGTGCCGTGACCCGAACAGCTGGTAGGAGAGCTCGTAGCCCTGCAGGTAGGTCTGGATCGGGAAGTACTCGATCTCGCCGACGATGTCGTCCCCGGTCACGATCAGCAACATGCCTTCTTCCTGGTCCCAGAACCCGTTCTTCGCAAAGGCGCGCGCAGTGCCGTCTCGCTCATCACGCCGAGCGGAAAGTACGCGCCGCGGGACTCCAGGTCGGCCATCAGTTCGTAGAGCGCGCCGAGATCCTGCTCCCGGACCGGCCGCAACGTGATCAGCTCACCCTTCAGCACGACGTGGGCGAGTCTATCCGCGCCCACGGGAGCCGAGCCCCCATTCCGACCCTCGCAGCTTCAGGGGTCTTGAGCGCGACGGAAATCCGCTCCCGCGGATTTCCGTCTTGCGCAGATGAACAGTGGCGAGAGCCGGACTTGAACCGGCGACACCACGGTTTTCAGCCGTGTGCTCTACCAACTGAGCTACCTCGCCTCAGGCCGAGGGATTGTAGCCAGTAGGTTTTGCCCGTGGCAGCACGCAAGCAGGTCGCGATCATCGGCGCGGCGCTCGATCTCGGTGCCGGCCGGCGCGGCGTCGACATGGGCCCGTCGGCGATCCGCTATGCCGGGCTGCACGAGCGGCTCGAGACGATCGGCTACGACGTGTTCGACTGGGGCGACGTCGAGACGGCTGTGCTCGAGGCGACGGAGGAGACGGACGAGAGCGCGCGCTACCTGCCCGAGATCAAGGCCGCCGGCGGCCGTGTCGCCCGGCTCGTCAGTCTTGCGCTCGAGCAAGGCTCGCTGCCGCTCGTGCTCGGTGGGGACCACTCTGTCGCACTCGGAACGCTCGGCGGGCTCGCACGGAACCAGGGCATCGGCGGCGTCCTCTGGCTCGACGCACACGGCGACCTGAACACGCCGGAGACCTCGCCCAGCGGCAACGTTCACGGTATGCCCCTCGCCGCTGCGATCGGGCTCACAGACGGCCGCTTCGAGAGCGAGCACTGGACGCTGCCGGTGGTCGATCCTCACCGCGTCGCCCTCGTCGGATTACGTGCGGTCGACTCGCGCGAGCGCGAGCGGATCCGCGAGCTCGGGATCAAGGCCTACTCGATGAGCGACATCGACCGGATCGGGATCGAGCGGGCAATCCGCGAGTCGCTGACCCACATCGCCGGGCCCGGCTTCGTCCACGTGTCGCTGGACATGGACGCGCTCGACCCAGAAGTGGCGCCGGGCGTCGGCACGCCCGTACGTGGCGGCCTGTCCTACCGCGAGGCGCACCTCGCGCTCGAGCTCGTCGCCGAGTCGGGGCTCGCCGGCTCGTTCGAGGTCGTCGAGGTGAACCCGATCCTCGACCGCGAGAACACGACGGCCGAGCTGGCGGTCGAGCTCGTCGCGAGCGCGCTCGGGAAGACAATCCTCTAGCTGGCTCGGGCGACCAGCGCGACGCCCGGGAGCATGTAATCGGATTCGGTCGCGAAGGGCTCGAAGCGAGCGCGCGTCGCCTCGTCCACCTCCGCGAGCGTAGCCTCGTCCAGCCCCGCGAGCGTCTCGCGCAACGACGCAGCCAGCGACGTGATGACGCGGCGGTAGTCCTCCCAGTCGGCAAAGTGGAACTCGATCGCGACCTCCTCCACGTCGACCTCCATGAAGCCGGCGGCACGCGCGAGCGACTCGATCTGCTCCGGCTCGCCGAGCGTGAACTGGCCCGGCGCACCCGGCGGCGGCGGCTCCAGCAGACCGCGCTCGATCAGCACCGGGCCGTAGCGGGTCGCCCACGGATTGTTCTTCGCTCCTGCCCAGGTGGCGAGCGCAACCCTCCCTCCCGGCCGAAGGACGCGCCGTGTCTCACGCATCGCCAGCGGCGGGTCCGGCACGAGCATGTAGCCGTAGCGGCAGATGACGCCGTCGACGCTGGCGTCCGGCAGGTCGATCGCCTGCATGTCGAGGACGCGATGCTCGACGCCGGGGATCCCGCGGCGCCTGGCCGCGTCGACCATCGCCGGCGAGAAGTCGGTGTAGATCACCTGCGCGACTCGCGGTGCGAGCAGCGCCGCGAGCTCGCCGGTGCCTCCGGCGAGCTCCAGGATCACATCTTGCGGTCCGGGTGCGAGCGCCGTCAGCAGCGCCTGGCTGACGGGCGCGTTCACCGTCGCCATCGCGTCGGCCTCGGCCTCCCAGGCGGCTGCCGAGGCGTCCCAGCGGGCGAGGCTTTCCGTGCTCTCCGCTATGCCGTCACCTCTGGGCGAAGCCGGGCAGGATGTCGCGGCCGTATGCCTCGAGCGTCGCCTCCTGGCCCTCGGTCATCAGGTAGACGTTGAACTGGTCGACGCCGATCGACTCGAGCTCGCGCAGCTTCGCGATCACCTGCTCGGTGTTTCCGATCGCGCAGAAGCGGTCGCAGATCTCGTCGGTGACGAACTCGCCGTGCTTGGCGCCGACGCGCGAGTGCTCGTTGTAGTCGTAGAACTTGCGCGCCTCGACGTAGTCGGTCAGCACCTTCGGGATCGTCGAGCCGTCGGTGCCGTAGCGGTCGATCAGGTCCTGGACGTGGTTCGAGACCATCGCCGGGAACCAGCGCACCTGGTTGCGGGCGTCGGCGAGATCGTCGGAGATGTGGCTCGGCGCGCTGACGATGCACTTCAGCGCCGACGGGTCGCGTCCCGCCTCCTCGGCCGCTTTCCGGGCCGTGTCCATGATCCACTGGATGATGTCCGGGTCGGCGAGCTGGATGATGACGCCGTCGCCCTGACGGCCTGCGACGGCGAGCGCCTTCGGGCCGTAGCCGGCCACGTGCATCTCGATCTCCGGCAGCTCCGGCCGCACCCACTTCAGCTGCAGCTCCTTCTCGTTCCAGGTCACTTCCTTGCCGTTCATGAACGGCTTGATCATCTGCAGCGCTTCTTCGAACTCGGCGACCTTCATCGGCTTGCGGCCGACGTAGCGAACTGCAGAGTCGCCGCGGCCGACGCCCATGATCATCCGGCCGTTCGAGATGTCGTGCAGCGTCGCGTACGCGCTCGCGAGCACCGTCGGGTCGCGCGTGGCCGGGTTGGTGACCATGTGGCCGAGCTTGATCTTCGACGTCTGATCGGCGGCGAGGGCCATGACCGGCATCGATTCCTGCCAGAGCACGTGCGAGTCGTAGGTCCAGGCGTACTCGAAGCCCTGCGCCTCGGCGAGCTTCATCAGCTCGATCAGGCGCTGGTAGGGCGGGTCGGGCAGGACGGTGACGCCGAAGCTGAGCATGGGACCCCCGAGGTCGTGGCAGGGAAAGAGGCATTCTCGCGCGAATCCGGCCGCGTGGCAACGTGGCCCTACTACCTCTTCGCGGTCGCGGCAGGCGTGATGCTGCCGATCCAGTTCGGAATCAACGCGCAGCTGGCGAGTTGGGTCGGGAGCCCGGTGCGGGCCACCTTCGTCTCCTTCGCCGTCGGCGCGGCGGTGCTGCTCGTGGCGATGCTGCTCTTCGCGCGCGGCTGGCCCGGGGCGGAAAGGCTCGGAGCCGCGCCGTGGTGGGTGTGGGTCGGAGGCTGCTTCGGCGCCTTCTACGTCCTCGGGAGCGTCGTCACCGCGCCGAAGCTCGGCGCGGCCGCGCTGTTCGCGTTCATCCTCGCCGGCCAGGCCGTCGCCTCGCTCGCGGTCGACCACTTCGGCTGGGTCGGCTTCGACGAGAACCCGGTCACGCCGGGCCGGCTGCTCGGGCTGGTGCTGGTCGCCGCGGGCGTCGCCGCAGTCCGCTTCCTCTAGCCTCGCAACAGACTGTTACTAAGGGCCGCTCGTCCCAGGCACCGTGCGGTGAGCGCCAAGTAACAGACTGTTACTTGGCCGCCCAGGCGAGCGTCTTCGTCGCCAGCCGGTCGAGTGCCTGCACGGCGAGCTCGAGGTGCTCGGGCTTCGTGTCCTCGAGCTTCGTGTGCGAGAGGCCGCGCAGGCTCTGGACGAAGAGCATCACCGTCGGCACGCCGGCGCGCGAGACCTCCGCAGCGTCGTGCAGCGGTCCGCTCGGCAGCTTGTGCGACGTGCCCGCGACCTCCTGGATCGCCTCGTCTGCGAAGCCGATCAGGGTCTCGTCGAAGAGGATCGGCTCGATCTGCCAGATCCGCTCGAATTCGACCTCGATGTTCTCCTCCGTCCGCGAAGCGCTCGCACGCCTCGCGCACCTGCTCCCACATCGAGGCGAGCTTGTCGGCGTCGAGGTGGCGCATGTCGAGCAGTTGCTCGGCGGTCTCGACGACCGAGGTGACGATTCCGGGCTTGCAGACGACGCCGCCGCTCGTGAGCACGGCCCCGTCACCGGTGCGCTTGGCGATCTCACGGAGCTCGAGCGCGAGCTTCGCGGCGCCCGCCAGCGCGTCGCGACGCTGGTCCATCGGGGTCGAGCCGGCGTGCGCCGCCTGGCCGCGCCAGGTGATCCGATGGCGCTCGACGCCGAACGTGCCGAGCACGGCGCCGAGCGGCAGATCCATGGACTCGAGCACCGGCCCCTGCTCGATGTGCAGCTCCAGGTAGGCGGCCGCATTCTCCAGCTGCGAGCGCGCGTCGAGGGCGCTGTCGAGCTCGACGCCGTGCTCCCGCAGCGCATCCGGAAGCGCGATGCCGTCGCGGTCCGTCAGCTCGCGCAGCTCGTCCTGGTCGGACATCGAGCCCGCGGCGGCGGACGAGCCGAAGAGCGACCGGCCGAAGCGCGCTCCTTCCTCGTCGGCCCAGTTGACGAGCCGGACGGTGACCGGCGGCGTGCCCTCCTCCGGCGATCCGGCGCAGCACCTCGACCGCGGCGACCACGTTCAGGCAGCCGTCGAGCCAGCCGCCGTTCGGCACCGAGTCGATGTGCCCGCCCAGCAGCACGGCGCGGTCGGAGTCGCCGCGCAGCGTCCACCACTGGTTGCCGGCGGCGTCGACCTCGTACTCCAGCGGCAGACCCTCGAGCTTCGATCCGAGCCAGTCCTTCGCCTTCTCCCAGGTCGGCGTCCAGGCGACCCGCTGGGCGCCGTCCTCGTCGCCCGTGAGCTCCCTGAGCTCGCGCAGCTCTGCGACGGTGCGGCTGGGGTCGAGCGGCATCGCGGCGACTCTAACTCGCGCACTCGGAGTGTGGTAAGGAATACCGATGGCGACTGTCGCGTCACGGTCAAGGCCCTACGAGACGCGCCGCGAGACCGTCGCGCCCGCTCTGAAGAGCGCGAGCCTGTCGTTCCTCGTGCTGATCGTCCTGTGCGGCCTGTGGGAGGCCTACAAGTGGATCGGCGAGCGCGCCGAGATCACGTGGCCGTTCCCGGTGAACGAACGGACGATGCCGCACGTCTACGACATGGTCGGCCAGCTCTTCGAGCCTTCGCGGCGGAACGGGCCGCTGCTGATCGACGTGCTGCTCGATGCCGCGCTCTTCACCGCGAAGGAGGCCGCCGCCGGCTTCCTCCTCGGGGCGATGGTCGGGTTCGCGATCGCAGTCGTGCTCTCGGAGTCGCGGCTCCTCCAGCGCGGCTTCCTGCCCTACATCGTCGGGTCGCAGACGATCCCGATCCTGGCGATCGCGCCGATGGTTGTCATCTGGGTGAGCCCGAAGCTGCCCGAGTCGCTCGCCGGCTGGGGCGCAGTGGCCGTGATCTCCGCCTACCTGACGTTCTTTCCCGTCACGATCAACACGCTGCGCGGGCTCCAGTCAGCCGACCCGCGCGCGGTCGAGTTGATGCGGTCGTATGCCGCCAACCGCTGGCGGATCCTCTGGAAGCTCCGCATTCCCGCGTCGTTCCCGTACCTCTTCACCGCGCTCAAGATCGCGGCGCCGGCGGCGGTCGTGGGCGCGATCATCGGCGAGCTGCCGTCGTCGATCCAGGATGGTCTCGCCGGCGCGATCCTCAACTTCAACCAGTACTACGTCAGCTCGCCGCCGAGCCTCTGGGCGACGAACATCATCGCGGCCGCACTCGGCATCCTCTTCTTCGTGGTCGTCGCCATCGCGGAGAAGCTGCTCGTGCACCGAGCCCCGGAGAACGTCGCGTGACCGACGCCGCGGCCGTGTCGGTCAAGGGACTCTCGAAGCGATTCGAGCGCGGCAACGTGCTCGCGCTGGAGGAGATCGACCTCGACGTCCAGCCGGGGGAGTTCGTCTCGCTGATCGGTCCCTCCGGCTGCGGGAAGTCGACGCTGCTCCGGATCATCGGCGACCTGATCCGGCCCAGCCAGGGGGACGTGCTCGTGAACGGCAAGTCGGCGCACCAGGCGCGCGTCGACCGCGACTACGGGATCGTCTTCCAGGATGCCGTCCTCTACGACTGGCGGAACGTTTCGAAGAACATCGCGCTGCCGCTCGAGATGGCCGGCTGGGACAAGCGCCGGCGCGAGGAGCGCATCCGCGAGATGCTCGACCTCGTCGAGCTGACGGGGTTCGAGAAGCACCATCCGTGGCAGCTCTCGGGCGGGATGCAGCAGCGCGTCTCGATCGCGCGCGCCCTCTCGTTCTCGCCGGCGCTGCTCCTGATGGACGAGCCGTTCGGCGCGCTTGACGAGATGACGCGCGAGCGGATGAACAACGAGCTGCTGCGGATCTGGCAGGACACGCTCTCGACGGTGGTGTTCGTCACCCACTCGATCGCGGAATCGGTCTTCCTCTCCACCCGCGTCGTCGTCATGTCAGCCCGGCCGGGCCGGATCGCCGGAATCGTCGACGTCGACCTGCCGCAGCCGCGCGGACCGGAGACGCGCGAGCACCCCCGCTTCGCCGAGCTGATCACGCAGGTGCGGCGGCTCTTGCGGATGGGCCACGCACTCGACGCACCTGAAGAGGACGAGGAGACGCTCTACGTCGCGGAGGAGGGATTGTGAGCGTTGTTGCTCCGCTTCCGCGCGGGACGCTGGGGGCGCGCATGGGGCGTGGCGTCGTCAATTGGATCCCCGCTGCGCTCGTGCTCGTGGTGGGAATCTTGCTCTGGGAGGGGCTTGTCAGGGCGCTCGACGTCCAGCGCTTCCTGCTGCCGGCTCCCTCGGCGATCCTGGACACGCTGTGGGAGGAGCGCGACCTGCTGTGGTCTGCCGGGATCTACACCTTCACGGAGGCGCTGGGCGGCTTCGTGATCGGCAGCACGCTCGCCGTGCTCTCGGCGATCGTCCTCGCACGCTTCCGCAGCCTCGGCCGCGCGCTGATGCCCTTCGCGATCGCCGCCAACGCAGTCCCCATCATCGCGTTCGCGCCGATCACGAACCAGTGGTTCGGGCCGCTCAACAAGACGTCGAAGATGGCGATCGCCGCGATCCTGGTGTTCTTCCCGGTGATGGTGAACACGCTGCGCGGGCTGACTTCGGTACGACCGTCGTCGATCGAGCTGATGCGCTCCTACGCGGCCGGAGAGGTGGAGGTCTTCCGGCGGGTGCGGCTGCCGAACTCGCTGCCATATCTCTTCGCCGCCTTGAAGGTGGCGACCGTCCTCGCGATGATCGGCGCAATCGTGGGCGAGTACTTCCTCAGCTCGCAGGAGGCGCTCGGGTTCCAGATCAGGAACTCGGCCGCGCTCTTCCAGTTCGAGCTCGCGTGGGCCGCGATCACAGTTGCCAGTGTGCTCGGAATCCTGTTCTACTCGGCCGTCGCGCTCGTCGAGCGGCTGACGATGAGCTGGCACCCGTCGTCCAGGGCGGAGTGACCGGGGATCGACCTGTCAAGAGGGCAAATGAACGAAGGAAAGGACACGGAATGAAGAAGGCTCGGATCTGGTTCCTACTCGCCGGCCTGCTCGCCGCGGTAACACTCGTGGTCGCGGGGTGCGGCGGCGACGATGACGAAGCCACCGATACCGGAGCGGCGACGACCTCGGCCGAGGCCCAGGAGCTCGACCAGGTTTCGCTCCAGCTGAAGTGGGTCACGCAGGCGCAGTTCGCCGGCTACTACGCCGCGCTCGAGGAGGGGTACTACGAGGACGAAGGGCTCGACGTCACGCTCAAGCCCGGCGGCCCGGACATCACCCCGGAGCAGGTGGTGGCGAGCGGCCAGGCCGAGTTCGGGATCGACTGGCTGCCGGCGTTGCTCGCAGCCCGCGACCAGGGCGGCGACCTCGTCAACATCGCCCAGGTCTTCGCCAAGAGCGGCATGACCGAGTTGACCTGGAAGGACAGCGGGATCACCGACGTCGCCGGCATGAGGGGCAAGAAGGTCGGCGTCTGGTGCTGCGGCAACGAGAACGAGCTCTACGCGGCGCTCGTCAAGAACGGGATCGATCCGAAGTCGAAGGACGACGTCACGATCGTCAACCAGCCCTTCGACATGAACCTGTTCCTCAACCGGGATGTCGACGCCGCGGCGGCGATGACCTACAACGAGCTGGCGCAGGTGCTCGAGACGGAGAACCCGGACACGGGCGAGCTGTACACCCTCGACGACCTGAACGTGATCGCACTCGAGGACGAGGGCACCGCGATGCTCGAGGACGGCATCTTCACGCAGGGCGAGTGGATCGCCGACGAGGCGAATCAGGACATCGCCAGGCGCTTCCTGAAGGCGAGCTTCCGGGGCTGGGCGTTCTGCCGCGACAATCCGGACGAATGCCTCCAGCACGTTCTGGACAGCGGCCCAACGCTCGGTGAAGGTCACCAGCGCTGGCAGCTGAACGAGATCAACGCGCTCACGTGGCCGAACGAGACCGGTATCGGCGTGATGGACGAGGCGGCGTTCCAGCGCACAGCCGACATCGCGAAGCAGTTCGCAGTGATCAAGGCCGAAGCGTCGAGTGACGCCTACCGCACGGACCTCGCAGAAGCCGCCGTCCAGGAGTTGAAGGACGATGGCGTGGACGTGAACGGTGCAGACTGGAAGAAGGAGACCGTCGAGGTCACCCCCGGCGGCAACTAAGAGACAGGCAGAGAAGGGAGATCCGCAATGTCCGTTCTGATCAAAGGTGGCCGCGTCATCACCGCGGCGGACGACTACGTCGCCGACATCCTCGTCGAGAACGAGCGGATCTCCCTGATCGGGGAGTCGCTGGACCTCGAAGCAGACCGCGTGATCGACGCGTCCGGGAGGTACGTCCTCCCGGGCGCGGTCGATCCGCACACGCACCTCGACATGCCGTTCGGCGGCACGACGACGATCGACGACGTCGAGTCGGGCCAGCGGGCGGCGGCGCGCGGCGGCACCACGACGCACGTCGACTTCTGCATCCAGGCACCGGGCACCAGCTTCACGGACTCGCTCGCCGACTGGAAGTCGAAGGCCGAAGGCAAGCAGATGATCGACATGGGCTACCACATCGCGGTCACCGACCTGAAGGAGGGCGGCTCGCTCGAGGAGCTGGCGACGCTGCCCGACCAGGGCGTCACCTCGTACAAGCTCTTCATGGCCTACAAGGGCGCGCTGATGGTCGACGACGAGACGCTCTTCAAGACGATGGAGGTCGCCGCCGAGACGGACGCGCTCGTGATGGTGCACGCCGAGAACGGCGACGCCATCGACGTGCTCGTCAAGAAGGCGCTCGCCGAAGGGAAGACCGAGCCCAAGTACCACGCCCTGACCCGGCCTCCGGAGACGGAGGGAGAGGCGACGAACCGGGCGATCCAGCTGGCGCGCGTCGCCGGCTGCGCGCTCTACGTCGTCCACGTCTCCTGCCAGGAGTCGGTGGAGCCGATCATGCTGGCGCGCGACAAGGGCTGGGACGTGTGGGGCGAGACCTGCACGCAGTACTTCTTCATCGACTTCACGCACCTCGAGCAGCCGAACTTCGAGGGCGCGAAGTACGTCTACACGCCGCCGCCGCGAGACAAGGCGAACCAGGACGTGCTCTGGGACGCGGTCCGCCGCGACACGCTCAGCGTCATCTCCACCGACCACTGCGCCTTCACCTGGGGCGAGCAGAAGGCGCTCGGGCGGGACGACTTCTCGAAGATCCCGAACGGCGGGCCGGGGCTCGAGAACCGGCTGCACATGATCCACCACTTCGGCGTGCGCGAGGGCCGGATCGGCCTGAACCGGATGGTCGAGCTGCTGTGCACGAACCCGGCGAAGCTGTTCGGCCTCTATCCCCGCAAGGGCACGATCGCGGTCGGCTCCGACGCGGACATCGTCATCTTCGACCCCGAGAAGCGGCACGTGATCACGGCCGCGAGCCAGGAGTCGAGGACGGACTACAACCTCTACGAGGGGACGGAGGTCGTCGGCGACATCGACACCGTGCTGCTCCGCGGGAACGTGATCGTGGAGGGCGGCGAAGTCGTCGCGAAGCCCGGCATCGGGCAGTTCGTCAGGCGGGCGAAGTTCGGCGAGCAGCTCCACAGCCAAGCGCAGGTGGAGGTCGCCACGTAGCGAAGCTCGAGTGGCTCGCCATTGCGGCGCTCGCCGCTGTCGGCGGCGCCGCCGTCGTGGACGCGGTCCGCAGCGACGCGAGCGAGCCGCCGCCTGCGGCGCCGACAGAGCTGCAGGGTCGCAACGAGCTCACCGAGCAGCTCGCGAGCCTGGGCGCGCGTGGGGAGGTCGTCCTCCACGACGGCGTGTGCGGGCAGACGACTCTCTCGCTGCCGGAGCTCGCTCGACGCCCCTCCGACCTCGGCTGCGCGCCGCTGGGAACGGTCTCCCCGGACGGCCGGTTCGTCGCACGCTGCCTGGGCGACGAGACGGAGGTCTTCCACACGATCGACGGCGGTCTGGCGCGGATCGCGCCCGGCTGCGCGCCGGCCTGGCAGCCGGATGGCACGCTGAGCGCGGCACACGAGCGCAGCCGTCGTTCGCTTTCGCGCCTGCCCCGGCCCTCGAGCCTGCACCGTGACCCTGATTGCCCGCGCCGAACTCGAGCGGGCGGCGAGACGACATCCGACGGTGCCCGACCGCATCGCAGATGTACGTGCACTCGTCGACGGGGTTGCCTGGCTCTCACCCCGACGCGCCGCCGTCGCATTGTCGATCAGGCTCGGCGGCCGCTTCGAGCGTCTTGGGCCGCTGAGCGCGGTCGCGTTCTTCGACGACGGCCGGCTGACGGCGACCGAACCCTACTTCCGCGTCACGGGAGGCCGGCTGGCCGCGAGCCCCCGCGGCACCTACGTGACGCAGACTCCGGACGTGATCCTCCGGACCGACGGCTCGCAGGTCAGCCTGCCGGAGCACCTGCGCGAGCACGCGGGATTTCGCCTGGTCACCGGACGAGCGGTTCCTCGCGCTCGCAGGCCGGTACGCGCTCGTCGTTGTCGACGTCGACAGCCTCGAGCGGTACGACGAGACGGGCGGCGGGCTGCGGAGCGTCACGATCCCGCAGCCGGCCGCCCGTCTGGCCTGGCGCTCGAGCTAACCGCAGTTCACACGTGGGTTGTACGGCTTCAGGATCCCGCTCGGGTTGGGCTTCCAGATCCAGGCGTGCAGCGCGTACGCGAGCGGCAGCCCGTAGCGGTTGCCCGGCAGGATCGTGTCGAACTCCTGCCCGAAGAGCTCGGGCTTGGACGCGCCCTCCCAGTGCTGGTCGAGCACGAGATACTCGAGCGCCACCAGCTTCAGCGTGCCGTCGTTCCGCGGCTCGTAGACCAGGATCTCCGGCTCCGCGGCGTCGATCGTTCCGTCCAGGAGCGCCGGGTTGAGCATGTGGACGCCCATCGTCCCGCCCAGCCCGCCGGATCGGCGATGCACTCGATTCCGGCGAGGTCGGCGACGGTGACCGTGTATCCGGCCGCCTTCGCCTGCTCGAGGTCGTGGAAGCGTGCCGTCGAGGACTTGGCGCCGTCGAAGGCGCTGGCGGCGATGGCGATCCCGACCGCGCCGAGCACCGGCAGGACGAACGCAACGGGAGCGACGGCGCGCTTCATGACGCGAGCGCCGGCTCCGGGTCCGGTCGCACGATCACGGTGTCGGCGACGCGCACGATCTCGTCGACGGGCAGGTCGGCTGCGGCGGCGTGGGCGCGGATCGCCTCCGGGCTCGAGGCCTGGTAGATGCAGACGGTGCCGACGCCGTTGCCCTCCTCGAGCACGTAGCTGCGGATCCAGCGGATGTCGTCCGACATCCGCTCGCCCTCGGCAGTCGAGCGGGCCGCCGCTTCCTGAGCTCCTCGCCGCTGCGCCAGCCGCTGCGGCTGAGGATCACGTAGGTGTCCAATGCGATCTCCTTTCGGTTGGGATCGCATCGAACCTACGGCCGGGAGGCGGCCTCCGACATCGGCGGAATCGCCCATGTTGGGAGCGCCGGCTACCGATCTTTCGCGGTAGCGCGCGGCGGCCTCGGAGCGCGTCCGCGCCCCCAGCTTGCGCAGCACCGAAGAGACGTGATGGTCGACCGTCCGCGAGGAGAGCACGAGACGTTCCGCGATCTCGCGGTTCTGCAAGCCAGCCGCGACGAGCTCGAGCACCTCCTGCTCGCGCGCGGTCAGGCCGGCCGGGTCTTCGCGCGTCGTCGGCTCGGGGGCCGCGAAGACCGAGCCGGCGCCGGAGCGTCGGCCGCCGCCGGGCCGGCGCCGAGGCGGTCGAGGTCGGCCAGCGCCTCGTGCAGGTCCGCGTCGCTCGTCCGACTCGGCGAGCGCACGAGCCGCCTCGTACGGACACCCACGCGCCCGCCACGCCTCTGCGGCCTCTCGCGCGGAGCCGGCCCAGCTGGAGCCGGTACGGCTCGGCGATCCAATCCGGCGCCTCCTCGAGCTCTCCGGCCCTCCACTGCCAGTACGCGAGCTCGCCTGCGAACCAGAGATGCCGCTTCTCGAGCGCGAGCGGGTAGGCCGCCCGAGCCTCCGCGGCCGCCCGCTCACCGTCGCCGGCCAGCCAGGCTGCCTCGGCGCGCGCGGCGTGCACGTGGCCGAGCCGCTGCAGGTGCCCGCCCGGTCGCGCTAGCTCGAGCGCCTCGTCGAGCACGTCGAGCGCACCGGGATCGCCCCGACGCGCCCGCAGACGCCCGAGGGCGATGTGCCCCGTGATCTCGCTGATCCGGTTCCCGGAAGCAACCGCGAGGCGCGCCAACGGCGCGACGTCGTCCCAACGCCCTCGGTAGAGATGGACGCAAGCGAGCCAGGCCTGCGCATAGCTCACGATGCAGCTCACGCGGCTCGCCGAACGCGATCTGCGCCTCGCAGATAGGTCTGCGAGCGTTCGAGCTCGTACATCTCGCCCAGCCCCGAGCCGAGCATCCCGAGCGCCGAGTTGATCCGCCCTTCGTTGTCCTGCGCGCGCGCCAGCTCGAGGCTGCGCAGCAGGAATTCGACGCCGCGATCGATCTCACCCGCCATCAGGTGCGACGTGCCGATCATGTTCAGCGCGAAGCGACCGCCCTCCGTCGTCGCCGAGGCGCTCGGCTGCCGCCCAGCGCGCGTTCACCCCAGACGACTCCCTCCGCGTTGTCGCGGCTGAGCATTCGAAGCGAAGCCTGCATGCAGTAAGCGCTTGTGAGCTCCGGGCCTGCGGGCAGCCGTTCCAGCAGCTCGATCGCGTGCAGGCTTGCGGCCTCCGCGTCGGCGTTGCGTCCGCGGGCGATGTACGTGGCCGGAAGCCGCGCCAGCAGATCGCCCTCCCGCAAGGTGTCGCCGAGCTCTCGGTAGTGCTCGATCGCCCCGAGGAACGCCTCGGTCGCTTCCTGATGAGCACCGATCACATGCGCCTCCTGAGCGTACGCGGCCAGCAGAGCCGCCCGGTCGGCCTGAGCCAGCGCGCTCGCATGCCGGAGCGCCCGCGCGTACTGCGCCGCCGCCTCGCGGTGAGCCGAGGCGGCGGCTGCCCGCCGCGCCGCCTCCGGTGCGTACTCGAGCACGGCCGCGGAGTCACCGGCCTCCTCCGCATGGTGCGCCAGCCGCGAGAGATTGCCGCCCGCGTCCAGCGCGCGAACGATCGCCCCGTGCACCAGGCGGCGACGGTTCGGCGGCACCGCGCTCTCGACGGCCAGCCGGGCGAGCTCGTGCCTGAACGCAACCCCGTCGCCATCGGCGCGCAGCACTCCTGAGGCGAGGCATGCGTCGACGTGCTCGGCGTCCTCGGGCGCCACCGCTTCGAGTAGAGACAGCTCGGCGCGTGCCGGCACCACCGAGACGACCTCCAGCAGCCGGCGGGCACCCGGCTCGAGCCGCGCGGCCCGCGCGAGCACGGCGTCGCGCACCGTCTCGGGCAGGGCGCCGCCCCCGGCAGCGAGGATCTCGGTGACGAAGAACGCGTTCCCCTGCGTGAGCCGGTGGATCGCCTCGCCGTCGGCGCCGTGAGGGCTCAGCGAGCTCCTGCACGGCCTCGAGCGAGAGGCGGGGCACTGCGACTCGCGACACGGCCGGCGCCGAGGTGAGCTCACCGAGGACGATCCGCAACGGGTGGTCGCCCTCGATCTCGTCGTCGCGATAGGTGGCGAGCACGAGCGCTTCAGTCGAGTCGATGCGCCGGCCAAGCACGCGCAGGACGTCGAGCGTGGCCTGGTCGGCCCAGTGCACGTCCTCGAGCACGAGCAGCGGCGTCCGCGCGAGCTCGTCCATGAGCGTCGCCGCCACGCGCCGCGGCTCGCCTGCGAGCTCGATCCCGAGGTCGAGGAACGGCCCGAGCGGGGTCGCCGTCGTCAGGTTCTCGCACGAACCGAGCAGTACCGGCCTGTCCGCTGCAAACGCCCGCACGAGGGCCGTCTTGCCCACACCCGCCTCGCCCCCGACGAAGAGCAGGCGGCCACCCTCGGCCCGGGCGGCCTCCAGCCGCTCGAGCAGCTCGCCTCGCTCGAGCAGCTCCGCCATGTGCTGATCCTCCGCCGCCGGCCGCCGCGATTCAACTCCGAGCCGTCTAGATTCGCCCGAGTGCCGCGACGTCAGATTCGGCTGCTGCCGCCCGACGGCGGCGAGATCGCGGCGGCGCTCGCCGAGCTGCGGGAGAGCCTTGACGTCAGCCTCGGCTTCCCGGACGAGGTCCTGGCGGATGCGGAGTCGTCGGTCGCCTCTCCCCGGCTGCCCGACGCGGACCAGACCGAGTTCCCGTTCGTGACGATCGACCCGCCGGAGTCGATGGACCTCGACCAGGCACTCCACCTCGAGCGCAACGGCAACAGGTACCGCGTCCGTTACGCGATCGCCGATGTTGCGGCGTTCGTCGACGCCCGGTGGCCCGATGGACGTGGAGGCGCACGCCCGCGGCGAGACGCTCTACGCACCGGACGGAAACGCACGCCTCTACCCGCCACAGCTCTCCGAGGGCGCCGGCAGCCTGCTCCCCGGCGACGTCCGGCCGGCGATCGTCTGGGCGATGGAGGTCGACTCCGGCGGCGAGGGCGTGGAGGTCGAACGTCCAGCGTGCGCTCGTCCGCAGCCGCGAGAAGCTCGACTACGCCGGCGTCCAGCGGTCGCTCGACGAAGGCACCGCGTCCGAGTCGCTGCAGCTCCTCCGGGAGGTCGGCCTGCTCCGCCAGGAGCGGGAGGAGCGCCAGGACGGGATCGACCTCCGCATCCCCGAGCAGGAGGTCGAGCAAGGGCCCAGACGGCTGGAAGCTCTCGTACCGGGCGCCGTTGCCCGTCGAGCGCTGGAACGCGCAGATCTCGCTGATGGCCGGGCCAGGCGGCGGCCGAGCTGATGCTCGAGACCGGATCGGCATCCTCCGAACGCTGCCCGCGCGCCGATCCGGAGGCGGTCGGCGCGGTTGCGGCGGACCGCGCGTGCGCTCGGCGTCGACTGGCCCGACGAGCATCTCCTACGCGGACGTGATCCGTACGCTCGACCCAGAGCTCCCCGCGCACGCGGCCTTCCTCGCGGAGTCGACCGTCCTGCTCCGCGGCTCCGGCTATGCCGTGATCGACGGACGAGGCTCCAGCGGAGGCGAGGCACGCCGGGCGTCGGAGCGCCTTACTCCCATACGACCGCGCCGCTGCGGCGGCTCGTCGACCGCTACGTCGGCGAGGTCTGTCTCGCACTCTCCGCGGGAGCCGACGTGCCCGACTGGGCTGCTCGCAGCGCTCCCCGCGCTCCCCGAGACGATGGAGCGGTCGAATCGGCGGGCGCAGCAGTACGAGGCCGGAGTGGTCTCGACCGTGGAAGCGGCCGTGCTCGCAGCGCAGCGTCGGCGAGGTCTTCGACGCGGTCGTCGTCGAGGTGGACGAGCACGAGGGCGGCGGCGTCGTTCAGCTGCTCGACCCGGCCGTCACCGCACGCTGCGAGGGTGACGTGCCCCTTGGCGAGCGCGTCCGCGTGCGCCTGACGCTGGCGGACGTCGCCAAGCATCAGGTGCGGTTCCAGCTCGCCTAGCGGCAGCTGCGGCCGAGCGGCGAGCCGGACGCGGAACGAGCGCCCGCCCACGACCCGGACGTCGAGCGGATAGCAGCCCGGGCGCGTCACCTCGAAACCGCCGCTGAAGCCGGTCACCGGACCCGACGACCCCGTCGTAGGAGAACGCCCGCGTCGACGGGGCGCACGGCTCGATCCTGACCACCGGCTCGCCGTCGCCACGGCGGGCGTAGTGGAGGAAGAGCGTACCGCGAAAGCGCTGCGGCACCGAGAGGACGACCGGCCTCCCAGCGCGGACGAGAGCTCCGACCTTGGTCGAGAAGCGCCCGTTCTCGTGGCGTGGTCCGAGCGCCGCCACCGTGATCGGGAAGTGACCCGAGAGCGCGAGCGGCCCGGCGGCGATCCGGCCGCTGCGCGCTGCCGGGAAGAGGAGCGGTGCGTCGCCGGCCTCGATCCGCTCCTCGCACGTGCGGACCGGCACGGACGAGACGCGCGCGTCGGCCACGCCGGCGAGGGCGAGCACGAGGACGGCGACGAGGATGCGCATCACCTGCACTACACCGGCGGGCCTGGCCGAGTTCCTAGCGCGTCTGCGGGAAGCCGAGGTCGACCTTCGACGTGGCCGGGTCGGGCCAGCGCGAGGTGACGACCTTGCCGCGGGTGTAGAAGTTGATCCCCTCCGGCCCGTAGATGTGCGTGTCGCCGAAGAGCGACGCCTTCCAGCCGCCGAACGAGTAGTAGGCGACCGGCACCGGAATCGGCACGTTGATCCCGACCATGCCCGCCTCGACCTCGAACTGGAACTGCCGGGCGGCGCCGCCGTCGCGCGTGAAGATCGCCGTCCCGTTCCCGTACGGGTTCTCGTTCACGAGCTTGACCGCCTCGTCGTAGGTGCCGACGCGGGTGATCCCGAGCACGGGCCCGAAGATCTCGTCCTTGTAGGCGTCCATGCTCGGTGTCACGTCGTCGAGCAGCGTCACGCCGAGGAAGAAGCCGTCGCCCTCCGGCGCGGTCTCGCGCCCGTCGACGACGACGGTCGCGCCCTGCTCGGCGCCGCCCTCGATGTACGAGGCGACCTTGTCGCGGTGCTCCCGCGTGACGAGCGGGCCCATCTCGACGCCCTCGTCGAGCCCGTTGCCGACCTTGATCTTCGGCAGGCGCAGCTTGATCGCCTCGACGAGCTTGTCGCCGGCGTCGCCGACCGCGACGACCTGCGAGATCGCCATGCAGCGCTCGCCGGCCGACCCGTAGGCGGCGCTCACGGCCGCGTCGGCGGCCATGTCGATGTCGGCGTCGGGGAGGACGATCATGTGGTTCTTCGCCCCGCCGAGCGCCTGCACGCGCTTGCCGTGCTTCGTCCCGGTCTCGTAGATGTAGCGCGCGATCGGCGTCGAGCCGACGAAGCTGACCGCGGAGACGTCCGGGTGCTCGAGGATCGCGTCGACCGCGACCTTGTCGCCGTGCACGACGTTGAAGACGCCGTCGGGCAGGCCGGCCTCCTTGAGCAGCTCGGCCGTCCAGATCGACGCGGACGGATCCTTCTCGGACGGCTTCAGCACGAACGTGTTGCCGCACGCGAGCGCCGGGCCCCACATCCACATGGGCACCATCGCCGGGAAGTTGAACGGCGTGATCCCGGCGACGACGCCGAGCGGCTGCCGGATCGAGTAGACGTCGACGCCGGTCGAGGCCTGCTCGGTCATGCCGCCCTTGAGCAGGTGCGGGATCCCGCAGGCGAACTCGATCACCTCGAGCCCGCGCGTGACCTCGCCCATCGCGTCGGAGAGGACCTTGCCGTGCTCGGCGGTGAGGATCCGGGCGACCTCCTCGCGGCGCTCGTGCAGGAGCTCGCGGATCGCGAACATCAGCTCCGCGCGCTTCGCGAGCGAGGTGGCGCGCCAGGCGGGGAACGCCGCCTTCGCGGCGGCGACCGCAGCGCCGACCTCCTCGACCGTCGCGAGGTCGACCTCGGCCGCCTGCTCCCCGAGCGCGGGGTTGTAGACCGGGCTCGTCCGGCCGGACGTCCCTTCGACCGGTCTTGCCGCCGATCCAGTGGCTGATGCGGGTGAGTCCTTCGCGCTGCTCGGTGGGCGGGGTCGCAAGCTCGGTCATGCCGTCCTCCTCAAGGTGTCGACGGAAAGCGTAGCGCGCCTGCACTGCGCTTCTTACTGGGAGCATGACGACGAGCTTGCCGGGACGGTCCCAGGCCTCGCCGATCTCGTCGAGCCCGACCCGCTCGAGGTCGACCTGGATCTCGCCGGCGACCGCGTGCCCGACCAGCCGCGTGTAGTGCTCCGCGAGCACGTCCGGCGGGCACGGCGAAGTCCGAGAAGCCGTACAGCTCGAGCTGCTTGCCCCGGATCGCGGCCGACGGAAGCGTCGCTGTCGGCCCCGCCGCCTGGCCGAGCTGGACGATCCGCGCTCCCGGCGCGGCGGCGGCGACGGCCCGCTCGAGCGGCTCGCCGCACAGCGGGTCGAAGACGTAGGTGGGCTCGCCGAAGTCGCCGTCGAGCGGTACCGCCTCGTCGGCGCCGAGCTCGAGCGCGCGCTCGAGCCGCTTCGGGTCGCGGCCGGCCGCGACGACGCGTGGCGGCGCCGAGGAGCCGCGCCAGCCTGAACCGCGACCTCTCCGACGGTGCCGGTCGCGCCGAGCACGAGCACGCGGTCGTCCTCCCGGACCGGCGCACGCCACGCGAACGGCATCCAGCCGGCGAGCCCGGCGATTCCGAGTGCCGCCGCGAGCAGCCGGGTCGGCGCCGTCCGGCACCTCGGCGACGACCGCTCCGGGCTCCGCCCGCTCGGCCATCGCGCCGTTCCGGGCAAGCCCGAGCCCACCGCCGAAGGTCCAGACGATCCGCCCTCCGGCCGACGCGCCCGACACACTCGCAGCCGGGAACGTAGGGCAATGCCGGATGGCCGCCGTAGAACTTCCCCGCAGCGACCGCACGGTCGAGCGGGTTCAGCGGCGCCGCGAGCACCTCGAGGCTCGCGCCGGCCGGCTCGGGCGCCTCGCCCACTGTGGGCGGGCGCCCGAGCTCCGTGATCAGTGCGGCTCGCAGGTCAGATCCTACGCTGCGCGCACCGCGAGGCCGGTCTCCGCGTCGAAGAAGTGCAAGCGTTCGACGTCGACTGCCAGCTCGAGCTTCTCTTGCTCCTTCGCGCTCGTGGTTCGGTCGAGCCGCGCGACGAACTGAGCCCCGCTCCCGCGCGCCTGCTCGGCGGCGACCTTCGCCTCCGCGTCCTCGGTGGCGTCGACGACGTGTCGCCTCGAGCACTTCCTTCGTCGCGACCGGCTGAGCCGCGATGTTGAAGTGCACGTAGACCTCGGAGCCCATGTCCTCGCGGATGTCGCAGACGACAGACAGCCGACGGCCCGACGCGCCGTCGCTCACGAGCGACGCATCCTCCATGTCCTCCGGCCGGATCCCCAGCGCGAGCGAGCGTCCTTCGAACCGCTCGAGGCCGGGATTGCGCGTCGACCGTGGTTTCGGCGAGGCGCAGGCGATGCTCGCCGAAGCGCGCCCAGAGCGCGCCGTCCTCGCGGGCGAGCTCTGCGACGACGAGGTTCATCGCCGGCGAGCCGATGAACTCCGCGACGAACAGATTGCGCGGCCTCTCGTACAGCACCTGTGGCGTGTCCACCTGCTGCAGCAAGCCGTTCCGCATCACCGCGCAGCGATCGCCCATCGTCATCGCCTCGATCTGATCGTGCGTGACGTAGACGGTCGTCACTCCGAGGTCCCTCTGGATTCGCGCGATCTCCGCCCGCATCTCGACCCGAAGCTTCGCGTCGAGGTTCGAGAGCGGCTCGTCCATGAGGAACGCCTGCGGGTTGCGGACGATCGCGCGCCCCATGGCGACCCGCTGGCGCTGGCCGCCCGAGAGTGTTCGCGGCTTCTTCTGCAGCGAGTCCGTGAGACCGAGGATGCGTGCCTGCCTCGCGAACGCGACGATCGATCTCGGCCTTGGGGACGCCCTGCATCTTGAGCGCGAAGCCCATGTTCCTCGACGCGGTCATGTGCGGATACAGCGCGTAGTTCTGGAAGACCATGGCGATGTCGCGGTCCTTCGGGGGGAGGTCGTTCACGACCTCACCGTCGATCTTCACGTTCCCGGACGTGATCGTCTCGAGGCCGGCGACCATCCGCAGCGCCGTCGTCTTTCCGCAGCCGGACGGGCCGACGAAGACGACGAACTCGCCCGCCTCGACCTCGAGGTCGAGTTCGGTGACGGCCTTCGTGCCGTCGGGATAGACCTTCGTCAGCTGCTCGAGGGTGATCTCCGCCATGTGAAAACTCCGGCGGCCAATCTACTAGCATCCGCCCTTCGAATGGAGGCGAAAGCAGTTCGGGCGAGACCGGCTCCCGGCCGCATGCGGCATGCGCTGGAGAGCCGTCGCGTCCTCGCGCCTCTCCTCATCGCCCCGGCCGTCATCTTCATGGCGCTCGTCGTCGGGGTTCCCTTCGGCTGGGCGATCTACCTCAGCTTCACGAACGCCATCGGCGGCTCGCTCAGCGGCGATTGGGTCGGCTTCGACAATTTCACGAACGCCTGGCAGGACGAGAACTTCCGCCGCGCGCTTCGTAACACCTTCATCTTCACGCTGGCGTCGCAGGCGATCGTCCTCGTCGGCGCCGCCGTCCTCTCGAACTTTCTCGTCCGTGACTTCCGTGGCAGGTGGATCGTGCGCTTCCTGGTCGTCCTGCCGTGGGCGGCTCCGGTCGTCCTCTCGACCATCGCCTGGCTGTGGCTGCTCGACTCGCTGTACAGCGTCGTCAACTGGACGTTGGCGAGGCTCCACCTGGACGAGGGCCTCGTCTCGCTTCTCGCCGCTGTCAACATCGAGGAGGACGCGCAGGTGCCGTTGCAGTGGCTCGGCCGCCCCAATCTCGCGCTGATCGCGATCACGCTCGTGCACGCCTGGCGGATCCTCCCGTTCGCCGTCGTGATCTTCATCGCGGGCCGTGCCTCCATTCCCAACGAGGTCGAGGACGCCGCCAGGGTCGACGGCGCGACCGGTGTGAAGAAGCTCTGGTACGTCGACATCCCGCTGCAGCTCCCGATCGCGCTCGTGGCGGTCCTCTTCGGGATCGTGTTCACCGCCGTCGACTTCGCCGTCGTCTACATCCTCACCCGTGGCGGGCCGTTCAACTCGACGCAGGTGTTGCCTACCTGGGCCTTCTTCATCGGCATCGACGGTGGCTCCCTCGGCGAGGGCGCGGCGATCTCGCTGTTCCTGTTCCCGCTGCTCGTGGTCGTCACCGTGGCGATGCTGTTCTTCGCTCGCAGGGCGCAGGTGAGCTGATGACGTGGCGCCAGAAGAGCGTGACCTACGCGGTGGTCGTGCCGTTCGCGATCGTGCTCGCCTTCCCCTTCTACTTCGCGCTCGTGACGATGTTCAAGACGAACCTCGACCTCGCGAACGTGGAGCACTCCCCGTACCTCTACAACGACCTCGAGGGCGGCTTCCACTGGGACTTCTGGAACTACGCGACGACCGAGCACGTCACGTTCCTCTTCCGGGAGACGAACTATCCGACGTGGTTGCTGAACACGCTGCTCGTCGGCGGAGCGGTCGTGGCCATCACGCTGCTCCTGGCGCTGCCGGCGGGCTACGCGCTCGCGCGGCTGGCGGGCGGGTGGGGTCAGAGCGCAGGCGTCGCCATCTTCCTCATCTACCTGATCCCGCCGACGCTGCTCTTCCTCCCGCTTTCGCGGCTGATCACGCAGCTCGACCTCAAGGACTCCCTCTGGTCGCTGATCCTCATCTATCCGTCCTTCACGGTGCCCTTTGCGACGTGGCTCCTGATGGGCTTCTTCAAGACCATTCCGCAGGAGCTCGAGGACGCGGCGCTGATCGACGGGGCGTCGCGACTGAAGGCGCTCTTCCTGATCATCCTTCCGATCTCGCTCCCTGGGATCCTGACCGCGGTCATCTTCGCCTTCTCGCTTTGCGTGAACGAGTTCATCTACGCGTTCACGTTCATCTCGACCTCCGAGCAGCGGACGGTGTCCGCGGGCATCCCGAACGACCTGATCCGGGGGGATGTCTTCTTCTGGCAGTCGCTGATGGCGGCGACGCTGATTCCCGCCATCCCGCTCGCGCTGCTCTACACCGCGTTCCTCGACCGTTTCATCAAGGGCTTTACAGGGGGAGCATTCCGCTAGAGAATCGAGATCGATCGAAAGGAGGTACCCGTGGCAGATTCAGAGGACCAGCTCGTTCGTTCGAGCTCGGAACTGACCCGTGGTGACCTGCTCAAGCGGGGAACCGCCGCCGCCTTCGCGATCAGCATGTTCGGCGGCCTCACCGACCGAGCCTTCGGGTTCTACGGCCCGCTCAAGTACGCGCACAGGCAGCTCGCGGGAGAGCTGAGGATCATGCAGTGGGCCCACTTCGTCCCCGCCTACGACCAGTGGCTCGACAACACCTACGTCAAGCGCTGGGGCGAGGCGAACGACGTCGAGGTCAAGGTCGACCACATCAACAACGCCCTGCTCTACAGCACAGGGGCATCGCAGGTCGCGGCCCAGAGCGGTCACGACCTGTTCTGGTTCATCTCGCCGCCGTCGACGTTCCAGAAGCAGGTCGTCCCCGTCACCGACATCGTCCAGGAGGTCAGCAGGAAGCTCGGGCCGATGTCGAGGGTCGCGAGGAAGAGCACCTACAACCCGAAGACGAAGCAGTTCTACGGCTTCCCGGACGACTATGCGCCCGATCCGGTGCAGTACCGCCGCAGCTACCTGCAGGAAGCCGGGGTCAGCCTCAACAGCTGGGAGAGCCTCCGGCAGGGAGCCCCGAAGCTCAAGGCGATGGGTCACCCGGTCGGGCTCGGCATGTCGAACGAGATCGACTCGAACATGATGCTGACGTCACTCCTCTACTGCTACGGCGGGTTCATCCAGAACGAGGAGAACCGGATCGTCATCGGCCAGGGCTCGAACAGGAGAGGCGCGATCGAGGCGCTGACCGTCATGCGCGACATCTATCGCAGGGGGATGTCAGACGAGGTCTTCGCATGGACGGCCGCGTCGAACAACCAGGCGTTCCTCGCCGGCCGGCTGTCGGTGGCGCTGAACGCAATCTCGATCGCCCGCTCGGCCGAGCTCTCCGGGAACACGCCCCTCTCCGACGACACCTGGCTCGCATCGATCCCGCGCGGCCCGCACATGCGCATGGGCAACGAGCACGTCATGGGCGTCTTCGTGATCTGGAAGTTCGCGAAGAACAAGGCGGCGGCGAAGAAGTACCTGATCGACCAGCAGCTCGGCTACCGCGAGCACTTCATCCGCAGCGGGTACTACAACTTCCCCGCCTGGACGGGCGCGATCAAGGGCGGGTTCAAGGAGATCCGCAAGCTGTCCGCGCAGGACACGCACAAGCCGAGAGGCAAGTACACCATCCTCACGACGATCGCCGAGAAGTACACGACGAACCCGGGCCATCCGGGCAACACGACGCCGGTGATGGACGAGATCTACAACACCTTCCTGATCCCGCAGATGTTCGCCGAGGTCGCGCAGGGGAAGTCCACCCCTGCCGAGGCCGTCACGGCCTTCTCGAGCAAGGCGCAGGGCATCTACCGGAAGTGGAGGAACCAGGGGCTCGTGTAACGCTGGACAGTGATCTGGTCGGGCCGCGCAAAGGCGGCCCGACCAGAGACTTTCCGGCACGGCATCCGCCGCCATCTCGAGTAGGCTTCCGCTGTGGCCACGATCGAGACCAACCCGCAGCTCGGCGAGCAGATCGTGGCGGACGCGAAGGAGTTCGTCCTCCACTCCTGGTCGGTGCAGAGCGCGATCAACCCGATTCCGGTCGCCGGCGCCGAGGGCCGCCACTTCTGGGACTACGAGGGCAAGCGCTACCTCGACTTCGCCTCGCAGCTCGTCAACGTCTCGATCGGCTACGGCCACCCGAAGCTGATCGCCGCGATCAAGGAGCAGGCGGAGAAGCTCTGCACGATCGGCCCGCCGATGGCGACGGAGCCGCGCTCGACGCTCGGGCGGATGCTGGCGGAGGTGACGCCCGGCAACCTGAAGATGTCGTTCTTCACGAACGGCGGCGCCGAGGCGAACGAGAACGCGATCAAGGTCGCCCGCTGGGTCACCGGCCGGCACAAGGTGATCGCGCGCTACCGCTCCTACCACGGCGCCACCGGCGGGGCGATCACGCTTACCGGCGACCCGCGCCGCTGGCACGCCGAGCCGGGCCTACCCGGCGTCGTGCGGATGCTCGACCCCTACACCTACCGCTGCCCGGCCGGGCACCCGGATCCGTGCCCGGTCTGCACGGGCGCGCCGCACCTCGAGGAGATCCTCCAGTACGAGGGCGCGCACACCGTCGCCGCCGTGATCCTCGAGACCGTCGTCGGCACGAACGGGATCATCGTCCCGCCCGACGGCTACCTCCAGTCGATCCGCGAGACCTGCGACAAGCACGGGATCCTGCTGATCCTGCGACGAGGTGATGGCCGGGTTCGGCCGCACCGGCAAGTGGTTCGCGTGCGACAACTGGGACGTCGTCCCGGACATCCTCACGGTCGCGAAGGGGATCAACTCCGGCTACGTGCCGCTCGGCGCGATGATCGTGTCGGAGCCGATCGCCGACCAGCTGCGCGACCGCTTCCTCGCCGGCGGGCTCACCTACTCGGGCCACCCGCTCGCCTGCGCCTCCGCCGTCGCCTCGATCGAGGCGTTCCAGGAGGAGGGGATCGTCGAGAACGCGGCCGAGCACGGCACGCTATCTCGCCGAGGCGCTGCCCGCGCTGGCGGCGAAGCACCCGTCGATCGGCGACGTGCGCGGTCTCGGCCTCTTCTGGGGCCTCGAGCTCGTGAAGAACCGCGAGACGAAGGAGATGCTCGTCCCCTTCAACGCGGGCGGCGAGGCGGCCGCGCCTGTGGCGCGGCTCCAGAAGGCCGCGCTCGAGTCAGGGCTCTACCTGATGACGCACTGGAACATGGTCATGGTCTGCCCGCCGCTGACGATCACGCGCGAGGAGCTCGACGAGGGTCTCGCGATCCTCGACGACGCGCTCGCGATCGCCGACGAATACGTGATCTAGCCGAGGTCGTGCAGCGACCCGGCGCCGACGCCGGGCAGCCGGCCCAGCAGCTCCGAGAGCTGCGCGACCTCGTCCTCGCTCGAGCGCCTCGCGGAAGAGCGACCGCAGGCGCTTCGCGTGGCTCGCGCCGACGCACTGGACGGTCTCGATCCCGTCCTGCGTCAGCCGCGCCCAGGTGACGCGGGCGTCGTCCTCGCACTGGACGTTCTCGACGAGGCCCGCCTCCTGGAGCCCGTCCAGCAGCCTCGTCACGCCGGACGGCGTCAGCATCAGCAGCTCGACGAGGTCGACGCGGCGCAGCCGGTAGCTCGTCCGCCTTGGAGAGATGCATGGAGCGCCTCGAAGTCGTTGATCGTGAGCCCGCGCGGGCTCAGCACCTCGGCCTCGAGCTCCCGGCGCAGCACTGTGTGGGCCCGCATCAGGCGGGCGAAAGCGGCCGATCTCAACTGCTTGCGTGCTCAATACTTGACTACTCAATGTTCTTCCTCTATATTGATTGCGTACTCAAGTATAGACCACGAACCGAGGGAGAGCAATGAGCACTACAGCAGAGCAGACCACAAGCATTCCGACCGGCACGTGGGGTCTCGATCCCATTCACTCCGATGTCGGCTTCGCGATCACGTACAGCGGCGCCGGCACGGTCCGCGGCGGCTTCAAGGAGTTCGACGCCAAGCTGGTCGACGGCAAGCTCGAGGGCAGCGCCAAGGTCGCGAGCGTCACCTTCGACGAGCCGCAGCTCGTCGGGCACCTGCAGTCCCCGGACTTCTTCGACGCAGAGCAGTTCCCCGAGCTGCGCTTCGTCTCGAAGACGATCGAGCGCAACGGCGACGAGGTCACGATCGACGGCGAGATCACGCTTCGCGGCGTGACGAAGCCCGTCACGATCACGGGGACGGTCGTCGGCCCGACGACGGATGTCGGGCTCAACGGACACATCCAGCGGCTCGCATTCGACCTCGAGACCACGGTCGACCGCCGCGACTTCGGCATCGACTGGAACAGGGAGCTTCCGACCGGCGAGCCCGCGCTCGGCAACGACGTGAAGATCACCGCCAACCTCGCGCTGGTTCAGGCGTAGAGATGAAGATCCTCGCGATCAGCGGCAGCCTCCGTCAGGGATCCCACAACACGGATCTCCTGCGGGGCGCTGCCGCCGGCGCGCCCGACGGCGTCGACATCGAGCTCTACCACGGGCTGAAGGAGATCCCGCCGTACGACGCCGACGACGACCTGCCGGGCGACCAGCCCCTCGAGGTTCAGCGGTTCAAGGAGGCGCTCGCCGCGGCGGACGCGATCCTGGTCTCGACGCCCGAGTACAACTCGTCGATCCCGGGCGTGCTCAAGAACGCGCTCGACTGGGCCTCGCGCCCGCTGATCGAGTCGCCGGTCCGGAACAAGCCTGTCGCCGTGCTCTCGTCGAGCACGGGGATGTTCGGCGGCGTCTGGGCCGGCGGCGGAGACCCGCAAGGTCATGGGCGCTCTCGGCGCCCGGACGATCGAGGACACGGTCGCGGTACCGAAGGCCGACCAGCGTCTCGAAAACGGCGTCGACGCCGAGCTCCTGGCCGAGCTGCGCTCGGTCGTGGACGCGCTCGCCGCCGCCGTCGAGAACCGCGAGGCGGCGAGGGTCGCCGCCTAGTTCAAGAACCGCTCGACCGCGCTCGCGGTTTCGTCGAGCGCGTCCCACAGCACCGTGTGCCCGGCCGGAATCCTGGCGACCTCGAGCAGCTCGCCGAGCGCGTCCTGGTGCGCGCCGAGGAGCTCGTCATACGGAAGATACGACGTCTCGCCGAGCACGAGGAGCGTCGGAATGCGCACCTGCTCGAACGGCGGCGGCTGTCGCGTCATCTCGCCGTAGGCGGCGACGACCGTGCTCTGACAGTAGAGGTAGCGCCAGCGGCCGTCGTCGTCCTCGAGCAGGTGGACGCGCAGCTCGTCCTCGACGAGCTCCCGTGGCGCGGTCGTGAGGACGCTCTCCTCGTAGCGGCGGTCGATTCCCTCCGCGAACGAGACGTACGAGCGGTCCCGTCGTGCGTTCTCCGCCGCCGCAACCCCGATGTCGGGCGGAATCCGGATCGCCGGGTCGAGCAGGACGAGCCGCTCGACGCGCTCCGGCGCGGCCGCCGCTGCCTCGTAGGCCACGCGCCCGCCGAAGGAATGGCCGAGCCAGGCGCAGCGCTGCTCTGGCGCGGTCTCGAGCACGTCGGCGACGTGCTGCTCGAGGTTCCACGGCGGCTCCCACGAGGAACTGCCGTGCCCGCGCAGGTCGAGGGCGATCACGTGGAACCGGTCGGCCAAGCGCTCGGCAAGCTTGGCGAAGTGGCGGCCGTGGCTCGTGACCCCGTGCAGGCAGACGAGCGCCGGCAGCCCGGGCTCGCCCCACTCATACCGCGTCAGGCTCACTCGCGCGTGGCGGCGAGTGGCGCGGAGGCGAGCTCGGTCCGGCGGGCGTTGTCCCGGTGCACCAGAGACCAGACGACGGTTCCGTCCTTGTCGATCAGGAAGGTGCCGCGCACGGGCGCGCCTCGCTCCTCGTTGAAGACGTCGTAAGCCTTCGCGGCCGCTCCGTGCGGCCAGAAGTCGGCCGCGAGCGTGTACTCGAGCTGCAGCTTCTCGCGCCATGCCTGCCGTGCCGCGGGCGAGTCGCACGAGACGAGAATCACTTCGGTGTCCGCGCTCTCGAAGGACGCCAGGTTCGCCTGCAGGTCGAGCGCCTCCTCCTCGCACACCGGCGTCCAGGCGAACGGGTGGAAGACGAGCAAGACGTTCCGCTTCCCGCGGAAGTCGGAGAGTCGGACGCGGTGCGTGCCATCGACCTCGAGATCGAACTCCGGCGCCTCATTCCCCGTCTCGATCATCCTGCCCCTCCTCACCGTTGCCCGAGGGGCGATAGTAGCGTCGGCCTTTCAGCTCCTCGGGCAGGTAGTCGACCTCAGACCCGCGCGGATCCGTATGCGGGTCGATGTAGCCCTCGCCGTGCCCCAGCTTCTTCGCGCCGGCGTAGTGCGCGTCGCGCAGCATTGCCGGCGGGCGCAGGTTGCCGCCCTCCTGGACGTCCTTGCGCGCGTCCCAGATCGCGTTCGCGCTCGCCTTCGACTTCGGCGCGTTCGCGAGGTAGATCGCCGCCTGCGAGAGATTGAGCTGCGCCTCGGGCAGGCCGACGTGCTCGAGCGCGTGTGCGGCCGCGACGGCGACCTGGAGCGCGCGCGGATCGGCGTTGCCCACGTCCTCGGAGGCGAAGATCGTCATCCGGCGGGCGATGAAGCGCGCATCCTCCCCGCCCTCGAGCATCGAGGCGAGGTAGTAGACGGCCGCGTCGGGATCCGACCCGCGCATCGACTTGATGAACGCCGAGACGAAGTCGTAGTGCTGATCGGCTCCCTTGTCGTAACGAAGCGGCCGCTTGCGGGCCGCGTCGTCGACGTGCCGCTCTGCGAGCGGAGCCCCCTCGGCCTGTGCGGTCTCCCACGACAGCTCGATCGTGCTCAACGCCGTCCGCGCATCGCCGCCGGCCCGCCGGGCGATCAGCTCGACGAGCTCGTCCGGCACCTCTGCGCCGATCGCCGCCGCGCCGCGCCGTACGACCTCGCCGACCTCCTCGTCGGAGAGCGCCTCCAGCTCGACGACCTGGCAACGGGAGAGCAGCGCCGAGTTGACCTCGAAGTACGGGTTCTCGGTCGTCGCGCCGATCAGCGTCAGCAGCCCGTTCTCGACCGCGGGCAGCAGCGCGTCCTGCTGCGCCTTGTTGAAGCGGTGGATCTCGTCGAGGAAGAGGATCGTCCGCTGCCCGTTGCCGCCGAGCCGGTCGCGAGCCCGCTGCATGACGCCGCGCACGTCGTCGACGCGGGCCGACACGGCCGAGAGCTCCTCGAAGGCGGCCCCGGTCTCGACGGCGACGATCCGGGCGAGCGTCGTCTTCCCGACTCCCGGCGGCCCGTAGAGGATGAGCGAGCGCAGGCGGTCCTCCTCGATCGCGCGGCGGAGCGCTGACCCTTCTCCGAGCACGTGCTTCTGGCCGACCAGCTCGGCGAGCGAGCGCGGCCGGAGCCGTTGCGGAAGCGGCGCGAGCGCCTCGGTGCGCTCGCGGGCGGCATCGGCGAAGAGGTCGGACATACGGGCAGTATGCTCAGGCCGTGGCGACGCACGAGGACTTCTCGGAGCCGGTTCTCGACGGCTCGGCCGCGAGCGACTACGAGCGCTACCTGAACACCGACGAGCTGCTCGCACTCCAGAAGACAGCCGACGAGTGGGTGCACCGCGACGAGTTGCTCTTCCAGACCGTGCACCAGTCGTCGGAGCTCTGGCTGAAGCTCGCCTGGAACGACGTCGAGGGAGCCACCGCGCACCTCGGCGCGGGCGAGATCGCTGCCGCGCTCCGGCTGCTCCGCCGCAGCGCGCTGTGCCTCCAGTACGCGACCACGCAGCTCGACATGCTCGAGCACATGTCACCGTGGGAGTACCAGGAGATCCGCAAGGTGCTCGGCCACGGCAGCGGCTTCGACTCGCCCGGTTGGCGCGAGATCCGCCGCGTGACGCCGCTGCTCGGCCAGGCGTTCCACGTGTTGCGCGAGCAGGCAGGGCTCTCGCTCGCCGACGTCTACGTCCACGGTCGCGACCACGAGGAGCTCTACCAGCTGGCCGAGGCGCTGATCGAGTGGGACGAGCGGATCAACTTCTGGCGCATCCGGCACTACAAGGTCGTCGCGCGAGTGATCGGCGACTCCGTCGTCGGCACCCAGGGCACACCCGTCGAGGTCCTCGGCCGCCTGGTGCACAACGTCTTCTTCCCCGAGCTCTGGCGCGTGCGCAACGAGCTCACCGCGCTCTCACAGGAGGAGTGAATGTTCGAACAGCTGAAGGCCAAGCAGAGCGTCATGTGGGGCAACGGGCCCTACGAGCGGATCACCGACCTGCTGACCGAGTCGCAGGGGGATCTCGTCGCTGCGCTGCAACCGCAAGCGGGCGAGAAGTGGCTCGACGTGGCGACCGGGACCGGAGCGGTCGCTCGAATGGCCGCGCGGGGAGGCGCCGACGTGACCGGGCTCGACCTCGCTCC
Organism: uncultured Gaiellaceae bacterium; assembly: GCA_963822205.1. GTDB lineage: Bacteria > Actinomycetota > Thermoleophilia > Gaiellales > Gaiellaceae > Gaiellasilicea. The sequence continues at coordinate 497,879 of CAWGGO010000006.1, read as the reverse complement.
GGACCTGATCGAGACAGCACGCCGCCAGACGGAGGCGGAGGGCATTTCGATCCAGTTCGACGTGGGCGACGCCGAGGCGCTTCCGTACGAGAACGGGTCTTTTGACGTCGTCGTCTCGACCTTCGGAATCATGTTCGCTCCCGATCACGCCGCGGTCGCGCGAGAGCTCGCCCGCGTGACCAGGCCGGGCGGCAGACTCGGCCTGGCGAGCTGGACCGAGGACAGCGGCATCGGCGACATCTTCCGCGTGATGAAGCCGTTCCAGGCCGCGCCGCCTCCGGAGGGAGTCGGCAATCCGTTCGCCTGGGGCGACGAGGACCACGTTCGCGAGCTCCTCGGCAACGACTTCGACCTCGAGCTCGAGGTACTCGACACGGAGCATCGGGCCTCCTCCGGAGAAGAGGTCTGGGAGATCTTCTCGACGTCGTACGGGCCGACGAAGACGCTCGCAGAGTCGCTCGACGAGGAGCGGCGCGAGGAGCTGCACCGGTCGTGGGTCGACCTCTACGAGAGGTCGCGCGTGGGTGACGAGATCGTCCACCACCGGCATTACCTCCGCGTCCTCGGTACCCGGCGCTAGATGGCAGACGTCACGCTGCGCGACGAAGCAGTCGGGCTGCTGCAGCAGCTCCTGCGGCTGAACACCGTCAACCCCCCGGGGAACGAAACGATCGCGGCGGAGCTGCTGCGGGACTACCTCGTCGCGAACGGCGTCGAAGTCGAGCTCTATTCGCGCACCCCGGAGCGCGCGAACCTCGTCGCACGGCTGCGGGGCGGTGACGGGCCGAGCCTCTGCTTCCTCTCCCACACCGACACCGTGGTCGCCGACCCGGTGGAATGGTCGCGCGACCCGTGGTCCGGCGACCTGGCCGACGATCACGTCTGGGGCCGCGGCGCGCTCGACATGAAGAACCAGGTCGCGGCGAGCGCCGTCGCGATCGCCTCGCTCGCACGGGAGGGCTTCAAGCCGCCCGGTGACCTCGTCTTCGTCGCCGCCGCGGACGAGGAGGTCGGCGAGCAATTCGGCCTGGAGTGGCTCTGCGACGCCCATCCGGACGCTGTGCGGGTCGACTACGCGATCAACGAGGGCGGCGGCGAGCGGGTCGAGTTCGGCGGTCGCGCGTTCTATCTCTGCGCGACCGCGGAGAAGATGAGCGCCCCGATCCGGATCACCGTGCACGGCCGCAGCGGCCACGCTTCGCTGCCCGGGATCGCAGACAACGCGCTCGTCAAGGCGGCGCCGCTGATCGAGAGGCTCGCCGCGTACCGTCCGGAGCCCTCGATCGGCCCCGAGGTGGCGGGCTTTCTCGACGCGGTGCTGGGTGAGCAGCCGCGGCCCGACGAGGTGCTGGTGAGGCTTGCCGAGGTCGATCGGCTGGCCGTCGAGACGATCGAACCGCTGCTCTCCTTCACGCTCGCGCCGACGATGATCGAGGCCTCGGAGCGCCGCAATGTGATCCCCGGCACGGTCGAGCTCGTCGTCGACCGGAGGCTGCTGCCGGGCCAGTCGCCCGAGGACGTCGAGCCGATCATGCGGCAGATCCTGGGCAACGGCGGGGATTACGACCTGGAGACGATCGAGCGTTCCGGCGGGACCAGGTCTGCGCTCGATACGCCGCTCTGGACCGCCATCTCCGGTTGGGTCGAGCTGACAGAACCGGGAGCCAAGCTGGCGCCGCTCTGCTGCTCCGGCTTCACCGACTCGCACTGGCTGCGCGAGGCGTTCGGCACGGTGGCGTACGGCTTCTTCCCGATGAGGACGATGGAGATGGAGCTCGCCGCGCGCCTGATCCACTCCGCCGACGAGCGGACGCACGTCGACGACCTCGGTCTCGGCGTCGAGTTCCTACGCGCCGCGGCTCGCTCCCTGGGCTAGCACGATGCTGGAGCTCAGCTCCCCTGACGGCGCCTTCGAGCAGATCGAGAGCTACCTGCGCGAGCGCGGGTTCTTCGCGCCCGGCGGCGAGGAGCTCGAGGCCGACCTCTACCTCGGCTACGCGCTCTCCGGCTCGCTGCGCCGGCACGCGTCGCCGCTCCCGCCCGAGCCGTGCCCGCTGCCGTATGCGGCGGTGGCGATTCGGGACGTGTCCCAGGGACAGTCCCCGGGACACGTCTCGATCGGACACTGGGAGCGAAGCTGGAGCGATGCGGAGTACGCCGCCGCGGTCGAGTCCGTGCGGACGGCGATCGCCCGCGGCGACGTCTACCAGGTCAACCTCGTCCAGCATCTGAGCGCGGACTTCGGCGGCGATCCCGCCGCCCTCGCGGCGCGACTCGCGACGTTCCGGCCCCGCACGCTCGCCGGGAACGGCTGGGCGATCGTCTCCGCCTCGCCGGAGCTCTTCCTCGGCCGGCGCGGCCGGCGCGTGTGGACCTGCCCGATCAAGGGCACGCGCCCGCTCGGCGAGCACGTCGAGGGGGAGAAGGACTCGGCGGAGCACGTGATGATCGTCGACCTGGAGCGGAACGACCTCTCCCGCGTGTGCGAGCCCGGATCGGTGCGGTGGCCCGAGCTGATGGTCGAGCGCGAGCTCGCCGGCGTCACCCACCTCGTGTCGACGGTCGAAGGAACGCTGCGCGACGACGTCGGCCTGGCCGAGCTGCTCGCCGCGACCTTCCCGGGCGGCTCCGTCACCGGAGCGCCGAAGATCGCCGCCGTCGACCTGATCGCCGAGCTCGAGCCCGTCGGCCGCGGCGCCTCGATGGGCGCGCTGGGCACCGTGCGGGGCAACGGTGACCTCGATCTGTCGCTGACGATCCGCACCTTCGCGATCGCCGAAGGGAAGCTTCATCTCTGGGTCGGCGGCGGGATCGTCTGGGACTCCGACCCGGAGGCCGAGATCGAGGAGTCGTGGACGAAGGCCGGCCCGCTGCTCGCTGCGATCGGCGCTCCGCTCGAGGCGGCGATGCGATGAGCGTTCTGGCAGTCGCGGTCGGCGGTCGCGGCGTCGTCGATCCGGCGGAACCGGTGCTCCGCGCCGACGACGAGGCGCTGCTGCGCGGCCGCGGCGCCTTCGAGACGATCCGCGTCTACGCCGGCGTGCCCTTCCGGCTCGCGGAGCACCTCGACCGGCTGGCGATGTCCGCGGAGCGGATCGGGCTGCCGCCCGTGAACCGGCTCGAGCTCGAGGAGCTCGCGCGCCAGGCGCTCGAGGCCGCCGGCCACGCCGGATGCGGTGCTCCGCCTCGTCTGGACACCGACGCCCACCTCGCTCGCGCATCGTCACCGCGCTCGCCGAGCACTACGACGCGCTGCGCGAGCGGGGTCAGCGGCTGATCTCTCTTCGCGGCGTCCGCGCCGACGAGCCGTGGCTCCTCCCCGGCGTGAAGTCGACGAGCTACGCCGTCAACATGGCCGCCGAGGCCGAGGCGAGGCGCCGCGGAGCCGACGACGCGGTCTTCGTCGACGCAGACCGGATCGTGCTGGAAGGGCCGACGACGAACATCTGGTGGCGGCGCGGCCGCACGCTCTACACGCCCTCGCTCGAGCTCGGCATCCTCGCGGGCGTGACACGCGCGGCCGTGATCGAGCTCGCGAGCGGCGCCGGCTACGCCGTCGAGGAGGGTGCGTACCCCCTCGAAGAGCTGGCCGGAGCGGAGGAAGCCTTCACCTCCTCGTCCGTCCGTGAGGTGATGCCGGTCGTCGAGCTCGACGACGCTCATCTCGGCCGTGGGCCCGCCGCGGACGAGCTCCAGGCCGCGCTCAGGCACGCGGCCGAGGCTACGCTCTCCCCATGACCAAGATTCGCTTCGGCGGCATGGCGCTCGCCAACGGGGTGCTCGTGCACGGGCCGACCTCCTGGGCCTGCGCGATCCGCACCGACTCGGGCGAGATCAAGGTGGCCGGCGCGCGCAAGCGGTTGCTGGCGTCGAGGATCCAGCAGCCGTTCCTGCGCGGGCCGATTCGGCTGGCCGAGTCGTTCGCGGTCATCCCCGAGGTGCGACGCAAGCTCCCCGAGGCGCGGCTGCCCTTCGAGCGCCCGGTCGTGCTGGCGGCGACGCTTGCCAGCGCGATGACCGTCCAGGTCGTGCGCCGCTCGGACCGGCTGGGCGACGTCGCGCGCGAGCTCCTCTCGGGCGCGCTCTCGCTGGCTCCGGCCATGCTCGCACTCCGCGGCGGCGAGCTCGCGGGCTACCACGGCGCCGAGCACGTCTCGATCGGGACGTACGAGCACGACGAGACGCGCGCGAAGGAGCACGAACGCTGCGGCTCGCACCTGATCGGCCCACTCCTCGCCGCCTCGGCGGCGGGCAACATCCTCGCCTCGCGGGCGCCTGCACGCTTCCGCAGGCAGGCTCGAGTCGCGAGCTCCCTCGGCGCGGTCGGCGCGGCTGTCGAGGTCTTCGGCTGGATGACCCGGCACCCCGACCATCCGCTCGCGAAGGCGCTCGCGTGGCCCGGGCACGAGTTGCAGCACCGGATCGCAACCGCCGAGCCCTCGCCGGAGCAGCTCGAGGTCGCCGAGGCCGCACTCGCGGCATGCCTGAAGCTCGAAGATGGCGACGCAGCAGACAACTAGGCCGAACCGCCTTCCGCCCGAGATCTTCGACCTGCCGGTCGAGAAGATGCGGGAGGGCTACTACACCGACGCGTACTTCAACCACACGCGTGAGACGCTCCTCCAGGACGGTCGCCGCCCGCGCGTCGTGATGCAGGTCTTCCAGCGCAACCAGGCGATGCTCGGCGGCACCGACGAGGCGATCGCAGTCCTGAAGCTCTGCTCCGACGACTGGGACGCGCTCACCGTCCACGCTCTCCACGACGGCGACCGAATCGAGCCGTGGGAGACCGTGATGACGATCGAGGGCGACTACACCCTGTTTGCGCACCTCGAGACGGTCTACCTCGGCGTGCTGACTCGCCGGACGCTGATCACGACGAACACGGCGCGGGTGGTCGAAGCCGCCAACGGCAAGCCGATCATCTTCATGCCCGCGCGCCACGATCATCATCGCGTGCAGACCGGCGACGGCTACGCGGCCTATGTCGCCGGCGCGATGATCGGCGCCGAGATCGGCGTCACTTCGGACGCGCAGGCGTCCTGGTGGGGCGGACGCGGCGTCGGCACGGTGCCGCACGCCCTGATCGCCGCGTACGGCGGCAACACCGTGCTCGCGGCGACGAAGTTCGCCGAGTGGGCGTCGGAGAGCATGAACATCGTCGTGCTGGTGGACTTCGACAACGACTCCGTGCGAACGGCCCTCGAAGTGGCGCGTGCGCTCGGCCCGCGGCTCTGGGGCGTTCGGCTCGACACCTCCGGCCAGCTCGTCGATCGCTCGCTGTGGAGCGAGATGGGCGATTTCGACCCGCGCGGCGTCAACGAGCGGCTCGTGCGCAAGGTGCGCGACGCGCTCGACGCGGACGGATTCGAGCGCGTTCGGATCGTCGCGTCCGGCGGGTTCACCGTGGACAAGATCGAGGACTTCGAGCGCAAGCACGTCCCGGTCGACGCCTACGGGGTCGGCTCTTCCCTGATCCGCGGCCAGAACGACTTCACCGCAGACATCGTGCTGACCGACGGCCGACCCGCCGCGAAGGTCGGCCGCCGGTACCGCCCGAACGAGCGGCTCGAGCTCGTCAGCTGAGCTTTTCGCCGACGACGCCCGGCCAGTCGCGCATCGGCACGTCCGAGCGAACGAGGTGCGCACCCGACTCGGCGAAGCGCGCGAACGCCGCGTCGGCCTCGTCGGTGTAGTCGACCGAGCCCGGCACGACGACTGGCGAGGTGCAGTCCTCGAGCAGGTAGACCTTCTCCTCGAGCCCGCGCTCCCGCACGTTCGGTTCGGAGAGCAGGTCGTCGATCGTCCAGGCGACGCAGTGGCTCTTCGCCTGGCCCGCGATCAGGACCGCGTCGTACTGAAGCAGCCGCTCGACGAGTCGCTGGTTGCGCTTGCCGAGCGGCTCGCCCTCGCGATCGAACTCGACCTCCGGGCCGAGCATCGAGTAGTGCTCGGTGAGCGGGTTGTCGCCCTTCGGCTGGAAGTCGAGCGGCGCATAGCGGGCGATCGAGTGGAAGAAGAGCGCCTCCTCGACGGCGGCCACGAGCGCATAGCCGATCCCGCCCAGCATGGCGTGAAAGGGCCAGACGGTGAGGCTGTACTTGCCGCCCTCCTCGAGCGTGCGCGTGTAGTAGCGCAGATGCTCGGCCGCGTAGTCGGGGTCGACCCCGAGACCGGCCGCAGCGGCCGGGCTGACCTGCCAGCGGCCCGACTCGACGTCGTCGGCAGTCACCTGCGTGAACGGCTCCGGATGGTTTCCAGCCGCGTCGACGAGGAAGACGCGATGGAAGATCTGGAGCGCCTGGTGGGTGTCGAGCGTCGGCACGATCTGCGTCAGCGAGCAGAGGTTGCGGTAGACGAACTCGCTGAGCCGGCGCGAGTCGTCGAGCGCGCCGGTTCCGCTGCGCCCGGCGACGAAGAGCTCGAAGCCGGGTGTGCAGAACGTGTTCTGGACGTCGACGACGACGAGAGCGACGCGGAAGCGGTCGTCGGCCGCAGGAGGCACGCCGTGCTGCTCGCGCCAGCGCTCGGCGTCCGCGAAGCGCGCGGCGTAATCGACGCGCCAGACCTCGCCGACGCGGTCGGGATCCCAGTGCGGCGGCAGCGGAAGCTCGTCGGCCACGGCGTTAGTGTAGGAACGTGCTTCCGCCGCTCGTCGAGAGAGCGCTCGCACTCTCCGAGCGTGCCGGATTCACGAAGTCGTGCAGTCCCGAGACGGGCCGCTTGCTCCAGGTGCTCGCGGGCCAGCGCGGCCGCACGCGCGTCGCGGAGATCGGCACTGGCTGCGGCGTCGGCTCGGCGTGGATCCTCTCCGCCCTCGATCCCGAGATCCCCTTCGTGACGGTCGAGCTCGATGCGGCCCGTGCAGCCGACGCGGCCGAGCTGCTCGCGGCGGACGCGAACGCGACGGTGCTGCACGGCGACTGGCAGGAGGTGCTCCCGGGAGAGGCGCCGTTCGACCTCCTCTTCGCCGACGGGGGCAGGTCGAAGTACCACGAGGAGCTCCTCGGCCTGCTCGCTCCGGGCGGCACGCTCTTCCTGGACGACCTCACTCCGGGCTACGACGGGCCCGATCCGGTCCGGGAACTGTGGCTCGGCCATCCGCGGCTGCTCGCCGCCGAGCTCCAGATTTCCCCACGCGAAGCGGTAATTATCGGCACACTTCAGCCTCGCTGATGTTCTGCCGATAGGAGGCTCGATGCCGGACGTTGGAGCATTTCTCGATCAGGTTGGCAACTCCGCGCTGACGTGGCTGCCGCTCGTCTTTTTCGGCCTGATCATCTATCTGCTCTGGCGGACGCTGCAGTACATGCCGCGCGTCAAGCCGGCAAAGCTCGAGGCAAGCGCCAACTCCTCGGTCACGTGGGACGACATCGCCGGCGTCGAGGAGGCGAAGGCCGAGCTCCAGGAGGTCGTCGACTTTCTCCGCCATCCCAAGCGGTTCCAGCGCCTGGGCGCCCGCGTGCCGAAGGGGATCCTGCTCTACGGCCCGCCCGGTACCGGCAAGACGCTGCTGGCCAAGGCGGTCGCGAAGGAGTCCGGCGCCAAGTTCTACTCGCAGAGCGCCTCCGCCTTCGTGGAGATGTTCGCCGGCCTCGGCGCCTCCCGGATCCGCAAGCTCTTCGAAGAGGCGCGCAAGAACGCGCCCGCGATCATCTTCATCGACGAGCTCGACGCCGTCGGCACCGCACGCGCGGGCGGCGGCTTCAACCGCGAGCACGACCAGACGCTGAACCAGCTGCTCGTCGAGCTGGACGGCTTCGACCAGTCGGCCCAGGTGATCGTGATGGGCGCCTCGAACCGCCTCCAGGACCTCGACTCGGCGCTGCTCCGTCCCGGCCGCTTCGACCGGCAGGTGCTCGTCTCGCCGCCCGACCTCCTTGGTCGCGAGGAAATTCTTCGAGTGCACACGCGTGGCAAGCCGCTCGCCGAGGGCGTCGACCTGTCTCTGATCGCGCGCCACACGTCCGGGCTCACGGGCGCAGACCTCGCCAACCTCTGCAACGAGGCCGCGATCTTCGCCGGCCGCGAGGAGCGGACGACGATCCTCCCGGAAGACTTCGAAGGCGCGATGGAGCGCGTCGTCGCCGGCCTCCAGCAGCGGCGAGTCGTCACCGAGAAGGAGAAGCGGATCCTCGCCTACCACGAGGCGGGACACGCACTCGTCGCCCATCTGATGGGCGACCTGCTCCCGATCCAGAAGGTGACGATCATCGCGCGCGGCGACGCCCTCGGCTACGCGTACTACCTGCCGCTGGAGGAGCGTTTCCTGCACACGAAGGAAGAGTTCCTCGACGTGATGAAGGTGGCGCTCGCCGGCCGCGCGGCCGAGCAGATCGTCTTCGGTCGCGTCACCAACGGCGCGGCGAACGACCTCGAGAAGGTGACCGACATCGCACGCTCGATGGTCTTCGAGTACGGCATGTCCGAGGCATCGCCCTCGCGGACGATGCGCGCCGACAACTACGCCCTCTCCGAGGAGACGAAGCGGCTGCGCGACTCGGAGCAGGCACGGCTGACCGATCACGCCTACGAGGAGGCGCAGCGTCTGCTCGTCAAGCACCGCGTGTCGCTCGATCGACTTGCCGCGCAGCTGCTGGAGCGCGAGACGCTGAACCGCGAAGAGCTGCATGAGCTGCTCGAGCGAAATCGGTCCGGAGTCACGTTCATCCGAGACCGTGGGCACGGTCCGCGCCCTGCCGGCCGCGGAGAACTAGCCCTCCGTTAGCATCGGCTGCGTGGTCGCACGCGGCATTCACCATCTCGGCGTGGCCGTCCAGGACCTGGACGAGGCTCTCGAGACCTATGTGCGGCTGTTCGGCGCCGAGCTCGAGCACCGCGGCCTGATCGAGGACCAGGGCGTCGAGGCGGCCGCCGTGCTCGTCGGCTCCGGCCGCGTCGAGCTGCTCGCGCCACTCGACGAGGAGACCCCGGTCGGCAAGTTCCTCGCCAGCCGCGGCCCGGGAATGCACCATGTCGCCTACGAGGTCGACGACGTGCGGTCCGAGCTCGGCCGCCTCTCCGCCGCAGGCGCGGCTCTGATCGACGAGGAGCCGCGAGTCGGGCTCTTCGGCCTCGAGGTCGCTTTCGTCCATCCCGACGCCGTCCACGGCGTCCTCACAGAGGTGGTTTCCGTTGGCTGATGAACCCGATTCCGTTCGCATCGAGCTCGCGTTCGACGGCGGGCCGGGCCTGTCCGCGCTCGTGACGATCCAGGGCGCCGACGAGCTCGAACGTGCTCTGGCCACCGAGGCGGGCGGCACTGTCATGCTGGACTCGATGGACGGCCGTTACACCGTCGTCCTCGCCCGCGTCGTCTACATGAAGCGCTACGCCCGCGAGTCGCGCGTCGGATTCGGGATCTAGCCAGCCGGGCACCCCCTTCTTCGAATGACCGAGACGACGCAGAAGGGCCCCACCGGCGCGGAGATCCGCAAGCTCGTCGAGCGCGGCCAGAAGGGCGACCGCACAGCGCTCGAGGAGCTGTACCTGATCCACTTCGACCGGATCTACAGCTACCTGCACATGACCGTCGGGAATCGGCACGACGCCGAGGACCTGACGACCCAGACGTTCTTGCGCATGCTCGAGTCGATCGGCAAGTTCCGCTTCCAGGCGGCGCCGTTCTCGGCCTGGCTCTTCCGGATCGCGCACAACCTCTCGATGGACCACTTCCGCGCGAACCGGCGCTGGCAGCCCGAAGAGGAGGTGCCGGAGCCGCTCGGCTCCGAGGAGCGCTCCGCGGAGGACGAGGCGTTCCAGTCGATCGGGCGCCAGTCGATGCTCGAGCTGATCGACTCGCTCTCGCAGGAGCAGCAGCAGGTGCTGACGCTCAAGTTCGTCTTCAACTTCTCGAACGCCGAGGCGGCGACGATCCTCGACAAGACGGAAGGCGCCGTCAAGTCGCTGCAGCACCGCGCGCTCGTCTCGCTGCAGAAGCAGATCTCTTCGTCGACCGACGAAGCAGCTGACATGGCCCTCGAGGTCGGCATCGTGGGGCTGCCTGGGGCAGGAAAGACGACGCTGTTCACCGCCCTGACGCGGACCGGCGGCGGCGGCTTCGGCAAGGAGAACGTGGGCATGGCCTCGATCGCGGACGACCGGCTCGAGGCACTGGCTGCGCTCGTGGGCGCGCGGAAGATCACTCCCGCGACGATCCGCGTCGTCGACGTGCCCGGGACGGGGCCGGCGTTGCTCGGCGGGCTGCGCCAGGTCGATGCGATCGTCGCGGTCACAGACGGCTTCTCACCGGGCTCCGATCCCGCCGGCGACCTGGAGACGCTCGAGCTCGAGCTGCTCGTCGCCGACCGTGACCACGTCGAGCGGCGGCTGGAGCGGGTCGAGAAGCAGGCGAAGTCGGGCGACGCGGCCTTGCGCAAGGAGGTCGAGCAGCTTCAGGCTCTACTGGCCCACCTCGAGGCCGGCAACACGTTGCGCGATTACGCGGGGGAGCTGCCGGACGAGCTCGAACCGCTGACGACGAAGCCGCTGCTGGCGGTCGAGAACGGGCCGAACGGGATCGACCTGCAACTGGAGGCGGAGCTCGCGGAGATGTCCGACGCAGACGCCGCCGAGTTCCGCGAGGAAGGGAGCGCGTCGGCGCTCGACGAGGTGATCCGCCGCCTGCGCGACGCGCTCGACCTGATCACGTTCTTCACTGCGGGCGAGAAGGAGACGCGGGCGTGGACGCTGCGCCGTGGCCAGACCGCGCTCGAGGCCGCCGCCTCGATCCACTCCGACATCGCGCGCGGCTTCATCCGCTGCGAGGTGATCTCGACGCAGGACCTGCTCGACGCCGGCTCGCACGCCGAGGCGTCCAAGCGCGGCACGCAGCGGCTCGAGGGGAAGACATACGTCGTCCAGGACGGCGACGTCCTGAACATCCGCTTCAACGTCTAGCCGAAACGGTCGGCGATCTCCAGAAATCCCCGGCTGCGCATGGCAGCGACGAACTCGGCGTGGAAAGCGTCCATCGCCGACTTCCGGGCCGGTCGTGCGAAGACGGGATCGACGGCGAGGTGTCTGCGGTCGCGCCCCCTGCGGCGAGATCCCGAGATCTGCCAGCGAGCTCGGCTCCATGCTCATGCCCTGTTCGGCGCGCCGGACGACGAGTTGCGCCTCGAGCGTCTTCAGCGCATCTCGTACCGCCACGACCTCGCGCAGCCGCTGCCGGTTCGCCGACCAAACGCGTCATCTCCTCCATTCCTCGCGAAGCCATCGTGGCGCGAACCAGGGCGAAGCGAAAGTGTCCCTTCGTGACTGCGCCGCTATCGACAACGTTCGTTTAGACGCGTGACTGTCCCTGCACACAGACGTCCTCGCGACAGCGAACGCTGCGAGGGACAGTCCCTGGCGATCGCGTCTTCGCTCAGCCGGCGGTGATCAGCGCGGCGCCGACGAGGGCGCCCGCGACGCCGAGCCGCTGCGTCGCCGAGACGCGCTCGTGCAGCACGACCGCAGCGAGCACGACCGTCACGACGGGATACAGCGCGGCGAGCACCGAGACGACGCTGAGAAAGCCCCGCGTCGTCGCAAGCGAGAACAGCATGTTCGCGCCGACGTCGCAGAGGCCGACCACAGCGAGCGCAGGCCAGTGCACGCGGCCGGGCCGCAACGACGCGCCGACGACCAGCGCGGCCACGAGTGCCAGCAGCAGCGACGCCCCGCGTGCCGTGGCGACCGCGTACGGCACGCTCTCGTCGGCGGCGCGATCTGCGAAGACGAAGTACAGCCCGAACGCGAGCGCGGCCACGAGCGCCAGGCCGATGCCACTCGCACGGCGGCTGCCTCCTTCGGCCGGCTCGCGCGAGGCGACCGCGACGCCCGCGAGCGCCAGGAGGATCCCAACGACCTGGAGCGCGCCCGGGCGCTCCCCGGACGCGATGCCGACCGAGAACGGGATCACCGCGGCGACGGCGGATACCGGCGCGACGACGCCCATGGCACCGATCGCCATCCCGCGGTACAGCGTCCCGATGCCGACGCAGCCGCATACCCCCGCGGCAGCGGCCAGCGATGTCGCGGACCAGCTGGGAAAGCTGTCGCCCGATGCCGCGACCCACGCCAACGCCGCCGCGATGCCGACGACCTGCGACAGCACGAGCACCGTCAGGACATGGAGCGTCCTCGACTTCAGGCCGCCGACGAAGTCGCCGAGCCCCCACGAGAGAGCTCGCGCCGAGTGCCAGCGCGATCGCGAGCACTACGCCGACTCGGTCTGGTCGCCGCGACGGCGTCGAGCTGGTTGGCGTGGTAGAGAACGGCCGCCTCGGCCGTCCGCGCAGCGTTTCGGTCGTGGTGGCAGGCGATCGCGTGCAGCAGCTCAGCGCGCACGTCCGCGTCGAGCGCCTCGGCCCGCTCCTCGACGAGCCGCAGGCCGAGATGCACGTGGCCGAGCAGGCGGCCCTCCTCGGTCGGCCGGAACGCCGGGCCGCGTCCGAGCTCCCGGACCCGCCCGACATCGTGCAGCAGCGCCGCCGCGAGCAGCAGGTCGGAGCGCAGGCGAGGATGGAGCTGCGCGGTCTCGCGCACGAGCGTGGCGACGCCGACGGTGTGCTCGAGCAGGCCGCCGGCGTAGGAGTGATGCGTCTCGGCGGCCGGCAACTCGCGCAGCGCCTTCCGGATCTCGTCGTCGCCGAGGAACCGTCCGACCACCGCCACCAGCCCAGCATGAGAGAGCTCGGCGGCGAGGAACTCGAGGAACCCGTCGAGCTCGTCCGCGTCGCGGCGCATGCGCGGCGCGAGGCCGGCCGGATCGTCGTCCGCGGCCTCGACCGAGCGGATCTCGAGCTGGAGCCGGTTGTCGAAGCTCTCCACGCGGCCGAGCACGCGCACGGCGTCGCCCTCGGCGAAGCGGCCGTCCAGCAGCTCGACGTCCTTCCAGATCCGCGCTTCGATCCGGCCCGTCTGGTCGACGAGCTCGAGCAGCAGGTAAGGAGCGCCCTTCCGCGTCGTGCGCCGCTGCTTCCGGGCAACGGCGTAGACACCCTCGACCGTGCGGTCGGCGGTCAGCTCGGCGATGGTGCTCACGGGACGGAGTCTAGGCCGTTGCTAGGCTCGCCCCGATGGCCGTCGTCAAGCCCTTCCGCGCCCTCCGCTACGACGAGGCGGAGGCGGGGCCGCTCGAGACGCTCGTCGCGCCGCCGTACGACGTGATCTCACCCGAACAGCGTGAGGAGCTTCGCGCCCGCAGCCCGCACAACGTTGTGCGGCTGACGCTGCCCGACTCCGAGGACGAGGCGGCACGCGAGCTGGAGGAGTGGCGCGCGACGGGAGTCCTCGTCGAGGAGCCGCCGGCAGTCTGGGCGCTCGAGCAGCAGTACGTCGGCCCGGACGGGGTCGCGCGCACGCGCTCCGGGCTCGTCGCGTCGCTCAAGGTCGAGCCGTACGCCACCGGCACCGTGCTGCCGCACGAACGCACGCACCGCGGCCCCAAGGAAGGGCGCCTGCGCCTGCTGCGGGCGACCCGCGTCCAGCTCGAGCCGATCTTCCTGCTCTACGACGGCCCGGCACCCGGTCGAGCGGCCGGACCGCCCGCCGGACCTGCAGGTCGAGGGCGCAAAGCTCTGGCGGATCGACGACCCGTCGGTCGTCCGCGCCTTCGACGACAAGCAACTGCTGATCGCGGACGGCCACCACCGCTACGAGACCGCGGTCGCCTTCCACGAGGAGGAAGGCACGCCTGCAAGCGCGCAGATGCTCGTCGTCCTCGTCTCCACGGACGATCCCGGGCTCGAGATCTTCCCCACGCACCGGCTGTTCTCGGAGCCGAAGCGTCTGGAAGGCGAGAACGAGACGAACGGCGGCGGCCGCCCCGAGGTCACCGAGGTCACGCGCGACGGCTCGCGGGTCGTCCACGGCCCGGAAGGGCTCCTCGACGTCCAGTTCGTCGACTCGCTGGGACAGGAGGGGATCTCGTACACCGCCGACGCGGACGAGGCCGAGCGGCGCGTCCGCAACGGCGAGGCCGCCGTCGCCTACCTGCTGCGGCCGACGCGGATCGAGGACGTCTTCGCCTACGCGCGCCGCGGCGAGGTGCTGCCGCAGAAGACGACCTACTTCTTCCCGAAGCTGATCTCCGGTCTGCTCTTCCACCCTCTGTGAAGCCGTGGCTGGAGCGTATGCCGCGAGGCGGTCGGCGACATCAAGGCCGTGCTCGCGGAGCTGCCGACCCGTGTCGAGCGCGAGCCCGTGCTCGCCCTGGGCGAGGGCGGCGACGACACGACGGCGATCGACGCGGCGGCGGAGACTGCGGTCGTGCACCGGCTCGAGGCGCTCGACGAGGACTTCACGCTCGTCTCGGAGGAGCTCGGGGAGCGCGTCTTCGGCTCGGGCGCGCCCTGGCGCGTCGTCTGCGACCCGATCGACGGCTCGCTGAACGCCAAGCGAGACATTCCCTTCTTCTCCCTCTCGCTCGCGGTCGCGGACGGCGCCACGATGGCAGACGTCGTCTTCGGCTACGTCTACGACTTCGGCTCCGGCGAGGAATGGACCGCCGAGCGCGGCGGCGGCGCCTTCCTGAACGGCGCGCGGCTCGGCGCCGTGCGGCCGAAGGACACGATCGAGATCCTCTCCTTCGAGGCGACGACGACCGCGCAGGTAGCCGACAAGGCCGCGGCGATGGTCGGCAGCGCGTACCGCCTGCGGATCATGGGCTCGCTCGCGCTCTCCCTCTGCCACCTCGCCGCCGGCCGCGTCGACGCCGTCTGCTCGCTCAAGCCCGCGCGCTCGGTCGACATCGCCGCCGGCCAGCTGCTCGTGCGCGAGTGCGGTCTCGCGATCGACCTGTTCGAGGAACCGCCGTTCGAGGCGGCTCCGCTCGACCTGGTGGGACGTTCACGAGTCGTCGCCGCGGGCACGACGGAGCTGTGCCGGACGCTGGAGGCCGCACTCACGGCGTAGGCGACGGCTGACCGGCTGACTACACTCCAGGGTGCGGGGGTTTTGGCTCCCGGCCCGATGGCGTGGCCCCCAGTCGCGCCGCTCGGGTTGCGCCCCGTCCCCACCGCCCGCCGCACCGTGGAGAGCACAGAGCGACAGCCCGAATCCGACACTGCCAAGGCGACCATCCTCATCGGGGACGATGACCCGAGCCTTCGCGAGCTCATCCGCGCCGTCCTGGGACCGCGCTACCGGTTCGTCGAGGCCGCCGACGGGCGGGAGGTGCTCGCCGTTGCTCGCGACCTCCGTCCGGATCTGATCGTGCTCGACGTGATGATGCCCGGGTTGAGTGGGATCGAGGTGCTCGATGAACTGCGCGCCGACGCGGAGCTGACTACGACACCCGTCGTCGTCATCACCGCCTGGAGCCATGCCGAGGTCGACGCGTGGACGGCGGGCGCCGACCGCTTCGTCTCCAAGCCGTTCGACCCGGACGATCTCAGCACCGCCGTCGAGGAGCTGCTGGCATGACCCTGGCGCGTCGCATGTGGCTGGCAAGCGAGCTGCTCGCGCTGCTGGTCGCCGCGGCGTTTGCGGCGCTCATCATCGCCGTCTCGGCGCAGCGCGACGCGACCGAGCGCGAGGCGCGGTCGAAGGACGTGACGACGGCGTCGCTGGAGCTCGAGAAGCTCGTGTCCGACGTCGAGACGAGCTTCCTCGGCATCAGCCTGACGCAGAGCACGGATCAACCGGGCGCTTTCCTGGGCCGCTACCGCACCGCCCGGCACGACCTGCAGTCGCGCCTCTCCGCGCTCGAGACGCTTGCGTCCGACGATCCCCGCCAGCGGGCGCGCGCCCACACACTGGCGCAGCGGATCAGGGAGTACGTCAACGAGTTCGTGGCGCTGCTGATCCCGACCCTGCGGGAGACGCCGGGCATCGCCGAGGACGGCCCCCTCGCACAGAGTGGAAAGAGTCTACACCGATGAGATCCGGCAGCTGTTCCGCGAGTTCCGGGGCGCGGAGAACGAGCTCGCCGCGGAGGCGTCGCGAATGGCCGGGCGGCGCACGGAGATCGCCGTCATCGTCGGGGTCGTCGCAGTCGGGGCCTCGACGACCCTGATCATTCTCTTCGGCATCGTGCTGTCCCAGTCGATCGGCCGCCCGGTCCGTGCAGTCGCCTCCGGCGCCAGTCGCCTCGCGGCCGGCGAGCTCGAGCACCGCCTGCCCGAGCACGGGCCAGGCGAGATCGGCGACTTGACGCACGCCTTCAACGCGATGGCGGAACGGCTCGAGGAGGGAAGAGAGGAGCTGCAGGCGCAGAACGACGAGCTCCGCGAGAGCGAGCGGATGAAGACGGAGCTCGTCAACATCGTCTCGCACGAGCTGCGCACGCCGCTCGCGAGCGTGCTCGGGTTCACCTCCCTGCTGCTCAAGCGCGACTTCGAGCCCGATACGCGCCGTCACTACCTCGGCATCGTCGACGCACAGGCGCGCAGGTTGGCCGCGTTGCTGGAGGACTTTCTCGACGTCCAGCGAATCGAGCACGAGGGCGTCGACCTCGCGACGGAACGCATCGACCTGGCGATGCTCCTCGATGAGCAGGCCCAGCTCTATGCCGCGCAGAGTCCCAAGCACCGTCTCGAAGTCGCGCTCGAAGAGCGCCCGTTGACCGTGCGCGGCGACCCAGGGAGGCTCGCGCAGGTGGTCGGAAACCTGCTCTCGAACGCGATCAAGTACTCGCCCGAAGGCGGGACCGTCGCGCTCGCGGCAAAGCGCAGCGGCGACGGCGTCCGCGTCATCGTGCGAGACGAGGGACTGGGCATCCCCGCCGACCAGCAGAGCCGGATCTTCACCAAGTTCTTCCGCGGCGACGTGGGCGCCACCGGAATCACCGGCACAGGCCTCGGCCTAGCCGTTTCCCGCGAGATCGTAGAGGCGCACGGCGGCCGGATCGGCTTCGACAGTGATCCCGGCACCGGCTCGACCTTCTGGCTCGAGCTGCCGAGCGGCCTTGCGGACGCGATCACGACGAACAGGAAGGAGACGTGATGAAGCAGAGAATCGGCTTGCTCGTGGCTGGTGCGGTGATCGGCGTCCTTGCCTTCGGGCCGTTGCAGAGCCGCTCGGAGGCGGGAACCGGGCCGGCAACGATCCGCGTCACGACCGTCCAGGTGCAGGTGACCCGGGTGGACGTGGGCAGGGCCGGCACGTCGCCCGGCGACATCGAGGTCGTCACGCAGCGGCTCTTCGACCGGCGCGATCTCTCGAAGCCGATCGGCCACAGCGAGCTCGTGTGCACCTTCGTCGACTCGAGGCGGATGCGCATCTGCCGGGGGACGTACGTGCTGCCGAAGGGCAAGGTCGTCGTCGGGGGCACACTCTCCTACCGGCAGTTCTACGGCCTCGCCGTTGTGGGCGGAACCGGGCTGTTCGACAACGCCCGCGGCTCGGTCACGGTCACCCGCACAGCACCGTCGGCCCGTGCGGGATCTCGTCGTGGTGCGCCTCGTGGGTTAGCCGGGCCGATACCCTGGGAGCATGATCGATCGCGACGAGATCCTCCGCGCGCTCGAACGCGTGATCGACCCCGAGCTGCGGCAGCCCGTCACGGAGCTGGACATGGTGCGGGACATCGTCATCGACGGCAACGCCGTCTCCGTCACGATCGCGCTCACCGTCGCCGGCTGCCCGCTCCGCAATTCCTTCCAGGACCAGGTCGCCGAGCACGTCGGCTCGCTCCCGAACGTCGAGCGGGTCGAGCTTCGGTTCGACGTGATGAGCCCGGACGAGAAGGCCGCGCTGACGACGAAGCTCCGCGGCGGCCGGCCGGAGAAGTCGATCTCGCTCGATCCACGCACGCGCGTGATCGCCGTCGCGAGCGGCAAGGGCGGCGTCGGCAAGTCCTCGCTGACGGTCAACCTGGCCGCGGCGCTCGATGCGCTCGGCCAACAGGTGGGCCTGATCGACGCGGACGTGTACGGCCATTCGCTCCCGCACATGCTCGGCGTGCACCAGCGCCCGATCGTCGTCGACAAGATGATCGTGCCGCCGGTGCGCGGGCGGATGAAGTTCATCTCGATCGGCAGCTTCATGGAGGACAACGCGCCCGTGATGTGGCGCGGGCCGATGCTCCACCGCGCGCTCGAGCAGTTCCTCTCCGACGTGCACTGGGGCGAGCTCGACACCGTCCTCATCGACATGCCGCCGGGAACCGGGGACATCGCGATCTCGCTGGGGCAGCTGCTGCCGCGCGCCGAGGTGCTCGTCGTCACGACGCCGCAGCCGCTGGCGCAGGAGGTGGCCGTGCGCGCCGCGGTGATGGCCCAGAAGACCGGCCAGAAGCTCCTCGGCGTGGTCGAGAACATGACCGGCGAGATGTTCGGGTCGGGCGGCGGCTCGAAGCTCGCGGACGAGCTCGGCGTGCCGCTCCTCGGGATCGTCCCACTCGACACGGCCCTACGCGCCGCCGGCGACCTCGGCGTCCCGGTCGTGGAGGCGGATCCCGAGTCGGACTCCGCCCGTGCGATCGTCGCGATCGCAGAGTCGCTCGCCGCCTCGCGGCAGGCCGCGATCCGCAAGCCGCTGACCGTTCTGTCCTAGATCGTCCTAGAAAGACGAAGGGCGCCCGCAGGCGCCCGTTCGTCAGCCGTTAGAAGCCGCCCCTAACGACGCTTGCGGACCTGCTCGAGCACGAACTTGCCCTCGCGCTGGAGGCAGGTCATCTCCACCTTGTCGCCGGCCTCGATCCGCTCCGGCTTGCGCTCGCCGATCGTGCACGACTGCGAGGCGGTACCGTCCGCGGGCTTGACCACGAGCGCGGAGTCGGAGATCGACTCGACCGTGCCGCGCACGGTCAGGCGGACGCTCGGACGGGCCGTCGTGGACGGATTGCAGTCGACACGCTTCGCGAGCACCGCAGTGTTCGCGCCCGTGCCGGTTCCGAGCTGGCCGTCGGTCAGCCCACCGGACTTGCTGAACGAGCCCGAGAGACTGCCGAAGATGATCCCGTCGCGATGACCGGCGGTGCCACGCAGCCAGCCGTCGAGCTTGCCGTCGGAGTTCACGGCCGAGAAGCGCGCGTTCGAGCGGTTGTCGGTCGCGCGGATCTTCAGATAGCCGTCGACGGTTCCGAGCTTCGTAGTCGTGTTGTAGACGCTGTGGACCTTCAGCTCGACCGGGCCGGCGAGATCGGGAGTCGTGCTGGTCGACGTGCCGGTGTAGCGGCCCGTCGAGATCTCGATCGTCTGGCCTGCGCAGGTCAACGTGCGGGTGGACAGGTGCACGGTCGTCGGCGCGGAGAGCGTGGCGCTGACAGCGCTGACGTTGCCGGACTTGAGGTGCGCCACCGCGACGCTGCTCGCGACGAGCGCGGCCAGTGCGGCGACGACGAGGATGGTCTTCTTCATGGGCAGGATTCCCTCCGTGTTTTGGGGCGCACAGAGTGTGATGCCTCCCAGTGACCGAATCCGTGAGGAAATCGTGAGGATTCCGTGAGGTTTCTCGTACGATTGCGTGCGGGATGAACCTTCTGGCATCGCATCGCGGAGTTCGCGCGGAAAGTGATTCTGCGGCAGACGTCGATGTACGACTGACGAGCGCGGATCTCCAACCGTGTCAGTAGCTCACGCATCTAGACTCGAAGATGGCCCGCGCCGCTGCCTTCTTCGACCTCGACCGCACGCTGCTGCGACGCTCGAGCGCGCTTGCGCTGGCCGGCTCGTTCCGCGAGCACGGGGTGATCGGCCGCGGCCAGCTCGCCAAGGCCGCCGCCTGGCAGCTCCTCTTCGCCGCGCGCGGAGCGAGCGCCGAAACGGTGCGCAAGGCCGCGGAGGACGGCCTGATGGTCCTGAAGGGCTTCCGCGTCGACGACCTCCGCAAGCTCGTCGCCACCGCGATGGAGCCGGTGCTGAAACCGCTCGTCTACCAGGAGCCCCTCCACCTCGTCAACCGGCACCGCGAGCGCGGCGAGCCCGTCTACATCGTCTCGGCGACGCTGCAGGAGATCGTCGAGGAGCTCGCGCTCGAGCTCGGCTTCGACGGCGCGATCGGCTCGACGTGCGAGATCGTGGACGGCGTCTACACCGGCCGCTCGCTGCGCGCCGCGCACGGCGAAGGGAAAGCCGCCGCGATCCGCGAGCTCGCGGAGCAGGAAGGGCTCGACCTCCCGGCCTCGACCGCGTACTCCGACAGCCACACCGACCTGCCGTTCCTGGAAGCGGTCGGAAATCCGGTCGTCGTGAATCCGGACCGCGAGCTCCGGCGGATCGCGGTCGAGCGAGGCTGGCCGATCCTCGAGTTCGACGAGCTGGCGTATCCGGCGGTTCGCCGCCTGCATCCCGCGCTGATCGGGCTTCCCTTCGTCGTCGGCGCGGGCGCGGCGATGTGGGCTGCACGCCGTCGTGCGGCCTGAGGAGCGGATCGCCGCGCTCGGGTTCTCCGAGGCGGACACGGCGACCCTCTCCGCGCACTTCCTCGACGCCGAGTCGCGCGGAAAGCTCGGCCACGGGCTCTCCCGGATCGACTGGCTCGAGACGCTCGCCGACCTCCAGCCGGACGCGCATCCGAGGCGGCTCATCGCCGAGCCCGGGTACGAGCGCTGGGACGGCAACGGCGCGCTCGGCTACCTGACGCTCGCCGCGATCGTCGACGCGCAGCTCGCGGACCCGCCCGCGCACGCGCGTGTCGTCGTCGCCTCGAACTGCTTCCCGACCGGCGTGCTCGGCTGGTACGCGCGCCGGCTGGCCGAAGGTGGCCTCGTAGCCGCCCTGACCGCGACCTCACCCGCGCGGCTGTCCCATCCGGACGGCGGCGAGCCGCTGGCGGGCACGAATCCGCTGGCGATCGCGATCCCGAGCTCCGACGGCAACGCCGCTCGTCTCCGACGTCTCGATGGGCGCGGTCACCCACGGTGACGTGCTGCGCGGTGCCGCGCGGCCGGAAGAGCTCGTCCCGTTCGGCGGCGAGCAGGCCCACAAGGCGTTCGCGCTCGCACTCGGGCTTCAGCTGTTCGTCGACGCGCTCGCCGGCGAAGGCTACGGAGCGGTGCTCGTCGTCGCGCGGCCGGAAGCAGACCCGGTGCCGGAGCTACGAGAGCGAGCCGCCGGGTTGAGGCTCCCAGGCGACTCCTGACGCGTGCCGCGACGTTGAGCCACGACGGAAAGGTCTGGATCGCCCTCGGCGCGGTCTACGTCCTCTGGGGATCGACGTACCTCGGGATCGAGCTGGCCGGCGAGACGATCCCGCCGCTCTTCGCCGTGGCGTGGCGCTTCCTCGTCGCGGGCACGCTGATGACCGGCTGGGTCGTCTGGCGGCGTGGCGTTTCGGCCCTGCGAGTCTCGCGGCGGCAGCTCGGCTCCGCCGCCCTCATCGGCGTGCTCCTGCCAGGGGCCAACGCACTCCTCTTCGTCGCCGAGCGCGACGTGCCGATCGGGCTCGCCTCGCTCGTGATCGCGTCGGTACCGCTCCTCGTCGTTGCGCTGCGCGTCGCCGGCGGCGACCGGCCGACCCGCGGCTCGCTGCTCGGCGTCGCGATCGGGTTCGCCGGGATCGCGCTGCTCATCCGGCCGGGTGGAGAAGCGACGGCGCGTGGGCTCGCTCTCGTCGTCTGCTCAGCCGTGGCCTGGGCGGTCGGCTCGTACCTGTCGGGACGCCTGCCGATGCCGCGGGATGCGTTCGCCGCCACCGCCCTCGAGATGCTCGCCGGCGGGCTCTTCCTGCTTCCGATCGGGCTGCTCGCGACCGACTTCCAGCCGTCGGAGTGGTCGACGCGCTCGATCCTCGGCTGGTGGTATCTCGTCGTGTTCGGCTCGCTCTTCGGCTACACCGCGTACGTCTGGCTGCTGCAGCACGCTCCGCTCGGGAAAGTTGCGACGTACGCCTACGTGAACCCCGTCGTCGCGATCGCCCTGGGAGTCGTCGTCCTGGACGAGAAGCTCAGCTGGCGCATCGTCCTGGGCGCAGCGATCGTTCTCGCCGCGGTCGCCGCCGTCGTGCGCAAGGAGGCCGTGCCGGCCGAGACGGAGGCAGCGCCGGCCGGCGCTGCTCGCGTGCCGGACTAGGCGCACGGGTCGTCGCGAATCGAAACCAGGTCCTCGTCCTCGTCGGCCCACGTCTGCAGCTTCGGATCGAGCTCGATCGCCCGGTCGAGCGTCGTCCGCGCTTCCTCGAGCCTCCCCGCTCGGGCGTAGATGCACGCGAGGTGGTACGTGCAGCGCCGCGTGATCCGGCTTCTCGGCGAGCCCGGCCTGGATCTCGGCGATCGCGCGGTCGGGATCCTCGTCGACGACGCCGTAGGCGGTGAAGAAGTACTCCCACGCGGAAACGTCGTGCGAACCGGGCTTGCCACCGATCGCGAGCACGGTCGTGCCCGGCTCCTCGGCACGTGCGTAACGCTTCACCTTCGGATCGCGGAGGAACACGACCGACCCAGCCGGCACGTCCTTCTCCTCGCCGTCGAGGACGAACGTCGCCCTGCCGGCGATGACGACGTAGAGCTCCTCGTGGCCGAGCTGCTCCTCCGTGTGCTCCTCGACGACGTCCTGTCCGACTTCGGTCGCCGTGTAGGCGCTGATCCCGAAGGCGGTGATGCCGAAGTGCTTGCGCACGGGCGTCCAGCGCAGCGAGCCGACCGCCTGCACCGACTCGAGCCCGGTCAGACTCGCGATCTCGTAGCCGCTCATTCGCTCCTCCTCAGCTCGCGCAGCACGACAGGGTCGATCTCCGCGTCGCCGTCGACGCGCTCCTCCAGGTTCGCGGCGCCCGCCCAGTCCTCGAGCCGCTCGTAGCCGAGCTTGGCCAGGCGCTCGTCGATCTCGGCTCGGAGCTCGTCGTCGACAGGCAGCCACTGGTCGCGGGGCGTCTTGCCGAAGAGCTGGTCGTGGAGGCCGTACAGGCGGCGCAGCTCCTCGATCGGAGTCTCGTGGTCGTCCACTCGCAGGTCGACGACCACGTCCGACAGGCCCGCGTAGCCGCCGTCGCGCCTGACGACGAGCAGCGAAGCCGACTGCTGGCCGCGGCTGTCGCCGCCTGCGGCCTGAGCCGCCGCGAGGCTCGCCAGCAGTCGCTCGACCAGCGAGCCCTCGGTCGCCTCGAACGTCTCCGCGAGCGCGTCCACCGTCTCGCCGGAGACGAGGATGTTCCCCTGGGCGGCGTAACCGGAGCCCGTCCGGCCGCCCGCCCAGTCATGGCAGCCCGTGCCGGTGAACGTGGCGCCGCGACCTGCGGCGTCGACGACGCCGAGTTGCCGCTCGTCCCGGCCGTCGTCGGCGTCCGTCAGGCGCTTGACGACCTCTTCGGCCGCGAGTCCCTGCCGCAGCAGCGCGAGCCCGTCGGGGCCGTAGCGCGGGTTCGCGTACGCCTGCGTCGCGACCGCGCCCACCTCGGGCTCCGCCCACGGGACGACCGACCCGACCGCGAGGAACTTCGACTGCACGGCGACTCCCCACTCGCCCTGGTCGAGGTCGCAGGCGACGATCGAGTAGGTCGAGATCGGCCTAGTCATAGGTGAGCGCCGTGAGATCGAGGTCGAGCAAGCTCCTCGGTGGGAACGAGCACCGACGCGACCTCGGGCCGCGCGAGCGCTTCCTTGATCGCCTCGGGCGTCGCCGCGCGGACGACGACGGGCGTTCCCTGAGCGTGCGCCTCGCGCAGGCGCGCGTCGTCGCGCACGTCGTCGAGCACGAGCGCCCCCTCGATGTCGAGCGAGCCCTCGAGCGCGAGCTCGGGCACGCGCCGGCCGGTCGCGCCGAACCACCGCTCCCTCACAGCTCGACCGCTCCGCCGGGCTCGGGCGCGAGAATCTCGACGACCCAGGCGGCGCGAGCTCGCGCAGCCGCTCGGGCGTGCCGGTGAGGAGCGGGAAGGTGCCGTAGTGCGACGGCGACGCAGCGCTTCACGCCGAGCAGCTCGAGCGCGACAGCCGCCTCGCGCGGGCCCATCGTGAAGTGGTCGCCGATCGGCAGCACGGCGACGTCCGGCTCGTAGATCCGCGCGATCAGCGCCATGTCGCCGAAGACGTTCGTGTCGCCGGCGAAATAGAGCTTGAGGCCGTCCTCGAGCTCGAAGCACGATCCCGCACGACTCGCCGAGGTAGATGAACCCGTCGTCGCCGAACCCGCTGCTCGAGTGGTTCCGCGTCCGTGAGCGTCACCTTGATCCCCTCCACTCGACGGTGCCGCCCTTGTTGTAGCGCCTCGGCCATGTTCTCGCTGACGTCCCTGCGTCGAGAGCCAGCCGCGCAGCTCGACCTGCGCGAGACCGGGCACTCGAACTTCTGCGCGAGCGCGACCGTGTCGCCGACGTGGTCGTCGTGGCCGTGCGTGAGGAAGATCGCGTCGACCCGCTCCGGCTCGAGCTCGTTCTCAGGGCACTTCGGGTTGCCGGTCAGGAACGGATCGACGTAGATGCGCTTGCCGCCCGGGCGTGTCGATCCGGAAGGCCGCATGCCCGAGCCAGGTGAGTGTCGTAGCCATACCGAGAATCTAGAGGACCGTCCGGTCCGGCGGCGAACATCCGTGCATGACACTGCGCCTCGCTTCCGTCGGCCTCGTCCTCGGCGCCGCGCTCGCGGACGCGGCCGGCCACCACGCCCTCGCCTACTACTTCCTCGTCACCGCCGTCCCGGTCGTGGCCGTCGCGGCTCTCTCGGCGCTCGGCGACGTGCTCGACGGCTCGGCGGCAGAGCCACACGACCGCGGCATCGCGATGCTCTCGGCGCTCGCGCTGCCGTTCGTCCTGCTCGGGACGGCCGTGCGTGCGCCGCTGCTCACCGAAGGGCCGCCGCCGGTGATCGGCGTCACGGCGGTGATGATGGCGCTCGCGATCTTCGCGATCCAGGCCCTCGTCAGGGCCAGCGTCGCGGTTCCGAGCTTCCGCGCGGCCTCCGCGCCAAGTAACGCTTCGCAGATCGGCTAGAACGGCAGGCTCGCAGCCGCGTCCCGCGCGAGGTCGATCAGCGGCTGCACGAAGAAGAACGAGCCGACCGTGACGACGAGCGAGAGGAAGACGGCGCTCTGGAGCAGCGGGTCGCGCGGCGGCGAGCCGCCCACGACGACGGGCCTCAGCTCCACGGCCGGGCGCATGTAGAGCGCCCGGATCACGCCGAGGTAGTAGTAGAGCGAGATCGCCGTCGCGATCACGCCGGCGACGATCAGCCACCAGAGGCCGGCTTCGTAGGCGGCGGAGAAGACGTAGAACTTGCCGAGCAGGCCGCCGGTGAGCGGCATGCCCATCGCGCCGAGCATGAAGACCCACATCGCGGCGCCGAGGAACGGCCGCTCCCACCCCATCCCGCCGAGGTTGTCGAGCGTGACGGGCGCAGCGAGCTCGCGCTCGCGCGCCGCGACGACCGCGAAGGCGCCGATCGACATCGCGCCGTACGGGATCAGGTAGTAGAGGAGCGCCGTGCCGCCGAGCTCGCTGTTCGCCGCGATGGCGATCAGCATGAAGCCGGCGTGCGAGACGGACGAGTAGGCGAGCAGCCGCTTCACGTTCCGCTGCACGAGCGCGGCGAGGTTGCCGACCGCGAGCGAGACGCACGCGAGCACCGCGATCGCGATCGTCCAGAGGTGCTCCTGCCCGGGGAACGCGACGACGAGGATCCGCAGCGTCAGAACGAGAGCCGCCACCTTCGTCGCCGCGGCCATGAATGCCGTCACCGAGGTGGGCGCGCCCTCGTAGACGTCCGGCGTCCACATGTGGAACGGCGCCGCCGAGGCCTTGAAGCCGAGCCCCGCGATCAGCATCGCGAGGCCGGCCAGCAGCAGCACGTTGTCGGCGTCTCCCGCCGCCGCGATCTGCGAGAAGCCGAGCTCCCCGGTCGCGCCGTAGACGAGCGCCGACCCGAAGAGCAGGATCGCCGAGCCGAAGCCGCCGACGATCAGGTACTTGAGCCCGGCCTCGAGCGAGGTCTCGCGGTGCGTGTCGAGCGCGCAGAGGATGTAGAGGGCGATCGAGAACCACTCGAGCCCGAGGAAGAGCGTCATCAGATTGCCCGCCGTGACGAAGAACGCCATGCCCGCGCCGGCGGCGGCCAGCAGCGCGTAGTACTCGCCCGCGTGGTCGCGCCGGTTCTCGCCCCACGAGACGAGCACCGTCAGCGCGCCGGCGCCGGCGACGATGATCGCGGCGAGCGCGCCCAGCCGGTCGCGCGTGAACGACTCGGCGATCAGCGTCTGGCTCTCGGCGCTCTCGTCGAAGACGATCGCGGCGAACACGCCCGCCGTGACGAAGCCGGCGAACGCTGCGAAGGCGGTGAAGCCGCGGCGCATCCACCACGGCACGAGCACGCTGCCGAGGAGCGCGACGCCGGACGCGCCGAGCAGCGCCAGAGTCGGCGAGAGCGCGAGCCAGTCGACCTTCGGAGTCGGGATCACTCGGACGCCTCGGTCACGTCGACCGTGCGGGAACGAGCGCTCGGAGATCGCGGCCGGCCAGGCCGAGAGGAAGAGCAGCGCGGCGACGAGCGGGACGACGAGCGCCAGCTCGAGCGGACGCAGGTCGGGCGACTCGTCGCGGACGTCCGAAGCCGCTGAGCGCGGTGCAGCACCGCCGAGATCAGCCGGAGCATGTACATCGCCGCCAGCACGATCGCGCCGGCGCCGACGGCCGCCCAGCCCCAGCCGGCGCCGTACACGCCGGCGAGGATCAGGAACTCCCCGGCGAACGCGACCGACCCGGGCACTGCGAGCGCGATGATCCCGGTCGTCATCAGCACGGTCGCGAGCGCCGGCCTGCCCCGCGCCATCCCACCAAGCCCGGCGAACGCGCTCGTCCCGGTCCGCGTCTCGACCATCCCCGCGAGCAGGAAGAGCGTCGCCGAGACGAGCCCGTGCGCGACCGACTGGACGATCGCCCCGTTGACGCCGAGATCGTTGAGCGAGAAGAGCCCGAGCGTGATCAGGCCCATCTGCGCCATCGACGAGTACGCCGTCACCGAGCGGAGGTCGGGAGCGCGGAACGCGAGCAGCGACCCGTAGACGAGGCTGACCGCCGCGAAGGCGAGAATGGCGACCTGGAAGTCGTCGACCGGCTCCGGGAACTTCGCGATCACGATCCGCAGCAGCCCGTACACCGCCGCCTTGGAGACGACGCCGGAGAGGATCGCGGCGACCTCGGGCGGCGACTCGCGATACGCATCGACGAGCCAGCCGTGGAAGGGGAAGATCGGCGCCTTCACCGCGAAGGCGGCGAGGAAGCCGAGGAAGACCCATTCGTTCGTGGACGTGCCCGAGTCGACGAGCGAGAACGTCCCCTGCGAGAGGCCGAAGACGACGATCGCCGCGAGCATCAGCAGCGAGCCGGCCATCGTGTAGATGACGAAGGTCGCGGTCGCGCGCACGCGGCGCGGCCCGCCCCAGACGCCGATCAGGACGTAGATCGGGATCAGCATCGCCTCGAAGAAGACGTAGAAGAGCAGCAGGTCCTGCGCCGTGAAGACGCCGACGATCGCGCCCATCAGGAAGAGCAGCAGCCCGTGGTACGCGCGGCCGCGCTCGCGGTCGACCCAGAGCGCGTAGCCGATCGCGGCCGTGCGAGACGACGACGGTCAGGCCGGCGAGCCAGAGCGAGAAGCCGAAGAAGCCGACGTGGTAGGAGACGCCGAGGTCGCTGAACCAGCTCTGCCGGTCCTGCGAGCTGCAGGCCCTGGTCGAAGTCGAAGCCGGCCACCGCGACCGCCCAGAGCACGACCTCGGCGAGCGCGGCGAGCAGCGCGAGCGCCCCGGCCGCGCGCCCGGGCAGCGGCAGCAGCCAGACCACGAGTGCGGCGGCGAGCGGGAGGACGATCAGCGTCGTCGTCATTGAACCGTGATGAAGACGACGACGAGGACGGCGACCGCGCCGGCGATCGCGAGCGCATAGCGTGCGGAGATAGCCGGTCTGCGCCTCTCCGAGCGCGCCGCCCGCCTCGCGGGCGCCGAGCGTGACGCCGTCGATCGAGCCGCCGATCAGCGGCTCCTCGACGCCGCGGCGGAGGAGACCGGAGACGAAGACGGCGGGCTTGTAGAAGACGAGCGTCGTAGAGCTCGTCGAACCAGAACTTGTGCTCGAGCGCCCGCTGCACGGCTGCGCACCCGCGGCACCGGCCGCGTGCGGGCGCCGTAGAGGACCCAGGCGACCCAGATCCCGAGCGCGCCGAGGCTGACGGCGATCGCGCTCGTGACCCAGTCCTGCGTCACCGTCGGCTCGACGAGCGCGAGGTGCTCGCGACCGAACGCGATCGGGTCGAGCCACTCGCCGAACGGATGCCAGACGCCGGCGACCTGGATCCAGCCGCCGACGACCGCGAGCACGGCGAGCACGGCGACCGGCACGGTCATCGTCCACGGCCCCTCGCCGTGCCCCGGTCCGTGGTCGTGCTCGCTGCACGAGCGGCGACGGCTCGCCGAGGAAGACGAGGAAGAGCAGCCGGAAGGTGTAGATGCCCGTCAGCAGCGTCCCCGACGAGCCCGGCGGCGAAGAGCAGCTGCCCGTAGCCGCCGGAGGCCAGTGCCGAGGCCAGGATCGAGTCCTTCGAGAAGAAGCCCGAGAGCGGCGGAATGCCGACGAGCGCGAGCGAGCCGACCAGGAAGGCGATGTACGTCCTCGGCATCGACTCTCCGCAGCCCGCCCATCTTCCGGATGTCCTGCTCGTTCGCGAGGTGGTGGATCACGAGCCCGGCGGCCAGGAAGAGCAGCGCCTTGAAGAAGGCGTGCGTCATCAGGTGGAACATCCCGTTCCCGTACGCGCCGAGCCCCGCGCCGAGGAACATGTAGCCGATCTGCGACATCGTCGAGTAGGCGATCACGCGCTTGATGTCGGTCTGCACGAGCGCGATGAGGCCGGCGACGAGCAGCGTGATCGCGCCGAGGCCGGCGGCGAGATCGGAGATCGAGGGTGCGAGCTCGAAGATCGGGTGCGCGCGCACGATCAGGTAGACGCCGGCGGTGACCATCGTGGCCGCGTGGATCAGCGCGGAGACCGGCGTCGGGCCCTCCATCGCGTCCGGAAGCCAGGTGTGGAGCGGGATCTGCGCCGACTTCGCGACCGCGCCGCCGAGCAGGCCGAGCGCGACGAGGTTGACCAGCGGTCTGCGACATGCCGCCCGCGCCCTCGAACGCGCCCTCGAAGTCGAGCGTGCCGGTCTGCCAGATCAGGACGAAGAGCGCGAGCGCCATCGTCGCGTCGCCGAACGCGTTCATCACGAACGCCTTCTTCGCGGCCGCGACCGCCTCCGGCCGCTCGTGCCAGAAGCCGATCAGCAGGTACGAGGCGAGGCCGACGAGGCCCCAGCCCGCGAGCAGGAGCAGGAAGTTGCCCGCCTGGACGAGCAGCAGCATCGAGAAGACGAAGAGCGACATGTACGCGAAGTAGCGCCGCTCCTCGTCGTCGCCGTCCATGTAGCCGACGGAGTAGAGGACGATCAGCCCGCCGACGCCGGAGACGATCAGCATCATCGTCACTGCCAGCGGGTCGACGAGCAGCGAGAGGCCGACGTCGAAGCTGCCGCCGGAGAGCCAGGTCCAGGCGGTCGTGACCTGCTCCCGTTCCTCGTGGTCGCGGCCGAGCAGCCCGATGAACGCCGCGACCGCGCCGCCGAACGCGGTGAAGACCGAGAGCGTCGAGAGCCACGCCGCCGTCCGCCGCGAGATCGACTCGCCGAGCAGCGTGATCGCCAGCGCTCCCGCCAGCGGCGCCAGGAGACAGAGCCAGGCCGCCGATCACGGCACCATCATCCGCGGAGCACCCGGAGCCGGTCGACGTCGAGGTCGAGCCGCTTGCGCGCGATCGCGACGATCAGGCCGAGGCCGACGACGACCTCGGAGGCGGCGACGGCCATCACGGCGAGCGCGAAGATCTGGCCGTCGTGGTTGCCGTGCAGGCGCGCGAACGAGATCAGGGCGAGGTTCGCCGAGTTGAGCATGATCTCGAGCGAGAGCAGCACGATCAGCGGGCTGCGGCGCAGGAGCACGCCGGCGGTGCCGATCGAGAACAGGATCGCCGCGACGATCAGGTACCAGGAGACGTCAGGCCCGCGCACGCGCCAGCTTCCTCCTCGTCCTCGGCGCGCGAGCGCGTCCCGAGCACGACGCCGCCGACCGCGGCGATCAGCAGCACGATCGAGGTGATCTCGAACGCGAGCAGATGGTCGGTCAGGAAGAGCCGGCCGATCTCGGCCGGGCTGCCGAACGAGCGCTCGATCGGTCGCCTCGTCGGTGAGCGCGTCGCCCGCCGTCAGGCCGATCACGACGACGATCTCGACGAGCAGCGCCGCGGCCGCGACGATCGCCGCCGAGCGAGATCCACGACGGCCCGCCCGTGAGCGGCCCCGGCGGCGCGGTCGCCGAGATAGGCGATCACGAACAGGAACATCACCATCACCGCGCCCGCGTAGACGAGCACCTGCGCCGCGGCGACGAACTCCGCCGAGGCGAGCAGGAAGAGGACGGCGAGCGAGCCGAGGTTGCCGATCAGCGCGAGCGCGGAGAAGAACGGGTTCGTGAACGTGATCACCGCGAGCCCCGAGCCGAGGCAGCCCGCGGCCGCGACGAACCAGATCGTCCAGACGAGGACGTCTCCCATCAGCTGCGCAGGACGCGGTAGGCCGGGATCGGGCGTGTCGTAGAGCTCGCGGTCGGCGACCGGCACCTGTCTTGATCGGCTCGGCGCAGCAGCATGTCCTTCGTGTAGATCAGGTCGTCGCGCGAGTACTCGGAGATCTCGTACTCGTTCCCGAGCGTGATCGCGTCGAACGGGCAGGCGAGCTCGCAGTAGCCGCAGAAGATGCAGCGGCTCATGTTGATCTCGTAGATGCGCGCGTAGCGCTCGCCGGCCGAGACGCGGTTGTCGGGCGTGTTCTCGGCGGGGACGACGCGGATGCAGTCGGCCGGGCACGCGGCGGCGCAGAGCGAGCAGCCGACGCACTTCTCGAGCCCGTTCTCGTGCACGTGCAGGCGGTGGCGGCCGCGGAAGCGCGGGTAGACCGGCCGCTTGAACTCCGGGTACTCCTGCGTGATCGGCTTGTTGAAGATCTGCCGGAAGGTGACGCCGAAGCCCTTGGCGGTCCCGAGCGGCATCAGATCCACACCACCAGGATCGCGGTGACGACGGCGTTGATCGTCGCGACCGGCAGCAGGACCTTCCAGCCGAAGCGCATCAGCTGGTCGTAGCGGAGCCGCGGCAGCGTCGTCCGCATCCAGATGAAGACGAACAGGAGCACGAACAGCTTCAGCACGAACCAGAGCGGGCCGAGGCCCTCGAGCACCGGGAAGTGCCAGCCGCCGAGGAAGAGCGTCACGGCGAGGGCGGAGAGCGTGATCAGGTTGATGTACTCGGCCATCGTGAAGAGCCCGAAGCGCATGCCGCCGTACTCGGTGTGGTAGCCGGCGACGAGCTCCTGCTCGGCCTCGGGGAGGTCGAACGGCGCGCGCGCGGTCTCGGCGGTGCCGGCGAACATGAAGACGACGAAGCCGACGAACTGCGGGACGATGTACCACCAGTCGTCCTGCGCCGTGACGATCTCGGTCAGCGAGAGCGACTGCGCCATGATCACGACGCCGAGCACGCAGAGCGCGAGCGAGACCTCGTAGCTGACGAGCTGCGCGCAGGTGCGCATCGAGCCGAGCAGCGCGTACTTCGAGTCGGACGCCCAGCCGCCGACGATGAAGCCGTAGATGCCGATCGAGCCGATCGCGAAGATCAGGATCAGGGCGATCGGGACGTCGGCGACCTGCCCGTCGACCTGGAAGCCGAAGATCTCCCAGCCGGGCCCGAACGGGATCACCGCGAAGGTCGAGAGCGCCGTGAACGCCGCCACGAACGGCGAGAGGATGTAGAGGACGTCCACCGCCGAGCCGGGGAAGAAGCTCTCCTTGCGGATCAGCTTCACCATGTCGGCGATCGGCTGCAGCAGCCCGAACGGGCCGGCGCGGTTCGGCCCGTAGCGCAGCTGCATCCGCCCCATCACCTTCCGCTCGGCGAGCGTCAGGTACGCGAAGACGCCGAGGACGAGGTTGATGATGATCACCGACTTGATCACCGCTCATCCACCAGGGCTCCGTCACGACTTCACCACCTCGACGTCGCGGTGGAGGTCGGCCGCGTGCTCCTCGGCGATCCGGACGGTGCCCGGCCGCGAGCGCGCGGCTGACGCGGGCGCGAAGCGAGCGAACGGTCCCGTTCGAGCGGACGCTGACCGTCTCGCCGCTCGACGATCTGGCGCCGCTCGGCGTCGGCGGCGGCGAGCTCGATCACGGCCTCGGGGCGCTGGAACTGGAGCTCGGGCACGCGCTCGACGGCCGGGCCGGAGAAGAGCGGCCGGTAGCGCCTGAGCTCGAGGGTGCCGAGGAAGTGCTCCCGCGGCGGCGCGGCGACGGCCGGGATCGGAGCGACCGGCGCCGGCTCGGGAGCGGTGTAGGGCGCCCGGTCCGGCAGCTGCGCACGCTCGCCGACCTCGCCGAACGACATCCCGCCGTAGAGCTGCTCGGAGAGCTCCGCGAAGACGGCGGACGCGTGCGGCGACAGCTCGACGCCGAAGCGCTCGGCGAGCTTCGCGATCCAGGCGAGCTCGTCGGGCACGGGCGGGATCACCGTCGCGCCGCAGCCGCTGCACCCGGCCTTCGAGGTTGAAGAACGAGCCGTCGCGCTCGAGGTACGACGTGCCCGGCAGGACGAGGTCGGCCCAGCCGACCGCGAGACCGTGGAACATGGTGATCGCGAGCACGTGCTCGGCCTGCTCGGCGAGCGCGCGCACGGCCGGATCGGCCGCCGCCTCGTCGCCGGAGACGATCAGCAGCCCGATCGGCTCCGGGTTCTCCTCGTCGCCGTCGGCGGCGCCGCCCAGGCTTCGGCGACGCCGCGGCCGTTCGGGGTCGCCGGCAGGTGGAACGCGGCGCAGCCGGGCTTGCCGTCGAGGCCGAGCCGGTGCGCGAGCTCCGCCAGCCGCGCGCCGCCGCCGCCGCCGCGTCCCGACCAGATCAGGACCGCGCGGTCCGAGCCGAGAGACGCGCTCCTCGAGCTCCTCGCCGAGCTCGGGCTCAGCGACGCGGACGACCTCGCGCGCCGTTGCGGCGCGCCTGCTTGATCCAGAGCTCGACGATCGGCGCGCGGTCGGCGACCTCCTCCTCGCCGACCACGACGACGATCTCGCGCGTCGGCGATCGCCGAGAGCGGCGCCCGGAACGCGTCGAGCGCGGACGAGGTCGCCTCGGCGCAGCACCGCCGAGTGCGCGCCGAGCCCCTGGCGCAGCAGCTTGCCGAGCGCGTAGGCCTGCTCGAGCGTCTCCGAGCCGGAGAGCGCGGTGACGATCCGGCCCTGCGCGCCGCGCAGCAGCGCCTCGGCGCGGTCGAGCGCGTCGTCCCAGGAGAGCTCGCCGAAGCCGCGCCGGCGCACGCGCTCGAGCGGGTCGACGATCCGGTCGTCCGCGTAGAGGTGCGGGAACGCGAAGCGGCCCTTGTCGCAGAGCCAGCCCTGGTCGACCTCGGGGTGGTTGCGCGAGAGGATCCGCTTGACCTTGCCCTCGCGCGTCGTCGCGCTGATGTTGCAGCCGACCGGGCAGAGCCCGCACACGGTCGGGACGTTCTGGATCTCCCACGGCCGCGCCTCGAAGCGGTACTGGGTCGAGGTCAGCGCGCCGACCGGGCAGAGCTCGATCACGTTGCCGCTGAAGGGCGCGCGGTAGCTCTCGTCCTCGAACGTCGTGATCAGCGACTGGGCGCCGCGGTTCCTCGCGACGAGCTGCCCGTCCTCGGCGACGTCGGACGAGAAGCGCGTGCAGCGGTAGCAGAGGATGCAGCGCTCGCGGTCGAGCGCGATCGTCGGCGAGATCGGGATCGGCTTGTCGAACGTGCGCTTCGGGAACGTCATCCGCGTCTGGCCCGGGCCGTACTTGAACGTCAGGTCCTGCAGCGGGCACTCGCCGCCCTTGTCGCAGACCGGGCAGTCGAGCGGGTGGTTGACGAGGATGAACTCGAGCGTCGCGTTCTGGCCCTCGGCCGCCTTCGCGGACGACTGCGCCGTGCGCACGACCATCCCGTCCTGCGCGGTCAGCGTGCAGCCGGCCTGGAGCTTCGGGACCCCCTCGATCTCGACGAGGCACATCCGGCAGGCGCCGACGGCCGGCCCGAGCCGCGGCTCGTAGCAGAAGACCGGGATCTCGATCCCCGCCGCGGCGGCCGTCTCGACGAGCCCAGTCCCCTTGGCGACCTGAACCTCGCGCCCGTCGACGGTGACCGTGACGGTCTCGGTCGCGGTCGCGCTCACGCCGGCACCTCCGCGACCGGGTGGTGCGTGTGCTGGTCGACCGGAGCGAGCACGTTCTCGAGCGACGACTCGCCGTGCATCGGGCAGCCGCCGTCGAGGTGCTCCCGGAACTCGGCGCGGAACTTGTCGATGTAGCTCGCCACCGGCATCGCGGCCGCGTCGCCGAGCGGGCAGAGGCACTTGCCGAGGATCCGGTCGCAGACGTCGAGCAGCAGGTCGAGGTCGCCCTCGGAGGCCGTCCCGGCCTCGATCGACTCGAGGATCTGCACCATCCAGCGCGTGCCCTCGCGGCACGGCGTGCACTTGCCGCACCACTCGTGCATGTAGAACTGCGCGACCCGCAGGCCGAGCTGCACCATGCAGCAGCGGTCGTCGATGACGATGATCGCGCCGGAGCCGAGCATCGAGCCGGCCTCGGCCATCGAGGTCGCGTCGAGCGACACGTCGATCTGGTCGGCCGTCAGGACCGGCACCGAGGAGCCGCCGGGGATGACGGCCTTCAGCTCCCGCCCGTCCGGGATGCCGCCGCCGACGTCGTAGATCAGCTCGCGCAGCGTCACGCCCATCGGCAGCTCGTAGTTGCCGCCGTTGACGACGTTGCCGGAGAGCGAGAAGACGCGCGTGCCCGACGAGTCGGGCGGGACGCCGATCTTCGCGTACTCCTTCGCGCCGAGCTCGATGATCTTCGGGACGGTCGCGATCGTCTCGACGTTGTTGATCAGGCTCGGCGAGGCGTAGAGGCCGGCGACGGCCGGGAACGGCGGCTTCGTGCGCGGCTGGCCGCGCTTGCCCTCGAGCGACTCGAGCAGCGCCGTCTCCTCGCCGCAGATGTACGCGCCGGCGCCGCGGTGGAGGACGATCGTGACGCCGCCGAGCAGCTTCGCCGCGCGCACCTCCTCGAGCGCGCGCGCAGGATGACCTCGAACTCGTGCAGGTACTCGCCGCGGATGTAGATGAAGACCTTGTCGCAGCCGATCGCGTGCGCGGTGATCAGGCAGCCCTCGATCAGCCGGTGCGGGACGGTGAACATGATCTCGCGGTCCTTGAAGGTGCCCGGCTCCGACTCGTCCGCGTTGACGACGAGGTAGGTCGGCTTGCCGGTGCCCTGCGCGAGGAAGCTCGCCTTGCGGCCCGTCGGGAAGAAGGCGCCGCCGCGGCCGCGGAGGCCCGAGTCGAGGATCTCCTGGACGACCTGCGCCGGCTCCATCGTCCGCGCCTTCGCGAGCGCCTCGAAGCCGCCGACCGCGCGGTAGTCCGCGAGCTTCGTCGAGCGGCTTGCTCCTCGGCGCCCGCGAGGACGACGAACTGCTCAGCCGGCATGCGGCCTCACTGCGGAGCTCCTCGACGATCGCGGGCACGTCGCCGGCGCGGAGCCGCTCGCGGTAGCGGTGGTCGACCGCGACGACGGTGCCCCAGCCGCAGCCGCCCGCGCACTCGACCGTGCGCAGCGTCACCTCGCCGTCCTCGGTCGTCTCGCCCGCGCGGATGCCGAGCTCCGACTCGAACGCCTCCAGCACCTGCTGCGCGCCGACGAGCGCGCAGGAGATGTTCGTGCAGACCTCGACGAGGTGCCGGCCGACGGGCTTCAGGTGGTACATGTCGTAGAAGGACGCGACCGCCATGCAGTACGCGGGCGTCTCGTCGAGCGCCTCGGCCACCTCGCGGAACGCCTCCGGCGAGAGCCAGCCGTATCGCTCCTGGGCGAGCCGCAGCGCCGGCAGCGTCGCCGAGCGCGACACCGGATAGAGCGCGCGGACCTCCTGGATCTCGTCGTAGCAGCGGCTTCGGGCGCTCACCGGTCGACGTCTCCCATGACGGCGTCGAGGGAGCCGACGATCGCGATCAGGTCGGCGACGGCCGCGTCGGTCATGCAGGCGGCGGTCGCGTGCAGCGCCGCGAACGAGGGAGCGCGGAACTTGACGCGCCACGGCTTCGGGCCGCCGTCCGAGACGAGGTAGCAGCCCGACTCGCCGCGCGGCGACTCGATCCCGACGTAGACCTCGCCCTCGGGGACGCGGTAGCCCTCGGTGACGATCTTGAAGTGGTGGATCAGCGACTCCATCGAGGTGTGCAGCTCCTCGCGCGGCGGCAGCACGACCTTGCGGTCGTCCGCGATCCACGGCTCGCCCTGCATCTCCTCGAGCCGGTCGATGCACTGGGCGACGATCCGCGTCGACTCGCGCATCTCGTCGACGCGCACCTTGTAGCGGTCGTAGACGTCGCCGCCGTGGTAGACGGGCACGTCGAAGTCGACCTGGTCGTAGGCGAGGTACGGCTCGCGCTTGCGCAGGTCCCAGTCGACGCCGGAGGCGCGCAGGTTCGGCCCCGTCTGCCCGAGCGCGATCGCGTCGTCGGCGGAGAGCAGGCCGACGCCCTTCGTCCGCTCGAGCCAGATCCGGTTCGCGTTCAGGATCGCCTCGTACTCGTCGACCGCCTTCGGCATCCGCTCGCAGAAGGCACGCGCCTGGTCGTAGAAGCCGCGCGGGATGTCCTCCGCGAGCCCGCCGACCTGGAAGTAGCGGGTGTGCATCCGCACGCCGGTGACCATCTCGAAGAGGTCGAGGATCAGGTCGCGCTCGCGGAAGCAGTACCAGAACATCGAGATCGCGCCGAGCTCGAGCGCGGAGGTGCCGAGATAGACGAGGTGCGAGTGGATCCGCGTCAGCTCGCCGAGCGCCATCCGCATCCAGGTCGCCTTGCGCGGCACCTGCGAGCTGCAGCAGCTTCTCGACCGCGAGCACGTAGACGAGCTCGTTGTACTGGAAGGAGACGTAGTCGACGCGCGCCGGGTAGGTGACGCCCTTCCACCACGTCTTCTGCTCCATCGTCTTCTCGAAGCCGGTGTGCAGGTAGCCGATCACGGCGGCGAGGCCGACGACGTGCTCGCCGTGCAGGTCGACGATCAGCCGCAGCACGCCGTGCGTCGAGGGATGGTTCGGCCCGAAGTTGACCGTGAGGACGTCGTCGAGCGCCGGATCGGTCTTCAGGATCGTCGGCACCGGGTGGGGGATCCGCGAGCCGACGTAGATCGGCGCCCGACCGCGCTCGACGACGGCCATTACTCCTCCCCCGAGAAGCGCACCGGCTCGCCGCCGATCGGATAGTCCTTGCGCAGCGGGTGGCCCTCCCAGTCGTCGTCCATCAGGATCCGGACGAGGTTCGGATGGCCGTCGAAGGCGATGCCCATCATGTCCCAGGCCTCGCGCTCGTGCCAGTCGGCGGTCGGCCAGACCGGGATCACCGTCTCGACCGTCTCGCCGTCGTCGAGCCAGACCTGGACGCGCACGCGCGCGGAGTCGTCGGCGACGCGCAGCAGGTGGTAGCTGAGCGTGAAGCGCTTCGGCTTCGGCTCGGGCGT
This sequence comes from uncultured Gaiellaceae bacterium, assembly GCA_963822205.1. Taxonomy (GTDB): domain Bacteria; phylum Actinomycetota; class Thermoleophilia; order Gaiellales; family Gaiellaceae; genus Gaiellasilicea. The sequence continues at coordinate 460,400 of CAWGGO010000006.1, read as the reverse complement.
CCGCGCGTAGCCCTGCGCCGCGGGATAGTTGAGGTCGCGCCCGTCCGGGCGTCGCGATGTAGCCGGAGACCGGCACGTCGCCCCAGCCCAGGTAGTCGGTCGCGGTGATGTCGAGCAGCAGGTTGAAGCCCTGCTCGTCGCGCAGGTGCGTGCACGCCTCGACCAGCCGCGCCGGGTCGACGACGAGCGTCGTCTCGCCCAGCGTCTCCCTGCGTCTCGACGAGCCCGGGGACGCCCTTCGTAGGACACTAGCTCGCCACTCCGCGGATCTCGTACGCGGGCGGCACGCCGGCCATCACCTTCTCGTGCAGCCGGACGATGCCCTCCATCAGCGCCTCCGGGCGGGGCGGGCAGCCGGGCACGTGGATGTCGACCGGGACGATCTTGTCGACGCCCTGGAGGATCGTGTAGTTGTTGAACATCCCGCCGGAGCTCGCGCAGGCGCCCATCGCGATCACCCACTTCGGCTCGAGCATCTGGTCGTAGACCTGGCGCAGCGGCGCCGCCATCTTGTGCGCCACCCGTCCGGAGACGATCATCAGATCCGCCTGGCGCGGCGAGGAGCTGAACTTCTCCATCCCGAAGCGGGCGATGTCGTAGCGCGAGGAGACGATCGACATCATCTCGATCGCGCAGCAGGCGAGCCCGAAGGTCGCGGGCCACATCGATTTCGTCTGCGACCACGCGACGGCCTTCTCGAGCGTCGTCAGCCCGAGCGCGTCCTCGAGGTTCTCGACCTCCTGCTCGAAGACGCCGGGTCCCTTCGTCGGCCAGAGCAGGCGCTCGGACTGGAGGCCCGCCTTGCGCGAGCGGACGCTTCGAGACGCGGCTCTGATCGACCGACTTGTCTAGTGCCATTCGAGCGCGCCCTTCCGCCAGATGTAGACGTAGGCGACGGCGAGGATCGCGACGAAGACGAGGAACTCGATCAGCCCGAACCAGCCGAGCCGCTCGAGCACGATCGCGAGCGGATAGAGAAAGACGATCTCGATGTCGAAGAGGATGAAGAGCATCGCCGTCAGGTAGAAGCTGACCGTGAAGCGCTGCTGCTTCGGCGGGCCTTCCGAGACGCCCGACTCGAACGGCAGGAAGCGCGCCTTCACACGGCGCCGCGGAGGCTGCGCGAAGATGAACGTGAAAGCGAGCATCGAGGCCGGGATCGCGGCTGCGAAGAACGCGTAGACCAGGAACGGAAAATAGTCGCGCAGCATCCGAGTCGGCCGAACGCTACCAAGCCTGAAGAGGGCGCACGAAGAGAGGTGCAAGCGGCGGAGCCACGCGGAGAAGAGTTGTCACAAAGTCGGCCCCGAAAGGGGGCCGAAAGGGGGAAGAGCGACGACGGGGCGCCCTGCTACCATCAGTTGCGATGGCAATCGTCGAGCATCCGACCGACCTCGTTTCCCTCACGCCCACGGCCGCGGACAAGATCCGCGAATTGATGGCCGAGGACCCCGAGGGCGAGAGCTCGGTCCTTCGGGTCGCGATCCAGGGCGGAGGCTGCTCGGGCTTCCAGTACGGGCTCGGTTTCGACGCCGGCCCGGTCGACGACGACGCGACCATCAAGCAGCACGGCGTCACGATCGTGATCGACCCCTACAGCGCGCCGTACCTCAAGGGCGCGACGATCGACTTCCTCACCGGCCTCGAGGAGTCCGGGTTCAAGATCGACAACCCGAACGCCCAGGCCTCGTGCGGCTGCGGCCATCGTTCACGGTCGAGGAGGGCGCGGAAACGGCGCCCGACGATGCCGCCCACGCAGCCGGTGGCTGCGGCAGCGGCTGCTCCCACTAGTTCCTAGTCGCCGCGCAACCGTCGAACCAGCTCGCGGGCGTCGGCGTCGCTCGCCGCGACGATCTGGATTCCCGGCGCGTTCGTGAACCCGTCGGGGTAGTCGTCGTAGTCGATCTCGGGGAACGCGACGATCTCGTCGCCGACGACGACCGCGACGTGATGCCAACCCTGGTCCCGTCCGCCGATCCTGGCCGCCTCCTTCGTGACCCGGGCAAATGCTCTGCTTCCCTCGCCGGTGAGGTCGACGGCCACGAGGGGGCTGCCGGTGCCGGCGTCGGTCGCGCGCCGGACGGTCGACCGTTCGATGTCGTCGCCCGTGAGCGCCGGCGGCGCCAACACCGCGTAGCGGAAGACGCGCGGTGGCGGCTGCTCCACGACGCCGGGGCAGACCGCCCGCGGCGGCCCGCAGCGGAGCTCGCCCTCGCTGCCCGGCCGGCCGATCGCGGTCTCGAGGTGATAGATCGCAAACGGCTCGCCGTCACGATCGCCGCCGCCACAGCCGGCGCAGAGGACGAGCAGCAGTCCGGCGAGGACCACCTTCATGTTCCGTAGCATCGCGCAGGTGAACGCCACCGACAACCTCCGCGTCGCCGTCGTCGGCTCCGGCCCGGCCGGGTTTCTACGCCGCCGCCGCGCTTCTTGCGAGCGACCTCGACGTGGACGTCGACATGATCGAGCGGTTGCCGACGCCGTGGGGGCTCGTCCGGCTCGGAGTGGCGCCCGATCACCCGAACATCAAGGCGGTCTCGCGCGCCTTCGAGAAAACGGCCCTCAATCCGGGGTTCCGCTTCTTCGGCAACGTCGAGGTCGGCCGGGACGTCCTGCACGACGAGCTGATGCGGCTCTACGACGCGGTCGTCTACTCGGTCGGTGCGCAGACCGACCGGATGCTGGGCATCCCCGGCGAGGACCTGCCGGGCTCCTGGCCGGCGACCGCGTTCGTCGCCTGGTACAACGGTCACCCCGACTTCCAGGACCTCTCCTTCGACCTCTCCGGCGAGCGGGCGGTCGTGATCGGGAACGGGAACGTCGCCCTGGACGTCGCGCGCATGCTGGCGCTCACGCCCGAGGAGCTCGCTCCGACCGACACGACCGACGCGGCGATCGAAGCGATCAACGGGTCCGGGATTCGCGAGATCCTCGTCGTCGGCCGGCGCGGGCCGGTGCAGGCGGCCTGGACGCCTGTGGAGGTGGGAGAGCTCGGCGAGCTCGCAGGTGCGGACGTGATCGTCGACCCGGCCGACCTCGAGCTCGATCCGGCCAGCGAGGCCGAGCTGGCCGCGGCGGCGCCGACGGTCCGCCGGAACGTCGATCACCTGCGCGACTACGCGGCCCGCGAGCCGACCGGCAAGCCTCGAGCGATCCGGCTTCGCTTCTTCTCGTCGCCGGTGGCGCTGCACGGTGACGGGAAGGTCGAGGCGATCGAGCTGGTCCGGAACGAGCTCGTGGACGGGCGCGCGATCGCGACGGACGAACGCGAGACGATCGACTGCGGCATCGTCTTCCGCAGCGTCGGCTACCAGGGCGTGCCGCTACCAGGAGTGCCGTTCGACGAGCGCAGCCGCACGATCCCGAACGAGGGCGGGCGCGTCGAGCCCGGGCTCTACGCGGCCGGCTGGATCAAGCGCGGCCCGAGCGGCGTGATCGGGACGAACAAGAAGGACGCCACCGAGACCGTGGCGCTGCTGCTCGAAGACGCCCGGGCGGGACTGCTGGCCCGGACGGACGAGGGGCCGCTCGAGCAGCTGCTCGAGGCTCGCGGCGTCGACGCGGTGATGTACGCGGGTTGGGAGGCGATCGACCAGGCCGAGCGCGCGGCAGGGGAGCCGCACGGACGGCCGCGGATCAAGCTCTGCAGCTGGGAAGCGCTCCTCGCCGCGGCCAAGTAACAGTCTCCTTACAAAGGAATCCCCCCTGCGAGGGACGAGTGGCGCACCAGACGCGCCGACAATTTCAGCGTGGAGCGGCCACCGTCGAGTGCCTTCGCTGCGGCCAGACGCGGGAGTTCAGCCCGGGGCCGCGGCGGTTCGAGGAAGCGGGCGAGTGCCCTCGCTGCCAGTACGTCGGCTGGGCGTACTCGAGCGATCTGAGCGAGCGGACGCGCAGGCTCTTCCGCGAGCTGCCGCTCGAACGCCGCCTGCGTCTCCGCACGATCTAGGAAAACTCGCTCGGAGCGCGGTTTTTCTGCGCTCTCAGCGTTGAATCCGTCCGCAGCGCCTCTCATTGTCTCCCTCGCAGGGGTCAACCCAGGCCGAGGGAGGGCAGATGTCAGAGACTGCGGCGCGCTCCGAGAGTGGGTTGCTCGAGCGCCGCTTCAAGTTCGCGGCGAACGGAACGACGCTCGCTCGCGACACGATGGCCGGCGTGACGACGTTCATCGTCATGTCGTACATCATCTTCGTGAACCCTCAGATCCTCAGCTTCGCCGGCATCGAGGGGCTGAGCGAGATCGGGCTTCCGTTCAACCAGGTGCTGGCCGTGACCTGCCTGGTCGCGGGCGTGATGACGATCGCTGATGGGCCTGTACACGAACATGGCCTACGCGATCGCGCCGGGCCTCGGGCTCAACGCGGTGGTCGCGTTCAGCCTGGTCGCCGGCGAAGGGCTGTCGTTCGCGGCCGCGATGGGCCTCGTCGTCGTCGAGGGCATCGCCGTCACGCTCCTCGTGCTGACGGGGACGCGCGAGAAGATCATGGACGCGATCCCGCTCGACCTGAAGAAGGCGATCGCGATCGGCATCGGCCTCTTCATCGCCTTCATCGGGCTCGTCAACTCCGGGATCGTGGTTCCAGGCACACCCGTGGTCGACCTCGCGCCGCTGACGACGTGGCCGATCTTCGTCACGTTCTTCGGGCTTCTGCTGACGATCGCGCTGCGCGCCCGCGGCGTGCGCGGCGACCTCCTGATCGGGATCGTCGTCACGACGATCCTCGCCACGATCATCAACGAGTCGGTCGACAACGCAGGGTTCACAGCCGGGGCCAGCTGGCCGAGCGACGTCTACGAGACGCCCGACCTGGAGCTGCTCGGGAACTTCAACTTCGACGCGTTCACCGAGCTCGCCTTCATCTCGGCGATCGTCTGGGCGTTCTCGCTCTTCCTCGCCGACTTCTTCGACACGATGGGCACGCTCGTCGGCGTCGGCAAGCCGGCGGGCTACCTCGACAAGGACGGCCGGATGCCGAACATCCGCAAGCCGCTGCTCGTCGACTCGCTGGCTGCCGTCGCAGGCGGCGCGGCCTCGTCGTCGTCCGCGACGACCTACATCGAATCGGCGTCTGGCGTCGGCGTCGGGGGCCGGACCGGCTGGGTGTCGGTCGTCTGCGGGGCGCTCTTCTTCCCGTTCATGTTCTTCGCCCCGATCATCGGCATGGTGCCGCCGCAGGCGACGGCTCCGGCGCTGATCATCGTCGGCTACCTGATGATGTCGGCGCTGACCGAGGCCGAGGAGCTGGCCGAGGAGGGCTACGCCGGCCGCAAGCTCGCCGGGATCGACTTCACCGATCTCGGCATCGGCCTCGCAGCCGCGCTGACGATCATGATCATGCCGTTCACCTTCTCGATCACCGACGGCATCGGCATGGGCTTCCTGGCCTACGTCACCGTCCGGGCGGCGCAGGGCCGCTTCAAGGACATCCACCCGTTCATGTGGATCGCCTCGGCCGCCTTCCTCCTCTACTTCCTGGTCCCGTTCCTCCAGGACACCTTCGACTGGATCTAGCGCAAGGAGGGGATCCGCAGAAGCGGATCCCCCTCCGCGCAAGACCCCTAAAGGGCCGCTTCGCGGCAGGCGCTTGCCTCGCATAGGCTCGCTGGTGCCGAGCTCGCGTTCCTCCCGGCGACCGAGCAGGCTCGCCTCGTCCGGGAGCGGCAAGTCTCGCCGGTCGAGCTCGTGGAGCTCTACCTCGAGCGGATCGAGCGACTCGATCCGCAGCTCGGCTCCTACGTCACCGTCCGCGGCGAGGAGGCGCTCGCCGAGGCGCAGGCGAAAGCCGGCGAGCCGGCGGAGGCGCCCTTCCACGGCGTCCCGATCTCGCTCAAGGACCTCGAAACGACCGCGGGAATCAGGACGACGTTCTCCTCGCATGCGTTCGCGTCGAACGTGCCCGACTTCGACCTCGCCCACGTCACCAAGCTGAAGGCCGCCGGCTTCGTGATCCTCGGGAAGACGAACACGCCCGAGTTCGGGACGACGGCCTTCACCGACTCCTCCCTCAACGGGCCCTGCCGCACGCCCTGGGACCTGACCCGGAACGCGGGAGGCTCGAGCGGCGGCGCCGGTGCCGCGCATCGCAGCCGGGCTCTGCGCGATCGCGCAGGGCTCCGACGGCGGCGGCTCGATCCGAATTCCCGCGTCGTGCTGCGGCGTCTTCGGCTTCAAAGCCTCGCGCGGCCGCGTCTCGAACGCGCCGTTCGTGCCGGGAATCGGGCTCGGAACGACCGGCCCGCTCGCCCGCACCACCGCCGATGCCGCCGCCTATCTCGACGTCGTCTGCGGCTACGAGTGGGGCGACCCGTTCCCTGCCGCCCCGCCCGAGCGCCCGTTCGCCGAGGAGATCGGCGCCGACCCCGGCCGGCTTCGCGTCGCGGTCACGACCGAGGCTCCCGACGGTTTCGACGTGGACGACGCGTGCGTCGCAGCCGCCCGGGACGCCGCCGACCTGCTCTCCTCGCTCGGCCACGAAGTCGAGGATGCCGCTCCCGACTGGGGCGGCACCGGCCTGATGGAGGACTTCAAGCCGGTCTGGCAGATCGGGCCGGCGCTCTACCCGATCCGCGATCCGTCCCTCCTCAGCTCGCTCAACCAGGCGTTCCTCAAGGGCGCGCTGGAGACGCCGAGCGGCGCCTATGCCGCGGCCGCCTCGCGCCTCCAGCTGCGGGCGCGGAGGATCGTCGTCGCTGTGGTCGGACTACGACCTACTGCTGACACCGACCCTCGCGCTTCCACCTGCGCTCGTCGGCTGGGACACCGAGCCCGACGACCCCTGGGAGCAGTTCGACCGGGCGGCGCGGTTCACGCCGTTCACCGCCGCGTTCAACGTCACCGGCCAGCCGGCGATGTCATTGCCCCTCCACTGGTCGGCCGAGGGGCTCCCGATCGGCGTGCAGCTCGTCGGCCCGCCGCTCGGCGACGCGCTGCTCTTCCGCGTCGCCTCGCAGCTCGAGGCCGCCCGTCCGTGGGCCGAGTCGCCGACCACCGCACTCATAGAACGAGGCGCAGCAGGGCCGCGCCAGCGGCCCCTTTAGGGGTCTTCGCGCGATCGGGATCCGCTCCCGCGGATCTCGATCTTGCGCAAAGAAAGGACGTCCGGAACGGTGATACCGCTTCGCGAACGCCCTTGTGGGACGGAGAGTTGCAGACGCGCGGCGGCCGCCGCAAGTCAGAGGCGGCCGGCGTTGATTCGCAGCGACTGGCCGGGGCGCGCGCGCAGCATCTCACCCGCGTTGCCGTTGCTGATCGCCACCGACATGTTCCGGTAGCTGTCCTCGTAGAGCACGATGTCGCCGGCCCGTGCGTCGGCGAACGTCCTGGCGGCGACGGCGAAGAAGCGTTCTCCGCCGAGCTCGAGCTCGACCTGTGTGCCCGGGACGATCCCCACCTCGGCAATGTGCTCGCGCGTGACGTTGAGTGCGATGTTGCCAAATGAGTCAACGTAGAGCACGGTGGCGGCGATCTTGTCCGGGCCGAGCTCCGGCTGGGGCAGGTCGAGCCGCACGAGCGCGTCCGGGTCGAGCGGCGGCCCCAGCTCTTCGATCGCAACGCCGAGCGAGAGGTGCGCGGCGGCCGGCGCGAAGAGGTCGCGGCCGTGAAACGTGCGCGAGATCGTCTCGAGCGCGTACTCCGGGTTCGCGAGCTCGTGTGCGACCGCGATCCCGGCCCGGTCGGCGGCCGGGATCAGCAGCCCGTTGTCCGGGCCGACGAAGAACCGTCCCTCCTCGTCGCGCAGCGCCAGAGCGCGACGCGAGCCGCCGACACCCGGGTCGACGACCGCCAGATGGACGCCGACGGGCATGTACGGGAGCGTGCTCCCGAGCACGAGAGCGCCCTGCAGGATCTGCTGCGCCGGGATCCCGTGCGTGACGTCGATGATCTGGGTCTGCGGCGCGATCCGCTTGATCACGCCGTGGCAGGTGCCGACGAAGTCGTCCTGGAGCCCGAAGTCGCTCAGGAAGCTGACGAACACGCGGCGGAGCCTATCGCCGCGAGCAGGCCGGCGACGTCGTGCGTCTCGGCCTCGCCGGACCACCTCGACCCCCGCCTCGCGCGCCGCGGCGGTCGTCTGCGGCCCGATGCTGACGGCGGGAATGGCGGACCCGAGTCGCGCCGAACGCTCGCGCGGCGGACGCCGAGGCCGAGCACGACGAGGTCGCCCGTCGGGCGGCTGCGCCGGACGTGAGCTCGCGCGTCCGGTAGAGCGGGACGAACGTCGCGTCGAGCTCGTCGACGAGCAGCTGTCGGGCGCCCTCGGCTCCGGCGAAGAGCACTCGGCCCGCAGGGCGCGGCAGCTCGGCGAGCAGGCCTTCCTGGGTCGAGACCGCCGGGACGAGGTCGGCGCCGCCGAACGCGTCGGCGGTGGCCCGACCGATCGCGGCGACCCGGCTTCGGCGTGCCGGTCATCCGCCGCCGCAGCTCGCGGGCGCCGTTGACGCTCGTCACGATCACCCAGTCGTAGCCGGAGACGTCCACGGGACTCGTCGCCGAGCGGCTCGACCTCGACAGCGGGCAATGGACGACCTCGTGCCGCAGCGCCACGAGGCCGCGACGAGCTCCTGCTCCTGCCCGCGCGGCCGCGTGACGATGACCTTCACGACACGAACGAGAGCAGCTCGCGCGCGACCTCGTCCGGGTCGCTGCCGGTGCGCCGCTCGATCCAGGCGCCGTCCTCGTCGGCGACGAGCGCGGTCAGCGAGGAGCCGTCGTGGTGTGCGGCCACCGGAGCCAGGCAGCCACCGCCGACGAGAGCGACGCAGCGCCGCTCCGCTTCGACCCGTCGCCGGGTCTCGGCGTCGTCGGCCGCGGCGACCAGCCCCTCCTCGCCGGCGCGCACCTGCAGCGCAAGCGCGCCCTGGCCGGCTTCCGGAAGCAAATCGTCCGGGTCGAAGCGGAGCCCGATCTCCCGCTCGAGGCCCAGCCGGTCGAGCCCACACGCCGCCAGCACGACCGCGTCGAGGCCGCGCTCGCCCGCGCTTCCGCAAGCGCGTGTCGATGTTCCCGCGCAGGGGCTCGATCGACAGCGTCGGCTCCAGCGCGAGCAGTTGCGCGCGCCTGCGCACTGAGGCGGTGCCGATCCGCATGCCGGGTCGTAGCGCCTCGGCGCCGCAGAGCGCGTCTCGCGGATCCTCGCGTGCCGGATAGGCGCCGACGGCGAGTCCCTCGGTGTCGGTCGACGTCATGTCCTTGGCGGAATGGACCGCGACGTCGATCCGGCCCGCGAGCAGCGCCTCCTCGAGCTCCTTGACGAAGACGCCGCGGGCGCCGATCTCGCCGAAAGGACGCGTTCGGTCGCGGTCGCCCGCAGTCGTGATCGGTACGAGCGCGATCTCAACCCCGGTCGCACGCAGGCGGGTCGACGCCTGCTCCGCCTGGGTGAGCGCGAGCCTACTGCCGCGGGAGCCGACGCGGATGAGCACAGCTTCGCCGCGACATCCCGTGAGTCCTGGACTCGCCGCAGCCACGGACGCCGCTCGGATTGCCCGGCCGGATGCGCACGAATGCCGTCGGCACCTGCAACGGGAGCGGCCTGCCGGACATGAATCGGGTCGTCATCGCCGCCGCTCCTCCTCTCCGAGTCCGAACAGGTGCCTGACCACGTCAGCATAGACCACGCCATCGGCTGCCGCAGCTGCTTCCTTCATCCGAATCGTCGGCAGATGCAGGAGCTTTGCCAGGATCTGGGAGGTGACGGATTCGACGTGCCTGCGCTCGGTCTCCGAGAGCCTTCCGCCGGCGCGCGCGAGCTCGCTGTCGCGGATCTCCTCGGCGAGCGCGCGCAGCGAGGCGATCGTCGGGACGATGTCGAGCGCCGCGTGCCACTCGCGAAAGCGCTCGGCCTCCTCGGCGACGAGCCGCTCCGCGCGCGCTGCCTCGCCGCGGCGGCCCGACAGCGTCTCCTCGACCACCGCCCGGAGGTCGTCGACGTCGTAGAGGAAGCACCCTTCGAGCCCGTTGATGGCCGGATCGAGGTCGCGCGGTACGGCCAGGTCGACGAGCAGCAGGGGACGGCCCTTGCGCACGCGAAGCGCGTGGGCAACGGTCTCCCGCGAGACGACGACGCCGGCCGCGCTCGTCGCCGACACGACGACGTCCGACGTGCTCCAGCTCGGCCGCGACAGCGTCGAGCGCGAGCGCCCGCGCGCCGAGCTTCCGCGCCAGCTCCTCGCCGTGGGCGAGCGTCCGGTTCGCGACGACGGCGATCTCCGCCCCGCGCGAGACGAGGTTGCGTGCGGTCGCCTCGCTGATCTTGCCCGCGCCGAGCAGCAGCACGCGCCGGCCGTCGAGCTCGCCGAACACCTGCTGTGCGAGCGCGGCGGCCGCCGACGGCACCGACGCAGGGCTCTCGCCGATCGCCGTCTCGATCCGGACGCGGCGCCCGGTGTGCAGCGCCTGGCGGAAGAGGCGGTCGAGCAGCGGGCCGGGCTGCGCCGGCCTCGAACGCGCTCCGCACCTGGCCGAGGATCTCGCCCTCGCCGGGAACGAGCGAGTCGAGCCCGGCGGCGACACGGAAGAGGTGCAGCGCCGCCGCCGTCGTCGCGGAGCCGGTACAGCGCGGCGGCGAGATCCTGCGAGCGGTCGCCCGCGAGCTCCGTGATCGCCGCGACGGCCTCGTCCTCGGCGTTCTCCTCCCGCGCGAGGTAGAGCTCCGTGCGGTTGCACGTCGAGAGCACGACCGCCTCGCCGCCCAGCCGCTGCGGCCAGCGCGCGGCACGCCTCGAGGTCGAGCGCAACGCGCTCCCGCAGCTCGATCGGAGCGCGGTGGTGCGAGACGCCGACGAGCGTCAGCACGCTCATGAGGCGAAGTGGGTCAGAGGGAGGACGATGGCGACGAGCGCGAAGCCCGCCAGGTTGAGCAGCGCCGCGCGGCGGCCGCGCCACCCCTCGTGGCGAAGCACGAGCAGCGATGCGTAGGTCGCCCAGACGCCGAGCGTGACCGCCATCGCGACGTCGAAGTCGCCGCGCTCGAAGCTGCGCCGCGCCGACGCCGATCCCGAGCGTCAGCAGCACGAGCGAGCCGAGCACGGTGCGCGCGGCGAGCCGGTCGAGCGCGTCGAGCGGCGGCACGCGCACCCTCAGGACGCCGCGCTCGTGGCGCTTCAGGCGGCGCTCCTGCCAGAGATAGAGAGCGGCCATCCCGGCGGCGAGCGTCAGACCCGCGAAGCCGGCCAGCATCAGCGCCACGTGCACGGCGAGCACGGCTCCGGAGCGGTCGCCGTCCTCGAGCGCGGTGCCGCCGCCCGCCCACGCGAGCGCGAGCAGCGCAGCCGCGACGGGCATCACCGTCAGGCCGAGCAGCCGGTAGCGAGGCGTGCAGCCCCAGATCAGGTACGCGCCGACGACGAGCCAGACGAAGAGGTTGAGCGACGCCGGCCCAGGTACCCCACGGAAAGCCCTCGGCCGAGGCCGCCTGCCCGACGAGGAGCGCGGTCTGGGCGAGCCAGCCGAGCCGCACGCCCCACGTGGCGAGGCGTCCGGCGAGGCCCGGGCCGCGGAGCTCGCCGGCGTAGGCGAAGGCGGCCTCCCCGTAGGCGAGCAGCGCCGGAACGACGAGGAGCTCAGCCACCAGCGCATTGCGCTTCCGCGCGAGCTCGGCCAGCTCGGCCGTCTCGCGCTCGAGCCGCGCGAGCTTCGCCGCGATGATCACGACGTAGACCAGCACCGTCACGAAGACGACTCCGTAGGCGGCCGCGACGTACTTCTCGCCGCTGCTCACGTCAGCGCCTCCCGCAGCTCGCGGAGATTCGCGTCGAGCCGCTTGCCGAGCAGCTCGACGCGGTAGAGCGCGTAGGCGAGCACGGTGATCGCGAGCCAGGCAGACGCAGAAGGTGAAGAACATCGTCCCGGTCATCTGCGGCCCGTCGCGCGTGAACGTCGTCGGGTGGATGAAGTCCTCGGCGAGCCGGATCGCGAAGAAGCTGACCGGGATGAGCGCGACTCCGAAGAGCGCGTAGACCGCCGAGACGTTCGCGCGGCGCGGCCCTTCCTCGATCGAGAAGCGGAGCATGAAGTAGGCCGAGTAGAAGAGGAAGAGGACGAGGAAGAGGACGAGCTGGTTCGAGTCCCAGACCCACCAGTTGCCCCACGACGCCTTCGCCCAGATCGAGCCGGTGGCCAGCGTCAGCGCGCCGAAGATCGTCCCCTGGTGGATGGCGACGTAGCTCTCGAGGTCGTAGCGCTCCTCGCGCGTCCAGAGCAGGCGCAGCGCCTTCCACGCGCCCCAGCCGAAGCAGGCGTAGGCGGTCAGGGCGATCGGCACGTGGAAGTAGAAGATCCGCTGCGAGATGCCCTGGTCGGCGTCCTCCGGCGCGACGAAGAACGCGAGGACGATCGCGAGCCCGACCAGGCCTGCGGCGATGGCCGCGAACGCCGGAACGGGGATCTTCGAGGCCGAGCTATTCGGAGACGACGTACTCAAAGGACGCCCAGCACAGTATCGCGAAGACCGCGTCGTACAACCCGAGAAACGCCAGGTAGCGGCCGGGATCGGTCGAAACGCTCGCGCCGACGCCGCCGACGACGAGCGGGATCGCGAGCGGCAGGAAGAGCAGCGGCAGGATCAGCTCGCGCGTGCGGCTCGCGGCCGCCATGGCGGCGAGCAGGGTGCCCACCGCGCAGATGCCGACGTTCGCGAGCAGCACGCCGGCCACCGCACCGAGATCGAGCGGGGAGAAGAAGAGCGCGAACGCCGGCAGCGCCACGAGCTCGATCGCGACGAGGAAGAGGAACACGGCGGCGGACTTGCCGAGCCAGATCGCGCTCCGGTCCGAGGGCGCGAGCACGAGCCCGTCGAGCGCGCCGTCCTCGCGCTCGGGCGCCCAGGCGCGCGCGAGGCCGAGCAGCGCCGTGAAGACGAGCGCCACCCAGAGCAGCCCCTGCGCCGCGACCTCGTCGGCGCCGCTCGGGAGCGCGAAGTGGAAGACGACGAGCGTCGAGAGGACGAAGAGCAGCATCGCCGGCAGCGTGTCGCGCGCCCGCAGCTCGAGCCGGAGATCCTTGCGGGCCAGCGCGGCGACGTCGCGCGAGGTAGTTCATGCCAGCGCCAGCCGTGCCGTCGCGAGCGGCTCGACCCGCTCCGGGTCGTGGGTCGTCAGGAGCACGGTCGCCGAGCCGGCGAGCTCCCGCAGCCGGCGGTCGAGCAGCTCCGCGCCCTCGGCGTCGAGAGCCGTGAACGGCTCGTCCAGCACGAGCAGCTCGGGATCGTGCAGCAGGGCGCGGCAGAGCGCGAGCCGCTGCACCATCCCGCGCGAGTACGAGGCGACGCGCTCGGCGCGGACGTCCCAGAGCCCGAACCGCTCGAGCAGCATCCCCGCTCGCTCGCGGCGCTCCGGCACGCGGTAGAGACGCCCGTAGAGATCGAGGTTCTCGAGCGCGGTCAGATCGCGGTAGAGGAGCGGCTCGTGGCCGAGATAGCCGAGCCCGCCGCGGTCGGCCGCCACCTCGAGCGCACCGCCCGTCGGCGCCGCCAGGCCCGCCACCAGCCGGAGCAGCGTCGTCTTGCCCGGACCCGTTCGCGCCCGTGACGACGAGGAAGCCGCCGCGCTCGAGCTCGAAGTCGAGCGGCCGCAGCGCGCGCCGCCTCCCGTAGCGCTTCTCGAGCGCCCGCGCCCGGATCACAGGAGCACGTCGGCCAGCACGAAGCCCAGGAAGACGATGCTGATCACGCCGTTGACGGTGAAGAAGGCCGCGTCGAGCCGGCGCAGGTCGCCCGGGCGCACGAGCGAGTGCTCGTACGCGAGCAGCGCGGCGACCGCCGCGACGCCGAGCCAGTAGAAGGCTCCGACCTCGAGCCCGAGCCCGGCGGCCGCGAGCAGCGCGACGGTGCCGAGGTGGTGCAGGCGCGCGCCGAGAAACACCCCGCGCTCGCCGAAGCGCACCGCCCACGAGTGCAGCCCCTGCTCCCGGTCGTGCTCGACGTCGAAGAGCGAGTAGAAGAGGTCGAAGCCGGCTACCCAGAGCGCGACCGCGCCGCCGAGCGCCCACGCCTGCCACGGCAGCTCGCCGGTCACGGCCGCCCACGCCCCGACCGGCGCGAGCCCGAGCGAAGCCCCGAGCCACGAGTGGCAGAGCCAGGTGAACCGCTTCAGGTACGGGTAGACGACGAAGAGCACGACCGGCACCGGCCAGAGCCAGCGCACGAGCGGGTCGAGCTGGAAGACGGCGACGAGGAACACGGCGAGCGCGAGCGCGCACAGTCCGAGCACCTGCGCGCGCGTCAGCGTCCCGGCAGGCAGCTCGCGCGAGGCGGTGCGTGGATTCCGGGCGTCGAGCTCGGCGTCGATCAGCCGGTTCAGCCCCATCGCGAGCGTGCGGGCGCCGACCATCGCGACCGTCACCCACAGCCAGTCGCGGGCGGCCGGAATCTCGCCGACGGCGAGCAGCATCCCGACGTACGCGAACGGCAGCGCGAAGACCGTGTGCTCCAGCTTCACGAGCGAGGCGAAGCGGCGCGGGAGCGAGATCGGCGGTTGCGCTCATGTCTGCCTGTGCGTCGTCTCGGCGCTCGGCCAGCAGGCCCGAGCGCGTGCGCGAGGGCGGGCTGCAGCACTGCGAACCCGTCGCGGCAGCCGCCCGGCGAGCCGGGGAGGTTGACGACGAGCGTGCGCGCGTGCACGCCCGCGACGCCGCGCGAGAGCAGCGCGTGCGGCGTCTTCGCCAGCGAGTCGGCGCGGATCGCCTCGGCGATCCCGGGCGCCTCGCGGTCGATCACCGAGCGCGTCGCCTCGGGCGTGACGTCGCGCGGCGCGACCCCGGTGCCGCCCGTCGTGAGCACGAGCGCCGCAGCGTCGGCGAGCTCGACGATCGCCGCCGCGATCTCGCCGGCCTCGTCCGGCACGACCCTGCGCTCGACCTCGTAGCCCTCGGCGGCGAGCAGCTCCGCGAGCAGGTCGCCGCTCTTGTCCTCACGCGTGCCGGCGACGACACCGTCGGAGACGGTGAGAACGGCCGCTTTCATACCTCCACCTTCGTCTTCTCGACGAGCGTGACCTCGGCGATGACCATCTCCTTGTCGATCGCCTTCGCCATGTCGTAGACCGTCAGCGCGGCGACCGAAGCCGCGACGAGCGCCTCCATCTCGACCCCCGTCTGCGCGGTCGTCTCGGCTGCGGCGGTGATCTCGACGCCGCCCGCGACCACCTCGAGCGAGACGTCGACGACGGACAGCGGCAGCGGATGGCAGAGCGGGATCAGGTCGCTCGTCCGCTTCGCAGCCATGATCCCGGCGAGCTGCGCGGTCGCGAGCGCGTCGCCCTTCGGCAGCGAGCCGAGGCGCTGCGCCGTCTCGGCCGCCATCCGGACCGAGGCGCGCGCGACCGCACGACGCCGCGACATCGGCTTGCCGCCGACGTCGACCATGCGCACGGAGCCGGACTCGTCGACGTGCGAGAGGTCGCTCACGATCGCCGCCGCATCGTACTGGCGCGGTCGAGGTCGGCCAGCTGGGCCTCGATCCACGCCTCCAGGTCGTGCGTGCGCACGTGCTCGCGGATCGCCTCGAGCCGCGAGCGGCGCTCGGCGCGCGGCGAGCGAGACCGCCTCCTCGAGCGCCGCCGCCTGGGCCGTCGACGTCGAACGGATCGATCGAGACCGCCCACTCGCCGAGCTCCTCGTGCGCACCTGCGTTTACTGATAAGACAACAACCCCGTCTCGCGTGTTGACGAGCGGCGCCTCCTTCGCGACGAGGTTGAGGCCGTCCATGACCGCGTTCACGAGCAGGACGTCGAACTGCTTGTACGCCGCGATCGACTGGGGAAAGTCGTCCGCGACCCGAGCTCGCAGCGCGCCGGGAAAGCGGTCCTCGAGGGCCGCCGCCGCCGCCTCGATGCGTCGCAGCTCCTCGACGTACTCGGGGATCTCCTGGCGCGAGGGATCGAGCAGCGCGAGCATGCCGACCCGTCCGCGCAGGTCCGGGCCGGCGCTCGAGCAGGAGCCCGAAGGCCTCGAGCCCTCGGACGACGTTCTTCGACGGATCGGTGCGGTCGACCCGGAGGATCATCGTCTCGGGCCGAGAGGCGACCAGCTCGCGCTCGCGCGCGAGCACCGCTTCGCTCTGAGCCAGGCCCGCGAACTCGTCCGGATCGATCGAGATCGGATGCGCCGTCACGAGCGCGCCGCCCGTGTCGAGGCCCAGGCTCGAGCAGGCCGAGAGAAACGCGCTTCGCCAGCGCTCGGTGTGGAAGCCGACGACGTCGTTGGCGAGCAGCCCGCTGTGGATCGCCGTCACGATCGGGGCGGGCAGCACCGACCAGGCCTCGGCGTCCACCCAGGGATGTGGGTGAAGTGGGCGAGCGACGGCCTCGGGGCGCTGCGCCCGGACGAGCGCGGGCGCGACGTAGAGGTGGTAGTCGTGGAAGAAGACGGTCGCCGCCGGCTCGCGCTCGAGCTCCTCGAGGACGGCGTCGGCGAAGGCCCGGTTCACCGCCACGTAGCCCTCCTCCCAGGCGCAGCCGAGGTCGTCGTCCGGGTCGTGCTTGAGCTCCCAGAGGCCGTGCTGGACGAACCAGAGCGCGGGGTTCGCGACGACGTTGTAGTAGAGGTCGTACGCGGACGGCCGGTGCGCGACGAGCCGCAGCCGGTAGCGCGAGCCGTCGCGGGCGGTCTCCTCGACGGCGCCCTCGGCGGCGACCGCGCGGTCCTCGTCCGAGAGCGCGCTCGCGATCCAGGTGACGTCGTGGTGAGACGACGAGCGGCGCGAGCGCGGTCACGAGCCCGCCGGCGCCGCGTCGCGCCACGCGCTCGCCATCCGCGTCGCGCGCGAACGCGAGCGGACCGCGATTCGAGACGACGATCAGCTTCCGCCGGGCAGACACCTACGGCGACTCTACGGAAGGAGCTTCACGAAGCGGAGCCGCGACCCGCGGCCGTGCGCGCCGCCGCCGATCTCGACCTCGTCGGCGATCGACCGGATGATCGCGATCCCGAGGCCACCCTCGGCGAGCTCGGCGTCTTCGCCGTTCCGGCCCTGCGGTCTCCGGCTCGAAGCCGGTGCCGTCGTCGGCGACCTCGACGATCAGACGGTCGTCGTAGAGCTCGAAGCTGATCGCGACGTGACCCCCGTCGTCGCCGTAGGCGTGGCGGACCGAGTTCGAGCACGCCTCCGTCAGCGCCAGCTTCAGGTCGGCGAGCGTCTCCTCGGCGAGGGGCCGGACACGGGCGAGGCCGGACAGGGCGAGCCGCGACAGGGTGATGTACTCCGGCTTCGCCGGGATCGTCAGCCGGACCGTTCTGCTCTCGTTGACGTCACTCACCGCGCCCTCGATCTCTCGTTCACACCGCTCGCACCGTCGGTGGTTCTACCGAAACCTGCCGAACTCTTGCAACTCCTACCTGCTTGTATGCCCAGGTGTCGCAGGCGCTAAACACGCTCAGCGCGTCGGGTTCGGTGGTCGCTCGATCAGGCGTAGCGCGCACGGTCACCCGCTTCCCCTTGCCGCCGCGCAGGACGGTCACCGAGACGGTCTCGCCGGGGAGCAGGCTGTTGGTGACGATGCGGGCGACGTCGGCGGCGCGCTCGACCGGCCTGCCGGCAAAGGCGACGATCAGGTCGCCGCCGAGGCTGATCGGGATGCCGTTGAAGACCTCCTCGTCGGTCGACGCCGCGCAGCCCGGCCTGCTCCGCGGGGGCGTCCTTGACCACCGACTGGATCAAGCGCTCCGCGCGGAGCGCCCAGCTTGTACCGGCGCGCGAGCGCAGGCGTGACGTCCTGGGTCGTCACGCCGACGTAGGCGTAGGCGACCTTGCCGGTCGAGATCAGCTGCTCCATCGAGCGCCGGGCCGAGTTGATCGGGATCGCGAAGCCGACTCCCTCGGCGTTGCCCGAGTCGGAGCGGATCTGGGCGTTGATCCCGATCACGCGGCCGTCGGCGTCGAGCAGTGGCCCGCCCGAGTTGCCGTGGTTGATCGGCGCGTCGACCTGGATCGCCCCCGAGACGTCGTAGTCGGAGGTGAGGGACGCGATCGAGCGCTCGGTGGCGGAGACGACGCCGACCGCGAGCGAGGTCTCCTGGCCGAACGGGCTCCCGATCGCCGCGACGGGCTCGCCGACGACGACGCGGCTCGAGTCGCCGAGCGGCAGGGGCGAAACCGCGTGATCGTCCGGGTCGACCTTGACGAGGCCGATGTCGTCGAAGAGGTCCCAGCCGACGATCGAGCCGGGAATCCGGTCGCCGTCCGCGAAGACGACGTAGATCCGGGAGGCGCCGCGCACAGGGGCGCTCCCGCCTGCGTTCGTGACCACGTGCGAGTTGGTCAGCATGTGGCCCTCCTCCGAGACGACGAAGCCGGAGCCCTGCGAGCGCTGGCCGTCCGCGAAGAAGGAGTAGATCGTGACGACGCCCTGGGAGCGGCTCGCGTAGATCCGGGCCGGGTTGAAGCCGTTCCCGAGCAGGGGTCTGGCGGCCAAGCCGGCGCCCGCCCCACCGGCGCCGGTCTCGGTGACCACCGTCGGGACGACGACGGTGCGGGTGCCGCTGCCGTCGCCGATCCAGCCCGTGCGCGGAACCGACGACGAGAACAGCCGTCGCGCCGAGCGCGGCGGCGACGAGCGCGACCACCGCGAGGGCGCCTGTACGCATGCCTCGCACTGTAGCGACGGCCCGTGACGTTCGTCCGCCGGCGTTTTCACGTGAAAACGGGCGCGGGAGCCTCGGGCGCCGGCACCGACGTCGGCGCCGCGCCGAGCACGACCCGGACGACCGTCCGCCCGGGCCGCGACTCGAGCTCGACCTCGCCGTCCATCATCGACACCAGCTCGCGCGCGATCGCGAGCCCGAGCCCGCTGCCCGAGGCCACGCCGCCCTCGGCGCGGTAGAAGCGGTCGAAGACGTGCGGCGCGTGCACCGGCGGCACGCCCGGCCCGTCGTCCTCGACCTCCAGATAGGCGTGCTCCCGGTCCGCGTGCGCCCGCAGCGTCACCCGCGTCCCCTCCGGGGTGTGCACGAGCGCGTTGTCGAGCAGCGCCCGGCAGACCTGGAGCACGCGCAGCTCGTCCGCGCGCGCGATCGGCCGGCCCTCGATCTCGACGTCGACCGGATGGCCGCTGCAGCTCGGCGACCACGCGGAACTCCTCCGCGACCGTCTGCGCGACCTCCCCGAGATCGACGGGCTCGTGCTCGACGTGCATCCGGCCCGCGTCGAGCCGCGAGAGGTCGAGCAGATCGGTCGCGAGCTTGGCGAGCCGGTCGACCTGCTCGCGCATCGTCTCGAGAAACTCCCGCCGCGTCTTCTCGTCGAGCTCCTCGTCCACCATCAGCTCGAGGAAGCCGCCGAGCGAGAAGAGCGGCGTGCGCAGCTCGTGCGAGGCGTTGGCGATGAACTCGCTCCGGGCTCGATCGAGGTTCTGCAAGCGAACGCGCATCCGCTCGAACGCGTCCGCCAGCTGTCCGAGCTCGTCGTGGCCGGTGTCGACGACCGGCTCGTCGAGCTGCCCGGCGGCGATCCGCTCCGCGGCACGCTCGAGCCGGGCGATCCGGCGTGCGTGCATCGACGGCGAGCGCGTAGCCGGCCACCGCAGCGAACAGCAGGCCGATCAGGCCGGCGACGAGCAGCTGCCGCTGGACGAAATCGACGCTGGAGAGCGTGTCCGACGTAGCGCAGTCGCTGAGCAAGATCACGGCCCGTCTGGTCCTCCGCGAACGGCCGCCTCGGCGAACTCGCGGCCGCCGCGGTCGACGTGTCCCACTCTGGCGCTTGCCGGTCTCGACTGCGCGCAGCGCGATCGGGTCGCGCTCGACGTCGAGAGACGAGCTCGTGTCCGAGTCGCCGAGGACCAGCAGGCTCTGCTCGAGCGGGGCGTAGATGACGACGCGCGCCTCGATCACGGAGGCGCCGGCCTCGGCGTAGACCTGCTCGGAGAGGCTGCCGAGATCGTTCTGGTAACCCCGCGCCAGCGTGCTCGCGTGGTCTTCGAGCTGGTCGAGCTTGGCGCTCACGAGCTCCGCCTCGAGCGAGGGCACGACGATCAGGTAGACGACACCGAGCGCGCCGGCGACCACGAGCAGCAGCGCCAGCGCCAGCCTCAGCCGGATGCCCCTGATCGTGGGGCGCATCATCAGCGCTCGCGAAACCGGTAGCCGACGCCGCGAACGGTCAGGATCAGCTCCGGCTCGTGCGGGTTGGCCTCGATCTTCTCGCGCAGGTGCCGGACGTGCACGTCGATCGTGCGAGGCTCGCGGTAGTCGGCCCCGCCGCGCAGCTTCTCGAGCAGCTGACGCCGCGAGAAGACGCGACCTGGGGCGGCGGCAAGCACGCGCAGCAGCTCGAACTCGACGAAGGTGAGCTG
Source organism: uncultured Gaiellaceae bacterium (assembly GCA_963822205.1). Lineage (GTDB taxonomy): Bacteria > Actinomycetota > Thermoleophilia > Gaiellales > Gaiellaceae > Gaiellasilicea. The sequence continues at coordinate 440,113 of CAWGGO010000006.1, read as the reverse complement.
CACCTCCTGGCCTCGGACCTCGACCGTGCGGCGCGGCACGTCGATCCGCAGCTCGCCCTGCTCGATCACCTCGTCGTCGCTGTGCTCGCCGGGGCGCGGAGCGGCCGCGCGGCGCAGCAACGCCTTCACCCGGCTGCGGAACTCTCGGATCGAGAACGGCTTCGTGATGTAGTCGTCGGCGCCGAGCTCGAGGCCGAGCACCTTGTCGAGCTCGTCGTCGCGGGCGGTGAGCATGATGATCGGCACCGAGCTCTCCGAGCGGAGGCGCTTGCAGACCTCGAGCCCGTCCAGCTTGGGGAGCATCAGATCGAGCACGACGAGATCGATGTCCTCCTCCGCGAACCGCGCCAGAGCCTCCTCACCGTCCAGCGCGTGCACGACCCGGAACCCGTCGCGCTCGAGCGGATACGTGAGCAGCTTCTGCACGGAGTCCTCGTCGTCGACGAGCAGGATGGTCGCGGGATCGGCCATGGTTAGGTCAGCCAGGAGAGAGTAGACGCCCCGCCGGAGGCGGAGGTGGCCGATTCCTGGCCTACACTAGCCGGGCCATGGCGCCGCCCAGACGAGCGCTCGCGTTGCGCGCACGCCCACGCCGAGGCTCCGTCGAGCGGCCCGTCAACGCCCGCATGGTGCGGGGGACCTGGCTGCTCGTGGCGTTGCCGCTGCTGCTCGCCGCGTTCACGGTCGGGCGCCCGCAAGCACTGCCGCCGCCGGCGCTCCCGCCCTCGTTCGACGCAGCGACGGCCGAGCAGTTTGCGCGTGAGCTCGCCCGTGACTATCCCGACCGCTCCCCCGGCTCGGCCGGAGCTCTCGGGGCCGCGACGTGGCTGCACGACCAGCTGATCCTCTACGGCTTCCCCGAGCCTCAGGAAGACCGCTTCACCGCGCTGATTCCGGGTCGCGGGCGCGTCGAGCTGACGAATCTCGTCGCCGTCGTGCGCGGAGTGTCGCAGCGCAAGATCGTGATCACGGCGCATCGGGACAACAACGGCGAAGGACAGGGCGCGAACGACAACGCCTCGGGGACAGCGGCGCTCCTCGAGCTGGCCCGGGCGTACGCGCCCGCGGCCGGGACGACGCGTGCAGACGCAGCCCTCACACACGCTCGTCTTCGTCTCGACCGACGGGGGCGCGTTCGGTGCGCTCGGAGCCGCTCGCTTCTCCGAGAGCTCGCCGCTATCGCGACGCGGTGGCCGTGATCAGCCTCGACGCGATCGGCGGGCTCGGGGCACCACGGCTGCTGATCGCGGGCGATACCGCACGCTCACCGGCCGCCGCGCTGGTGCGCACCGCCGCGGTGCGGGTGCTCGAGCAGTCGGGAAGCGAGCCGTTGCGGGCCTCGCGCGCTGCGCCAGCTGCTCGATCTCGGCTTCCCGTTCACCCTCGGCGAGCAGGGACCCTTCGTCGCGCGCGGCATCCCCGCGGTGACGCTCACCACCGTTCCCGACGGCCCCTCCCAGGGCTTCGGCGATACCCGCCTCAGCGGCGAGCGCCTGGGCGAGCTCGGCCGGGCGACGCAGAATCTCGTCGGCTCGCTCGATGCCGGGCTCGAGCTGACGCAGGGAACGGCGAGCTACGTCTATCTCGGAACGCGGATCGTCCGCGGCTGGGCGATCGAGCTCGTGCTGCTGACAGCCCTGTTGCCGTTCCTGATCGGCGCCGTCGACCTGTTCGCCCGCTGCCGCCGCCGCAGGATCGCGCTCGCGCCGGCGGCGCGCAGCCTGCGCAGCCGCCTGCTCTTCTGGGGATACGCCGGCCTGTTGCTCTTCGTCGCCGCGCAGCTCGGCGCCTTTCCGGAGGGAGAGCCACGGCCGCTGCCGCCCGACGCCGGCGTCTACCAACCGTCGCCGGTCGTCCTCGGCGTGCTCGGCGCGCTGCTCGTGATCGGCTGGCTGATCGGCCGCGAGCGGCTGATTCCACGCCGAGCCGGCGACGCTCGAGGAGACGCTCGCCGGCCATACGGTCGCGCTCCTCGCACTTGGTCTGGTCGCGCTCGTCGTCGTCGCGACGAATCCGTTCTCCCTCATCTACCTGCTGCCCTCGCTGTACGCCTGGCTCTGGCTGCCCCAGGCGCACGCCGCGAACCCCGTCGTCCGGGGCGCCTTGCTGACGCTCGGCCTCGCGGGGCCGCTGATCCTCATACTCTCGTTCGCGACCCGGTTCGACCTCGGCTGGGATGCCCCGTGGTACCTGCTCTCTCTGGTCGCCAACGGCTATGTGCCCTGGGTCGCGGTGCTACTCGGCCTCGTCTGGCTGGCGATCGCGGCACAGCTGGCGGCGCTCGTGTCCGGCCGCTACGCCGCCGTTCCCGGACGTCAGGGCGCGCGGTCCCCGCAGCCGCGTCGGCGCACTCCTTGCAGGACGCCACGCAACGCAGGACGAGGCGGAGGCGTTGGAAGGCTGATGAGAAGGCTCGCGCGCATCGTCGGCACGCTGATGATCGTGGCGGGTGTCGGCGCGCTCGCGTGGACATTCACGGTCTGGAAGTGGGAAGACCCGTTCACCGCGACGCTGAACTACTTCGAGCAGCGCCAGCTCGCGGAGAGCTTCGACCGGCGGCTCGAAGAAGGGAGGCCTGTCGGCACGGCGGCAGCCGCGGCCGACGTGCGCACCACGCTCCCACGCAACGCAGTCGAGTGGCGCAAGAGCTCGAAGCGAGGTGACGCGATCGCGCGGCTGCGCATCCCGCGCCTCGGTCTGACCGAGATCGTCGTCAACGGCACCGACCACGACACGCTCAAGCGCGGGCCGGGCCGCTACCTCGGGTCGGCGATGCCGGGCGAGGGCGAGCTCGTCTACATCGCCGGCCACCGGACGACCTACGGCGCGCCCTTCTCCAGGATCGACAAGCTGCGCAAGGGCGACCGCGTCTTCGTCGAGCTCCCGTACGCGACGATCGAGTACGCGATCACGGGCCACCGGATCGTCGACGCGACGCAGACGTCCGTGCTCAAGTCCAGAGGGCACGAGCAGCTCGCGCTCCAGGCCTGCCACCCGCGCTTCTTCGCATCACACCGCTACATCGCCTACGCGAAGCCGATCGCGGTGTCGGCGCCGGGCGACGAGCCGACTCCGCTGGAAACGGCCGGGTAGGGCTCAGCCGAGCCGGAGGTAGCGGACCCGCTCGCCCGCTGGAAGCTCGCCCTCCCCGGCCGGAACGAGCACGAGCGCGTCGGCCGCCGCAGCTCGAGCGATCATGTGCGACTCCTGGCCGCGTGAGCGGCTCGAGCACCGCCTCACCCGCTTCGTCCCGTGTCCGTGCGCGGACGAGCTCCGCGCGCGCTGCGTTTCGCCGCAGCGCCGACGCGAGCCGCCCGACTCCCAGCGTGGCCCCGGCCGTGCGGCGCCCTGCAGGGCGAGCAGCGCCGGCCGCACGAACAGCTCGACGGCGACGAGCGCGGAGACGGGGTTTCCCGGAAGCCCGAAGACGAGCGTCGCGCCGCGGCTCGCCGAACGCCAGAGGCTTGCCCGGCCGAACGGCGACGCCCCAGAAGTCCTCCTCGACGCCCAGCTCCGCCAGGATCCGGCGCACGAGATCGTGCGGTCCGACCGAGACGCCGCCGGAGCTGACCAGCACGTCTGCGGCGAGCCCGCGCTCGAGGGCAGCTCGATGCGACTGCTCGTCGTCGGGGATCGGGCCGATCCGCTCGACGAGCGCGCCCGCGGCTTCGAACGCCGCGGCAAGCATCGGCCCGTTCGACTCGTAGATCTGGCCAGGCCCGAGCTCTTCCCCCGGCGAGCGCAGCTCCGTACCCGTGCTGAGGACGACGACGGTGGGCCGGCGCGTGCACACGACTTCGGCGACTCCCGCCGCTGCGAGCGCGCCGATCTGTGCGGCGCCGAGCACCGTGCCGGCCTCGAGCAGGGGATCGCCGACGCGGACGTCACCTCCGGCCGGACGGACGTGCGCTCCGGAAGCAACTGGATCCGCGACTTCGATCCAGTTGTCTTGTTGGACAACATGCTCGATCGGCACGACGGCGTCGGCTCCCTCGGGCACGGCGCCCCCGGTCGAGATCTCCATCGCCTCGCCGGGCGCGAGCGGGCGGTCGGCGGGCAGGCCGGCGGCGATCCGGAAGACGACCGGCAAGCGGCCCGGGAGATCGCCGGCGCGGACCGCGAAGCCGTCCATCGCCGAGCTCGCGAACGGCGGCAGATCGACGCGAGCGGCGACGTCCTCCGCGAGTACGCGGCCCGCGGCAGCGGCGACCGGGACGCGCTCCGCGTCGAGCGGCCGGGCCAGGGCGAGCACGCGCGCGAGGGCGTCGTCGATGGAGAGCAACGGCGGCATCGGGCACATACGCTAACTGCCGTGATCTCGGTGATCGTCCCCGTGCACGACGAGGAGCGCAGCGTCGCGCTCCTCCACGACGAGCTGGCGGCGGCGCTCGACCCGCTCGGCCAGCCCTGGGAGGTCGTCTTCGTCGACGACGGTTCCACCGACGGGACGTTCGGCGCCCTCACCCGGCTGCACGCGGCGCACGACGGCGTTCGCGTCGTCAGGCTGCGGCGGAACTTCGGCAAGGCTGCGGCGCTGCAGGCGGGCTTCGAGGCGGCGCAGGGCGAGATCGTCGTCACGATCGACGGCGACCTCCAGGACGACCCGTCCGAGATCCCGCGGCTGCTCGCCAAGCTCGACGAGGGCTTCGACCTCGTCTCGGGCTGGAAGACGAAGCGGCGCGACCCGCTCAGCCGCCGGATTCCGTCACGGATCTTCAACGTCGTCACCGGCCGCCTCTCGGGACTGCGGTTGCACGATCTCAACTGCGGGCTGAAGGCGTACCGGGCGGAGGTCGTGCGCGGGCTGCGCATCTACGGCGAGCTGCACCGGTTCATCCCGGTGCTCGCCCACTACCGGGGCTTCCGGGTCGCGGAGCTCCCCGTCAACCACCGGCCGCGCGAGCACGGTCGCTCGCGGTATGGGATGGAGCGCTACGTCCGGGGCTTCCTCGACCTGCTCACGGTCACCTTCATGGGCCGCTACCGGCACAGGCCGCTGCACCTCTTCGGCGGACTGGGGCTTCTGCTGGGCGCGATCGGGACGCTGCTGCTCGTCTACCTGACCGTGCTCAAGCTGCTGGGCGAGGCGATCGGGCACCGGCCACTGCTGACGCTGGGCGTGCTGCTCGTGGTCGTCGGCGTGCAGCTCGTCTCGCTCGGCCTCGTCAGCGAGCTCGTCGCAAGCCACCACGAGGAGCGCGGCGGCGAGCGGAGCTCCCAGCTGCACGTGGACGAGATCCTGCGCTGACTTGAGGATTCTCTACTTCGGGACGTATGAGCGGGACTACCCGCGCAACGCGCAGGTGATCTCGTGCCTGCGCGGCGCCGGTGCGGAGGTGATCGAGCGGCACGCGAGCGTGTGGGAGCGGCGGCGGCACAACTGGTCGGTCGGCCTCGGCGCGGCCGCGCGGGTCGGGCATGGCCGAGGCGCGGCTGCTGCTCGGCAGCCGCCGCGAGCGCTTCGACGCCGTCATCGTCGGCTATCCGGGCCACTTCGACCTGCCCGCGGCCAAGCGGATCGCGCGTGGCCGCCCCGTGCTCTTCAACCCGCTCGTCTCGCTCCACGAGACGCTCGTCGAGGATCGCGGCCGCTTCGGTCCGAGCTCGCCGGCCGCCGGCGTCCTCAGGCACATCGACCGGATCGCGCTTCGGCGCGCCGATCTCGTCGTCGCCGACACGGAGCAGAACGCACGCCACCTCGCCGAGCTCGGCGGGCTGCCCGAGCAGCGGCTGGCGGTCTGCTTCGTCGGCGCAGAGGAACGGCTCTTCCGACCGGGCTGGCAGCCTCCGGAGGAGTTTCACGCGCTCTTCGTCGGCAAGCTGATCCCGCTGCACGGGCTCGAGACGATCCTGATGGCCGCCCGCCTCGCGCCCGAGATCCCCTTTCGGGTCGTCGGCAGCGGCCAGCTCGATGCGCTCCTCCATGAGCGCCCGCCCAACGTCACGTGGGTCGACTGGGTCGACTACGAGCGGCTGCCGGAGGAGAATCAGCGGGCGGGGTGCGCGCTCGGCGTGTTCGGCACCTCGGCGAAGACGGGCCGCGTGATCCCGAACAAGGCCTTTCAGGCGCTCGCGTGCGGAACACCCCTCGTCACAGCGGACACCGCCGCCGCACGCGAGCTGCTGCGCGACGGCGAGAGCGCGCTGCTCGTTCCGCCCGGCGACCCCGAGGCGCTGGCTGCGGCCGTCCGCCGGCTCGCAGGCGACGCGGAGCTCGCGCGCACGCTCGGCGCCGGCGGGCTGGCCGCCTACCGCGACCAGGCGAGCGAGGCCGTCCTCGGCGCACGCTGGCTCGGTCTCGTCGAGCGACTCGTCGCCCAGTGAAGGTCGCATAGTGACCCGGCCGTCCTCGTCTGGGTCGCGGCAGCCGCCTTCGCAGGAATCTTCGGCGCCGCCGCCGTACTCAGGCACCGAGCTTTCGAGAGCGGGCGGTTCGACCTCGGGAACATGACGCAGGCGGTCTGGTCGACTGCCCACGGCGACTTCCTCTCGGTCACGGACGTCCACGGCGAGCAGATCTCGCGTCTCGGCTCGCATTTCGACCCGATCCTGGCCCTGCTCGCGCCGCTCTGGTGGCTCTGGCCCGATCCCGAGCTGCTGCTCGTCGTCCAGGCGGTCGCGGTCGCCAGCGGAGCGCTGCCGGTCTTCTGGCTCGCGCGGAAGCACATCTCGTCGGCCGAATTTCATTCAAGCTGGGCCGCGCTGGCGCTCGCCGTCGCGTACCTCCTCTCGCCGCCGGTGCAATGGCTGACGGTGAGTGACTTCCACCCGGTGGCGCTCGCGTGCCCGCTGCTCCTGTTCGCGTGGTGGCACCTCGACCAGGGACGGCTCTGGGCGTTCGCACTGCTGGCAGCCGCGGCGATCGCGACGAAAGAGCACGTGGGGCTCGCCGTGGCGGCGATCGGCGTCTGGTACGCCGTGCGCCACCGCGCTCCGAGAACCGGCGCGACGATTGCCGTCGCGGCCGGAGGCGCGGCACTGTTCGCGGCGCTCGTCGTCGTCCCGCACTTCGCGCCCACGGGCACCTCGGCCTTCGAGAGCCGCTACGAGTCGCCGTCGCTCGACGGTCGCGACGTCTCCTACCTCGCCTCCCTCCTGTTGCCGCTCGCGCTGCTCCCGCTTGCTGGGTCCGCTCGCGCTGCTCGCCGCGCTACCCGAGCTCGGGCTGAACCTGCTGTCGAGCACGGTCACCCAGACCTCCGTGAAGACGCACTACGCAGCCACGGCGGTCCCCGCGCTCCTCGCCGCGACCGTCTTCGGCGTCGCGCGGCTCGGCGCCCGCTTCGCGTATCTCGTCGCGCTGGCCGCGCTCGCCGGAGCCGTCGTGCTCGGGCCACTCGGTCGCGTCACGATTCGGGCCGACGCGCACGACGCCGCGGCGCGGCGCGGCTTGGCGCTCGTGCCCGCCGGCGCGCCCGTCAGCGCAACGAACACGCTCGGGGCGCACCTGTCCGCACGCCACGGATCTTCAGCTTCCCGGTACTCGAGGAGGCGGAATGGGTCGTCGTCGACGAACGTCGCCTGACGTTCCTGGACAGCCTGGGTCCCGGAGCGAGCGCGCCCACACGTCGCCGCGCTGCACAACGACCCTGCCTGGAGACGCGCTTTCGCCGAGGACGGGATCCTCGTCTTTCGGCGTCGCTAGAGCGGAATCGTCTGCGGCAGCAGATAGGCGCAAAAGCCGAGCGAGATCAACTGCGCCCGCCGGTCGTCCTCGGCCGCGGCAAGGGGCAACGCCCAGATCGTGTACCAGGGCGCGAGCCAGGGTGTCGTCGCCAGCAGCAGGCACGCCGAGAGCCCGAGCCGCGCGCGGCCTCGCAGCGCCTCTCGTACCAGCCACGCCAGCCCGACGACCAGCACCACCCCCGCTAGAGCGAGGGCAACTCCGTGAGGCACGCCGAGTTGCTCGACCCGGTGCGGGAGCGCGTAGCTCGTCTGCCCCTCGGCATTGCGCGCGAGCGGTCCGAACGCGCGCACCCAGTCGATGCCGTAGCGCAGGGTTGCGAGCGACACGAGGAGAACCGCGGCCACAGCGAAGCCGCGATGGCTGACCCGGCGTCCGGTGGCGCGCGATTCGACCGCACGCAGGGCGAAGAAGAGCAGCGGGATCCACTTGACCAGAACGGCGACGACCCACGTCAGTGCAGCGAGGCTCCGGTCGCTTCGCCCCGGCGAGCGCGAGCGCGCCGAGGACGAGCGCGATCATGAGCGCGTCGTTGTGGCCGCCGCCGGCGAAGTGGATTGCGAAGAGCGGATTCCAGCCGACGAGCGCTGCGGCGTAGGGCCGGTCGCGTGCAAGCCTGGCGGCGAGGAGGACGCACGCGAGCACGGCGAGCGCCGCCATCGTCTTGAAGATCCAGGCCGCGGCGTCGGCAGACGAGCCCGAGATCACTGCGACAGCTCCGGAGATGCTCGTGAACAGCGGTCCGTAGACGGACGTCGTGTCGCGCCACGCCGCACCCGCGTACTCGTAGGACGGGTCGTCCGGATAGTCGCTCGGGACGTCGACATAAGGGTTGCCGTCGTGCACGGCCGCGATCCGTCCGTACTCCCAGTAGGTCCAAGCGTCGGTCGACAGGAGCAGCGGCCCGGCAAGCGGGGCGAGCTGGATCGCGAACGCCACGAGCAGGACGGCACGCAGGCCGGGCGGGCGCCGGCGCAGGAGCGCGAGCGCGCCGAGATAGCCGGCGAACGCCGCGACGAGGAGACCGAGGAAGACGACACCGAGCGTGCCGCCGCCGGCGCGGCCCGCATCCGCCGGCACGAGCGGAGCGCCCTCCACCCAGGCGCAGGCGACGCAGCCCGCGACGAGCACCGCGACCGCACCCGCGGCGAGCAGCGCGGCGCGGCTCAGGGCTGTTCTGGCTCGGTGGGCACCGGCGTCTCGGGCGCGGGCGGTGCAGTCGTCGCCGGGGGCGGTGCGGCCGTGGTCGCCGGCGGAGCGGGCTTCGGCTTGGGCTTCGGCTTCGGTGTCGGGCGAGACGCCGCCGGCGCATCGGGAACGGTTTCGGCGGGCGCGGACTCGGTGGACTCGGTGGACTCGGTGGTGGGAGCCACGTAGTCGCTGCTCCCATCGTCGTAGTAGCCGAACGAGCGCGCGTACTGGCCGCGCTCGAAATCCTTCCACTCCGGCTCGTCCTTCGGCTCCGGAAACTCCTCAGGCTCCAGCTTGCCGATCGCCGAGCTCATGAACAGCCGCCAGATCTGGGCCGGGAAGCTGCCGCCGGTGACCGGGATCCCGTGCACGCTCTCCATCGGGATCTTCCCCTTCGGGTAGCCGACCCAGACCGTCGTCCCGAGCCTCGGCGTGTAACCGCAGAACCACGCGTCGGACCATTCCTCGGTCGTACCCGTCTTGCCGGCGGCGGGCTGGCCGTAGTCGGCGCCGACCCCGGTGCCGTAGTCGATGTTCTCCTCGAGGATCCGCGTGACCGTGTACGCGACCCCGTCCGAGATCACGCGGCTGCGCTTCGGCTTGCCCCAGCCGGCGTTCTTGTCCTCGCCGTCCGGGAGGATCACCTTGCGGATCGCCATCGGCTCCGAGTAGATGCCGCCCGCAGCGAGCGTCGCGTACGCCGAAGCCATGTCCAGGGGCGAGACGTCCATCGCGCCGAGCCCGATCGACGGCACGACGGCGCCGTCGACGGTGAGCGGCGAGCGGACTCCGAGCTTGCGCGCCATCGCGGCGACGGACTCGGGGGTCACATCGAGGGTCAGCTGGGCGTAGACGGTGTTGTCGGAGCGCAGCGTCGCCCGCTCGATCGATCGTCCAGCCGGTGTAGCTGTGGTCGTAGGTCTCGGGGCACCACCAGGTGCCGTCCTCGCAGTTCCCGTTCGGATCCGGCCGGTAGTAGAAGGGCGCCGAGAGATAGGTGGTCGTCGCCGGGTTGATGCCCTGCTCGACCGCGGCGGTCGAGCACGAACGTCTTGAAGGTCGAGCCCGACTGGCGCCGTCCCTGGGAGAGCAGGTTGAACTGGTTCTTGGTGTTGCCCGGAATGACGGCGGTCATGGCGCGGATGGCGCCGTTCTTCGGATTGATCGAGATGACGCCCGCGGCCGGGTCGCCGGGCTCGTTGAGCGTCTCCCTGATCGCCGTCTGCGCGGCGCGCTGGAAGCGCGGGTCGATCGTCGTGTAGACCTTCAGCCCACCGGAGCGCACGGTGCCCGCCCCGTACTCGGCGATCAGCTGGTCGCGGACGTAGCCGAAGAAGTCGGGCTCCCGGATCTCCTTGTAGAGCTTCCCCGCCTTGAGGCCGAGCCCGCGACGGATCGCCCAGTCGTACTGGGCGCGGTCGATGTCACCCGCGGTGAGCAGCGCGCGCAGCACATGGTTCCGGCGGGCGGTCGCGATCTGCTGCTGCCGGAAGGGGTCGTAGTCGGACGGCGCCTGCGGCAGCCCGGCGAGGAGTGCGGCCTCCGGGAGGTTGAGCGTGCTGGCCTGCTTCGAGAAGTACGTCTGCGCAGCCGCCTCGATCCCGTAGGCCAGGTTGCCGTAGTACACCTGGTTCATGTACGTGGCCAGGATCCGGTTCTTGGCCCAGGCCCGGTCCAGCTTGATCGCGAGGCAGGCCTCCTTCAGCTTCCGCTCGACCGTGCGCTCGCGGCCGATGTAGAGGTTGCGCACGAGCTGCTGCGTGATCGTCGAGCCGCCCTCGACGACCTGCCCGGCGCTGACGTTCTTCCAGAGCGCGCGCGCGATGCCCTCGGCGTCGACGCCGTTGTGCTCGTAGAAGCGCCGGTCCTCGACCGCGACCGTCGCCTTCGGCATCCAGGAGCTGATCCTGCGGAGCGGGACCGGCTGGCGGTTCCGCTCGGCGGGGATGACGCCGAGGCGGGAGTTGTCGGCCGCGTAGATGAAGGTGTTCGAGCCGATCTCGACCTGCTGCAGCGAGTTGAGGTCGCACGACGAACCGAACGTGGCGACACCCGTGACCGCGGCTCCGGCCGACGGCGAAGAGGAGGGCGAACGACCGCAGCGACCGCCAAGATGACGGCCCGGCGCCGGCGCTGCCTGCGCTCGACCCGCTTGCGCTTCCGGCGTCGCCGCGCGTAGATCTCGTCGTCGACGCCGCGGCCCCGCGACGGGGTCATAGCCGGGTAGCGGTCATGCGTAGACCCCGCGCTCGCGCAGCCGCGCGTGCACGCGCAGCCGCAGCTCCTGCTCCAGCTTTTCCGCCGCCGCCTCGCTCTCGGTCCACGCTCGCACCGTCAGGGTCGGCGACCCCTCGAGCGAGCTGACGAAGACCTCGTCCCGCTCACCGGTGACCTCCGAGCGGAGGTCCTCGACGAGGGAACGAAGGTCGGCTGAAGGCGGAACCTGCACTGTGACCTCGGCGTACTTCGCGGCACTGCGAATCGTGGAGTTGCGGATGGTATCCGAGGCCAGCTTCTCGTTCGGGATCACGAGCCGGGCGTTGTCCTCGGTGCGGATGAACGTGTACATCAGCCCTATCTCCTCGACGGCGCCTTCCACACCCCCGACCTCGACCCAGTCGCCGAGCCGCAGCGGCTGCGTGAACGCGATCATCAGGCCGGCGACGAAGTTCCCGAGCGTCCGCTGCGACGCGAACCCGACGATCAGGCCGATGACCGCGGACGACGCGAGCAGTCCGCCGGCGACCGCGCGGAACCCCGGGATCACGAGCAGAGCCGAGAGCAGGCCGAACGTCACGATCACGGCCGCGATCGTGCGCCGCAGAACGCGATAGCGCGTCATCGTCCCCGCAGAGCGATCTGCGCTCATGATCCGGCGGTCGATCAGCCGGGCGACGACGGCGGTGACGGCCAGAACCACCGCGACCACGAGCAAGCGCTGCCACAGCTCCATGGCGTCCGATTCGACAGCGGCGCGCGTGTTCCTCAGCTTCCCACCGGCCGGCTCTGCTGCAATGGCTGCGTGAGAGCCCTGCTTTGGCTGCTGTTGGTCGGCTCGCTCGCTGCGCTGAGCTTCTTGCGGCCGCGCGGAAGGAATGAAGCCGCCCGACGACGCTGTCTACCGATACGAGACCGGCGTCGGCGGGATCGCGCAGGCGCTGATCCTGCTCGCGCTGCTCTACTGGCTGAGCGTCGGCTTCTCGCGCCGGGAGTTCTTCGCGCTACGCCGGCCCGACTCGTGGCCCCGGGCGCTCGGGCTTTCGTTCGGCGCGCTGGTGACGATCTTCTTCGGCGCCTACGCGATCGTCTCCGCCGCCGGGGCCGACGACGAGCAGAACCTGACGCCCGAGGGCTGGGACTCCAGTCGAGCGGGCGCGTACGCGCTCAGCTTCGTCGCGATCGTGCTGGCCGGCCCGCTCGTGGAGGAGCTGCTCTACCGCGGCGCCGGCATCTCTCTCCTGCGCCCCTACGGCGTCGCTACCGCGGTCGTCGCGACGGCGGTGCTGTTCGGGCTCGCTCACGGCTTGCTGCTTGTCCCTCGGAGCGCTCGTCCTCTTCGGGCTCGTCACGGCGCTGTTGCGCCTCCACACCGAGAGCATCTATCCCCCGCTCGCCGTGCACGTCGCGTTCAACGCCCTCGGGATGATCGGCCCACTTTTCGTCTGACCTCGCCTCAGCCGACATCGCGTATTGTCGGCGCGTGCCCGACGGCGACGCCAACGATCCCCTGATCCGGCAGCTGCGCGAGCAGCTCTCCGACAACGACGTCCGCATCGTCGAGGCCCTCAATGCCCGCCTGAAGCTCGTCGCCCGGCTCAAGCGGGTGAAGGAGGAGCGCGGAATCGACTTCCTCGACCCTGCGCGCGAGGAGTGGATGCTGCAGTACCTGACCCGCGCGAACCGGGGCCCGCTGTCGCCCGACGGCCTGCGCGAGATCTACACCGAGCTACTCGACCTCACGAAGCGCGAGGTCGGGCGAGCCGAGGAGAGCTAGCTCTCGTCCGGGTCCGAGACGAAATCGTCCGGCGTGACGGAGTCGAGGAAGGCGCGGAACTCGTCCGGATCGAGGTCGGCCAGCGGCGGCACGCCCGCGGCGGCGGCGATCTCGTCATCGGAGGCGTCGCCCTCGAACTCGACGCCCGACTCATCGATCACCTCGTCGGCGACGTAGATCTTGGCGCCCGCCCGAACTGCCAGTGCGATCGCGTCGGAGGGCCTCGAGTCGATCTCGATCTCCGAGCCGTTCTGCTGGATCGTGATCCGCGCGTAGTACGTGTTCTCGCGCATCTCGGTGACAGCGATCGAGATCACCTCCGCGTCGAGGTGGCCGAGCACGTCGTTCAGGAGGTCGTGCGTCATCGGGCGGGACTGGGCCGCGTTCTGCAGCTTGACGAGGATCGCCGCCGCTTCCGGATGCCCGATCCAGATCGGCAGGAACCGGTTTCCGTCGGCCGTCTTGAGGAGCACGATCGGCTGCTTGCCGACCATGTCGAAGCTGACTCCGTAGATGACCATCTCACGCATCGTCAGGGCCTCACACTCAGTGTAGCCACCGGCCTGCGCGAGTCAAGCTCAGGCGGGCTCGAGCTCGGCGACCGGAGCGCGGATGCAGCTCGCCGGTTTCGGGGTCCTCGAGGTCGGCGCGCCGGTCGGGCACGCTCATCGGGTCGAGGCCACGTAGCACGTAGCGCCTGTCCCTGGTAGATGACTGGGTCTCCGATCCGCATGTTCCGCAGCGCGCCGCCGCAGGCGCGCACGAACATGTATCGGCAGCAGCCTCCTCTGGAACGATCCCTGGTTCGAGGCGGCCCGTATCCCGATTCGCGGTGGCGGCGTTGCACTGACATGGTCGACCTCTGGCTGCACGACATCGAATCGCTCGAAGCAGTGGCCCAGGATGAGCAGACGAAGCAGCTCTGCCTCCGCATGGCCGCGATGTCGCAGGCCGGCACTGCTCGCTCCCTTCATCGCGACGCTCCGTCACGACCGGGAGCTCGACGAGGGAACGAAGGGCACGATCGCGGAGATCGCCGGCGACGCGAACTTCCTGCTCGCGGTAGAGGACTACGTCCGCCGCACGCAGCGCGTTCATTAGGTCCGCGCGGTCCACCTCGGAGCCGGCACACCGAGTAGCCGGTTGACCGCCCAACCCGCTCCCGTGATCAGGAGCACGCCCGCGGCAACGGCGCCGATCTGGCGGGCCTCCGCGAGCAGGCCGGAGCTGACGATGATCGTCGTCGCCCCCGCCGGTGGATGAGCCGCCCGGAGGAGCCGGAGCACGCCGCCCGTCAGCGCGACGGAGACCGCGACCGCTCCGATCCGGGCCGGCGTCACGCCCTCCACATATGCGCTCGGGTCGCCCAGCAGGCCGAACGCCGCCAGCGCGACCACCGCGGCGGCGATCGCGACGAAGTGGCCGATCACGGCGTTGCGCGGCGTCCCGACCTCGGCCATTGGCGTCTCGAAGAACAGGAACGCCGTCGCCCCGAGGCTCGGGAACAGGAGCGGCTCTTCGAGTAGCCACGCCCAGAAGCCGCTGAGCCCGATCACGATCAGCGAACCCGTGGCGGTGTAGACCGCGTTGCCACGGTTGCCCCAGCGCGCTAGAGCCACCGCTTCAGCCCGTAGGCACCGGGAACGTGGACCAGCGATCCCTGCCGGCCCAGCGTCCGCACCGACGCATCGGCGTACTCCGCGATGCGGTCGAGCTGCTCCTCGTAGTCGCTGGTGGCCATGTCGACGATTTCCGACTGCGCAGGGTGAGAGTGGGCGATCCTGGATTCGAACCAGGGACCTCCGCCTTATCAGAGCGGCGCTCTAACCAACTGAGCTAATCGCCCGCGCAGTGGGCGATTGTAGCCACACCGCTAGAGGCTTTCGAGTACCTCGACGAGCTCTTCCAGCCGCACCTCGGTGCCGAAGTGGATCTCGAGCTTGCCGCCGCTGACGCGGGACTGGAAGCCGGTGACGCGCTCGACCTGGTCGCGCGCGCGCGCCGACGAGCGCGGGGTCGACCTTGGTCGCGGCGCGCGGCTTGCGGGCCGCACCGCCGTCCTGAGCCGCCTTCTCCGCGCCGCGCACGGACATCCCCTCGCGGACGATCCGCTTCGCGAGCTTCTTGCGGTCCTCGTGATCCGGGAGCGCGAGGACGGCACGGGCGTGTCCCTCGGTCAGCTCGCCGCGGGCGACCATCCAGAGCACCTCCTCGGGCAGCTCGAGCAGGCGCAGCCGGTTCGACACCGCCGGCTTGGAGCGGCCGACGCGCTCGGCGACGTCGCCGAGCGAGAGCTCGAACTCGTCCACGAGCGAGGCATACGCGCGCGCCTCCTCGACCGGGGAGAGCTGCTCGCGGGCCACGTTCTCGACGAGCGCCAGCAGGAGCGTGTCGCGGTCGTCCGCCTCGCGGATGAGCGCAGGCAGATTCTCGAGGCCGGCCTCGCGCGCGGCGCGCCAGCGGCGTTCGCCGGCGATCAGCTCGTAGCCGCCGGCCTGGCGCGGCCGCACGACGATCGGCTGGAGCAGGCCCTGCTGCTTGATCGAGCTCGCGAGCCCGGTCGTCGCCTCGGGCTCGAAGCGGCGGCGCGGCTGCCGTGGGTTCGCGTGGATCGAGTCGACGGGCAGGTGGGCGAGCTCGGCGCCACCCGATTCGGCGCCACCGATCAGGACCTCGAGACCCCGGCCGAGACCTCTTCTAGGCGCGGTCGACAAGCTCCATCGCCACCTTCCAGTACGCCTCCGCGCCGGTGGAGCGGCGGTCGTACGCGATCGCAGGGAGGCCGTGGCTCGGCGCCTCGGCGAGGCGCACCGAGCGCGGCACGGTCGTGGTGAAGACGAGGTCGCCGAAGTGCCGCCGCACCTCCGCCTCGACCTCGGCGGCAAGCCGCGTGCGGCCGTCGACCATCGTGATCAGAATGCCGGCGATCCCGAGCTTGGGATTCAGGCGGGCCTTGACGAGCTCGATCGAGCCGAGCAGCTGCGAGAGGCCCTCGAGCGCGTAGTACTCGGCCTGCACCGGCACGATCACGCGATCGGCGGCCGCGAGCGCGTTGACGGTCAGCGTGCCGAACGACGGCGGGCAGTCGAGGAAGACGAACCCGTACCGGTCGCGTGCGCCGGCGAGCGAGCTCTTCAGGTAGCGCTCCCCGTCCTGGTGGCGCGAGAGCTCGACCGCGGCCCCCGCGAGCTCGGGCTTCGCCGGAACGAGATCGAGGTTGGCGAACCGCGTCGTGCGGGCGATCTCGGCGACGGGCGCGCCGTCCAGCAGGTCGTAGCTGGAGACGCCGTTCACCTTCTCGCCGAGCCCCGAGGTCGCGTTCGCCTGCGGATCGAGGTCGACGAGCAGCGCCTTCTCGCCAGCCTCCGCGAGGCAGGCGGCGAGGTTGACCGCAGTGGTCGTCTTGCCGACGCCGCCCTTCTGATTCGCGAGCGCGTAGATGGTTCCGGGCACGAGTCGAGTCTAGAGGGGGCCTCGGACTATCCCTCCGCGCGCGAAACGCGCAGCGCCGGCCAAGTAACAGTCTGTTACTTGGCGCTCAGGCGAGCGGTCGCTTTTTCGCGACGCCCGGGCGGCGCGGGAAGCCGGGAGGCGTCGGTCCGGTCTTGCGGATGACGAGAAACCCGGGCGGCGCTTCCTCGAGCTCGCCGGCGATCTTCCCTGCAACGCCGCGACTGCCTCGGCGTCCGCCGAAGGCCCGACCCAGAGAATGACCGCGCCGCCCTCCTCCACCAGCGGCAGGCACCACTCGGCTGCGACCGGCGGCTGCGCGAGCGCCTTCGCCACCGCGACCTTGTAACAGTCTGTTACTTGGCTCTCGGCGCGGCCCCAGATCACGCGCAGGTTCGGGAGCTCGCCCGTCCACCGCTGCAGGAACTCGGTCTTGCGCCGCTCGGCCTCGAGCAGCGTCACCTCGCGGTCGGGGAGCGAGGCGGCGAGCGGGATCCCGGGCGTGCCGCCGCCGCTGCCGACGTCCACGATCGGGCCCTCGAACCCGCTGCACGAGCTCGAGCCCCGCGAGCGCGTCGTCGAGCAGGACGCGGCGCGCCTCGGCCGGATCGCGCAGCGCGGTCAGGCCCGGCGTCTCGAGGACGGCCGCGAGCCAGCGGTCGAGGACGTCAGACGTCGACGTTGCGGGGGAGGATCACGACGAAGCGGTTCGGCTCCGTGCCTTCGCTCGTCGTCTCGACCTCGGGATCGTCCTTCAGCTTCTCGTGCACGATCTTCCGCTCGACGGCGGTCATCGGCTCGAGCTCGACCCGCTGTCCGGTCGCGGACGCCTGCTCGGCCATCCGCAGCGCGAGCGCGTCGAGCGTCACCTGGCGGCGCTCGCGGTAGCCGGCCGCGTCGACGATCACCGGCTTGCGCTCGTCGTAGCGGCCGCGGAAGACGATCGCGTTCGCGAGGTACTGGATCGCGTCGATCGTCTGGCCGTGCCGGCCGATCAGCATGCCGAGATCGTTGCCGTCGCAGACGACGCGGATCTGCTCCTCGCTCTCCTCGATCTCGACCGTGCACTGGACGCCGATCTCGTGCGCGATCCGCTCGACGATCTCGCGCAGGCGGGCGGCGTCCTCGCTCTCGCCCTCGCGCGGCTCCGAGGAGACGGGCGCCGGCGCCGGTCGGCGCCTCGCCCTCCTCGACGCTCGCGACCACTCGCGCCGGCTCGTAGCCGACTCCGAGCAGCCCGCGCTCGCCCTCCGTGACGACCTGGAAGCGCACGGCGGCCTTGTCGAGGCCGGGCCGCATCCGTTCGAGCTCGCGCAGCGCGGCCCACTTCGCCTCGCCGACGGTCTCGCCCGTCATCTCGACCGAGAGCTCGCTCACCGCCGGGACGCCTTTCTTCCGCTTCACCTTGCGCACCGCGAGGCTTCGCGGCGGCGGGCTGCTTGGCCGCAGGTTTCTCGGCTTCCGCTCGCCGCGACCACCGCCTTCGGCGGCGTGCGGGAGCTCTTCTTCGGCGGCGGCTCGCGGCTTCGGCGTCAGGCGCCGGGTGATCAAGCCCTGGCCCGTCGTCCACAGGTTCGTCGTCAGCCAGTAGAGCATCAGGCCGGAAGGGAAGTTGAGCACGAACGGGATGAACGCGATCGGCAGGATCAGCAGCATCACGCGCTGCGCCGGCTGCATGTTCTGGCGACATCAGGTAGGACGAGGTCAGCTGGCTGGCCGCGTAGAGCACGATCAGCAGCGGGCCCCAGCCCTCCTTCGTGTCCTCGGTGATCGTGATCAGGCCCAGCCACGCGAGATCCGCGTCGGGGAACATCGGCAGGATCTCCTCCTCGAAGTCGCGGAGGACGAAGAAGAGGCCGATGAAGATCGGGAACTGCGCCAGGATCGGCAGGCACGAGGCCGCCGGGTTGATCTGGTTCTCCTTGTAGAACGCCATCATCTCGGCGTTCATCTTCTGGCGGTCGCCCTTGTACTGCTGCTGGATCTTCTTCATCTCCGGCGCGTGCGCCTGGAGGTTCTGCATCGAGTGGATCTGGCGCACGGTCAGCGGCACGAGCAGCATCCGGACGATCACGACGAGCGCGACGATCGACCACGCCCAGGTGAGCCCGACGGTGTCGTGCAGGTTCGTCAGGATCCAGG
The DNA here is from genome assembly GCA_963822205.1 of uncultured Gaiellaceae bacterium. Taxonomy (GTDB): domain Bacteria; phylum Actinomycetota; class Thermoleophilia; order Gaiellales; family Gaiellaceae; genus Gaiellasilicea. The sequence goes on along the minus strand of CAWGGO010000006.1, from coordinate 421,652 downwards.
TGAGGAGGTCCTCGAGTGGCTTCAGCGGATTCATGCGTGGTCCACTCCACCGTGGCTCCACGGGTTGCAGCGCAGCACCCGCCACACCGCCTTCGCCGAGCCTTTCGTCAGCCCGTCCTTGTGCAGCGCATCGAGCGCGTACTGCGAGCAGCTCGGGTGGTACTTGCAGGTGCCGGCCGGCGTCAGCAGGCCGAACGTGTAGCGCCAGGCGTACACGAGGCGCGATGCCGAGATACTCTCACGCCGCGGCCTTGTCCAGCACCTCGACGACGCGCTCGGTCAGCCAGTCGTGCCCGCGGGTGTCCGCGGGCTCCGCGAGACCGGGACGCGCGACGAGGACATAGTCGTGCCCGGGCCGGACCCGGTCGGCCAGCTCGGCCCACGTCGCGCGCAGCTGCCGCTTCACGCGGTTGCGGGCGACGGCGTTGCCGACCGACTTCGGCACCGCCAGCCCGAGCCTCGGCTCCACGCCGTCGTCCTCCTCGCGCGGAAACCAGTAGAGGACGAGGAAGCGCGTCGAGGCGGAGCGGCCGCTGCGATAGACGGCGTCGAAGTCCCGGGAGCGGGACAGGCGGTTCCGGCGTTGCACGCTGCGAGGATAGACGGCCGGTGTAAGGCGGACAGCGTCAGGCGGAGAGCCGCTTGCGGCCTTTTGCCCTGCGGCGCTTCAGGATCGCCTGCCCGGCACGAGTCGACATGCGGGCACGGAAGCCGTGCTTGCGCTTGCGGCGGCGGACGTTGGGCTGATAGGTGCGCTTCAAGAGGAGATGTCTCCGGATCGAGAAGATGGCGCCGCCGGTGCGGCGGGAGCGGAAGTATAGACAAGCCGTTCGAAAAGTTGTTATCCACAGACGGCCGTGGGTCCCGGAAAAGACCCGCAAACGGGCACCGCCGACCGCCTTCTCCCACAGCTTCTCCACAGCTGTGGATAGTGGTGTGGACTCATGAAAAGCCCTGCAAATACCGTGGTTTTTCGCAGTAGCCGAGCGGTGTTGAGAGCGCTCGGAGACGCTGCTATGCTCGCCGCTCTTGCCGACCAACCGAAGGGGCCGCTGACGGCGTGGAGCACCAAATCGAGCTGACTGCGGAGAGCCTCTGGGACGAGGTGGCGAGTCGGCTGAAGGGGGCGCTCAACGAGGCGACGTTCGGCAGTTGGTTCGGCAGTGCCGAAGGCGTCGCGCTCACCGACGACGCGTTCATCGCTCTCCGTCCCCAACGACTTCACGCGCGAGTGGATCGAAGGTCATTTCCTCGGGCTGATCCGCGCCGCGGTGAAGGACGCGACCGGGCACGAGCGCCGGATCCAGCTGAGCGTCGTCGACGAAGCGGCGCCCGGAGATCGTCGACGGGATCGCGCTCGAACCGCCCGTCCACCGGGCGCCCGAGCCGGCCGCAAGCGGCTCGATGAGCCTCAAGTACACCTTCGACCTGTTCGTGATCGGCTCGTCGAACCGGTTCGCCCACGCGGCGGCGCTCGCAGTCGCCGAGGCGCCCGCGCAGGCCTACAACCCGCTCTTCATCTACGGCGGCACCGGGCTCGGCAAGACCCACCTGCTCCAGGCGGTCGGGCAGTACGTCGGCGCGCACGGCAACGGGCTGACGGCCCGCTACGTCACGAGCGAGACGTTCATGAACGACTTCATCAACTCGCTCCGCGACAAGCGGATCGAGGGGTTCAAGCAGCGGTACCGCACCTACGACGTCCTGCTCGTCGACGACGTCCAGTTCTTCGAGGGCAAGGAGCGGATCCAGGAGGAGTTCTTCCACACCTTCAACTCGCTCTACGAGGCCGGCCGCCAGATCGTGATCTCGTCCGACCGGCCGCCGAAGGAGATCGCGACGCTCGAGGAGCGGCTGCGCTCGCGCTTCGAGTGGGGGCTGATCACCGACATCCAGCCGCCCGACCTCGAGACGCGGATCGCGATCCTGCGCAAGAAGGAGAAGACCGACCGGATCCACGTGCCCGACCCGGACGTGCTCACCTACGTCGCCGAGCGCGTGACGACGAACATCCGCGAGCTCGAGGGCGCGCTCACCCGTGTCGTCGCCTTCTCGTCCCTGACCGGCCGGCCGATGACGGTCGAGCTCGCCGAGGACGTGCTCAAGGACGTGTTCCCGCAGGGCCAGGCCGTCGAGATCTCGATCCGCCGGATCCAGGAGACGGTGTCCGAGCGCTTCGGCATGACGGTGAACGAGCTCTGCAGCGCCAAGCGCTCGCAGTCGATCGCCTATCCCGCGCCAGGTCGCGATGTACCTCTCGCGCGCCCTCACCGACTCCTCGCTGCCGAAGATCGGCAAGGAGTTCGGCGGCCGCGACCACACGACCGTGATGCACGCGAACGCGAAGATCGAGGGCATGATCCGCGAGGATCGCTCTGTGTACAACCTTGTGCAGGAACTGACCGCACGGATCAAGCAAGCAGGCTGAATCTGTGGGAACTTTCCAAAAGCCGCGCCGAGCCTGTTGAGTCCCCCGTTTTCTCCACCGGCTCGGACCCACAGGGCAAACCGCGCTCTCGATGCGAAATGATGCCGTCTTCCCCGTCGTCCACACTCCCTATGTACTGCTACGAAAGGATTTAAAGAACAATGGAAGTAGAGACGGCGGGCGCAGACGTGGAGATCGGAGCAGACGACAGGTGCAGAAGGGACGATCAACGACATGGCCGTAGGCAGCCATCTGAAGCTCGAGGTTGCGCGCGACGAGCTCGTCGCGAAGCTCGGCATCGTCTCGCGGGCCGTCTCGACGCGCGGCACCGTCCAGGTGCTCTCCGGGATCCTGCTCTCGGCCGACGGCGGCACGATCACGCTCGCCGCCACCGACATGGAGCTCTCGCTGCGGACGACGCTCGACGCGCAGGTCGAGGGCGACGGTGCGGTCGTCATTCCGGGCAAGCCGTTCGCCGAGCTGGCGCGGCTGCTGCCCGAGAGCGACGTCACGATCGAGTACAAGCCCGAAGAGGGCACCGTCCAGATCGTCTCCGGGTCGTACAACTCGCGCCTGCACGTCTTCAACGCCGAGGACTTCCCGCGCCTGCCGGCGGTCGACGCCCAGCTGCACGCGATCGACCGCGAAGCGCTGCTCGAGACCGTCGACCGGGTCGCCAAGTCGGCGTCGCGCGACGAGTCGCGGCCGGTGCTGACGGGGATCCTCGTCCGCTTCGAGGCCGGCAAGCTCGATCATGGTCGCCACCGACTCGTACCGGCTCTCCGTCAAGGAGACGGCGCTCGGCGAGGCCGCGCCCGAGCTCGAGGCGATCATCCCGGCGCGCGCTCTCACGGAGCTCTCGCGGCTCAGCGGCAGCGGCGACACGATCGACCTCGGCGTGCACGAGAACCACGTCGTCTTCGGGACCGGCGACGCGTGGCTGACGACGCGCCGCATCGACGGCCAGTTCCCGAACTACCGGCAGCTGCTGCCCGAGACCTTCGAGGTCGAGCTGACGCTGCCGAAGGCGGAGCTGGCAGATGTCGTGCGGCGGGCCTCGGTGCTGGCGCTGCGCAACTCCCCGCTGCGGCTGCGGCTGGCCGAAGGCGAGCTGACGGTCTCGGCCCAGACGCAGGACGTCGGCGAGACGCAGGAGACGATGCCCGCGGCCTACTCCGGCGAGGAGTTCCTGATCGGGTTCAACGCCGAGTTCCTGCGCGACGGGATCGACTCGATCGTGGGCGACGACGTCAAGCTGAAGCTGATCAACCCACTCCGCCCGGCGATCCTCGAAGACGCGGCCGGGGACTTCACCTACCTGATCATGCCGATCAGGTTGGCCGGGGCAGTAGAAACGAGCCTGATCGTCCGCACGGTCACCCTTCGCGACTTCCGCTCCTACGAACGGCTGGAGCTCACGCTGGAGCCGGGCCTCGTGCTCGTGACGGGAGCGAACGGCGCCGGCAAGACGAACCTGCTCGAGTCGCTGCACGTGGGCACGCAGGGGTTCTCGCCGCGGACGCGCGCCGACCAGCAGCTCGTCCGGATCGGCGCCACGGGGCCCGCGTCGCGCTGGCCGGCGATCGCGACGGCCGCCCGGTCGTCGCTCGAGGTGACGCTGCAGCAGGCAGGGGAAGCGGGCGAAGCTGAACGGTGCGCCGCTGCGCTCGGCCGAGCAGCTGCGCTCCGAGGTCGCGACGCTCGTCTTCACACCCGACCGCCTGGCCGTCGTGAAGGGCGGCCCCGCTGCACGCCGCGCCTACTTCGACCGCACGCTCGGCGCGGCTCCTGCCGGCGCGCGCGCAGTTGCCGATCGAGTACGCGGCCGCCGTCGGGCAACGGAACGCGGCGCTGCGGCGCGTCGCCGTCGGAGTCTCGACCCGCGACGCCGTCGCGCCCTGGACGGAGCAGGTCGCCTCGCTCGGCGCGGCGCTCGTCGAGTCGCGGCGCGAGGCGATCGGGCTGCTCGCCGCCGGATTCGCGGAGCGCGCCGGCGAGCTCGGCCTGCCGGCGGCGACGCTCGACTACACCGGCGAGCCGCCGACCGCCGCGGCGCTCGAGGCACGGCTCGACCGCGATCTCGAGCGCGGTGTCACCGGCCTCGGGCCGCACCTCGACGACATCACGATCCGTTCCGGCGAGCGCGAGCTGCGCACGCTTCGGCTCGCAGGGCGAGCAGCGGCTCGCCGTCCTCTCGCTCCTGCTCGCCGAGGCCGAGGTGATCGCGGAGCAGCGGGGAACGCCGCCGCTCGTTCTGCTCGACGACGTCCTCTCCGAGCTCGACGCGTCCCGCCGCCGGACGCTCGCCGAGCGGATCGGCCGGGTCGGGCAGGCGATCGTGACCGCGACCGGCGCCGAGGCGCTGCCGCTCGAGCCGGCGCAGCTGCTCGAGGTCGTCCCCGGCAGCGTGAGCGTGCGCTGATGGACCGCCTCGAACGGCAGGTGCGCCGCGAGCTCGGCCGTTTCGGGCCGGTGGCCGGCGACACGCAGCACGGCGACATCGTGGGGATCGTGCGCGCCTGGCCGGCCGCGGTCGGCGAGACGGTCGCGCGGAATGCCTGGCCGGCGCGCTTCGCCCGGGACGGGACGCTGCACGTGAACACGGCCTCGGCGACGTGGGCGTTCGAGCTCGGCCGGCTCGTCGCCACGATCCTCGAGCAGCTCCGATCCGGAGCTCGGCGACGACGACTCCGCCGGCGCTGCGCTTCGCTCCCGGACCGATCCCGGAGCCCGAGCCGGAGGCGGCGGAGCGGCGTACGCCGACCCGCCCGCAGATCGGCTCCGAGCACCGTGCGGAGGCCGCCGCGATCGCGGCCGGGATCGAGGACGAGGAGCTCCGCGAATTCGTCGCGAGAGCGGCCGCGGCGAGCCTCGCGCGAGCCCCCGAGGAGGCCCGCTCCGACCGCGGTTTCTGATACACTGCTTTCTGCCCGCAAGATGCTCATTTGCAGGGCTTTTTTGATGACCGAAACCGCATATACCGCTAAAGACATCACCGTTCTGGAGGGCCTCGAGCCCGTCCGGCTCCGGCCCGGGATGTACATCGGCTCGACGGGTGCCCGCGGCCTCCACCACCTCGTCTACGAGGTCGTCGACAACGCCGTCGACGAGGCGCTCGCGGGGCACAACGACTCGGTCGAGGTCACCCTCCATCCGGACAATTCGGTCACCGTGATCGACTGGCGGCCGAGGCATCCCGGTCGACCTGATCGAGGACCAGGGGCTCTCGGCGATGACGGTCGTCCTGACGAAGCTGCACGCCGGCGGCAAGTTCGGCGGCGACGGCTACAAGGTGTCCGGCGGCCTGCACGGGGTCGGCGTCTCGGTCGTCAACGCGCTCTCCGAGCGCCTGGTCGCGGAGGTGCGCCGCGACGGCAAGGTCTACCGCCAGGAGTTCGAGCGCGGCGTCCCGCTGGCCGACATCGAGGTCGTCGGCAAGGCGGACAAGGGCGACACCGGCACGAAGATCCACTTCCTCCCCGACGGGGAGATCTTCGAGGAGATCGACTTCTCGATCCAGACGCTCGTGACGCGCATGCGCGAGACGGCGTTCCTGACGCGCGGCCTGCGGATCGTCCTCGATCGACGAGCGCGAAGGCGAGGACCGGCACGAGTTCTACGCGGAAGGCGGGATCAAGGACTTCGTCGCCTACGTCAACGACGCCAAGGACTCCGTCCACAAGCACATCGTCTACTTCGAGAGCGAGAACGAGGACGGCGCGGTCGAGATCGCGATGCAGTGGAACTCGTCCTACGTCGACTCGGTCTACTCGTTCGCGAACAACATCAACACCCACGAGGGCGGCACCCACCTCTCCGGCTTCCGCGCTGCGCTCACCGGCACGCTCAACCGCTACGCGCGCGACAAGGGACTGCTGAAGGAGAAGGAGGACAACCTCGAGGGCGAGGACGTCCGCGAGGGCCTCGCCGCGGTCATCTCGGTGAAGCTGCGCAACCCCCAGTTCGAGGGGCAGACGAAGACGAAGCTCGGCAACCCGCCGATCGAGAGCCTCGTCAAGACGGCGGTCAACCAGAAGCTGGCCGAGTTCCTCGAGGAGAACCCGCAGGACGCGCGCCAGATCATCATGAAGGCGGTCTCCGCCTCGCGGGCGCGGCAGGCGGCGCGCAAGGCGCGCGAGCTGACGCGGCGCAAGAGCGCGCTCGAGAGCATGTCGCTGCCGGGCAAGCTCGCCGACTGCTCGATCAAGGATCCGGAGTCGGCGGAGCTCTTCATCGTCGAGGGCGACTCCGCCGGCGGCTCGGCCAAGATGGGCCGCGACCGCACCTACCAGGCGATCCTGCCGCTGCGCGGGAAGATCATCAACTCCGAGAAGAACCGGATCAACAAGGTTCTCTCGAACAACGAGATCCAGGCGATGATCACCGCGATCGGCACCTCGATCGGCGACGAGTTCGACATCGCCAAGCTGCGCTACCACCGCGTGATCGTGATGACCGACGCCGACATCGACGGCTCGCACATCCGGACGCTGATCCTGACGTTCCTCTACCGGCAGATGCCGGAGCTGATCGAGCGCGGCCACATCTACATCGCCGTGCCGCCGCTCTACAAGGTCAAGCTCGGCAACCAGGAGTACTACTTCGAGAAGGATGCGCAGCTCGAGGAGCTGCTCGTGCGCGAGCGCGTGGGCGAGCTCGTCGTCTCGTCGCGCGCCGGCGAGGCGCTGAAGCTGACCGAGGCGCGCTGGGGCCGCTTCATGCGTGGCCTGGCCGAGTTCGAGGGCTGGCTGGGCCGCCTGCGTGCCGACTACGGCGCCGCCGCCGCCGACTTCATGATCACCCACCGGCTCGTCGAGACCGACGTCGCCTCGCTCGCCGACCTCGACAAGGCCGTCGTCGACTCGGTCGACAACGGCTACGCGCTCAGCGTCCTCGGCCAGACCGACGGGCTGATCGAGCTGAAGATCATCGAGACCGAGACGAGCGCGGCCACCCACATCACGGTTCCGGTCGAGCTGCTGGCGTCGCCGATCTACGCCAACCTGCGCCGGGCGTACGCGAAGCTGACCGACATCGTCGGCCCGCCGCCGTTCAAGCTCGCCGCCGGCAAGAAGACGCGTGAGGCAGAGACGTTCGCGGAGCTCAGGTTCGAGGCGCTCGACCTCGCCAAGGAAGGCTTGACGCTCTCCCGCTTCAAGGGCCTCGGCGAGATGAACGAGGAGCAGTTGTGGGAGACGACGATGGACCCGTCCAAGCGGCTGCTGCTCCGGGTCGACGTCGAGGACGCCTCCGCCGCCGACCGCCTCTTCTCGACGCTGATGGGCGACCAGGTCGAGCCGCGGCGAGCCTTCATCGAAGCAACGCACGTGACGTGCGTTCCTGGACGTCTAGATGGCTGACATACGAACGAACCCCTCGGCGGCGGCCGGATCGAGTCGCGCGAGCTCGAGCAGGAGATGCGCACGAGCTATCTCGACTACGCGATGAGCGTGATCGTCGGGCGCGCGCTGCCCGACGTGCGCGACGGTCTCAAGCCGGTCCACCGGCGCGTCCTCTACGGCATGCACGAGGCGGGACTGCAGCCGAACCGGCCCTACAAGAAGTCCGCCGCGACCGTCGGCGACGTGATGGGCAAGTACCACCCGCACGGCGACGCGTCGATCTACGACACGCTGACGCGGATGGCGCAGCCCTTCTCGCTGCGCTACCCGCTCGTGGACGGCCAGGGCAACTTCGGCTCGATCGACGACGACCCGCCGGCCGCGATGCGCTACACCGAGGCCCGGCTCTCTCGCCTCGCCACCGAGATGCTGCGGGACATCGACGCGGACACCGTCGACTTCGAGCCCAATTACGACGAGTCGCGAAAGCAGCCGTCGGTCCTGCCGTCCCGGTTCCCGAACCTGCTCGTGAACGGCTCGGCCGGGATCGCCGTCGGGATGGCGACGAACATGCCGCCGCACCGGCTCGGCGAGATGGTCGACGCGATCGTGCAGCTGATCGACAAGCCCGACGCGAACGTCGACGACCTGATGAAGCACGTCAAGGGCCCCGACTTCCCGACCGGCTCGATCATCCTCGGCCGCCAGGGAATCCGCGACGCCTACCGCACCGGCCGCGGCCGGATCGTGATGCGCGCGCGCGCCCACATCGAGGAGCTGCGCGGCGGCAAGACGGCGATCATCGTCTCCGAGCTCCCGTACGGCGTGAAGAAGGGCGGCGACGCCGGCGTGATCAAGAAGATCGCCGACCTCGTCCAGGAGAAGGTCATCACCGAGGTCTCCGACCTCGCCGACCACTCGGACCGGACGGGCATGCGGATCCAGATCGAGCTGAAGCGCGACGCGATCCCGCAGGTCGTCCTGAACAAGCTCTACAAGCACACCTCGCTGCAGGCGACCTTCGGCTACAACGCCGTTGCCCTCGTCGACAACGTGCCGAAGACGCTCTCGCTGCTCGAGCTCGTCACGCACTACCTCGACTATCAGCGCGAGATCGTCACCCGGCGGTCGAAGTACGAGCTGCGGAAGGCGGAGGACCGCGCTCACGTCCTCGCCGGCTACCTGATCGCGCTCGACAACCTCGACGAGGTGATCAGGGTGATCCGCGGCGCCGACGACACCGATCACGCGCGCGAGGAGCTGATGTCCCAGTTCTCGCTCTCCGAGATCCAGGCGACCGCGATCCTCGACCTGCGCCTGCGCGCCCTCACCGGGCTCGAGCGCAAGCGCGTCGAGCAGGAGTACGCCGACCTCCAGGAGCGGATCGCCGAGCTGCGCGCGATCCTCGGCGACCCGGCCCGGATCGACGCGCTGATCCGCGAGGAGCTGCTCGAGCTCCGGTCGATCTACGGCAAGTCCGACGACCGGCGCACCGAGATCCTCGCCGCCGAGGGCGAGTTCTCGCTCGAGGACATGATCGCCGAGGAGGACATGGTGATCGCGATCACGCGCTCGGGCTACATCAAGCGCCTACCCGTGACCTCCTACCGGGAGCAGCGCCGCGGCGGTGTCGGCGTGATGGGCATGGACCTGAAGGACGAGGACTTCATCGAGCACCTCTTCGTCGCCTCCACGCACGACTACGTGCTCTTCTTCACCACCGTCGGCAAGGTCTACCGGCTGAAGGTGCACGAGCTGCCGCTCGGCTCCCGCCAGTCGAAGGGCCGCGCGATCGTCAACCTGCTGCCGTTCCGCCAGGACGAGCAGGTGAAGGCGGTGATCGCGACGCGCGACTTCAAGGAGGCCAAGTACCTGCTCTTCGCCACCAAGGGCGGCGTCGTCAAGAAGACCGAGTTCCTCGAGTACAACACGCCGCTCAAGGCCGACGGCATCATCGCGATCAAGATGCGGGAAGACGACGAGCTCGTCGGCGTTCGGCTCTCGGACGGTGACGACGACGTGCTGATGGTCTCGCGCGGTGGCCAGGCGATCCGCTTCCACGAGAGCGACGTGCGGTCGATGGGCCGGCCCGCCTCGGGCGTCAAGGGCATGGGCCTCCGCAAGGGCGACGAGGTGATCGAGCTCGACATCGCGCACGACGACACCGACCTCATCGTCGTGACCGAGAACGGCTACGGCAAGCGCACGCGCGTCTCCGACTATCCCGTCAAGGGTCGCGGCGGGCTCGGAGTCAAGACGATCCAGCTCACCGACGCGCGCGGCAAGCTCGCCGGCGCCCGTGTCGTCCGCGATGGCTACCAGGTGATGCTGATCTCGACCGGGGGCACCGTGATTCGAATTCCGGTCGAGGACGTCAAGCGCCTCGGCCGCTCGACGCAGGGCGTGATCGTCATGCGCCTGCGCGGCGAGGACGAGAAGGTCTCGAGCCTCGCGCCCGTGGTCGAAAGCGAGGCGTCGGAAGCCGCGGTCGAGGCTGCCGCCGACGCCGCCGTCGAGGCGGGCGTCGAACCGCTCGCCGAGCCCGACTTCGACGAGGACGGCTACCCGTCGGCCTCGGACGAGCCCGCGGCCGACGACGAGTAGCGGGCTCCGCCTCGGCCGAGCGCTAAATCTGCGCGTACCTCTTCACAAATGCGGAAAAAGCGTGTATATGTTCCTCTTGAGGGGTCACCGTAGCTGCCGATAAAGGGATCATCATGGCTTACAACACACAAGTAGACATTCTCGAGCCGGTGAACCTGTCGGAGCACCTGGACAAGATCGAGCTCTATCTCGGGCAGGTCTGCCAGATCGCCGGGATCTCGAAGATGCAGCTCGACTACTGGACGAACAAGGCGCAGATCCCGACCAAGGGCAAGAAGCAGCGGATCTACGACATCGAGGCGCTCGAGACGGTCATGCTGATCAAGCAGGCCAAGGACAAGGGCCTCAATCTCGGCGCGGCGATCGAAGCCGCCCGGCGCTTCCGCAGCGCCAACAGCGAGCTCAGCGCCTCCCAAGCCTCCTAAGACACTGGTCTCCTAAGACACTGGGCTCGAGCCGTTCCGACCGCGGCTTGACGGAGCGCGGTCCAGCCTTTCGAAGTTCCAGCGGCCGGCGGCACGCGCCACCCTGCCCCACGCGAGCAGGAAGACGACCCAGGCCCCAGCCAAGAAGTAGAAGAAGAACAGCGTCGCCAGGCCGCGGCCCCCATAGGCGATGGCCACGAGGATCGCCAAAGCGACATAACCCGAGACGATCACCGATCGCCAGATCACGACAGAGCCCAGCTTACCGCGAAACCGCTCCTGGCTAGGAGCTCTCGCCGCTCCCCGTCGCCTTGCCCATGAAGGCGGTCAGCATGTCGATCGGCGCCGGGAAGACGATCGTGGTCGCGTTCGTCGCGCCGATCTCGAGCAGCGTCTGCAGGTAGCGCAGCTGCAGGGCCATCGGCGACCTCGCCATCACGTCCGCCGCGTCGGCGAGCTTCTGCGAGGCCTGGAACTCGCCTTCGGCGGCGATGATCTTGGCGCGCCGCTCGCGCTCGGCCTCGGCCTGGCGGGCCATCGCGCGCTGCATCCCGGCCGGGATCTCGACGTCCTTCACCTCGACGATCGAGACCTTGACGCCCCAGGGCGAGGTTGCCTCGTCGATGATGCCCTGCAGGATCGCGTTGATCTTGTCGCGCTCGGAGAGCAGCTCGTCGAGCATGTGCTGGCCGAGCACCGAGCGGAGGGTCGTCTGCGAGATCTGGGAGGTCGCGACCATGAAGTTCTCGATCTGGACGATCGCGTTCTTCGGCTCGATGATCCGGAAGTAGGCGACCGCGTTCACGCGGACCGGGACGTTGTCCTTCGTGATCACCTCCTGCGGCGGCACGTTCAGCGTGATCGTGCGCAGGTCGACCTTGACCATCCGGTCGATCACCGGGATCAGCAGGAAGAGGCCGGGGCCCTTCGGTTCGGGCAGCAGCCGGCCGAGCCGGAAGATGACGCCGCGCTCGTACTCGCGCGCGACCTTGATCGCCGCGAACAGGAACATCAGCACGAGGAAGGCAGCGGCGGCGATTGCGATCAGGGCGATCAACGAATCACGTCCTTTCGGGAGCGGGTACCGGGGATCCTACGGTCAGTCGGAGTCCTTCCTGGTCGACCGCCTCGACGACGACCGCCTCGCCGGGCTCGAGCGGGGAGCCGTCGGCGCTTTCAGCGTGCCAGAGCTCGCCGTCGACGAACACCAGGTCCTCGCCTCGCACCTGGCCGGGCACCCCCACCAGCCGGTGCGCGCCCACTGACGCCGGCATCCGTCGAGCCTGCGCGGCCTTCGTCAGCGCGAACCCGAACAGGAGCATCAGCGTGCCGGAGATCGCGAGCGCGACCGGCAGCGACACCTGGTAGGCCTCGCCGGCCGGATCGAACAGGAGCAGTGACCCGATCACGAACATGACGGCGCCCGCCACCGAGAGCGCGCCGTGCGAGACGATGAAGGCTTCGGCGACGAAGAATGCGGCCGCGAGGATCATCAGCAGCAGGCCGGCGGCCGAGACCGGCAGCACCTGGAGCCCGTACAGGCCGACGATCAGCGAGATCGCGCCGACCGTGCCGGGGAAGATCAGGCCGGGATTCCAGAGCTCGACGACGATCCCGATCAGCCCGATCGAGAGCATCAGGGCGATGATGTTGGGGTCGATCAGGATGTCGAGGATCCGCTTCCACGCCGACATCTCGATCCGCTCGATCGTCGTGCCGGGAGGTGTCGAGATCGTCAAGCCCTTCGGCTCCGGCGTCGTGCCGTCGATCTGGCGGAAGAGGTCCGGGTAATCCGTCGCGATCACGTCGATCACGTTCTTCTCGAGCGCCTCGCGGGCGCCGAGGTTGGTCGCCTTCGTGACCATCTCCCGGGCGACCGCGACGTTGCGACCGTGCTCGCGGGCGAGCTCGCCGATGTACGCGGCCGCGTCGTTGACCACTTTGCGGCGCAGGTCGTTGGAGATGTCCTCGCCGCCGACCGAGATCGGCGTCGACGAGCCGATGTTCGTCTGCGGCGCCATCGCGAGCACGTCGGCTGACATGCCGATCACGGCGCCGGCGGAGTCGGCGCTCGCACCCGGCGGTGCGACGTAGACGACGACCGGCACCTTCGCGGCGAGGATCGCCTTCACGATCGCGCGCATCGACGAGCCGAGCCCGCCCGGCGTATCCATCTCGATCACGACCGCCGCGTACTCGCCCTCTTCGGCCTGCTCGATCGCGTCGAGCAGGTACTCCTGCGTGACCGGGTTGACGTCGTTCTCGAATTCGGCGACGAGAACGCGGCTGGAGGGCGCCGCCGTGGCCGGCGCGGCCAGCGCCAGAGCCGTGGCGAGCCCGGTAAGCAAGAGGAGTGCTCCCCGCGCCAAACTCGTAAGGATTCTATCAATGCAGGGCCTTTCCCCTTGCGGGCGAAGGGTGCGACTGCCACCGTCAGGTTGCTCCCGCATGAAAATTCTCCGCCTCGCAATCCTGCTCGCGCTCGCCTTTCCCGCCGCTGCGCTGGCGGAGGACGCGACGATCGTGACGCGGAACGTCCCGCTCGCCGGGGAACGCGCGCTTGCGTCGAGCAAGCCGCCCGCCCGCTTCAACCTCGTCGGCCTCCACTGGCGCGGGCCCGGCTCGGTGCAGTTCCGGACGCGCTCGCTCGCCGGTCGCTGGAGCGCCTGGGAGGTGGCAGCTCCCGAAGCCGAGGACCAGCCCGACTCGGGGACGCCGGAGCGCGCGCGGTCGGGCTCGTGGCGGCTCGGAAACCCGTGGTGGGTCGGCCCGTCCGACCGGATCGAGTACCGCCTTCGCGGCAAGGTGACGAAGCTGCGCGCATTCTTCGTCTGGAGCCCGACTTCCGGGGTTCCCGGCCGCACGCTCCAGGCCGCCGGTGCGCCCACGATCGTGCCGCGGAGCGGCTGGAACGCGGACGAGAAGATCAGGCGCGCCGGTCCGTCGTTCGCGCCCACCCTGCGCCTCGCGCTCGTGCACCACACCGCCGGCGCGAACGGGTACAGCGCGGCCCAGTCGCCGGCGATCGTCCGCGGGATCCAGCTGTACCACGTCAAGGGAAACGGCTGGAACGACATCGGTTACAACTTCCTCGTCGACCGCTTCGGCCAAGTGTTCGAAGGCCGCTACGGCGGGATCGAGCGCAACGTGGTCGGCGCCCACGCCGAGGGGTTCAACACCGGCTCGGTCGGCGTCGCGCTGCTCGGTGAATACAGCTCGCTCGCGGTTGCGCAGAAGGCGCGCGACGCTCTCGCGGCGCTGCTCGCGTGGCGGCTCGACATCGCGCACGTCGACCCGGCGACGACGCTCTCCTTCGTCTCGGGCGGCAACGCTCGCTTCCCGGCCGGGCTGCCGGTTTTCCTCCGCACCGTTTCCGGGCACCGCGACACCGGCTTCACCGACTGCCCCGGGAACGTCCTCTACGGCCTGCTCACCCAACTCGCGGGCGACGTCTCGCGCATCGGCCTGCCGAAGCTGTACTCGCCGGTCGTCACCGGCACCGTGCCGGGCGTGGTTCGCTTCAAGGCGAGGCTGTCGTCGGCGCTGCCGTGGATCGTCGATGTCTACGACTCGGTCGGCAACGCGGTCGGCTCCTCCGCCGGCATCGGGCCGAACGTGGACTGGACCTGGGACGCGACGCTGCTCCCGCCCGGCAGCTACTCGTATTCGATCCGCTCCGAGGAGAGCCTGACGCCGGCCGTCGGGCCGCTCGGTAGCGGTGAAGCCGCGCTGTCCATCTCGGGCCTCGCGGCTGATCCGGAGACGGTCTCGCCGAACGACGACGAGGTCGCGGACGAGACGACGATCACCTACACGCTGACGTCGGCTGCGAACGTGACGGTGAAGGTGCGGGACGACCTGGGTACCGAGGTGGCGACGATCGCCAACAAGGCGTGGAAGCGGGCGGGCGAGCACGCAGTTCGCTTCGATCCGGCCGCTGCTGCCGGACGGCATCTTCCAGATCGAGCTGTCCGTGAACGGAACGGGGGGTCGTCAGGCGACCGCCAGCACCCAGCTCGCGGTCAGCCGCACGCTCGGCGGCGTCCGCGCCGCGCGGCTCGCCTTCTCCCCGAACGCGGACGGCCGCGCCGACCGGATCGCCTTCCGCTTCGAGCTCGCCGGCTCCGCCGAGGTTCGGCTGCGGATCCTCAAGGAGGGGAAGTGGATCGCCACCCCGTTCAAGGGCCCGCTCGACACCGGGTGTCCGGCAGGTCGAATGGGACGGCGCCAAGCGAGTCGGCCGGCTGCTCGACGGCACCTACGAGGCGGTCGTCGAAGCGACGGACGCGTTCACGACCTCGACCGTCGCGGTGCCGTTCACGGCAGACACGCGTCAGCCGAAGATCAAGATCGTCCAGCGCTTCCCGCTCAGGGTCTGGGTGAGCGAGCCGGCCCGCCTGACGCTCCGCTTCGGCACGCGCAGCCTGGTGCACGAGGCGCTCGCCGCGGGCGAGGCACGCGTGCCGAATGCGCCGAGGCTCGGCATCGTGCGCGCGGTGGCGTGGGACGCCGCCGGGAACACGAGCATCCCGGCCTCGAAGCGCTGACAACCCCGTCTGGCCGTAAACTCGGCGGGTGCAACCGCCGCGCCTTCGCTCGCGTCCAATCGGGCAGGACCTGCGGCCCGACCCACCGCTCGTCCACGAGAGGCTGAGCGATCCGATCTTGGTGAAGAGAGCAAAGGACGGCGATGCACGCGCGCTCGAGGCGCTGTGCGAACGGCATGCGCCGAAGGTGGAACGGTTGTCGCACCACCTGCTGCGCGATCAGGAGGATGCGCGCGACGCGGCTCAGGATGCGCTCGCGAAGCTGTGCGTGAAGCTGCCGCAGTTCCGCGGCGAGTCGTCGTTCTCGACCTGGCTGCACCGCCTGACGGTGAACGCGTGCCGCGACGTCGCGCAGCGGCAGCTCGCGCGTCGCTGCGAGCCGCTGGAGGAAGACCGGCGCGAGGCCCGCGACGGCGACCCGGCCCGCGCGGCCGAGGTGTCCGAGCTCCGCGCAGAGCTCGGCGCCTGTCTTGCCCAGATCGCACCGGCGCAGGCGAAGGTGGTCGTGCTCAAGCATGCGTTCGACTTCAGCTTCGAGGAGATCGCGGGCGCGGAAGGGATGCCCGTCGGGACGGCCAAGTGCTACGCACACCGCGGCCGCAACGGGCTCCGGGAGCGGCTCTCGGCATGAACCTCCCGCTCGACAAGGCGGCGATCGAGGAGATCCTGCCGCACCGCGATCCGTTCCTCCTGCTCGACGAGGTGATCGAGCTGGAGCCGAATGTGCGCGTCGTCGCGCGCAAGCTCGTCACCGAGGAGGACTGCGCCGGCCACTTCCCGGGCAACCCGATCATGCCCGGCGTCAAGATGGTCGAGGCGCTCGCTCAGGCAGGAGCCGTCGCGGTCCTCAGCCTGGAGGAGAACCGCGGCCGGATCGCGCTCTTCGCGGGTATCGACGGCGTGCGCTTCAAGCGCGTCGTGCGGCCGGGCGACCAGCTGACGCTCGAGTGCGACCTCGAGACCGTTCGCGGGCCGATCGGGCGCGGGAAAGCGCGTGCAACCGTCGACGGCGAGCTCGCTGTGCGCGGCACGCTGACCTTCGCAGTGGACCAGTCGTCGTGATCGGCTCGGCCAACGGCGCGCGGATCGGGATCACCGGCCTCGGAGTCTGTGTGCCCGACCGTGTCTTCACCAACAAGGATCTCGAGGAGTTCGTCGACACGACGGACGAGTGGATCGTCGAGCGCACCGGGATCCGCGAGCGCCGGTTTGCGACCAAGGAGCAGGCGCTCACCGACATCGCCGAGCCGGCCGCCGTGGCCGCGCTGGCGGACGCGGGCGTCGACGCGTCCTCGATCGACCTGATCGTCGTCGCGACGGTGACGCCGGACATGATGTTCCCGACCAGCTCAGCGCTGCTCGCCGACTCGCTCGGGATGCCTGATGCAGCGGCGTACGACCTGCTCGCCGGGTGCACGGGATTCATGTACGCGCTCGCCCAGGCGTACGGCATGGTCTCGTCCGGGCTTTCGAAGCGGGCGCTCGTCGTGGGCGGCGACGTCCTCTCGAAGATCCTCGACTGGACCGATCGCTCCACGCTCGTGCTGTTCGGCGACGGAGCGGGCGCGGTCGTCGTCGAGCGGGTGGAGGAGGGGGGCTTCCTCGGCTTCGAGCTCGGGCGCGGACGGCGGCGGCGGCGACAACCTCTGGCTGCCGGGCAGCGGCTCACGTCATTTCGAGGATGCGGACAAGCTCGTGAAGATGAACGGGCGCGAGGTGTTCAAGTTCGCGACGCGCGTGCTGGTCAGCTCGGCGGAGAAGGTGCTGGCCGAGTGCGGGAAGACCGTCGACGACATCGACGTCTACGTGCCGCATCAGGCGAACAAGCGGATCATCGACCACGCCGCGGGCAAGCTCGGCATCCCCGAGGAGAAGATCATCGTCAACGTCGACCGGTACGGCAACACGTCGTCCGGCTCGATTCCGCTCGCGCTCGCCGACGCCGCTGCAGACGGGAGGCTCCACGAGGGACAATTGGTGCTGATGACCGGAATGGGAGCGGGCCTCACGTGGGGCTCCGCCCTGATCGAATGGACGACTCCAAGCCAAATGAGTACAGGGAGGAAAGTCGCGTGAGCAAAATTGCATTCATGTTCCCGGGCCAGGGCTCGTACGAGGCCGGGATGGGACGCGACATCGCCGAGGCCGTGCCGGAGGCGATGGCCGTCTACGAGTCCGGCAGCGAGGCCTCCGGCCTCGACCTCAAGCAGGTGTGCTTCCACGGCCCGGTCGAGGACCTGCTCGACACCAAGTTGCAACAGCCGGCGCTCGTCGCGACGAGCCTCGCGATCAACGAGGCGATCCGGTCGCGCGGGATCGTGCCCGACTTCGTCGTCGGCCACTCGGTCGGCGAGTTCGCCGCGCTCGGCGCCGCCGAGTCGCTCAGCGCTGCCGAGGCGATCGGGCTCGTGCGCGAGCGCGGGATCGCGATGGCGGAGGCGGCGCAGGCGCGCCCCGGCTCGATGGCCGCGATCCTCGGGCTGGCCGACGAGGTCGTCGAGGGGCTCTGCCGCAAGATCTCCAACGTCTGGCCGGCGAACTACAACTGCCCCGGCCAGATCGTCGTCTCGGGGGAAGACGACGCCGTCGGCGAGTGCTGCTCCGAGGCTGAGAAGGAGGGCGCACGGCGTGCGATCCGGCTGCGCGTCTCGGGCGCCTTCCACTCGCCGCTCGTGGAGCGTGCCGCGGACAAGCTGCGGCCCGCAGTCGACCGGATCCACTTCGCCGATCCGCGAACGGCGTTCATGTCGACGGTGACGGCGAAGCTCGAGGACGCCGGCCGCTACCGCGAGCTCCTGATCGAGCAGCTGACGGCGCCGGTCAAGTTCACCCAGGCCGCCCGCGAGCTGATCGGCAAGGGCGTGACGACGTTCGTCGAGGTCGGCCCCGGCGACGTGCTCAGCGGTTTACTGAAGAGGATCGACAGGAGCGTGCGCACCGTCTCCGTCAGCAACATGCAGGAGTTGCGCGAGCTGGAGGAAAGGCTTGCCTAACGGTTCCTTCGCGTCACTCGAAGGAAAAAATGCCCTCGTCACCGGGGCTTCGCGCGGGATCGGCAGGGCGATCGCCGCCGAGCTCGCGGCTGCCGGCGCGAGCGTCGTCGTCGGCTACCGCTCCGGGCAGGAGGAGGCGGAGGCCCTCGCGGCGGAGCTCGGGGGCCGCGCGGTCCAGGCCGACGTCTCGAGCCCGGACGACGCGCGCCGGCTCGTCGAGGAGGCGGGCGACCTCGACATCCTCGTCAACAACGCAGGGCTCACCCGCGACGGGCTGCTCGCGCGCATGTCCGACGACGACTGGCGGACGGTCCTCGACACCAACCTCTCGTCCGTCTTCTACACCTGCCGCGCCGTGACGCGTCCGATGATGAAGAAGCGCGCCGGCTCGATCGTCAACATCTCCTCGATCGTCGGCGTCCACGGGAACTGGGGCCAGACGAATTACGCGGCCTCGAAAGCGGGGATCATCGGCTTCACGAAGTCGCTGGCGCGGGAGCTCGGCTCCCGCAACGTGCGTGCGAACGTCGTCGCGCCCGGCTATGTCAAGACGCAGCTCACCGACGTCTTGCCCGAGGAGGCGACCGAGGCGATGCTGACCAACACGCCGCTGGGCAGGCTGGGCGAGCCGGAGGACGTCGCCGGAGCGGTACGCTTCCTCTGCTCGGACGCGGCCTCGTTCATCACGGGCGAGGTACTGCTGGTCGACGGCGGACTGGGGATGTAGTGGAACAGAACGGAAGACGGCGTGTGGTCGTGACCGGGCTCGGCATGGTCTCGCCGCTCGGCAACGACATCGAATCGTCCTGGGCGAGCCTGATCGCGGGCGAGTCCGGCGCGGCCGACATCACGCAGTTCGACGCGAGCGAGTTCCCCGTCCACTTCGCCGCCGAGCTGAAGGAGTTCGATCCGACCAACTGGATGGAGCACAAGCAGGCGCGGCGCATGGACCGTTTCGCGCAGATGATCGTCGCCGCCTCGCGCCAGGCGGAAGCCGACTCGGGGATCGACATCGCGAAGGAATCGGACCGGGTCGGCGCGTCGATCGCCACCGGGATCGGCGGCCTCGGCGCCTTCCAGGACTGCTACCAGACGCTGATCGACCGCGGCCCCGACCGGGTCAACCCGTTCTCGATCACGGCGATCATCCCGAACATGGGCGCCGGCTGGGTCTCGATGGAGCTCGGCACGCGCGGCCCGCTCTCCTCCCAGTGCACGGCTTGCGCCGCCTCGAACATGGCGATCGGCGAAGGCGCGGACGCGATCCGGCTCGGGCGTGCCGACGCGATGATCTGCGGCGGCACCGAGGCCGGGATCACGCGTGTCGGCATCGCCGGCTTCGGCGCCATGCGCGCGCTCTCGCGCCGGAATGAGAACCCGAAGGGCGCCTCGCGTCCGTTCGACGCCGGCCGCGACGGCTTCGTGATGGGCGAGGCCGGAGGCGCGGTCGTGCTCGAGGAGTTGGAGCACGCGAAGGCGCGCGGAGCGAAGATCTATGCGGAGCTGATCGGGTACGGCGTCTCGTCGGACGCGAATCACGTCACCGAGCCGGATCCGGCCGGAACGAATCCCGCCCGGGCGATGCAGATGGCCTTCGGCGACGCGGGCATCGACCCGTCGGAGATCGGCTACATCAACGCGCACGGCACCTCGACGCCGCTCGGCGACACGTCCGAGACGCGCGTGATCAAGCTCGCGGTCGGCGAGGAGAACGCCTACAAGATCCCGGTCTCCTCGACGAAGGGCGCCACCGGCCACTGCCTCGGCGCGGCGGGCGCGGTCGAGGCGATCTTCACGATCCTGGCGACGCAGCGCGGCATCCTGCCGCCGACGATCAACTACGAGGTTCCGGATCCGTCGTGCGACCTCGACTACATCCCGAACGAGGCGCGGAAGTCCGACATCTGCGTCGGTGTCTCGAACTCGTTCGGCTTCGGCGGCCACAACGCGTGCGTCGTCTTCCGCAAGCTCGACGGAGTAGTGGAACTCGAAACCGCGCGGCTGCGGCTCGCCGGTGGCGGACGATTACCGGACGACGCTCGCCGCAGTGGCACGCGATCCGGCGTGATGCGGCACATGGGCCGGGCGCGACGACCTCTCGAGGCATCGTACCGAGCGCTCTCGAGCGGTACCGGCGACACTGGGACGAATACGGCTTCGGACTCGGGCCGCGGAGCTGCTGGACGACGGGCGAGCTCGTCGGCCGGATCGGGTCGCGGACCATGGCGCGTGGCCTCGCGATCCGGTAGCTCGGCGGCGAGTCGATCAGGCCCATACGGCTCGGCCTGGCGACGAAGGCGGCGCGGCGGCATCGAGTACGTTCGGCTCCTCGGCGTCAACGGCTGGTCAGCATCTGCACCGGGAGAACGCAGTCACGCCGTGCTGGTGGAGTAGCTCGGGTTCAGACTTCACGAGCGCGTTCGTTCTACGAGCTCGGGATCACGCTCTGGGTGCACGCGCTCGACGCCAAGTAACAGTCTGTTACTTGGCGCGGCGGCCGTGAACGGCGCTTCGTGAGCCGGTGGACCGCGGCGCTGTTCGCCTAGTAACAGTCTGTTACTAGGTCTAGAGCCGCAGCTCGAGCAAGACGACGTCGCGCCACGCCCCGTCGAGCTGCCCGATCCGCTCGCGGACGCCTACCTCGCGGAAGCCGAGCGAGCGGTGGAGCGCGAGGCTCGCCTCGTTCTCCGGAAACACTCCCGCCTGCAGCGTCCAGAGGCCGCCGTCGCGGGCGCTCGCGATCAGTGCTGAGAGGAGCGCCCGTCCCACACCTCGGCCGCGTCGCTCGCTCGGCGACGTAGACGCTCTCCTCACCGACGCCGCGGTAGGCGGCGCGGCTCGAATAGGGGACGACCGCGATCCACCCGGCAACCTCGCCGTCGAGCTCCGCGACGAAGCGGTGCTCGGGCAGGTGCCTGCCGTCCCAGTCGTCCCACGCCGGCACCGTCGTCTCGAAGGTGGCGTCTCCCGTCGCGATGCCCTCCGCGAAGATCGCGGCGACCGCCGGCCAGTCCGAGGAAACGAGAGGGCGAACCTCGACCACGGCCCGATAGTAAGCTCGGACGAATGTCCCGCTGGGCGACTTTCGACTGCTACGGCACGCTGATCGACTGGAACGCCGGCATCCGCGGCGTGCTCGAGAGCCTCTTCGGCGCCGAGCGCGCGCCCGAGCTGCTCGCGCCGCTACCACCGGCTGGAGCCGGAGGTGCAGGCCGAGGACGTACCGAAGCTACGCGGAGGTGCTCACGATCACGCTCGAGCGGCTCGCGGCCGAGAACGACCTGACGATCCCGGAGGGCGAGACGGGCGCGCTGGCGCGGTCGCTGCCGGACTGGCCCGCTGTTCCGCGAGGTGCCCGATGCGCTCGAGGAGCTGCGGCGGCGCGGCTGGAATCTCGCGATCCTCTCGAACACCGACCGCGCCTTGATCCTCGAGTCCGAGAAGCGGATCGGTGTCCCGTTCGACCTGATCGTCACCGCCGAGGAGATCAGCTCGTACAAGCCGGCGCACGCGCACTGGGAGAGGTTCTTCGAGCTGACGACCGCCGATCGCGCGCACCACGTCCACGTGGCGGCGAGCCTCTTCCACGACGTCGCTCCGGCGCGGGAGCTGGGATTGAAGATCGTTTGGATCAACCGGCTCGGCGAGGTCGCGGACCCGGAGCCCGATCGTGAGCTGCCGGACCTGTCCGGGCTGCCGGATGCGCTCGACGAGCTCGTGCCTGCTCCAGCATGAGCCTGCGGCCGCCCCGCGAAGACGAGTTCGACGCGATGCTCGAGCTGATGAACGCGCACCAGCTCGCGGCGTTCGGGGAAGCGGATTACACGGCCGACGACCTGCGCACCTGGCTGACGACGCCGTACGTGGAGATCGAGCGCGACATCCGCGTGCTCGAGCGTGACGGCCGGCTGATTGCGTACGCGGATGCCGACGCGACGCGTGAAGAGCCGCCTCTCTGGTGGTGCGACGTGAAGGTCGCCCCGGACGTGGATGCCGCACCAGTCGTGGCAGAGCTGGTCGCCTGGCTGGACGAGCGGGCGCAGGCGGGTCGGCTCCGCGTCTGGACGTCCGAGACCGATGAGCGGATCGTGAGCGCCTTCTCGGGCCTCGGCTTCGAGCCCGTCCGACACTCCTACCGGATGGAGATCGACCTCTCCGGCGGGGCCCGCGAGCCCGTCTGGCCCCAGGGGATCTCGGTCCGCACCGCGACCGCCGACGACCACCGGCGTGTCCACGCCGCAGTCGTCGAGGTCTGGCAGGACACCAACGACCCGCTCGACGAGACGTTCGAGGAATGGGCGCACTGGCACGTCGAGCGCGAGTCGTACGACCCTGAGCTCTGGTTCCTCGCGAGCGCGGGCGACGAGCTCGCCGGCTTCTCGATCTGCCGCCAGGATTCGGTCGATCCCAACGCGGGATACGTCGCGATGCTCGGTGTGCGCAAGCCCTGGCGGCGGCAGGGTCTGGGCGAGGCGCTGCTCGTTCACTCCTTCGCCGAGTTCAGTCGGCGTGGCTACACGCGCGGAACGCTCGGCGTCGACGCGTCGAGCATGACGGGCGCGACCCGGCTTTACGAGCGGGCAGGGATGAGCGTCTATCGGGACACCGTGTTCCTCGAGCGTCCCGTCCAAAGGTAGGTTCTACGGCGTGAGCCGCCTGCGCGCCCGCTGTCCCGACTGCCGGACGCTGACCGCGGTCGCGGTCGGCCCGGAGTACCAGTGCCATTCCTGCGGTCGAGAGTTCTGCGCCGGCCTCGTCCGCGTCCCGCGCGCGTGGGGTGACGGCGGCGAGACAATGGCCGAAGCGGCCTTCCACGAGCTCCCCTACCCGGAGGCGACGGTGATCGAGGCCGACACGCTTGCGGAGCAGACGCTGATGCTCGCCTCCGAGTTGCCCGACCGGCCCATCGTCCTCGGCGGTTGCTGCTGTTCGCACGTCGGCGCGATCGAGGCGCTCACCGCGGGCGAGGAGTGCCTGGCGGTGGTCTGGATCGACGCGCACGGCGACCTGAACACGCCGGCGACCTCCCCATCCGGCAACACGTGGGGCATGCCCTTGCGGATGGTGCTCGACGATGGCGCGGTGCTCGCGAAGCACGTCGCGTTGATCGGAGCCCGCAACCTCGACCCGCCCGAGGTCGAGTTCATCGAGGCGAGCGGGATCCAGACGGGCGAGGGCGCGGTCGAGCGTGCTCTCGAGGGCGCCGACGCCGTCTACGTGGCGCTCGACGCCGACTCCGTCGAGCCGGGTGAGCTGGCCGTGTTCATGCCCGAGCCGGACGGGCTGCGCCTCGAAGAGATCGAGGAGCTGCTGCGGGATGTCGCTGCGCGGAAGCGGATCGCCGGTCTCGGCTTCACCGGACTCGTCCGAGACGCGGCCAACGAACCCAAGCTCGCCCGGCTCGCCACCGCGCTGGGTCTGTAAGACCGCCGGCTGTAACCGTGGCCGGAGAGGCCAGGTCTAAACTCCCACGATGGCCGACGCCAAGATCGACGTCTCGATCGAGCACAAGCAGGCTCCCGAGCCCCCGCCGAAGAAGCACCCGAATACGTGCCCGAGCTGCGGCTCGCACTACCGGGACGACGAGCTGGTCGCAAACCTTCGGGTCTGCACGCAGTGCGGCCATCACTTCGCGGTCAAGGCGCGCGAGCGGATCGACCAGATCGCCGACGAAGGCAGCTTCGTCGAGGAAGCCGCCGACCTCCGCTCGGCCGATCCGCTCCGCTTCTTCGACCTCCGCGCCTACAACGAGCGGCTGGCGGAGGCGGAGATCGCGACCGGGCTCGGCGACGCACTCGTCGTCGGCAGCGCCGCGATCGAGCGGCTTCCGTGCGAGCTCGCGGTGATGGATTTCTCGTTCATGGGCGGCTCGATGGGCTCGGTCACGGGCGAGAAGTTCGCGCGCGCGTGCGAGAGCGCGGCCGCTGCCCGCGTGCCGCTCATCTCCGTCTCCGCCTCGGGCGGCGCCCGGATGCAGGAGGGGATTCTCGCGCTGATGCAGCTGCCGAAGACGGTGGTGGCCGTCGAGGAGCTGCACGACGCCGGCTGCGCGCTGATCTCGGTGATGGCGCATCCGACCACCGGCGGCCTGCTCGCGAGCTTCGCCAGTCTCGGCGACGTCGTCGTCGCGGAGCCGGGCGCGCTGATGTCGTTCGCGGGCCCGCGCGTTGTCGCGCAGACCACGCGCGAGAAGCTCCCGGACGACTTCGGGTTGGCCGAGTCGAACCTCCGCTTCGGCCACATCGACGCGATCGTGCCGCGGCCGGAGCTGCGGTCGACGCTCGCGCGGCTTCTCCGGCTCTTCGGAGCGGAGTAGGGTGCCTCGTGATGCAGAGATCAGGCTGCGAGACCGGTTGAGCAAGCTAGGCGGACTGGACCTTCTGCGCGGAGCGCGGCTCTCCGGCGAGCTCGACCGCCTCCAGCGCCAGCTCGACCGGATCGAGGCCGAGCCGACCGACGAAGAGATCTGGAGCAAGGTCGAGCTCGCCCGCCACGAGGAGCGGCCCTACACGCTCGACTACGTCGAGAGGCTGCTCGAGGACTGGTTCGAGCTGCACGGCGACCGCGGGCGCGCCGACGATCCCGCGCTCGTCACCGGTCTCGGCAAGCTCGAGGGCCGCACCGTCGCCCTGATCGGCCATCAGAAGGGCCGGGACATCAAGGAGCGCACGAAGCGGAACTTCGGCATGGCCTATCCGGAGGGCTACCGCAAGGCGATGCGGGTGATGGCGATCGCCGAACAGCACGGGTTCCCGCTCGTGACCCTCGTGGACACTCCGGGCGCCTATCCGGGGATCGCCGCCGAGCAGCACGGACAGGGCGGCGCGATCGCGCGCTCGCAGGCCGTGATGGCTCGGCTCGGCGTCCCGACCGTCTCCTGCATCATCGGTGAAGGCGGCTCGGGCGGCGCCGTCGCGATCGCTCTCGCCGACACGGTGCTGATGCAGGAGAACGCGATCTACTCGGTGATCTCGCCCGAGGGCTGCGCCGCGATCCTCTGGCGCGACGCCGGCGAGAAGCGCAAGGCCGCCGCGGCGTTCAAGCCCGATGCCGCCCACTGCCTCGAGCTCGGCGTGATCGACGGGATCGTCCCGGAGCCGCGTCGGCGGTGCGCACGAGAGCCCGGACGAGGCCGCGCGCCTGCTCGGCGCGGCGATCGGCGATGCCCTGGAGGCACTCGACGAGATTTCCCCGAGGGAGCGGCGCACGCGGCGGCGGGCGAAGTTCCGTTCGATGGGCGTGCTCGCCTGATCGCAGTGTCGTTTGACACAAGGACTTTCCACAGCTTCCACAGGCTTTTCCCCTGTTCCGAATACCGGCCTGAAACCGCTACTCATACGTGTTGAGGCCGGCTTTCGCCGACCTCAACTGACCCCCCGCGTGGAAAAGACGGTGCGCGGCCGTGTCCGTCAGTTCCCCGGCCGCGCTGGTTTTCGAATCTCCTTTTCGGAAGTGGTGAAACATGGGTAGGACGGTGCAGTGGCCTCGCTGAAGGACTACGAGCGCAAGCGGACCCGCGGCAAGACGCCCGAGCCGTTCGGCAAAGGTAGGCGCGGCAAGGCGCCGATCTTCGTGATCCAGCGCCACGACGCCCGCCGGCTGCACTACGACTTCAGGCTCGAGCGGGACGGCGCGCTCGCGAGCTGGGCCGTCCCGAAGGGCGTGCCGCTCGAGCCCGGCACGCAGCACCTCGCCGTCCACGTCGAGGATCACCCGCTCTCGTACGGGAGCTTCGAGGGTGAGATCCCGGCCGGCAACTACGGCGCGGGAACGGTGGAGATCTGGGACCGCGGGACCTACGAGCTCGTCGAGGAGAAGCCGAACGGCGGTCTCACCGTCCACCTGCACGGCGAGAAGCTGAACGGGCTCTGGACGCTCGTGCCGGCCAAGCTGGGTGGAGACCCGAAGAACTGGCTGATCGTCAAGAAGAAGGAGGACGAAGCTCACCCGCGAGGCGGCGTGGCTACGCGCCGATGCTGGCAACGCCCGCGGCTGACGTGCCGACCGGCGAGGGCTGGCTCTTCGAGGTGAAGTGGGACGGCTTCCGGGCGATCGCAACGATTCGCGGGGGCGACGTCGATCTCCGCAGCCGGAACGACAAGTCGTTCGTCGACCGCTTTCCGACCGTCGTCCGCACGCTCGAGCGTGCGCTGCGGACGCCCGACTGCGTGCTCGACGGCGAGGTCGTGGCCGTTGGCGAGGACGGTCGCGCGACGTTCTCCGCGATGCAGCAGGGCAAGGAAGGCACGACCTACCTCTACGTCGCGTTCGACCTGCTCGAGGTGGAGGGAACGCCGTTGCTCGACCTGCCGCTGACCGAGCGGCGCAAGCGGCTCGCGGACATCGTCGACAAGCGCCAGCGCGGCATCCAGATCTCCGACACGTTCGACGACGGTCGGGCGCTCTACAAGGCCGCTCAGGAGCAGCAGTTCGAGGGGATCGTGGCCAAGCGCGCCGACTCGCGCTACGAGCCGGGCAGGCGCTCACGAAACTGGCTGAAGATCAAGACCCAGGGACGGCAGGAGCTCGTGGTCGCGGGGTACACGAAGGGGCAGGGCCGCCGGTCCGGCGCGTTCGGCGCGCTCGTCCTCGGCGTGTACGAGAACGGCGTCCTTCGTTGGGCGGGGAACGTCGGCACGGGCTTCGACGACGCCGAGATCAAGCGCCTCCTCGCGGCGCTGAAGCCGTTGCGGCGCGACACGTCTCCCTTCGCCGAGGTGCCGAAGATGCCGAAGGTGCGCAAGGGCGACGTCGTCTGGGTCGAGCCGAAGCTCGTCGCCGAGATCCGCTTCGCCGAGTGGACGCACGACGGCAGGCTGCGGGCGCCGGTGTACCAGGGGCTGCGCGAGGACAAGGAGGCGGATGAGGTGCAACGAGAGCGAGCGACGATCGAGCCCGAGCTCAGGAAGGGCAAGCGGGTCCTGAAGCTGTCGAACCTGGACAAGCCGTTCTGGCCGGACGAGGGGATCACCAAGGGCGACCTGCTCGCGTACTACCGCGACGTCGCGCCGGTGCTCGTGCCGCACCTGAAGGACCGGCCGTTCACGATGAAGCGCTATCCGGACGGCTGGAACGGCAAGTTCTTCTTCCAGAAGGACGCGCCGAAGCACATGCCGGACTGGATTCCGACGGCGCGATTCGAGGCGTCGACGCGTGACAAGCCGCCCCAGCGCCGGCTGATCGACTTCCCGCTCGTGAACGACGAGCTGGCCCTGCTCTGGACGGTGAACATGGGTTGCATCGACATGAACACCTGGTACTCGCGGGTGGACAAGCCTTCGCGGCCGGACTTCGTCCTCTTCGACCTCGATCCGTCGCCGGACGTGGGCTTTCCGGAGGCGATCCATGTCGCGCTGCTGATCAAGGAGACGCTCGACCTGCTCCAGCTCGAGTCGCACGCCAAGACGAGCGGCTCCGAGGGAATCCACATCCTCGTGCCGATCGCACGGCGCCATACGTTCACCGAGACCCGGGAGTTCTCCGAGATCATCGCCGGCGCCATTGCGCGTGCTCATCCGGGGCTGGCGACGACCGAGTGGACGAAGGCGAAGCGGCGCGGCGTCCTGATCGACACGAACCAGAACGGGGAGGGGAAGACGATCGCGTCGGCCTATTCGGTGCGGCCGAAGCCCGGCGCTCCCGTCTCGACGCCGCTGCGCTGGGACGAGGTGAACGAGTCGCTGGACCCGGCCGCGTTCACGATGGAGGCGGTGCTCGAGCGGGTCGCGAAGGAGGGCGACCTGTTCGAAGGCGTGCTCTCCTCGAAGCAGTCGCTCAGCGCCGCGCTCCGGTCGCTCCGCTAGGGCGTCTAGTCGCCGAGTCGGCGCGGGTGGCCGAGCATCGAGAGCTCGGCGATGTCGCGGCGGAAGAAGAGCGAGGTCGTCCAGTCGACGACGACGCGCAGCTTGCGGGAGAACAGCGGCAGCTGGAAGAGGTGGTAGCTGCGGGTGACGAACCAGCCGGGGAAGCCGCGGAGGCGCAGCCCCATCACGTCGGCGATCCCCTTGTAGCGGCCGAGCGTCGCCACCTGGCCGAGCATCCGGTAGGCGTACGGCTGCGGCGTGCCGCTCAGGTTCCTCGCCAGCCGGCGGGCCTGGCGGAGCGCGTGCTGGCAGGTCGGCGGGTCGACGTGCTCGGGCGTCGCGCCGTTCGGGACGGCGGCGCAGTCGCCGAGCGCCCAGACCTGGTCGCGGCCCTCGACCCTGAGGAATTGATCGACCCGGACGCGCCCGCGGTCGTCGAGCGGCAGACCGAACGGGTCCAGCAGCGGGTGGGCGCGAACGCCGGCGGTCCAGACGAGCGTGTGCGTGGGGATGCGCTCGCCGTCCGAGAGCGTCGCCTCGCCCGCAGCGAGCGACTCCAGTGTCGTCGACGTCCGGATCTCCACGCCTCGGCGCGCGAGCTCGCGAGCGGCGTACTCCCCGAGGCGGGTCGGGATCTCCGCCAGGATCTTCGGCGCTGCGTCGACCAGCACCCAGCGCTGCGGGCTGTCGCGCAGCCTCGGATACCAGCGGAGAGCGTCCTTGACGAGGTCGGAGAGCTCCGCGAGCGCCTCGACGCCCGCGTAGCCGGCGCCGACGAAGACGAAGGTGAGGTGCGCCGCGGCCCGGGCCCGGATCGAGCTCCGCGTCGGCCGCCTCCAGCTCTCGCAGCACGTGGTTGCGGAGGTGGATCGCGTCCGCGAGATCCTTGAAGCCGAGCCGCGTGCTCGGCGAGCCCGGGGACCGGCAGCGTCCGTGCGACGGCGCCGAGCGCGACGACGAGCTGCTCGTAGCGGACCTCGTCGGTGCCGCCGTCCGGCCGCTCGATCGTCGCGACGCGCCGTTCCTCGTCGATCGCCGTCACGCGGGCGAGGAGCAGCTCCGCGTGCGGGCACATCTGCCGCAGCGGCACGACCACGTGGCGTGGCTCGAGCGTGCCCGACGCCGCCTCCGGGAGCATCGGCGTGTAGAGCATGAAGTTCTCGGGGCTGACGATCGTGGCGCCCCGCTTGCCGAGCAGCCGCGCGACATACGCACCGGCGAAGCCGCCGCCGACCACCAGCACTCCGCCTCGAGCCTCCCGCATCCGCCGATTCTCGCAGCAGCGGTTCGGAATTGACAACGCTTATGACAATCATTAGAACTTCGAATCCCAACTAAATCGGTAGACAAAGATCGAAAGGATCCACATGCGTCGCAGAACCCTCGTGCTCATCGCTGTGCTGGCGGCCTCGATCGCGGCATCGGTGGCGGGCGCCGCCACCAAGGACGTCCGCCTGTCGCTCGTCGCGTACTCGACGCCTCGGGAGGCCTACAACAAGCTGATCCCCGATTTCCAGAAGACCCAGGGCGGGAACGGCGTCAGCTTCAGCCAGTCGTACGCCGCGTCCGGCGATCAGGCGCGCGCGGTCAAGGCCGGGCTGAAGGCCGACATCGTCGCGCTGTCGCTCGCGCCCGACGTCGACGAGCTCGTCGCTGCAGGCCTGGTCGACGCCAACCTGGGACAAGCAGTCGTACAAGGGCATGGTCACCAACTCGCTCGTCGTCTTCGTCGTCCGTGACGGCAATCCGAAGAAGATCCGGGGCTGGAACGACCTGACCCGCCCGGGCGTGCAGGTCGTGACGCCCAACCCGTTCACCTCGGGCGGCGCCCGCTGGAACGTGATGGCCGCCTACGGCGCGCAGCGCAAGCTCGGGAAGACCGACAAGCAGGCGCAGGACTACCTGCTGAAGCTGTTCAAGAACGTCGTCTCGCAGGACAAGAGCGCCCGTGACTCGCTGCAGACCTTCAACGCCGGCCGCGGCGACGTGCTGCTGGCCTACGAGAACGAGGCGCTCTTCGCCCGCTCGCGCGGCCAGGGCTCGCCGTTCGTGATCCCGCGCTCGACGATCCTGATCGAGAACCCGATCGCGATCGTGAAGTCGAGCGACCACAAGCAAGAGGCGACCGCGTTCCTGCGCTTCCTGCGCACGCCCGACGCCCAGAGGACCTTCGCCGAGAACGGCTACCGGCCGGTCAACAAGGCGATTGCGAAGCAGTTCACGTCCAAGTTCCCGCGCGCGTCCGGGTCAGTTCACGATCGACCAGCTGGGGCTCGGCGGCTGGGACAAGGTGCAGAAGCGGTTCTTCGACCCGCGCGACGGGCATCATGGCGCGGATCGAACGGGAGGTCGGAGGCGTGACGGGCTGACGCTTCAAATTGACGTGTCTTATTCTGTCCATTAGCTTTCCCTATTCATGAGTACGGCCGAAGCAACCATCAGGCCGGCGAGGATGCAGAGCGAGAGGGCCTCCGCGGCCCTCTCGCTCGGTTTCGTCACGACCTATCTGACCCTGATCGTGGGGCTCCCGATCGCCGCGCTCGTGTTCGAGTCGACGAACGCCGGGGCGCGGAGCTTCTGGGAGGTCGTCTCCAGCCCGGAGGCGGTCGCGGCGCTCAAGCTGACGCTCTGGACGTCGATCGGCGTCGCCCTCCTCAACGGCGTGCTCGGCACGATCACGGCCTGGGTGCTCGTGCGCGACTCGTTCCGGGGCAAGACGCTCGTGAACGCGGTCATCGACCTCCCCTTCGCGCTGCCGACGATCGTCGCCGGCCTGACCCTGCTCGCGCTCTACGGGCCGCAGTCGCCGGTCGAGATCAACGTCGCCTTCACGACGACCTCGATCGTGCTGGCGATGCTCTTCGTCACGCTCCCGTTCGTCGTTCGGACCGTCCAGCCCGTGCTGATCGAGCTGGATCGAGGAGATGGAGCAGGCTGCCAAGTCGCTCGGCGCGACCGAGCTGCAGACGTTCCGCCGCGTCGTCTTCCCGAACATCCTGCCCGGGATCCTCTCCGGCGTCGCGCTCGCGTTCGCGAAGGCGGTCGGCGAGTTCGGCTCGCTCGTGATCATCACCGGCAACCTGCCCTACAAGACGCAGGTCTCGTCGGTCTTCATCTTCAGCCGGATCGAGAGCGGCGACCAGGCCGGCGCGGCGGCGGTCGCGGTCGTCCTGCTCGTGATCTCGTTCGCGCTGTTGCTCTCGATCGGCGCGATCCGCCACTTCGCGACGAGGCACGACCGTGACTGACGCCGTCCGCCGCTACGGCCTGCGCGGGATCGCGTTCTGCTACCTCGCCGCGATCCTGCTCGGCCCGCTCGCGCTCGTCTTCTACCGGACGTTCGAGAACGGGTTCGGCGCCGCCTGGGCTGCGCTCTCGACCCCGGAGACGATCAACGCGTTCAAGCTGACGCTGATCATCACGGCGATCGCGGTGCCGCTGAACACGATCTTCGGGATCGCCTGCGCGCTCGCGATCGTGCGGCGCCGCTTCCCGGGCAAGGGGCTCGTCAACGCGTTCGTCGACCTGCCGCTGGCGCTCTCGCCGGTCGTCGTCGGGCTCGCGCTCTTCCTGCTCTACGGCCGCGAAGGCTGGTTCGGCGTGCCTCAGCGACCACGGGATCCAGATCCTGTTCTCGCTGCCCGCGATGGTGATCGCGACGATCTTCGTCTCGCTCCCGTTCGTCGCCCGCGAGGTCGTGCCGACGCTGCGCG
Source organism: uncultured Gaiellaceae bacterium (assembly GCA_963822205.1). Taxonomy (GTDB): domain Bacteria; phylum Actinomycetota; class Thermoleophilia; order Gaiellales; family Gaiellaceae; genus Gaiellasilicea. Next base: position 389,797 of record CAWGGO010000006.1, on the reverse strand, counting down.
AGATCGGCGACGAGCAGGAGCAGGCCGCGCGCACCCTCGGCGCGAACAGCTGGCAGACGTTCTGGCGGATCACGCTCCCGGCGATCCGCTGGGCCGTCATCTACGGCGTCATCCTCACGACCGCGCGCTGCCTCGGGGAGTACGGCGCCGTCGCCGTCGTCTCCGGCCGTCTCCAGGGCGAGACGGAGACCGCCACGCTGCGCGTCGAGGAGCGCTACCAGTCGCTCGACATCGCCGGCGCCTACGCGATCTCGATCGTGCTCGCGCTGATGGCGGTGCTCGTGCTCGTCGCCATGACACTGATCAGACCCAAGGAGGAAACGGCTTGAGCATCGTCGCCACCGGAATCTCGAAGCGCTTCGGCGACTTCGTCGCCCTCGACGACGTCTCGCTCGAGGTGCCGACGGGCTCTCTGACGGCGCTGCTCGGCCCGAGCGGCAGCGGCAAGTCGACGCTCCTGCGCGTGATCGCCGGACTCGAGATGCCCGACACGGGCGAGATCGTCATCTCCGGCGAGGACGCAACCGGGATCGCGCCGCAGAAGCGTGGCGTCGGCTTCGTCTTCCAGCACTACGCCGCCTTCAAGCACATGACCGTGCGCGACAACGTCGCCTTCGGGCTGACGATCCGGAAGCGGCCGAAGGACGAGATCCGGGCGCGGGTCGATGAGCTGCTCGAGCTGGTGCAGCTGCAGAAGTTCGGTCACCGCTATCCGGCGCAGCTCTCCGGTGGCCAGCGCCAGCGGATGGCGCTCGCCCGCGCCCTCGCGGTCGAGCCGGAGGTGCTTCTGCTCGACGAGCCGTTCGGCGCTCTCGACGCGCGTGTCCGGGCCGAGCTGCGCGAATGGCTGCGCCGCCTGCACGAGGAGGTGCACGTCACCACCGTCTTCGTCACGCACGACCAGGAGGAGGCGATGGAGGTCGCCGACCAGATCGCCGTGATCAACCACGGCAAGGTCGAGCAGGTCGGCGGCCCGCGCGACCTCTACGAGCAGCCCGCGACCGAGTTCGTGATGAGCTTCGTCGGCCCGACCACCCGCGTCGGCGAGAGCTGGGTGCGCCCGCACGATCTCGAGGTGCTGCTCGCAGCCGGCGGAGGGCGCCACCGAGGCGATGATCGAGCGCGTCGTCCACCTCGGCTTCGAGGTGCGCGTCGAGCTCGTCCGCGCGGACGAGGAGAAGGTCTGGGCGCAGCTGACGCGCGACCAGTGCGAGGAGCTCGAGCTCGCCGACGGGCAGATCGTCTACATCCGGCCCGCCTCCGAGCGCGTCTTCGCCTAGCTATCGGCCTGGTCGCCGCTCCGCGCGACGAGGTCGGCGAGCGACGTCTCCTCGAGCACGCCGCGCATGCTCGTGCGCAGCTCGATCCAGACGTCGCGGAGGCCGGTGGCGGCGCCGGTGTACGTCGTGTCCTCGGGCCGCGCGCCGCGGACGGTGGCGATCGGCCCCTCGACGGCGCGGATCACGTCGGCGAGGCTGACCTCCGCCGGCGGCTTGGCCAGCCGGTAGCCGCCGTCGGCGCCGCGCTGGCTCGCGACGATCTCGGCGCGGCGCAGCTCGAGCAGGATGTTCTCGAGGAACTTGAGCGGGATCTCCTGCGCCGTCGCGAGTCGCTCTGCCTTCACCTGGCCCGGCGGCGCGGCGGCGAGCTCCGCGAGCGCGCGCAGCGCATAGTCGACCTTGGCCGAGACCCGCATGCGGGGATTGTCTAGGTTTGCGCGGCGAGCGTTCGGCGCGCCATGCGGTGCAGACAGCGGCGACATGGCGGTCGTCGGTGCCGCAGCACCCTCCGAGGACGTTCACGCCCGGGAGGCGAGCCTTCAGCGCGGCGTGGCGCGCCCCGAGATCGGTCGGGTCGCCTTCGTCGAGCTCCGTTGCCTCGTCCAGCTCCGCGTGGCTCTTGGTCGATGCGTTGGTGCGCAGACCGCCGATCCGGCGCACCCAGGGCGCGTCGGCCTCGAGCACGTCGTCGAAGTGGGTGGGGTGCGCGCAGTTGATCATGAAGTAGGCCGGCGCCGAGGCCGTCTCGCGGTCGACCTGCTCGATCGCTTCGCCGAGCCCCTGGCCGTTCGGCAGCCGCCCGTCGGTCTCGACCGTGAACGAGATCGCCGACGGCAGTCCGGCTTTGGCTGCCGCCCGGGCGACGCCGATCGCCTCGTCTGCGTAGGTCATCGTGATCGCCGTGACCATGTCGGCGGCGGTGTCGGCGAACGTCCCGATCTGCGTCGAGTGGTACTGCCTCCGCCTCGGCCGCGCTCAGGATCGTCTCCGGGCTGTAGCCGTCGCTCTGTGGGCCGACGCAGCCGCTGATCACGATCGGCGCTCGGCCGGCGTACTCCTCGCGGAGCTCTTCCATCAGCGCGATCGCCTTGCGGTTGAAGGCGTCGAGCTCGTCGAGCGAGTAGCCGATCTCCGCCGCCCAGTCCGGGTTGGCGCGCCAGGTCGGGCTCTCGAGCACGAGGCCGACGCCGTGCTCGCGGGCGAGCAGAGCGTAGGGGACGTAGTAGCGGCGGAGCTCCTCGGTGCCTGCGTCGTCCTTGAGCAGGTCGAACGCTGCGAAGGCGGGCAGCTCGAGGCCGCGGTGGTAGATCAGCGTTGTCTCGATCCCGCCGTCGGTGATGAAGAGGCCGCCCTCGAGCTGCGGCAGCCGGTCCCGGTACACGTCACGAACGTACCATCTCGTCGAGGCGCCTTTCCAGGAACGCCCGGTCGGCGGCGTTCATCTCGAGCGCGAGCGCCTCGCGGTAGGCCGCGGCGGCTTCGTCGGGACGGTCGAGCTGCCGGAGAAAGTCGGCGCGCGCGGCGTGGAGGAGGTGGTAGCGCGGCAGGTCGATCCGCTCGATCAGCTCGAGCCCGAACTCCGGCCCGTGCGCCATCGCGACCGCCACCGCGCGATTGAGCTCCACGATCGGCGTCGGCTCGACGCGCGCCAGCTCGTCGTAGAGGCCGGCGATCTGCGGCCAGTCGGTCTCGTCGTCGAGGTGAAGCGCGGCGATTGCGGCCTGGAGCTGGTAGGAACCGGGACTCCGGTGGGCGAGAGCGCGGTCGAGCACACGCGTTCCCTCGTCGATCCGCGCCTGGTTCCAGCGGCTCCGGTCCTGGTCGGCGAGCAGCACCAGCGAGCCGTCGGGCGCCGTCCGGGCCTCGCGCCGCGCGTCGTGCAGCAGCATCAGCGCGAGCAGCCCGAGCGCCTCCGGCTCGTCGGGCATCAGCACCGCGAGCAGCTTCGCGAGCCGGATCGCCTCGTCGCACAGCTCGTCGCGGATCGCTTCGCCGCCGCCGCTCGCCGAGTAGCCCTCGTTGAAGACCAGGTAGAGGACTGCGAGCACCGAGCGGAGCCGCTCCGGCAAGAGGTGGTCGGGTGGGACGCGGAAGGGGATGCCGGCGTCGCGGATCTTCCGCTTCGCGCGGACGAGCCGCTGCGCCATCGCGGGCTCGGCGACGAGGAACGCGTGCGCGATCTCCGTCGTCGTCAGTCCGGCGACCTCCCGCAGCGTCAGCGCGACCCGCGACTCGGCGGCGAGCGCGGGGTGGCAGCAGGTGAAGACGAGCGCGAGGCGGTCGTCGGGGATCGGGCTCACGTCGTCCTCCTCGGCCGGCAGCGATTCGAGCCGAGCCAGCAGCTCCGCCTTGCGGGCGAAGGCCTGCTCGCGCCGGATTCGGTCGATCGCGCGGTTCCGCGCGGTCGTGAGGATCCAGGCACCCGGGACGGCGGGCTCGCCGTCGCGCGGCCAACGCTCGAGCGCGGTCGTGAACGCGTCCTGCACCGCGTCCTCGGCGAGCTGCATGTCGCCGAGGACGCGGGTGAGAGCTGCGACGGCACGTCCCCATTCCTCCCGAAAGACCGTCGCGACCGTCGTCAATGCTCGATCACGGGCCTCAGCTCGACGGACGCCCTGAAGGCGACCGGGATCCGGGCCGCGATCGCGATCGCGGCGTCGAGGTCCTCGGCCTCGAGCTCCATGAGGCCGCCGATCTGCTCCTTCGTCTCGGCGAACGGGCCGTCGGTGACGAGGGTCTCGCCTCCGCGGACGCGAACGGTCTTCGCGGTCTTGGGACTGTCGAGCTCGAAGCCTGCGCCGAGCACGCCGGTCTGGCCGAGCTCGCCGAAGAGCGCCTCCCACTTCGGCACCTCCTCGGCGCGGGCGGCTGCGGCCTCCTCGGGCGACATCTTCTCCCACTCGGCGACGTCGTCGGCGTTGTTGGTCAGCAGGGCTGCGTACTTCACGACTGCTCACCTTCCTCCACGTACACGGGCCGGACCTCGATTGCGCCGTGCCGCGCGGCCGGGATCTTCGCCGCCCACGTGCAGGCATCCTCGATCGAGTCGCACTCGAAGACGTAGTAGCCCCCGATGCTCTCCTTCAGCTCGGCGAACGGCCCGTCGGTGACGAGGGTCTCGTCACCGCGCACGCGGACGGTCGTCGCGGTCGCGGTCGAGTCGAGCTCGTTGCCGCCCCTTCGTGACGTCTGCCTGCGAGAGCGCCATGTACTCGCCCATCTCGCGCTCCCGCTCCTCCTGCGAGAGATCCGCCCAGCGGCCCTCCTCGCCGTAGATCAATGCCAGGTACTGCATGCGTTCCTCCTCTCGAACATCGATTTCACCATGAAGACGAACACGGGGTCGCGAAATCGACAACGTGCTGACGAAATCGACCCGTGCGTCAGCTTGCGAGCAGGCGCTGCAGCAACGTCAGGGCGCCGTCCTTGTCCAGGTAGTCGTTCAGGTTGCCGCACTTCGGGCTCTGCACGCAGCTCGGGCAGCCTTCGGCGCAGGGGCAGCCGGCGAGCAGCTTCGCCGTGTCCTCGACCCAGCCCTCGAATCGTTCGAAGCCGCGCTCGGTGATCCCGACGCCGCCGGCGTGGCCGTCGTAGACGAAGATCGTCGGCAGCCCGGTCTGATAGTGGATGTTCGTCGAGAGGCCGCCGATGTCCCAGCGGTCGCACATCGCCCACAGCGGCAGGAGCGCGATCAGCGAGTGCTCGGCGGCGTGGAGGGAGGAGAGGAGCTTCGGCATCTCCTCGAGACCCGCGAGCTGGGCCGGTGTCGGCGAGAACCAGACGGCCTCGGTCTCGAACGTCGTCTCGGGTAGGTCGAGCGGGACGGTCTCGAGCGTGTCGCCGCCGCTGATCGACTTGCGCTGGTAGGCCACGACGCGCTCGGTCACCGAGACCCGACCGAAGCTCAACTCGAGACCGAGTCGCGTCTCGGCACGCAGCGGCTCGACGATCGACGTCTCGGTTTCCACCTTCGCCTGCGTGTACCAATCGACGTTGGCGCGGTTGACCAGAGCGGTGCGCGCGTCGACGTCGAGCCGGCTGACGAGGTGCTGCTCGCCGAGGTGCAGGTAGACGGCGCCGTCGTGGATCGTTCCGTACGCGCGCGAGCGCTCGACCATTCCGAGCACGGCGCCGGTCTCCGCGTCGACGACCGTGAACGAGTCGGGCTCACCGGAGCGAAGCAGCACTCGGGCAGCCGGGTAGTCCTTGCCCGCCCAGACCCAGCCCGCGTCGGTCAGCTTCAGCTCGGGTAGCTGGGCAGCCCGCACCAGAGCTTCCGGTCCGAGTGTCTGCGCGTCCGCTTCGTCGATCGGCCCTTCGAACGCCGCGGACAGCACGTGCCCGTCGAGGACACGCGGGTTCGCGTGGTCGAGGATCGCCGCCTCGACCGTCCGCTCGAGCAACGTCTCGGGCTCGCGCATGAAGTACTGGTCGAGCGCGTCCTGGCTCGCGACGAGAACGGCGAGGCCGGGGCTGCGGCGCCCGGCTCGTCCCCACTGCTGCCGCAGCGACGAGACCGTTCCGGGAAAGCCGACCGAGATCGCGCAGTCGAGCGAGCCGATGTCGATCCCGAGCTCGAGCGCATCGGTGGCCGTGACTCCGAGTAGCTCGCCCGCCATCAGCCGCTGCTCGATCTCGCGGCGCTGGGACGGCGTGTAACCAGCCCGGTACGGCGTCAGCCGCGCCGCCACCGCCGGCTCGACGCGGTCCGAGGTAAAGCGGTGGATCAGCTCGACCGCCTTGCGGCTCTTCGCGAAGCAGATCGTCCGCAGCCCGTGCGAGACGAGGCCGGCGAGCAGGCGCGAAGCGTCGCCGAGAGAGCTGGCGCGCACGCCCAGCTCGGCGTCGATCAGCTCCGGATTCCAGAGTGCGATCGTCCGCTCGGTCGCAGGCGCGGTGTCGCTGTCGATCACGGCGGCCGGCTGGCCGAGCAGGGACTCGGCCAGCTGCGCGGGGTTCGCGATCGTCGCCGAGGCCAGCACGAACTGTGGCTCCGAGCCGTACGCACGGGCGAGCCTGCGGAGCCGCCGGAGGACGTTGCCGACGTGCGATCCGAAGACGCCGCGGTAGACGTGCGCCTCGTCGACGACGACGAAGCGGAGGTTCGCAAGCACGTCGCCCCAGCGGTCGTGGTGCGGCAGCACGCCGACGTGGAGCATGTCCGGGTTGGTCAGGACGACGTTCGCCCATTTGCGGATCTGCCAGCGCCGCTCGCTCTCGGTGTCGCCGTCGTAGATCGCGGGCTTGACCCCCTTGACGCCGAAGGCCTGCAGCGCGCGGGCCTGATCCTGCGCGAGCGCCTTCGTCGGGTAGAGGTAGAGCGCCCGGCTCTTCGGCTCGCGCGCGAGCAGGTCGAGCACGGGCAGGTTGAACGCGAGGCTCTTGCCGCTGGCGGTGCTCGTCGTGACGATCGCGTGGCCGCCGGCGCGGAGCGCCTCCCACGTCTCGGCCTGGTGGCTGTAGAGCGCGGTGATCCCCTGAGCGACGAGCGCCGAGGCGACGCGCGGGTCGAGATCGTCCGGAAACGGCTCGCTACGGCCGCCGCGCGGGGGCTCGACCGCGAGGTGCACGCAGCTCCTCGCCGACCAGGATCTCCTGCCAGGCTGGCGCAACGGTAGCCACGACACCTACGCTAGCCTTCGCCGTACCGGGGTGCCCTGATCGGGGCTGAGATCACACCCGTCGAACCTGATCCGGTTAGGACCGGCGAAGGGAGCTGAGTGATTCCACGCGTGTTGACGATCGCCACGTCCGATTCGGGCGGTGGGGCCGGCATCCAGGCCGATCTGAAGGCCTTCGCCGCCGCGGGCGTCTACGGGACGACTGCGCTCGTCGCGCTGACGGCGCAGAGCACGACGGCCGTCACCGCCGTGCACGAGCTGCCGCCGGACTTCATTCGAGCGCAGCTCGACGCGATCTTCGACGACATCGGCGTCGACGCCGCGAAGACCGGGATGCTCTTCTCGCGCACGATCATCGAGACGGTCGCGGAGTTCCTCGAGCGGCATCCGGTTCCGCTCGTGGTCGACCCGGTCCTGATCGCAAGCTCGGGAGCGCAGCTGCTGCAGGACGACGCTGTCGAGACGCTGATCCAGCGACTCTTCCCGCTCGCCACCGTCGTGACGCCGAACCTGCCCGAAGCGGAGACGCTGACGGGCCTGCCCGGAGCGTCGCGACGGGAGCTTGCCGAGCGGCTGGTCGAGCTCGGCGCGGCGGCGGCCATCGTCACCGGCGGCCACGGCGACACCGCCGTCGACCACCTCTTCGACGGGCGCGAGCACATCGAGCTTCCCGTCGAACGTCACCCAGTGGCCGCCACCCACGGAGCGGGGTGCACGCACTCGGCCACGCTCGCCGCTCTGCTGGCGCGCGGCCTGCCGCTCGCCGAGGCGGCGCGGCGGCGCCTCTGCCGCCGCCTCCGCTGCGGTCCGGAACGGCCTTGCCGAGATCGGCGCCGGCGACGGCCCTGTCGATGTCCTCAACCTGAAAGGACAGAGCATGATCGACCCCGGCGCCACGCTCGCGGTGATCCGCGAGCGCAAGCCGCTCGTCCACAACATCACCAACTACGTGGTCATGAACGAGACCGCGAACGCGATTCTCGCGCTCGGCGCGCTGCCGGTGATGGCGCACGCGAAGGACGAGGTGCGCGAGATGGTCGGCCTGGCGGGCGCGCTCGTGCTCAACATCGGCACGCTCTCCGAGGACTGGATCGAGGCGATGCTGCTCGCCGGCACGGCGGCCAACGAGCGTCAGATTCCCGTCGTCCTCGACCCCGTCGGCGCCGGCGCGACCGCGTACCGCACCAACACCGCGAAGCGGATCCTCGACGCCGTCGACGTGGCCGTCCTGCGTGGGAACGCGGGCGAGGTCGCGACGCTCGTCGGAGTCGAGGCAGAGGTGCGCGGGGTCGAGTCCGTCGGTGGTGGCGGCGACCCCGCCGAGCTCGCCCGCCAGGCCGCGAGGACGCTCGGCGTCGTCGCGTCCGTCACCGGCCCGGTCGACCATGTGTCCGACGGCGAGCGCGCCGCCGCGGTCGCGAACGGGCACGAGCTGCTCGCGGCGATCACGGGCACCGGCTGCATGTCGACCGCGCTGACCGGCTGCTTTCTCGCCGGCAAGGACGACCCGTTCGAGGCGGCCGTCGAGGCGCTCGTCGCCTTCGGCGTCGCCGGGGAGGACGCGGCCCCGGAGGCGAAGGGGCCGGGCAGCTTCCATGTCGCGCTCTACGACGCCCTCGCGGCGCTCGATCCCGGCTCGCTGACCGGACGCGCAAGGGTCTCGTGAGGGTCCACGCGCTCGTGTCCGACGCGGAGTCGGCCCGCGCCGCCGCGGCAGGCGGCGCGACCGTCGTGCAGCTGCGCCTGAAGGGCGCCCCGACCGCACAGATCGTCGAGGTCGGCCGTGCCCTGCACGATCTCGAGGCCGAGCTCGTCGTCAACGACGACCTCGACGCCGCGCTCGAGCTCGGCTGCGGCGTCCACCTCGGCCAGACCGATCCCGGCATCGAGCGCGCCCGCGAAGCGGGCATCACGCTCGGAATCTCCGTCGCCAAGCGGCGCGAGGCTGCGGTCGCGGAGTTCTCCGGGGCGACCTACCTCGGCGCGGGACCGATCTGGGAGACGCCGTCGAAGCCGGACGCGGGCGCGCCGATCGGCCTCGACGGGCTGCGCGACGTCTGCCTCTCCGTGTCCATCCCCGTGGTGGCGATCGGCGGCATCGACGCGTCCAACGCGGCCGACTGCATCCGTGCCGGCGCAGCCGGTGTTGCGGTCATTCGCGCCGTCGCCGAGATCGAGGCGCTGAGGGTGGCTGTCGATGCGGCTCTCTGAGGCCGGAGAGCTCGGGCTGCTGCGCGAGCTGGAATCCCGCGGGTTGATCGTCGGGACCGAGCACGACGCGGCCGAGCTCGCAGATGGGCTCGTCGTCACCCAGGACGCGCTGGTCGAGGGCGTCCATTTCCGGCTCGACTGGCTCAGCTGGCGCGAGCTCGGCTTCCGGGCGGCCGCGGTCACCCTGAGCGACCTGTCCGCTTCGGCAGCACGGCCGGAGGCGCTCTTCGTGACGCTGACGCTGCCGGGCGACGTCGAGCTGGAGCGCGTGCTCGAGCTCTACGAAGGGTTTGCCGAGGCGGGCGTCCCCGTGCGCGGCGGCGACACGTCGAGCGCCGGCCGCATCGTGGTCAGCGTCACCGCGCTCGGAAGGTCGGACCGCGTCCCGGGCGGGCCGGAGCGCGGCCGGGCGACCAGCTCGTCGTCACGGGGCCGCTCGGCGCAGCCGGCGCCGCGTTCCGGGACGGTCGCTATGTGCGCCCGCCGCTGCGGACGGAGGAGGGCCTCCGGCTCGGCGCCGTGGCTCACGCGATGCTCGACGTCTCGGACGGTCTCGCGGTCGACGCGGGTCACCTCGCCCATCGCTCCGGATGTCGCCTCGTGATCGATCTCGACGCAGTGCCGCTGGCGGGCACGCTCGACGACCTCGGCTTCGGCGAGGACTTCGAGCTGCTCGCGGCCACGCCCGATCCGCTCGGCTTCAGCGTGATCGGCCGGGTCGAGGCGGGCGAGGGCGTCCTCCTGCTGCACGAGGGCAAGCCGTACGACCTGCCCGGCTACCAGCACTTCCTCTAGGAGTTCGCCAATCCAGCACTCCCCGCTCGGCGTAAGCTGAGGCGACAGTGCTCGGCTTCGTGCTCAGGCGGCTGGCATGGGCGATCGTGCTCTTCCTCGCCCTGACGCTCTACACGTACGTCCTCTTCTTCGTCATCCCGGGCAACAACGAGACGATCCGTCGCGGCTTCCGCGTCGACCAGGGGACGACGCTGCGCGAGACGGTGGGGATCGACGGCGGCTCGATCGTCCGCGAGTACGGCACCTTCGTCTCGCACGTCGTGCACGGCGACCTCGGCGTCTCGCGGCGAAACCGGCAGCCGGTGATCGAGGTGATCGGCCGGGCCGCGCCGGTGACGATGTCGATCATCTTCGGGGGAGTGTTCGTCTGGCTGCTGATCGCGTTTCCGATCGGGCTCCTCTCGGCCCTGCGGCCGCGCTCGCTGCTCGACCGGTTCGGCATGATCTTCGTGCTGATCGGTGTGGCCGCGCACCCGCTCTGGATCGGGTTGATGCTCGGCTACGTCTTCGGCTACCGGCTCGGTGGACGCCGTTCGGCGGCTACTGCCCCGTCTTCGACGTGACGCCGGAACGTGCGGCGGCCCGGTGCAGTGGGCCTACCACCTGCTCCTGCCGTGGCTCGCCTTCGGCGCCGTCTTCGCGGCGATCTACGCCCGCATGATCCGGGCCAGCGTGCTCGAGGTGTACGACGCCGACCACGTGCGCACCGCGCGCGCGATCGGGATGAGCGAGGAGCCGGATCCTGCGCACGCAGGTGCTCCGGAACGCGCTGCTGCCGGTCGTGACGATGCTCGGAATGGACCTGGGCCTCGCCTTCGGCGGCGTCATCTTCGTCGAGCGCGCGTTCGGGCTACCCGGAGTCGGCAAGCTTCTGATCTCGTCGCTCGGCGGCCGCGACCTGCCGGTGATCCTCGGGATCGTCGTGCTCGTGACGACGGCGATCCTCTTCTTCAACCTGCTCGTCGACCTGATCTACCCGTTGCTCGACCCGCGGATCGGCTTCGGCGGGAGCCAGTCCGCGAAGGCGCGCTCGAAGTGGCTGCGCGGGCGCGCGCCCACCACGGTCGTCCGGGGCTCGCCGCCTTCGAAGAGGATCACGGTCGGCAGCGAGAGGACGCCGTAGCGCGACGGTACGCCGAGATGCTCGTCGATGTTCAGCCGCACGAGGCCGAGCCCGTGGTCTGCGGCGAGCGCCTCGAGGATCGGCTCGATCGCCGCACACGGCTTGCACCACGGCGCCCAGAAGTCGACGATCGTCGCGCCGCCGGCCCGGAGCACCTCCTCCTCGAACGTCGCATCGGTGACCTCTCTCACAGCCTGCCTCCGAGCGCCGCGAGGCGGAGCAGCGGCACCTTCCAGATCGCCTCGAGCACGATCGACCGAGACATCTTCGAGCCCCCGACCTCGCGGTCGACAAATCGGATCGGCACCTCGCGCACGCGAAAGCCGCGGCGGAGCGCGCGATAGGTCAGCTCGATCTGGAAGGCGTAGCCCTTGGAGTGGATCGCGTCCAGGTCGATCGTCTCGAGCACCGCCCGGCGAAAGCACTTGAAGCCGCCGGTGAGGTCGCGGATCGGGACGCCGAGCAGGAGCCGCGCATAGAGCGAGCCGCCGGCGGAGATCGCACGGCGAATGGCGCCCCAGTTCTCGACGCTGCCGCCCGGCACGTAGCGCGAGCCCAGCACGAGGTCCGCGTCGCCGGCTGCGTCGAGCAGCCGCGGCACGTCGGCCGGATCGTGGGAGAAGTCGCAGTCGATCTCGACGACGAGCTCCGCGCCGAGCTCGAGCGCCCGCCGGAAGCCGGCGAGATAGGCCGGGCCGAGCCCTTCCTTGCTGCGGCCGGTGGAGCACCTCGATCCGCCTCCAGCTCCGCCGCGAGCCGGTCGGCGAGCGCGCCCGTGCCGTCAGGCGAGTTGTCGTCGATCACGAGCACGCGGTCGTCGGGGCCGAGCACCTCGCCGAGCGCGCGCAGCATCGGCTCGAGATTCTCGCGCTCGTTGTAGGTCGGTAGGCAGATGACCGCTCTCACCTCCGTATCATCGCTGCCGATGGCCGCGACGCTGCCGAGGAACGACGAGCTCGCCGACCAGCTCGAGCTGCTGGCCGACCTGAGCGAGCTCGAAGGCGAGGACTCCTTCCGGGTGCTCGCCTACCGGCGTGCGGCGACGCGCATCCGCGAGACCGGCGGTCCCGTCGCGCAGCTCGCGCTCGAAGGCAAGGCGAAATCGCTGTCCGGGATCGGCAAGACGATCGAGGAGAAGATCGTCCAGGTCGTCGAGACCGGCGAGATGGCCGCGCTGACGAAGCGGAAGGCGCTCGTGCCGGAAGAGGTCGTGAAGTTCATGCGCCTGCCCGGGCTCGGCCCGAAGACCGCGCGCAGGATCTGGAAGGAGCTCGGAGTCACCACCCTCGCCGAGCTGAAAGCGGCCGCCGAGCAGCAACGCCTGCGGGGGCTCACGGGCCTTGGCGCAAAGAGCGAGGAGAAGATCCTGGCTGCGCTCGCGGAGGAGCCGCAGGACCCACGCGAGTCGCGGCGCCTGCTCGGCGACGGGCTGCCCGTCCTGCTCGAGCTCGTCGAGGAGCTGCGACGGCATCCTGCCGCGGTGAAGGTCTCCGAGGCGGGCTCGGCGCGCCGCCGCCGCGAGACCTTCCGCGACCTCGACGTGATCGCGACCTCGACGGATCCGGCCGCGCTGATCGAGCACTTCACCGCCCGGGACAACGTCGCCTCGGTCGTCGCGAAGGGCGACACGAAGGCGACCGTGATCACGAACGAGGGGTTCCGGCTCGACCTGCGCGTCGTCCCGCCCGAGTCGTACGGGAACCTGCTGCAGCACTTCACCGGCTCGAAGGACCACAACGTCGCGCTGCGCGAGGACGCGGTGCGCCGGGGCTTCTCGGTCTCGGAGTACTCGGTCACGAACACCGAGACCGGCGAGGAGTTCACGGCCGCCGACGAGGAGGAGCTCTACGCCCACCTCGGCTACGCCTACATCCCACCCGAGCTGCGGGAGAACTCTGGCGAGCTGGTGGCCGCTCGCGACGGCTCGCTGCCCGTCCTGGTCGAGCGCACCGACCTGCGCGGCGACCTGCACTCGCACTCGACCTGGTCGGACGGGAAGGCGTCGATCGAGCAGATGGCGCGCGCCGCGCAGGCGCTCGGGCACGAGTACCTCGCGATGTGCGACCACTCGCCGCGGCTCCGCGACGGGCGGCTGCAGCTGCAGTGGGAGGAGATCGACGCGCTCAACGAGGCGCTCGCGCCCTTCCGGATCCTGAAGGGGATCGAGGTGAACATTCGCGCGAACGGCGAGCTCGACGTCGCCGACGAGGTCCTCGAGCAGCTCGACTGGGTGATGGCGTCCGTCCACACGAGCTTCGACAAGGACCCGACCGAGCGGGTGCTGCACGCGATGGCGAGCCCGCACGTCGATTGCATCGGCCACCTGACGAGCCGGCGGATCAACGTCCGCAACCCGTCCACGATCGAGGTCGAGAAGGTGGTCGAGGGCGCTCTGGCGACGGGCACGTTCCTCGAGATCAACTCCCAGCCCGACCGGCTCGACCTGCGCGACGCGAACGCACGGCTCGCCGGCGAGGCCGGGGTGACGCTCGTGATCTCGAGCGACGGGCACTCGACGAAAGCCCTCCGCTACGTCGATCTCGGCGTCGCCCAGGCGCGGCGCGCCTGGCTGACGAAGGATCAGATCCTGAACACGCGCCCGTGGCGGGCGATCGAGAAGCTGCTCGGAAGTGAGCTTCCGCGAGGACGGCGTCGCTGCGGTCGACTGGGTCGCCTCGTACTTCGAGCGGCTGCGCGAGTTCCCGGTGCTCGCCCAGGTCGAGCCGGGCGAGCTGCGCTCGCGGCTGCCGGCAAGCCCGCCGGAGACCGCCGAGCCGTTCGCGCACGTGCTGCGCGACCTCGACGAGATCCTCCTGCCTGCGGTCACGCACTGGCAGAGCCCGCGCTTCTTCGCCTACTTCGCGAACACCGGCTCGGAGCCGGGCGTCCTCGCCGAGCTGCTCAGCGCGGGGCTGAACCAGGTCGGGATCCTCTGGCGCACCTCGCCGGCGCTGCAGGAGCTCGAGGAGCTGACGCTCGACTGGCTCGCGCAGCTGCTCGGGCTGCCGGACGGCCTGCACGGCCACATCGAGGACACCGCCTCGACCTGCACGATGGCCGCGCTCGCCGCGGCACGGCAGGCGAAGCCGGGCGCGCGCGTCGTCGTCACCTCGGAGCACGCCCACTCGTCCGTCGCGAAGGCGTGCCGGCTGCTCGAGCTCGAGGCGCGCCTGGCGCCGGTCGACGACGCGTTCCGGCTGCGCCCGGACGCGCTCGACCTCGACGGACGCCTGCGCTGTCGTCGCGACGATCGGGACGACCTCGACGAGCTCCGTCGATCCGGTCGAGGCGATCGCGGACCGCGCCGAGGCCGCCGGCGCCTGGTTGCACGTCGACGCGGCCTACGCCGGCTCGGCCGCCGTGTGCCCCGAGCTGCGCTCGTACTTCGCCGGCTGGGAGCGCGCCGACTCGGTCGTCGTCAACCCGCACAAGTGGCTGCTTGCTCCGATGGACTGCTCGACGATGTGGACGCGCCGGCCCGACGACCTGCGCGCCGCCTTCAGCCTCGTCCCGGAGTACCTGCGGGTCAGCGAGGACGTCGTGAGCCTCTCGGAGTACAGCCCGGTGCTCGGCCGCCGCTTCCGCGCGCTGAAGCTCTGGGCGGTGCTGCGCTGTTACGGCCGCGACGGGCTGCAGGAGCGGATCCGGGAGGCGATCCGCCTGGCCGCGTTGTTCGAGGAGTGGGTGCGCGACGAGCCGGGCTGGGAGGTGACGGCGCCGCGGCCGTTCTCCCTCGTTTGCTTCCGCCGCGACGGCTCCGACGAGGAGAACGAGGCGCTGCTCGAGCGTGTCAACGCGACGGGCGAGATCTTCATCTCGCACACGAAGCTGAACGGCCGCTACTCGCTGCGGCTCGCGGTCGGCAACGCCCGCACGACCGAGGAGGACGTGCGGCTCGCCTGGGACGTGCTCAGGCGGGAAGCGGGCCGGCTCGGGAGTAGGCGGAGCGAAGCCGTCGAGCAGCTGCTCGAGCGCGGCGACGTCGCCCTCGATGCGGACTCCCTCGAGCTTCCGGTCGACGACGAGGTGGTAGAACCCCGTCGCGTCCGTCTCCACGAGCACGTCGTAGTCCTCCGCGATCCCCGGAGTCGCCGTGCAGTCCACGAGCGACGCCTCCTCGTCCCCGATCCGGAACGCGATCCGGCTGCCCCGGCAGAGCGGCGAGAGAGCAAGGTCGAGCGCATGCATCAGCCAGCCCGGCTCGAGTGCCTCGGGCGGCGGCGGGCCCATCAGGCGGGCGCCGAAGCGGGCGAGCTCGTGCAGCACCGGGCGCAGGTCCTGCCCGGCGGGCGTCAGCTCGTAGACGGTCGACGCGAACGGCGGCGGCAGCTTCTTCTTCTCGACGATGCCTGCCGACTCCAGCTCCTTCAGCCGGGCGGCCAGGATGTTCGTCCCGATTCCGGGCAGGTTGTCGACGAGGTCGGTGTAGCGCTTCGGGCCGTACAGCAGCTCGCGCACGACGAGCAGCGTCCACCGCTCGCCGATCACGCCGAGCGAGTGTGCGATCGGGCAGTACTGGTCGTAATGCTTCACTTCTTCACATTCTGCACTATGAACTTGCGAAACGCAAGTAGTTCCTGTAAGTTCGCAAGCACCAACCCCGAAAGAGAAGGAACTCGCATGGTTACCTCACCTCGCTTGAAATGGCTCGCACTGGCGCTTCTCGCCGCCGTGCAGTTCATGGTCGTGCTCGACATCGCGATCGTGAACGTTGCCCTCCCCTCGATCCAGACGGATCTCGGATTCTCGCAGGCCAACCTGCAGTGGGTCATCTCCGCGTACGCCCTCGTCTTCGGCGGCTTCCTGCTGCTCGGTGGCCGCACCGCCGACATCCTCGGGCGCCGGCGGGTCTTCATGATCGGGCTGATCGTCTTCACGATCGGCTCGCTCCTCTGCGGGCTCGCCTGGTCCGAGGCGTCGCTGATCGGCGCCCGCGCGATCCAGGGTCTCGGCGCTGCCACGATCTCGCCTGCCGCGCTCGCAATCCTGATGACGACCTTCGCCGAGGGCCGGGAGCGGAACATCGCGCTCGGCGTCTGGGGCGCGGTCGGCGGCTTCGGCGCCGCCGCGGGCGTCCTGCTCGGCGGCGTGCTCACCGACGCTCTCTCCTGGGAGTGGATCTTCTTCGTCAACATCCCGGTCGGGCTCGCGGCGCTCGCGCTGGCCCCGGTGCTGCTCACCGAGAGCCGTGACACGCGCGTACGCAGCTTCGACGCGCCCGGAGCGGTCCTCGTCACGGGCGGGTTGACGACTCTCGTCCTCGCGATCACGCAGGGCAGCGACTGGGGCTGGAGCTCGGCCCGGACGATCGGCGTCTTCGTCGCCTCGGCTGCGCTGCTCGTCGGCTTCGTGCTCTGGGAGAACCGCGCCAAGGAGCCGCTGATGCGCTTCGGCATCCTGCGCACGAAGACCGTTCTCGGCGCGAACGTCGCCGGCTTCATCCTCGGCACGGCGCTCTTCTCGATGTTCCTGATGCTGACGCTGTACATGCAGCAGGTGCTCGGCTACTCGGCGATGAAGACCGGGGTGGCGTACCTCGCCGTCGCCGGCACGTCGATCATCTGGGCGAACGTCGCCGCCGCGCTCGTGAACAAGGTCGGAGTCCGGCCGCTGATCGCGAGCGGAATGGCGATCCTCGCGGTCGGCCTGCTCCTGTTCACGCAGGTCTCGGTCGGCGGTTCGTACGTGACCGACCTGCTGCCCGGCTTCCTGATCATCGCGCTCGGGATGGCGCTCTGCTTCGTGCCGATCTCGATTGCGGCACTCGCCGGCGTCAAGCGACGCCGAGGCGGGCATCGCTTCCGGCCTGATCAACACCTCGCAGCAGGTCGGGGGCGCGGTCGGGATCGCCCTGCTCTCGACGATCGCGATCTCGCGCACCGACAACGAGGTCGCGGCGGGGACGGCGCTGCCGCAGGCGATGACCTCGGGCTTCCAGCTCGCCTTCTGGGTCGGCGCGGGCATCGCGCTCGTCGGTGTCGTCGCGGCGCTCGTGCTGATCCGGCAGGAGGAGATCGCCCCGGCCGAAGCGCACGAGGCGCAGCCCGCGCTCGAAGCGGCCTAGAACTCACCCAAACCGGGGCGGCGACGTGCAGAAGCCGCCTCCGCCCCAGGCCGGCGGAGTCCAGTTTCAGCGCCAGGCGTTGGTACCCTTCGCCAACGAGTGTTCTCCGCATTGGAACGCTTTCTGCGGAGTGTAATGATCCGACTCAGGAGGCATGCACATGAAGCATCTACCTTCTGCTCGCCGTCGCGGTCTTCACGGTCTGTCGTGCTTGCCGCGCTCGGTGCGAGCGTGAGCACAGGGAAAGACTGCGACACCTGCCGCTGTGCAGGCCACCGGCACGATCACGCTCTCCGGGCTGGGCGTCCTCGCCGACCGAGACGAAGCTGCTCCGGGAGGTGATTCGAGGCTTCGAGAAGACCTTCCCGGGCGATCAAGGTCGAGTTACGCCCCGATCTCGGGTGACTACCCGGCCGCGATGCTCGCGAAGTTCGCCGCGCGGACGCCGCCGGACGTCTTCTACGTCGACTCGAACGTCGCGCCCGACTGGATCAAGCAGCGCGTGCTCGAGCCGCTCGACCCCTTCGTCGCCAAGAGCAAGCTCAAGACGGCGGCATTCTATCCCGTCGCTGCTCAACGGCTTCAAGGGCCCGGACAAGAAGCTCTACGGCTTCCCGAAGGACTGGTCGCCGCTCGCCATGCAGGCCAACACGCGGCTGCTCAAAGCGTCGGGCGTCGCGGTGCCGAAGACGTGGGCCGAGCTCAGCGCGGCCGCGAAGAAGCTGAAGCGTTCCGGGCGGCCGGGCGATCTGCCTGTCGCCGAGCTGGGACCGGATGCTCGCCTTCGTCTACCAGAACGGCGGCACGTTCCTGAACGCGGCGAAGACGAAGTCGACGGTCAACACGCCGGCGGTCGCCGCCGCCGTCAGGTTCTACGTCGGGCCTGATCAAGAGCGGCGTCGCGGGGACTCCGGCTCAGCTCGGGCGTCGGCTGGTGCGGCGAGGCGCTCGGCAAGGAGAAGGCTGCGCTCGTGTTCGAGGGCAACTGGGTCGTGCCGTTCATGGCGCGACACCTTCCCGAACGTCGCGTTCACGAACAACAAGATGGTGCGGGGCAAGCAGGACGGGAACCTCGCGCTTCACCGTCTCGTACTCGATGGCCCGCGACTCGAAGAACAAGCCGGCCGCGTGGCAGCTGATCCGCTACCTCGTCGGCCAGCCCGGCATGAAGACGTGGACCTCGAAGGGGCTCGCGCTGCCCTCGCGCAGCGACGTCAAGCCCGTCGCGGGCCGCGCCGCCTTCATCGCCGCGGCTCCGTCCGCGCGTCCGTGGCAGTTCGCTCCGGCCTTCACGAAGGTGATGGACGTCGCGAACAACGAGCTCACCGCCGTGCTGGAGGGCAAGCAGACCATCCCCGGCATGCTGAAGAAGATCGAGACGGACGGCGAACGACGCCCTGTAGCCGTTCGTTCGCCTCCTCCCCCGGCGCGTTTGCCGCCGCGGGAGGAGGAGATCTTCCCGACACGCTGAGCGAGGCGCGAATGGCGGCGACGGCGACACGACACGACCGGGACTCTCGGTAGCGCCCGCTTGCGTGAGGCGTTCGTCGGCTACGCGTTCATCGCGGTGCCGATGGGCATCTTCCTCACGTTCTTCATCTACCCGCTCGTCTACTCGCTCTACATCAGCCGCTACGACTGGGGCGTCTTCGGGAAGATCGAGACGCTCGGCTGGGAGAACTACCGCGAGCTGTGGCACGACGAGATCTTCTGGCGGGCGATGAAGAACACCGTCGCTCTACACGCTGGTCGTCGTCCCGGCCCAGATGGCGCTCGGGCTCTCGCTCGCGATCATCGTCAACGCCGGCCTCCGGGGCAAGTCGTTCTTCCGCTCCGCCTTCTACTTCCCCTCGCTCGCGTCCTCGGCCGCGATCACCGCGATCGCGATCTACATCCTCTCGCGCCGACGGGCTGCTGAACGCCGTGCATCGGCGGCCAGCGATCGTGGTTCGGCGACTCGGATACCGCGCTCTGGGCGATCGCCGGCCTGAACGTCTGGACGACCTCGGGAACGGTGATGCTGTTCTACCTCGCCGCCCTGCAGGCGATCCCGACCGATGTCTACGAGGCGGCGGCGATGGACGGCGCCAAGACGTGGCGGATGTTCTGGAAGATCACCTTCCCGCTCCTGAAGCCCGGCCACTTCTTCGTCTCGGTCGTCGTCCGTGATCGGGGCGCTTCAGATGTTCGACCAGTCGTTCATCGTCTCGAACGGCTCCGGCGGGCCGAACTACTCGACGCTCTCCGCGGTGCTTTACCTCTACCGGACGGCGATCGCTGACGTTCGGTTCGGCTACGCGGCTGCGATTGGGATCGCGCTCTTCGTGCTCATCTTCACGCTGACGCTGATCCAGCGCCTGCTCTTCGGCAAGGCGGACATCGGCCTGATGGCGATCGACGTGGCTCCGCGATCGACCGACGGTGGTGCCGACCGGCTCCGATCCCGGCGCGCACACCTGGGGAGCGCGCGCCGTCGCGTCCTCACCTACGCGATCCTGCTCGCACGTCTCGGCTGCTCTTCTTCACGCCCTTCCTCTGGTCGGTCTCGACCTCGCTCAAGACCCTGCCCGAGACGACCGGGTTCGACCTCCTGCCGGACGCCCCGAGCCTGGGGGCCTACCGCGAGGTGCTGATCGAGTTCAACTTCCTCGCGCTTCGCCGCCAACAGCTTCTTTCTCGCTGTCGACGATCACGCTGGCGAATCTCATCCTCTGCTCGACTCGGCGGCTACGCCTTCGCGCGGCTGCGGTTCCCGGGCCGGGAGGTCCTCTTCATGCTCGTGCTGGCAACGCTGATGATTCCCGACCAGCTCCGGCTCGTGCCCGTGTTCGTGATGCTCAGCGGCTGGGGGCTCGTCGGCTCGTTCCAGGGCTACATGCTGATCAAGCTCGTGCTCGCGACCAATCTCTTCTTCATGCGCCAGTACTTCCTGACGATCCCGAAGGACTTCGAGGAGGCGGCGAAGCTCGACAACGCGGGGCACTTCAAGACGTACTGGAAGGTGATGCTGCCGCTCACCGGGCCGGCGCTGGCGGCGATCTCGATCCTCACCTTCCAGGGGATCTGGAACGAGTTCTTCTGGCCCCTGCTCCTGCTCGGCTTCGGTGATCCGACCTCTACACGCGTCCAGCTCGGGATCGCCCAGTTCCGTTTCCAGTACCAGACGCTCTGGCCGCAGCTGATGGCGGCGAGCGTGATTGCGATCCTGCCCGATCGTCGTCCTCTTCCTCTTCTTCCAGCGCTACTTCGTCGCCGGCGTCGTCGCGAGCGGGGTCAAGGGATGAGCGTCGGGGCGCGCCCTGCGCCGCGCGTTGCGCGACATGTACGAGCAGTCCTGGCGGCTCGTGCTCCTGAACAGCGCGCTGTCGGCGGTCGTGCTCGCGGTGCTGCTGCTCGCGAGCTACGCGCCGATCGCGCTCGTGCTCGGCATCGGCGTCGGCCCGCTCGTCGCCGCGCTGATGCACTGCGCCGTCTGCCTCGTCCGGGACGGAGGAGCTCCGGCTCGCGACCGCGGTCGAGGGTGTGCGGCTGCACTGGCGCCGCGGGCTCGCAGCTCGGTGCGCTCGCCGGCGTCGTCGTCGCTCGCCGGGGTCGTGGCGGTGCGCACGCTACGGCTCGTCCGGCGCGGTCACCTGGCCGCTGGCATTCGTCGCCGCCTACCTGCTCGCGCTCTTCCTCGTGCTTCCAGCTCTTCCTCTGGCCGCTCGCCGTCACCCAGCCGCGAGCGTCCGCTGCGACGGCTGCTCGCGGACGCGGGCGTCGCCGCTCCTGCGGCGGCCGGCCGCGTCCGTGGGGCTCGCGCTCGCGCTGCTGCGTGATCAACGCGCTCGGCGCCGCTGCGGCGGTGCTGCCGCTGCTCACCGTCACCGTCGCGTACTCGTTCGTCGCGGCCGCGCGGTTCGCGCTGCCGCCCCAACTCGAGGAGGGCCGGCTCTGATGGCGAGCGTCACCTTCGACGACGTCTCCAAGCGCTTCGACACGACCTTCGTCGTCTCCAACTTCTCGCTCGAGATCGCGGACGGAGAGTTCCTCGTCCTCGTCGGCCCGTCCGGCTGCGGCAAGAGCACCGCGCTGCGGATGCTGGCCGGTCTCGAGGACGTCACGGAGCGGCCGTGTCCTGATCGGCGACCGGGTCGTCAACAACCTCGCGCCCGGCGCGCGCGACCTCGCGATGGTGTTCCAGTCCTACGCGCTCTACCCGCACATGACGGTGTACGACAACCTCGCGTTCGGGTTGCGCAACACGAAGGTCAACGAAGCCGAGATCGACCGGCGGGTGAACAGCGCCGCCGAGATTCTCGATCTGAGCGAGCTTGATCAAGCGCAAGCCGAAGCAGCTCTCCGGCGGCCAGCGCCAGCGCGTCGCCCTCGGCCGGGCGATCGTGCGCGAGCCGGCGGCGTTCCTGATGGACGAGCCGCTCTCCAACCTCGACGCGGCGCTGCGCGTGCAGACGCGCGCCGAGATCCTGAAGCTCCAGCGCCGGCTCTCGACGACGACGATCTACGTCACCCACGACCAGGTCGAGGCGATGACGATGGGTGACCGGATCGCGGTGATGAAGCTCGGCGTCCTGCAGCAGGTCGGGCTCGCCGGAGGAGCTCTACACCCGGCCCGACGAACGTCTTCGTCGCCCGCTTCATCGGCTCGCCCTCGATGAATCTCGTCCCGGCCGGCTTGATCGAGGGCGCCGGCTCCTCCGGGATGCTCGCCGGCTTCCGTCCCGAGCACGTCGAGCCGGCGACGGGCAGGCGCCGACGGCGCCCGCTTCGAGGCGGTGATCGAGGTCGTCGAGTATCTCGGCGACGAGCAACTCGTCCACCTGCGGCTGAGGGACACGCCGCTCCTCGCCAAGCTCGAGATCGAGCAGCGAGTCGCCGACCGGCGAGCCAGCGCGACGTTCACGATTCCCCGCGGACAAGCTGCACCTCTTCGACGCGGAGACCGAGCAGGCGCATCGCCGCTTAGAGCAGTCGCAGCAGCTCGAGCACTCCGCGGGGCCGCCGACCACGATGTCGGCGGTCTCGCGTAGCTCCGGCCGGCCCCTCCGGCGAGGCGACCGCCACGCGCACGCCGAGCTCCAGCCCTTGGAGGGCGTTGAAGGCGTCGAGGTCGGTCGTGTCGTCCCCGGCGTAGAGCGCCCGCTCCAGCCCGCGCTCGCCGAGCAGGTGGGCGACCGCCGTTCCCTTGTGCGCGCCGATCGGCGGCCGCAGCTCCAGCACCTTCCGTCCGAAGCGCGGCACGAGACCCTCGTGCCGGGCGCGCGCCGCCACCGCTTCGAGCATCTTCAGCGCCTCCGCCTCGTTCTCGGCCCGCCGGTAGTGGAACGTGATCGGTGAGCGGCTTGCGCTCGATGTCGTCCCAGTCGATCGTCGCGGCGAACGCGTGCAGCCGCTCGCTCCAGTCGGCGGCCTCCGGCACGAGCTCGAGGCCGTGCTCGCCGACGTAGACGAGCTGGTCGAGCCCGACGATGCGCCGCGCATCCGCTCCGGAGCGGCCGCTGATGCAGGCGACGAGCGCGTAGCGGTCGTGTAGCCGAGCGACCTCGGCGCGCGTCTCCTCCGGAACGACGGCTTCGTGCGGAACGTCGACGATCGGCGCGAGCACGCCGTCCACGTCGAGCAGGATCGCTGTTCGCGCCGGGTCGTCCGCGATCCGTGTCAGCAGGGAGCCGTCGCCGTCCACCGCCCCTAGGATACGAGCGGTGTCGCTGAAGCTCGTCGCCATAGGACTGGTCGCGGGCCTCTTCAGCGCCCTCTTCGGCGTCGGCGGCGGCATCGTGATCGTGCCGCTGCTGATCCTCCTGCTCGGCCTTCGACGGCAAGGTCGCCACCGGCACCTCGCTGGCGGCGATCGGGATCACCGCGCTCGCCGGCACGATCCTCTACGCGTTCGAGGGCCACGTCGACGCCGCGTACGCCGCGCTCGTCGGCCTCCCGGCCGCCGCGGGTGCGATCACGGGCACCGCGATCCAGCAGCGCATCTCGGCACGCGCGCTCTCGCTCGCCTTCGCCGGCCTGCTCACAGTCCTCGCCGTCTGGCTCCTCGTCGGATGAGCGCGACCACGGTCGTCGCTCGCGATCCTGCTCGGCTTCGTCGCCGGGAACCTGGCCGGCTTCTTCGGCGTCGGCGGCGGGATCCTGTTCGTGCCGACGCTCGTCGCGCTCGGCCTCTCCCAGCTCGACGCGGAGGCGACGTCGCTGCTCGCGATCCTGCCGACGGTCGCCGCGGGCACCTGGCGGCAGCGGCACTACGGCAACGTCAGCTGGCGCACCGCGCTCGTGCTCGGCCTCGCCTCGATCGCTCGGCGCCGCCGCCGGAGTCCAGATCGCGACCTCGCTCCCGGAGGACGTGCTGCGGCGGCTCTTCGCGGTGCTGCTGCTCGGCGTCGCCGCGCAACTCGCATGGCGGTCGCGTCGCCATGCCCCGTATCCTTCTGAACCATGACGGAGCATGAGGAGATCTGGCTCCCGCTCGTCGACGAGCCGATCGGCAGCATCGTCGCGCAGATCCAGGCGGACGATCCCGAGATCGAGCGCCTCGTCGGCTCGCCGCGGCGCATCCTCGCGTTCCGCACGTTCGCCTACATCCGCGTCGGCGTGAAGCTCGGCGAGCTGCTCGTCGAGAACGACGTTCCTCCGTACGACGGCACCGACACCTGGATCGAGCTGCTGCTGCGCGACCCCGCCCACCGGGCCGCTCGTCGCCGCCGAGGTTCGGGCGGTTGCCGAGGAGATCGCCGCCGATCCGCGCTACGGCGACGACGAGCCGCTCGGGCCGGACGAGGATGCCCGCGCGCGCTTCCGCGAGTTCGCCCGCAAGCTCGCGACTGATTTCGTGGCGCATCAGAACGAGATCTGCGAAGCAGATCCGTTCGCGCCAAGACCCTGAAGCTGCGTGCGACGATCAGGGCTCAGGACGAGCGCTTGCTCGCTTGGTTCAGTGGCCAACGAGATCCGCTGCACCGTCCCGCCAGATCCGGATAATGGTGACCTGTGTACGTGAGGCTTCTTGCCCTGTTCCTCCTCGCCGGCGCCCTGGCGGCCGCCGGGTCGAGCGCGAGCACCCCCACCGCGCCGGCGGTCGTGTCGGCGGGCGCGTACGGGATCTCGGTCTCCGTGCCCGGCCAGCCCGGGGCCGGAGCGGCGTCGGTGTCGGCGCCCGGAGCGGCGGACGACGGGTGTCGCCGACGGCTTCGCCTATCCCGCGGACGGCGTCTCCGCGCGAACGGGGGCGCAGTCGTCGAGCGCGTCGGCTCAGGGCGCGGCCGCCCACGCCGTCACGGACGTGCTCGCGATCTCGCTCCTGAACGGCGAGATCACCGCCGACAGCGTCGCGGGTCGCGCCAACGCCTCCGCGGCCGGCGCGGACACGACGGATCGCAGCGTGACGAACCTCGTCCTGCTCGGCCAGCCGGTGACGGCGACCGCGAACGGGCGCTTCCCGCTCGCCGACTGGGGCTACGCGGTGACGCTCGAGCAGGTAGCCGAGTCTCCCGTTGCCGAGGGCACACGCAACGCCCGCGCCGTCCGTGACCGCCCTGCACGTCGTGCTCACCGCCGATCACGGCGGGCTGCCGGCGGGTGCTGAGATCCTCGTCGGTCATGCCGAGGCGTCGGCGTCGACGCCGGTCGTCCCTGCCGCGGCGCCGGGCGTCACGCAGCCCGCCAAGCCCGCGCCGAAGCCGGGCGACCCGCCGGCGTGCCGCCGAAGCAGGCCAAGCCGCTGCCGAAGCCTCCCGAGTCCGAGCTCGACCGGCCCGGCTCGACCGTCCGGCTCGCCGCCGACCGATCGTGTCGGCGCCGCTCTCCCCGGAGGGCTATGTCTTCCCGGTCTACGGGCCTCGTCGTTCACCGACACGTTCCGGCGCGCTCCGGGCGGGCGTCGGCTGGCATCACGGCGAGGACATCTTCGCGCCGCTCGGAGCCCCGCTGCTCGCGGTCGCCGACGGCACCGTGTTCTCGGTCGGCTGGAACGACCGGGGCGGCTACCGGCTCTGGTTGCGCGACCGGCAGGGGAACCAGTTCTACTACGCCCACCTCTCCGCCTTCTCGCCGCTCGCCGTCGACGGGAACGAGGTCAGGGCCGGAGCGGTCATCGGCTTCGTGGGCAACACCGGCGACGCGCAGACGACGCCGTACCACCTGCACTTCGAGATCCACCCGGTCGGCCTGCTGCCGATGGGCTACGACGGCGTCGTCAACGCGTTTCCGTACCTGAGCGCGTGGCGCCGGCTCCAGGATGTGTCGTTCGCGGCAGGGCGGGCTGGGCGCCGCCCGTGCCGGCGACCGCGACCGCGCCGAGGCCCGGCGCCCGTCCTGCTCGGGTCGACCGACATCTCGAGCGCGAGCGGCCTCGAGCCGGGCTCGCTCGAGCGGGCGCTGCTCGCGCCTGTTTCCGCGCAAGGTTGAGGATCCGCTCCCGCGGACCCTCAACCGCGCAATCCCGCGGGGCTAGGAGCTAGTTCGAGTCGCCCGAGTTCGAGCCCGAGGGCGGCGTGTACGAGTAGTCGTCCGAGCTGTCGCCGGTGATCTTCTCCATCAGCCACTGGCGGGTCTGCGGACCGGTCATCGGGTTGAAGAGGATCCCGACGGTGATGCCGGCGAGCAGCAGCATCGTGTTGCGGCCGCTGTGGTCCTCCTTGCCCTGGATCCGGTTCGCCGCTGTGCGGAGCTCGTCGACGGCCTTCTTCAGGCTGTCCTGGATCTCCTTGTCGGTCGCCGCCCGCACCGCGGTCGCGGTCAGGTTGCGTCCGCCGAGCAGCTCCGCGTAGACGTCGCGCGCGGCGTTGAACGCTTCCTTGAGGTTGTCGTGCAGGTCGTCGTCGTGCAGCGCGCGGTCCACGTACGGCCGCGCAGTCTCGGCAGCGTCGTAGATCTTTTCCTTCGTCTTGGCCATCCGGCCCGTCCTTTCGGTTTCTTGTGGTCGCGGACTCAGTCTTGCCGCAAGCCGGTCCTCGCAAACAGAAACCTACTCGCGGGACGCAGCCGCCTGTCGCTCCAGCGACGCCCGGCGCGGGCGGCGGGCGCGTGCGCTCGGCGACAGCGCGTGCTCGAGCACCTCCTCGATCCCGTCGACGAGCACGAAGTCGAGCTCCTCCTTCGTCTCCGCCGGCAGGTCGTCGAGGTCGTGCTCGTTCTCCCGCGGCAGGATCACCCGCTTCAGGCCCGGCCCGCTGGGCGGCGAGCACCTTCTCGCGGACGCCGCCGATCGGCAGCACCTGCCCGGTGAGGGTGATCTCGCCGGTCATCCCGACGTCGGCCGCGACCGGCACGCCCCGCACGAGCGACGCGATCGCCGTCGCCATCGTCACGCCCGCCGACGGGCCGTCCTTCGGAACCGCCCCCGCCGGGACGTGGATGTGGACGTCGTGCTCGGTGAACCACTCCGGCTCGACGCCGAGCTCGTCGGTGTGCGATCGCACCCAGGAGAGCGCCGCCTGCGCCGATTCCTGCATCACCTCGCCGAGCTGGCCGGTGATCTTCAGCCGCCCGCGCCCGGGATACGCGGTCGCCTCGATGAAGAGCACGTCACCGCCGACCGTGGTGTACGCGAGGCCGGTCGCGACGCCGGCGTCGGCCGTCCGCCGGCGAGCCTCCGACGAGAAGCGACGGGGGCCGAGCCACTCGCGCACGAGCGCCTCGTCGACCTTGACCTTCTCCGTGCGGCCCATCGCGATCTGCGTCGCCGCCTTGCGGCAGAGCGCCGCGATCTGCCGGTCGAGGTTCCTGACGCCGGCCTCGCGCGTGTACTCGGCGATCACGAGGCGAAGCGTCTTGTCCGGGATCGAGATGTGCTTGCGCTTGAGGCCGTGCGCCTTGAGCTGCTTCGGCACCAGATAGCGCTTGGCGATCCCGAGCTTCTCCTCGTACGTGTAGCCGGAGAGCTGGATCACGTCCATCCGGTCGAGCAGCGGCCCCGGGATCGTGTCGAGCGTGTTCGCGGTGCAGATGAAGAGCACCTTCGAGAGGTCGAAAGGCAGGTCGAGGTAGTGGTCGCGGAAGCTCGAGTGCTGCTCGGGGTCGAGCACCTCGAGCATCGCCGATGCGGGATCGCCGCGGAAGTCGGCGCCCATCTTGTCGATCTCGTCGATCAGGAAGACGGGATTGCACGAGTCGGCGTCCCGGATCGCGCGGATGATCGTGCCCGGCATCGAGCCGATGTAGGTGCGGCGGTGCCCGCGGATCTCCGCCTCGTCCCGAACGCCGCCGACGGAGATCCGCGCGAATTGCCGGCCGACCGAACGCGCGATCGAGTGTCCGAGCGAGGTCTTGCCGACGCCCGGCGGCCCGACGAAGCAGAGGATCGGACCGGAGAGGTCGTTCTTCAGCTTCGAGACGGCGAGGTACTCGATGATCCGCTCCTTCACCTTCTCGAGATCGAAGTGGTCCTCGTCGAGGATCCGGCGGGCACGGTCGAGGTCGAGGTCGTCCTCGGTCTGCTCGGTCCACGGCAGGGAGATGATCCAGTCGAGATACGTGCGGATGACGCCGTACTCGGCCGCCGCAGGCGGGAGCTTCTCGAGCCGGGCGAGCTCGCGGGTGGCTGCCTTGAGCGCGTGCTCGGGCAGATTCTTCGCCTCGATCAGGCCGCGCAGCTCGTTGATCTCCGCCTGCTGCTCGTCGCCCTCGCCGAGCTCGTCCTGGATCGCCTTCAGCTGCTGCCGGAGGAAGAACTCGCGCTGGCCCTTGTCGATCTCGCTCGCGACCTGCGACTGGATCCTCGAGCCGAGCTCCGACATCTCGACCTCGCGGTTCAGGATCAGCGAGACGGCACGCAGGCGCTCCTCGACGTTGACCGTCTCGAGCAGCTCCTGCCGCTCGTCGGTCTTGAGGCGGAGGGTGGAGGCGATCAGGTGGCAGAGCGCGCTCGGGTCGTCGACGTTCGCGGCTGCGAGCTGCAGCTCCTCGGGCAGGTACGGCGTCATCCCGATGATGTGGGTGAACTGGGCCTGGACGTTGCGGGTGAGCGCCTCCACCTCCGGCGAGTCCGGAAGCACGTCCGGCAGCTCCTCGAGCTCGGCTGTCAGGTACGGATCCTCCTGCAGCGGCTCGACCAGGCGCACGCGCTGGAGCCCTTGCACGAGAATCCGGAGCGTGCCGTCGGGGACCTTGATCATCTTGTGGACGACCGCGAGCGTCCCGATCCGGTAGAGGTCGTCCCAGCCGGGCGGATCCGCCTCGGGGTTGCGCACCGTGATCAGGGCGAGCATCCGCTCCCCCGAGACGACGTCGTCGATCAGCTTGACCGAGCGCTCCTGGCCGACGGCGAGAGGCGTCATCGACTCCGGGAAGACGACCGTCTCCTTCAGCGGCAGCACCGGCAGCCGCATGCGTTCCGGCGCGTGCTCATCGGTCGCGACGACGATCGTGACCGTCCGGCCGCGTGAGGCGCGCTTGGCGATCGGCATCGTGATCCGGAGCATGTCCGGCCTCGTAGACGGCGCTCGCCGTGGCCGCGGCGATGTCGTGTCCGAGCGGGATCCGGCGCTCGAACCGGCCGTACTCGATCTCTGCCTGCTGGTAGACCTGGCCGTCGACGCGCGGCCGCGCGCGCTGGCCCGAGATCGTCAGCGTCCGCTCCGCGACGCCGATCTCGATCGACTCCGGGTCGACGCCGGCCAGCTCGACGACGACGACCAGCTGGCTCGGATCGTCCGTGACGAAGCAGTCGACCGCGGGCCGGAAGCCGTGCCGCAGGCCGGAGAAGCGGGGTACCTGCCAGAGGTCGGCGAACAGCTCCTCGATCTCCCCTTGCAGGCGGTCGATGTCTCGCCGCGCCATCTCCTGTCCAGGTTACCCCTTGCTCACCACGCGAGAACCTTGGCAGTACGATTCGACGCATGAGGCTCGTGCGGCGGATTCTGAAGCTGGTCGGTGCGACGCTCGCATTCGCCGTCTACGTCTGGTTCGCCGCCGTTCGAGACGCGCCGGCCGCCAGGCGCCGGAAGGCGGCCAAGCGCGCTCGCCGGATCGGGTCCAGGGTCGTTAACAGGATCCTGATGTGTCGAAAGCGACGGGGCCGGGGAACCTGGCCCTTCGTGCGCCTCCTCGTCGCATCCATTTTTGCGTGCGCCTGCGCCCTCGTCGGCGCCGTCGCGCCCTCGGCGGACGCCTCGAGCGGCGTGCGCTTCGGGATCCAGGACGACGCCTGGCTCGTCCACGGGCCCGGCACGCTCGACGAGCGGCTCGACCGGCTCGAGACGCTTGGCACAGACCTTGTCCGTTTCAACCTGCACTGGGATCAGATCGAGGCAGTCCGCGGCGAGCCCGCCTGGGAGGACAGCGACGCCGTGCTCGAGGGCCTGCGAGCGAGAGGCATCCCCACCGTCGTCGGCCTCGTCGGGTCGCCGCGCTGGGCGAACGGCGGCCGGACGCCGAACTTCGCGCCCGGCGCGCCGGCGTTCGCCGCGTTCGCGCGGGAAGCCGCCACGCGCTACCGGTGGGTGAAGCAATGGCTCGTCTGGAACGAGCCGAACCAGGCCCGCTGGCTGCGCCCGACGACGGCGGCGGTCTACGTGCGCCAGATCCTCAACCCCGCCTACGCCGCGATTCACGCTGTGATTCCGGGCGTCAAAGTGGCAGGCGGCGTCACGGCCCCTCGCGCTTCGGCCGGGGGTGTCTCACCGGTTGCCTGGATTCGAGGGATGCGCAGCGCTCGGGCCCGCCTCGACGCTTACGCGCATCATCCGTACCCGTCCAGCAGCCGCGAAACGCCGTTCACAGGCGGGTGCGGCCACTGCGCGACGATCACGATGGCCACACTCGAGCGGCTTCTCAGCGAGGTCGGCCGCGCCTTCGGGCCGAAGCGGATCTGGCTGACCGAGTACGGCTACCAGACGGGGGCCTATGGCGTCAGCCAGCAGCGTCAGGCTGAGCTGATCGGCCAGTCCGGCCTCAGAGTGCACAAGGCGCCGCGCGTCGACATGCTGATCCACTACCTCGTCAAGGACGAGCCGAAGACGGCGCGCTTCCAGAGTGGCCTCTTCGACAAGTCTGACCGTCCGAAGCTCGCCGCGCTCGCCTTCCCGCTCCCGCTCGCGCAGGCGGGCCGCAGCGGCGGCAACCTGGTGCTCTGGGGCCAGGTGCGGCCGCGGTCGGGCGTGCAGACCTTCCGTGTCCAGGTGCGGACCGGCGGGGTGTGGCGGTTCAGCGGCGGCGTCCGAAGGACCGGCGCACGCGGGTTCTTCAGCGTCGCGGTGCCCGCGGCCCGCGGGACGGCCGTGCGGATTTTCTCGCCGGAGGACGACGCGTACAGCGCCTCGCTGCTGGCTCGTTAGCGCCAACCACTAGGTTCTGAGGCATGCGGGCCGCGCCCATCCTCCACGGCGGCTTCGGCCTGCGGTTCGCCTGGCTGATGCTCGGGCTCTTCCTCTGCGCCTGCGGCATCGCCTGCTTCCTGGAGTCCGAGCTCGGCCTACCGCCCTGGGATGTGCTTCACCAAGGGCTTGCCGAGCAGCTCGGAATCTCGTTCGGCGCCGCCAACATCCTCGTCTCGGTGCTCGTCCTCGCGCTCTCCTGGGCTCTGCGGGCACACATCGGGCTCGGGACGCTGATGAATGCTCTCCTGATCGGCTCGTTCGTGATCCTGCTGACGGCCGCCGAGCCGGTCGCCTCGCTGTCCGAGCAGGGCCTGCGTGTCCGGATCGCGCTCGTCGTCGTCGCGCTTCCGTTCTTCGGCGTCGGGTCGGCGTTCTACATCTGCGCGTCGATGGGCGCCGGCCCGCGTGACTCGCTGATGCTCGTCACTTCGCGCAGGCTCGGCGTCAGGATCGGCGCCGCTCGGACGGGCATCGAGCTCGCGGCGCTCGCGATCGGGTTCGCGCTCGGAGGCACCGCCGGGATCGGCACACTCGTCTTCGGTCTCGGTATCGGACCCACGGTCGAGCTCTCCTTCTGGCTGCTGGAGCGCACGCCTCTTGCTGCTCCCGCAGTAGCATCGGCCGCGGATTCATGAAGGTCAAGGGACTGATCGCGGCGGGCGGCGAGGCGACCCGGCTCGGCGAGCTGACGCGCGTCGTCAACAAGCACCTGCTGCCGGTCGGCGGCTGGCCGATGATCTACTACCCGCTGCAGCTGCTGCAGCTCGCGGCGTCCGGGAGGTGATGATCGTCACCGGCCAGGGCCATGCGGGTCAGGTGATCGACCTGCTCGGCAACGGGCAGATGCAGGAGCGGGGCGCGGCGACACGCCGCTCTTCGACCTCGATCTGACCTACAAGGTGCAGGTCGAGGCCGGTGGGATCGCTCAGGTCGTCGGCATGGCCGAGAGCTTTGCCGGTGACGACGATCTGGTCGTCTGCCTCGGCGACAACATCTTCGAGTACGTCGAGGCGGCCGCGATCCGGTCGTTCGTGGAGGGTGACGACGGCGCCGCCGTGTTCGTGAAGGACGTGCCCGACCCCGAGCGCTTCGGCGTCGTCGTCTACGGCGAGGACGGGCGCGTCACCGACGTGGTCGAGAAGGCCGGGGTGGTCGACACGCGCTACGACTCGCCGCCCTCGAGCGACGCGGTCGTCGGGCTCTACTGCTACTCGTCCGACGTGTTCGACGTCATCCGCGGCCTCCGCCCGTCCTCGCGCGGCGAGCTCGAGATCACCGACGTGAACCGCCACTACGCCGAACGGGGCGCGCTCGCCTGCCACCGCGTCAGCGGCTGGTGGGAGGACGCGGGGACGCAGGAGTCGCTGCCCGAGATCGGCGCGCTGATCGCCCGCACCGGAGTGAACAAGGTCGCGTGATCGAGGGCCTGCTCAGGATCCCCCTGCGGGTCTTCGAGGACGAGCGTGGCTGGTTCGTGGAGCTCCGGCGGGAGAGCCTGCTGCCGAAGCCGACGCGGCAGACGAACGTCTCGTTCTCGCGGCAGGGCGTGATCCGCGGCCTCCACTACCACGAGCACGGTCAGGACGACCTCTTCGTCTGCCTGCAGGGCCGGGCGCGCGTCGTCGTGCTCGACCGCGGCACCGGCGAGAGCTTCACCGAGGACATCGGCGACGACAACCCGACGGCTATCTACGTTCCGGGCCACCACGCGCACGGCTTCGAGGCGCTCACCGATCTCCTCTTCTGCTACCACGTCACCGAGGAGTACGACCCGGCCGCCCCCGACGAGCACGGGCTCTGCTGGGCCGATCCGCGGGTCAAGCACCTCTGGAGCACGAAGTCGCCGATCCTGTCCGCGCGGGACCTGGAAGCGTGCTCGTAACCGGAGCGGGCGGCCAGCTCGGTCGTGCGCTGGCCGAGGAGTTTGCGGGCGACGGCGTCGTCGCGCGTCACCCGGGAGGAGTGGGACGTGACGCTGCCGCCGCCGGCGGGGCTCGAGCCGGGCAACCTCGTCCTGCACGCGGCCGCCTGGACGGACGTCGACGGCGCCGAGGACGACCCGCAGGGCGCGGCGGCTGTCAACGTCGGCGGAACCGCGAACGTCGCGGCGCTTGGGTGTGCCGCTCGTCTACTACTCGACGGACTACGTGTTCGACGGCCGCAAGCGCGAGCCGTACCTCGAGTCGGACAGCCCCAATCCGCAGTCGGCGTACGGCGCGCTCGAAGCTGCACGGCGAGGCAGCGGCCGGGGAGCAGGCGTGGATCGTGCGGTCGTCCTGGCTCTTCGGGCCGACAGGCCACAACTTCGTGCGAACGATGCTGCGACTCGCCGCGGAGCGGGACGAGGTGGCGGTCGTCGACGACCAGCGCGGGTCGCCGACGTACGTCGGCCATCTCGCGGCCGCCACGCGCCAGGTCGTCCAGCTGCCGTACGGCGTCTACCACGTCGCGGCCGAGGGCGAGGCGACCTGGGCCGACTTCGCCGAGGCGATCTTCGAGGAGGCAGGGCTCGACACGCGCGTGCGCCGGATCGCCACCGGCGAGCTCGACCCACCGCGGCGGGCGCCGCGCCCGGAGTACTCGGTCCTGCGCAGCGAGAAAGGCGCGCCCACGTTGCCGCACTGGCGCGACGGTGTCCGCGAGTGCGTCGCGGCAATCGGGTAGCGGCGTGGCGAGCTACTCGTTCCTCACTACCTGGATCCTCGACGCGCCGCGCGACGACGTCTGGAACGCGATCTACGAGATCGAGCGCTGGCCCGAGTGGTGGCGCGGCGTCCGCACGCGTCCAGAAGCTCGAGGACGGCGACGACGAACGGCGATCGGCTCCCTCTACCGCCACGAGTGGCGCAGCGTCATTCCCTACCCGGTTCGGTTCGAGACGCGGATCACGCGGATCGAGCCGCCGCACCTGATCGAGGCCGACGCTGACGGCGAGCTGGCGGGAGCCGGCCGCTGGCGCTTCTTCGGCGGGCGCGAGACCGCGGTCACCTACGAGTGGAACGTGCGCACGACCCAGCTCTGGATGAACCTCGTCGCGCCGATCGCGCGCCCGATCTTCCGCTGGAACCACAACGTCGTCATGCACCAGGGCGGCGAAGGACTCGCCGCCCTGCTCGGCGCGAGGCTGCTCGCCGTCACGTAGTCCTGCGCAGGATGACCATCCGCAGGAGCGGACGGTCATCGCGCAATACAACCCCTGAAGGGGCCGCTTCGCGGCCCAAGAGCCATACGCGAACCTGCGCAGTTGTCTTGCTGCTCACCGAAATCGTGACAACTCGCCGGTAGGCTTGGGCCCATGCGCGTGCTCGTCACAGGCGGCGCCGGCTTCATCGGCTCCCACTTCGCCAAGCGGCTCCGCGAAGCGGGCGACGACGTGCGTGTGCTCGACAAGCTGACGTACTCGGGCAATCCGGCCAACCTCGAGGGCACCGGGATCGAGCTCGTCGTCGGCGACATCTGCGATCCCGATGCGGTCGCGGAGGCGGCGGCCGGCTGTGACGCGATCGTGAACTTTGCCGCGGAGACCCACGTCGACCGGTCGATTCTCGGCGCGACGGACTTTGGCCGCACGGAGTTCTTCGGCACCCAGGTCCTGCTCGAGGAGGTGCGCCGTACGGGTGCGCGCTTCGTCCAGGTCTCGACGGACGAGGTCTACGGTGACCTCGAGGGCGGCGGCTCCTCGGTCGAGACCGATCCGATCAAGCCCTCCAGCCCCTACAGCGTCGCGAAGGCGGCGGGCGACCTCCACATCCCCGCGTACGCGCGGACGTTCGGCGTCAACGCCTCGATCACCCGCGGCTCGAACACCTACGGGCCGAACCAGTACCCGGAGAAGCTGATCCCGCTGATGACGACGAACGCGATCGACGGCCAGCCGTTGCCGGTCTACGGCGACGGGAAGCAGATTCGCGACTGGCTGTGGGTCGAGGACCACTGCTCCGGCATCGAGGTCGTCCTCCGCCAAGGCGTTCCCGGCGAGGTCTACAACGTCGGCGGAGAGGACGAGCACGAGAACGTCGAGATCGTCGGCCACATCCTCAGGCTCACCGGCGCGGACGAGTCGCTGATCCGCCATGTCGAGGACCGCGCCGGGCACGACCGCCGCTATTCGCTCGACACGGCCAAGCTGCGCGCGCTCGGCTGGGCGCCGCAGAAGCCGTTCGACGAGGGCATCGCCGAGACGGTCGCGTGGTACCTCGCCCACCGGAGCTGGTGGGAGCCGATCAAGTCAGGCGAGTACCGCGAGTACTACGAGAAGCAGTACGCCTCCCGCCTCGCGGCCGGCGCCTAGTCGCCCTCGCCGCAGCTCCTCTCGCGCCTCCTTGCGCAGCCGCGTGATCTCCTTTCGCTTCCCCTGTACTTGCTCCGAACGGTCGAGCAAGTCGAGTACCCCGTCGCAGGAGCCGAGCGTGAGCCGGGTGAAGGCGAGGTTGTAGCTCGCGTACGCCTCGGCCGTCTCTCCGGAGCCGGCGAGCCCTGCGACGGCCTGCTCGAGCAGCGGTAGGGCGCCCGCGTAGTCGCCCGCCTGCATCAGCGCGAAGCCGCGGTCGTTGAGCTGGGACGGGCTCTCGCCCGCCGGCTCGGGCGCGGTCGTGGCGGTGGTGGGCGCGGTCGTCGGCGCGGGCGCCGTCGTCACCGTCTCGACGATCGTCGTCCCCTCGAGCGTCACCGTCTCCTTCACCGTTTCCCGGCCGTCTCGGGCTCGCCGTCGCCGCGCGCCAGAAGGACAGCCGCGAGAACCCCTGCGAGCAGCAGCGCTCCGAGTGCCGCGAGCACGACGGGGAGACGGCGACGGGGCGGCCGCACAGGCGCGACGGCAGCGACGGCACCGACGGATGTCGTCCCCGCAGCCCGGTCGAGTGCGTCGCGAAGAGCGTGGACGAAGTCGGCGCACGACTGAGAACCGGTGCTCGGGCTGCTTCGCGAGCCCGCGAGCGAGCACGTCGTCCACCTCGGCCGGCAGCTCGGGGTTGAGGGCGGAGGCGGGCGGGATCGGCGCGCTCACGTGCGCCATCGCCTCGGAGGTCGTGGACTCGCGCTCGAACGGCCGGGTGCCGGTCAACAGCTCGAAGGCGACGACGGCGAGCGCGTAGCGGTCGCTGGCAGGAGTTGCCGTCTCGCCGCGGGCCTGCTCCGGGGCGAGGTATCCGGCCGTGCCGACGACGGTGCCGGCCTCGGTGAACGAGGCGAGGTGAGCAGCGCTCGCGACGCCGAAGTCCGCGACCTTGAGGCCGTCGTCGTCGTCGAGCAGCAGGTTGGCCGGCTTGACGTCGCGATGGACGATCCCGCTTGCGTGGGCGGCGTCCAGTGCGGACGCGGCCTGGCGCAGCCACTCGAGCGTGCGTCCGAGCGGCTGCGCACCCTCGCGTGTGAGCCGGTCGGCGAGCGATCCTCCCGCCAGGTACTCCATGACGATGTACGGGCGTCCCTCGTGCTCGCCGACGTCGAAGATCGTGACGATGCTGGGAGTGTTCGACAGCCGCGCGGCCGCGAGGCCTTCGCGCGTGAAGCGCCCTCGGATCGCCTTCGTTGTCGGCGAAGCGCTCGGAGAGCACCTTCACCGCGACGGTCCGCGCCAGGTGAGCGTCCTTCGCACGGTAGATCTCGCCCATCCCGCCGCGGGCGATCCGCTCGGGGCGCTCGTACCTCGGCGGCAGGACGTCTTCGTCGCTCACTGTGACCGACTGCCCGGCTGACTACAGCCGGAAACGCTTGAAGGTTCGGTAAAGAAGCCCGGAGCACGGGATCGCTTCCGCTAGCCTCAGCGGCGGGGGTCCACACCATGCGGCGAACGCTTTTCGCTCTCACCGGCCTTGCTCTCGCCCTCGCGGCCTCCGCGCCGGCGGGCTCTGCGCGCGCCTGCACCGGCACTGGCGCCCGTGACCGCGACGACCTTCGTCGTCAGCGGCCGCGGCTGGGGACACGGGGTCGGCATGAGCCAGTACGGCGCGCTCGGCTACGCAAACGACGGCTGGACGTACGACCAGATCCTGGCCCATTTCTACACCGGCGCCGAGCTCGGGCCGTCGCCCGTCGCTCGCGTGCGCGTGCTCGTCGCCGAGGCCAAGCCCAGCGTGACCGTGCGCTCGACGGTGCCGTTCCGGGTCCGCGACGTGTTCGGCAAGACGTATCCGCTGCCGGCGGGCGACGTGGTTCTCGGGCCCAAGCTGTGGGTGACCGTTGAACGGCGCGCCGACCCAGCTGGCCGGGCCGATCCTCTTCCTCCCGGGCACCGCGCCGCTCGTGCTCGATCGTGCCTACCGGGGTCAGATCGAAGTCGCGGTCACGGCGCAGAAGCTGAGCGCGATCAACGTCCTCGGGCTGGAGCAGTACCTCGCCGGCGTCGTCCCCAAGGAGATGCCGAGCGCGTGGCCCGACGAGGCGCTGAAGGCCCAGGCGGTGGCCGCCCGCTCGTACGCCCTTGCGCACCGCCTCGGCGGCAAGAGCTTCGACCTGTACGCCGACGTGCGCAGCCAGGTCTACGGCGGCATTCCGGGCGAGCATCCGCGGACGACCGCCGCGATCGATGCGACCGCAGGCGAGGTGCTGCTCTGGGAGGGCAAGCCGATCGACGCGCTCTTCCATTCCACCTCGGGTGGCAGGACGCTCGACGCGTCGGAGGTGTTCGGCAAGGCCGTGCCGTACCTTGCCGCCGTCGACGACCCCCACAGCGCGCTCTCGCCGGTTGACCGCTGGGGCCCGACCCCAGTTGCCGAGGCGGCAATCCGCAAGGGGCTGAAGCTGCGCGCGCCGGTGACGGCGCTGAAGCTCACCCGCGGTCCGTCCGGCCGGGTGCTGAACGTGCAGGCCGTGACCGCGTCCGGCACGACGAAGGTGTCGGGCGCGACGCTCCGCGCGGCGGCGCGGGTTGCGCTCGACGTGGATCACCGCCCTGGGCTCGCTCTCGCTCGCGCGTCCGGGCGGGACCGGCCGTCTACGGGAAAGCGCTCACGGTGACCGGCAAGGCCCAGGGCGTCAAGGGAGCGGTGCTCAGCCAGAAGATCGACGGAGCCTGGCAGCAGCTCCCCGGTCTGACCGCGAAGGTGAAGCTGCTTTCGCCCACGAGCTTCCGCATCGCCGCCGGCAAGCTCGCCGGGCCGGTGCTGAAGGTTCCTGTGGCCCCGCTCGTCCGCCTCGGAGTGGCCGCCGGGAGCCTGTCCGGCACCGTCAAGCCGCTCGCTGCCGGTACCACCGTCGAGCTACAGCAGCTCTTGGACGGTGGCTGGTCGACGGTTGTCGAGGCGAGCTCCGACGAGGCGGGCCGCTTCACAGCGGTCGTGCCCGAGCCCGGTGTGTACCGCGCCCGAACCGCGCCGGCGCAAGGCTTTGCCGAGGGCCTGTCCGGGCACCTCGAGGTTCCTTGATCCGCATCGCCTTCGTCTGCCTCGTGGCCGCGGTGCTCGCGCCCTCCGCGGACGCGGCGCGCTTCGCGGTCGGGGCGGCCTCGGTCGCCGACCTGCCGCGCCTGCAGCGCGCGCTCGGCCCAGGCGCCGAGAGCCTCGCGCCGCTGCCTGCGCTCGTCGTCGAGCGTGCGACGGCGCCACGCATCTCGAGCCTGCCCGGCGCGACCTACGTGGAGCGGCTCGGCGTGCGCCGGCTCTCCTGGGTTCCGAACGACCCGCTGAAGCAATGGCACCTGACGGTCAACCGCGCCTTCGACTTCTGGGAGCTCCGCGCCGGTGCTCGCGCCGGTGCGTGTCGCCGTGATCGACTCCGGCATCGACGCGACGCACCCGGAGTTCGCGGGCAAGATCGTGGAGGCGGAGAGCTTCGTCGGCGGCTCCGCGCGGGTGGACGCAGAGGGCCACGGCACCTTCGTCGCCGGCTTGATCGCGGCGGGGGTCGACAACGCGGTCGGGATCGCGGGCATGGCGCCGTCTGCCGAGCTTCTCGTCGCCAAGGTCGTGAACGGCGACGACCTGATCGACGTCGAGGCCGAGGTCAGGGCGATCCACTGGGCGGTCGAGAACGGCGCCCAGGTGATCAACATGAGCCTCGGCGGCTTCCGCGATCCCCGCGACCCCGACCGGGACGCGTTCTCGCAGCTCGAGGCGGAGGCGATCGGGTGGGCGCACGGCAAGGGTGTCGTGGTTGTTGCCGCAGTCGGCAACAGCGAAAAGGTGCCTCCTACGCCTTGGCCGTTCGCCAACTATCCGGCCGCGCTCCCGCACGTGCTCGGGGTCAGCGCTCTCGCCCGCGACGGCTCCGTTCCGGCTTTTTCCAACCGCGACAAGATCTACAACGACATCACCGCGCCGGGTCAGGCGATCGTTTCGACGTTTCCGCTCGAACTCACTGCGGGCGCGAAGGAGTGCGTGGACCAGGGCTACTCGACCTGTGCCAACGAGGAGTTCGCGGACTTCCGGAAAGGCGAGGGAACGTCGTTCGCCGCGCCGCAGGTGAGTGCCGCCGCTGCCGTGCTGCTCGCCGTCCGCCCGACCCTGCGGCCCGAGCAGGTCACCGCCTTGCTGACGCGGACGGCGCGCGACGTCAGCGCTGCGACCGGATGCCGAATCTGCCCACTCCAGCGCGACGCGCTCACCGGCTGGGGCCGTCTCGACGTCACCGCGGCGCTGCGCCAGCTCTCGGGCCAGATCCCGGCGCGCGACCGGCTCGAGCCGAATGACGACGCGGGCGCCCAGGCCGCTCACCTGTGGGGTCAGACGAACCGGCTCGAGGCGACGCTCGACTTCTGGGACGACCAGAACGACGTCTATGCGATCCGGCTTGCGCCGCCGCCAGCCGGTCTACATCAGTGTCCGCGGGCCCGCCGGCCACGACACGAACCTGATCCTCTGGAGCCCGGGCACGAAGCACGTCGACGATCTCGCCTCGATCGGGCGCGTCGCGCGCCAGTCGGCTCGCCCCGGCCCTCGCGAGTACCTCTCCTACCGCGCGCCGAAGGCCGGCACCTACTACGTCCAGGTGAAGCTCGGCGCGCGCGGAGCGGGTCGCTACAAGCTCGTGATCGTCAAGGCCTGAGCTACGGCAGCTGACCGGCCCTCACAGAGATCTGAGGAAACCTTCACCGGCCACTCGCTCGCCGATCACGGATCGCTCACACGACGGGCATAGCGTCCGGTGCCTCTACCCAGGAGGTACGGCATGTCTTCCTCGATCCTCCGCGTGACGCTGCTCGCAGGTGTGGCCGCGATCACGCTCGTCGCTTTCACCG
Source organism: uncultured Gaiellaceae bacterium (assembly GCA_963822205.1). Lineage (GTDB taxonomy): Bacteria > Actinomycetota > Thermoleophilia > Gaiellales > Gaiellaceae > Gaiellasilicea. Next base: position 350,209 of record CAWGGO010000006.1, on the reverse strand, counting down.
GCTCTGCGACGTCGGCGTCCGAGCGCTCGCTCGCGCCCGCCGCGAAGATCGTCTACCACTCACGCTTGTCGAGGAACAACGAGATCTTCGTCGCCAAGGCCGACGGCACCGGAGTCCTGCGCCTGACGCGGAGCTCCGCGAGCGACTCCAATCCGACCTGGTCCGCGGACGGCAAGCGGATCGCCTTCGAGTCGAACCGGCACCGCAACCGGAGGTCGTACCAGGACTCCGATCTCTTCATCATGACGGCGAGCGGCGGCAGCGTCCGCGAGCTCACGTTTTCGAACCGCTTCGACGGCGATCCGGCCTGGTCGCGTACGAATCAGGATCGCGTTCGAGAGCGAGCGGAACGGCGAGGCCGACGTCTACGCGATCAATCCCGACGGCAGCAGCGAGCGGCGGCTGACCGTCTCGCCTGCGTTCGACGGCGATCCGGCCTGGTCACCGGACGGAAAGCGGATCGCGTTCACCAGCGAGCGTGACGGAGACCGCGAGGTCTATGTGATGGACGCCGACGGGCAGAACCCGATTCGGCTGACCACGAGCACCGGATTCGACGAGAACCCGTCCTGGTCGCCCGGCGGGAAGCGGATCGCGTTCGACTCGATGCGCGACGGCAATCTCGAGATCTACGTCATGAATGCCGACGGGAGCGGCGTCGTCCGGGTGACCGACCACCCGGCGATCGATGCGATTCCGACTGGTCGCCGGACGGGAAGCGAATCGTCTTCGTGAGCGAGCGGATCGCCAAGGGCCAGAGGCGGCTCTTCTCCGTCACTCCGGCCGGTGGCGGCACGAAGCAGGTCACGCGCGGCGCCTACGACATGTCCCCGGACTGGAGTCGCGGCGAGATCCGCCGGCTACTGGTTCTCGAGCAGCTCCTCGTCGGGGACCTCGCGCAGGACGCGCGCGGGGTTCCCGACGACGACCGTTCGCGGCGGGACGTCCTTCGTCACGACTGCGCCGGCGCCGACGAAGGCCTCTTCGCCGATCTCGATCCCGGGGCAGAGGATCGCGCCGCCGCCGATTCGGGCGCCGCGGCGGACCGTCGGGCCCTTGACGTTCCCGAAGCGCTTTTCGGTCCGGCCCATCCAGTTGTCGTTCGTCGTCACGACGCACGGAGCGATGAAGACGTGCTCCTCGAGCGTCGAGTAGGCCGTGATGTACGCCTCGGCCTGGATCTTCGTCATCGCACCGATCGTCGTGTCGTTCTCGACGTAGGAGCCGCGGCCGAGGACGACGTCGTCGCCGATCTCGACGCGCTCGCGGACACACGACTGGTCGCCGAGGATGACGCGGGCGCCGATCTGCGCGCCCGCGAAGACGATCGCGCCGGTGGAGACGATCGTGCCGTCGCCGATCACGGCCGGCGCCAGCGGCTCGCGCTTCGCGGTCGAGCGCGGCGACAGCGTCGGCTGCTTGCCGACGACCGCGCCCTCGAGCACCTTGACTCCCTCGCCGAGGACGGTGCCCTCGTAGACCGTCGCGCTGGGATGGATCTCAGCCACGGAGCGATTCCGTCAGCCGGTCGAGCGCCCGCACGACCATCGCGCCGTCCTGCGCCACGGTGCGGCGGTCGCCCTCGCCTGCGATCAGCTCGAGGAAGGCCTGGCATTCGAGCCGGAGCGGCTCCGACGTGTCGATCTTCGGAATGTGGATGTCGCCGGAGCGTGTCTGCCACTCGCCGTATGCCTCGGACTGCTTCCACGGCCCCTTCTCGTACACGGTCACCTTCCGCTCCAGCTCCATGTCGTCGAAGACGACCATCTTCTCGTTGCCGACGACGGTCATCTTCCGCATCTTGTGCGGGTCGAGCCACGACAGGTGCATGTGGGCGATCTTCCCGGAGGGGAAGCGGAGGTAGCAGAAGACGACGTCCTCGACACCGTTGTTGAGGAAGTCGCGGCCGTGCGCGACGGCCTCGACCGGGTCCTCGCCGATCAGCCAGAGAATCACCGAGAGGTCGTGGACGCCGAGCGACCAGAGGGCGTTCTCGTTCGCGCGCACGATCCCGAGGTTCTGCCGGTTCGTGTAGACGCAGAGCACGTCGCCTAGCGCACCCGAGTCGACGAGCTCCTTCAGCTTGCGGACGCCCGGGTGGTAGAGCAGCAGGTGACCCGGCATCAGGACGAGGTCGCGCTCGGCGGCGAGCGTGACGAGCTCGTCCATCTCGGGCGCCCTTCATCGCCGGCGGCTTCTCGACGAGGACGTGCTTGCCGGCCTCGAGCGCCTGCTTGGCGAGCGCGTAGTGGGTTGGCACCGGGGTCGCGATCACGACCGCGTCGAGCTCGGGGTCGGCCAGCATCTCCGCGAAGTCGGCCGTCGCCCGGGTCTGCGGATACCTGCCGGAGAAGGCTGCGCGCTGCGTGTCGTCGAGGTCGCAGAGCCACGCGAGGTCGGCGAGGATGTCGAAGTTCCGCGCCAGGTTCGGGCCCCAGTAGCCCAGCCCTGCCAGGCCGATCCTGCGTGCTCACAGCTTCCAGACCTTGTCGCTGAGGCGGCCCTTCTCGCCGGTCGCGTTGCGGAAGTCGACGATCACGGCGTCACCGTCGACGAGCGCCTCGTGGTCGACCTCCGCGTGGTTGGTGACGATCGCGATGCAGTCGAAGCGCTCCGGCTCGAGCGGAACCGACGAGAGGCCGAAGCTTGGAAGCTCGGGCACGTGCGGGTCGTGGTAGGAGATCTCGGCCCCGGCTGCCTGGAGCAGCTCGATCAGCTTCAGCGCCGGGCTCTCGCGCACGTCGCTGATCCCCGGCTTGTACGCGACTCCGAGTACGAGCACCTGCGAGCCCTTGAGCGAGCGTTGCTTGCCGTGGTTCAGCGCCTGCGAGATCAGCGAGCGGCAGTAGTACGGCATGTTCTCGTTCACCTTGCCCGCGAGCTCGATGAACTCCGTGTAGAAGTTGTACTCCCGCGCCTTCCAGGTCAGGTAGAAGGGGTCGATCGGGATGCAATGGCCGCCGAGGCCCGGGCCCGGCTTGAAGCTCATGAAGCCGAACGGCTTCGTTGCGGCGGCCTCGATCACCTCCCAGAAGTCGATCTTCATCCGCTCGCAGAGCTGCGCCAGCTCGTTGACGAGCGCGATGTTGACCGAGCGGAAGATGTTCTCGAGCAGCTTCGTCAGCTCCGCGGACTCGGGCGAGGTGACGCGGTGCACGGTGTCGACAGCCGAGCCGTACAGCTCCGCCGCCCGGTCCGTGCATGCCTCGGTGATCCCGCCGACGACCTTGGGCACGTTCTTCGTCGTCCAGTCCTCGTTGCCGGGGTCGACCCGCTCCGGCGAGAACGCGAGGTTGAAGTCCTCGCCCACCTTGAGCCCCGACGCCTCCAGCCTCGGCAGCAGCTCCTCCCTGGTGGTGCCGGGATACGTCGTCGACTCGAGCACGACGAGGTGTCCTTTGCGCAGCCGCTTCGCGATCTCCTCGGTGGCTGCGTTCACGATCGAGAGGTCCGGCTCGCGCTGCTTCGAGAGCGGCGTCGGCAGCGCGATCAGGATCGCGTCGGCGTCGCGCAGCTCGTCGTAATCGGTCGTCGCGCGCAACAGCTGACCGTCCACGAGGAGCTTCAGCGCCTCCGAAGGCACGTCCTCGATGTAGCTCTCGCCGCGGTTCAGCTGCGCCACGCGGTCGGCGTCACGCTCGACGAGGAGCACGCTGCGGCCCGCCTCTGCGAACACCTGGGCGAGCGGGACGCCGACGTAGCCGGCTCCGACAATGGCAACGTCGGTCATCGGCGCGGAATCGTACAGAGGGGTGGGGATTACTCCGCGCGGCTTCGGGTACGGGTGGTGCGGGCGGACAATCCAAATCGAAGGGGGTCACGAATGGACAGGGACAACGACCAGCTCGGTCGCGAGGCCGCGCCCGGCGGCGCGAACGCCGCTATTGCGGACATCTGGACGTTCCGCACGGAGGAGCCGCTCGGTGACATCGACGTCACCGGCTATTCGGTCGAGGCCACGGACGGCGGTATCGGCAAGGTCGACGAAGCGACGTACGAGGTCGGCGGCAGCTACCTCGTGGTCGACACCGGCCCGTGGATCTTCGGCAAGAAGGTGCTGCTTCCGGCGGGGTTGATCGACCGGATCGACCCCGAGAGCGAAACGGTCTTCGTCTTGCGCACGAAGGACGAGATCAAGAGCGCGCCGGAGTACGACGAGGAGCGCGGCTTTGCGGACGAGGAGTACCGCGGCCGGCTCGGCGGCTACTACGACCGAGACCGCTAGAGACGGATGTGGCGACGCTGGGCGACGGTCCGCGAGCGGCTACACTTCCGCGCCGCGGGCCGTTAGCTCAGCTGGTAGAGCAGGGGACTCTTAATCCCAAGGTCGCAGGTTCGATCCCTGCACGGCCCATGTGGACCCCTCTCTTTCCCTTCCCCCCTCCACGCTCCTACGCGTGTACGGACACGTACGGGGTTACGCGACGCGCTTTCGCTCCAACTCCTCCGCGACAGATTGCGGCGCATAGACGTAGACGCCCAGGTCAGTGATGAGCGCACCGTCGAGCGTGTAGGCGCTCAGGTCGAACCCGCCCCGATCGCTCGGCTCCTTTCTCAAGGTGATCCGTTCACCAACGTACGCCAAACCCGGCTCGCCCCAGGACGCATCGATAACACTGCCGTCGCTCGCGATAGCCCACCAGTGCCCAATCCAGATTGGCCGGGCACGTAGGTTCTTGAGGCTTCGCGGACGCCGAACAGCGCGTAACCGCGCGCCGGTGTCAATTCAAACCGCGCCGCGATCTTCAGCGCCGTCACGCTGCAACGGTTGGGTTCGTCGCGCCTCACACCGTCAGGCAAGGGAGCGGGTGCGAGCATTCGAAGGAGCGCACGCGTTCAACCTCGTCGTGCTCAGTCGCATAGTCAGCGTATGCGTCGACCAAGTCGTCGACCGCGAGATCGGGTGAACTTCAGCGGCCCTGGTCCTCACGGTCCGACGGTCCCACGGCCTGGGCCCAGACAAGCAGCCTTTCGCCGTGCCGGCCGGGAGGAATCCGCTTCGCGCGTTCGCCACGACCCACCGTCCGACGGCTTCGAGATCGGCTAGCTCGGCGTCGAACGCGTCGGCACGCGGATGAATTCCCGGTGTCGAGCGATTAGGAAGTGGCGCTTGAGCTGCTCTGTGTTCAAACGGCCAACTTGCGGCGTCCGTTCTCGTCGGCCACGTGCTGACACCGGGCATTCGCATGCCCACTCGGCGGGTAGATGGTCGATGACCGGCTGCGCGTTCGGCACGGTGAGGAACTCTCTTAGCGCCGGGACGTAGTAGCGGTCGGGAGCGCCAGTTGAGCGAGCCGGTTGGAGTCTCGCTCCTCGCTGTAGCCGATGCCGTGATTGACTCCTGCAAGGCCACGTGCAGTCAGGAGAACGCTCAGGTAGCCGCCATAGAGGTTATGTACCTCCACACCTCGTTCCTCGCCGCCGCGATCGCGCCGACCCATCCTTCTATGTCCTCTTCGGTGGCGTCCGCCTCGTTCCAGTCACTCGCCCAGCAGTACACCTGGTCGCACCCGTCTGGATGTCGTGAATCAGGCTGGCGAACTGACCGAGGTCGGAGTCCGAGCGCACGTAACGATGGTAGGACGAGGCCGGGCGCTCAGCGAGGCTATCTCATCGCTCGTCTCGTGAGAGCCCACCATGGGTCTTGGACGCCTCCGACGCCCAGTACGGCGGATGAGCCACACAGGGCAGCTGCTCGGATTCAGTGCCTCTCGACCCGCGAGTTCAAGCAGCTTGTTGTACTTGTCCACCTTCGCCGTTGCGCTCGTCGCGTACGTGGTCTGAACTCAGGACGCGCGCACACCTCCGGCCACCGGCCATCCTCCCAGTGCTCACGAGGATCTCAATTCCGGCAAGCTTCGACAACCACGGGTCGTGGATCTCCGCCAGCTTCAAGTGCGAGGCCTTCGGCCGTCGCCGGATCTCGATCGTCTGGAGGAGCGGCGTGCGCGGTCGAGGAGTACGCTTCTGGAGTGTGAGACGAAGCCGCCGTGCCTCCGATAGTAGTAGCGAGCGTGCCAGGAAGACCAGGCCGTCCCAGCAGTGGTCGATCGTCTGGTCGCGAAGAAGCGCCTGATCGGCATGGTGTAGCTAAGCGAATGCCGCACGTGAACCCCTTGTGCCTGGCCGAGCAGATCCCTCAAGCGCGTCCCTCGCGTGAGGATCTCGTCTCGTTGGCGAGCCATCGTCTGGCGAACCGCGGCCTGATCCACGGTAAGCCGTGCGACGTGACAACGAGGATGCCGACCCCCGCCTCGCGCGCGACGTCGTAAGTCGTGCTGGAGATGTTCTGATGCAGAGCGCTACCCATGACGAGTGCGCGATCCATCGGTTCCGTACGGCGCTCGATGCGCGTCGCCAGTCTGCGACCTTCAGCTCGACGACAACTAGCCCGTCGCCGGAAACCAGGCCGAGGTCGAGGCGCTTCTGGTACCAGGATCTCGACGCACGCGCGTGACATCTGCGTGCCCAGCCGATGCGGAGTGCGGCCCGAGACGGGAAGCAAGAGCGCGCCTCTGGCGAACTTGTCTACGCGGCATCCTTCCCCTCTCTATCACCCGCGTGAGCGCGACGTCGCCGAGCGCCGCGAGATCCCGAGGATCAGAGCGCCGCGCACCGATCGCGAAGATAACCGCCGCGACGATAACGCCGTGTCCGGAAGTTGTAACCCCCGTGACGATGTTGTAGACGCCACGGCCCAGCGATCTGGCGCCGCAAGCAGAGCCCGCAGCCCAGGTGACGTGACACGCCCGCTCCTTCGCTCTTGGCTTTGGATTGACGCCCCCACAGCCGCTTGAATTTCGTGGCGGTGCCCTTCGCGCGTTGAGCGCCTCGGCGATGCTTTCGTCTTCCCGTCGCACTTCAACCACCTCGCCGACGAGTTCCGCGAGTGCGGTATCACGAGCCCGGCTTCGTAGCCGGCGATAGCGGCGCGGATGTCACCGTCGCGCTCGCGATCGATCCGCGCCTGCGCTGTGAACGACCTCACAGTCGCGCCGAAGAAGACCGCAAGCTCGGCCGCGACGACAATGGCGATCACCGGCCACGCCGTCATCAGAGACTGTGCTTGATGCGGCTCTTCTCGGCGAACTCCGGATAGCGGCTATACACGTAGCGCAGGAGCTGGCGGAGCGGCATCGACCCAAACCGGTCCTTCACCTCGGTGAGCGCTTTCTTGCCTTCGGGCTGACACGGGTCCAGAGCACTTGGGCGACGGCCTTTCCGTCATCAGTGAGCCTTAGCTGTCGCTCGATGTACGGGCCGTCCTGGTTCATGTCTCTCGCGTCGAGCGCTTCCGCCTCTTCGCCCACGTCGAGCCCCGAGCCGACGTCGATCTGCTGCTCCTCAACGAGGCGCATTGCCTTGAGGAAGTCGACCGCGCTGTAGACGTCGGGGGAATACTGGTCCGTAATGGTACGGCTCGAAAGTGAAGAGTTCGGCCACCTCCTTCACGAACGCGGTCTCCTGTTCGAGAAGGAAGAGCAACTTCTCAAGCCGAGTGATCCCGTCGCACCGGAACCGTTGGTGCGGATCAGCCGTTTCAGCTCCGAGCAGAAGCAGAATCGTGTCCGTCTGGTCGAGCTGTGATTCGGCCATCCCCGTGGCAGAGCTTACTACCCACATGATGCGCCCTCCCTCCAGAGCGTCGCGACCTCATTGGACGGTAGAGAGTCCCTCGGCTAGCACTGCCCGAGCGCCGCTCCTCCTGAGAGGCGTGAACGCTTCACCGTCTCCCACGGCGGGCGACGTCCCGTGCGTCGAGATCACGTACGTACCGCTAAGGCGACACTGCCGGCTCACGAGAATGGCGCACGCGGCCCAAGCCAGACACCGAGGTCGCGGAGCATTGCGTCCCGCACGTGCTCGGTAGGCGCGGAGGCGTGATCCGACTCGACGTCGAGCGGTACCCACATCTCGATACCGAAGTCGCGCTTTGCCACCTCGGCGCGGCCCTCGGCGTAGAACACGTACCTGCCGCTCGTCTGAATCCGAACTGCGACGCGGAGATCGCCGTGGCCGCCGAGAGACAGGATGAGCTGTCGCCCGCGCTCCAGCGCGACCTGGAGCCACCCGATGACTGATGTGAGCCCGGTGTCAAGGTAGAGCGGCTCGGGGCCGCGAGGCTCGATCTCCCCGCCGCGCATCGGTGGAAGCAGGCAGCGCTGAATCTGCAATGCGCCGTCGGAGTGAACGACGAGGCCGTCCAGCAGCGCCTCCGGTTGCGCCGTGAAGGAACGGTCGACGTAACGAGCCAGCTGCAAGCGATGTTGAGACCACGTGAACTCGGTTGACTCGCGTGCATTCGGCTCATTGGTGAGATCGTGAATGCGGACGGCGTTGTCGAGCTGCTCGATCGGTTGCCGGCCGACGTAGAGGTCATCGATGACATCGGAGCCGATGCCGGTGGGTGCGAGTCCGAGGGTGTACAGCGCCTGCTGCTCGAAGTGCTGTTCGAGCGCCTGCCGAGCGCGACGTGTCGCGTTCTCGCGCGCCTCCCGACCACGCCGAGTGAGATCGAGCAGGAGAGCCTGGTCACCGATCGGTACCGGCTCGCTCGACCCCGGACTGCGCACGTAGATCGCCCCGGTGCGTGTCAAGAGGTGCGGTGTCGTGCTGGACTCCTCGACAAGCATGAGGAGGATCGCTCGGCTCGTCTCGTTCGGTAGTGGGATCAGGCGTGCTCGGAAAGGTGGCCGGGGGAGCACACGCGAACGAAGGACGTCCTTCACCCACAGCTCGATCTCGCCTGACCGTGGTTCGAACCCGACGATCTCTCCTCCGTCGTCGACACCGCCCAACAACAAGCCGCCATGGGTGTTCGCGAACGCCGCCGCGGCCTTCGCGACAGCGTCGGGCGTCAACTCGGATTTCCACTCCATGAAGATCGTCTCGCGCTCGTTGCCTGCCGTGACAACCTCGCGCACATCATCGAGCGTAAGCCGCTCGAAGGCCTGAGGGAGCAATTCGCCGACCGAGCGGGGTGCCAGGCTCAACCGATTTCCTCCTTCACCACTCCATGAGCAACGCGCGCACGGTGAGCGGCCACGCGGCATGCGCCCGAGCAGTAGACCGCGTGCCGCCGAGCGGACGCGAACCCTTTCTCGCATTTGGCGCAGACTCGAGGTGCTGGTGGCAGGCGCCGACGCCTACGGCGCCTCCGCTCGAGATCAGCCGCCCTCCGACACGCTTCGCCGCAGTACGCCTGCCGAGGCGGGCCGAGGAACACTGCGCCGCATCGGCAGATGCCACTTCCATTCGCGCTCAGGAAGCATTCCTCCGAGCAGTCCGCCACTCGATCACCGACGGGCACCTCAGCACACCGAAGAACCACGAGAAGCGCGAGGTTCATCTGTCGGAGGACGTCGTCGAGACGCTCGAAGCGTGGTACGTCTCAGCGGGAAGCCCCATTGAATCGGCGCTCGTGTTCGCTCGGCCTCACGGGCGCATTCTGTGTCCGACTTCGATCCTTCGGCTTCGAGCTATATCCCGCGATGGTCGCCGCGGACATCGAACGGGTCGGCCCGACCGGAACCAAGCGGACGTTCCACTCGCTCCGGCACACCTACGCGAAGCGGGCGCTCTAGAACAGCCGCCTGATCACCTGGCTGTCGAAGCATCTCGGGCACTCCTCTCTCAAAGTCACGACGGACACATACGGGCATTGGGAGTCGAAGGAGCGTAAGCGGGAGGCGGAGATGATGGCAGGCGTGTTCGGTGTCTAACGACCGCGAACCGGGCGGGTCGGAGGAGGTTGTCGAGGGGCCGACACCAGCGGGCGGTGTTCGTGCGATCGTTTACAGAGACGAATCGGGCGCAATCGTCGAGATTGACGAGGTGGACGCGAACGGCCATTCGATCTTCAGGACGTACGCGGACCGAGATCTGTCGGTCTCCATACCGGAGGAGCAGATCGACGCTCGGCCTGATCTGGTGGCGAGTGGAACCTCCCCGTCTTCCTCATCACGGTCGCCGACCCTGGAGACCCGGAAATTCGCTCACATGGAAGATGGAAGAGGCCTAATGGACATCACCGGTTACAGAGTTTGGGAGTTGCATGAGGCGTTCGGAGTGCGAGTCTTCGTTCCGGGTAGCACCATCCCGTTCCTGCTGGAGGCTGGCTTGCCAGTGGACGGGCTGATCGACATTGCTGCCGAAATGGGCCAGCGGAAATGGATGGGCATTGGAGATCTGCCAGTCCTATTCAGGGGCAATGGTGCCCACAGCGACAGATTCTTGGCGCTGGGCTGGACAGTGGAGGCGGTGGCGGGAAGGCCTCTGATGCCCGACACCAAGGGCAAGGGCGAGAGGGTGGATCACGTGCCGGGATTCGAGCCGGTCTGGCTGCTTGCCACACCGGGATCGGTGGCACCATGACTACGTCCGGCGGCAGTTCCGCGTACGCGTGGTACGCGTCACATAGGGCCTGCGCGTACGGGTGCGCGTACGGCCGCGCCTTGGCAGCGTGTTGCGACGTGCTACGGCGGACTCGGTCAGGACGCATGGTTGACCCGTTTCGTGGTTAAGTGCCCCCGCCCGTAGCAGCCGGGGTCGGACTCTTAATCCCAAGGTCGCAGGTTCGATCCCTGCACGGCCCATGCTTATGGCGCAGGGTCGGAAATCCGCGGGAGCGGATTTCCGACCGCGCTAAGACCCCTGAAGCTGCGTGGGACGGATTCGGGGCTCGTTCCTCTTTTTGGCTCGCTACCTACGCTAGGAGCAGCCACGCGACGGAGACGAGCGCTCCGATCAGGACGAGGAGGAAACCGGCGAGGAGCGCACGTCTCCCCCAGTCGATCGGCACCGCTTTCCCCGAGGCGATCGGCGCCGCTTCCCTCTCCTGCTGCAGCTGGACGGTGCGCGGCGACCGGCTCTGCCCAACGGAGGACTCGGTCTCCAGCCGGGTGCGCTCGGCATCCAGCAGCTCGACCTGCGCGTCGATCGCCTTGACGCGTTCGGCGAGCTTGGTCTCGAGCCGGCCGCGTTCGGCATCGAGCAGCTCGACCTGCGCTTCGATCACCTCGACGCGTTCGGCGAGCTTGGTCTCGAGCCAGTCGCGTTCGGCATCGAGCAGCTCGACCTGCGCGTCGATCACCTTGACGCGTTCGGCGAGCTTTGTCTCGAGCCGGTCGCGTTCGGCATCGAGCAGCTCGACCTGCGCTTCGATCACCTCGACGCGCTCGACGAGACTCGAAGCCGACCCAATCCTCGACCCACTCCGGCTCCTGTGCCGTCACCCTGAACAGGCGTCTCGTCAAGCCCATGGTGCTCCTCGCCGGAGACGGGCCGCAGATCGCCTCGATCGAAGTGTCGACTTCATAGTGCACAGGCTCCGCCCGCTCTGGCAAGCATAAAGCGCACGCTCGGGCAATTTCGCGGGATACATGCGACAACTGCGGCGGCGATCGCGGCGGGGAAGCTGCGTCAGAACACACGTCTCTTCGTGTCAGTGCAAACTTGTAAAACACAGTGCCGACCTGGAGACGACTCTTGAGTTCGCGTCCCGTGACTCCGAACGAACCGACAGACGGCGAGCAGGCCGCGGTCGACCGCGTGCGCACGGGCGAGATCGTCGCCTCCCCGGTCGAGCTCGCCTCGATCCTCCGCCACGTCGGGGACGGGGTCACGGCGCAGGGCCCCGACGGCCGGATCGTGTATGCGAATGACGCCGCTGCTCGGCTGTGCGGCCTCGAGTCGGCTGAGGAGATGCTCGCCCTCGCCGGATCTGAGCTCGTCGAGCGCTTCGAGATCGTCGGCGAAGACCGCCGGCCGGTCCAGGTCGACGAACTGCCCAACCGGCTCGCTTTCGTCAGCCGCTCGCCCGAGGAGGCCGTGCTCTGCTACCGCTTACGCCCGAGCGGTGACGAGCGCTGGTCGGTCGTCCGCTCGACGCCGATTCTGACGTCCGACGGCCGCGTCCAGCTCGTGATCAACGTCTTCCGAGACATCACCGAGGAGCGCGACGCCGAAGCTCGGCTCCACTTTCTCGCCGAGGCGGGCACGCTGCTCTCCTCGTCGCTGGACTACGAGGCGACGCTGGCCGATCTGGCTGGGCTGCTCGTCCCGCGGATCGCCGACTACTGCATCGTCGATGCGCTCGACGAGGACGCCACCTTGCGGCAGGTGGTGATCTCGCACCGCGAGCCACGAGCGCGCGGAGCTGCTGCGCGAGCTCAGGCGCCGTTACCCGCCCGAGGCGAACGAGGCCCACCCGGTGAGCCAGGTCCTGAGGAGCCGCGAGCCGTACCTCGTCGAGGACGCCCGCGACGCCGCGCTGGCCCGCGCCGCGGTCGACGAGGAGCACCTCGCGCTCTACCAGGCCCTCGGCGCGGTTTCGTACATCGTCGTCCCGCTCGAGGCACGCGGGCGCCTGCTCGGCACGATCTCCCTCGGGACGGGTGAGTCGGGCCGCAGGTTCGGCGCCGCCGACCTCGAGCTCGCGCACGAGATCGCCAGGCGCGCCGCGCTCGCGATCGACAACGCACTCCTCTTCCAGTCCGCCCAGGAGTCCTACGCCCAGCTCGACACCATGCTTCGCTCCGCCCCGGTCGGGATCGGCTTCTGGGATCGCGACCTCCGCTTCGTCCGCGTGAACGACGCGCTCGCCGCCCTGAACAGGCTCTCGCCGCAGGAGCACATCGGCAAGACCCTCGGCGAGGTGATCCCGACCCTTGCCCCGGCGCTCGAACCGCTCTACCGGCAGGTGCTCGAGTCGGGCGAGCCGGTCGTGCACACCGAATCCACCGACGACGCAGCACTTCACATCGGCGAGCAGCGCCACTGGCTCTCGAGCTACTACCCGGTCCGCACCGCCGACGACGAGACGATCGGCGTCGGCGGCTTGATCATGGAGATCACCGATCGGAAGCGCGCCGACGACCGGTTGCGGCTTCTCGCCGAGGCCGGCGAGCTGTTCTCGACCTCGCTCGACCGCGACGAGATCGCGGCCCGGATCGCACAGGTCGCGGTGCCGCGGCTGGCTGATTCGTGCAACGTCTACGTGGTCTCCGCCGACCGGCTCGAGCGGATTGCCTGCGTGAACAACGACCCGCGGCTCCAGCCGCTGCTCGAGTCGCTCCCGGCCTCTTTTCCGCTCGAGGGTGCCGGCACCGGCATGCTCGCCAGGGTGTTCGACACCCGCGAGCCGGTGCTGTTCTCGACGATCACTGCGGAGTACCTGGACGAGCTCGACCGTCTCGGGACCGACCCCGCGACGATCGACGCGCTCGGCACTCGCTCGCTGATGTTGCTGCCGATCGCCGCCCGCGGCCAGTCGCTCGGGGTCCTGACACTCGGCTCCCGTCAGTCCGAGCGCTTCGACGAGCACGACCTCGACCTCGCGCAGGAGCTCGCGCGACGGGCGGCGGTCGCGATCGACAGCGCGCAGCTGTTCCGGGCGGTCGAGTCGCGCGCACAGGCCGCGCAGGCGCTCGAGTTCGTCGGCGACGGGGTCTTTCTCGTCGGGCGCGACGGCGTCGTCCGCCTCTGGAATCCCGCCGCGTCGCGCATCACCGGGCTGGCGGAGAGCGCGGTCGCCGGGGCGGCCGTTGCCGAAGCGCTCGCGGGTTGGCCGCTCGACCTCGCCGGCGAGCGGCCGCAGACGTTTCCCGTCGATGGTCCCGACGGGGAGCTCTGGCTCTCGCTGACGGCGGCAGAGTTCACCCAAGGCACCGTTTATGCGTTCCGCGATCTGACCGAGGAGCGAGCGGTCGAGCAGCTGAGGAGCGACTTCGTCTCCACTGTCTCGCACGAGCTCCGCACCCCGCTGGCGGCGATCTACGGCGCTGCGATGACGCTCAGGCGCGACGACGTCGTGCTCGGCGCCGAGCAGCACGAGGGGATGCTGGCGGTGATCGCCGGCGAGTCGGAACGGCTCGCCCGGATCGTCAACGACATCCTGCTGGCGAGCCGCCTCGACTCCGGCGCGGCGGCCTTCGACCTCGGCCCGGCCGACGCGACCGAGATCGCACGTGCCGTCCTGGCCGCGGCCGAGACCCACCTGCCGGCCGGCATCGAGCTCGTGCTGACTGCCCCGGCACAGGATGTGCAGGTGGCCGCGGACCCGGACGGGCTCCGCCAGGTGCTCGTCAACCTGGTCGAGAACGCGGTCAAGTACTCGCCCGAGGGCGGCCGGGTCGAGCTCGAGCTGGAGCCGGGTGAGGGGCGCGTGCGCCTCGCCGTCCGCGACCGCGGGCTCGGGATCCCGGCGGCGGAGCACGAGCGGATCTTCGAGAAGTTCTACCGCCTCGATCCGAACCTCTCGCGCGGCGTCGGCGGCACCGGCCTCGGCCTCTACATCTGCCGCGAGATCGTGCGCCGCATGGGTGGGCGGATCCGCGTCGAGTCGGAGCGCGGGCGCGGCTCGACGTTCTCGTTCGACCTACCGCTCGCATTGCCAGGAGAATGACGAGAGGCGGCCCTGGGGCCGCCTCTGGTTCGCCACGAAGGCTTCAGACCGTGCGGTACTACGCGCGCGGGCCGTCCTCGACGTAGGTGGTCCTGCGCCGTTCGCCGGCGAAGCCACCCCACGACGACCAGAAGATCATCGAGAGCACGAGACCGAGGGCGCCCACGACCATCAGGATGACGCCGATCGTCTGCAGCTCGAGACCGGAGACCGTGGCGTTCACGGCCCAGGTCAGGATCGCCCCGACGGCGATCAGAAAGATGCTCACTCCAAGACCCATTTTCCATCCTCCTTGGTAGGCAGGGGTTCCTTCTTGTTGTTCCCCGATTTTCGGGGTCGCGTACCAAACGTTTGAAGCGTCGTTTCGGGTGCGGGTTGCGGTAGGCTCGCCGCGGTGCGCAGGGGCTCCATCGTCCGCATCACGATCTACGCCGTCCTCGCGGGAATCGCCGCGTCGCTGGTCGCTGTCCTCGTTCCGTGGCTTCCCACCTCCGCCTCCGAGGAGATGGACCGGATCGAGTTCACGTTCTGGTTCACCACCGTCATCTGCATCGCCGTGTTCGCGGTCGTCGCGGCCGCGATCGTCTACTCGGTGCTCAACTTCCGCGTGCAGCCCGAGGACGAGTCCGACGGGCCGCCGATCCACGGGCACACGGGCCTCGAGATCGTCTGGACGGCGATCCCGGCCGTGCTCGTGACCGCGATCTCGATCGTGAGCGCGATCGTGCTGGCGAAGAACGACGACGCGGGCCCGAACCCGCTTCGCATCTCGGTGACCGCGCAGCAGTTCGCGTGGAAGTTCGAGTACCCGGGCGACGACAAGGTCGTGTCCGGCGAGCTCGTGCTGCCGGTCGACAGGGCCGTGAAGCTGACGCTGCACTCACTCGACGTGATCCACGCGTTCTGGGTGCCCGAGTTCGGCCAGAAGTCCGACGCCGTCCCGGGAATCGAGACCACGCTTGTGATCACGCCGACGAAGAAGGGCGCCTATCGGATCGTCTGCACGGAGCTCTGCGGGCTGGGCCACGCGACCATGCGCGCGCCCGTGCGGGTCGTCGAGCAGGCGGCGTACGAGAAATATCTGGCCGACGAGGCCGCAGGCGGCCCCGCCGACGCGACCTCGGGTGAGGCGATCTTCACGTCTGCCGGCTGCGGTGGCTGTCACGCCTTCTCGCCCGCGGGCACCGACGCGCAGGTCGGGCCGGGCCTGGACAACGTCGATTCCGGCGGGCGCCCACTGGACGAGTTCCTGCGCGAGTCGATCGAGGATCCGAATGCCGTTCTCGCTCCGGGGTATCAGGGTGATGTGATGCCGAACACCTTCGGCAAGACGCTCTCCGACGAGCAGCTCGATGCGCTCGTGCAGTATCTGGTCGACGGACAGAAGGGAAGCGAGTGACCGACGTAGCTCATGCGGCGCACGAGCCGCAGCACGCTTCAGCCCCGCCCCGGCGCGGGCTCAAGCGCTTGACCGGCCCCGGCTTCCTGCGCGCGGCCTGGATGGTGCCGCTCTTCTGGGCGATCGGCGCCGGCCTCGTCCTCTTCTTCCGCTGGCTCGGCCACTACGAGCCGACGGCGGACTGGACCGTGATCACGGTCGTCGCCTCCCTCACCACCGCGCCGATCGGCTTCCTCGCCGGCATCGGCGCCTTCGACTACTGGCTCTACTACATCTCGGGCCGTCCGACGCGCGTCGACGACCACGCGAGCCACGGCGCGTACAGCTGGCGCGACTACTTCAAGGTCAACACCGACCACAAGGTGATCGGCGTCCAGTACCTCGTGACGACGTTCTTCTTCTTCACCGTCGGCGGCCTGCATGGCGATGATCTTCCGCGCCGAGCTCGCGAAGCCGGACATGCAGTTCGTCGACACGCAGACCTTCAACGGGCTCGTGTCGGAGCACGCGGCCCTGATGATCTTCCTCTTCATCATCCCGGCGTTCGCGGGCCTGGCGAACTTCGCCGTGCCGCTCATGCTCGGCGCTCCGGACATGGCCTTCCCGCGCCTGAACGCGCTTTCCTACTGGCTGCTCCCGATCGCGGGAATCATGTTCCTCTGCGCCTTCCTCGCCCCCGGCGGCGCCTTCGCAACGGGCTGGACGAGCTACGCGCCGCTTGCCGTCGACCAGCCGATCGGACAGGTGTTCTTCAACATGGGCGTCCAGTGGGCGGGCGCCTCGTCGATCATGACCGCGCTCAACTTCCTGGTCACGATCATCACGATGCGGGCGCCTGGGATGACGTTCTGGCGGATGCCGCTGCTCGTGTGGGCGAACTTCACCACGTCACTGCTGGTCGTGATCGCGACGCCGTTCATCGCCGGCTCGCAGTTCTTCGTCATGTTCGACCGGGTGATGCACACGAACTTCTTCAACGTCGAGGAGGGCGGCTACGTCCTCGGCTACCAGCACATCTTCTGGTTCTACTCCCATCCCGCCGTCTACATCATGATGCTGCCCGGCTTCGGGATCATCTCGGAGGTGATGGCCGTCTTCTCGCGCAAGCCGATCTTCGGCTACCGGCTGATGGCGCTCTCGCTGATGGGGATCCTCGTGCTCGGCTTCTCCGTCTGGGCCCACCACATGTTCGTGGCCGGCCTGGCGCCGTGGCTGCGCGTCCCGATGATGGTGACGTCGATGATCATCGCGGTGCCGACCGGGATCAAGATCTTCTCCTGGCTGGCGACGATGTGGGAGGGGAGGCTCCACTTCCGGACGCCGATGCTGTTCGCGCTCGGCTTCATCTCCATGTTCGTGCTCGGCGGGCTGTCGGGGATCTTCCTCGCCTCGGTGCCGATCGACATCGCCGCGTCGGACACCTACTTCATCGTCGCCCACATCCACTACGTGCTCTTCGGCGGATCCGTCTTCACGATCTTCGCCGGGATCTACTACTGGTTCCCGAAGATGACCGGCCGGATGTATTCGGAGAAGCTCGGCAAGACGCACTTCTGGCTCACGTTCATCGGCTTCAACGGCACCTTCTTCCCGATGCACTGGGTGGGGCTGCAGGGGATGCCGCGACGCGTCGCCGACTACTCGGAGCAATTCGGAGACTGGAACCTCGTCATCTCGATGTTCTCGTTCCTGCTCGGCGCCTCCACGATCGTCTTCTTCTACAACATGATCGTCAGCTGGCACCGCGGCCCGATCGCGCCGTCGAACCCCTGGCGCGCAATGACCCTCGAGTGGCAGGTGACCTCGCCGCCGCCCGTCTTCAACTTCGACGAGATCCCGCAGGTGGTCGGCGGCCCGTACGAGTACGGCGTGCCCGGCGCGAAGCATGCCGTGCTGCGCGGGGGAGCCGCGACGGTCCACGAGGAGGAGGTCGTGCATTGAGCGACGCGCAGCGCAAGATCCTCGTGGTCGCGAACGAGACGCTGACAGGCGACGAGCTGCTGGACGCCGTGCGGCGGCGCGACGAGGGCGGCGACGCGCTCGTGGTCGTGATCGCGCCGGTGAACGAGCCACGCGAGGGCTACGTCGTCTACGACAACACCCGCCGCGCCTCCGCCGGCCGGCGGCTCGACCGGACGCTCGAGCGCTTCCGCGACGCGGGGATCCACGCCACGGGGCACGTCGTCGATCACGATCCGCTGACCGCGGTGAAGGACGCGATCGCGATGGAGGAGCCGGACGAGTTGATCGTCTCCACGCATCCGGAGTCGAAGTCCGGCTGGCGCCGGCGCAACCTGCTCGACGAGATCCGCAAGGTAGCGGGCGAGCGACCCGTCGAGCACGTGGTCTCCGAGGTGGCCGACCGCACCGGCGCGGAGAACGTGCTCGTGCTCGCGAACGAGACCGTGCTCGGCGAGCCGCTGCTCGACCGCATCCGCGAGAAGGCGCGCGGCAGCGAGCGCAGCACTTTCCTGATCATCTGCCCGCAGAGCGACCCGGACAACGGCGAGCATCCGGAGGCGGAGCAGCGGCTCCGGCAAGCGTTGACCAAGCTCCGGTCGGAGGGGATCGATGCGCACGGGCAGGTCGCGCACCCGGATCCGTTCACCGCAGCGATGAACGCCGTCCACGACGAGCGAATCGACGCGATCCTCGTCTCCACGTTCCCGGAGCAGCGCGGGTCCTCGTGGCTCAAGCGTGACGTGGTCGAGCGGCTGCGCAGCGAGACGAACGTGCCTGTCGAGCACGTCGTCGTCGAGCCGGCCGTGCGGGAGGAGGTCGAAGCTTGAGCGCGCACGCCGACACGCACCACGGCCCGCCGATCGCGAACAAGAGCTCGCGGATCGACGCCACCGTGCTCGGCATGTTCCTCTTCATCGCCTCGGAGGCGATGCTCTTCGGCGCCTTCTTCACGGCCTACTTCTTCGTTCGGGTGGTCAACCCGGACGCCCAGGAGTGGCCGCTACCGCCGTTCCACCTGCCCGTCTTCGTCGCAGGGGTCAACACGATCGTGCTCGTGACGTCGAGCTTCACGATGCACTGGGCCCTCCAGTCGATCAAGCGGGGTAACCGGACTGGGTTGAAGGCGGGGCTCGTGCTGACGCTGCTGATGGGGCTCGCGTTCCTGCTCACCCAGATGCTCGAGTACGCTCGGATCGGCTTCAACCCGTCCGACGGCGCGTTCGGGACGATCTTCTTCGGCCTCACGGGACTGCACGGAGCGCATGTCTTCATCGGGCTCTGCCTGCTCAGCGTCGCGACGATCCGGGCCTTCCGCGGGCACTTCACGCCGGAGCATCACCACGGGGTCGAGATTCCGGGAATCTACTGGCACTTCGTCGACGTAATGTGGATTGTGGTGTACGCGACGATCTACCTTCTCTGAGGACGCGCCGATGGCGCGAAACCCGTTCCGCAGCGAAGCCGAGGCCTACCGCTTCCTCTTGCTGACGGTGGGCTATTTCGCGCTGATCGTCGCGGCGGCGGCGATTGCGACGTGGCTCGGTGTGGTGGTGTTCGTCGCTCTCACCGCTGCGGCCGCGTGGCTGTGGCTGCGGTCGCGCTCGGACGAGCCGGTGCAGCGGACGGAAGTGTCGCGGCTCAGCGGCGAGGACGAGCGTCGGATCCTCGTGATCGCGAACGAGACCGTCGGTGGCGACGAGTTGCTGGCGATCCTCCGGCGCAAGGCGGAGGGAGTGCAGACCCACCTGCTCGTCGTCTGTCCCGCGCTCAACTCGCAGCTGCGGACCTGGGCGTCCGACGAGGACGGCGCGCGCGCCGCCGCCCAGCAGCGCCTCGATGCCAGCCTCGCGCAGCTCAGGCGCGACGACATCGAGGCGGAGGGCGAGGTGGGTGACGGCGACCCGCTGCAGGCGATGGAGGACGCGCTGCGCACCTTCGGCGCGGACGAGATCGTCATCTCGACGCACCCCGAAGGCCGCTCGCACTGGCTCGAACGCAACGTCGTCGGCGCAGCCCGCGAGCGCTTCGCCGTCCCGATCACGCACGTCGTCGTCGACCTCGAGGCGAACGCGCCGTAACCCTGAGTCGGCCTACTTCGTGCTCGACACGACGAAGTCGGCGACTGCTGCGATCTGCTCCGGCGAATAGGAGTCCTTGAACGAAGGCATCGCGCCCTTGCCGTTCGTGACGCGGTCGATCACGAGCTCCTTCGACGGCTTCGCGTCGTCGAGGTTGGGGCCGACGGTTCCGCTCGCATCGGCGGCTTCCAGCGTGTGGCAGCCGCCGCAGCCCGCCTCGGCGAAGATCGCCTTGCCGTCCACTGCGCCGCCGCGCTGCTGCCACCGCCGGCCGCTCCCGGCTCTGCGCGAACGGGGAGCGCCGCCACCGAGGCGACGTAGGCCGCGACCGAATCGGCGTCGTCGCCGGTGACGAGGTCCCTCGGCATGCCCGGCAAGCCCGTCGGGGGCTCCTCGACCGCATATGAGATCTGGCCCCGGACGACCGCCTGGATCGTCCGCTCGCCGAGCCCGTCCGCGCGCGACTGGCGAAAGGCATCGTCCAGGTCCGGCCCGATCACGCCGGCCGTGCCCGCGTCGGCCAGCGTGTGGCACTGGCCGCACTTCTGCTTGAAGAGCTCCTTGCCGCGCGTCGTGTCGCCGGCGCCGGCCTCGGCGAGGCCGGTGGTGCCGCAGCCGGTCGCGGCCAGACTTGTGACCAGTGCCGCGATCAGGGCCGCGCAAGCACCGTCGGCCAGCCCGCGCAGCGTCACCCTAGGCCGCAGACCCCGTGGCTGGGGATTCCGCGCCCACAGCGGCTTCGCGCGTCGGGTGAATCGTGAAGACGCGGTCGAGCCCTGTGATCTCGAAGATCTTGGTGATGTTCCGGTCGCTGCACACCAGTGAGAGCTGACCTTCGTTCGTCCGCAGGCGCTTCACCCCGCCGACGAGCACGCCGAGCGTCGTCGAGTCGATGAAGGTCGTGTCGCTCAGGTCGACGATCACGTCCCGGCCGCCCTGGTCGATCACCTCGAGCAGCCGCTGCTTGAACTCCGGTGCCGTGTAGAGATCGACCTCGCCCGCGAGGGAGATGACGTACTGCTCGTCGCTCAGCTTTTCGGTCTTCACGTCGAAGTTCATCTGGTATGCCCCCGGTCTCGCCGACAGAATGTGCGGTGTCTTCCCGGTCGCGGGTGAGTCTAACCCGACGGTGATCTGGGTCCTGCGCCGCCTTCAGCTGCGCGATCTGCTGCTTGACGATCGGCGCGGTGGGGTCGTCGGGAGCGAGCTTCAGGAACTTCTCGTACGCGGTGATCGCCTTCGGCGATGTCGCCGCCCTGCTGTGCAGCCTGGGCCAGCTCGAGCTGGACGTTCGGGTCCCTCGGGGCAGCCGCGGCGAGCCGGTCGTACGTCTCCTCCGCCTTCTTGTACGACGTCTGGGCGGCCGTGTACGCCTTGGTCACCGCCTCGTTCGACAGCGTCGAGACCGCCGAGTCGATCGGGTCGGGCCCGAGCGTCACCCCATCGCCGAGGTCGAGCGGTGTGCTGAAGGTCGAGCCGAAGGTGAGATAGCTCGCGCGCACCTGGGCCTCCTGCGCTTCGCGGGCGAGCGCGGTCGCGCGGCCGAGGTGGAGCCCGGCGAGCTCCTGCAGCGCCTCCGTGTCCTTGGGCCTGAGCTCGAGGTAGCGGTTCAGGACGACGATCGCCTCGTCTGTCTGGCCGTCCTGCTGCAGCGCGGTCGCGAGGTTGCGCTGCGCCTCCGCGCTCTTCGGGCTCTTCTCGCACCTGCTCGCGCGCGTCGGAGACCGAGACGTTGCCGTTGGTGGTGCCGCCGCCGCCGCGGAGGAGGTCGCCGATGCTGGCGTTCTGGTTCGCGCCGATCCCGAACCCGACGAACCCGACACCGAAGACGAGTGCGAGGAAGACGAACATCCACTTCGCGTGGCGTCGCAGCCGCGTGAAGAACATCGTGTCCTCGATCGCTACGAGATCGCTGTCGCGCCGGTGCGTGCGGGAAGCAGCATGCGCCCGCGAGCCCTTGACGCCGCGTCGATCAGCTCGTGCCACTCGAAACCTCCTCTCTCGTACCGTGCCTCGCCGTCGACGAGGGTAGCCAGGACTCGCTCCGGAGCGCCGCCGTAGACGACAGCCGCGGCCGGATCCTCCCATGGTAGATACGGCGAGCCGGAAAGGGAGACGATCGCGACATCCGCGCGCTTGCCGGGGATGAGCGATCCGATCTCGCGCTCGAGGCCGAGGGCCCGCGCCCCGCCGAGGGTCGCGAGCTCCAGAGCGTCGGAGGCGGAGATCGCGTCGGCACGCTCGTCGCGCGCTCGCGCGAGCGCGATCACCGTCCGCAGCTCCTCGAAGAAGTCGTGTGACGGCACCGACGAGACGCCGTCGGTGCCGATGCCGACACGCAGTCCGGCGGTCCGGAGCGCCTGGAGCGGCGCGATCCCACAGCCGAGCAGCGCGTTCGAGCGCGGACAGTGCGCGACCGCGACGCCGTGGCTGAGAGGAGGTCGATCTCCTCGTCGTCGACCTTCACGCAATGCGCGGCGACCATGCGCTCGTCGAGCAGCCCGGCGGCGGCGAGACGCCGGATGCCGCTCTGGCCGTCAGGCTCGACGAGCAGCTCGCTGAACGGCTGCCACGGACCTTCGCCGCGTAGGAGCCAGTCGAGCTCGTCGCCGCTCTCGTTCAGGTGAGTCGCGACCGGCAGGCCGAGCGACGCGCAGGCCGCGTAGACCTCGGTCGAGCACGTGTACGGCGCGTGCGGCGACACGCCGAGCGCGACCTGCTCCGACAGCGCGGAGGCGACGTACTCGCGTTTCTCCTCGAACTGCCGGAGCGCATCGGCCGCGTCGGTGCCGAACACCTCGAGGTAGACGATCGCTCGCAGCCCGAGGTCGGCGCAGGCGGGTGCGCTGGCGCCCGAGAACGCGAGGTCGCCGACCGTCGTGATGCCCGAGCGGAGGCACTCGGCTGCGCCGAGCCGCGCGATCGCCTCCATGTCCGCACGTTCCAGCCGGCGCTTGCGCTCGACGTGCGTGGAGATCCAGGGGCCGAACGAGAGGCCGTCGCCGAAGCCGGCGTAGACCGCGTATTCGAGGTGGGTGTGCGTGTTGACGAAGCCAGGAAGGATCACAGCCTCCGGGTACCGCTCGCCCTCGCCGAGCTCGGCGGCCGTTCCGACCGCGGCGATCCGGCCGTCCTCGATCGCGATGGCGCCGTTCTCGATCGGCTCGCCCTCGACCGGGAGCACCCAGTCGGCGGAGAGGATCCTCACGCCTCGCTCCACCGCGACTTCTCGTCGGCGATGTCCCAGCGTTTCTCCATCACGGTGGCGAGCTGGATCGAAAGCTCGAAGAGGATGATCAGCGGCGCCACCTCGAGTAGCAGCGAGACCGGGTCGACGGTCGGCAGCAGGACCGCGAAGACGACCATCAAGGCGAAGCCGACGCGCCGGTTGCGCCGGAGCCTGTCGGCGCTGAGGATGCGCAGGCGCACGAGCCCCAGAATGAAGATCGGCATCTGGAAGGCGAGCCCGCTCGCGATCAGCGTCAGCGTGACGAACGAGAAGTAGTAGCTCGCCCGGACCTCGACCTGGAAGAACTCCTCGCCGAAGTTGGTCAGGAAGCCGAGCGCTCGGGGCAGCACGATGAAGTACGAGAACGTGACCCCGGCCGCGAACAGGATCGTGGCGAACAGCGTGAAGACCGCAACCGTTCGCTGCTTGCCCTCCTCGATTGCCGGCGCCAGGAACGACCAGAGCTGGTAGAGCAGGATCGGCAGCGTCACGGCGACTGCGGTCGCGAGGCACACCTTCATCACGGTGGTGAAGGGCTCGGTGACGCCGAAGGTGATCAGCTTCTTGTCGTCCGGCAGCGGCCGCGTCAGCACGTCGATCAGCGTGTCGCGGAAGACGAACGCGACGATGAACGCGGGGACGATCGCGAGCAGCGAGATCAGGATGCGCGAGCGCAGCTCGCCCAGGTGCTCGACGAGAGTCGCTTCCTCCCCGTGCTGGAGGCGCCGCGGCAGACGCTTCAGGGCCATGGCGTCAAAGCGATTGCCGGGGGAGCTAGGAGACGGAGTCGCGCTCGCGCTGCTCTGCTGCGCGATCCGGACTGCTCGTCGGCGGGCGGGAGCTCCGTGGCCAGGCGGTGGTGCACGGGCTCGTCGTCGTCCTTGCCGGAGATCGAGTCCTTGAACTCGCGCATCCCCTTGCCGAGCGAGCGGCCCATCTCGGGCAGGCGCTTCGGCCCGAAGATGATGAGCAGGGCAACGAGGAGGATGACGAGCTCGGTGACGCCGATTCCAAAGGGCATGGCGACCACCTTACCACCGTTCGGTAGCCGTCCCGGCCCTTTCCGCCCTGGCGGGGGCGATCGGCTACCATGGAATCACGAAGCGGCGCGCAAGCCCGCTCTAATCCTGGGAAAGAGGGATCACAAGCTTGGCATTTCTGGAGATCAAAAACCTGCACGTCGCGCTCGAGGACGGCACCGAGATCGTCAAGGGTGTCGACCTCTCCGTCGACCTGAACGAGAAGCACGCGATCATGGGCCCGAACGGCTCCGGCAAGTCGACGCTCGCCTATGCGCTGATGGGCCACCCGGCCTACGAGATCACCGAGGGCGAGATCCTGCTCGACGGCGAGAACATCGTCGAGGCCGGCGCCGACGAGCGCGCGCAGAAGGGTCTCTTCCTCGCCTTCCAGTACCCGCATGCGATTCCGGGCGTGACCGTGACGAGCTTCCTGCGGAGCGCGATCAACGCGATCCGCAAGGCGAAGGCCGGCCAGGACGATCCGATCCCGGTCAAGGAGTTCCGCACCGAGATCCTCGCCGCGATGGAGCGGCTGAAGGTCCCGCGCGAGCTCGCCTCGCGCTACCTGAACGACGGCTTCTCGGGCGGCGAGAAGAAGCGCGTCGAGATCCTCCAGATGGCGCTCCTGCAGCCGAAGATCGCGATCCTCGACGAGACCGACTCCGGGCTCGACATCGACGCGCTGCGCATCGTCGCCAAGGGCGTCAACGAGCTCGTCGGCCCCGACATGGGCGCGCTCCTGATCACCCATTACCAGCGGATCCTCAACTACGTGACGCCCGACCACGTGCACGTCTTCGTCGGCGGCAAGATCGTCGCGAGCGGCGGCCAGGAGCTCGCGCACAAGCTCGAGGCCGAGGGCTACGATGCGTTCATCCCGAAGGAAGAGGGGGTGGCGGCATGAGCGCGAGCGAGACCGACGTCGTCAAGGGGATTCGGAGCGAGTACAAGTACGGCTTCTCCAACTCGGACGAGGCCGAGAACTACTTCTTCAAGTCGGGCCGCGGCCTCTCGCACGAGGTCGTCGAGGCGATCGCCGAGCACAAGAAGGAGCCGGACTGGATGCGCAAGTTCCGGCACAAGTCGCTCGACTACTTCCTGGCCCGGCCGCTGCCCACCTGGGGCGGCAACGTCGCCGAGATCGACTTCGAGAACATCTACTACTACATCAAGCCGACCGAGAAGCAGGCCTCGAAGTGGGAGGACCTGCCGGCCGACATCCTCGACACCTGGGACAAGCTCGGCATCCCGGAGGCGGAGAAGAAGTACCTCGCCGGCGTCGGCGCCCAGTACGAGTCCGAGGTCGTCTACCACAAGCTCCAGGCCGACCTCGAGGACAAGGGCGTCATCTTCCTCGACATGGACTCGGCGCTTCGCGACCACGAGGACATCGTCAAGCAGTACATGGGGACGATCATCCCGCAGAACGACAACAAGTTCGCGGCGCTGAACTCGGCCGTCTGGTCGGGCGGCTCCTTCATCTACGTGCCGCCGGGCGTCAAGATCGAGCTGCCGCTCCAGGCCTACTTCCGCATCAACGCGGAGAACATGGGCCAGTTCGAGCGCACGCTGATCATCGTCGACGAGGACGCCTACGTGCACTACGTCGAGGGCTGCACCGCACCGATCTACTCGTCCGACTCGCTCCATTCGGCGGTCGTCGAGATCGTGGTCAAGCCGCGCGGGCGCTGCCGCTACACGACGATCCAGAACTGGTCGAACAACGTCTTCAACCTCGTCACCAAGCGTGCCGTGGCCTATGAGGACGCGACGATGGAGTGGGTCGACGGGAACCTCGGCTCGAAGCTGACGATGAAGTATCCGGCGATCTGGCTGATGGGCGCACGCGCCCACGGCGAGGTGCTGTCGATCGCGTTCGCCGGCAAGGGCCAGCACCAGGACGCGGGCGGCAAGGTCGTCCACGTCGCGCCCAAGACGACGTCGGTGATCACGTCGAAGTCGATCTCGAAGAACGGCGGCCGCGCGGGCTACCGCGGGCTGCTCGAGGTGGCGAAGGGCGCTGTCGGCGCGAAGTCGAAGGTCGTCTGCGACGCGCTCATCCTCGACGACGAGTCGCGCTCCGACACCTACCCGTACATCCGCGTCGACGAGAACGACGTCGACCTCGGCCACGAGGCGACCGTCTCGAAGATCGGCGAGGAGCAGCTCTTCTACCTGATGAGCCGCGGCCTCTCCGAGTCCGAGGCGAGCGCGATGATCGTGTCGGGCTTCGTCGAGCCGATCACGAAGGAGCTCCCGCTCGAGTACGCCGTCGAGATGAACAGGCTGATCCAGCTGCAGATGGAGGGCTCGGTTGGCTAGCCCGGTGACCGGCGTCGACTTCGTCGCCGTGCCGTCCACCGACTGGAAGCGATCGCGGGTCTTCTACGTCGACACGCTGGGGCTGCGGCCCGACGAGACCGGCGACGGCGAGTTCTGGGTCGGCGAGACGTGCTTCGGGATCTACGAGCCGACCATGTTCGGGCTGGAGTTCGCGCCGCAGAAGACCGCGCACCTCGCGCTGCATGTCGAGGACATGCCCGCCGCCCGCGCCGAGCTCGAGGCGAAGGGCATCGAGTTCCTCGGCGAGACCTTCGACACGGGCGTCTGCTACATGGCGTTCTTCGAGGATCCCGACGGCAACGCCCTGATGCTGCACCACCGCTACACGCCGCGCGAGGCGGCCGGACAGCGACTCCGACGGTTCGACCCCGTAGCCCGATGAGCCGCTCCGATCTGCTCGAGCGCTACCGCGCGCTGCCGCTGCCGACGACCAAGGACGAGTCGTGGCGCTTCACCGACCTGAAGGGCTTCGACCCCGAGACCTTCTCCGCGAACGGCGCCGCCGAGATCGCTGCTGCGCCCGCCTTGCTCGAGCTGGAGGCCGCCGGCGTCGTCCGCGTCTCCGAGGGCGGGCTGGAGATCGACCGGGCTCCTGACGGGATCCGCTTCGAAGCGCTGGCCGAGCACCCGCGCCTCGGCGAGCTCGTCGGCTCGGACGAGAAGTTCGCGGCGCACAACGCCGCCGAGTGGAAGCACGGCCTGCTCGTGCACGTCCCCAAGGACGTCGTGCTGGAGCAGCCGCTGCTGATCCGAATCGTCAACTCGGTCGAGGGCGGCTCGCTCTTCTGGCGCCTGCTGATCGTCGCCGAGCCGGGCAGCCGCGTCTCCGTGATCGAGGAGTACGCCTCGACGACGCCCGAGCTCTCCGGCTACCTCAACGCCGCCGTCGAGATCTTCGTCGAGGACGGCGCCAAGGTCGAGTACGTCTCCGTGCAGAACGTCTCGCAGGAGACCTGGCACTTCGGCAGCCACCATGCGCGCATCGGGCGCGACGCCGAGCTCGACTGGGTCGCGGCGGGCTTCGGCTCCAAGAAGGGGAAGATCCGGATTCAGAACGACCTCGCCGGCCAGGGAGCGACCTCCCGCGTCACCGGCGCCTACTTCGCCGACGGCGTGCAGCACCTGGACTACGACACCTTCCAGGAGCACATCGCGCCGAACACGACCTCGGACTTCGCCTTCAAGGGTGCGCTCCGCGACGAGTCGTCGGCGGTCTGGCGCGGGATGATCCGCGTCGAGGAGGACGCTCAGAAGACGAACGCCTACCAGGAGAACCGCAACCTGCTGCTCTCCAAGCAGGCGCACGCCGACTCGATCCCGGGCCTCGAGATCCTCGCCAACGACGTTCGCTGCACCCACGGCGCGACGCTCGGCCAGGTCGACCGCGAGCAGCTCTTCTACCTGATGGCCCGCGGCCTCTCGCATGCCGAGGCCGAGCGCCTGATCGTGCGCGGCTTCTTCCAGGACGTGCTCGACCGGATCGAGCTCGAGCCGGTGCGCGAAGCGCTCAGCGCGGCGCTCGAAGCCCGCATCCCGCAGGCCTAGTTTCTACGAAATCGGCTTGACGACGCCGATCACGTGGCCCTCGGGGTCGGCGAACTGGCCCAGCTCGACCTGGTCCATGATCGTGTCGGGGCCCATGATCCGGGTGCCGCCGAGGCTCTCCGCCTTCGCGAGCGCCGCTTCGACGTCCGGCACCTCGACGTAGAAGGTGACGCGGCTCTCGAAGTCGGGGTAGCCGCCGATCCCGCCGCCGATGCCGACGCCGTCGGAGTTGACGTTTCCCTCCCGGGCCACCATGCCGTAGTTCATCGGATTGTCCGTGGCGATCTCCCACCCGAACAGCTCCGAGTAGTAGCGCCAGAGCGCCTCTCCGTCCTTGCCGATGATCTCGAAGTGGACGACCGGCTGTCCCATGCTCTCCTCCTCACGGTCGTGAGCCGATGCTGTCACGCGTAGGACCGTCGCACTGCCGAGAAACTCATCTGTCTGCGGCGAGCCGGATCCCGAACGCCACGAGGACCGTCCCGGTGAGCGCGTCGAGCGACCGCCGGATCCGCGGTCGCCGCAGCAGGTCGCCGGCGCGGGCGACGGCGAGCGAGTACGCGGACAGCCAGACGAGTCCGAGCGAGCAGAACAGCAGCCCGAGCGCGAGCAGGCTCCAGAAGGAGCTCCCGAACTGCGGCAGCAGGCTCGTGAAGAAGACGGCGATCTTGGGGTTGCCGAGATTGCTCAGCAGTCCCTGACGGAACGCGCGCTGAGGCGCGAGCGGCGGGCCGGCGGCGCGCGTCCACCGCCAGTCGCAGCCGGACGGATCGCATGGCGCAGCGCCTGGAGGCCGAGGTAGACGAGGTAGGCGGCGCCGGCGAGCTTGAGCGCGACGAAGACCGGCTCCGAGGCGACGAGCAACGCCGCGAGGCCCGCGCTCGCCGCGACGCGTCCAGCACGCCATGCCCGACACGATGCCGGCGCCGTCGCCACGCCCCGCAGCCCTGCCGCCGAGCAGGGTGTTCCGGATCGTCAGCGCGGTGTCCTGGCCGGGCGTGACGATGACGAGGATCGCGATCCCGAGGAAGGCAGCGAGCTCGCCCACCGCTAGGCCGAGGCCCCCGTGCGCGTCCACGGCGCGAAGGCGTTGTCGACTCCGCGCAGCGCGGGCTCGAGCTGCGGGTAGTGCCGCTTCAGCACGTCGATCATCGTCGTCTCGTCGATCCAGTCGAGCCCGGCCTGGGTGTACGTCTCCGCGTTGTAGTCGCGGGTGAAGAAGCGGTCGCTCTTCAGCCGCCGCGACGCCATCAGGATGAAGACCCGGAACGCGGTGTCGCTGAAGCCGAAGCCCTTCGGCAGCGGCTCGGCGTAGAGGCCGACCATCAGGTCGACGCGCTCGACGTCCCCGTAGACCCGCTCGAGCTCCTTCGCCCACTCGGGGTTGTCGGTCAGCTCCTCGAACGTCGCCGCCGGCTTCAGGTGGAAGAGCCGCCGGAACTCGTTGTAGCGCGGCACGCCCCGCTCGCGGATGCGCAGCACGTCGGTCGCGGCCAGGTCGACGACGGTTCCGTCGGGCCTCTGGAACTCCTGCAGGAAGCGCGGGTAGTTGTGCAGCGTGATCGCGCCCGGGTGTGCGATCCCGAGCGAGTAGAACGAGTTGACGAAGCCGACCTCGTCCAGCCGGGCGCGCGTGTCGAGCGCGCCGAGCTCCCGGAACGTCCGCTCCTGCAGCACCTCGTCCGTCTCGATCGACCGGAACGTGAAGTCGTCGGGCAGCAGCGGGTGCATCCGGTAGACGGCGACGAACTCCTCGGTCAGCGAGTAGGGAACGCCGTGGTGGTCGGTGGGCGAGCCGGGAATCCCGCCGAGCACCTCGTTCGAGCTGCGCTTGCCCAGCCGCTTGCCGAGGATGCCGTACCAGTTGGCGCGCATCGCGTACTTGGTCGTCGGGTGGGCGATGATCGCCGGCGTCCACTCGACGGTGTGGATCTTCGC
Organism: uncultured Gaiellaceae bacterium; assembly: GCA_963822205.1. GTDB lineage: Bacteria > Actinomycetota > Thermoleophilia > Gaiellales > Gaiellaceae > Gaiellasilicea. The sequence goes on along the minus strand of CAWGGO010000006.1, from coordinate 320,289 downwards.
CATCAGCGCCGCGTTGATCAGGCGCGCCCGGTCGTAGAGCTCGTCGTCCGACCAGCGCGGGTACTGCGAGCGCAGGCGGTCGCAGATCGAGTTGTGCTCGTGCGTGAACAGCGTGTGCAGCAGCGCCAGCCCGAGCCAGAAGTTGCCGGCGACGCCGGTCAGGTCGACGTGCTGCCTCGAGGTCCCGCGGCAGCTGGCCGTCGGGATCGAGGCGGAGCTTGCCGCCCTCGTTCGAGCGCAGCGCGGCCGAGAGGGCGGGCTCGCTGCCGTAGATCTGCGACCCGTCCCACCAGTGCGAGTCGGCCGTGACGTAGGTCGGTGGGCCGCCCTTCGCGTCCGGCGCGGGATCGCTGCGCGTGCGCTCGATCCGCATCGGCCGGTCGGTCCAGGGGTCGTCGTCGGCCAGCTCGAGCTCGAACGGCTCCTCGGGCACGTTCTTGCCGTGGCTGAACCAGTCGTGGACCTCGAACTGGAGCCAGGCTCCGGCGAGGACGTTGACGATCGTGGCCGGCTTGAACTCGTCGCGTGTGAGCAGCTCGCGGCTGACGAGCCTCGGGTTCGGCTCGAGCAGCTGCGGCAGCGACTCCGGATACGTGCGCGTCGACCGGGACGTTGCGGCCGAAGCGGGCGCCGATCATGCCCATCGCCGGCTGCTCCAGATCGGTGTAGCTGCCGTCGAACGTGCGGGTGCTGTGCGGGCCGCTCGCTCGGCGCGGCCTTGGCGCCGCCGGCGCCGGTGTCGTAGAGGTTCTTCTCCCGCAGGCGCGTGCGTAGCCCGACGAGCGTGAGCACCCCGAGCGGGCGGGGCAGCTTGTCCCAGCCGAAGCGCCGGTCGAGCGCAGCGGCCGTCGAGGTGAGCAGCTTCGAGAGCCCGAGGGCCATGCAGTCCTCCTTCCGCCGTCGTTCGACAGCGCTCGGCCTCGCCGCAGGCGTCCCGGGATGGGAAGAGGCTGGGGACGATGAAAGCATCGCCCGGCCGGCCAAGTCAACCGTGGATCAGCCGAGCCAGCGTCGCCGCTTCGGGCGCAGCCCCGCGTTCTCGCCGAGCGACTGCGCGGCCTCGACGAGATCGTCCGGCCTCCAGCGTCGTCACCTCCTCGCGGTCGAGCTCCTCCAACGCCCTCCCCTCGACGTGGGCCAGCCGGAGTGCCTGCCGGTTCAGCGCCTGCTCGAAGATCGTGCGCGCGTAGCGGGCGTTGCCGAAGCCTTCGCCGCGGGCAGCGCCGCCGAAGATCCGCTCGAGAGCGTCGTCGGCGCCCGGACCGAGCTCGTACTGGTGCTCGGCCGCCAGCCGGCGGGTGATCTCGAGCAGGTCGGCGGTCGAGTAGTCGGGGAACGACAGCTCGCGCGCGAAGCGGGAGCGCAGGCCCGGGTTCGAGCCCAGGAAGCCGCGCATCAGGCGCGGATAACCGGCCACGATCACCACGAGCCGGTGACGGAAGTCCTCCATCCGCTTGAGGAGCGTCTCGACTGCCTCGGCGCCGAAGTCGAGCCGGCCGTCGCCGCCCCCGGGCGTGAGCGCGTACGCCTCGTCGATGAAGAGGACGCCGTCGAGCGCGCGGCGGATCGCGCGATCGGTCTTGATCGCGGTCTGGCCGACGTACTGGCCGACGAGCGACGCGCGGTCGACCTCGACGAGGTGACCCTTCTCGAGCAGGCCCATAGCGCCGTACATCTCGGCGAGCAGCCGGGCGACGGTCGTCTTGCCCGTGCCCGGGTTGCCGAGGAAGACGAGGTGCTGGCTCGTCGCCACCTCGGGCAGCTCGTGCTCCTTCCGCCGCGCCTGCACCTGCAGGAACGCGACGAGCGAGTGCACCTGCTCCTTGACGGTCTCCAGGCCGACCAGGCCGTCGAGCTCGGCCTGCAGCTCGGCCAGTGGCCGCGGTGGCTCGGCACGCGGGCCGAGGCCGAGCAGGTCCTCGAGCTCGGGACCGGCCGTCCGCCGGAGCTGGTCGCCGAGCTGACGGGCGGCGTCGCGCAGGTTCTCGATCGGATTCGGCGGCACGAGCGGGGTGTACCCGCGTTCAGCGTTCTTCTAGCGCACGCTGCAGCTCCGCGACCTGCTCCTCGAGCCGGGCGACGCGCTCCTCGAGCGGACTTTGTGTCTGCTGGACACTTTCGCCGATCGTCGAACGCTCGGGCTCGGCGCCGCTGGTCGCGCCCCCGCCGAGCAGCTGGACGTAGCGGTCCTGGCTCTGCCCCGGCCGGCGCGGCAGCCGCTCGACGAGCTCTTGCTCGGCGAGCGCGTCGAGCGCCCGCTGGACATCCTCGAGCGACCCGTACGGATAGAGCCGCTCGACCCGGCTCTTCAGCTCGCCGGGCGTCTGCTCGCCGCGCAGCATCAGCACCCCGAGCAGGGCGATCTGGGAGGGGACGCGGCCGAGCGCGTCGTCGAGGAGGTGCCGGTATTTGGCGACTCGACCTCCGGGGCCGCTCGCGAGCCGCACCCAGCCTCGGCGCGAGAGCTTGTCGATCGCCGCGCGGATCGTCGCGCTCGTCGTAGTCCACGACCGGATCGCGGTTCGTCGCCTGGTTGCACGCGAGCCGCAGCGCGTTCAGCGAGAGCGGGTACTGGTCGGGTGTCGTGCGCTGCTTCTCGATCAGGCAGCCGAGCACCCGGATCTCGACGGCGTCCGCGTCCACGCCCGGGACGTTAGCGCGAGCGGGCGTGGGCCGGCTCGAGGCCGGCTGCGGAGCGGCTGCGTGCCGATCGAGAGCGCGATCCCGGCGGCGACGAGCGCAGCGCCGCGCTGAGCGCGAACGTCGTCGTGAAGGCCGATTCGGCCGGGATCGAGGTCGGGCCGATCGTCTGCGCGGTCAGGAGCGTGGCGGCGACCTGGCCGCCGATCACGGCGCCGATCATGCGGACGACGGTGTTCATCCCGCTCGCGACGCCCATCTCGAGCGCGTCCACGTTGTCGGCGATCAGCCCCGCCATCGCCGCGAACGCGCCGCCGACGCCGATGCCGAGCAGCGCGCTGCCGACGAGTATGTGCCAGGGTTCGTCGTGGGAAGTGGCGAAGAGCAACGCCGCGAAGCTGACGATCAGCATCCCGCCGGCGAGGGGCCACTTCGAGCCGACGCGGCGCCCGATCGCTCCGGCCAGCGGTCCCGCGAAGAGCATTGCGAGGGAGCTCGGGAGCAGGAACAAGCCGGCCTGCGTCGCGCTCGCGCCGAAGCCGTAGCCGCGCGCCGAAGGCGTCTCGACGAAGGTGGGAATGAGCACGAAGCAGCTGAAGAGCGCGAAGCCGGAGATCATGCGTCGCGATGTTCGTCAGCAGGACCGGCCGGTGCGCGAGCATTCGCATGTCGACCATCGGCGAGCTCGAGCGCAGCTCGACCAGCCCCCAGAGGACGAAGCACGCGGCAGCGACGAGCGACGAGACCGAGCACGCGCGGCGAGCCCCAGCCCCAGTTCTCTCCCTCGGTCAGCGCAACCATCAGCGAGAGCAAGCCGCCGGAGAGCAGCAGGGCGCCGGGCACGTCGACGCGCGACGGAGAGCGAATCGGCGACTCGGGCACGTACCGGTGCACGAGAGCGAGCGAGAGCGCAACGGGGATCGAGCCGAGCAAGAAGAGCAGGCGCCACGAGAAGTTGTCCACGATCACGCCCGAGAGGACGATCCCGAGGCCGCCGCCGATGCCCCGAACACGGCCGAGAGCAGGCCGATCCCGACCTTGACCTTCTCGGGCGGGAACTCGTCGCGGATGATCGCGAAGCTGAGCGGGAAGAGTGCGCCGCCGGCGCCCGAGACGACGCGGAACGCGATCAGCGACCAGATGTTCCACGCGAACGCCGCGGCCAGGCAGCCTGCGAGAAAGAGCCCGAGGCTGATCAAGCAGCAGCCGCTCCTTCCCGAACTGGTCGCCGAGCCTGCCGAGGATGGGCGTCAGAACCGCGCCGGAGACGAGGAAACCGGTCAGGACCCAGGTCGTCCACGCCGTGGTCGAGCCGAACTCCTCCTGGAAGGTCGGAAGCGCCGGAAAGACCATCGTCTGCTGCAACGAGAACGCGGTGCCTGCGAGCGTCAGGATCCCGAGCGTGACGTTGTAGTGCTGCCGGCGTCGGGTCGAGGTGCTTAGGCACGGACGAGCGGCTTGTACTTGATCCGGTGCGGCTCGAGCGCCTCGGCGCCGCGGGTCTCCTTGACCCAGGCCGCGTACTCCTCGTAGCTGCCCTCGAACCACGTCACCTGGCTGTCGCCCTCGAAGGCGAGGATGTGCGTCGCGATCCGGTCGAGGAACCAGCGATCATGGCTGATCACGACCGCGCAGCCGGCGAAGTCGAGCAGCGCGTCCTCGAGCGCGCGCAGCGTGTCGACGTCGAGGTCGTTGGTCGGCTCGTCGAGCAGGAGCACGTTGCCGCCGCTGCGGAGCAGCTTCGCGAGGTGGACGCGGTTTCGCTCTCCGCCGGAGAGGTCGGTCACCCGCTTCTGCTGGTCGGAGCCCCGGAAGTTGAACCAGGAGACGTACTGGCGCGAGTTCACTTCCTTGCTTGCCGAGCTCGATCAGGTCCTGGTTGCCGGAGATCTCCTTCCAGACCGTGTTCTCCGGGTCGAGGTCGGCGCGCGCCTGGTCGACGTACGCGAGCTCGACCGTCTCCCCGATCCGGAGCGCGCCCGAGTCGGGCTGCTCCTCGCCGGCGATCATCCGGAAGAGCGTCGTCTTGCCGGCTCCGTTCGGGCCGATCACGCCGACGATGCCGCCGGGCGGGAGCGAGAACGTCATGTCCTCGACGAGCAGCCGGTCGCCGAACCCCTTCGCGACGTGCTCGGCGTCGACGACGACGTCGCCGAGCCGCGGCCCGGCCGGGATGTGGATCTCGACCTTGTCGAGCTTCACGTTCTGCTCGTCGGCGAGCAGCTTCTCGTAGGAGGTGACGCGCGCCTTCGCCTTCGCGTGCCGCGCCTTCGGGCTCATCCGCACCCACTCGAGCTCGCGCGCGAGCGTGCGGCGGCGCGCCGACTCGGTCTTCTCCTCGACCGCGAGCCGCGCCTGCTTCTGCTCGAGCCAGGACGAGTAGTTGCCCTCGAACGGAAGCCCCTTGCCGCGGTCGAGCTCGAGGATCCAGCCGGCGACGTTGTCCAGGAAGTACCGGTCATGGGTGACGGCGACGACGGTGCCCTTGTACTGCTCGAGGAAGCGCTCGAGCCACGCGACCGACTCGGCGTCGAGATGGTTCGTCGGCTCGTCGAGGAGGAGCAGGTCCGGCGAGGAGAGCAGCAGCCGGCAGAGCGCGACGCGGCGCCGCTCGCCGCCCGAGAGCGTCGTCACGTCGCGGTCGCCCTCCGGGAGCCGGAGCGCGTCCATCGCGCGGTCGAGCGTCGCCTCGAGCGACCAGGCGTCGTGCCGGTCGACGAGCTCCTGCACCTTGGACTGCTCGGCGAGCAGCGCGTCGAAGTCCGCGTCCGGCTCGGCGAACCGGGCCGAGACGGCGTTGAAGCGGTCGAGCAGGTCGCGCAGCTCGCGCACGCCGTCCTCGACGTTCTCGCGCACGTTCTTCTCGGGATCGAGCTCCGGCTCCTGGGAGAGCATGCCGACCGTCGCGCCCGGCGCCAGCTCGGCGACGCCGCTCGACGGCTCCTCGAGCCCGGCCATGATCCGCAGCAGCGTCGACTTGCCGGCGCCGTTCGGGCCGAGCACGCCGATCTTCGCGCCCGGCAGGAACGACAGCGAGATGTTCGCCAGCACCTGGCGGTCGGAGCCGTAGAACTTGTCGGCCCGGTACATCGTGTAGACGTAGTCGCTCATCGCCCGGTCACGATAGCCATAGGCTGCCGGGGTGCCCGATCTGACCTTCGACGACTTCGAGCCCGGCCAGGTGCTGGAGCTCGGCAGCGTTGCCGTGACGGAGGACGAGATCGTCGCGTTCGCGCGGCAGTTCGACCCGCAGCCGTTCCACGTCGATCCGGAGGCCGCCGCGGACTCCGTCTTCGGCGGGCTGATCGCGAGCGGCTGGCACACCGGCGCGATGTGGATGCGGCTCTACGTCGACTCGATGCTCGGCGCCGCGTCGGCTCAGGGCTCGCCCGGGATCGAGGAGCTGCGCTGGCTCGCGCCCGTCCGGCCCGGTGACACGCTGCACGGACGGCTGACGGTGCTGGAGACGACCCCGTCCGAGCGGCGCCCGGATCGCGGCACGGTCCGGATCCGCGGCGAGATGGTCAATCAGGACGGCGTCACGGTGCTCTCGATGGTCTCGCGCGGCCACTTCGGGCGGCGTCCGGAATGACCGGCTGCTGCGCCCGCCACGGCCAGGAGGAGTTTTTCGGCGAGAAGACGGCGGCCAAGGACGCCCGGAAGTACCGGCGTCGCGGGCCGGATCCGATGGCGCGTTCGCTCGCGCGGCGGGCGGGCACGCGAGGGGTGGACGGCGCGAGCGTGCTCGAGATCGGCGGCGGCGTCGGCCAGGTCGCCCTCGAGCTGCTGAAGGCCGGCGCCGCGTCGGCCGAGGTCGTCGAGCTTCTCCCGGACTACGAGCCTTTCGTACGCGAGCTGGCGGCCGAGGCGGGCGTGGGTGAGCGGATCTCGTTCAGGACGGCCGACCTCGTCGCCGATCCCGCGGCCGCCGCACCGGTCGACCTCGTGGTCATGAACAAGGTCGTCTGCTGCACGCCCGACGGGATCGCGCTCGCCGGAATTGCAGCGTCGCTGGCGCGGCGGACGCTCGTGCTCAGCTTCCCCCGCTCGCGTCTGGTGGGCCCGGGCGAGTCTCGGAGTCGTGAACCTCTACTTGCGGCTACGCGGGCGCCGCTTCCGGGTCTTCGTCCATCCGCAGGCCGCGCTCGAGGGTGCCGTCGAGTCGCACGGCCTCGTCCGCGCGTCCGAGCGGAACGGCCCGCTTTTCCGGCGTCGCCGCGTTCGAGCGCGTCTAGGCTTCCCGCATGAGCGAGCTCGGCCTCTTCCCGCTCGGGATCGTGCTGCTCCCGTCCGAGCAGATCCCGCTGCACATCTTCGAGGATCGCTACCAGGAGCTGATCGGCGAGTGCCTCGCCGAGGAGCGCGAGTTCGGGCTCATCTACGCCGACGACGACGGCCTGCGCGAGATCGGCACGCTCGCGGCCGTCACCGAGGTGCTCGACCGCTTCGACGACGGCCGGCTCAACATCGTCGTCGAGGGCCGGGAGCGGTTCCGCCTGCTCGAGCTGACGGAGGGCCGCTCCTTCCAGACCGGCCTCGTCGAGCCGATCGAGGACGAGAACGACGTCGCCGATCCGGAGGACTCCGAGCACGCGCTCGAGCTCTTCCACCGCCTCGTCGAGCTGACCGGAGCCGAGGTCGAGGAGCCGCGGCTGACCGCCGAGCAGCTCTCGTTCGAGCTCGCGGGCCGGTTCGAGTTCGCGCCGGAGCTGAAGCAGAGGCTCCTGCAGCTCACCTCCGAGCGGCAGCGCATGCATCTGCTCGCCGAGCTGCTCGCCGGAGCAGCGACCGCCGTCGAGCGCGAGCGGGAGATCGCAGAGCGCGCGCACGGCAACGGCAAAGTAGACCCACGCCCCTGACGTACCATGAGCGGCATGGCCGTGACCGCCACGCAGAAGCTCGACGTCGAGCGCATCCGCGCCGACTTCCCCTACCTCGAGCAGCTCCAGGACGGCAAGCAGGTCGCGTTCCTCGACTCGGCGGCCTCGACGCAGAAGCCGCGGCAGGTGCTCGACGCGATGACGCAGTTCTACGAGACTCGTACGCGAACGTCCACCGGGGCGTCTACCGGCTCGCCGAGCGCGCGACCGAGGAGCTCGAGGGCGCGCGCGAGAAGGTGCGCGCGCTGCTGAACGCGCCCAGCGCGCGCGAGGTGATCTTCGCGCGGAACGCGACCGAGGCGATCAACCTCGTCGCGTACTCCTGGGGGCTGAACAACCTCGGCCCGGGCGACCTCGTCCTCGTCACCGAGCTCGAGCACCACTCGAACTTCGTCCCGTGGCAGTACGTCGCGAACCGGACCGGCGCGTCGTTCCGGCATGCTCCCGCTCGACGAGAACGGGGAGCTCCGGCTGGACCTGCTCGACGAGATCGCGCGGCAGCGAAGCCGTCAAGGTCGTCGCGACCGGGCTGTCCTCCAACTCGCTCGGGACGAACAATCCGGTCGAGCAGCTTGCGGCGTGGGCGCACGAACGCGGCGCGATCATGGTCGTCGACGCCGCCCAGGCGGCACCGCACCGCGCCATCGACGTGCAGACGCTCGGCTGCGACTTCCTCGCGGTCTCGGGCGCACAAGATGTGCGGCCCGAGCGGCGTCGGAGCGCTCTGGGGCCGGCGCCGAGCTGCTCGAGCAGATGGCGCCGTTCAACTGCTCGGCGGCCACATGATCCGGCCGGTCGGCGCTCGAGGGGACGACCTGGGGCGAGCTGCCGCACAAGTTCGAGGCCGGCACCGCGCCGATCGCCGAGGCGGTCGGCTTCGGAGCCGCGATCGACTACCTGAACGAGATCGGGTTCGACGCGATCGAGCAGCACGAGCACCAGCTCGACCGCGTACGCGCTCGACGCTCTCGCAGAGCTCGCCCTGGGTCGACCACCTACGGGCCGCCGGCCGAGCGCCGCGCCGGAATCGTCTCGTTCAATGTCGACGGGATCCACCCGCACGACGTCGCCCAGATCCTCGACTGGGACGGCGTCGCGATCCGCGCCGGGCACCACTGCTGCCAGCCGCTCATGCGCAAGCTCGGCGTCGTCGGCGACGAACCGCGCGAGCTTCTACCTCTACACCATCCCCGAGGAGATCGACCGGCTCGTCGCCGGGCTGCACACGTCGCGAGGCAAGTGCTTGCTGCGATGACCGAGTTCGATCAGCTGTACCGGGAGGTCATCCTCGACCACTACAAGAACCCGCGCGGGCACGGGCTGCTCGACGCGCCCGACGGGCGTGGCCGAGGGGCAGAACCCGCTGTGCGGCGACGAGGTGACCGTCTCGGTGCGCTTCGACGGCGACACGATCGCCGACGTCGGCTTCGAGGGCCGCGGCTGCGCGATCTCGCAGGCGGCGACGTCGATGCTGACCGAGCTCGTCGTCGGCCGGAACGCGGACGAGGTCGCGCGGATGCCGAAGGAGGAGCTGCTCGAGGAGATCGGGATCCCGCTCACGCCCGGTGCGGCTCAAGTGCGCGATCCTCGGCTTCGGCGTCGCTCAAGGTGGCGCTGCACAAGTCGAAGGGCACGCCGCTGCCGGACGAGTGGACGCAGCGGCGACGACCTGACGATCTCCTAGTGGCCGTCACGGTCGACGTCTGCCCGGTCGAGGAGCTGCCGCCGGGCCACGTCAAGATCGTCTGGTCGGGGCCGATCGCGATCGGCGTCTACAACTGCGGCGGCAAGCTCTACGCGCTCGAGGACCGCTGCTCGCACGACGACGGCCCGCTCTGCGAGGGCGAGTGGGAGGAGGACGAGTGCATCGCGATCTGTCCCCGCCACGGCGCGCGCTTCGACATCACGACCGGCCGCCGCGCTCACGCTTCCGGCCTACGAGCCGGTTGCGACGCTATCCGGTCCGGATCGAGGACGGCTGGGTTCGCGTCGACGTTTGACGTATCCGTCGTCAAGGGCGCCTGCTACATTCCGATATCCGCGGAAAGGAGGTGGTCCGGCAGTGGAGATTTCCAGTACGGGCAGTGGAGGTGCCAGCCGGTAGGGACGTGCCCCTAGGACCTGCAAGGGGAATCGTCTAGCCAGCGTAGGGGGCTCGCGGAAGGTGTCCGCGACGGACACGATGATCGCGCCGCTTCGGCAGGAAGCGTCTCTGCCAATACAAGCTGGTACCGAAGACTGAAGGGCCGCGAAAGCGGCCCTTCGTCTGTTCTCAGACGTGGCCGTTCCGTCCGCACGTCGGGGCCAGGACCCGCACATGGCCGAACGGGACGGTTACTCGTCCTTCGCGGTCGCCGCGGCGGAGCTGCTCGTCGAGCGGGACGAGCGGGAGGCCGAAGGTGTCGACCGCGTCCGAGTTCGTGACGACGTTGTCGCCGGCCTCGAGCATCTTCAGCTGGTCGCGCGTCACGGGCGGCTTCGGCAGCTTCTCGAGCACCGCCGCCTGCAGCGCGCATCAGCCCGAACGGCACGTGGAGCGCCGGCCGCCGCGCGCCCAGCGCCTGCTTCAGCCGCGACCAGAACTCGTTCCAGGTGACGGCGTCCGGCCCGCCGAGCTCGAACGTGCGGTTCGCCGCCTCGGGCTCGATCGACGCCGGCGGCGAAGTAGGCGGCGACGTCGTCGACCCAGATCGGCTGGATCCGCTGCGTGCCGGGCCCGATGATCGGCGTCACCGGCGCGAGCTTCGCGATCCGCGAGAACTGCTAGCAGCGCGCCGCCGCCGCGCCCGAAGACGAAGCTCGGCCGGAAGATCACGTGCTCGAGGCCGGAGGCCTTCACCGTCTGCTCCATCTCCCACTTGGCGTGGTAGTACGGGACGAGCTCCTTCGTCTCGCTCGTCCGTGCCCAGCGCCGACATCAGCACGAACCGCTGACGCCCGCGTCCTTCGCGGCGGCGACGAGATCGCGGGTGCCCTGCTCCATCACCCGCTCGAACTCCTCGCGCTTGCCGGTCAGGATCGCGACGAGGTGGACGACGACGTCCTGCGCCCTCGACCGCCCGCCGCAGGCTCTCCGCATCGGTCATCTCGCCCTGGACCGCCTCCTGGCTCGGCAGCGCCGCGCTGCTCCCGGCCGTCGTGCTCGAGCACACGCACCGTGTGGCCCGCGTCGACGAGCCGCCTGGACGATGTACGGGCCGATGAAGCCGGTCGCCGCCGGTGACGAGGACTCTCATGACTCGAAGTTCTTCCAGTAGCGGCTCGGTGTCGGCCCCTGCTGGCCCTGGTACTTGGAGCCGAGCGCGCCGGCGCCGTACGGCGTCTCCGCGGCCTCCGTCATCTGCACGAACGAGATCTGGCCGATCTTCATCCCGAAGTAGATCGTGATCGGGAGGTTGGCGACGTTCGAGAGCTCGAGCGTCACGTGCCCGTCCCAGCCCGGGTCGATGAAGCCGGCGGTCGAGTGGATCAGGAGCCCGAGCCGCCCCAGCGAGCTCTTCCCCTCGAGCCGGGCGACGAGATCGTCCGGCAGCCGGATCCGCTCGAGCGTCGAGCCGAGCACGAACTCGCCCGGGTGGAGGATGAACGGCGTCTCGTCGTCGATCTCGACGAGCTCCGTCAGCTCCTCCTGCTCCTGCTTGACGTCGATGTAGGGGTAGCGCGAGTTCCGGAAGACCCGGAAGAAGCGGTCGACGCGGACGTCGACGCTCGACGGCTGCACGAGCGCCTCGTCGTACGGATCGATCTCGATCCGGCCTTCGCCGAGCAACCGCTTGATCGTCCGGTCGGAGAGGACCACCGGCCGATTGTACGGTCCTCTTGCAAAAGAGACGTTTTCCACATACCGTTCGCGCGCCCGTGTCGATGCTGTTCGAGCAAATGGAGCCGAACGAGCGCTTTCGTGCGCGGCGTGAGCACGCGCGCCGACGGCGCAGGCGCCGCCGCGCCGTCGCCGTCGGCTTCCTGCTCGCGGTGACCGCGAGCCTGGCGGCCGGGGCGCAGGTTCGTGATCCAGCGACAACGGCGCCGCGGTCGCAGGCAGCGAAGGCGTCGCCGGCTGCGGCGAAGCCGGCCGCGCAGCCGCCCGTGCCCGTGAAGACGCCCAGGCAGCTCCCGGACGAGGTGCGCGGGATCCACGTGACGATGGCGCTCGCCTCGCTCGACGGGAAGCTCGAGGAGTACCTCGAGCTCGTCGACGACGGGCTGAACACGATCGAGCTGGACGTCAAGGACGAGAACGGCGAGATCGGCTTCGTCACCTCGGCGGTGCCGCTCGCGCGCGAGGTCGGCGCCGCGCAAGCCGTACTACAAGCCCCGCGAGGCCGCCGCGGCTCGATCCACGCCAAGGGCGTCTACCTGATCGGCCGCGTCGTCGTCTTCGAGGACCCGCGGCTCTCGGCCGGCCGTCCCGAGCTCGCGGTCAAGAACCCGGACGGCTCCGTCTGGCGCAACCACGCGGGCCTCGGCTGGACGAACCCGTACGACAGGCGCGTCTGGGACTACAACGTCTCGCTCGCCGAGGTAGCGGCGCGGGCGGGCTTCGACGAGATCCAGTTCGACTACGTCCGCTTCCCCACCGACGGCGACGTCGAGTCGATCGTCTACCCGAACAAGACGTCGACGCCGCCCGGCTGGGTGATCGCCGAGTTCGTCCACTACGCCGCGAAGCGGCTGAAGCCCCTCGGCGTGCGCATCTCGACCGACGTCTTCGGCCTCTCTGCGACGCGCGATCTCGGCATCGGCCAGATCCCGAAGCGGATCTCGAAGTACGTCGACGCCGTCTACCCGATGGTCTACCCGTCGCACTACGGCGCCGGCGAGTACGGGCTCGAGGATCCGAACGCGCTCGCCCGGCCCGACGGTCGAGTGGTCGCTCTCCGACTTCCGGCGCGAGCTGAAGAAGAGCAAGGCGGAGCTGATCCCGTGGCTGCAGGACTTCTCCTACGGCCGCACCTACGGGCTCGCCGACGTGAGGGCGCAGATCGAGGCCGCGCGCCTGATGGGCGCGCGCGGGTATCTGCTCTGGAACCCGCTCGGGATCTACACGCCGGGCGCGCTCGCCCCCGCCTAGCACCGTTTGTTACGATCGCCGCAATGGCGATCGGTGACGTCATGAGGACGCGAGTGGTCACGGTCGACACTGACGACTCGGTTCGGCTCGGCGGTCCTGCGCATGCTCGAGGAGGGCGGTCGGCGCGGTCGCGGTCTGCGACGCCGGGAGGCTCGTCGGCATCTTCACGGAGCGCGATCGTCCTCGCGCTTGTCGGGCGACGGCACCGACCTCGACGCCGTTCGGGTCGGCGACGTGATGACGCGCAATCGCCGTTCACCGTCGACGCCGACGCCGCCGTGCTCGATGCCGCCAGGCTGATGGGCGAGAAGAAGATCCGCCATCTCCCCGTCGTCGAGGGTGACGTAGCACCTGCTCGGGATGGTCGGCATCCGCGACGTGCTCGGCAGCCTGGTCGAGCGGCTCTGGCAGACGCACGACACGGCCGCGCACGAGACGGCCCGCGCTCTCTTCAAGAGCTAAGGCGCCAGCCGCTCCCGCTTCCAGACGTCGCCGTCGCGCTCGTAGCGGATCCGGTCGTGCAGCCGGTCGTCGCCGTGCTGCCAGAACTCGTACGCGTCCGGGACGACGCGGTAGCCGCCCCAGTGCGGCGGCAGCGGCACGTGCTGCGTCGGGGAAGCGGGCTGCGGCCTCGGCGTAGAGGCGCTCGAGCTCGGCGCGATCGGTGAGCGGCCGGCTCTGGGGCGAGGCCCACGCGGCGAGTCGGCTCGGAAGCGGCCGCGTGTCGAAGTAGGCCTCCGACTCCTCGTCCGAGATCGGCTCGACGCGGCCTTCGACGCGCACCTGGCGGCCGAGTGGCCGCCAGTGGAAGAGGAGGGCCGCGCGCGGGTTCGCCGCCAGCTCGCCGCCCTTGCGGCTCTCCCGGTTCGTGAAGAAGGCGAAGCCCCGCTCGTCCGCTCCTTTCAGCAGCACCATCCGCACGGACGGCCTGCCGTCGGGCGTCGACGTCGCGAGCGCCATCGCCTCGGGCACCTCGATCCCTGCGTCGCCGCGCCTCCTCGAACCAGACGCTGGAACTGCCGCAGCGGGTCGGGATCGAGGTCGCTCGCCTCCATTGCATGAAGAGTATTCATCTATGCATCCTGACCGGCTCGGTGAGCTACTCTGGCCCATCATGGCGACGACGAAGACGATCGACATCCGCACCGCGATCCCCGGGCCCCGCTCGGCCGAGATCCTGGCGCGCAAGGAGCGCGTGATCGCGAACGCCAAGACGATCGTGCTGCCGATCGTCGCGCAGGAAGGTCGCGGCGCGACGCTCACCGACGTCGACGGCAACGTCTTCATCGACTTCACCGGCGGCGTCGGCTGCCTCAACGTCGGCCACGCGCACCCGCGCGTGATCGAGGCGGCCACCGAGCAGCTCGCGCGCTTCACGCACACCGACTTCACCGTCGTCCCGTACGAGGCCTACGTCGAGCTCGCCGAGCGGCTGCTCGAGCGCGCGCCGTTCAGCGGCCCCGCGAAGGCCGCCTTCTTCAACGCCGGCACGGAGGCGGTCGAGAACGCCGTCAAGTTCGCGCGGCTCTCCACCAAGCGCCCGGCCGTGATCGCGTTCGAGGGCGCCTTCCACGGCCGCACGCTGCTGGCGATGACGCTCACCTCGCGCCCGCACCCGTACAAGGCCGGGATGGGGCCGCTCGCGCCCGAGGTCTACCGGGCGCCGTTCCCGCAGGACTACCGCGGCCCCGATGCCCGCACCGCGCTCGCAGAGCTGCGGCAGCTCTTCGTCACGCAGGTCGCGGCCGAGCAGGTGGCGGCGATCATCGTCGAGCCGGTCCAGGGCGAAGGCGGCTTTCTGCCGGCCGGACGGGAGTTCATGGAGGGTCTGCGCTCGATCTGCGACGAGCACGGGATCTGCCTGATCGCCGACGAGGTGCAGACGGGCTTCGCGCGCACCGGCAAGCTGTTCGCGATCGAGCACTACGGCGTCGAGCCCGACCTGATCACGGTCGCCAAGTCGATCGCGGCCGGGCTGCCGCTCTCGGGCGTGCTCGGCAAGGCGGAGATCATGGACGCGGCGCACGACGGCGCCGTCGGCGGCACGTTCGTCGGCAACCCGGTCGCCCAGGCCGCGGCGCTCGCGGTCCTCGACGTGATCGACGAGGAAGGTCTCTGCGAGCGCGCCGTCGCGCTCGGCGAGACGCTGCGCGCCCGGATGCTCGCGTGGCAGGAGCGCTTCCCGGCGATCGGCGACGTGCGCGGCCTCGGCGCGATGCTCGCGATCGAGCTCGTCGCCGACCGCGCGACGAAGCAGCCCGCGCCCGAGCTCGCCCAGGCCGTGATCGACGCGGCGCTGCAGCGAGGGCTGCTGCTGCTGAAAGCCGGTGTGTACGGAAACTCGATTCGCGTCCTCTGCCCGCTCGTGCTCACCGACGCCGAGCTCGACGAGGCGCTCGCGGTCTGGGAAGACGCGCTGGCCGACGTCCTCGGCTAGTTCGGTTTTTCCGAACAGCGGGAACGGTACTTTGGTGGCTGTGGCTCAACTGATCGCGGACCGATACGAGCTCAAGGAGATCGTCGGCACCGGCGGCATGTCGAGCGTCTACTGCGCCTTCGACACGCTGCTCGAGCGCCATGTCGCGCTGAAGATCCTGCACGAGCAGTTCGGCGCCGACGAGGAGCACGTCGAGCGCTTCCGCCGCGAGGCGCGCGCCGTCGCGCAGCTCTCGCACCCGAACATCGTCACCGTGATCGACCGCGGCGAGGAGGACGGCCGGCAGTTCATCGTCTTCGAGCTGATCGAGGGCGAGAACCTGAAGGAGCTCGTCGCGCGCGGAGGGCCGCTCCCGGTCCGGCGCGTGCTCGAGCTCGGCCTCGAGGTCGGCCGCGCACTCGCCTTCGCGCACGCGCAGGGTCTCGTCCACCGCGACGTGAAGCCGCAGAACGTGCTCCTGAACGCCGAGGGCCTCGCGAAGGTGACCGACTTCGGAATCGTCCGCACGCTCGACGCCGTCGGGCAGACCGAGACCGGCACCGTGCTCGGGACGAGCCACTACATCGCGCCGGAGCAGGCTCGCGGCGAGCGCGTCGACGCGCACACGGACGTCTATTCGTTCGGCGTCGTCCTCTACGAGCTGCTGGCCGGGGACGTGCCCTATCCCGGCGACAGTTTCCTCACCGTCGCGATGAAGCACGTCAACGAGCCGGTGCCGAACGTGCTCGAGCGCCGCCCGGACGCGCCGCTGAGGCTGGCGTCGTTGATCGAGCGCTGCATGGCGAAAGTCCCCGCAGAGCGGCCGGCGTCGATGGACGACGTCGTCAGCGAGCTCGAGTCGGTGCTCGTCGAGTTCGACGCGAAGGACGGCGGCGAGGCGACGATGATCATCAAGCCGAAGGCCGCCCCGAAGCCGACCCGCGCGCCGCGCCAACGCGGGACGCGCAGGCCGTTTCCGGTCTGGGCCGTCCTCGTCGGCGTGCTTCTGCTCGCCGCCGTGGTCGGAGGGATCCTGCTCGCGGCTCGCGACGGCGACAATCCAGGCGCGGCCACCGGCAGTACCGTGGAGCTGCAGGGGATCGCCTCGTTCGACCCGCAAGGGGACGGCGAGGAGCACAGCGAACGCGTTCAGGACGCGACCGACGGCGACCCCGCGACCTACTGGACGACGGAGCGGTACGACTCGTTCTCGAAGCCGGGCGTCGGCCTCGTGCTCGACGCGGGCGAGGAGCGTGAGCTGTCGCAGGTCGCGGTGACGACCGATACGCCCGGGTTCACAGCGGAGATCCGTGCCGGCGACTCGCCGGAGGGCCCCTTCGACACCGTCGTCGGCCCGTCCCGGACCGTGGCTGACAGCGCGACCTGGGACCTCGACGGGGCGGAGTCGCGGTACTACGCGATCTGGATCACGCAGCTCGACCGGGTGGCCCACATCAACGAGGCTGTCGCGAGCTAGTACTCGAGGCCAGACCGCCGTTCGTGCCGTTCCAGCGCGAGCTGGATCAGGCGGTCGAGCAGGTCGGCGTAAGGAATCCCCGACGCCTCGAACAGGCGCGCGTAGACGCTCGTCGCGGTGAAGCCGGGAATCGTGTTGAGCTCGTTCACGACCACTTCCCCGTCCTCGCGCACGAAGAAGTCGACGCGGGCCATCCCCTCGCACTCGGTCGCGATGAAGGAGTCGACGGCGAGCGACTGGACGCGGGCGGCGGTCTCGTCCGGGATGCGGGCGGGGACGATGATGTCCGAGCCGCCCTCGTCGTACTTGGCCGCGTAGTCGTACCACTCGGCGTGCGGGACGATCTCGCCGACGACCGATGCGATCGGCGGCGGACGAAGGTTGCCCGAGCACGCCGCACTCGACCTCGGTGCCGGCGACGAACTCCTCCACCAGCACCTTCTCGTCGTGCCTGCGCGCCAGCGCCACCGCGGTCTCGAGCTCAGCGCGATCGTGCGCCTTCGAGATTCCGACCGACGAGCCGAGCCGGGCCGGCTTGACGAACACCGGATAGCCGAACGGATTCTCGATCTCGTCGCCGAGCCGCAGCGTCGCGTTGCGCGCGACCGGGATGCCGCGGTCGCGCAGCACGGCCTTGAAGAGGTCCTTGTCCATGCAGAGAGCGGACGCAGCGACGCCGGCGCCGACGTACGGGATGCCTGCGAGCTCGAGCAGCCCCTGGACCGTGCCGTCCTCGCCGAAGGGCCCGTGCAGGACGGGCAGCACGACGTCGACCGCGCCGAGCGCCTCGGCCGGCTTCGAGTCCGCGAGCACGGGGAGCGTCTCCGGCACGCTGCCTTGTAACAGTCTGTTACTTGGCCCCTCGAGCGCCCAGCGCCCGTCGCGGCCGATCGCGATCTGCGTCACCTCGTAGCGCGCCGGGTCGAGCGCCTCCAGCACCGAGCGGGCCGATGCGAGCGAGATCTCGTGCTCGCTCGAGCGTCCTCCGGCGACGACGGCGACGCGGATCCGGTCGGTCACGGCATAGGTATGGTCGTCGTCGGCTCGGCGGGCGCCTGGAACCGGCCGATGACGATCACCACCGGCGTGCCCTCCTCGGCGTCGGTGCCGCCCTCGGGATCCTGCGAGAGCACCCTCCCGTCGAGGCGTCTCGTCGTCGACGATCTCGTCCACCACCTGGACCTCGAAGCCGGATTCCTGCAGCTGGGCGCGGGCGTCGGCCTCGTCCAGGCTCGTGACGTCCGGGACCTGCGACGTTGCCGGGCCTTCGGAGACCTGGAGCGTGATCGTCGAGCCCTTGCTCTGCTGGGTGCCGGCAGCGGGGGTCTGCCCGACCACGATGCCCGCGGCTGCGGCGTCCTCGACGTCCTCCCGTGCAACCCCGAACCCGATGCCCTGGAGCGCCGACTGGGCGCTCTCGAAGGCGCTGCCGACCACGTTCGGGACCGTGACCGGCAGCGGCCCCTTCGAGACGTTGATCCGGACGGTCGAGTCCACGATCAGCTCGGTTCCCGCTTTCGGCGCCTGCGCGAGCACCTGGTTCACCGGCTGCAACGAGTTGACCGCCACGACGTTCGCCTTCAGCCTGGCGCCGACGATGTCTGCGACGGCTTCGTCGCGGCTCTTGCCGACGACATCCGGGACGCGCGTCTTCGGCTTTCCGGTCGACACGCGGATCGTGACGAAATTCCCGCGATCGGTCCGGTCGCCGGGTTGCGGATCCTGGTCGATCACGATCCCGAGCTTCACCTCGTCGTCCGGTTCGCGGATGATCAGCTCCTTCAGGCCGGCGTCGTGGATCTGCTGTACCGCCAGCTGCTCCGGCACGCCCTTGACGTCGGGCACCGCCACGGGCTTCGTCTCGCTGAGCTGGGATTGGAGCTCCTGGTAGGCGAACCAGCCGCCGACCAGCGCGCCGGCGACGAGCAGCAGGGCGAGCAGCCACGGCCAGACCGACCTGCGGCGTGGCGGCTCGTCGTACTCGTAGTAGCGCCCCGGCGTGTAGGTCGGGCTGGCGGGCGCCCCTGGGCGGATCGTCGTCGCCGCCTCGCCGACCTCGGTGCGGGAGAGCACGGACGTCGCGGCCTCGGCCGTCTCGGCGGAGACGCCGATCCCGCGTGCGATCCGCTCGAGATCGGAGTCCATCTCCTCGGCCGAGTGGTAGCGGTCGGCCGGATCCTTGGCGAGTGCGCGGAGGACGACGTAGTCGAGGTCGCGCGGGACCTCCGGCCGGTGCGTGGACGGAGGGACGGGCGCCTGCGAGAGGTGCTTCATCGCGATCTCGACGGGCGTCTCGCCGGTGAACGGGACCGACCCGGTCAGCAGCTCGTAGAGGACGATCCCGGTCGAGTAGAGGTCGGAGGTCTGGTCGACCGGAGCGCCACGCGCCTGCTCGGGGGAGAGGTACTGCGCCGTGCCGATGATCGAGCCGGCCTCGGTCATCTGGCTCGCGGCCCCGGCGCGCGCGATCCCGAAGTCCGTCACCTTCACCCGGCCCTCGCCGTCCACGATCACGTTGTGCGGCTTGATGTCACGGTGCACGATCCCGTTTCGGTGCGCGAAGCGGAGCGCCGAGAGGATCTGGCGCGTGTAGTCGATCGCGATCCCGAGCGGCGACGGGCCGCGGGCGACGAGCAGCTCCTTCAGCGTCCGCCCTTCGACGTGCTCCATCGCGATGTAGTAGGTGCCCTCGGAGTCGCCGCGGTCGTAGATCGAGACGATGTTCGGGTGCGAGAGCCCGGCGGCGTTCTGGGCCTCGCGCCGGAACCGCTCGACGAACTGCTCGTCGCGCGCGTGGCGGTCGTCGAGGATCTTGATCGCGACGCGGCGTCCGAGCTCCTGGTCCATCGCGAGGTAGACGTTCGCCATCCCTCCGGAGCCGAGCTTCCGGATGATCAGGTAGCGCCCGTCGAAGAGCGTGTCGATGAGGTGGTCGCCGGAGGCCATTGGGCTTAAACGAGCGGAAGCACAGGTTAGGAGTTCGCCGCGGTCGGGAGCAGTGCCTGCAAGACGTCTCGGGCGACGGGGGCTGCCGTCGCGCCGCCGGTGGAGTTCTGCTGCTCGACGACGACCGCGATCGCCACCTCCGGCTGCTCGCGCCCGGCGTAGGCGATGAACCAGGTCGTGTTCAGGCCCGCGACTCCGGTCTCCGCGGTGCCCGTCTTGCCCCCGACCGTGAGCCCGGAGATCTTCGCGGCCGTTCCGGTGCCGCCCTCGACCGCTTCTTGCATCATCTCCGCGACCGTCCTTCGCCGTTTCGGGCTTGACGGCCCGGCCGAGATCCTGCGGCTTCGTGCGGACGACGATCGAGCCGTTCGGTGCGACGACGCGGTCGACGACGTAGGGCTGCATGACGACACCGTCGTTCGCGATCGTCGCGGCGACCATCGCCATCTGCAGCGGCGTCACCAGCAGGCGCTCCTGGCCGAACGCGAACCGGCCCGGGTCGACGTCGGAGTCCTCCGTCGGGTCGAAGAGCTCGGTCCCCTTGTAGAGGCCACTCGGCGCCCGCTCGTTCGTGGGCGTCTCCAGCGGCGGGATCGAGTAGAAGCCGAAGCGCTTCATGTACTCGACCAGCTTCTTCGCTCCGAGCTCCTTGCCGATGTTGCAGAAGACCGAGTTGACCGAGTACTTGAGCGCCGTCCGCAGGTCGAGCCGGCCGAAGGGGGACGACGTGTCGTAGTTGTTGACCCGTTTGCCGTAGACCTCGCAGTAACCCGGATCGACGAAGCTGGAGGTCGGCTTGAAGCGGCCGGAGTCGATCGCGGCCGACGCGGTCACGACCTTGAACGTCGACCCCGGCGCGTAGAGGCCCGCCGTGGCGCGGTTGAGGAGCGCGTCGGGACGCCTGCAGTCGGCGCGCGTGCCGGTGGCGCGGTCGAAGTTGCCCTCGACGTCGTTGGGGTTGTAGGTGGGAGAGGAGGCCATCACGAGCACCTTGCCGGTGTCGGGCTCCAGCGCGACCACGGCGCCGCAACGGCTGCCGAGCGACTGGAGCGCCACCTGCTGGGCGCGCGCATTGAGCGTCAGCTGCAGGTCGTTCCCCTCGATCGTCGCGCCCTTGAGCCGGTCGAGCGTCGTGTCCAGCACCGTCGAGAGGTTCGCGTTCGAGCCCGTCAGGTAGTCGTTCATCGAGCGCTCGAGCCCAGTGCGGAAGCGTGACTGCGTCGAGTAGCCGACGACGTGCGCCGCCAGCCCGTCCGCCGGGTAGTCGCGGAAGTAGAGCGTCCGGCCGCCGACCTTCTTCGCGACGTTGCGGGCCAGCAGCGCTCCCTGCGTCTTGATCTCGCCGCGCTTGATCGTGAACTGCGCGACCCGCTCGATCTGGTTGTCCTGGCGGTCGGCCAGGTCGCCGGCGGCCCAGGTCTGCCAGTACGTCGTCGCGACCACGAGCGCCACGATCAGGCCGACCCCGGCGAGGGCGAGCCGCGTGATCTGGCGGTTCATGCGTGGCCCCTCGCCTGGGCGTTGGCTCGATTGGACACGAGCAGGAGCAGGGCGAGCAGGATGAAGTTCGCGACGACGCTCGAGCCGCCGTAGGAGACGAAGGGCAGCGTGATCCCGGTCAGGGGGATCACTCGCAGGACGCCGCCGACGATGATGAAGGTCTGGAGCGCGAAGCCGAACGTCAGTCCCGCGGCGAGCAGCTTCGAGAAGCCGTCGTCGGCCATCAGAGCCACCCGCATTCCGCGCGCGACGAAGAGCATGAACACGAGCAGCAGGCCCGCGGCGCCGACGAGGCCGAGCTCCTGCGCGATCGCGGAGTAGATGAAGTCCGTGTTCAGGAACGGGATGATCGGATCGCCAGCGGTCGTCGTGAACGTGCCCTTGCCGAGCCCGGTGCCGCCGAAGCCGCCGTTCGCGATCGAATAGAGGCTCTTGACGAGCTGGAACGACCCGCAGTCCTGGCGGAGCGCGAGCTCGCCGGTCGAGGCGCAGAACACCGGCTCGTCCGTCCACGGATGCAGCCAGATCGTGACGCGCTCGTGCACGTGCCCGACGAAGTGGTAGATGAACGCGGCGCCGGCGATGAACAGCCCGAGACCGGCCAGCGCGAACGCGGCGCGGCCGGTGGCCACGTAGAGCATCGCGAGGAAGATCCCGAACTGGAGCAGCGCGCTGCCGAGATCGTTCGTCTGCACGAGCACGAGCATCGCGGCCCCCCAGATCAGGAGCAGCGGCCCGAAATCCTTGATCCGTCCCTGCGCCAGCACCTCGCGTTTCTCGCGCAGGTAGCCGGCGAGGAAGATGATCAGGAAGATCTTCGCCAGCTCGCCCGGCTGGAACTGGAACGAGCCGACCTTCACCCAGAGGCGCGCGCCGTTGATCGTCTGCCCGAGACCGGGCAGCGCGGGCAGCATCAGCAGCAGGATCGCCGAGATTCCGAACAGGTACTTGTAGGACTCGAGCACCCGGTAGTCGTGCCGGAGCGCGACGAGCGTCAGCGCGAACAAGCCGACCGCGATCACGATCCAGAGCCCCTGGCGGAGCGCATCGTCGGGATTGAGCCGGTAGATCATCGTCACGCCGATCGCGGAGAGCAGCGCCGACAGCGGCAGCAGCACCGGGTCGGCGAAGGGGACGGTGAAGCGCGCAACCAGGTGCGCCAGCAGGTACAGCGCGACGAAGATGCCGGCGTAGGTGAGCGAGCCCGCGTCGACGAGCGACGAGCGGGCGATGTAGACGCTTGCAAAGCCGATCGCCGTGAGGAGGCTCACGGCGATCAGGTTCAGCAGCTCGCGGTTTCTAAGAGTCACAGTTCAGCTGGGTTCAGCGGGTGAGCCCCCAGTAAGCCAGTACGGCGATCGCGGCGACGAGCCCGATCAGCAGGAGCAGCGGCGTGAGCCGGCGGCGTGGCTTCGGCGGCGCCTCAGGCTCGGGCTCGACCTGCGCCTCGAGGGCAACGTGCTCCTCGACGGCAACGGGCGAAACGACGGCCGTGTCGACGGCAGGAATCGGCTCGAGCCCGGAGAGCGTGTCCTCGTCGTCTGCCTCGGGCTCGGGCTCCGGCCGCGACCGCCACCGGCCTCTCCACCGTCTCGGCGGCGTCGTGCGCGCCGCGCGATCTGGAAGAGGACGACGGTGATGTTGTCCTCGCCGCCGCGCTCGTTGGCGGCGTCGACGAGTGCGCGGGCCGCTGCGTCGAGGTCGCCGAGCCGCTCGACGAGCAGCGCCTGGATCTCGCGGGGCGAGACCATGTCCGTCAGGCCGTCGGAGCAGATCAGGTAGACGTCGCCGGGCTCGGCCTCGATCGTGAACGTGTCCACGTCCACGTCGGGCTCGGTGCCGAGCGCGCGGGTGATCACCGAGCGCTGCGGGTGCGACTCCGCCTCCTCGGGCGAGAGCCGGCCGCTGCGCACCAGCTCGCCGACGAGCGAGTGGTCGTCGGTCAGCTGCTCGAGCACGCCGCCGCGGACGCGGTACGCGCGCGAGTCGCCGACGTGCCCGAAGGCGATCGTGTCCCCGTCGACGAGCGCCACCGTCATCGTCGTCCCCATCCCGGAGGTGGACTGGTCCTCGCTGGAGCGCTGGAAGACGCGCCGGTTCGCCTCCTGGATCAGGGACGCGACCCGCTCCTCGCCCCGCTCGTCTCCTGCGGCCTCGTTGAGCACGGCTGCGGCGAGCCCGGACGCGACCTCGCCCGCCTGGGCGCCGCCCATGCCGTCCGCGACCGCGAAGAGCGGCGGCACGCAGACGTACTGGTCCTCGTTGTGCCTGCGGCGACGGCCGGTGTCGGAGACGACTGCAGAGCGGCCCGAGCATCAGACCTCCACCTTGAAGTCGGTCTGGCCGACGCGAACGACGTCGCCCTTGGAGAGGCGGCGCGGGGTCGTCACGCGCGCGCCGTTGACGAAGGTGCCGTTCGTCGAGCCGATGTCCTCGACCCAGAGCCCGTCCCGTCGTGACTCGAACCGCGCGTGCTGTGCGGAGGCGAAGTCGTCGCCGTCCAGAGGCACCTCGTTCTGGCCTCCGCGGCCGACTGCGACCGGCATCGAGTCCACCGGCACCTCCTCGCCGACGTCGAGCGCCGGGCTCTTCAGGACGACCAGCTTCGCGTGCTGCACCGGCGCGAGCCCGAGCGCGGCCGCGTCGGTCGGGGACATGATCACGCTGTCCGCCGCAGGCCCGGTGCGGAAGTCGCGGCTCGCGCTGCGCACGATCCGCCAGATGAAGAGGTAGAGCAGCACGATGAAGCCGATCTTGAGGATGAGTAGCGCTTCGTCGACGGCAATGTTCACGGCTGGGCAATCCTCTGGAAGACGAGGTCGGTGGCGCCGAGCGTGATCGTGTCGCCGTCGGCCAGCTGCATCCGCCGCACGCGCTTGCCGTTCAGCTCGGTGCCGTTCGTCGAGTCCAGGTCGACGAGCCACCAGGAAGCGCCCTCCCGCCGCAGCTCGGCGTGCCGCCGCGAGACGTTGGCGTCCTCGACCTGGACGTCGCAGTCCTTCGAGCGCCCGAGCACGACCTTGTTCCCTTCGACCGCGTGCTTGCGCCCGTTCATGGTCAGCGAGAACGACTCCTCTTCCAGCCCGAGCTCGGCCGGGGAGGCGGCTTCCGTCGTCTGCGGCTGCTTCGCCTTGTAGATCATCGTCGCGCCGGGCTCGACCTGAGCCGCGGGCTCGTCGAGCGCAGGGCCGCGCTTGCCCTCGGGCTGCACCACCCGCGTCGCGATCCCGAACTCGCCGACCGACAGGTCGGCGTCCGTGTGCATCAGCACCTTCGGCGGCGTCAGCAGCGCGTAGCTCTCGCGCCGGGCATGCTCGACGAGGTAGTCCTGGAGCTCTCCGATCAGCGACCCCTCGTAGCCCGCGAACTGCGCGCGGTCGGCTTCGGAGAGGTAGACCGAGTACTCGTTCGGCACGTAGACGCGGGACACGGAGATCGTGCGGTGCTCGTCCATCTCCTTCGCGAGCTTGCGCGCGAGCTCGACCGGCTGGACGTGCGTCCTGAAGGCACGGCCGAACATCCCCTCGAAGAGGCCTTCGATCTTCTGCTCGATGCTGCGGAGGACGCTCATTCAGTCAAGGGGACAGGTTCCCCCAGCCAACGAGTCTAATGCTCGGACTTGAGCACGAGCCCGGCGCAGGTGAGCCAGACGGCTGCGACGAGCGGCAGAGCCGGCGCGGAGGGCGCGGCGAGGAGCGTCGCCGCGAGCGCGCCGGCGCCGAGGCCGGCGATCCGCCACGGCGTGCGGGCATAGGGAGTGCGACGGCGATCGCGGCAAGCGCGAGCGCCTCGAGGGCGAGACCGGGCGGGACCGCCTCCACGAGCGCCGCGGTGGCGGTGGCGGCGCTGTCGGCGCCCTGGAGATCCAGCGGCGGCACGGCTCCCTGGCGGAACGGGAGATCCCAGCCGCGCAGGCCGGCGGCGACGGCTGCGACCGCGACCGCGGCGAGCGCCTGCGCAGCCCGTCGCGCAGCGCCGCGGCTGCCGGCGACCGCGACGGGCACGAGCGCCAGCAGGCCGAGCGGCGCGAGCAGCGGGCCGGCGAGGAAGGCGAGCCCGAAGCGCGCGTCCCGCCAGGACAGCGCGAGCCAGGCGAGCGCGACGGCGCCGTAGACGAGCGCCAGGCCGAGCGAGACGTTGCCGAGCGGGAAGACCGGCGCCGCGAGCGCGAGCGCGAGGCCCGCTCGCGGCGACCGGAACGCAGCGAGACCGGCCGCGACCGCGATCCCGGCGGCGGCGCCCGAGGGGTAGAACGGCAGCATCGCCGCGCCGACGCCGGCGGCGAGCCCAGTCGCGGCGGCGGGAGCGACGCGGTGGCTGAGAGTTCGTGTTGAGACGACACTTTCGACCTTCGTCGAACGCCGCCCGCCCGAGCAGCGCGGCCCGCAGCTCCTTCGCCAGCGCGGCCGCGGGTGGCCGCCTGGCCGGGTCGCGCGCGAGCGCGTGCCCGATCGCGGCGAGCAGGCGTTTCGGCAGGTCCGGGCGCTCCAGCTGCAGCGGGGGCGCTCCCGCTTCGATCGTCCCGGCCATCTTCGACAGCGGGACGCCCCAGAACGGGTGCTTGCCCGCGAGCGCCTCCCAGAGCAGGACCCCGACGCCCCAGACGTCGCTGGCGGCACACGCCTCCTCGCCGCACAGGCGCTCGGGCGAGATGTAGGCGAGCGTGCCGGGCACGTCGCCGACCGCAGTCAGCGTCTCCGCCTCGTCGAACTGGGCCAGCCCGAAGTCGAGCAGGCGCACCGAGATGCCCTCGTCCTCTGCGAGCAGGACGTTCGACGGCTTGACGTCCCGGTGGATGATTCCGCGGCTGTGGGCGTGCGCGAGGCCGTCGAGGATCTGCGCCGCGGCCTCGATCGCCTGGCCGTCGCGCAGCTCGCCGGCGCGCATCGCATCGCGAAGCGTCCGTCCGCTGACGTACTCGTAGGCGATGTAGACGTGGCCGGAATCGGAGCCGAAGCCGTACGCGCGGAGGCAGCGCTCGTGCCGCAGGCGCGACGCGGCCTCGGCCTCGCGCTCGGCGCGGTCGGCCGCCTTGCCCTCCCGCGGGACGATCTTGAGCGCCACGTCGAGTCCCGTCTGCTCGTCGCGCGCGAGCCAGACCGAGCCGGAGCCGCCGCTGCCGAGTGGCCGCAGCGGGCGGTAGCGGTCGAGGACGAGCTCCCGGCTCGGGAGCACATGTGCAGCGGTGGACACGACTTCAGGTGGGTTGGCTGCCGCAGGAGCGAATCCTTCCGGGGCGGCCACGGCCGAACCAATCGTTACAGTTGCCCCGATTCACCCCTGTGACCCATGACTGAGCGCGAGCCAGACTTCGAGTTCGACTTCTTCGAGGAGCCCGAAACCCGGGAGTCCGCGGGCCGTGAGCGCACGCTCCGCCGTCCACTGGGAGGCCCGCGCGGTCCTCGCACCCCGCGGGGCCCGATCCGCCCGCGCGCCGGCTTCACGCCGCTGCTGCGCCTGCTCGGCCTGATCGCCTTCGCGATCCTGATCGTCGTGCTGCTCCTGCTCTGGGCGCAGAGCTGCCAGGAGAACAAGAAGCACGACGCGTACGGCGACTACATGGAGGACATCTCGGCCGTCGCGCGCGAGTCCGATCGCATCGGGCGCGAGCTCAGCGACGTGCTGACGACGCCCGGGATCAAGCCCGCCGAGCTGCAGAAGCAGCTTGACGGTCTCGTCACGCAGCAGGAGATCGGCGTCACGCGCGCCGAAGGGCTCGATCCGCCCGGGCCGCTGCGCGCCTCCCACGAGGCGGCGCTCGAAGCGCTCGAGTTCCGCGTCGCCGGCCTCGCCGGCCTCGCCGAGGGCTTCCGGCGCACCCAGGGCTCGAAGGACGCCGCCGCGGCGGGCGCGCTGCTCGCCGTCGCAGGCCGAGCGGCTCGTCGCGAGCGACGTCGTCTGGGACGACCTCTTCAAGGAGCCGGCCGTCGCCGTCCTCCAGGAGCAGGAGATCAGCGGCGTCGAGGTGCCCGACTCCAACTTCGTCCAGACCCCCGACCTCGCGAGCACGCGCTCGATGGTGCCGATCTGGGAGCGGATCAACGGCTCGGCGGCCTCCGGAACCGGCCACGACGACCGGCCTGCACGGCACCAACATCGAGTCGGTCAAGGTCGTTCCGGGCGGGCAGGTGCTCTCGGCGTCGACCGAGAACACCGTCGAGGCGTCCACCGACCTCGCCTTCGCCGTCGCCGTCGCCGACAGCGGCGACCACCAGGAAGTCAAGATCCAGGTCACCCTGACGATCCAGCAGAGCCCGACGCCGATCGTGAAGAAGCAGACGATCGACATCATCAACCCCGGCGAGACGAAGACCGTCGTCTTCCGCGACTTCCCGTCTGTCGACTTCGGCGAGCGCCGGATCATGCGGATCGACGTCGACCCCGTGCCCGGGGAGGAGAACACCGGCAACAACTCGGCCGAGTACCCGGTCATCTTCTCGCTCGGCGCCTAGTGCCTGGTTCGTGACCGCAGCTCTGATCGTCGCCATCGCCGCGGCAGCGGCCGCCGCGATCGCGCTCGGAGCCTGTTTCTGGCTCTGGGTGCGTGTGCGGCGGCTTCGCGCAGCGCAGCGCGTGCTGCTCGGCGGCGGCCGCTCCGACCTCGTCGACTTCGCAGTCTCCCTGCAGGGCCGCATCGACGACCTGCACCGGGCCGTCGACGAGATCGCGGCCGGTCTCTCGCGCGTCGACCAGCGAGTCGACGGCTCGCTCACGAACACCGCGGTCGTCCGTTACGACGCGTACGCGGGCACGGGCGGCCACCAGTCGGCGTCGTTCGCGTTCCTCGACTCGAACCGGACCGGAACGGTCGTGACGGCGATCCAGGGCCGCGACTACGCACGCCTGTACGTCAAGGAGCTCGATCGCGGCCGCGCGCCGATCGCCCTCTCGCCCGAGGAGCTCGAGGCGGTAGAGCGCGCGATGGCTCGTTAGCGGCAGGCCGCGAAGCGGCCTCTTCAGGCGCTTGCGTACGCTTCATTCGACTGTGCAACAGGTTCTCGTCCTGAACGCGAGTTACGAGCCGCTGAACGTCTGCTCGGTGCGGCGTGCGCACGTGCTCGTCTGGAAGGGGAAGGCCGAGATCCTGGAGAGCCTGCCCAAGGGCCTGCGCTCCGCGACCGACACCTACGCCTGGCCGCACGTGATCCGGCTCGTCCAGTACGTCCGCGTCCCGCGCGCGATCCAGCGCAAGATCTCCCGGCGCGCGCTGTTCGCCCGTGACGGCTGGCGCTGCGTCTACTGCGGCACCTCCTCCGGCCGGCTGACTCTCGACCACGTCGTGCCGCGCTCGAAGGGCGGCGAGTCGATCTGGGAGAACGTCGTCACCGCGTGCGCGCCGTGCAACCTGCGCAAGGGCGACCGGCTGCTCGAGGACTCGGGCCTGCACCTGCGCCGCCTGCCGCGCCCGCCCGCGCCGGTGCTCTTCATCCACCTGGCGACCCCCACGATCCCGCAGGTCTGGCAGCAGTACCTGCCCGGCGCCGCGTAATGGCCTTCACCTGCGACGTCTGTGGCGAGAAGCACGCGGGCGAGACGCGCGACATCCGCATGGGTCTGCCGCAGCCGATCTTCCTGCTCGACGAGGACGAGCGCGAGCAGCGCGCGCGGGTCGGCGACGACCTGGCCGTCCTGGACGAGCGAGGCCGGCGACCGCTTCTTCGTGCGGGCGCTGCTCGAGCTCCCGATCGCGGGCGAGGACGGCTACTTCGGCTACGGCGCCTGGATCGAGGTGAGCGAGCCCGACTTCGCAGCGCTCGGCGAGCTCTGGGACGACGAGGACGGCTGGCGGAGCGAGCCGGTCGCGGGCACGCTCGCGAACGAGCTGAGCCCGTACGCGTTCACCGAGGGCCTGCGGTTGCAGATCCGGCTGCGCGACGTGGAGCTGCTCCCGCTCGTCGAGCTCGAGGACGGCGAGCACGAGCTCGTCCGGGCGCAGCGGTTCGGGATCTCGCCGCACCGCGCGCACCAGCTCGCGGCGACGGTCGCCTAATCCTCGCTCGACTGGGCCGAGCGCGTACCACTCGCTGAACGAGCCGGGATAGAGGCGCGCGTCCTCGCGGCCGGCGAGGAAGAGCTCGTGCAGCACGGCGCACGCGGTCACGCCCGAGCCGCAGTAGACGACGAGCTCCTCGGCGTCGAGCAGCTCCTGCGGGCAGCGGCGTCTCGTCCAGGAAGAAGCGGTTGCGCGCTCCCGGGATCCGGCCGGCGACCGGGTCGATCGGCTCGACCTCGCCGCGCCAGCGCTCCGGCGCGCGGGCATCGACGAGCGTCAGGCCGGTGTCGCCGAGTCGGCCGAGCAACTCGTCCGCCTCCGCCGTGTCGTCCTCGCGCGGCCGCGGCGACGAACTCGGCCGGTTCGAGCTGCCTCCGTTCCGGGGCGCAGCGGGCCGTGCCAGGCGTCGAAGCTGAGCACGGCTGCGTCGTCGTGCCCGAAGTGGCGCAGGAGCCACCACAGCCGCGCCGCCCAGCCGGTGCCCTCGTCGTAGCCGACGACGAGCGTGCCGGCGGCCGATCCCGGCCGCCGAGGCCCAGGCAGCGAACGACTCCGCGCTCGGCAGCGGGTGGCGGCCGCCGCCGACCGTCCCCGTCAGGTCGCGCTCGGGATCGGCGTGCGCCGCGCCGGGGACGTGGCCGGCGAGATACGCCTCGCGCGGCCGGCAGTCGACGAAGCGGACGTTCACCAGGTCAGCCTAGCGTTTGCATGAAATGCGTTGTGTCTGCATACTATGCAGATGAGCAGGATTGCTGTGGTCGCCTTCTCGGGCGGCCTCGACACGAGCTGCATCGTCAGCTGGCTGAAGGAGGACTGGTACGGCTACGACGAGGTGGTCGCCGTGCTCGTCGACGTCGGCCAGGAGTTCGACCTCGACGCCTCGATCGAGCGCGGCCGCGCTGCCGGCGCCGACGATGTCGTCCTCGTCGACCGGAAGGCCGCCTTCGCCGAGGAGCAGTGCGCCCGTGCGATCAAGACGAACGCGCTCTACGAGGGCAAGTACCCGCTCGTCTCCGCCCTCTCGCGGCCGGTGATCGCCCAGGCCGTCGCCGAGTTGGCCAACGAGCTCGGCGCCGAAGCCGTCGTCCACGGCTGCACCGGCAAGGGGAACGACCAGCTTCGCTTCGAGCTCTCGTTCAAGGCGCACGATCCCGAGCTGCGGGTGATCGCGCCGCTCCGCGACCGGATCTGGACGCGCGACGAGGAGATCGAGTACGCGCTGGCCAAGGGAATTCCGGTCGTGGCCACCCAGGCGGCGCCGTTCTCGATCGACGAGAACCTCTTCGGCCGGGCGATCGAGGCGGGCGTGCTCGAGGATCCGTGGGCGGCCCGCCCGAGGAGCCGTACGCGCTCACCGGCGACCCCGCGACTGCGCCCGCTCCGGTCGAGGTCACGATCGAGTTCGAGCAGGGAGTGCCGATCGCGCTCGACGGCGAGGAGCTGCCGCTCGCCGAGCTGATCGCCCAGCTGAACGCGCTCGCCGGGCCCGTACGGGATCGGGCGGATCGACATGATCGAGAACCGCGCCGTCGGGATCAAGAGCCGCGAGGTCTACGAGGCCCCGGCGGCGATCGTCCTGATCCAGGCGCACTCCGCGCTCGAGGACGTCGTGCTGACCAAGGACGAGGCCCGGATCAAGCGCGGCCTCGAGCAGCGCTGGACCGAGCTCGTCTACGAGGGGCTCTGGTTCAGCCCGGCCCGCGAGGCGATCGACGCGTTCGTCGACAGGACGCAGGAGCTCGTCGACGGCGAGGTACGCGTCGAGCTGCGGCCGAACGCCGCCGTCGTCACCGGCCGCCGGTCGCCGCACATGCTCTATGCGGAGCAGCTCGCGTCGTACGGCACCGGCGAGACGTTCCCGCACGCGGCGGCCGAGGGCTTCATCAAGATCTCCTCCTTGGAGGTCGAGCTGGCAGCCGCCCGGGCGCGGGCGAAGACCAAGGCATGACCCTGTGGGCGGGGCGGGTCGGGCGCGAGCTCGATCCCGCCGTGGCGGCGTTTCTGCGCGCCGACGACGCGGAGCTGCTGCCGTACGACTGCGAGGCGACGGCGATCCACGCACGCCGGCTGCACGCGGCCGGGATCCTGGACGATGCCGAGCTCGCGGAGGCGGAGGGTCGACTCGCGGAGATCGCCGCCGGGGGTGGGATCGAGCCCGATGACGAGGACGTCCACTCGGCGATCGAACGGCTGCTCGGCGAGGTCGGCCGGAAGATCCACGCGGGCCGCTCCCGCAACGACCAGGTGGCCGCCGCGTTCCGGCTCTACGTTGCCGATGCCTGCGCCGAGGCGCGCGCCGCGATCGCCGCGTTCTCTCGAGTCGTGCTCGACCGCGCCGAGGCCGACGCGGAGACGCCGATGCCCGGCTACACGCACCTCCAGCGCGCCCAGCCCGTGACCGTCGGCCACCACCTGCTCGCCTGGGTGGAGATGCTCGAGCGCGACCTCGGCCGTTTCGCGGCCGCCGCGGAGGCGTCCCAGGCGAGCCCGCTCGGCGCCGGTGCTCTCGCCGGCTCCACGCTGCCGTTGCCGCCGCCGGAACGGCAGCTGCGGAACTCGCTCGATGCCGTCGCAGACCGGGACTTCGCGCTGGACTACCTCTACGCCGTCTCAGTCTGTTTCGTCCATCTCTCGCGGATCGGCGAGGAGCTCGTCCTCTGGACGACTGCGGAGTTCGGCTTCGCGACGCTCGGCGAGGACGTCGCGACCGGCTCGTCGATGATGCCGCAGAAGCTCAACCCGGACGTCGCCGAGCTCGTGCGCGGGAAGGCGGGCACGGCGATCGGCCGGCTGACGGGGCTGCTCGCGACGGTGAAGGGCCTGCCGCTCGCGTACAACCGTGACCTGCAGGAGGACAAGGCGCCGGTCTTTGCAGCTCGGGCGGACGTCGCCGGGGCGCTTGCGGCTCTCATGGCGCTGGTCCGAAGCCTCGAGCTCGACCGCGAGCGGCTCGCCGCGGCCGCGGCCGATCCGCAGCTGCTCGCGACTGACGCCGCCGAGGCGCTCGTCCAGGAGGGCGCACCGTTCCGCGATGCGCATGAGCAAGTCGCCGCGTCGGTCCGCGACGGCAGCTTCGAGGCGCCTGCGCCCGCGCCGCGCGTCTCACCCGGTCCGGGCGGCGTTCGCGAGGCGATCGCAGCTGCTCGCAGCCGCCTCGAATCCGTGTGACGCGGCCGCCTCCGGCGGCGTATCCACGGCATGAAAACACGAATCCTCCTCATCGCAATACCCCTGGTCCTCGCCGCTGCGCTGGCGGCGGCGACCTTGCCCGGATCGGCGTCGAGCGCCGCAGCCGAGATCGAGGCCGGGGGCATCACCGTCACCGGAACCGCCTCGGTCTCGTCCGTGCCCGACCGGGCCGAGCTCTCGTTCGGTGTCGAGAGCCAGGGCCAGACGGCGAAAGCCGCGCTCGCCGCGAACGCCACCGAGATGCGCAGGGTGATCGCCGCCGTCAAGGCCGCCGGCGGCACAGACGTCAAGACGCAGTACGTCTCGCTCTCGCCTCGCTACAACGAGACCAACGAGGTGCAGACGTTCGTTGCCACGAACTCGGTCTCGGCTTCGATCAAGGACCTTGCGCAAGGCGGGCGCCGTGATCGACGCGGCCGTCAGCGCGGGCGCGAACCAGGTCTACGGACCGTCGCTCTCGAGCGGCGACCAGACCGAGCTCTATCGCCAGGCACTCGAGACCGCGGTCGCGAACGCACGCACGACCGCGCGGGTGCTCGCCGCCGCGGCGAACGTCTCGCTTGGCCGCGTGACCGCGATCGTCGAGGGCGGCGGCGCGCCGCAGCCGCTCCCCTACGCAGCCGACAAGGCGATGGCAGTCGAGTCGACTCCGATCGAGCCGGGAACGCAGCAGACGACCGCGAACGTGACCGTCACCTTCTCCGTGTCGTAGATTCGGAGCCGGTGCGCCGGCTCTGGGTCGCAGGTCTCGCGGCGGCCGCCCTCGTGGCGGTCGTCGCTTTGCGTTCGGACGACTCATCGACTTCGCTCGACGCCGCCGCGGCAGCGGTTGTCGAGAGCGGCGTTCCGGGCGTGATCGTGCGGTTGCGGGACGGCGAGCAGGTACGCGAGCTCGCCAAGGGCGAGGCGTCCGTCGACGACCGCTTCCGCATCGGCAGCGTCACGAAGACCTTCGTCGCCGCGCTGACGCTCGATCTGGCCGATCGCGGCATCCTCTCGCTCGACGACACCGTTGCCGACTTCGAGCCGGGTCTCGTGAGCGACGCGGCGGACATCACGATCCGCGAGCTCCTCTCGCACCGGGCCGGCCTCTTCGACTACACCTCCGATCCGGCTCTCCTGCGCGGCGAGCTCGACCCTCGCGCTCTGGTCGGCATCGCGGACGGAAAGCCGCGCACGACCGGCTACGCGTACTCGAGCACGAACTACCTCGTCCTCGGCTTCGTCCTGCAGCGTGCGGGCCTCGCAGGCCTCGACCAGCTGCTGTCAGCGGCAGATCTTCGAGCCGTACGGCCTCGCCGACACGACCTTCGAGCCCGACGTCGTCGAGGGCCCGCACCTCCACGGGCACGAGCGGCCGTTGCGGGACGGCATCGCGACCGGGAGCCTGAGGGACACGAGCGACCGCACGGCGAGGTCGGCGTGGGCGGCCGGGGCGATGGTGTCGACGGCGGCCGACCTCGACCGCTTCTTCACGCGCCTGCTCGCCGGCGGCGCTCGGGCGGCGCATGCGAGCCGCGCGGGGACGACCGCTACGGGCTCGGGCTCGCGCGTTTCGAGACCGACTGTGGCCCGGTCGTCGGCCACACCGGCAACCTGCTCGGGACGATCACCGTCGTGTGGACCCGCGGCGACCGCGTGCTCGTCGTCGCCGCGAACGCGTTCCCGCTCACGCCCGAGCAGGAGACCGCGTTGCAGCGCCTGCTCCAGGAGCGTTCTGCGGCTAGGAGGGCGCTGTCGGCGGCCGGGTACGAGCCGAAGACGCGCAGCTCGCGGGTCAGCCCGCGCAGTTCGGCGAGGGCGCCGGCGATCTCCACGTCGAGCGGGTGTCCCCCGAGGACGGCGTCGAAGCGATAACGCCACGTCGAGTGCGGGATCGGCCGCGAGACGAGCTGAACGAGATCGACGTCGTGCCGGGCGAACGGCTCGAGCGCACGGTGAAGCGCGCCGGGCCGATGATCGGTGACGAACGAGAAGGCCGTGCGCCACGTTCCCGTGTCGCGATCGAGCCGTGTGTAGGGCGCGATCGAGACGAAGCGCGTGTATGCCTCGGGGTGGTCGCCGACGTTGTCGTCGATGATCTCGAGCCCGTAGAGGCGCGCCGCTCGCTCGCTCGCGATCGCGGCCACCGTCGGGTCGCCGAGCTTCGCAACTGCCGCCGCCGCGTCCGCGGTCGTCCCCGCCGCGACGGCGCTCGCCCAGGGCAGGGCTGCCATCAGCCGGCGGCACTGATCGAGCGCGACTGGGTGCGAGCGCACCTCGCGCACCTGCTCGAGCGGGACGACCTCGATGCCTACGAGGCAGTGATTGATCGGCAGCACCGCCTCGCCGGTGATCGAGAGGGCCGAGCCGTAGAGCAGATCGTGCGTCTCGTTGACGGGCCCGGAGAGCGAGCTCTCGATCGGGAGGACGCCGAAGGTCACGGCGCCCGAGGCGGCGGCCTCGGCCACCGCGGCGAAGCTCGGCAGCGGCGTCGGCACCGCGTCAGGGAAGAGTCGCTCGCACGCAGCGGCGCTGTGGGCGCCGTCGCGGCCGGGGTAGGCGGTGGTGACCGTCACACGCGCCAGCGTATAGCGGGGAGGGGCGCTCGCCTGCGCCCCTCCCCGCTTCGTTCCTTGCCTAGGCTGTGGGCTCGAGCGCGGTCGCCGTGGCGGCAACACCGGCGGAGGGCGCCCCGACACGCTGCGCATGCGCGACGCCCACGTGGCCGCCGTCGGTGCCGTAGCCACCCGGAACCGGGATGTAGAACTCGGGATAGCCCCACATGCCGTGCTCCGAGACGTCGAGGCCTGCGGTCTCGACGTCTTCGTCGGTGCGGATCCCGATCGTCACCTTGAAGAGCCAGAGGATGCCGAACGACGCGGAGAACGTGAACGCGCCGACGGCCACCAGCCCGAGCGCCTGAGTGCCGAGCTGGTGCAGCCCGCCGCCGTAGAAGCAGGCCGCCACTCCCGGTGGCGAGCTTCTCTGCGAGCGACGGCACGGCCAGGAACCCGAGCGAGAGGGTGCCCCAGACGCCCGCCATGCCGTGCGCGGCCAGCGCGCCGACCGGGTCGTCGATGCCGATCCGCTCGACGAGGAGGACGCCGAAGACGACGATCACGCCGGCGCCGAAGCCGATCACGATCGCGGCCCACGGGGCGACGAACGCGCAGGCCGCAGTGATCGCGACGAGCGCCGCGATGGCGCCGTTCAGCATCATCGACAGGTCGGGCTTCTTGATCACGATCCACGAGGTGACGACCGCGCCGATCACGCCGGCCGCCGCCGCGATGTTCGTGTTCAGGGCGACGTACGCGAAGAAGCCGACGCCGCCGAAGTCGACGCTGAGCGTCGAGCCCGCGTTGAAGCCGAACCAGCCGAACCAGAGGATGATCACGCCGAGGGTCGTGAACGCCATGTTGTGGCCCGGGATCGCGTTCGGCTTCCCGTCCGACGCGAACTTGCCGATCCGCGGCCCGAGCAGCAGCGCCCCCGCGAGTCCCGCGAGCGCACCCTGGTAGTGGACGACGGTCGAGCCGGCGAAGTCCTGCATGCCCCTCGCGAACAGCCAGCCGTCGGGGCTCCAGATCCAGTGCGAGACGAGCGAGTAGATCAGCGTGTAGGCGACGCCGAACGCGAAGTAGACCCACAGCCGCGTCCGTTCCGCCATCGCGCCCCACACGATCGCGAGCGACACGGCGCAGAAGACGACCTCGAAGAGGTAGCCCCCGGCCGCGGGGATCGCTGCGAACCAGCTGAACGGAGACGCTCCGATCGTCAGCAGCTCGTCGACGGACGGCAGGAAGCCGGAGCCGCCCCACAGCCCGTTGCCGCCGTCGCCGAAGGCGATGCCGAAGCCGACGACGTAGTAGACGATCGACGCGATCGCGAGGACGAGGACGTTCTTGGCGGCGATGTGGCCGACGTTCTTCATCCGCGTCAGCCCGGCCTCCAGGAAGGCGAAGCCCGCCTGCATGAACATCACGAGGATCGCGGCCAGGATGACCCAGATCGTGCTCGTGGCGACTGCCAGTTCCTTTGTCGTCATGCGACCTCGACCTCCTCGAGCTTTCCGCCTGTGCGGTTGTGGGTGACGTCGAACACGGGCGTCGTCCAGACGATCCCGTCGCCGGACTCGTGTCCGGTGCGTGCGGCGTCGACGATCGCCTCGACGACGCCGGCTGCGAGCTCGTCCTTCACGACGAAGAAGAGGTACGCCTTCGGCAGGAACCGCGACTCGAACACGCGGCCGCGGTACTCGTGCGTGATCCCGCGCTGCCGGCCGTGGCCGACCGCTTCGATCACCGTGACGCCGACGTGACCGGTGTGCTCCTCGACGGCGTCCATCACCGTCTCCACCCGGTCACGCACGACGATCGCTTCCACTTTCGTCATGAAGCCTCCTAGCAGTCGTAGTAGAGGCCGAATTCGGCCGGGTGCGGGCGGAGCCGGACGACGTCGACCTCGTGCTCGCGCTTCCAGTCGATCCACGTCCGGATCAGGTCCTCGGTGAAGACGCCGCCGCGGAGCAGGAACTCGTGGTCGGCCTCGAGCGCGTCGAGCGACTCGGCGAGCGAGCCCGGCACCTGCGGCACATCGTGCGCCCGCTTCCTCGAAGAGGTCGTAGTCGGCGGGAGCGCCCGGGTCGAGCCCGCGCTCGATCCCGTCGATGCCGGCCATCAGCATCGCCGAGAAGGCGAGGTACGGGTTCGCGGCCGCGTCGGGGCAGCGGAACTCGATCCGCTTCGCCTTCGGCGAGTCGGAGTACATCGGGATCCGGATGCAGGCCGAGCGGTTGCGCTGCGAGTAGACGAGGTTCACCGGCGCCTCGTAGCCGGGCACGAGCCGGCGGTACGAGTTCGTCGTCGGCGCGCAGAACGCGAGCAGCGCGGGCGCGTGCTCGAGCAGGCCGCCGACGTAGCGCGCGGGCGAGCTGCGAGAGACCCGCGTAGCCCGACTTGTCCGCCATCAGCGGCGTCCCTTCCTTCCACAGGGACTGGTGGCAGTGCATCCCCGAGCCGTTGTCGCCGAAGATCGGCTTCGGCATGAAGGTGACGGACTTGCCGTGCGCGCGGGCGACGTTCTTGACCACGTACTTGTAGGTCATGACCTGGTCGGCCATCTTCGTCAGCGAGTCGAAGCGGAGATCGATCTCGCACTGGCCGCCGGAGGCGACCTCGTGGTGGTGGAACTCGCACGCGATCCCGAGCCGCTCGAGCGTCAGCACCATCGCCGTGCGCAGATCGTGCAGCGAGTCGTGCGGCGCCGTCGGGAAGTAGCCCTCCTTCGGGCGAGACGTGTAGCCGAGGCCCGGCTTGCCGGAGTTCCAGAAGCCCTCGGAGGAGTCGACCGAGTAGTGCGCGGCGTTCGGGCCGAGGTCGTAGCTGACCTCGTCGAAGACGAAGAACTCGCACTCGGGGCCGACGAAGCACGTGTCGGCGATCCCGGTGGAGCGCAGGAACTCCTCGGCGCGCTTGGCGACCTGGCGTGGGTCGCGCGA
Organism: uncultured Gaiellaceae bacterium; assembly: GCA_963822205.1. Taxonomy (GTDB): domain Bacteria; phylum Actinomycetota; class Thermoleophilia; order Gaiellales; family Gaiellaceae; genus Gaiellasilicea. The sequence continues at coordinate 282,695 of CAWGGO010000006.1, read as the reverse complement.
GTAGCCCTCTCGCGTGATCGGGTCGGCGATCTCGCAGATCATGCGAGAGGGTCGGCGCCTCCGTGCCCGGGTCGAGGATCGCGGAGGTCGGATCAGGCATCAGCAGCATGTCCGACTCGGAGATCCCCTGCCAGCCGCGGATCGAGGAGCCGTCGAAGCCGAGCCCGTCCTCGAACGCGCCCGCGTCGAGCGCCCGCAGCGGCAGCGTCATGTGCTGCCAGGTGCCGAGCAGGTCGCAGAACTTCAGGTCGACCATCGAGACGCGCGTCTCGGCCGCCCACTCCAGCGCCTCGCGAGCGTCCGGCAGCGTCTCGTCCCCATTCGCGAGGTAGTGCTTGCTCTCGGTTTCCGACATCTCCTTCTCCTCCTGCGTTGGACCACAAAAAAAGCGCCCAGAGCTGAAAGCTCTGAGGCGCCATTGCCTCGGGACCGCCTTCGCCGGCGGAACCTGTCGCAGACCGTAGCACGGGAAACGGTTGGACGGCAACCGCGCGCGCTGGTAGAGTCGCGGCTCGATGAGATTCCTCGCTCACATCTAGGTCACCCGTTGCCGCGGCCCGCCGTAGTGCGGGCGCCGCGTGCTTGTGGTCCTGGGGTTTCTGTGAAGTGAAGGAGTTTCCGAGATGTCAGAGGTAGTCGAAATGCATCGTTCAATGCCCATTAACGACGTGTCGAACAACGGCAAGGCCGTGCCGGCCGTCGAGGTTCGCGACCTCCGCAAGGAGTTCTCGCGCCGCGACAAGAAGGCGGGCCGCTTCGCGCGCAAGAAGCGCGCGGCGCTGACGGGCGTCACGTTCACGATGGAGCGGGGCGAGTGCGTCGCGATCCTGGGCCAGAACGGCTCGGGCAAGTCGACGCTGGTCCGCCTGCTCTCGACGCTGCTCTTCCACGACGGCGGCAGCGCCCGCGTCTTCGGGCACGACGTCTTCACCGAGCCGCGGCCGGTGCGAAGGCTGGTCAACCGGGTGTCGGTCGAGGCGAGCTTCTTCAAGAAGATGTCCGCGGGCGAGAACCTGCACTACGCCGCGCGGTACTACGGCATGGGGCCGCGGGAGACCCGCGTCAAGATCCCCGCGATCCTGACGAAGGTCGGCTTCCCGATCGACCGGCGCACCGAGCCGATGGAGAACCTCTCGCGCGGGATGCAGCAGAAGGTCGCGCTCGCGCGGGCGCTGCTCACCTCGCCGGTGCTGCTGCTGCTCGACGAGCCGACGACCGGGCTCGACCCGCGCTCCAAGCGCGAGGTGCAGGACTTCATCCGCGAAGTGCGGCAGACGCACGACTCGACGATCCTGCTCTGCACCCACGACCTCGCAGAGGCCGAGGCACTTGCGGACCGCGTCGGCATCCTCGACCGCGGCGAGCTCCTCTTCCTCGAGACGGTGCCCGAGATCCTGGAGCGCTTCGGGGTCGAGACGCTGGAGCTGGCGTTCTTCGCCGCGACCGGCCGCGCGTTCGAGGCGGAGATCGACGAGGACGACGAGGACCGGGAGGTGTTCGCATGATCACCGGAGCTGCAGCGACTCTCAGAGCAGAGCTGATCGGGCTCGGCGGCGTCGTCGAGCGCAACGTCTACCTGACCCGCCGTTACATCTGGTGGGACGTCGCCTTCATGGTCTGGACGATCGCGAACACGCTCACGATCGTCTTCATCGCGAAGGGGATCGAGGCGACGGGCGGCTCGATCGACGTCACCCGCACGACCACACAGCTCCTGATCGGCGCCGTCGTCTGGGCCTACCTCGGGATCCTGTTCGAGTTCATGACCGAGACGGTCGCGTGGGAGCGCTGGGAAGGGACGATCGAGTACACGTTCATGGCGCCGCTCTCGCGGGCGATGCACCTCGCGGGCGCGGGCTTCTTCGCCGTGCTCTACGGCCTGATCAGGGCGATCATCCTCTTCGTCGTCGTCGCGTTCTTCTTCGACCTGACCCTGCCGAACGCGGACTTCGTGGCCGCCTTCGTCGTGCTCGTGGCGGGCTCGCTCGCCTTCATCGGGATCGGGATCATGACGGCGGTGCTGCCGCTGATCTCGCCCGAGAAGGGCGCCCAGCTGGGCTTCGTCGCGCAGGGGATGCTGCTCGTCGTCTCGGGGGTCTACTACCCGGTCGAGGTGCTGCCGCAGTGGATGCAGTGGCTCTCCGTGATCTCGCCCGCGACGTACGTGCTCGACGGGATCAGGGAGGCGATCCTCGACGGCGCCGGGCTCTCGACGATGTGGGACGAGATCTGGCCGCTGCTCCTGATCGGCGCCGTCGCGGCTCCGGTCGGGCTGTGGGTCTTCCGCCGCGGCGAGATCTACGCGAAGAAGCACGGAAAGCTGAAGCGCTCGGGGTAAGCCGTGCGACGCCTCGACGCCCACCGGGTCTGGCTCGGCTACACGGGCGTCGAGGCGTTCGCGTTCGGCCTCGGCTGGACTGTCGCGCCGATTTTCTTCGTCCGCGAGCTCGGCCTCTCCCCGCTCGAGCTCGTGCTCGCCGGTACGGCGCTCGAGGTCGCGTACTTCGTCCTGGAGATCCCGACCGGGATCGTCGCGGACCTCTACGGTCGCAGGCTCTCGACGATCGTCGGCGTGCTTGGGCTTGGGATCGGCTTTGTGCTCACCGGTGTCGCGGACGGCGTCGGTCTCGTGCTCGCCGCCGCCGCGTTCATGGGTTTCATGTGGACGTTCAAGAGCGGCGCCGAGGACGCGTGGATCACCGACGAGGTGGGGGTCGAGCGGGCCGGGCGCTCGTTCCACGCCGGCGCCCAGGCGGCTCGGATCGGCGGGCTGCTCGGTATCGCGGGGGCAGTCGGCCTCGCCCTCGTCGACCTGCGGTTGCCGATCGTCGCAGGCGGTGTCGTCATGGTTGCGCTCGCAGGCGGCCTCGCGCTGGTAATGCCGGAGACCGGCTTCACGTCCGCGCGGGTCGAGAATGCCTCGGCGCTCGTAGCGATGAAGGGCACCGCCCGCCAGGGCGGCACGTTGATCCGCCGCAACCCGCTGCTGCTGATGATCGTCGGGATCGGCTTCTTCCTCGGCATGTCCGATGAGGGATTCGACCGTCTCTGGGAGGCTCACTTCCTCCTCGACGTCGGCGTTCCCGGGTTTGCCGGGCTCGACCAGGTGGTCTGGTTCGGAATCCTCGCCGCCGGGGCTACCCTGATCGCAATCCTCGTCGCCAGGCCGTTCTCCACTCGTCTCGCCGCACAGGGGCCTGCCGGGATGGCCCGCACGCTGCTCGTCTTGGACGCGCTCAGGGTCGTCGGCCTGCTCGCTTTCGCGTTTGCGGGCTCCTTCGCGTTCGCGCTCGGCGCCTTCTGGGGTGCGCGGCTCGTGCGCTCGCTCGCCGAGCCCGTGCACTCGACATGGCTGAACGCGAACGTCGAGGATTCGAGCGTTCGCGCGACGGTGCTCTCGATGACGAACGTGTTCGGGTCGGCCGGCGAATGGGGTGGCGGGCCTGTCCTCGGCGGCATCGGCAACGTCTTCGGCATCCGCGCTGCCCTCGCCGGAGCGGCCCTGGCGCTGCTGCCCGCGCTCGGCCTCTATGGGCGTGCGATCAGGCACCACGGACGGGTGCCGGAGCTGAGCGCCGCACCGCAGATCGTGTAGACTCGCGCGGTTCTTTCGCGGCGACGCTGCCTCGGATGCGGTCCTCCGCGTCTGGGGCTTTTGTGTTTTCAACAGGAGGAAACGACAGATGGCGATGATTGAGAGCAAGGCTCGCGCGACGTCCGACCCCGAGGCGCGCAAGCAGGTGCTGAAGGAGATCGAGAAGCACAAGGTCTCGTACGTTCTCTTCTGGTTCACCGATCTCGAAGGGCATCTGAAGAGCTTCGCGATCACTCCGGGCGAGATCGAGGCGGCGCTCGACGACGGGATGGGCTTCGACGGCTCGTCGATCACCGGCTTCAACGCGATCGAGGAGTCGGACATGGTCGCGATTCCGGATCCGTCGACATTCCAGATCATGCCGCGGCGCGCCGAAGGCGCGATCCATCCTGTGACGGGCGTCCCGTATCCCCCCGAGGCCGTCGTCGGCCGGCTGATCTGCGACATCGTCCGGCCGGACGGGACACCGTACGAGGGCGATCCGCGCTTCATGCTCCGGAAGGCGATCGAGCGGATGCAGAGCATGGGCTTCGACACGTTCAACATCGGGCCCGAGCTCGAGTACTTCCTGTTCGAGGACAACAAGGGCACCGTCACGCTCGACGAGGGCGGCTATTTCGCCATGACCGCACTCGACGCCGCCACCGAAATGCGGAACGAGACGATCGAGGCGCTGGAGGCGGTAGGGATCCCGGTCGAGTACCACCACCACGAGGTGGCGCCGTCGCAGCACGAGATCGACATGCGCTACGCGCCGGCGCTCGAGATGGCCGACGCGACGATCACCTACCGGCTGATCGTGAAGGAGATCGCAGCGAAGAACGGCTACTACGCGACCTTCATGCCGAAGCCGCTCTTCGGCGAGAACGGCTCGGGCATGCACACGCACATGTCGCTCTTCACCGACGGCCGCAACCAGTTCTTCGACGCAAACGACCCGCACCACCTCTCGCCCACGGCGAAGGCGTTCATCGCCGGCCTGCTCCGCCACGCGCGCGAGCTGTCGGCCGTGTTCGCGCAGTGGGTGAACTCCTACAAGCGGCTCGTCCCGGGCTTCGAGGCGCCCGTCTACGTTGCGTGGTCGCAGCGGAACCGCTCCGCCCTCGTCCGGATCCCGCTCTACAAGCCGGGCTCGGAGCAGGCGACGCGCGCCGAGATCCGGTGCCCCGACCCGGCGTGCAACCCCTACCTCACGTTCGCTGCCCTGCTGCATGCCGGCCTCGAGGGGATCGAGCAGGGGTACGAGCTCGATGAGCCGATGGACTCGAACCTCTACGACCTCACCGCCGACGAGCGCGAAGAGCGCGGGATCGTCTCGCTTCCCGGCACGCTCGGGGAAGCCATCGAGGAGCTCTGCCACTCGGAGCTGATGCGCAAGGCGCTGGGCCTCCACATCCACGAGCGCTACGTGACGCTGAAGCGCAAGGAGTGGAGCGAGTACCGGGTCCAGGTGTCCCAGTGGGAGGTCGACCGCTATCTGGCGGTGCTCTAGAGACTGGACTGGACTTCTAGCGCCAAGAGGTTCAAGATCGTTGTAGGGCTGCGGTGCTAGGCGAGCGCCGCGACCTCAACTGACGGCCGATTGCGGGCTCCTGTTCTCAGGAGCCCGTGGTCGTTAGGCCTGCGACCGTCTAGAGGAACTTGCGGATCGACTCGCGCAGGACGCTGAGGCCGATCACACGCGTGCCCTCGTCGATCTCGCCGATTGCTTCGGCGGGGACGAGCCGGCGGCCGCGCAGGAAGCCCGAGCGGACGGCGAGCGCGTCGGGTACGTCGGGCTGGCTGCCGTACATCGGCGACTCGACCCGGCCGACCACCCGGCCGCGCACGTCAGCGACCAGGAAGCCTTTGACGCCGCGGAGGTCGAGTTCGAGTGCGCTCATCTGCTGGGGAACCTATTCCCGCTCCATGAAGTTTCTCCGGTACGCCGCGTAAGAAGTTTGTTAAGCGACCGCGTGAGCGTAGACCCGCGATCGGATGCCTAGACTCCTTTGATGGACGCCACTGCGCGGCACCTCCGGCTGCTGACAGAGACGATCGCTGCGGTCAACTCGACGCTCGATCTCGAAGAGGTGCTCGCGCTCGTCGCCAGCAAGGTCTCGGAGGCGCTCGACGCGGACGCCTGCTTCGTCTACCTCTACGACGAGCGTGCGGACGAGCTGGTGCTGCGGGCGACCCACGGCACCAGCGTCGAGGAGATGACGCGGCGGCCGCGGATGCGGCCGGGCGAGGGGATCACGGGCGTCGCGGCCGCCGAGCGCGCTCCGATTGCGATCGCCGCCCGGGCCGACCTCGACCCGCGCTTCAAGCTCTTCCCCAACCTTCCCGAGGACGAGTACGAGTCGATCCTCGCGGTCCCCATTCTGGCCCGCGAGAAGCTCGAGGGCGCGCTCAACGTCCGCACGCGGTTGCCGCGCGAGTACAAGGAGGCCGAGATCGACCTGCTCGTCGCGATCGCGACGCAGGTTGCGCAGACGATCGAGCACGCGAAGCTCTACGCCGACGCGCAGCGGCGCGTCCACGAGCTCGAAGCGCTCGCGAAGATCTCGGAGGCCGTCTCGGAGTCGCTCTACCTCGAGGAGTCGCTCGAGGCGATCGTGAAGACGACGATGACGGCGGTCGACGCGACCGGGGCTGCGCTCGTGCTCGAAGACGGCAAGATCGCTTGGCCGGAAGGGCGCCCTGGCGCGCACGCGCTGCGCTTGCCCCTGCGGTGGAAGCGGCGCCAGATCGGCGAGCTCGTCTGCGACCGGGACACGCCCTTCTCCGACGACGACCGGGCGCTGCTCGAGGCGATCGCTCATCACGCGGCCGTCGCACTCGAGCACGGACGCGCGGTCATGCGTGGCGTGCTGGCTCAGGAGATCCACCACCGGGTCAAGAACAACCTGCAGACGGTCGCCTCGCTGCTGCGTCTGCAAGCGCGATCGCCGAACGCGGATCCGCAGAAGGCGCTCGGGGACTCGGTCAACAGGATCCTCGCGATCGCCGCCGTGCACGAGGTGCTGACCGAGCACCGCGAGGACGACGTCGACCTGGCGGAGCTGATCGAGCGGCTGCGCGCCATGCTCGTCCAGGGCCTCGCCGTGGGCAAGGAGGTCGAGTCGGTGCTCGAGCCGGTCTCGCTGGCCGGCCAGCGGGCGACCGCGCTCGCACTTGTCTTCAGCGAGTTGTTCCAGAACGCGCTCGAGCACGGCGGTGGCACCGTGCGAATCGAGCTCGCCCAGCAGGACGGAGACGTTGCGCTCTCGATCGCCGACGATGGCGGCGGCCTGAACGGCGGCGACGACGGTACCGGCCTGTCGATCGTGCGTGCGCTCGTGCGCGACGAGCTCGGCGGGACGCTCGAGCTGACGAGCGATCCGGGCCTGCGCGTCCAGGTCGTGTTCCCCGCGTGAAAATCCTGATCGCGGAGGACGAGACGATCATCCGGATGGATCTGCGGTCGCTGCTCGAGGGCGCGGGCTTCGAGGTTTGCGCGGAGGCCAAGGACGGCGAGGAGGCGGTCGAGCTGGCGCGGTCGGAGCAGCCCGACCTCGCAGTGCTCGACGTCAAGATGCCTCGCCTGGACGGAATCGAGGCGGCCCGGCGCATTCTGGAGGAGCGGCCGATCCCGATCGTGATGGTGACGGCATACGGCGAGAGCGAGCTGGTCGCGCGGGCGGTGGAGGCCGGTGTCTTCGGCTACCTGGTGAAGCCGTTCCGCGAGACGGATCTGCTGCCCGGCGATCGCGACGGCGCGCGCGCGCCACGAGGAGCTGGCCGCATTGCGCGAGGAAGCGGAGTCGCTCGCCGACGCGCTCGCGGCGCGCAAGTCGATCGAGCGGGCCAAGGGCTTGCTGATGGCGAAGGAGGGCCTCTCCGAGCAGGACGCCTTCGCGCGCCTGCGCAAGGCGAGCCAGGTCTCCGGCCGGCCGCTCAAGGTCGTCGCGGAGGCTGTGGTCGCCACGCTTGACCCGGGCTCATGAGCGAGCATCCGAACGCAGCTCTCGTCCGCCGCGGCTTCGATCGCTTCGTCGGCGGCGATCCTGCGGGCCTGCTGGAGCTGTTCGCGCCCGAGGCGGTCTGGCACGTACCGGGAGCCAATGCGATGAGCGGTGAGTACCGCGGCCTCGACGAGATCATCGCGTTCCTGCGCCGCACGGCCGAGCTGACGGGCGGTACCTACCGCGTCGAGTTGCTCTGGGTCGTGGCGGACGACGACCACGCGGTCGCGGTCTACCGCGCGCAGGGGAGCCCGCGACGGCGAGCGGTCACTCGACATCGAGCAGGCGCTGCTGATCCGCGTCGAGGACGGCCGCTGGGTCGAGGTCCGCGCGCAGCCACTCGATCAGGAGGCATTCGACGCCTTCTGGGCCTAGTAACAGACTGTTACTAGGCCGCTCGGTCCCGCTCAGAGCAGCCGCTTCAACCAAGTAACAGACTGTTACTAGGCGGGTTTGGTGAATATCGGCTGAGCCGCCGGGCACCCCCGTGTGGCGGTGCATCTCGACGCGTGCGACGATTTCGTCATGCCCCATCAGGAAGTCGACCTCCGCGCGCTCGTCGCGGAGCAAGCGGCCTTGAATCGCGTTGCGGTGACCGTCGCGACCGAGACGGCAGCCGAGCGGGTCTTCGACGTCGTGACCGAGGAGGTGGGCCGCCTTCTCGGCGCCGACGCCGCGAACCTTGTCCGCTTCGGTCCGACCCCGGACTCGGGAGTCATCGTCGGCAAGTGGAGCGAGCCAGGCGTCCAGATCCCGGGGGCAGGCACGCTCGTCGCAATCGAGGATGGCGGCGCGCTCGCCGAGGTGGTGCGGACGGGAGCGCCAGCTCGCCTGGCCACGGACGACCCCGGCGTTCCCGCGGAGCTCTACGGGCGGCTGACGTCGCTTGGTGTGACGTCCCTCGTCGCAGCGCCGATCGTCGTCTCGGGGGACATCTGGGGCGCCGTGGTCGTGTCCCTCACGGGCCAGCAGTGGTTCCCGGCGAACGCCGAGGAGCGACTTGGCCAGTTTGCGGCGCTTGTCGCCGTCGCACTCGCGAACGCCCAGGCCCGGGAGGAGCTCGCAACCCTGGCCGACGAGCAGGCCGCGCTCAGCCGCGTCGCGGTCGCTGCCGCCACAGAGCAGCCTGAACAGCTGTTCAACATCGTGACCGAGGAGGTCGGACGCCTGTTCGGCGGCCACTGGGCATCGACCACTCGGTACGTCGAGGGCTCTGACGAGGTCGAGCTCGTCGGTAGATGGCATCGCACGGGTAACCACCGGGTCGACCTCGGTGCGCGCCTTCCGCTGCGGGGCGGCGTGCTGTCGCGCGTCCGTGAGACCGGCGGTCCATCGAGGATCGACTACGAGAAGGAGCCGCCCGCGGTTCAGGCGATGATCCGCTTAGACGGCGTCGCGTCCGGCGTCGCGGCACCGATCGTCGTCTCCGGGCGCCTCTGGGGGGCCCTCTCGATTTCGGTGGCCGCGCCGGACGAGTTCGGCGCCGGCGTCGAGACGCAAGTCGCCAAGTTCACGAACCTCGTCGCCGTCACGCTCGCCAACGCGGAGGCGCGCGAGCAGCTGAACGCATCGCGCGCACGCATCGTCCAGGCCGGCGACGCCGAGCGGCGGCGGCTCGAACGGAACCTCCACGACGGCGCGCAGCAGCGCCTGGTCTCGCTTGCGCTGAGCCTCCGCCTCGCCGACGTCGCGGCTTCCCGACGACCCGGCGGCCGCGGCGGAACTGCTCGCGCGGGCGAGCGACGAGCTGGCGCTCGGCCTGGAGGAGCTCCGTGAGCTCGCCCGCGGGATCCACCCGGCGGTCCTCACCGAACGCGGCCTGGCGGCCGCTGTCGGCGCACTTGCCGCGCGCGCCACGCTGCCGGTCGAGCTCAACGGTCTTCCGTCGGAGCGGCTGCCCGAGCCGATCGAGGCTGCCGCGTACTACGTGGTCTCGGAATCGCTCGCGAACGTCGCCAAGTACGCCTCGGCGAGTCGAGCCCGGGTCGATCTGGCTCGCGACGACGACCTGCTCGTCGTCGAGGTAACCGACGACGGCGTCGGCGGAGCAGACGCCGGCAAGGGAACGGGCCTCCGAGGGCTGTCCGACCGGGTGGACGCACTCGGAGGCCACCTACGCGTCTCGAGCGAGCACGGCCACGGCACGACCGTGCGGGCCGAGCTGCCGCTGCACTAGTCGGAGCTGGTCGGGGTTAGTTCTGCTCGAGGAGCCGGGTCTCGACCTGCCTGCGCCGCAGGCGCAGGGCGAGCCAGACCAGGATCCCGAGCAGGACGAACGGGCCTGCGACGACGAGGACGTAGAGGAGCGCGATCGCCTCCCACGCGAGCACGTCCTTGACGTCGTCGAGGCGGCTGCCGCCGACGGCCGCCGGCTCGATCTCCTCGGTGGTCAGAGTGAGGTAGATCGTGGCCGTGCGGGCCTCGGCGGTCGTGCCGCGCAGCCCTTCGCGCAGGCCGGCGAGCTTCTGGCGGGCATTGTTCAGCCGCGACTGCAGGACGACGCGGTCCTCGGCCGGGATGGTCGTGCCGGCGAGCCGAGCGACGAGCTGCGCGATTTGGCGCTGGGTCTGCTCGATCTGCGTCTGGAGGGAGTCGGCCTGCACCTGCAGGTCCTCGATCCCGTACCGCTGGCCGACGATCGTGCCGAGCTGCGAGAGCTGTGACATCGCGCTCTGCACTCGGGCGGTGGGGACGCGGAGCGTGATCTGCGCCGCGCCGACGCCCTCGGCGGGTGCGTCGTACTGGAGAGACGCGACGCTGCCGCTGTGCTGCAGGGCGATCTGCTGCGCGCGCTTGGTGGCGGTCGAGAGCGCCTCGACGTCGTCGACGCGCAGGCGCAGCTCGGCTTCGTAGCGCTGCAGCTGGCCCGGGACGGGCGGCACCGGGGCGCCGGAGTCGGCCGTGGCGGGCGGCGCCGCCAGGCCCTTGAGTGCATTGCGCTGTGCATCTGACTGCTGCGGAGTCGCGCGCTCGGGGGTGACCGTCCCAGTCGCGCCGCTCGAGGCGACCAGGTCCTCGCCGACACCCTGCACGGCGTCGTCGCGCGTCAGCCCGATCACGCTTCCCGCTACGAGCGCCACGATGAGCGTCGCGGGCGCGAGGAGCACGAGCCGCTTCCATTCGGGCCGCCGCCGTTCGAAGCGGGCGAGAAAGGGGGCTCGGGCGGGCTCCTGCGCTGCCAGCGCGCGGACTCGCTCGCGCAGTTCCGGTGGCGCGGGGGGCTTCGTCGCGCGGATCTCGTTGAGCAGCGTCTCAGACATTCACAATCACCTTTTCCTCGAGCTTCTTCAGGGCCCGCGACAGCCGGGTCGAGACGGCCGTCGGGCTGATGCCGAGCACGCGCGCCGGCCTCCTCGCCGTCGAGGTCGAGCAGGACGCGGAGCGCGATCACCTCGCGCTCGCCCGCGGAGAGCTCGGCCAGAGCGGCTTCGATGTGGGGGGAAAGTCCGTCGGCGAAGACCGCGTCGACCTGCTCGGGCGGCGCTGCACGCTCTTCGCGCCTCTGTCGCCGCTCCTCGGAGCGGAACCAGTCGAGCGCAGTCGTGCGGGCGATCTGGCAGAGCCACGTCCGGGAGCTCGCCCGGGCGGGATCGAAGCGCCGCCAGAGCCGGAGCGCCTTCTCGAACGTGTCGGCCGTCAGGTCCTCGGCGAGCGAGCGGTCACGGGTGAGATAGACGAGATAGCCGTACACGTCGTCGAGGTGCTCCTCTGCGGTCGCCGCGAATGAGGCCGAGAAGGCCGGTTGTCGTGCCGAAAGCGTCATCGCTTGCACACCGTGTCTACGCCGCCGGACGGCGAACGGTCACACCTGCTGCGCGGACTCGAACAGCTGCTCCCAGCGCTCGAGGAGACCCTGGAGGTCGTCGCGGGCGACCTTGTGCGCCGCGAGCGTCTCGACGTCCCCCCAGTCCTCGGCGAGCCGCTGCTCGAGCTCGGCCAGCTCCAGCTCGCGCGCCTGGATCGAGGTCTCGATCTGCTCGAGCTCGCTGGGTCGCTGCGGCTTCGGCCGCTCGGGTTTTTCCTTCTCCTTGCGTTCTTTGGGCGGTGGCACGGGCGCGTCCTCGCCGGCGCGGACGCGCGCGTAGTCGGCCCAGCCGCCCGGGTACGAACGCAGGGTGCCGTCCTCGACGGCGACGATCCGCTCGGCGACGGCGTCGAGCACGGCGCGGTCGTGCGAGACGAGCAGCACGGTGCCCGGAAAGGCCTCCAGCGCGGCCTCCAGCGCCTCGCGGCTCTCGAGATCGAGGTGGTTCGTCGGCTCGTCGAGGACGAGGAAGTTCGCGCCGGAGGCGACGATCAAGCGCCAGCGCCAGTCGGCGCCGCTCACCGCCGGAGAGAGCGACAACGGGCTTGTCGTGGTCGTCCCAGCCGGAGAAGAGGAAGCGCCCGAGGAGCGCCTGCGCCTGGCCGCGCTGCAGGCCGGTCGCGCCCATCGTGCACTCGAGCACGCTGCCGCGCTCGTCCAGCTCGACCTCGTGCTGGGAGAAGTACGCGAGCTCGACGCCGTGGCCGATCCGGCCGAGCCCGCCACCGACGATCGCCTCGAGCAGCGTCGACTTGCCCGATCCGTTCGGCCCGATCAGCGCGACGTGCTCGCCGCGCTCGAGCACGAGCTCGGCGTCGTCGAGCAGCTGCTTCGTCCCGGCTGCGAGGTCGAAGCCCTCGGCCTCGACGACCATCCGGCCGCTGCGTGCGGGCTTCAGGAACTCGAAGCCGAGCGTGCGGCGCTCGCCGCGCGGCGCCTCGACGCGCACGGCCTCGATGCGGGCGATCTGCTTCAGCTTCGCCTGGGCCTGGCGCGACTTCGTCCCGTACCGGAAGCGGGCAACGAAGCGCTCGAGCCGGGCGATGTCCTCCGCCTGGCGCTCGGCCCACTTCGTCTGGTTGGCGAGCCGTGCGGCCTTCTCCTGGCGCCAGACGTGCCATTTGCCGGGGAAGAAGGTCGAGCGGCCCCCTTCCAGCTCGAGCACCGAGGTCGCGACCGATTCCAGGAACCAGCGGTCATGGGCGACCAGGATGACCGCCGCGTCGATCGTCGACGAGCTCCTGCTCGAGCCACTCGATCGACGCCATGTCGAGGTGGTTGGTCGGCTCGTCGAGCAGCAGCAGGTCGGGATTCCCCGCGAGCGCGCGCGCGAGCGAAGCGCGCGTCAGCTCCCCGCCGGAGAAGGTGTCGAGGCCGCGATCGAGGTCGGCGTCGGCGAAGCCGAGGCCGCGAAGGACGGCGGTCGCATGGTCGCGCCAGCCGTAGCCGCCCCCGTGCTCGAGGCGAGCCTGGGTCTCGCCGTAGCGCCGCAGCGTCTCCGGTGTGTGGTCGCCCGAGGCCATGGCCTGCTCGAGGCGGCGTAGTTCTCGCTCGGCCTCGGCGAGATCGGCCGCGCCCGAGAGCGCGTACTCGTGCAGGGAGAAGCCGGCGTCTCGCGGCGGCCGCTGGTCGTGCAGCGCCACGCGGGCGCCTTTCTCCCAGGCCAGCTCGCCACCCGCCAGCTCCGTCTCGCCGATCAGGGCGCGAAGCAACGTCGTCTTGCCGGCCCCGTTCGGGCCGGCGAGCGCCAGCCGGTCGCCGCGCTCGACCTTGAAGGAGACGTTGTCGAAGAGCGGGTCGCCGGAAAGCTCCTTGCGGAGGCTCGATGCGATCAGGACTGCCATGCGCTAAGGGTAGTGCCAGCGTCGTGCCACGCTCGCAATGCGCAAGCAAGCGTGAGAGGCTTATCGTTCGAACCGTGAGCACAGACGCCGAAACCCAGAAGCTTTCGATCGACACGATCCGTGCGCTCGCGATGGACGGCGTGCAGAAGGCCGGCGCCGGCCATCCCGGCACCGCGATGGCGCTTGCGCCGCTCGCCTACCTGCTCTACCGGCGGGTCATGCGGCACAACCCGGCCAACCCGGACTGGCCGAACCGCGACCGCTTCATCCTCTCGGCCGGCCACGCCTGCATCCTCCAGTACGCCGCGCTCCATCTCTCCGGCTACAACCTCTCGCTCGAGGAGCTCAAGCGCTTCCGCCAGTGGGGCTCGAAGACGCCCGGCCACCCGGAGCACTTCGTCACCGAGGGGGTCGAGACGACGACCGGCCCGCTCGGGCAGGGCTTCGCGAACGGCGTCGGCTTCGCGATCGCCGACCGCTTCCTCGCCGAGCGCTACAACCGCCCCCACTACGAGATCGTCGACCGCCGCGTCTACGCGATCTGCTCCGACGGCGACCTGATGGAGGGGATCACGGGGGAGGCCGCGTCGATCGCCGGCCACCTCGGCCTCGGCAAGCTCGTCTACTACTACGACGACAACCACATCACGATCGACGGCACGACGGAGCTCAGCTTCACGACCGAGGACAAGGGCAAGCGCTTCGAGGCTTACGGCTGGCACGTGCAGTCGGTCGAGGACTCCGAGGACCTGGGCGCGCTCGAGCGGGCGACCCGTGCGGCGGAGGCAGAAGAGGAGCGCCCGTCGCTGGTCATCGTCCGCAGCCACATCGCGTACGGCGCGCCGCACGCGATCGACACTTCCAAGTCGCACGGCGCTCCGCTCGGCGAGGACGAGGTCCGGGCCGCCAAGGAGGCGCTCGGGCTCGACCCGGACAAGCACTTCGACGTCCCGGACGAGGTGTACGAGCACATGGACGCGCGCCCGGCGGGGATCGAGGCGGAGCAGGAGTGGCACGACCGCTTCGAGCGCTGGGCGGAGGCATTCCCGAAGCTCCGGGAGGACTGGGAGGCCGATCGCACCGGGAAGCCGCGGCCGGGCTGGATCGAAGCGCTGCCCACGTTCCCGGCCGGCGAGGAAGTCGCCTCGCGCGACGCCGGCAAGAAGGTGATGCAGGCGTTCAAGCACTTCACGCCGACGATGATCGGCGGCGCCGCCGACCTCGTCGAGTCGACGAAGACCGAGTTCGAGGGCTCCGGGGTCTTCTCCGCGACGCACGCGGGCCGCAACATCGCGTTCGGCATCCGCGAGCATGGGATGGGCGGGATCGTGAACGGGATCGCGCTGACGCAGGGGATGCTGAAGCCCTACGGCTCGACGTTCCTGATCTTCTCCGACTACATGCGGCCTTCGGTGCGGCTCTCGGCGCTCGGCCATCTGCAGTCGGTCTGGGCGTGGACGCACGACTCGGTCGCGGTCGGGGAGGACGGGCCGACCCACGAGCCCGTCGAGCACCACATGGCGCTCCGCGCGATCCCGAACCTCTGGTACGTCCGGCCCGGCGACGCGAACGAGACGGCGCACGCTTGGCGGATCGCGCTCGAACGCGAAGGCGGCCCGGTCGCGTTGGCACTGTCCCGCCAGAAACTGACGACGCTCGACGTGCCGACCGAGGGCGCGCTGCGAGGCGCCTACACCCTCTGGCAGTCGGGTGACGGGCTGCCCGACCTGATCCTGATCGCCACCGGCTCGGAGGTCGGCCTGGCGTACGCGGCCGCGAAGAGCATGGACGCGAACGTCCGCGTCGTCTCGATGCCGTGCTGGGAGCTCTTCGCCGAGCAGACCCAGGACTACCGCGACGAGGTGCTTCCGCCCGACGTGCGTGCGCGCCTCTCCGTCGAGGCCGGGATCTCGCATGGCTGGGAGAAGTGGGTGGGCGACGCGGGCGCATCGGTTGCGATCGACCGCTACGGCGCCTCCGCGCCCGGCGACGAGGTGCTGGCGCGGCTCGGCTTCACGGTGGAGAACGTGGCCGCGCGCGCGGCGGCGCTGCTCGAGCGGGTGGCCGGATGAGGATTGCCGTCGCGTTCGACCACCGCGGCGTGAAGCTGCGCGAGCGCGTTTTGGAGGAGCTGGAGGCGCTCCGGCACGAGGTCGTCGACCTCGGCACGGACACCGACGCGGTGCGGATCGACTACCCGGACAAGGCGCGCGAGCTGGGTGAGGTGATCCAGCGTGGCGACGCCGATCGGGGCGTGCTCGTCTGCGGCTCGGGCGTCGGCGCCTCGGTGGCCGCCTGCAAGATGAGCGGGATCCGCGCGGCGATCGGCCACGACGTCTACTCAGCGCACCAGGGCGTCGAGCACGACGACATGAACGTGCTCTGCCTCGGCTCGGAGGTGGTCGGGGGCGAGCTGGCCGTCGACCTCGTCCGAGCCTTCCTCGGCGCACGGTTCGACGGCGGCGAGCGCTACGTGGAGCGATTGAAGAAGGTCGAAGCTATGGAGAAAGGGATGAAAGATGGCCAAGTCACGACTGCATGAGCTGTCCGAGCAGGGCGTCAGCGTCTGGATCGACTCGCTGTCGCGCGAGATGCTCGAGACGGGCGAGCTCGCTCGTCTGATGAAGGAGGACGCCGTCGTCGGCGTCACCTCCAACCCGACGATCTTCCAGAAGGCGCTCTCTTCGGGCGACTGGTACGACGAGCGGCTCGCCGAGGTGATGAAGACCGAGGACGACCCGACCGAGATCTTCCTGCAGCTCGCGAAGCAGGACGTCCAGGACGCCTGCGACCTGATGCGCCCGGTCTGGGACGAGGGCGAGGGCAAGGACGGCTGGGTCTCGCTCGAGGTCGATCCGACGCTCGCCTACGAGCGCGAGGCCACCTTCGAGCAGGCGATCCGCTTCCACGCGGAGGTCGACCGCCCGAACCTGTTCGTGAAGATCCCTGCGACCATGCCCGGCCTCGGCGCGATCGAGGACTGCATCGCGAAGGGCAAGTCGATCAACGTGACTCTGATCTTCTCGCTCGAGCGCTATGCCGCGGTCGCCGAGGCATACGTCAAGGGGCTCGAGCGGCTCGTCGCGGCCGGCGGCGATCCCGCCAAGGTCGCCTCGGTCGCGAGCTTCTTCGTCTCGCGCGTCGACACGGAGGCCGACCGCCGCCTGGACGAGATCGGCGGCCAGGCGACGCGCCTCAACGGCAAGCTCGCGATCGCGAACGCCAAGCTCGCCTACCGCCACTGGCAGGAGACGTTCTCCGGCCCGCGCTGGGAGTTCCTCGCCGGCAAGGGCGCCAAGAATCAGCGCTGCCTCTGGGCGTCCACGTCGACGAAGAACCCCGAGTACCGAGACGTCATGTACGTCGAGGATCTGATCGGGCCGGAGACCGTGAACACGATGCCGGCGGAGACGGTGGTTGCGTTCCAGGACCACGGCGAGGTCGCTCCTGACACGATCACCGAAGGGCTGGCCGAGGCGCGGAAGCTGCTCGAGCGGCTCGCCGAGGTGGGCGTCGACTACGACGACGTCGTCGCGACACTCGAGGCCGAGGGCGTCCAGAAGTTCGCCGACTCGTTCGAGCAGTTGCTGGACGGGATCCGCGCCAAGCGCAGCGAGCTCGCAGCAGCGTGACGTCGATCTCGGAGCGAATCTGGGCGTACGACGCGTCGCTCTGGACGGAGTCGGGCGAGGATCGCTGGCTGGGCTGGCTCGACGTCGTCACCCGCGTCCAGCCGCACGTCGGCGAGCTGAACTCGTTCGCCGAATCGGCGAACGAGCAGTTCGACGACTGCGTGCTGCTCGGGATGGGCGGCTCCTCGCTCGCGCCGGAGGTGCTGCGGCGGACGTTCGAAGTCGAGGCGTTCCACGTCCTCGATACCACCCATCCCGAGGCGATCCGCCGTCTGGAGCGGAGCGTCGATCTCGAGCAGACGCTGTTCCTCGTCTCGTCGAAGTCGGGCTCGACGATCGAGACGCGCTCGCACCTGGAGTACTTCTGGGAGCGGACCGGCGGCCGAGGAGCGCAGTTCGTGGCGATCACCGACCCGGGCTCGGAGCTCGAGCAGGTCGCGAACGAGCGCGGCTTCCGGGCCACCTTCGCCGGCGAGCCGCAGATCGGCGGGCGTTACTCGGCGCTCTCGATGTTCGGGATCGTGCCCGCCGCGCTGATGGGCGTCGACGTGGCGCGATTCCTGCAGGTGGCGGCCGAGATGACCCTCGCGTGTCAGGCAGACGACGGCAACCCGGGGCTCGACCTCGGCCTCCGGCTCGGGGAGGGGTGGAAGCAGGGCCGCGACAAGGTCTGCATCGACGAGACTCCGACGGGCTTCGGGCTCTGGACGGAACAGCTGGTCGCGGAGTCGACCGGCAAGCAGGGGAAAGGACTCGTGCCGGCTCCCGGCGAGTCGCTCGATGGGCCGGACCGCCAGCGTGGCGAGGTCGAGATCGCCGACCCCTACGACGTCGCGGGCGAGTTCTACCGCTGGGAGTTCGCGACCGCAGTCGCGGGCCACGTGCTCGGGATCAACCCGTTCGACCAGCCTGACGTGCAGGCGGCGAAGGACAAGACGAGTGAGGTCCTGGCCGGCGGCGAGCCCGATCTCTCGCCGCGTGGCTCGCTCGACGAGCTGCTCGGCCAGGCGGGCGAGACGGATTACGTCTGCATTCAGGCGTTCATCGATCCGGCGCGAGAGGAAGAGATCGAGCCGCTCGTCGCTCGCGCACACGAGACGGGCTGCGTCGTCACGCGAGGGCTCGGCCCCCGCTACCTGCACTCGACGGGGCAGCTGCACAAGGGCGGGCCGAACACCGGTCTCTTCGTCCAGGTCGTGGACGAGACCGGCGACGAGCTGGCGATCCCGGGCAAGGAGTTCGGCTTCGGCCGCCTGATCCGCTCGCAGGCGGCAGGCGACTTCGCGGCGCTCGAAGAACGGGGCAGGCGCGCAATCCGGATCAGACTGGAGGACATCTAATGCAGCTGGGCATGGTCGGCCTCGGCCGGATGGGCTCGGGAATGACGAAGCGGTTGCAGCAGGCGGGGCACGACGTGAAGACCTACGACCCGGCCGTGAAGTCGACGGCGAAGACGCTGGGCGCGCTCGCGAAGCAGCTGGAGACGCCGCGGCACGTCTGGATGATGGTCCCCTCCGGGGCGATCACCGAGGACACCTTCCAGAAGCTACTCCGCGTGCTGGAGCCCGGCGACACGATCATCGACGGCGGCAACTCGAACTTCCGGGACTCCCAGCGCCGCTACAAGGAGGCGCGGAAGCAGAAGGTCTCCTTCGTCGACATCGGTGTCTCCGGTGGCATCTGGGGCCTCGAGGTCGGCTTCTGCCTGATGGCCGGCGGCGACAAGGCGCCGCTGAAGCGGCTGCAGCCCATTTGCGAGACGCTCGCGCCCGAGGACGGCTACGCGCACGTCGGCGCGTCCGGGGCGGGCCACTTCACGAAGATGGTCCACAACGGGATCGAGTACGGGCTGATGCAGGCCTACGCCGAGGGCTTCGAGCTGATGTACCACTCGGAGTTCGACCTCGACCTGAGCGAGATCGCCGGGATCTGGCGCTACGGCTCGGTCGTGCGCTCGTGGCTGCTCGAGCTGCTGCACGCCGCGATGGAGCAGCACGGCGACAAGCTCGATGACATCGCACCCTACGTCGAGGACTCCGGTGAGGGTCGCTGGACGATCAACGAGGCGATCAACGAGAACGTGCCGGTGCCGGTGATCAGCGCCGCGCTCTACGCTCGCTTCGCCTCGCGGCAGGAGATCAACTTCTCGGCGAAGGTCGCCGCCGCGCTGCGGAACCAGTTCGGCGGGCACGCGGTGAAGGCCGTCAAGGACGCGAAGGCCGGGTCCGACCCGCGGTGAGCTCGAGCGAGGCGGAGAACCCGCTGCTGGAGGGGTTGCGGCTGCGCCGGAGCCCCGATCCGTGCGCGATCGTGGTCTTCGGCGCGTCCGGCGACCTGGCGCGGCGGAAGATCTTCCCGGCGCTCTACTCGCTCGCCCTGCGCCGCCTGCTGCCGGAGCGGGTCGGGATCGTCGGCGTCGCGCGCACGGAGCAGACGACCAAGCAGTGGGTCGCCGAGATGAAGCAGGCGGTCAAGGAGCACGCCCGCGACGAGCTCCGCGCCGACGTCTGGAGAGGACCTCGCCGAGGGCATGCGCTACGTCGCCACCGACTTCGCCGACGATCAGGGCGAGAACGTGGTCGTCGAGGCTCTCCGCGAGCTCGACGAGACGCGGGGGACCGCGGGCAACCGCCTCTACTACCTCGCGGTGCCGCCGGCCGCCTTCGAGACGATCGTCAACGAGCTCGGCGAGCGGCGGGGTACGGAGGGCTGGACGCGGCTGATCGTCGAGAAGCCGTTCGGCCACGACGCCGAGTCGGCCCGGCGCCTGAACGAGATCCTGCTCGCGCACTTCTCGGAAAACGAGATCTTCCGGATCGACCACTATCTCGGCAAGGAGACGGTCCAGAACATGCTGGCGCTGCGGTTCGCGAACGGGATCTTCGAGCCGATCTGGAACCGCCAGTTCATCGACCACGTCCAGATCACCGTCGCCGAGTCGATGGGGATCGGGGGCCGCGCCGCGTTCTACGAGCAGGCCGGCGTGATTCGCGACGTTTTCCAGAACCACCTGCTCCAGCTCGTCGCGCTGACCGCGATGGAGCCGCCGATCGACTTCACCGCCGACTCGGTGCGCAACGAGAAGGTGAAGGTGCTGAAGTCGCTGCACACGCCCGGGCCGAAGTCCGTCGTGCGAGGCCAGTACGGGCGCGGCTTCGTCGAGGGCGAGGAGGTGCCCGGCTACCGCGAGGAGGAAGGTGTCGCGACCGACTCGACGACGGACACGTTCATCGCAGCGAAGCTCTACGTCGACAACTGGCGCTGGGCCGACACGCCCTTCTACGTCCGCGCCGGCAAGCGAATGGCCCGTCGCGAGACGACGATTGCGATCCAGTTCCAGAGGGCGCCACACCCGCCGTTCGCCGAGATCGCAGGTGACGGGCTGCGTCCGAACGTGCTCCTGATCCACGTCCAGCCGGACGAGGGTGTCTCGCTCGCGATCGGCGCGAAGGTGCCTGGCGCGGGCATGTCGATCCGGACCGTGCACATGGACTTCCTCTACGGCGGCGCCTTCCGAACCGGGCTGCCCGAGGCCTACGAGCGGCTGATCCTCGACGCGATGCTCGGCGACGCGACCCTGTTCACGCGGGCCGACGAAGTCGACGAGCAGTGGGCGCTCGTCGACTCGATCATCGCTGCGTGGAAGCGCGACCGCCCCTCGTTCCCGAACTACGAGGCCGGCACCTGGGGCCCCGCGCGCCGGCCGACGACCTCATCCATCGTGATGGGAGAAGCTGGAGGCGCCATTGAGTGCGGAATACGCTCGCGTAGTCCGCCTCCAGGCCACACGTCGAGCGACGGACCGCCTCCGCGCGAGCTGCGCGTCGCAGATCGGCGGCCGAGCGGCGGAAGCGCGCCGGGGACCCGCACGAGCGTGATGACGCACGTGGCCTGGGCGCCCCCGCATGGGAAGCCGCGGCGCGCAAGACGCTGGCCGGGCTCGAGGAGCTGCATCCTTCGCGGACGATCCTGCTCTTCCCCGACCCGAAGCGGCGTGACGGGATCGACGTCCACGTCGACTTGAAGTGCTTCACCGTCGGCGGCACGTCACACGAGGTGTGCTCCGACGTGATCGAGCTCCGCCTGGGCGGAAAGCGCACGCGGGTGCCGGGTTCGATCGTCCAGCCGCTCCTGATCACCGACCTGCCGACGTTCTGCCGCTGGCGCGGGCTGCCGCCCTGGGGCGAGCCGGAGCTCGAGCAGCTCGTCGACGTCTGCGACCGGCTCGTCGTCGACTCGTCGGAGTGGCGCGGCCTTCCCGGGGTCTACGAGGAGCTCGCGACGCTCTTCGACCGGATCGCCGTCTCGGACATCGCCTGGGGCCGCGCTGTCGGCTGGCGCGGGCGGCTCGCGGCGCAGTGGCCGGAGATCCGGAAGATGAAGAAGCTCTCCGTGACCGGGCCGAAGGCCGATGCTCTCCTCCTTGCGGGCTGGCTGCGCTCGCGGCTGCGCAAGCCGGTACAGCTCTCGCACCGCGCCGCGGCCGAGCTCGAGCGCGTCGCCGTCGACGGGGAGCCGGTCGCGCCGCCGCGGGGCGGGCCGCCGAGCCCGAGCGACCTGCTCTCGGCCGAGCTCGACCAGTTCGGTCGCGACTCGGATCTACGAGGCAGCGGTCAGCGCAGCTCGCTGACGTCGAGCAGCCCGTTCCACGAGACGGAGCTCTCGTAGCGGCCGCCCGCCTCCTCGAGGATGATCGACAGCGGCGCCGCGTCCCAGATGGCGAGGTCCGGCGCATCGACGGCGAGCTCGGCCGCCCCCTCGGCCACGAGCATGTGCGCCCAGAAGTCGCCGAACCCCCGAACATGCCAGGCGCGGGCCGCGAGCGCCGGTGCCTCCCGGGCACGCACAAGCACCGTCGCGTCCTCGATGCGCTCGATGCGCGAGACATGGATCTGCTCGCCGTTTGCGTACGCACCGTGACCGCGTTCCGCCCACCAGCGCCGCCCCAGTGCGGGCGCGGAGATGACGGCGACGCGCTCCGCGAACACGATCATCGTCGCCCAGACCGGGATCCCGCGCGTGTAGTTCCTCGTGCCGTCGATCGGATCGAGGATCCAGCCGCTCGGGTCGTCGCCCCCTTCCTCCTCGCCGAGGACGGGCTCGCCGGGCCGCTCACGGGCGAGTCGCGCGCGCAGCGCGGTCTCGACGGCACGGTCGGCCTCCGATACGGGCGTCAGGTCGGGCTTCGTCTCGACGTGCAGGTCGAGTGCGCGAAAGCGCGCCAGCGTGATTGCGTCGGCGTCGTCGGCGAGGGAAAGGGCGAAGCGCGAGGTCGTCGTCCGGCCGCACGGCCCCGAGCCTATCGGCCGCTCTTCTTGACGACCGTGAAGGTCGGTGTCGCGACCTTGACGCCGACGGGGGCCGACCACGACATCGCGCGAGCGGAGCCGGGCAGCGAGAAGTTGACGCCGCGGACGCGGTAGTACCAGAGGCCGGGCTCGAGTGGCAGCAGCGCCGAGGTGGCGTATGTGAACTTCTCTCCGACCTTCACCCATGGGTAGCTCTTCTTCGACCACTGCACCTGGTACTGATCGGCGCCGAGCGCGGGCTGCCACGCGACGAGCGGCGTCCCGTAGAAGGACGGCACGGAGCGGGCCGCGGTGGTGAGCAGGCCGCGCGGAGACAAGCCGGAGGCGAACGGGGAGGTCGAGCCGGCGACGAGCGGCCTGCTTCCCTTCCCGAACGACTGGACGCGGCCGGCGGCGCAGAGATCCTGCGGCAGCTCCTGGTCCCAGTAGTCGAGCGTGGCCGTGAGGTTCTGCACGGGCTCGTCGACGCCGTGAGCGTACGTGGATCCCGTCGTCGTGATCACCTGGTTCAGCGCGCCGTCCACCGAGGCGATGACGAGGGTCTCCTGAGTCGAGTCCGTGCCGATCCGGATGAGCTGGCCTGCGGCGAAGCCCGTGGCGCTGGCGATCCTGAAGGAGCCCGCGCCGGGCGCGGTTGCCTGAGCGAGCGTCGTCAGCGTCGGCGCGGCTGACTCGAACGCGACCGGCACGACCGTCCAGAAGAAGCGGCCGTTCGGCCAGCCGCTGTCCCAGAGGTCGACCGGGGCGCCGGACGCCGCGGGGCTTGCGGGCAGCGACGGGTCGTTCGCCGGAGGCGTATTGGCGGGATCTTCCTCGGCCGGGCCGGGGGTGCTCGGCGGCGTCGGTGTGGGCGTGGAGCT
The DNA here is from genome assembly GCA_963822205.1 of uncultured Gaiellaceae bacterium. Taxonomy (GTDB): domain Bacteria; phylum Actinomycetota; class Thermoleophilia; order Gaiellales; family Gaiellaceae; genus Gaiellasilicea. The sequence continues at coordinate 259,664 of CAWGGO010000006.1, read as the reverse complement.
GGTACCGCCGTGGCGGGTCGTGCGGGGGCGACCGGGGTCGCAGCCTGCTTCGCCGGCGCGGGATCGCTCTCGGTGCTCGACACCTTGGCCGAGTCGAACATGAATTGCGGCACTTCCTTTTCGCCCACCTTCATGTCCTTCAGATACGACTTGGTGGCAGCGATCACGTCTGCGGCCGTGAGCGGCATCTTCAGCGAGCCGGTCGTCCGCGGGACGTACGCCGGGGAGGCCACCAGCGAGCCTCGGTGGATCACGTTGACGCAGTCCGAGTCGCTGAAGACGTAGACGCGGTAAAAGGGGTAGGCCGCGCCGCTCGCAGCCCGTGTGCCGGCGAAGGAGAACCCAGGCGTGAGCTGATGGAGCGACGGCGTGTTCGCGTTGCTCACGGTCGTCGTCGGCGACTGCGAGCGAGGGTGTGACCGTCCCGTCGGCGAGCGCGGGATTCTCCGTCGTGTTCAGCAAGCTCCAGGGGCCGTAGCTGACCGCCGGCAGCGCGGACGGGATCTTGCCATAGAGGCTGCGGACGGCTCGGACGCGCCAGCGAACGATGCCGGAGTACGCCGGCTGTGGATGGAAGGCGTAGAACTCGCGATGGTCGACGGCGTTCGTCCGCGTGCCGACGATCTTGCGGAGATCCGGGAACCAGACCTGATAGCTGGTGGCGCCGTCGACGACGCTCCAGCGCGACATGCCCGGGGCCGTCTCGAGCGCCTGCGGCTGATTGCCCCAGCGGACGTTGAATCCGAACGACTTGCTCCAGGCACTGACGCCGTCACGGGTGATCGCCCGGACGCGTGCGTAGACCGCATAGGGAGTGCCGGTCAGCCACGGCAGTGCGACGGGAACCGAAACAGCCGGGGTCTTCAGCTTCTCGTCCGACCAGAACGTGCCGGCCTCGTTGAAGCTCGGAGTCTTCGAGAGCTCGAACTCGTAGCGCATCGCGCCGCGCACGGGCAGCCACGAAAAGGACGGCGTCCGCGCGAACTCGTGGGTCACCGCCTCGCTCGGGCGGAGCAGGAACGCCCTCAGGCCCGTCGGCGCCGCTGGAGCGGCCACGTCGGTCCGCGCCTGGACGCTGCCGGTGACGGCGAGCGCGGCAAAGCAGATCGCGACAAAGCGGACGGAACGCATCACTAGTTGTTGTCGGCCGGCGAACCGCCGCATCCGTCCCTCAATCGAGGGATAGCAGCCGCGCGGCGGCCAGCACCAGCGCGTCCGAGCCGGCTCTGCCTGCGATCTGGAGCGAGGCCGGGAGGTCGTTCTCGGCCGGGCCGCACGGGAGCGCCAGCGCCGGCCAGCCGAGTGCGGAGAACGGATACGTGAAGCGGATCAGCTGCTCGCGGACGTCGAGGTCGCCGACCCCGCCGCGCTGCAGTGGCGGCGCCACGATCGGCAGAGTCGGCGTCAGCACGAGGTCGAGCCCGTCGAGTGCCGCTTCCACCTGCTCCCGATACTCGGCCCGCAGCCGCTCTGCGCGCTCCACGTCTGAGTCCCGCACCGCCAGGCAGCGCTCGACCTTGACCCTGACGTCCTCGCCGTAGAGGTCGGCGTTCTCGGCGTAAAGCTCCCGGTGCACGTCCGCCACCTCGCGCATGAAGACCGCGTAGGTCTCGTTCGGGACGAGCGGCAGCTCGAGCGACCGGCGGCGCGGGAAGCGGGCGGTCGCCGCCTCGACCTGCTCGCGCACGAGTGGATCGGCGAGCTCGGTCCACGCGACGCCGACCTCGAGCTCCTCGAGCGATTCGAGCTCCACCGGCTCGAAGCCGGGGGCGAGCACGGCGAGCATCCGCTCGCATCCCTCGACATCGCCGGCGAGCGGCCCCGCGGTGTCGTAGCTCGCCGCGAGGGGCCAGCAGCCGTCGAGTGACACGAGCCCGTGGGTCGGCTTGTGGCCGACGACGCCGCAGCAGGCGGCTGGGATCCGGATCGAGCCGGCCGAGTCGGTGCCGAGAGCTGCGTCGGCGAGCCCGGCCGCGACAGCCGCTGCGGAGCCGCCGCTCGACCCTCCCGCGACCCGGCCCGGGAAGCGTGGGTTGGGGACGTCGCCGAAATGCGGGTTCTCGGAGGTCGTGCCGTAGGCGAACTCGTGCAGGTTCGCCTTGCCGACGTTCGCGTAGCCGCGGGCTTCGAGCAGCTGCACCGCCTCCGCGGTCCGAGCCGGCACGTGCCCGGCGAACACGGCCGAGCCGTAGGTGGTCTCGAGGCCGGCGGTGTCGAAGAGGTCCTTGACGGCCAGCCGGATGCCCGGTGCGGGCGACTCCGGCTGTGCGAGGAAGATGTTCTGAATGTCCACGACGCTGATAATCGCAACCGGCCGCGAAGCGGCCCTTTAGGGGTCTTAGCGCGATCGGAATCCGCTTCCGCGGATTCCGATCTTGCGCAGGAAAATCAGTCCAGAGCCAAGTAGAGGAGCGCGACGCCGACGGTGCCGGCGAAGAGGAGCAGGAAGATGCCGAACAGCGCCCAGCCGAGGAGGAGATTCTTCCGCTCGAGCTCCGGGGTCAGTTCCTTCACAGCAGCACCGGGTTCGCGGCCGCAGCGACGAAGAGCAGGGCCAGGTAGGCGAGGGAGTAGTGGAAGAGAATCGCCGCGCGCCGAGGGGTCGTGTCGCGGCGGAGCTGCCACGCGAGCGCGAGGAAGAGGCCGCCGAGCACGGCTGCGGCGACGGTGTAGATCGGCCCCAGCCAGAAGCCGACGGCAAGCGTGAACGCGACCAGGACGATCGTGTAGAGCACGATCTGCCGCGTCGTCTCCCGCTCGCCCCGCACGACCGGGAGCATCGGGACGCCGGCGTTCGCGTAGGCGTCCTTGATCAGGAGCGCGAGCGCCCAGAAGTGCGGCGGCGTCCAGAGGAAGACGATCAGGAAGAGCCAGAGCGCCGGCAGGCCGAGGTTTCCGGACGCTGCCGCGTAGCCGACGAGCGGCGGGACCGCGCCGGCGGCTCCGCCGATGACGATGTTCTGCGGCGTCGAACGCTTCAGCCAGCGCGTGTAGACGACCACGTAGAAGAGGTTCCCGACGAGAGCGAGCGCCGCCGTCAGGACGTTGACAGTGCTCGCGAGCAAGACGAAGGAGAGCGCCGAGAGCACGAGCCCGAACTCGAGCGCCCGCGACGGCGGCACCCGGCCCGCGGCGACGGGGCGCTTCTCCGTCCGCTTCCCCATCAGACGGTCGATGTCCGCGTCGAGGACGTGGTTGAGCGCGCTGGCGCCGCCGCAGGCCAGTGCGAGGCCGACCATCGCGGCAGCAAAGAGGTCGAGCGGTGGCGCCCCTTGGGCGCCGACGAACATCCCGGCTGCGCCGGTGACGAGCAGCAGGGACATGATCCGCGGCTTCGTCAGCGTCACGTAGTCGCGCCACGGGCCGGAGTCGACGGGCTCGCCCCGGAAGCACTGCGCGGCCGAGACGAGCGCAGCTGCGAGCGCTGCCGCGGCGAACGCGACGTGCAGGCCGGGCGCGGTCACGGCCGCCGCGACGCCGAAGAGCAAGACGGCGAGCAGCGCCGGCGTGCGCAGCTCCCGGTGCGCCCAGAAGGCCGCGACCGCAACCGCCGCGAGCGGCGGCAGGGCGAGCGCGGAGATCAGCTCGTGCTCGACGCCGAGCGTGCCGGAGCCGACCGCGAGCAGCGTTCCCGCCACGCCCGCGAGCGCCGCCAGCTGCAACCAGGGACCCGGTCTAGAGCGCACCGCGCTCCTTCAACTTGCGGCGCAGGTCGTACAGCGGCCGCGCGCTCGTGACGTAGGGGACGGTGTCGAAGTTGTGCGCCGGCGGCGGCGAGGTCGTGTACCACTCGAGCGTGTCGGCGAGCCACGGGTCGTTGCCGGCCCGGCGGCCGTGGCGCGACTTGATCACGTTCCAGACGAAGACGAGGATGCCGAGGCCCATCACGTAGGAGCCGATCGTGGAGATCAGGTTGTACTCCTGCAGGAGACCCGTGTCCTCGTAGGTGTAGATCCGGCGCGGCATCCCGAGCAGCCCGAGCATGTGCTGCGGGAAGAAGGTCAGGTTGAAGCCGATGAAGGTGAGCCAGAAGTTCAGCTTGCCGAGCCGCTCGTCGAGCACGCGCCCGAAGAACTTCGGCCACCAGTAGTAGAGCCCGCTGAGGATCCCGAGGATGGAGCCGCCGAAGAGCACGTAGTGGAGGTGCGCGACGACGTAGTAGGTGTCGTGCACCTGCCAGTCGATCGGGAATGCGGCGAGGAAGATTCCCGAGAGGCCGCCGATCGTGAAGACGGAGAGGAAGCCGAGCGCGTAGAGCATCGCCGTGTCGAAATGCAGGTTGCCGCGCCAGAGCGTCGCCAGCCAGTTGAAGATCTTCACGCCCGTCGGGACGGCGATGATCATCGACGAGACCATGAAGAACGCGTTCAGGAAGCTCGGCATCCCGACCGTGAACATGTGGTGGGCCCAGACGAGCATCGAGAAGAACCCGATCGCCACGGTCGAGAACGCGATCGCCTTGTAGCCGAAGATCGGCTTCCGCGAGAAGACCGGGATCACCTCCGAGATGATCCCCATCACCGGCAGGATCATGATGTAGACCTCGGGGTGGCCGAAGAACCAGAACGCGTGCTGGTAGAGGACCGCGCTGCCCCCCTCGCTCGGGACGAAGAAGTGCGTGCCGGCCTGGCGATCGAGCAGCAGCAGCGTCAGGCCGGCGGAGAGCGTCGGCAGGACGACGATCAGCAGGAGCGCGTAGACCTCGACCGACCAGACGAACAGCGGCAGGCGCGTCCAGCTCATCCCCTGCGTGCGCAGGTTGTGGATCGTGACGACGAAGTTGATCGCTCCCGGCGAGCGACGCGACCGTGAGCACGTGCAGCGAGAGGATCCAGAGATCCTGGCCGTTGCCCTGCGCGTAGACCGAGTTCGGCGGGTAGCTCGTCCAGCCGCCCCGGGCGGCGCCGCCCTCGGCGAAGAACGAGAGCAGCAGGATCACGCCGCCGAAGAGGAAGAGCCAGTACGAGAGCGCGTTCAGCCGCGGGAAGGCCATGTCGCGGGCGCCGATCATCAGCGGGACGAGGTAGTTGGCGAAGCCCGCGAGGATCGGCACGACGACGAGGAAGATCATCGTCGTCCCGTGGATCGTGAAGAGCTCGTTGTAGCCGTCGCGCTCGATGAAGCCCATGTCGGCCTGGGCGAGCTGCGTCCGGATCAGCAGCGCCATGATCCCGCCGGCGACGAAGAAGAGCCCGGCGGTCGCGAGGTAGAGGATCCCGATCCGCTTGTGGTCGACGGTGACGAACCAGCTCGCGAAGCGGCCGCGCTGCCAGGACGGGGTGGGTGCGGCCTCGACGTCAACCGCCATTGAGCCCTCCCTCCGTCAGGTAGTCCGTCAGCGCGTCCATCTGGCGGTCTTCCCAGTCCGTGCCGATCGGCGGCATTGCTCCTCTGCCCTCGCGCACGACCGTTTCGATCGCGCTTGCGTCGTCGAGCAGCGCGTTGCCGGCGAGCGCCGGGCCGATGTCGCCCTCGCCCGCGAGGCCGTGGCACTTGGCGCACGCCCCGGCGAACGTCTCCTCTCCGAGGCTGGACGTACCTGCCTCCTGAGCGCGCCCCTCCTCTTCCAGCCAGGACTCGAACTCCGCGCGTGGCATCGCCTCGACCTCGGCCTTCATCGCCGCGTGTTGGATCCCGCAGAGCTCGGCGCACTGGCCGCGGTAGATCCCGGGTGCCTGTCGCGTTGAACCACGTCTCGTTCGTCGTGCCCGGAATCGCATCGAACTTGCCGCCGAGCGCGGGGATCCACCAGGAGTGGATCACGTCGAAGTCCGGAGCCGAGACCTCCAGCCGCACGTTCTGGCCGACGGGCGCCCGCAGCCGGTCGACCGCGATCACGCCGTTCGGATAGGTGTAGTTCCAGTAGTAGCGGTAGCCCTTCACCTGCACGTCGACCCGGCCGCCCGCGGCATCCGCGGAGGGCACGTCCTGGATTCCCGGCAGCTTCCAGAAGACGAAGGTGCCGATCGCGACGAGGACCAGCACCGGCGCCACCGTCCACGCGAGCTCCAGGTTCGTGTTGCCGTGGACCTGGGCGCCGTCCTCGGACCGGGCGCGGCGCCGGCGGCGGTAGCGGAAGATGAACCAGAGCAGCGAGCCCTGGACGAGCAGGAAGATCGCGCCGGTGAAGATCGAGACCCACAAGTAGCTGTCGTTGATCAGCTCGGCGTTCGGCGAGGCGGGCTCGACCGGGGCGACGCCACCGTTGCCCGCGACCGCGACGCCGGAGAGCGCGAGCGCAGAGAGAGCGGCAACTGCGAGGGACCGGCGCACGAGGCGTCATTCTATGAACGTGACTCAGGCGGTGCGCAGCGGAACCCGCGTCGAGCTGCCCGCCGCCGTGGCGCGGCCGTTCGAGGTGTACGTGAACGGCGTCCGCCAGCGCGAGGGCGCCGACTTCCGCGTCGAAGACCGGGCGCTCGTCTTCAACCGTGAGCTGCGCCAGGAGGGGAAGCTCGGCTTCTGGCGCTGGGCGTCGATCCTCTTCGGCGCCGCCGGCACCTACCGGCAGAACGACGTCGTCGACGTGATCTACGCGGTGAACGGGCAGCGCACGGTCGCCAGCGCTTTGCCTGTCGAGACCTTCCTAGACCCTTTGCGTCGCTGTCGTGGCGGCGCGCAGGCGCTCGGCGAGCGCGTCCGTGAGCTGGCCGGGCTCGAGCCGCCAGGTCCAGTTGCCGAGCGGCTCTCCCGGCGTGTTCATCCGGCCCTCGCTGCCGAGCCCGAGCACGTCCTGCGCCGGGATCATGCAGAGCGCGGGCCGGGAGGAGAGGGCCAGCTCGATCAGCTCCCACGGCTCGCGGCCGGGGAAGTGGCCCTTGAGCGTGTCGGTGTCGTGGGTGGTCGTGTAGATCACCTGGTGCTCGCGGTGGTTCTCGAACCGGTGCGGGCTGTCGAGGCTCTCGCTCGGGCGGATCGCCCAGAGGATCACCACCATCCCCGGGAAACCGAGCGCGTCGCGGAGCTCTGTGACGTCCGGCGTGATCAGCCCCAGGTCCTCCGCGATCACGGGCAACGGGCCGAGCTCGGCCTCTGCCGCCCGGAACACGGCTTCCCGCGGGCCCGGCAGCCAGTGGCCGGTGCGCGCGTCCGTCTCGTCTTCGGGGATGGCCCAGAAGTCGGCGAAGCCGCGGAAGTGGTCGAGCCGGGTGAGGTCGAAGAGCGCGAACGTTCGCCGCAGGCGCTCGATCCACCAGCGATAGCCGTCCTTCGCGACCGCGTCCCAGTCGAAGAGAGGATTGCCCCAGTGCTGCCCGAGCGGGCCGAGCGGGTCCGGGGGAGCGCCGGCGACGAGCCCGTTGAGGAACAGCTCCGGATGCGCCAGGTGGTCGACACTGCCCTGGGCGACGTAGATCGGAACGTCGCCGATCAGGCCGACGCCCCGCTCGCGCGCGTACTCGCGCAGCGCCGTCCACTCGCGCTGGAACCGGACCTGGTCGGCGACGCTGCCGCCGGCCCGCTCCCAGTCCTCGATCCAGTAGCCGTTGACCTCACGGAACGCATCGCGCTCGCGCCCCGTCGACCGGCGCGTCCGGATCGGCGAGAAAGCCGCTCCAGGCCGCGAACGCCGACGACGACGCGTACGGGGAGCCGACGTCGTCGGGCGGGCCGAGCGGCAGCACCTGCCACCAGCTCTGGCCCGCCGCTGCGAGCCAGTCGACGAATGCGTACGCGTCCGCGCCGAGCCTGCCCCCGGGCAGAGAGGTCGGGTGCAGCACGATCCCGCTCGATCGTCGAAGCTTCATCTGTTTACGAACCGCCTCTCACTGATACGACTCGGAAACGTGCCTTCACCCTCCACCAGACAAGCATCGGCCCGCATTCAGATCCAGGACGTCCGGCCTCAGGTCGATTGCGGACGCTATCCCGTCAAGGCGACGCAAGGAGACCCCGTCGCGCTCGCGGCGACGATCTTCAAGGACGGGCACGACATCCTGCGCGCCGTCGTTCGCTACCGGCCCGCCGGCTCGCGGAAGTGGCTGGAGGGCTCCGCTCGAGCCGATCGGAAACGATCGCTGGCGGGGAAGCTTCGAGCCCGACGGAGCTCGGTCGCTGGCAGTACACGATCGAGGCGTGGGTGGACCGTTACGCGACGATGCTCGACGAGCTCGACCGCAAGCTGGCGGCCGGCCAGGTCGACCTCGCCGGCGAGAAGGCCGAGGCCGAGCTCCTCTTCGGTCCCGGAGACCTCGAGGAGTGGCACGCGGCCGCGCCCGCGCTCGGCGCCAAGGACCGGTACGGCAAGACCTCGTCGGCCACGCTCGAGGTCGACGTCGAACGGGAGCGGGCGCGCTTCGGCGCCTGGTACGAGCTCTTCCCGCGCTCGTGGGGAGGGTTCAAGGGCGTGGAGAAGGTGTTGCCTCAGCTCGCCGAGCTCGGCTTCGACGTTCTCTACCTGCCGCCGATCCACCCGATCGGCACGACGAACCGGAAGGGGCGCAACAACGCGCCGACCGCCGAGAAGGGCGATCCCGGGAGTCCGTGGGCGATCGGTGGCCCCGAGGGTGGGCACGACGCGATCCATCCCGAGCTCGGCACGGAGAAGGACTTCGACCGGCTCGTCGCTGCCGGACGCAGGCACGGCGTCGAGATCGCGCTCGACTTCGCGATCCAGTGCTCGCCCGACCACCCGTGGCTCGAGCAGCATCCGGAGTGGTTCAACCGGCGGCCGGACGGGACGCTCAAGTACGCGGAGAACCCACCCAAGCGCTACCAGGACATCTACAACGTCAACTTCGACTCGGAGGACTGGCTCGGCCTCTGGGAGGCTCTCCGCGACGTCGTTCTGCACTGGTGCCGGCGCGGCGTCCGCGCCTACCGCGTCGACAACCCGCACACCAAGTCGGTCCCCTTCTGGGAGTGGCTGATCGGCGAGGTGCGCGCGCGAGTTCCCCGACACGATCTTCTTCGCCGAGGCCTTCACACGCCCGGCGATGATGACGACGCTGGCGAAGATCGGCTTCAGCCAGTCGTACACCTACTTCACCTGGAAGAACACGAAGGCCGAGCTCAGGGAGTTCCTCGAGCTCCTGCTCGGCTGGGCGCCGTTCTACCGTCCCAACTTCTTCGTGAACACGCCGGACATCCTGCACGAGTACCTGCAGCTCGGTGGCCCGTCCGCGTTCCAGGCCCGGCTGGTGCTGGCCGCGACGCTCTCGCCCTCGTACGGGATCTACTCGGGCTACGAGAACTTCGAGAACGTTCCCGTGGCGGTAGGGAGCGAGGAGTACCTCGACTCCGAGAAGTACGAGGTCAAGCAGCGCGCGCTCGACGGCCCGCTGCTGCCGCTCGTGCAACGGCTGAACGAGATCCGCCGCGCGGAGCCCGCGTTGCAGCGCTTCGAGAACCTGCGCCTGCTCGACACGCACGGCGAGCACGTCTTCGCGTACGCCAAGGGCACGGAGATCGCCGTTGCCGTCAACCTCGATCCGCGTCTGCCGCGCGAGGACGTCGTCGTCGTGCCGCCCGGCCTCGGTCTCCCCGACGAATTTCCTGTGCTCGACCTGCTGACCGGCGACCGGTATCGCTGGCGGATCGGCCGCAACTACGTCGGGCTTGCACCCGGCGGCGCGCACGTGCTGAAGGTCGGCGCATGAGTGAGCCCGGGCACTGGTTCGAGTCGAATCCGCTGTGGTTCAAGACGGCGGTCTTCTACGAGATCCACACGCGTGCGTTTTTCGACGGGAACGACGACGGCTCCGGCGACTTCCGTGGCCTGCAGCAGAAGCTCGACTACCTGCAGTGGCTCGGGATCGACTGCATCTGGCTGCTGCCGTTCTATCCCTCGCCGCTCCGCGACGGCGGCTACGACATCGCTGACTTCTACGGGATCAACCCCGACTACGGCACCGTCGAGGACTTCCGCACGTTCGTCGCCGCGGCGCACGAGCACGGGATCCGCGTCATCGTCGACCTCGTCATGAACCACACCTCGGCCGACCATCCGTGGTTCCAGGAGTCCCGCTCCGACCCGAACGGCCCCAAGGCGGACTGGTACGTCTGGTCGGACAACGACGAGCCGTACAGCGACGCGCGGGTCATCTTCGTCGACACGGAGACCTCGAACTGGACGCACGACCCCGTGCGCGGCCAGTACTACTGGCACCGCTTCTTCAGCCACCAGCCGGACCTGAACTACGAGAACCCCGAGGTGCAGGACGCGATGCTGGAGGTACTGCGCTTCTGGCTCGACCTCGGGCTCGACGGCTTCCGGCTCGACGCGGTGCCGTACCTCTTCGAGGAGGAGGGCACGAACTGCGAGAACCTGCCGCGCACGCACGACTACCTCAAGCGCGTGCGCAAGGAAGTGGACGAGAACTACGCCGACCGCGTCCTGCTGGCGGAGGCGAACCAGTGGCCGGAGGACGTGGTCGCGTACTTCGGCGAGGGCGACGGCGACGAGTGCCACATGGCCTTCCACTTCCCCGTCATGCCGCGGATGTTCATGTCGCTGCGGCGCGAGGAGGCACTGCCGATGATCGAGATCCTCGACCGCACGCCGCCGATCCCTTCGAACGCGCAGTGGGGCCTCTTCCTCCGCAATCACGACGAGTTGACGCTGGAGATGGTCACCGACGACGAGCGCGACTACATGTACGGCGAGTACGCGAAGGACCCGCGGATGAAGCTCAACGTCGGGATCCGCCGCAGGCTCGCGCCGCTGCTCGACGGCGGGCGCGACGAGATCGAGCTCATGCACGCGATCCTGTTCTCGCTGCCCGGCGCGCCGGTGCTCTATTACGGCGACGAGATCGCGATGGGGGATAACGTCTACCTCGGCGATCGCGACGGGGTGCGTACGCCGATGCAGTGGACCGGCGACCGGAACGGAGGCTTCTCGCGCGCGGACTTCGCCCAGCTGTTCCTTCCGCCGCTGATGGACCCGGTCTACGGTTTCCAGGCGGTCAACGTCGAGGCGCAGCTGCGCACGCCGACCTCGCTGCTGCGCTGGCTGCGACGCTTCGTCGAGCTGCGCAAGCAGCACCCCGTCTTCGGGCTCGGCGACTACCGCGTGCTCCGGCCCGAGAACCCGAAGATCTTCGCTCACATCCGCTCGTTCTCGGAGGACATCGTCCTCTGCGTCCACAACCTCGCGCGCACCGCGCAGGCGGTCGAGCTCGACCTCTCGCCCTTCGCCGGGAGAGTTCCGGTGGAGCTCTTCGGGAACACCGAGTTCCCCATGATCGGCGAGCTGCCCTACCTGCTCACGCTCGGCCCGCGCGGCTTCTTCTGGTTCCAGCTCCAGGATCCGGCCGATGACGACTGATCTCAAGACCAGGATCGAGAGCGGCGACCTGCACTTCCTCGACGGGCTGGTGCTCCTGGGGACGATCGCCTCGCAGCGCTGGTTCGGCGGCAAGTCCCGTGACGTCCTCGACGCGCGCGTGCTCGACGCCGGTGTCGTCCCGGGCGGCCCGCCGAAGCTCGCGTTCGCGATCGTCGAGGTTCGCTACGGGCTGCAGACCCACGACCTCTACCACCTGCCGCTCGGCTTCCGGCCCAGCAAGGACGGCTGGGATGAGCAGGTAATCGCGGAAACAGAGGGTTGGATCACGTACGACGCGCTCGCAGACCCCGAGCTCGTCCGGCGGATGGTCGAGCTGGTCCGTGCCGCCGAGCCGCTCGACCTCGGCGAGGCGACGATCGCTTTCAGTCCCTACGGCACGCTGCCCGACCAGGTCGAGAACGTCCGACCGATGGGCGCCGAGCAGTCGAACAGCTCGCTCGTCCTCGACGAGCAGCTCGCGCTCAAGTTCTACCGGCGGATCGAGCCGGGGTTGAACCCGGAGCTCGAGGTCCTTCGCTTCCTCACCTACCGTGACTTCCCGCACGTCGCAGCCCTCGAGGGCTACGTCACCTACGAGGGCAGGCCGCTCGAGGCGACGCTCGCGATCCTGCAGCGGTTCGTCCCGTCCCACGGCGACGCCTGGGAGCTCGCCCTCGAGACGCTCGGCACCGATCCCGGCTGGCTGCCCGCCCACGCCGGCCGGCTCGGGGAGGTGACCGCGAAGCTGCACAACACGCTCGCCTCCGACCCGACCGACCCGCACTTCGCGCCCGAGGAGCCGAGCACGGAGTCGCTCGCGCTGATCTCCGCGACGATCGACGAGGAGATCGAGCAGGTGTTCGCCGCCTTGCCCGACATCCCGGCGCTCGAGCCGGTGGCGGGGCGCGCCGAGGAGGTGCGCGACCGGCTGCGCACGCTCACGCACATCGGGCAGGTCGGGAGGATCATCCGCCACCACGGCGACTACCACCTCGGCCAGGCGCTGTGGACGAACGAGGAGGACTGGCTGATCCTCGACTTCGAGGGCGAGCCCGCGCGCTCGCTGTCCGACCGGCGGCGAAAGCGCTCGCCGCTGCGCGACGTCGCCGGGATGCTGCGCTCGTTCGCCTACGCGGCATCGGCGTCGGTGATCCAACGTGGCGTCGAGCCACCGGAGGGGTGGGAGGAGGAGTGCCGGTCCGAGTTCCAGGCCGGCTACATGCGCGAGATCGAGCCGGCTCTGCTGCCGTACGGCGAGCAGGCGATCAAGCGCCTGCTGATGATCTTCGAGCTCGAGAAGGCCGTCTACGAGCTGCGCTACGAGCTCGCCAACCGGCCCGACTGGGTCTCGATTCCCGTCGCCGGGATCCTCCGGATGCTGAGGCGGACCAGTCGAGTGAAGCTCGGCGAGCTCGACCTGCACCTGGCAGGCGAGGGGCGGCACGAGCGGATCTACGAGCGCCTCGGGGCGCACGTGCTCGACGAGGGCGTCTCGTTCGCGGTCTGGGCTCCGAACGCCCGCGCGGTCTCGGTCGTCGGCGACTGGAACCGCTGGGACGGCCGCGTCGACCCGCTCGAGCCCGTCGGCTCGTCGGGGATCTGGGCGGCGGTCGTCCCTGAGGCGTCCGAGGGCGACGGCTACAAGTTCGAGGTCCTGGGCGCGGACGGGCAGCTGCGCCTGAAGGCCGACCCGTTCGCCTTCTTTGCCGAGGTGCCGCCGAAGACCGCGTCGAAGATCTACCGGTCGAGCTACGAGTGGGGCGACGACCGCTGGATCGACCGCCGTCGCGCGGCCGACGCGCTCAAGGAGCCGCTTTCGATCTACGAGGTGCACGCCGAGTCGTGGCGGCTCGGCCTCGGGTGGAAGGAGCTCGCCGACCAGCTCGTGTCCTACGCCGACGACCTCGGCTTCACACACGTCGAGCTGATGCCGGTGATGCACCACCCCTTCTCCGGCTCGTGGGGATACCAGGTGACCGGCTTCTACGCCCCGGTCTCGACGCTCGGCGAGCCGGACGATTTCCGCGCCTTCGTCGACGCGTTGCACCAGGCCGGCATCGGCGTCATCCTCGACTGGGTGCCCGCGCACTTCCCGCGCGACGAGTTCGCGCTGGCGCGCTTCGACGGGACGGCGCTCTACGAGCACGAGGACCCGCGGCGCGGATCGCATCCCGACTGGGGAACGCTCATCTTCAACCTGGGCCGGAACGAGGTGCGCAACTTCCTGCTCGCGAACGCCCTCTACTGGGTGCGCGAGTTCCACGCCGACGGCCTGCGCGTGGACGCCGTCGCGTCGATGCTCTACCTCGACTACTCCCGCAAGCAGGGCGAATGGGTCCCCAACGCGTTCGGCGGCCGCGAGGACCTCGAGGCGGTGTCGTTCCTGCGCGAGCTGAACGACGTCCTGCACGAGCGCGAGCCCGGTGTGCTCTCGATCGCGGAGGAGTCGACCGCCTGGCCCGGCGTCTCGCGGCCGACCCATCTCGGCGGTCTCGGCTTCGGCTTCAAATGGAACATGGGCTGGATGCACGACACGCTCGAGTACTTCTCGAAGGAGCCGATCCACCGCCGCTTCCACCACCACGAGCTCACCTTCTCGATGGTCTACGCCTGGAACGAGAACTTCGTCCTGCCGCTCTCTCACGACGAGGTCGTCCACGGCAAGGGCTCCCTGATCCGGCGGCTGCCCGGCGACCGCTGGCAGCGCTTCGCCAACCTGCGCGCTCTGTACGGCTACATGTGGGCGCATCCCGGCAAGCAGCTGCTCTTCATGGGCTGCGAGTTCGGCCAGGAGAAGGAGTGGAGCGAACCGGCCGGGTCGCTCGACTGGCACCTGCTCGACGAGGCCGATCACGCCGGCGTCCACGCACTGATCCGCGACCTGAACAAGGTCTACGGCGAGCAACCCGCCCTCTGGGAGCTCGACCATTCCCACGAGGGCTTCCGCTGGCTCGAGCCGAACGCGGCGAACGAGAACGTGCTCGCCTTCGTGCGGCTGTCCGAGGACGCGAAGCGCCCGCTCGTGTGCGCCGCGAACCTCTCGCCGGTCGTGCGCGACGGCTGGCGGATCGGGCTTCCGTCCGGGGGCAAGTGGCGGGAGGCGCTCAACACCGACTCGCGTTTCTACGGCGGCTCGGACGCGGGCAACGGGCTCGGGCTCGAGGCGGAGAAGGTGCCCTGGAACGAGCAGACGCACTCGGTCGAGCTCACGTTGCCACCGCTCGGGGTCGTCTGGCTCGTACCTGACGGTCGCTAGTGTTGCCCGCGTGGAGCGGGACAACAGCATTGAGGTCGAGAGGCTCGTCCGCGAGTTCAAAAAAGGGCCTCGCGCGGTCGACGGGATCGACCTGCGCGTCGAGCCGGGCGAGATCTACGGCTTCCTCGGGCCGAACGGCGCCGGCAAGTCCACCACCGTTCTGATGCTGACGACGCTGCTGCCGCCCACCTCGGGCACGGCCCGCGTCGGCGGCTACGACGTCGTCAAGGAGGGCCCGAAGGTGCGCTCGGTGATCGGCGCGGCGCTCCAGGAGGCGGCGCTCGATCCGATGCTGACCGGACGCGACCACCTGCGCCTGCAGTCGACGCTGCAGGGGATCTCTCGTGCCGAGCGCAAGCCGCGTGCGAACGAGCTGCTCGAGCGGGTCGGCCTGAGCGAGGCGGCCGATCGCAAGGTCGGCGGCTACTCGGGCGGGATGAAGCGCCGGCTCGACCTCGCGCTTGCGCTCGTCCACCGGCCGCGGATCCTCTTCCTCGACGAGCCGACGACCGGGCTCGACATCCAGAGCCGCACTGCTCTCTGGGACGAGGTGGCGCGGCTCGCCCGCGAGGACGGCGTCACCGTCTTCCTGACCACGCAGTACCTGGAGGAGGCCGACGTGCTCGCGAACCGGGTCGGGATCATCGACCACGGGCACATCGTCGCCGAGGGCACGCCGGCCGCGCTCAAGGCCGAGATCGGGCTGCCGAGCGTGCACGCGATCCCCGCCGACGAGGCCGATCGCGAGCGGCTTGTCGCCGCGCTCGCTCCCTACGGCGAGGCGCTCGGCGGGAACTCGCGCGAGGTCGTCGTGCGGCTGCGCGAAGGGCTCGCCGGGCTGCCGGCGGTCGTGCGGGCCGTGGATGACGCCGACCTCACCCTCGCCAGCCTGGAGATCCAGGCGCCGTCGCTCGACGACGTCTTCCTCGCCAAGACCGGGCGCTCGCTCGAGGGCGCAGCGGAGGCCGAGCCCGACGCGGCCGAGCCCGCCGCGTGAACGATGTCTTCGCACAGGTTGGGGCGCTCGCGTGGCGCTCGGTCGTCCGCACGAGTCGCCAGCCGGCGGCGGTCGTCTTCCCCCTGATCTTTCCGATGATGCTGCTGCTCGTGAACTCGGGCGGGCTCAAGGCGTCGACGAAGCTGCCCGGCTTCCCGACCGATTCCTTCCTCGCGTTCGCGCTCGCAGTCCCGTTCATCCAGGGCGCGCTCTTCTCGACGATGAATGCGGGCACGGATCTCGCCAAGGACATCCAGACGGGCTTCCTGAACCGGCTCTCGTTGACCTCGATGCGCGGTGTCGCGCTGATCGCCGGCCAGCTCGCAGGCGTGGCCATCCTCGGCCTCATCCAGGCTTCGTTCTATATCGCCGTGGGACTGATCGTCGGCGTCCACTTCGCGGCGGGCGCGCTCGGGATCCTCACGCTCTTCGTCTTCGCCGCCGTGATCTCGATCAGCTTCGGCGCCCTCGGCGTCTTCCTCGCGCTCCGCACCGGCTCGGGCGAGGCGATCCAGGGCCTCTTTCCGCTCCTCTTCGTCTTTCTCTTTCTCTCCTCGATGAACACACCGCGGGAGCTGATCGACGTCGACTGGTTCCGCTTCGTCGCGAGCGCGAATCCGGTCTCGTACCTGATCGAGTGCGTCCGCAGCCTGATCATCACGGGCTGGAACCGCGAAGCGCTCGCGCTCGGGTTCGGCTTCGCCGTCCTGATCGGGATCGTCGCCACCACGGCGGCGTCGTTGTCGCTGAAGCAGAGGCTGGCGCGCACGTGAGGATCTGGCCGGTTGCCTCCGGGGTGGCGTGGCGGACGCTGAAGAACGTCTTCACGAACCCCGCGCTCTTCTTCCCGTCGCTGATCTTCCCGCTCTTCTTCTTCACCGCCTTCGCGGGTGGGCTCTCGCAGGTCGCGAAGGTGCCGGGCTTCGACTTCGAGCCGGGCTACACGGCGTTCCAGTTCTGCTTCGTCCTCGTCCAGTCGGCGGCGTTCGGCGGCGTCTTCACCGGCTTTGGGATCGCCCGCGACTTCGAGTCCGGCTTCGCCCGGCGCCTGCTGCTCGCGGCGCCGAACCGGACCGGGATCGTACTCGGCTACGCGGTGGCGGCGGTCCTGCGCTGGACGGTGACTGCGACCGTGCTCACGGTCGTCGCGCTCATCGCCGGCATGAACGTCTTCGGCGGGCCGGTCGACGTGTTCGGGATGTACGCCCTCGCGTTCCTGATCAACGTCTCCGGGCTGCTCTGGGCTTGCGGCGTCGCGATGCGCTTCCGAACGATGCAGGCGGGACCGGTGATGCAGATGCCGGTCTTCCTGACCCTCTTCTTCGCGCCCGTCTACGTGCCACTCGCGCTCCTGACCGGCTGGATCGAGGCGGTCGCCACGCTGAACCCGCTCACGTACGTGCTCGAGGCCGTTCGGAGCATGCTCGCAGGCGACGAGAGCCATGTCGCGCTTGCCTTCGGGATCGCGGTCGGCGCTGATCGCGGGCTTCTCGCTCTGGGCCCTGCGCGGCCTGCGCCTCGGCGGAGGCCGCAGGCTAGGTTCCGTGCGCCGTGCCCACTGCGACGACAACGGAGCTCGGGGCGGTCTGCCTCTCAACGGGCCGGGTGCAGTTCGGCGTCTGGGCTCCGAACGCGCGCTCCGTCGCTGTGCGCCTCGGGGAGGACCATGCGCTCGGCGACACGGGCGGCGGCTTCTGGGCCGGCGAGGCCGCGGCGAGCCCGGGCGACGACTATCGCTTCGTCCTCGACGGCGGCGACGCGTGGCCGGACCCGTGCTCGCGCTGGCAGCCGGAGGGCGTGCGCGGCCCCTCGCGCATCCTGGACACGAGCGCGTTCGAGCTCGCGGCCGGGCCGGGGCTGCTCGCTCGACGAGCTCGTCCTCTACGAGCTCCACGTTGGCACGTTCTCGCCGGAGGGAACGTTCGACGGCGTCATCCCGCGCCTCGCCGGACTACGCGAGCTCGGCGTCACCGCGATCGAGCTGATGCCCGTCGCGACCTACCCGGGCAACCGCGGCTGGGGCTACGACGGCCTCTATCCCTTCGCGCCGCACCCGGCCTACGGCGGCCCGGAAGGTCTCGCGCGCCTGGTCGACGCCGCCCACCGCGAAGGCCTCGGCGTCGTGCTCGACGTCGTCTACAACCACCTCGGCCCCGGGAACGAGGCGCTGCGCGCGTTCGGGCCGTACTTCACCGACCGCTTCGGCGAGACGCCGTGGGGAGAGGCGCTCGACTACTCGCAGGCCGGCGTGCGCGAGTGGGCGATCCAGAACGCCGAGCTCTGGGTGCGCGACTACCGGATCGACGGGCTGCGCCTCGACGCCGTCCGCTCCGTCCAGGACGACTCGGGCCGCCACGTCCTCGCCGAGCTCGCCGAGCGGGTGCGTGCCGCGAGCCCGCACGCGCTCGTGATCAGCGAGGTGTGCGCGCCGGACTTCCGCGCGCTGCGCGACTGGGGCCACGACGCGATGTGGCTCGACGGCCTCCACCACGCCCTGCACGTCGCGCTGACAGGCGAGCGCGACGGCTACTACGCGGACTTCGACGGCTCGATGGCGAGCATCGCCGCCGAGCTCCGCGGCCCGAGGGCGCGCGCATCGTCGCGTACGCCCAGAACCACGACCAGATCGGCAACCGTGCGCTCGGCGACCGGCTGCCCGCCGCGAAGCGGCGCGTCGCCGCGGCTGTCGTCCTCTTCAGCCCGTTCACGCCGCTGCTCTTCCAGGGCGAGGAGTACGGCGAGACGCGCGCCGTTCCAGTACTTCACCGACCACATCGACCCGCTCATCGCCGACGCCACTCGGGTGGGCCGGCGCCGCGAGTTCGCCGCGCTTCGCCGGGTTCGCCGGCGAGTTGCCCGATCCGCAGGACGAGGCGACGTTCGAGCGCTCGAGGCTGACGCCGGGGGAGCCGGAGGAGTTGTACGCGCGGCTGCTCCGCTTGCGGCGCGAGCTCCCGCGCGAGCTCGAGGCGGCGCTGCGACGAGCAGGCCCGGACGCTCGAGCTGCGGCGCGGCCGCGCGACGCTGTGCGTCGACTTCGCCAACGAGACCGTCGAGCTCGACGCATGAGGGTCTGGCCCGGAAAGCCGTTCCCGCTCGGGCCCAAGTGGGACGGCGAGGGCACCAACTTCTCGCTCTTCTCCGAGCACGCCGAGAAGGTCGAGCTGTGCCTCTTCGACGAGCACGACCGCGAGACGCGCTACGAGTTCTCCGAGCGCACGGCCTTCCACTGGCACGGCTACCTCGCGGGCATCGGCCCCGGCCAGCGCTACGGCTATCGCGTCTACGGGCGCTGGGCGCCGGAGCAGGGCCACCGCTTCAACCCGGCGAAGCTCCTGATCGACCCGTACGCGAAGTCGATCGAGGGGCCGATCCTCTGGAGCAGGGGAAACGCGCTCCCCTACGTCCCGGGCGGCCCGGACGCCGACCTCGAGCGCGACGACGAGGACGACGCGGAGGCGATCCCGAAGTCGGTCGTGATCGACGATTCGTTCGACTGGCAAGACGACCGGCCGCCCGAGCGCGCCTGGAACGAGACGGTCGATCTACGAGGTGCACACCAAGGGCTTCACGAAGCTGATGCCGGGGGTGCGGGAGGAGCTGCGCGGCACGTATGCCGGGCTGGCGTCCGAGCCGGCGCTCGCGTACCTCACCTCGCTGGGCGTCACGGCCGTCGAGCTGCTGCCGATCCACCACATCGCCGACGAGATGCACCTCGTCGCCAAGGGCCTGACGAACTACTGGGGCTACAGCTCGATCGGCTACCTCGCCCCGCACGCGCTCTACGCGGCGACCGGGCGGCGCGGGGAGCAGGTGAAGGAGTTCAAGGGGATGGTCAAGGCGCTGCACGGAGCCGGGATCGAGGTGATCCTCGACGTCGTCTACAACCACACCGCCGAGGGGAACCACCTCGGGCCGATGCTGTCCTTCAAGGGGATCGACAACCTCTCCTACTACCGCACCGTCCCGGGCGACCCGCGCCACTACATGGACTACACCGGCACGGGCAACTCGCTCAACCCCGTGCACCCGTCGGTGCTGCGCCTGATCATGGACTCGCTCCGCTACTTCGTGATCGAGTGCCACGTCGACGGCTTCCGCTTCGACCTCGCGTCGGCGCTGGCTCGCGAGTTCCACGAGGTCGACCGGCTCTCGGCCTTCTTCGACATCATCCACCAGGATCCGATCCTCGCCCAGGTGAAGCTGATCGCCGAGCCGTGGGACGTCGGCGAGGGCGGCTACCAGGTCGGCAACTTCCCGGTGCTCTGGACGGAGTGGAACGGGATCTACCGGGACACGATGCGCGACTTCTGGCGCGGCCAGGCGCCGGTGCGCGAGTTCGCCTCGCGCTTCACCGGCTCGAGCGACCTCTACCAGCACGACGGGCGACGGCCGTTCGCGTCGATCAACTTCATCACCGCGCACGACGGCTTCACGCTGCGCGACCTCGTCTCCTACAACGAGAAGCACAACGAGGCGAACCTGGAGGACGAACCAGGACGGCGACAACCACAACCGGAGCTGGAACCGCGGCGTCGAGGGCGAGACCGACGATCCGGCGATCAACGCGCTCCGCGAGCGGCAGATGCGCAACTTCCTCGCGACGCTCTTCCTCTCGCAGGGCGTGCCGATGCTGCTCGGCGGCGACGAGATCGCGCGGACGCAGCGCGGCAACAACAACGCCTACTGCCAGGACAACGAGATCTCGTGGATCGACTGGGGTCTCGACGGCCGCGCCGAGCGCGCAGCTCGCGTTCACGCAGGCGCCTGATCGAGCTGCGCACGACCCATCCCGTCTTCCACCGCGCCGACTTCCTCACCGGCGAGGAGCGGCTCGGCTCGGGGGCGCCCGACGTGTGGTGGTTCCGGCCGGACGGGCGGAAGATGACCCAGCGCAACTGGCGCGACGACGACGCGCTCACGCTCGGCGTCTTCCTGAACGGCAGCGAGATCCCGACGCAGACCCAGCAGGGCGCGCCCGTGATCGACGACACCTTCCTCGATCCTCTTCAACGCCTGGGAGGGGCCGATCGTCTTCACGCTCCCGGCCGTCTCGTTCGGCCGTCGCTGGACGCACGAGCTCTCGACCGCCGAGCCGGAGCTCGAGCCGGGCGCCGAGGTCTACCCGGCCCGCGGCGTCGTCCCGGTCGAGGGGCGCTCGCTCGTCGTGCTCCGCCGGGTCGGCTAGGCGCCGAACGCGCCAAGTAACAGTCTGTTACTTGGCGGACGACGCTCATGCAGCAAGCAACACCTCCCTGGAGAAGCACGTCTCGTTAGCTAGGGTAGAGTCTGTGCTAGACGGGTGCGTGCTCGGTGTCGAGCACGCGCAGGCAGACGTCGACGACCTGCGGGTCGAACTGCGTGCCCGCCGCTTCCTCGAGCCGGCGGAGCGCCTCCTCAGCGGGCAGCGCGCGCCGGTAGGGCCGGTCGGTCGTCATCGCGTGGAACGCATCGCAGGCGAAGATGATCCGCGCCTCGAGCGGGATCTCGACCCCGGCCTTGCGATCCGGGTAGCCCTCGCCGTCCCAGCGCTCGTGGCAGGCTCGGACGATTCCGCACACATCCTGCAGCTTGTCGATCGGGGCGATGATCTTCTCGCCGAGCTCCGGGTGCGTCTCGATCAGCTGCCGCTCCTCCTCGGTCAGCGGCCCGGGCTTCAGCAGCACCGAGTTCGGGATCCCGATCTTGCCGATGTCGTGGAAGAGCGCGCCGAGCTCGAGCCGCTTCAACGTGTCGGCGTCGACCCCGAGCTCTTGGCCGACACGCAGAGCCGTGTCGGTGATCCAGCGAGTGTGGGAGGACGTGTATTCGTCGCGCGCCTCGAGCGCGTTCGCAAGCGCCTCGACAGTGGAGAGGAACGTGCGCTCGAGCCCCGCGAAGCTGGAGGCATTGGCGATCGCGAGCTTCGCCTGATGGGCAAGACCACCGACCAGCTCGAGCTCGCGGTCGCCGAACTCGACGTCCGGCGGAGCGGCGACGGCGATCACGCCCCAGCGGCCCTCGACTGTGAAGGGGGCGATCATGAACGAGCCCGAACCGCCGGCGGGCGGCTCGCTGAACGCGGCGTATTGCTCGGGGCTGATCGTGTACGACTCGGTGCGCTCGACGAACGGCGCGATGGCGTCGGCCGCGAAGCGCCGACCGATGATCACGCGTCCGTCCTCGTACCCGACTGCCGCCTGCCCGACGAGGTCGCCCGAAGCGTCCTGCAGCCAGAGCGAGGCGTGAGGCGCCCCGATCAGCTGCGCTGCACCCTCGACAACGCGCGTCAACACATGGTCGAGACCTTCCGCGGCGGCGAGCTCGCGGCCGAACTCGAGCAGCGCCTTCGCGCTCTCGGCCTCGCGCCGCTGCGCTTCGTAGAGGCTCGCGTTCTCGAGCGCCACCGCCGCATGCCCGGCGAGCACCTCGAGCAGGCGTAGATCGTCCTCGTCGAACTGGTCGAGGCCGAGCTTCGAGACGACGATCGCGCCGATCACGCGGGTGCCGTAGTTGAGCGGCACCGCGATGATCGACTCGTCGATCTGGGTCGTGCCCTCGATCGCGACGGCGAACTCGCACTTCGACGCGTCCGCGAGGAGGAGCGACTCGCCCGTCTCGACAACGCGGCCGGTGAAGCCCTCTCCGACGCGGGTGCGGAAAACCTCGGTCGCGCTCCGGTCCGGCGCGGTCAGCTCGCCCTGGAAGGCGATCGGCGCGAGCTCGTCGCCGTCGCGGACGAAGATGCGGCAGTTGTGGTAGTCGATCAGCTGGCGGAGCTCGTTCGCGATCGCCATCCCGATCTCGCGCACGTCGTTCGAGCGGTTGAGCTTGCCCGCGAGCGACTGGAGCATCTTCAGGTGCGCGATCGAGCGGATGTCCTCGCCGCGCGCGTCTCGCACGGCCGGACGTTCGCTCGCGGAGTCGTCGAAGAGGACGACCTGGTTCTTGCCGCGCGCCTTCGCAGTCATCATTGCGGCCTCCGCGCAGGCGACGAGCTCGCGTGGGTTCGCTGCGTGCTCAGGGCCCTGGGCGATCCCAATCGACACGGCGATCCTGCCGGCGAGATCGAGCTCGACCTGCTCCAATCGCTCCGCCAGCCGCGTCGCCAGCGCAACCACCTGGGCCTCGTGGCTCGACGGCACGATGACGGCGAACTCCTCGCCGCCGATCCGGCAGACCACGTCGGTGGAGCGGACGGTCGCCCGCAGATGGTCGGCGAGCTCGGCGAGCACCTGATCGCCGACCGCATGGCCGAACACGTCGTTCACCTTCTTGAAGTCGTCGATGTCGATCATCACCACAGCGACGTTCTCGTGGACGCTCGACGCGTGGGTCAGCTCGCGACGGAGGCACTCGTGGAAGTGCCGGTGGTTGTAGAGGCCGGTGAGCGAGTCGGTCTGTGCCTCGCGCTCCAGCCGTGCACGGATGTGCGCGTTGTCGAGCGCGAGCGCGGCCGCGTCGCCGAGTCGCTTGGCGAGCTCGAACTCCTCGTCGCTGAAGGAGGCGTCGTCGCCGATCCGGTAGACGTTGAGCGTCCCTTTCAGCGCCCCGCGCGCGACGAGCGGGACGACGATCAGCGCCTCCGGCTCGAGCGGGGTCCCGGGAACGAAGCGGACGCGAGGGTCGAGGTGAGCCTGGTTCGCGAGCACCGGCTCGCGATGCTCGACAGCCCAGCCGGTGATGCCCTCGCCGTAGGGGAATCGTTCGCTGAGGATCTCGTCCGCGTACTCGCTGCGCACGAGCGCCGGCACGAGCTCGCGCTTCGGCTCGTCCGCCTCGTAGATGTGCAGGGCCTCGTACGGGACGATCTCGTCGAGCGTGTCCGCGATCCGCACGAGCAGCGAGTCGAGGCTCTGCTCCGAGAGGAGGTCGTGGAAGACGTCCGCGAGCCGGCGGTAGGAGTCCACGGCGGGATCTGCGCAGGGCTCGGGAGCGCCGGAAACCAGCCGAATGCGCGGCGTGCCGTTCGTGGGGGAGGAGGAGCGGGCGGGTTCGTCCATGTGTTCTGGCAGATGCCTGACGCAGGGGCCGCGGGTGTCCGCAGCACCTGCATGGATCATCGCGTCTTTCCCGCTCTGGGATCTCCCTCGTTTGGGGGACTCTGCGGCGACTTCGCCGAGGCGGAGACCCGCCGCGTTTTTTCGCCGGGCCGGTTAGGCTGGCCGGATAGCCATCAGCGAGAGCGGGCAGCGGCGGTCCGGTTTCCCAATCCGCAAGGGGGAGAAGAGCCATGAGCCGAGCCGGAACGACAGCGCGGGAGCAGGAGCTCCCGGGATTTACGTGCGCCAGGATGCTGCGGATCGCGATCGCGGTCGCCGTCGTCCTCGTGTCGCAGCTGCAAGTGGGGACGGCGCTCGCCGCCAACCCGGTGACGGATCTGACCGTCACCCAGAGCGAGGGTTACGCCACGCTCGCCTGGACGCCGGTCGCGACCGCGAGCGATTACCAGGTTGAGCGGACCGTCGTCAACGCGGACGGCTCGCTCGGAACCGCCACGATCGTCGGCGTCTGGCAGGCTCAGCGGACGATCACTCCGGCGCTTCCGAAGTTCGCCGACGCGGGCTTCGCCCTGGGCGGGACCTACCAATGGCGCGTCCGTGCCCGCTTCGGGACGACACCCCAGGACTACTCGGCCCCGGTCGTGCAGACGACACGGCCGCAGTGGGGCTCCGGCCCCGGCGCCTCGCTGCGAACGCAGTGGGAGACGAGCGGCAACGCGACGTACACCACGTACGACAACGAGCTCGTCTACACCGCGGCGCTCGATGCCGCCAGCGATCGCGTGCGCATGGTCGAGCTCGGCCGCACGAATCCGGTGGCAACCGGCAATGCGGCCCCCGGCAACCGCGCGATCAACATGCTCATCATCGGCGGGACGCCCGGCCTCACCCCGCTCCCGACCGCGCAGGCGATCTCGGGGTCACCGGCGATCGCCTACAACTGCAACGTCCACGGCGACGAGCCGCAGGGACGTGAGTCGTGCTTCATCTTCGCGCGCATGCTCGCGTTCACCGACGATCCGCACCTCCTCGAGATCCTGCGGTCGACGACCGTTCTCATCGTTCCCTCGATCAACGGCAACGGCCGCGCAGCCAACACGCGCGGCAACGAGACCGGCGCCGATCTGAACCGCGACCACGCGGAGCTCCTGCAGCCGGAGACGAAGGCGTTCGCGGCCATGCTCCGCGACTACACGCCCGAGGTCGCGATCGACCTTCACGAGGGCGACACCGAGGATCTGCCGATCCTCACCGCGCGGCACCTCAACGTCCACCAGCCGCTCTTCAGCGAGGGCAAGCTCGGCCTCGTCGAGGGATGGCTCTACGAGCACGGGGCCGCGAGTGGCTGGTGGCACGGCCCCTACTCGAACGGCGGCGACAGCCACGAGGGGATCCTTCGCAACACGTTCGGGCTCAAGAACACGATCGGGCTGCTGGCGGAGAACCGCGCAAGCGGCGGGGCGACGCGGCCGGCCGAGGGCACGACCCTCGCAAACCGCAACCGCAAGTCCTACGGGAGCCTCTACGAAGAGTTCACGCTGCTCGAGTACTACTGGGCGAGGCGTGCGCTGATCCATCAGCTCGTGGAGGATCGATCGCGTTCAACACGTCCAACGCCGGCCGGGTGGTGACGCGGGGCTCCTATCCGTGGCCGTACAACCCGCTGAACGGTGCCAACACGGGCCTGCCGGACGTCGACGCGCTCAACCCGATCCGTAACATCGACCCGGCCCCGTGCGGCTACTTCCTGACGGAGGCGCAGTACTCCGGGCCGATGACGGGGGCACCGCAGGCCTCCGCCTGGGCATTCACGGGATCGCGCAGGAGACCCGGCCGAGCGGGCACATCGTCCGGTTGGCCCAGCCGCTGCGCGGGCTCATCCCGACGGTGCTCGACGGCGCGGCGGTCGCGCCGGAGCCGATCGTCGCGGGCACGCGGCTGTTCGAGTGCCCGTTCGTCACCGCCGCTCCGCGCAGCTTCGCGCTGGCCGCGGTCGAGGAGACGCAGACGGTCGAGCAGTTGACGATCGGAAACACGGCGGTCGAGCTCGACGAGCCGCTGAACTGGACGATCACCGAAGCCGTATCCGACTGCTCGTCCCCGAGCGATGTGCCGTGGCTCAGCACCGACCAGGCATCAGGCACCACGCTGTCCGGTGGGGGCGCCACGTCGACCGTGGCGGTGACGGCGTCCGCGACGGGTCTCTCGGCGCCGACGAAGCTGTCCGCCGTCCTGTGCCTCCGCAGCAACGATGTGGGCGAGGCGCTGATCACGATCCCGGTCACGTTCCAGGTGCAGTACGCGTTCACCGGGTTCTTCAGCCCGATCGAGAACCCGCCGGCGCTGAACCCGGCCAACGCTGGGTCGGCGGTTCCGGTGAAGTTCGTGGTCGCCGGCGACAGCGGCCTCGCGATCGTCCTCGGCGGCAGCCCGGCCTCGCAGCAGATCGACTGCGAGACGCGGCTTCCGCTGGGCGCGCCCGAGCCGATCTCGACACCCGGCTCGAGCGGGTTCGTCTTCCAGCCCGCCGAGTCGGCGTACCAAGCCAACTGGAAGACCGAGCGGGCGTGGGCCGGCACCTGCCGGCAGCTGAGCGTCTCGCTGGACGACGGGACCCAGTACTTCGCGCTCTTCAGCTTCAACTAGGAGCACGAGCTTGTGGGGAGCGCCCGGGATCGTGGCGCTCCCCACGAGTACAGTGGCGGGTGACACCGGAGAGAAGGGGCGGCACGTGGGCACTCGCAGGAGTCAGGGAAGAGCTTCGACGCGGCGCGGCCCGCTTGACTTCGCGGGCCGATTTTCGTTTCATCGTCGGGGTGCCACCGGTCGTGAATAGGTAAGCGTTGGTGTCCGAGACAGCGGCGATACGAGAAAGCCCTGAGGCGTGCGGGCGACGGCGCGCCGGTGGTGCGGCTCGAAGGGGTGCACAAGAGCTTCGGCGACAACGAGGTCCTGAAGGGGATCGACCTCAGCGTGGCCAGCCGTGAGGTGCTGACGATCATCGGCCCGAGCGGCAGCGGCAAGAGCACCCTGCTGCGGTGCGTCAACCTGCTCGAGCCCCTTCAGGCTGGCCGGATCTTCTTCGAGGGCGAGGAGATCACGCGCAAGGGCGTCGACGTCTCCGCCGTGCGGACGCGGATCGGGATGGTCTTCCAGCAGTTCAACCTCTTCCCGCACCTGACCGTGATGGACAACCTGACGCTCGCCACGCGCCGGATCCGCAAGCGCCCGAAGGCGGAGGCGGAGGAGCGCGGCCGCGACCTGCTCGCGCGCGTCGGGCTGTCCGAGAAGGCGGATCAACACCCCCATCAGCTGTCAGGAGGCCAGCAGCAGCGGGTGGCGATCGCACGTGCGCTGATGATGGAGCCACACGTGATGCTGTTCGACGAGGTCACCTCCGCACTCGACCCGGAGCTCGTCGGGGAGGTGCTGATCGTGATGCGCGACCTGGCCCGCGAGGGGATGACGATGCTCGTCGTCACCCATGAGATGCAGTTCGCCCGCGAGGTCGGCGATCGTCTGGTCTTCATGGACGAGGGCCGGATCGTCGAGCAGGGAGTGCCCGCCGACGTGCTGGATCGCCCTCAGGAGGAGCGGACGCGGAGGTTCCTGCGCCGCTCCCTCCAGCTTGCGGGCTCGCTCGAACAGTTGTCAGTCTCCGACGAAGCAGTCACCAACGAGGAAGGAGCACGTGCATGAAGAGGATTCTCCTGGCTACGGCGGGGGTCGCCGTCTTCGCGGTCTTTGCCGCGACGATCGGCTTCGCCCAGCCAACCGCCACGACCGCCCCGGTCCGGGCCGACGTCGCACCCTGCCCAAGCTGCCGGCGGACATCGCCTCTCGGAAGCGGTTCATTATCGGCGTCAAGTGCGACACACCGCCGTTCGGCTACCTGGACGTTCGCGGCAAGAACGCGGGCGTCGACGTCGAGATCGCGAAGTGGTTCGCCCGCTACGCCTTCGGCCGTGAGCAGCGCCTCACGTTCGTCTGCGCTCCGACTGCGGTCCGCGAGCCTCTGCTGACGGGCGGCCGCGTCGACCTCGTCATCTCGACGTTCACGTACACGGCCGACCGGGACACGCGGATCGACTTCTCCCGGGCGTACTACAAGGCGACGGGACGGTTGCTCGTGAAGAACAACTCGCCGATCACGTCGCTGAACGACATCCGGGGCCGCAAGGTGGCGACAACGCCGGGCTCGGTCTACGACCGCTGGATGAGGCGCTGCTTCCCGACCGCCGAGGTGCTCGCCGTCGAGAGCGTCACCGCCGCGGTGATCGCTTTCAACCAGGGCCGGGCGGACGCCGTCATGTTCGACGACACGTCGCTCGCCCTCCAGGCGTCGACCGACCCGAACGCGAAGCTGACGGACGACCTGTTCCTCGAGGGGCCGTACGGGATCGGGATCAGGCAGGGCAACGTTGCCCTGAAGCGCTGGGTCGACTCCCGGCTCGCCCTGATGAAGCAGAAGGACATCTTCCAGCAGATCATCAGGAACAACGTCGCGCCGCGGTTCGTGCCGGCGTTCTCCAGGAACATCCTGCGGCCGAACAACAACTTCGGGTATCGGCCCGCATCGCTGCCGAGCGTCGACACCGTTTGTCCGTAGGGATCGCAAGCACGATCGCAATGGGAAGTGGCCGCCGAGAGCGGCCACTTCCCTAGCCCCTCATGCTGCTCGCCGTCACCTACGACCTCTGGGCGTTCGTCTCCGAGAACTGGGAGGAGCTGCTCGACGGCCTGCTCAACACGCTCAAGGTGTCGGCGATCGCGGTTGTGGGCGCGTTCTTCATCGGGGTCTTGCTCGGGGCGGCCCGCGCGCACCGCATCCCCGTCGTCAGCCAGGTGACGGCGGTCTACGTCGAGATCGTCCGGAACACGCCGATCCTCGTCCAGATCTTCATGATCTTCTTCGCGTTACCGCAGTTCGGGATCACGCTGAACCAGTTCACCGTGGCGTGGCTCTCGGTGATGATCTGGGGCGGAGCGTTCAACAGCGAGAACTTCCGTGCCGGCTTCGAGGCGGTCCCCTACCGCTACCGCGAGGCCGGCTACGCGCTCGGCTTCGGGCCCCGCTCGACCTTCGTCAACGTGACGCTGCCGATCGGCGGCCGGATCGCGCTCCCGTCGTCGATCAACACCTACATCTCCGTCGTCAAGAACACGTCGCTGATGTACGTGATCGCCTACCCCGAGCTGACGACGACGGCGCTCAACATCAGCGCACAGTCGCTGGAGACGCTCGAGGCGCTCACGGTTCTCGGCGTCGTCTACCTGACGCTCGTGTGGACGCTCTCGGCCGCGATTCGCATGCTCGAGTCACGGCTTGCGCTCCCGGAGGGGAGGTAGCTCTGTGACGCCAACTCGGCGGTACATCGTCGTCGGCGCGCTCGCTGCCGTGGTCGTCGCGATCCTTGTCGTCGCGAGCCTGCCGTTGCCCGATTGGTTCCAGCCGGTGTGGACCTACATCCTGGAAGTGGGGCTGCCGGCGACCCTGCGCGTGTCGGCGATCGCGGTCGTCGGGAGCGCACTGATCGGCATCGTCCTCGGAACGTTGTTGACGATCGACTTCGTGCCGCTCAAGGCGCTGATCCGGGGCTACATCGAGATCTTCCGTGGCCTGCCGATCCTCGTCACCGTCTTCATCGTCTATTTCGGCCTACCCGAGATCTCCATCGCGCTCAAGTTCGATAACCCCCTGACCGCCGCGGCGATCGCGCTCGTCCTCTGGGGCAGCGCGCAGGTCGCCGAGGCCACGCGCGGTGCGGTCCAGTCGATCCCGCGCGAGCAGCACGAGGCCGCGGCTGCCCTCGGCTTCGGCTGGAGCGGCCGCCACGCCTTCGTGATCCTGCCGCAGGCGCTGCGTCGGCTGCTGCCCCCCTTCGTCAGCCTGCTCGTGAACATCATTCAGAACTCGACGCTCGCGCAGATGATCGGCGGCGTCGAGATCCTGCAGGCGGCGAAGTCGCAGAACGAGCGTCTGTCGTTTCCGCCGCCGATCGGGATCGGCGAGATCCACGCCTTCGAGATCTTCGCGGGCGTGATGATCCTCTTCTTCCTGATCTCGTTCCCGCTCACGCGCCTGGCTGCGGTGCTCGAGAAGCGCCTCGCCAGAGAGGGCTACGGCTAGGACGAACCCTCCAGACGCCGGTCACGATCGAGAGGCGCACGACCAGGGTGAAGCTCCTGGTCGAGCCGCTCGTGCTCGCGAGCGTCGCGGTGCAGTCGGCTGGGCCGAGGTTGCGCTGATCGATCGCGAAGGCCGTCCTCCCCGCTCGCAGCTTCTTGAGCGCGACGCGCTTGCCGTCGCAACGCACCTCGAGCGTTGCACGGGCCTGCTGCTCGGCGGCGCCGGAGAAGGTCGCGGTCGCCGTCACGCGGCGGCTCGGGCCGAGCAGGTTGAACGGGATCGCCGTACGGCGGCGTGGGGCCAGATTGCCGCTGCGGGTGATCGCGACGGGCTTGACGGCCGGCGGCTTGACGCTGACCGGAGGCGGGCCGAGCCCGAGGTCGGCCTTCAGGGCCGCGAGCACCGTCTCTTCCGGCGCCTCGAGCCACTGGATCGCGAACTCCGAGCCGGCCAGGGCCAGCTGCGCGTAGTCCTCGGCGAAGATCTCGGCGATGCTGCGGTCCCAGCCGAGGATGTAGCTGGTCGCGACGCTGCGCAGGCGCACGAGCTCTGCGACGCCGCGGGCGCGCCACCATTCTGGCGTGCCGTTGGGCTCGCCGACGCCGGCGACCGGCGTCGAGCGATCGAGGTGATGGCCGTACTCGTGCACGACGGTGTGGGCATTCGCATCGCTCTGCTCGGCCGCCA
Source organism: uncultured Gaiellaceae bacterium (assembly GCA_963822205.1). Lineage (GTDB taxonomy): Bacteria > Actinomycetota > Thermoleophilia > Gaiellales > Gaiellaceae > Gaiellasilicea. The sequence continues at coordinate 229,346 of CAWGGO010000006.1, read as the reverse complement.
CGACCATCTTGTTCCGCGCGTAGCAGCCGTTCGCGGCGCGCCCGCAGGTCGACCGCAAAGCGTCCCAGGAGACGATGTCGATCGTCACGGTCGAGATCTCGTTCCCGTGCGGCGCAGCGCGCAGCAGAGCGGCGTACCACTCGACGTCGACACCGTCGACGAGGACGTCGAAGCGGATCGTGCGGCCCTGATCGTCCCGCGAGAGCACTTCGGACGCCATCGCCTCGCCGCTGAAACCGAGCGACGCCAGCACGGACAGGAGCAGGACTACCCGGCGCATCGCCGGCAATGGTAGATGGGTTCGCCGGGCGTCGACCGAAAGAGACCTACAATCATCGCGTCGTGATCCTCGCGATCGACCAGGGGACGACGGGCACGACGTGTCTCGTGGTGGACGACGAGCTCGACACCCGTGGCCGCGGCTATCGAGAGTTTCCACAGCACTACCCGCAGCCGGGTTGGGTCGAGCACGACCCGGAGGAGCTCTGGGCATCCGTGCTCGGCGCCGCCGAGGACGCGGTCCGCTCGGCAGGCGTCCAGCCGTCCGAGCTGAGGGCGATCGGGATCACGAATCAGCGTGAGACGACCGTCCTCTGGGAACGAGCCACGGGCAGGCCGGTCGCCCCTGCGATCGTCTGGCAGGACCGGCGCACCGCCGAGCGCTGCCGCGAGCTGCCCGCCGACCTCCTGCGGGCGCGAACGGGGCTCGTGCCCGATCCGTACTTCTCCGCCACGAAGCTCGAATGGCTGCTCGCCCGCACCGACGTGCCGCGCTCCGAGCTCGCGTTCGGGACGGTCGACTCGTGGCTCGTCTGGAAGCTGACCGGCGGCCGGATCCACGCAACCGACCTGACCAACGCCTCCCGGACGATGCTCCTCGACCTCGACTCGCTCGACTGGGACGACGAGCTGCTCGACCTGTTCGGCGTCGAACGCGCCTTGCTGCCGCGGCTCGTGAGCTCGTCCGAGGTCGTCGGCGAGGCGGAACTGCTCGGCGTCAAGCTTCCGATCGCCGGGATCGCGGGCGACCAGCAGGCGGCCCTCTTCGGCCACGGCTGCTTCGAGCGCGGCGAGGCGAAGGCGACGTACGGCACCGGTAGCTTCGTGCTCGCGAACGCGGGAGCCGAGCGCGGGCCCGCGCCGGCCGGCCTCCTCGAGACGGTCGCCGCGTCCGGCGGCTACGCGCTCGAGGGCGCGATCCTCGCGAGCGGCGCCGCGATCCAGTGGCTGCGCGACGGTCTTGGCATCCTGGCCGACGCCGCTGAGAGCGAGCGGCTCGCGCGGACGGTCGAGTCGACGGGCGGCGTCACGTTCGTCCCAGCGTTCGCCGGCCTAGGCTCGCCGCACTGGAACGCGGACGCGCGCGGGCTGATCAGCGGGATCACGCGCGGCACGACACGGGCGCATCTCGTTCGCGCTGCGCTCGAGGGGATCGCGTTCCAGGTCGCCGACGTGCTCGACGTGCTTCCCGGCGGCGTCGATGTACTGCGCGCCGACGGCGGCGCGAGCGCGAACGGCTTTCTGATGCAGTTCCAGGCCGATCTGCTCGGCTGCCCTGTCGAGGTGGCGGCGGAGCTGCAGACGACGGCGCTCGGAGCCGCCGCGCTCGCCGGCCGGGCGATCGGCCTCTGGCCCGACGACGAGGCGATCCGGACGAGACTCCGGCGCGGAGCGGTTTACGAGCCGGCGGCCGATCGCGACAGCGTCGCTGCCAGGCGCGCCGAGTGGCGGGCAGCGCTCGACCGCGCGCTTCTCTGACCGAAGCCGACGTCGTCACTCGGCGACAACGTCCGGCATGATTCCGGGCGGAGTGACTCGAGCACTGGTCGCCGGTACAGCCCTCGCCACGGCGCTCGTCGTCGCCGTCGGGTACGGCTCGCAGCAGCCGGGCGCGTCCGACACGATGCGGGTCTCGTCGGCCGAGACGACGACCGTTGGCTCACCCGCGCGACTGCTGCTCACCCTGCGCGACCACGGGCGCACCGTCCGCGTCAGCCGCTCCACGCGGATCACGCTCGTGCTCGGCGGCCGCTACCGGTGGAGCAGGCCGAGGTCCACCGGAGTCCGTGTCGACGTCCAGGCTGTCCTCTCGGATGCGCCGAGCGGCGGGCAAACCTGGGAGCTGCGGCTGCTCGGGCGCGGCCGGGCCACGCTCACGTCGACGGGGTCGCCGGCCTGTCGGCCGACGACCCCTGGTTGCCCGACGGTGGCTCGCCGCTACACCGTCACGCTCGACGTGCGCCGATAGCCGCCCTTAGACGCCGTCCCGGCCGTTGATCGCCGTCAACAGGTCCTTCTGGGCCACGAGCTGCTCCCGGGTGGCGGCCGGGTTGAGCCGGACCGCCTCCGCCGTCGCCATGACGTCGGCGAAGGCTGTGTCCGCGATCCCGTCGCCGTTCGTGTCGAGCAGCTCCGTGTACTCCACGCCGCCGTTGGCGAAGTTGATCCAGGCGGTCAGGAGCTGGCGGTCGAGCTGCTCGCTGATCGTCCCCTTCAGGCCGGCGACGAAGATGTCGTCGTGCGCCTGCTGCCTTGTCGATGCGTCGCGAACCTCGTTGAAGACGTTGCTCAGGTACGCGGCGATCTCGAGGTAGCAGTCCAGCTGGGCGTTGCTGAAGTCGATCTTGCCGTTGCCCTTGTACTGGTGTTGCCAGTAGCCGGCGCCGCGGCTCAGCGACGGCGGCCCGGTGATCAGCACGACCACGCTGTCCGAGGCGCTGCCACCGTCGTCGTCGTCGACGGTGAACTCCACCTCGTAGATGCACGCGAGCGACCAGGCATGCGAGTCGGACGCGATGAAGTCACGCGCGTTGACGTTCGGGCTCGGGTCCGGGTCGTCGAGTGGCGGGTTGACCCGGTTGATCACAGGCGTGACCGGGCTGCCGTCGTCCCAGTCCCAGGCCGTCGTCTCGTCGTCACTCCCCGGGTCCTGCACCCGCGCCGACAGCGGAACGGTCTCACCGGCGTCGGCGAAGACCGTCGGCACGCCGTTGACGAGGGTCGTACCGGTCTCGTCGATCGTTGCGGTCGGAGCCACGTTCGTGACCGTGACGCCGAACGTGTCGCTGCCGACTCCTCCGTCGTCGTCCGTGAGGCTGACCTCGACGCTGAACGCGCCGTCGTCGCCGTAGATCACCGTTGCCTCGATCGTGCCCACGTTCGCCGGCGGGCCCTCGTCGGAGATCGCGACGGTGCCTGCCTGGGTCGCCAGGTACGTCGTGCCGGGATCGACCGAGCTGCTCGGATACGTGTCCAGCCAGCCCGGGTCGGTGAAGTGCGCGAGCACCGGCAGGGACGCGCCTTCGGCGACGGTCGTCAACTGCGCGGCGTCGATCGTCACGGTCGGCACGACGTTTGTGACGGTCACGACCGCGTCGACGGTGTCGACGTACCCGGCGGTGTTCGTCACCCGAAGCGAGACCGTGAAGATGCCGTCGTCGCCGAACGTCACGGACGGGGTCGGGCTGGTCGAGTCGTCGTACGCGTTGTCGTCGTCGAGATCCCACGCGTAGGTGAGCGTGTCGCCGTCGTCGCCGCCGACGATGCTCCCAGTGCCGTCGAGCTGGACGGCGGTGCCCTCCGGCGTGACCGGGGTGGGGGCGATCACTGCCCCGGGATCGCATTCGTCCGGGGTGTCGGTGCTGACCGTCGGCGTCGCGTCGTCGTCGTCGTCCGGCGCGGCCGTGACGCCGAGCTCGTTGTGGCGAAGACTCGCCAGATCAGGCACTGGTTGCCCGCATCGGGATGCCCGAAGAAGTCGAGCAGCGCGTCGGCGAGCAGATAGCCCGTTCGGGCGTCGTGGAAGCTCGGCTCGTCCGGCGTGGCCTTGAGGCCGAGCATGAGCAGATCCTCGTGCAGTGACTTTGCTGCTGCGAAGCCGTGCTTGCCGATGAGTGCCGCGCGCTCCTCCCACAGTGCGGTCGCCCAGATTGTGCCGTCGGCATGCACCTGGCAGCCGTCCGCGTCGATGTCGCACAGGTCGCCGTACGTGCGTGAGCTGTTGTCGTAGGCGACTCCGCGGATACCGGTCGTGTAGTCGCCGTTGTTGTACTCGCCGTACACCGGGTCGTTGTTGATCGAGGTGGCGAACGCGTCGCTCCAGCCTTCGCCCAGCGCGCCGGACTGGACGCCGCCGGCGAGATTGCCGTCACTGATGATCCGCCCGCTGATCCCGTGGGTGTACTCGTGGATGACCGTGTCGCGGTTGTTTGCCCGCTGCGTCCGGCGGAAGACGCCGCCGCCGAGGTTTTCCTCGCCGACGTACATCTGCATCCGCGGCGTCGACCCGTCCGAGCCGCCGGCGTTGAAGTTGGCGTTGTTGCGGCACACGATCGGGTCGCCGTCGCTGTTGGTGCACAGCTCCGTCGTGCCGTCGCCGTAGCTGTCGTCGGCCTCGGCCTGGACGGCGTCGCCGCCGGTGCCGCCGAGTCCGAAGTTGTCGACCTGGAAGTTCCGGGACGTTTCTGTGAACCCCAGGTCGTACGCGTAGTCGTGGTACCAGTTCGTGTAGTAGAAGAGCTGCGTCACGACCGCGTCGCGGTCGGCACCAGTCGTCGGCAGGACGCCCGTCGTCCCCCACGTGTTGCTGAACGTGAAGTCGAAGTGCTGGTCGGCGTCGACCGGCTGGTCGCCGGCGTCCGCAGTCTCGTCGTCGAACAGGTCCTGGTAGGCATTGGTGTTGTTACCGGAGGTCGTGTCGGCGGCGACCCACGTCCCGCCGATCCCGCTGAAGAGGACGTTCGCGACCTGCGCTCCGGCCTCCGGGATCGTCGCCGGTGTGCACGAGCCCGTGCGGCTCCGTGCTCGACCACTGGTTCTCCCGGTAGAGGACGGCGCCGGTCTGGGCATCCACCAGCGTCTCGTACTCGGCGTTGCTCGCCACCTCCGCGCGCACTCGCCAGGCCGTGCGGCCGCCCGTCGCGGTTGGGACGGTGACGAGATCGGCTTTCACCGGCTTCGCGTCACCGAGGCCGGGCAGCGCGAGCGTGTTCTCGAACGAGGCCGACGAGGCGTCCGGCTGCGTCCGTTGCCGCCGCACCGGCGGCAACGTCCGTGGACTCACGTTCAGGGCCGTGCGAGCGACGGCTTGGTCGGCAGTGAGCCCGGGCGGAGCTACGGCGCCGAGGCTCGGAGCCAGCGTGCCGCCGGCGAACAGGACCCGCTTCTGCCCGTCGAGCACGATGAGCATCGACGAGCCGTGAACCTGACGTGCGCCGTGCATTTGCCGGTACCGGAGGAACGTCGCGCCGCTCGCGTCGCGATCGAGCAGGGTGACGTGCAGCCTGGCGATATCGTCCGGCTGCTGGCGGAACAGCTCCGCGTTGTCGCGCAGGAAGCTGCGCGCGGTCGCGTCCGGTGTCGCCTTGCTCGGTCGAGTCAGTGCGCCCGAGCGGGCGCGGAGCGAATGCGGTGTCCCCAGCTCGTTCCAGCCCACCTCCACGTCGCCGAGGGCGCGTAGCGCGGAAAGTTGCGCTGCGCTCGGCGCGACGCGCACGCCTTCGAAGCGGCGGTCGACGTCGGGAAGACCGCCACCGTTCGGCGCGGACGCGGCGGCGGCCGGACCGGCTGCGGCGATCGCCGCGCCGACGATGGCCGCCGCGATCGCAACTCGAACAATCCGGCGATGCAGTCGTCCCGGCTCGTAAGGCGGCAAACCCTCGGTGGATCGGGTGTACGAACGCATGACAATGCCCTCCTTCGTGAGATCCGATGTGGGCCGCGTCCTCGCTGGAGGACGCGCCTCACTACCAAAGAGACGGTCGGCCGCCTGCTGATACTTCGTTCGACTCGAAAGTCGGAGCCGCCTATCCCGCGCGCGCACGAAGTAAAGTCGAGCAGCCGTGTGCTTCGACCGCGACTCGCTGCCGCCGATCCCCGCGATCTCGGGCGCGGCGGTCTCGCACGACGACCTCATCCTCGAGGCGCAGGACGGGAACCGGTTGGCTGCGTTCGCGGCCACGCCGGACGAGCCGAGCTCCACCGGGATCGTGATCCTCCCCGACATCCGCGGTCTCTACCGCTTCTACGAGGAGCTGGCGCTGCGGTTCGCCGAGCGCGGTCACACGGCGGTCGCGATCGACTACTTCGGGCGCACCGCCGGCGTTTCGAAGCGCGACGACGAGTTCGAGTGGCAGCCGCACGTGCAGCAGACGACGGCTGACGGCGTCCAGGCCGACACTGCCGCCGGCGCCGCCTGGCTGCGCGACATCGGCAGCGAGTCGATCTTCACCGTCGGCTTCTGCTTCGGCGGCCGCCACTCGTGGCTGGCCGCGGCGGCAGGCCACGGGCTGGCCGGGGCGATCGGCTTCTACGGCCGGCCGGGCCCGGGCCAGGACGGCTCGCCCGGGCCGGCGCAGAAAGCCGGCGAGCTCGAAGCGCCGATCCTCGGGCTGATGGGCGGCGCCGACGAAGGGATCCCGGTCGAGCAGGTGCGCGCCTTCGAGCAGGCGCTCGTGGACGCCGGCGCCGAGCACGAGCTCGTCGTCTACGACGGCGCCCCGCACAGCTTCTTCGACCGCAAGCAGGAGCAGTTCGCGGACGCGTCCGCCGATGCGTGGAGCCGCGTCCTCGCGTTCGTCGAGCAGTATTCCGGCTAGTCAGTCGGCCGGAGCGGCGGTTCTGTGAGGCGCGCCGTCGCCTGTCGAGAAGAACTGCCGGACGATGCGCTGGTAGATGTCGCGTCGCCGCTTCCGCGCGTCGTACACATCGAGAGCCGCTTCCGTCTGCCGGAGCCGCTCCTCCATGATCATCGCCAGCTCCTCGACCCACTCGCGGTGTGCGTGCAGGATCGGCGCATATTGGGTCCGGCCGATCTCGTAGACGAGGGCGCCGTCGACGGCGCGCACGGTGGCGGCGCGCGGCTCGCCGGTCAAGAGCGACATCTCGCCGACCACTTCGCCTCGACCGAGCGTGGCGACCGTAACGTCGGGCCCCTGGGCGCGGCGGAGGACGACCTCGACCTCGCCGTCGGCGACGACGAAGAGGGACGTGCCCGTTGTCCCCTGGATCGCGAATCGTTCCATCGGCCCGAGTGCCAGCGGTCGCGCGGCGCGCGCGAGTGCGCCCAACTCGTCCGCAGCGAGCATCCGGAACATGGGCAGCTCGCCCAGGAGCTGCTCGGCGTCCTCCACGGGAGGCTGCTCCGCGTCTGGAGCGTCGGTCACGTCGAGGCTCGGTCCGTAGCCGTCGCGGCGCTGGAGGGCGGGAATCCTCTCCGGGTGCTCCATGTATGCCTCGAGCAGGCTCACCTGCTGCGGAATGCACTCGTGTCCGGCGGGATTCATCAGAGACCGCTCCGTCGCCCACTCGGCGACCGCGTTCATCGACGCACGGTACTGGTTGCACGCGGCCGCGTAGAGCCCGTCCTGGTCGAGCATCAGCTTCGCGACTACCTTGGGCACGCGAAGGGTGGGCCTCGAGTCGAGGCGCGCGCCTCGGTGCCAGAGCACGAGCTCACGCGCCGGCCGCGGCAGATATCCGAGCTCCGGAAAGGCGGCAGACGTCTGCCGCAGGACCGCCCGCTCCGCGTCGCGGAACACTCGCTGCCAGGTCTCCTGCGCATTGAGGCGATTCGGGCCTGCGAGCTCGATCGCCTGCTTCAAGTCCTCGTGGTGGACGTGCAGGAACTCCAGTGTCGCCCGCTTCTTGCGCAACAGGTTCAGCAGCGACACGGGCCCGGCTCGCGCGACGCTCTGCTTCGGGAACGCAATCTCGCGAAGCTCCCACACGCCACGCCACGCGTCGGCGTCCACGCGGTTGCGGAGCGGCGCGAAGCGCTCGCTCTCGAAGGCGGAACGCTCCCGGGGCGTCAGCAGATCGCCGACGTCGGCACGCACCGCGTCGGCGATCCCGAGGCACGTCAGGAGCTCGAGGTAGACGCCGACGCGCAGCAGCCACCCCGGTTCGGCCAGGTGCCGCTGCTTGTGGACGATGTCGGCAACGAGGGCGCGCGTGTACAGCGACGCCTTGTCCGACCCGATGAGCAGGACCGGGAACCACGGGTGGTACGCGTCGCCGGGACCCGCGACGCCTGCGGCGGCGGCCTGGCGCGCGACGTCGGGGCTCACGACTCGCTCGAGGACGCGGCTGTACAACGAGCCGAGGCGCCGGACGTCGGCGACGTCGAGCATCGTCTCGGCCGTGGAGACTGCGTGTCCGCCGTCGAGCAGGCGCAGTTCGACGCGGAGTTGCTGCAGGAACAGGTGGCCGAACCCGTACGGATCGTCGTCCTCGGCTCCACTGGGGTAGAGGTCGGACTCCGCATCGAGGGTGAGAACGAAGCGCGTGTCGGCCGGCCGCGCCGCGCGGAGCGACCCCTCGCCGCCCGCGTCGAAGCACTGCAGCTCGACCGGCCGCCGGTGCCACCCCGGCAGCTCGACGGGGCTAGCGGTTCCGTCATGCCCGGTCAGCGACAGCGTCACGTCGACCGTCATCCCGTCGCGCCGCTCCGGAAGCGTGTAGAGGACGTACGCGCGGTTGCGATGTCTTCGTCGCCGAGCACGAGCGCCGCATGGTCGCTCGAGCCGAGGCCGGGATGGCGCGCGTCGTCGGTTGGACGGCGTCCGCGCACGAACGGCACGACCTGGATCGCAGTCGCAGCCCCCTCCGGGCTCAGGTCGGCGCTGACCCTGTTGAGGATCTCCGTGTAGCTGCGGTCGGTTTCGCGGCGTGTCTGTGATCGCCGTGTCGATCTTAGGAGCACGATTGGGAGAAAACAACGAGCTCGGCGTGAGGACGAGCCGGCCTTTGAGCCGAGGTTGAGCTGTACTCGGGCTAGGTCGAGGCGAGACGCAGGCTTTTGCGCTCGTCGCGGAAGCGGTCTCGAATGGAGAGTGCCAGGGGAATCGCCGTCAGGAGAGCCTCGAGCGCATCCGGGTCGAAGTGGCCGCCCCGTTCGGCCTGCATCGTGGCGACTACCTCGTCGATCGGGAGCGCGAGGCGGTAGACGCGATCGCTGACGAGCGCGTCGAAGACATCGGCGACGGCGACGATCCTCCCGGCGAGCGGGATCGCCTCACCCGCGAGACGGCGCGGATAGCCGCTGCCGTCGAACCGCTCGTGGTGCGTCCAGGCGATCTCGGCGCCGAGCTGGAGCAGCGGCTCTCGCGAGCCGGCGAGGATGCTGTGGCCGTGCTCGGTGTGGGTCTCGACCACGAGGCGCTCGTCGGCGCTGAGTGGCCCCGGCTTGCGCAAGATGTGGTCAGGGATCGCGATCTTGCCGATGTCGTGGAGCGGGCTGGCGATCCGGAGGAGCTCGCAACGGTCGTACGGGAGCCCGAGCCGCCGTGCGATCAGCTCGCAGTAGCGGCTGACACGGGCGATGTGCTGCCCGGTCTCGTTGTCGCGGAGCTCCGCCGCCGCCGCGAGCCGGTGGATCGTCTCCTCGCGTGACCGGTCGAGCTCGGCCGTCCGCTCGGCGACGAGCTGCTCGAGCCGCTCGTGGTGCGCCTTGTTCTCGATCTCCAGGCGGCGGCGCCGCAGGGCGTTGGCGATCCCGATATTGACCTCGCTGTCTCGGAACGGCTTGACGATGTAGCCATACGCTCCGAGCGCGAGCGCCGTCTCCGCCAGTTGCGGGTCGTCGGCGCCGCTGACCATCAGGACGGCAATGTCCGTGCGGCCCCCGACGATGTCGTGGACGAGCTCCAGCCCGGACTCGCCCGGCAGTTTCACGTCGCAGAGGATGACCTCGAACGACGCCGAGGCCAGCTGAACACGTGCCTCAGTCGCGTCGCCCGCGATGGTTGCGAGGTGGCCGTGGTCGACCACCAGCCGCCGGAGCGCCTCGCATACGCCCGGGTCGTCGTCAACGATGAGGATTCGCGCCAACTGCCCTCCCCAGGGGTTCGCATTCGCGGTCGAGAAGCTCTCGCACGGCGGCCGCAAGGCGGTCATGTGTGAACGGCTTCTGGACGAAGGCGGTGTCGGTGCCGGCCAGCGCGAGCGGCATGATCGCCTCGTCGGCGTGTCCGGACATGTAGAGCACCTTGAGCTCGGGCCGCTGCGCCAGGAGCTCCGCCGCGACCTGAGGTCCGGTCGTCCGCGGCATCACGACGTCCGTGAGGAGCAGGTCGATCGCGCCGCCGTGGCCCGCTGCGAGCGTAAGCGCCTCGGCGCCGTCGAATGCCTCGAGCACGGTGTAGCCCTGGGCGGCGAGGATGCGGCGCGCCGCGTCACGCACGCCGTCCTCATCCTCGGCGAGCAGGATGGTCTCGCCGCCCGTCGCGCGGACCGGCAATGCCACCGGACCGCCGAGCTCGGCACGCTCGCGCACGACGCGTGGCAGGTAGACAGCCATCGTCGTGCCCCCGTCCGGCACGCTCGTGACGTCGATGAAGCCGCCGCTCTGCGCGACGATTCCGTAAACGCTGGCGAGTCCGAGCCCCGTTCCGGCACTCGCCTTCGTCGTGAAGAACGGCTCGAAGATCCTCGCCTGCGTCGCGGCGTCCATGCCACAGCCGGAGTCGGCTACGGAGAGGACGACGAACGGCCCCTCGGGCTCGTCCATCGGCACCTGTTCCGGGTCGACGTTCGCCGTCCGGATCGTCAGCGTGCCGCCCCCGGCCATTGCGTCCCGCGCGTTCAGGGCGAGATTGACGAGAACCTGCTCGACCTGGCCGGGATCGGCCTGCACCTCCCAGAGGCCCGAGCCGAGCGCGGTGACCACCTCGATGTGCTCGCCGATCAGGCGGTGCAGCATCTTGTTCGTGTCGACGACCACGGAGTTGAGGTCGACGATGCGCGGCTGCAACACCTGCTTGCGCCCGAAGGCGAGGAGCTGCTGCGTCAGCGAGGCGGCGCGTTCTGCCGCCTGCTCGATCGCTTCCACGTCCGCCCGCAGGCCCGCCTGATGGGGGTCGAGACTCCCGCGCAGGAAGCCGCTGTGCACGGTGATGACGGTCAGCAGGTTGTTGAAGTCGTGTGCCACGCCGCCGGCTAGGCGGCCGACGGCGTCGAGCTTCTGCGCCTGGTACAGGCGCTCCTCGAGCTGCTTGCGGTCGCTGACGTCGTGCACCATCCCGACGGTGAACTCGGGGTTGCCGTCGGAGTCACGTACGACTGACGCGGTCAGGTGACCCCAGACCACTCTGCCGTCGGCGCGCCGGTAACGCTGCTCGAGTGCGTAGCTCTCTCGCTGTCCTGCGACGAGCTCGTCGAACAGCACGTCCCCGTCCGAGGTCTCGTCGGCCGCGGTGAACTCCGACAGCTCCCTTCCCACGAACTCCTCACCCGGAAGCCCCAGCATCTCGCCCAACGCGCGGTTGTGCTCGACGAGGCGCCCTGCGGTGTCGGTCAGTCCGATTCCCACCGCCGTCGACTCGTAGATCGCACGGAAGCGCCGTTCGCTGCGGTGCAGGAGCTCGAGCAGCGAGAACGACCGGCTGATCAGCACGAAGGGCGCAATTGTGAGCGCCACCAGGTACGGGTTCCACTCCCAGACGCCGGCGACGGTGACGCCCACGGAGGCGAGCATGAGATCGGTCGAGAGGCTCCTCCACGAAAAGAGGCCCGTCTCGCGTACCGAGCGGGCGCGTCCCAGGCGCAGCGCAACCGCCAGCAGCAGATGGTTCGAGCCGACGAGCACGAGGCACGCGGCGGCAACGCCGACGGCGTGGACGACCTCCTCCTGCCCCGGCATTGTCTGCACGACGAGATGCCAGGCCCCCCAGGCGGCGAGCGCGTTGAGCGTGTAGTTCGCGAGGTTGAAGATCTGGCTGTACCACGGGTAGCGGCGACGGACGAGCTCGGGCCAGTACTGCGCTAGTCCCATCAGTGCGACCAGTCCCGGCGGCAGGAGCACGACGGCGGCTGCGATGAAGACGAGCGCCGTGTTGAAGCCGTGGTTGCGCTCGGTCGAGACGATCAGGATCGACCCGAAGGCCGCCCCGAGGCACAGCAGCGCGAACACCAGCAGGTCGCCCGACTCGAGCCGCAGCTGCGACAGCGCGGGCACAGATGCTGCGATCGCTGCCGCCGCGATCAGAGCCACGTACGCCTTGGCCGCACCCGGCAGCGACGGCGCCCCGCGCTTCGCCGGCGCGGTTTCCAGCCCATTTGTATCAATTCGCATTTTCATCGTCCCCCAGAGTAGCCGGGCGGCGTCGCCACGGTGGATCCCTCGAACGGGGTACATGTCGCGGCGCGGCGGGCTACTCGGGCCAGTGGGCGGTCGTCCAGCTCGCCGTCGTCCAACTCGCGGTCGTCCAGCTCGCCGTCGTCCAACTCGCGGTCGTCCAACTGGCAGTCGTCCAGCTCGCGGTCGTCCAGCTCGCGGTCGTCCAGCTCGCCGTCGTCCAGCTCGCCTGCGTCGAGACGACGTTCACCCAGCTCGCGGTGTCGAAGGCCGGCATGACCCGTCAGTGGATCGACGGCGACGAAGGTGTTCAGGTTCTCGTTCGGGTTGGGAGGGGCGACGTGCGCCGCCGCAGCCGCAGCGTCGATCTCGCCGACGCCCGCGGCAAACTCACGGTCGGGTGGGCTCGAGCACGCGGGCTTGGTGATCGCGTTGCTGTCCAGCGTCACCGCGGCGGTACGCGCCAGCAGCCGGCCTTCCACCGTTGCGCCGGTATTCACCGTGATCGACGCGAGGGCGAGAATCGTCCCCTTGAAGCTCGTGGTCGTGCCGAGCGTCGCTGAGCTTCCGACCTGCCAGAAGACGTTGCACGGCGAGGCGCCGTTGACCAGCTGCACCCGACTCGCAGACGCGGTGATGAGTGTCGACGCCGCCTGGAAGACGAAGATGGCCCCGCTGTCGCCCTGCGCATCGAGGGTGAGGGTTCCGGTCAGGTCGAGCGCCCCGCCGCTGTAGACGCCGGGGGTCAGCGTCAGCCCGCCGAGCGTGCTCGCCGCGACAGGAGTCGCAGGCGCCTGCCCGGCGGCCTCGTCGTACGCCGCGGTCAGATCCGACTTCGCCTGCACCGCCGCAGGGTTCGCCACCTTCTGCACGCCGCCGTTCATGAGGCCGGGCGGGAAGCCGGTGACCGAGGTGCCCGGGCTCAGCCCGAGGTCTCCACTCACAATCGTGGGACCGGTGCTCGTGACCGTCGAGCCCGCAAGAACCGCGTAGCCGGCGGCCGTTCCGAGATCGATCGGTGCCCGCGGCTGCGTCAGCGCGCGCGCCGTCTGCATCAGCGCACCCTTGACCTGATCGGGCGTCCAGTCCGGGTGGCGGGCGAGCAGCTGAGCCGCCGCGCCCGAGACGACCGGCGCCGCGAACGACGTACCGGACATCCACATGTAGCCGGGAGCGACGGCGCGGTCGGGCAGCGCCGTGGCGATCGTGGACGCCGGCGGCACCGGCATCACGAGGTAGCGGCCCGGGGCCGATAGCTCCGGCTTCGCGAAACCGTCCACAGTGTGGCCGTAGGACGACCATGGCGCGGCAAAGTCATCGCCGGTCGCTGAGGTCTGGGCCTGGTCGATCGCGCCGACCGTGATCACGAACGGGTCGTTGCCGGGCGCGGCGGACATGTCGACCTCGCCCGTCCCCGTGCCGGTGTTCCCGGCAGCGGCGACGACCACGATCCCGCTGAACCAGAGTCTCTCGACCGCCTTGTTGAGCGGGTCGGACAGAAAGCTGGTCTGCGTGTCTCCCACCATGGAGAGATTGACGACGCGGATGCCGTACTGAGCCCGGTGAGCGAGGATCCAGTCGATGCCTGCGATCACGTCGCTCGCAAGCGACTCACCGTTTCCATCGGCGGTGCGGACGTCGACGAGCTGCGCGTTCGGCGCGCCGCCCGGATAGAGCGCGGACGCGCCGGCCGCGATGCCTGCGACCATCGTCCCGTGCCCCTGCTGGTCGCCCGTCGCGCCGGGGGCGCGCGAGGAGACGTTGACGCTCGCGACGACGCGTGAGCCGAAGTCGGCGCTCCTGGTCGCGTCGATGCCGCTGTCGATGATCGCGATCGCCGGTGCCTGCGGGAATGGTCCCGTCCCTGGCGGCCCGGACAGTTGCTGCAAGTTCGATGTCTGCCGCCACATCTCGGCGTTCTCGTAGCCGGTCGAGCGCAGGGTCGTGTCGGGCGTGATCGCGCTCACCCCTCGCCACTTGGCCAGCCTCAGGATCTGCCGGCCGGTCAGTGTCGCCGCCACGCCGTCGATGGCGCTGAACTTCCGGTGCAGCTTCGTCGCGGCGGCCGGCAGTGCGGACTTGACCGCCGTCACCGCGTCGCCGACCGCGGCCGAGCGTGTGCCTCGCCCGCCCTGCACGACTACGCGGAACGTCGCGTCGGGCCGCGTCGACGCGGCGTCGAGCAGGCCCTGCGGGACGACCGGACTGTTGTCGCCCGCGCCGGCGACCGCGGACACTGCCGCACTCGCCGACAGCATGCGGCACCAGCAATGCCAGAGCGAGCGTGCTTGCGAGCGTGAGCGCACGCGTCCGGACCGCAGCACGCCCGGACGCGAATCGCGACTCAGACTTCTTCGGCACGGTCGTCTCCATCCTGCGCCGCAGGCGCATTCGTCCGGGACCAATCAAAAGAGTCGCAGCGGCTCACGCAGGAGCCACCGCACAAATGACAGCGTAGTGGCAGACCGGCGGCGCCGTGTCCCCCTTTTGGGGACTTGACCGCAGCAGAGCGCCGAAACCGATTATTGTCGGCCTGTGGAGCAGACGAAGTTCCTGCTCGATGAGTCGCAGCTGCCCCGGCGTTGGTACAACGTCGTCGCCGACATGCCGAGCCCGCCGCAGCCCGTGCTGCATCCGGGTACCGGCGAACCGGTCGGGCCTGACGACCTCGCGCCCCTCTTCCCGATGGCGCTTGATCCTCCAGGAGGTCAGCGAAGAGGCGGAGATCGCGATTCCCGAGGAGATCCTCGACATGTACAGCCTCTGGCGTCCCACTCCGCTCTACCGAGCGCGACGGCTCGAGCAGGCTGTGGGAACGAAGTCGCGGATCTTCTACAAGTACGAGGGCGTCAGCCCGCCCGGCAGCCACAAGCCGAACACCGCCGTCGCGCAGGCGTACTACAACAAGCAGGAGGGCCGGACGCGGCTCTCGACCGAGACCGGCGCGGGTCAGTGGGGCAGCGCGCTCGCGTTCGCGTGCAAGCTGATCGGCCTCGAGTGCAAGGTCTACATGGTTCGCATCTCGTACGAGCAGAAGCCGTTTCGGCGCTCGATGATTCAGCTCTGGGGTGCGGAGATCGTCGCGAGCCCTTCAACCGACACGCAGAGTGGGCGCGCGATCCTGGAAGAGTTTCCCGACACGCCCGGCAGCCTCGGAATCGCGATCTCGGAGGCCGTCGAGGACGCGGCCCAGCGTGACGACACGTCGTACTCGCTCGGCAGCGTGCTCAATCACGTGCTCCTGCATCAGACGGTGATCGGCCAGGAGGCGATCGCGCAGATGGAGCTGGCCGGCGCCTTTCCCGACGTTGTCATCGGTTGTGTCGGCGGCGGCTCGAACTTCGCGGGGCTCGCGTTCCCGTTCATCCGCGAGAAGATCGCCGGCCGCGAGATCGACGTGCTCGCGTGCGAGCCGGCGGCGTGCCCGACGCTGACGCGCGGTCTGTTCGCATACGACTTCGGAGACACGAGCAAGCTGACGCCGCTCGTCCCGATGCACACCCTCGGGCACGATTTCGTGCCCGCGCCGATCCACGCGGGCGGCCTCCGGTACCACGGCGTCGCGCCCTTGATCTCACAGCTCGTGCAGGACGGGCTGATCCGGGCGGAGGCGTACCTCCAGAGTGACGTGTTCGCTGCGGCCATCCTCTTCGCGAACAGCGAGGGGATCATCCCCGCGCCCGAGTCCTCGCACGCCATCCATGGCGCGCTCGAGGCTGCTCGGCAGGCCGACGAGGCGGGGGAGCAGCGAACGATCCTCTTCAACCTCTCCGGCCACGGCCATTTCGACATGGCCGCGTACGACAACTACCTCGCCGGGAAGCTCGAGGACGTTGCGCTCGACGAGGGGGAGATCGAGCGCGCGCTGCGAGCGATCGAGGGCCTGCCGACTCCGGCATGACAGACAGAAACGAGCTCCCAGCGGGAGCCCGTTTCTACTGCGCGTAGGCTGACGCGCACGGGTCAGTCTTCGGACCCGTCCTCGCCGGCCGCATCCGCCTTCCAGAACACGTAGTCAGTGCTGTACGGGACGGCGACGGTGGCGCCGGGCGTGCAGGTTCCCGCCGGAGCGACCCCGCCGGACGTGTCCAACCGCTGAACCCATGTGGTGCTGGTCAGGCGGTCGCCGTCGGAACCGGTGGTCGTCACGACGGACTGAAGGAGGAGCCAGGGAATGTTCCCTGTGCCCCCGGGCGCCGCCGCGTACCGCGCAGCCTCGACGGAGCTTCCGTCCTTGAACTGCCACACCGGCCGCCCGGTAGCAGCGTTCAGGAAGTGGGTTCCGAGCGGGTTCCGAGCGTCGGGCGACTTGTAGAGGGTCGCCTCGGGATCCGTGAAGAGCCACGCGCCGTTCGCCTGGCAGGTGTACTTCTGGACGCCGGTGGCGTAGACCGCGAGGAAGCTCTTGCTGTGCGGAGCGTACGTTCGCGGGTCGAGCGGATCACCCGGCGCGGTGTTCGGAGCCGGCTGCGCAGACGCGGTCGCTGCGATCAGGCCACACAGTGCCAGGACGGCCGCACACGCGTGGATGAAGCGAGCCAGGCGAGCACGCAGCCCGAAGTACACGTTCTTGCGGAACGTCAGCGTTGTCGTACTCATCGATGTCGGTGTCTCCTTTGGTAGGTCGCACGACCATTCGTGCGGGACGCCGACGACGGTATGGCCGCGCCGTCTCGGCGTCATCGGTGCCGCCTACCTGTCTTGTCGGCGCGGAGCTACCTACGTGTTCCGAAGGAGAGGGGAGGGGCCGGGCGTCCCGACCCCTCCCACCTTCCGATTGGGTTAGACCCCGGCGACTGCCGGCGTCTCTGCCTGCGGTAGCGCCGACTCCACCGGGAGCCCGGAGAGCACGACCTTGAGCGCCTGCGTCTTCGCCGCGTCGGCGAAGACGTCGTAGGCCTCCATCGTCTCGTCGAGCTGGAACCGGTGCGTCGCGAACGGAGTTGCGTCGAGCCGGCCGGCCTCGATCAGCTGGAGCAAGCGCGGAGTCGTGAACGTATCCACGAGCCCGGTTGTGATCGCGACGTTGCGGATCCAGAGCTTCTCCAGATGCAGCGTGACCGAGCAGCCGTGGACGCCGACGTTGGCGACCCGGCCGCCCGCGCAGATCAGCTCGGTGCAGAGCTCGAACGTCTCCGGGACGCCGACAGCCTCGATCGCCGTATCGACACCGCGGCCGTTGGTGAGCTCCATGACGCGGGCGATCGCGTCCTCGGCGCCGTTGTTGATCACCACGTCCGCGCCGAAGTCGAGCGCGCGGGCGAGCCGCCCGTCGTCCAGGTCGATCGCGATGATCTTCGCCGGGCTGCGCAGGCGCGCGGTCATGATCGTTGCGAGCCCGATCGGGCCCGCGCCGACGACGGCGATCGTGTCGCCTGGCTCCACCTTGCCGTTGAGGACGCCGACCTCGTAGGCGGTCGGGAGAATGTCCGCGAGGAAGAGGACCTGTTCGTCCGTCAGCTCCTCCGGGATCTTGTAGACGGACGTCTCCGCGAACGGGACGCGGGCGAACTCCGCCTGGAGACCGTCGATCAGGTGGCCGAAGATCCAGCCGCCGCCTCCGGTGCACTGGCCGTAGTGGCCCTCGCGGCAGTAGCTGCAACGGCCGCACGAGGTGATGCAGGACACGAGCACGCGGTCGCCGACGGCGAGCGTCGTTACCGCCGAGCCGAGCTCGGTGATCGTGCCCACCGCCTCGTGGCCGAGGATCGTCCCCGGCTTCACCGCGGGCACATCGCCTTTGAGGATGTGCAGGTCGGTGCCGCAAATGGTGGAGGAGTCGATGCGGACGATCACGTCCGTCGGCTCTTGGATGACCGGGTCCGGCACGGTCTCCCATGCCTTCTGGCCTGGGCCTTGGTACACGAGTGCCTTCATCAGGATGCCTCCTCGGCTTCGGGTGCAATCCACTATCCGGCGGCTGTACGACCGCGGCATCGGGGGCAGCCCTGACGGGCGTTGCGGGGAATCCGCGCCTGGTTCGGCTGCGCGGTAGTCGAGCTTGCGGCTGCCTAGACCTCGCCGTTGAGCAGCACGAGCTCGAGGTGGCCGCGGGCGGCGTTGCCGCGAATGTCGGCTGCTTCGACATCGAGCCGGTAGCGGCCGTCGCGGTGGCCGCGCGTGTCCCAGGCGCGAGCGAGCCAGAAGCGATACCGACCCCGCGCGTTCGGATGGTTCTGGCGGGTCCCACCGGCGTAGATCTCGTGGAAGCGAAACTCGGTCCGGAGCGCCGAGCGGAAGTCGGCCGCGACGCGCCACGGGATCACCGCGCGTCCGTCGCGCACGAGCCGCCAGCGCACCAGCGCCGGCGTCACCGGCAGGCCGCGCCAAGGCGGCGGCGCGGAGATCGGCGGATTGTCATGGGCGACCGCGATCAGGTTGACGACGCCCGTCACGGCGCCCGGATCGACGGCCCTGCCGCCGCGCTCTGCGACGATGCGGTCCACGACCGGCGCGCCGAAGTCGTGAAAGGGCGTCAGCGCTCCCGCGCGGAGCGGATTCCAGTAATGGCCCGCGATGCGGTCCGCGAAGTGGACGTGGCCCCAGCCCTTCGCGACATGTCCGAGCAGAGCGTGCTTTCGCACCTTCTGCCTGTGACGGACGCGCGGAACGATGTGCCAGTAGCCGTGCGAGCGGCCGTCGCCGGTCACGACCCCGACGTTCTGGGCGCCCTCGGAGTGGACGGTGCCGCCGGCGACGGCGTAGACGGCGGTCCCGTCCGGCGCCGAGACGTCGATACCGAAGTGAAATGCCTTGCTGCCCTTGGCGCCGATGCGCGGATCGCAGAAGAACCCGCGCACCGGGTGCTGCTCGTCGAACGGCTTCACCGGCCAGCCGTAGCTCATCGTCAGACGGGTGGGTTTCGGATGCCGATCTCGATGTCCGAGCGAGCGCGGTTCCCGGCGGCGTCCCAGGCCCTGACGACGAGCAGGTAGCGGCCGTTCTTCAGCCGCGTCGTATTCCAGTACGGCTTCTGGAAGAGCCGGAACCAGTACTCGCCCGCGCCGGGTACCTTCCGGTTGAGGGCGGGCTGCGCCGGGTGGTTCTGCTTCGTCCCGGGCGCGTAGTGCTGCTCGGTCGCGATCGGGATCTGGTGGGCGGCGATATAGACCGTGCGCCGCAGCACGACCCTTTCGCTGGGACGCTCGATGAGCAGGAGCCCGAGCCGGTACGGGTGGTGCGGCGCGGCGAGCAGGGGGACGTTCTTGAACCACCCGATGAACGACTGCGGGTCGCTGACGCGCGCCCTTATGTCGACGACGCCGGTCAGGCGCGACTTGTCGAGCCGCTTTCCCGCCGGCGGCAGCTGCGCCACGCCGGTGACCCGCCTGCTCCAGGGCGGCGTCGCCGGCGTGTAGAAGCGGATGTCGTGGATGACCGGCGGCGCGGTGTCGGTGTAGGGCTTGAGCTTGCCGCCGGGCCGAAGCGGGTTCAGCAGCACCTGGCTGCCGTCGCCGGGGAAATGGAACTCGGTCAGGTGGACGTGCCAGGAGCCCTTCGTCGTCCAGCCGATGAACTGACCGGCGCGCACGCGGTCGCCGCGCTTGACGCGCGCATCGACGTGCCCGTAGCCGAAGTGGCCGATGCGGATGCTGCCGCGGATGCCGGGCGAGGACGCCGCGTCGACGACGCCGCCCTCGATCGCGAAAACGCGGTGCGTCCGGCCGCTGGGAGCGCCCTGCTCCGGCCGGTCGTCCCGGACCGCGACGTCGACGCCGGTGTGGTAGATCGCGCCGAACGTCGGATCCGGCCGCGGGTCGAGGAACGTCCCGCGCACCGGATGCTGCTGGTGCTGCGGCGAGACCGGCCACCCACGGAAGTCGTCGTTGTAGCGCTGTGGGAACGGAGGCATGTCGGTGCAGAAGTCTTACACGCCGGGCGGCAGCAGACCGAAGCGCCGTAGGGCGCCGGGAAGGTTGACCGCCATGCCGGCTGAGTGAGACCAGTTCCCCGCAACGCCGGTGACGGGCGCTGCAGGGTTCAGCTCCTTGATCCGACGGAAGAGCGCGGCGGAGTTGTGCGCCTGGTCGAGCACGACCTCGTCCGCGGTGCTCCAGAACATCTGCAGCGGCACGCGGGAGGAGGCGATCGCGCGCGCGAAGTTGATCGGACTGCGGCGCGCGTACGCGCCGGGGATGCTCTCGGGCACGCCCCCGACCTCACGGCGAGCCAGCTCCTGGAGCGAACGACCGTTGGAGAGGCGGGCGAAGTCGCGGTAGCGCCGCGCGAGGTCCGTCGGCGAGTCGAGCGCCACGGCGCCGGCGAGAAGGGTGTTGAAGCGGGCGACGAGCAGGAGCGTCTCCTGGCCGCCCATGCTGCCGCCCATCGCGTAGACGCTGTGCGGCCGGATCCGGAGCCAGGGCAGCGTCGCCTTCGCGACGTACTGCATGTTCGCGAGATCGTCGATCTGCCGCGTCCAGCCCCACGAGTGGAGCGGCAGCACTCGCCCGTGGCCCTCGGGGCTGATCACCGCGAACCGGCCGCGTGCGGGCAGGTCGCCCCAGAAGTTCAGGTTCGCGCGCCCGGTGATTCCTCGCCCGTGCGGCGAGATGATCAGCGGCACGGGCGGGTTGTTCGCCGGGCCGAGGTCGCGGGGCAGCGCGATGTGAGCCTCTCGGGCCAGGCCGTTGTGGGCGAGGTAGCGCACGGTCCAGACCCGAACGGCCCCTGCTGGCGTGGCCATTGGATCCGATCATAGGTGGGGTTCTGGAGCGGTTCCAGGCGGATGTGCGACGTCACTTCACGCGGCTCTCGCGACGCGAAAGTCTGCAGGACTGCTGACGCTTCCAGTTGCTCGGTGCAGTAGCATCGCGCGGTTCCACGGGTGCAGACTCGTCCGCCCGCCGCCGAAGGAGGCTGTTCTATCGCCTGACGGAGAAGGTCCGCCGTAGCTCCGGGACCGGGGGGTTCCACATCGGAGGTCAAGGAAGGAGCGTTGGAATGCCGTCACACCGCTTGCGCATCGTTCTTCTGCTCGCCCTCGTTGCGAGCATGCTCGTCGCCATCGTCTCCGCGTCCGCCCAGGACGGCTCGGAGGCCGGTGCGAGATCGCCGCTCGAGGAGCCGGATCCGGTGCTCGACGTCCGGCTGGCGCTGACGGGCAGCGACATGCTCGACGACGTCACCGGGCTCGGGATCGACATCGGTCATGGCCTGCGTCGCGTGCCGACCGGAATCGAGGTCGACGCGACCGTTCCCGCCGAGCTGATGCCGGAGCTCGAGGAGCTCGGCGTCGACACCATCGCGCCCGGCCAGGGCTGGGAGTGGGCCGCCGACGGCGGGGTGTCCGCCGCTCAGAACCTCTTCGGCTGGCCGGCGGGCTCGACGTTCGGCGCGCTCGGCCCGCTCTCACACGAGAGCACGGTGAGGATTGCCCGCGCGGACTGGTTCACGACCAAGGGGCAGGGCTTCCTCTACGTCGAGGCGAGGACGACCGAGGGCCAGCAGACGACGCCGATCGTGACCATGCAGCTCTCGAACGACTCGGGTTCGGGCACGCCCTTCGGGGCGCCGCGGACCATGTCGCGGTTCGTCGACTCCGGCGAGTACATGTTCCACCGCAACCTCTTCAAGCTGGATGTGCGGCCGAGCCAGATCCAGGTCATCAGCAGCACCGGCGGCGCCGCCACGGGCTACGTCTCCGACTGGCTCGGCGACGTCGTCCCGTTGACCGCCAATCCAAGCTACAAGTGGGACTTCGTCGACGACTACAAGCACCCGCAGCAGCTCTACGCCCGCTTCGAGCAGCTCGCGCAGGAGTACCCGGACGTCGCCGAGATCGTCACGCTGCCGTACGAGACCAACGGGTATCAACGGCAGGCGCAGGCGACGATCGGCGGCACGGGTCAGGCGGCGGTCGTCATCACCTCGGCCGCGTGGGGCCACGAGGGCGGGAACGACATCACCGTCAGGTTCGTCAACCCCGGCGTACCGAGCAGCCTGCTCTCCGTCGCGATCGACGGCAAGGCGATCACGGTGAGCCTCGCGACGAACGCCTCCGGCGGGCTCGCCAGCACGGCGGCCCAGGTCGCCGAGGCCCTCCGCACGCAGGCGAGCAGCCTCATCGCGAGGTCGCACCCCTACCGCACGAATGCCGGGACGGGAATCGTCCAGCCCACGCCGACCCCTGTCCAGCTGACCGACTTCCTCGACCAGAAGCGCACCGGCGCACCCGCGGGCGAGGTCCCGCGCGGCCCCTACACGATCCGCGCGCTGCGGATCGGGAAGTACCGGGACGGCCGGAACCCGGGCGTCCTGATCCAGGCTCAGGATCACGCCCGCGAGTGGGTGCCGGCCACGATCACGCTCGAGACCGCGGAGCGGCTCCTGCGCAACTACAAGGCCGACTGGGAGACGAAGAAGATCGTCGACAACGTCGACATCTTCCTGATCCCCTCGAACAACCCCGACGGGTCGAATTACAGCTTCTACAACTTCGCCTCGCAGCGGCGCAACATGACGAACTACTGCCCGGACCGGGACGCCGATCCGGGCCGGCGCAACGCCTGGGGCGTCGACCTGAACCGCAACTACCGGGTCGGGTCGGGCTTCGACGGCTATGAGGGCGGGTCCACGAGCTGCACCAGCGACACGTTCCAGGGCCCGTCGAAGCTGTCGGAGCCCGAGAGCAGAAATGCGATCTGGCTGGTCGAGACGTATCCCAACATCAAGTTCTTCATGTCGGTGCACTCGAACGGCGGCCAGCTCTTCTGGCAGCCGGGCGCGTACATCGCCGAAGGCCGCATCACCACGCCGCGGCCGCCGCTGCGCGACGAGGCGTACTACTGGCAGGCAGCGACCCGGATCCTCTCGCAGGTGCGGGCTCACCGGCAGACCGTCGTCACGCCCGAGAACGTGGGCGGCTCGGCGGACGTCCTCTACTCCTCCGCGGGCAACGTCCGCGAAGACCTGTACCACAACTACGGGATCTACGCGTTCGGCTGGGAGGTGGGCGGATCGGTCTACAACCCGGCCACCGGCAACTGGCAGGGCGGGTCGTTCCAGCCGGCCTGGGTGGGCAACCCGGACCTCGTCAGCGGGCACAGCGAGACGATGGAGTACGCGAACGGAGTCGTCGAGATGTTCCGCATCGCGGCCGACTGGGGCAAGGACCGCCAGGCGGCGACGTCGACGCTCGTCCCCGGCGGCGGCACGTACCCCGGCCCGGTCGACGTGAGGTTCGAGACGAGCGAGCCCGCGGCCGTCTACTACACGACGGACGGGAGCAGCCCGACGCTCTCGTCGCCGCGGTACCAGCAGACGGAGTTCCGCGAGCCCGGCCAGACGCTCCACGTGACCGAGACGACGACATTCCACTGGTTCTCGGTCGATACGGCGGGGAACGTCGAGCAGAACTACGACCCGGAGAAGAACGGCCGGCGCGAGAACTACCGCAAGGCCACGATCACGATCGGGAACTGACCGGCAAGCGAGGCCGGGGCGCCGCGAGGCGCTCCGGCCCGCTCAGCTGCCAACCGCTCAGCTGAACGTGACGAGCGGGCCGTTCATCGTTCTCGCACCTGCGACGCATGCTCGGTCGGCCTCCGGGTCGAGCTGCGAGCAGCCGGTCGTCCGGAAGTCGCCGTTCGTGAGCACCGCCAGCGTCTTCCCGAGCCACCGGTAGCACGCCAGCCTCGTCGCACCCGGGAAGAGGTCGCAGTGACGGATCACGTCCAGATGGGTCGAGAGCGGCTCCTGCAGGAGGTTCTGCACCTTCGTGCCGTGGATGCAGCTGACCGCATCCGGCTCTTTGAACCCCGAGCAGTTGGCGAGCTGCTTGCGCGGGTCGGGCGGGCCGATCACGGAAGCCGCGGTGATGCACGCCTCGCGCTGGAGACCGGCGAGACCGGAGCAGAGGTCGTCCATGTCGGCGGGGGAGCGCGTCTCGAAGCCGCCCGGCCGTGTGTCGAGGAACGCGCGGTACCAGCACGGGCGCACGAACTCCTCCGCTTGGCCGGCGCAGAGGTCCCGGGGGCTGGTGATCGGGTCCGGCGTCGCCGACCTCGCGCTGTCGAAGCCCTTCACCGAGAACCAGTAGTCGTGGTACACGCCCTGGGCGCAGTCGGACGCCGAACCAGGGCCGAGTGCCTTACACAGCTCGAGCGCAGGCTGGAGGCTCTCGTTGTAGAGGCGCATGAACGCGTGCCCGAAGCCGTGGACGCAGCTGTAGCGCTGGTAGCGCGTGGCCGCCCGGTCACAGACGCGGGCCGTTGCCTTCGGCTGCGAAGGATCGAGCTGCGGTGCGACGCCGCTGATGACGCCGTGCGCAAATCCGGCCGGGCAACCCGGATCGTTGGTCCCGGGGAGGTAGTCCATCAGCGTTGCGAGCGTCACGCCGTGCTCGGTCGCGTACTCACGCCCGACCGTGTGCATCAGCCCGTGACAGTTCGGAAGCAGGAAGGCGCCGGGCGACGCCCAGGCCACGTCCGCGATCTGCTCGATCACGGGTCTGGGATCGTCGGCCGGCTCGACGAGCTGCTGCAGCGCCGTCTCGTAGCACGTCCGCGTGTCGCTCTCGGCGAGCTTGTGCGAGCACTGCCCCAGCACGACCCGCACGTCCGCCGCGGTTGCGGCTCGGGTCGGAGCACGTTCGCCGCCGCGCAGGAGCAGCACGCTCGCGGCGGCGACCGCCGCCAGGATCGGCAGCGCGATCGCGACGATGAGAACCCGCCGGCCGCGCGTTGCCGGCTCGGTGGAGTCTTCCACGCGCCCAGCGTAACCGCGCATGGGTAGCGGTAGTCGTCAACAACTAGGTAGCTGCAACCAACCGAGGGCGACGAGTACGGAGAACCGCCGCAAGTCGAGAGCCGATGCGTCACAATTCGCGACCGCTGAGCCGGATTCAGGCTTCAGCCGCACAAGCCCTGGGGGCCACTTGACAGAAAGTGAGGGGTGAAAAGGATGACGAAATCGGTCGATCGTGCGCGCCGGTCGCGCTCAGGCCTGGTCACGGCAGTCGGACTCGCCGTACTCGTCCTCGTCGGCACGCTTGCTTCTGCTGCCGCAGGAGCGCTCCCGACGACGAACGATCCGCGCGTCGGGCTCGCCGCAGGCACGACGAGCCCGGGGGTCGCAACCAAGGGAATCGAGCTGCTCGCAAATCGCGCCAAGCCAGAGGGCTTCTTCGATCCGGCGAACTTCGGCAACCTGGCGTTCGCCAACTCCGACATGGCGCACCAGGGCAACTTCACCTTCGTCGGGAACTTCAGCGGCTTCAACATCTACGACGTCTCGAACCCGTCGAACCCGACGCTCAGGACCTCCGTCGTGTGCCCCGGTGGGCAGGGCGACCTCTCGGTCTACGGGAACCTGCTCTTCATGTCCGTCGAGGAGAACCGCGCCAAGATCGACTGCACGCTGACGCCCGCGGCGGACGCCACCACACGCTTCCGGGGCGTCCGCATCTTCGACATCTCGAACATCGACGCCCCGACGCAGGTGGGCGGCGTGCAGACGTGTCGCGGGTCGCACACGCACACGCTCGTCGAGGCTCCCGACGATCCCGACAACGTCTACATCTACGTCCAGGGAACGGCCGGCGTTCGGCAGCCGACCGAGCTCGCCGGCTGCGACGCGAACAACACGAACACGCCGATCGGTGACAACCCGACGAAGTGGCGGATCGAGGTCATCAAGGTGCCCCTCGCGAACCCCGCCGCAGCCGAGATCGTCAGCGAGCCGCGCCTGTTCGCGAACGACGCCGGGGAGGTCAACGGCCTGCAGAACGCCGTGCCGACGCCGCAGCATCCGTCCGGGATGAACTGGGGCCCGACGCCGATCACCGACGCCTGCCACGACATCACCGTCTACGAGGAGCTCGATCTCGCAGCCGGAGCCTGCGAGGGCAACGGCCTGCTGATCGACATCAGCGATCCGGCGCACCCGACGCGGATCGACGCCGTTGCCGACCCGCTCTACGCCTACTGGCACGGGGCGACGTTCTCGAACGACGGGAAGACGGTCATGTTCACGGACGAGTGGGGTGGCGGCACCGCTGCGCGCTGCCGCGCGACCGACGATCTCAGCTGGGGCGGCAATGCGATCTACGACATCGTCGACGGCAAGCTGCAGTTCCGCAGCTACTACAAGCTCCCGGTCGTGCAGACGACCCAGGAGAACTGCGTCAGCCACATCCCGTCGCTGGTGCCGGTTCCTGGCCGCGACCTGTTCGTCCAGGCGTGGTACCAGGGCGGCGCGTCGCTCGTCGACTTCAGCGACTCGGCGAACCCGGTCGAGATCGGCTACTTCGACCGAGGGCCGAACAGCGCGGCCTCGCTCGTCGCTGGCGGACTGTGGTCGACGTACTGGTACAACGGCGTCGCCTACGGGTCGGAGATCGGCCGCGGCTTCGACGTCTTCGGCCTCACGCCGATCTCCGGCCAGCTGACGCAGAACGAGATCGACGCCGCCCGGGAAGTCACGACCGCACGGCTGAACGTGCAGAACCAGCAGCACTTCGTCAACAAGCCGAGCTTCGCGGTCGCGCGTTCGTACGTCGACCAGCTCGTCCGCGCGGAGGACATCGACCCGGACACGCTCGCGCGGGTGACGAAGGGAATCGACCGGGCCGAGCAGTTCCAGACCGGCCCGCAGGCCGCTGCTGCGAAGGCCAACCTGAGGGCGATCGCGAACTCGCTCAAGGACAGCGGCGACCAGTATGCCGCCCTACGCGAGACGCTCTGGGCGCTCGGCAACAGGTAACGCGAGAGAGACACGTTCGAGCGGACGGGGCGCCCGGGGGGCGCCCCGTCCCTCTCTCCAGCCGGACTCGCTCGGTCTCGGCAGGTGCCTCGCGCTCGCGCAGATCCGCATGAACAAACGACGGATGCCCCCGACAAGAATCGAACTTGTGCACGCGGTTTAGGAAACCGCTGCTCTATCCACTGAGCTACGGGGGCTGCTCGATCAAACTTAGGCGGCGAATCGAGCTTTCCGGTAGCAGCGCGAGTACGCTGCGCTAGATGCTAGATCCGCTCCTCGTCGATCCCGGCTCTGCCGCAGACTTGGAAGGGCGTGACCCGCGCGACACGCTCGGGCTGCCGGATAAGGATGCTGCCAAGGAGCAGCTCGCCGTGCTGCTCGAGGAGCTCTCGTCGCTGCAGGAGCGCCTCTACGCCGAGGGCACGCGGAGCGTTCTCCTCATCCTCCAGGGGCTCGATGCCTCCGGCAAGGACGGGACGATCCGCCGGGTCTTCACCGGGCGTCAACCCGCAGGGCTGTCGCGTCACGTCCTTCAAGGCCCCGACGCCGGTCGAGCTGGCGCACGACTTTCTCTGGCGTGTGCACGCGGAGTGCCCGGCACGCGGGCTGATCGGGATCTTCAATCGCTCTCACTACGAGGACGTCGTCACGGTGGGAGTGCTCGGGCTCGCGCCCGAGGAGGTGTGGCGGCGACGCCCGCAGCGGATCGTCGAATTTGAGCGGTTGCTCGCCGAGGAAGGAACGACGGTGATCAAGTGCTTCCTGCACGTCTCGGCCGAGGAGCAGCGTGAGCGGTTCGCCGAGCGGCTCTCCGATCCGGACCAAGCGCTGGAAGTACAACCCGGGCGACGAGGAGACGAACCAGCCGCTTCGGCGAGTTCACGGCCGCCTATGAGGAGGCGCTCACCGCGACCTCGACCGAATGGGCGCCCTGGCACGTGATCCCGGCCGACCGCAACTGGGTGCGGAACCTCGCCGTTGCAACAGTGCTCGTCGACGCGCTGCGACGGCTCGATCCGCAGTTCCCGGCACCGTTGTGAACACCTAGACTCCCGCCGTGGGCGGCTCCGCCGTCTCCCACGGCGAGCGGCGCGGCTCGGCACGACCAGGACCGCCATGCTCGATCCCGCCCCCACACCGTCATCCGAGCCGACCCGGCCTCTTGGGGAGACGTACGACCCGGGCGCGTTCTACGACGAGATGTTCGAGGCGATCGGGAAGCCGCGGCGGCACTATCGCGCTCTCACCGTCGAGCTCGGCCGGCTCAGCCCCGAGGAGTTCGAGGAGCGGCGGCGCGCGGTCGAGCTCTCGTTCGTGAACCAGGGGATCGGCTTCACGGTCTACGGCCAGGAGGAGGGGATCGAGCGGATCTTCCCGTTCGACCTGATCCCGCGGGTGATCTCCAGCGCAGACTGGGAACGGCTCGAGCGCGGCCTGATCCAGCGCGTGCGCGCGCTCAACCTCTTCCTCCACGACGTCTACAGCGAGCAGCGGATCGTCCGTGACGGGAAGATCCCGGGCGAGCTGCTCTTCGGGGCGCGCCACTTCATGCGCGAGATGGTCGGCGTCGAGCCGCCCGGCGGCGTCTACGCGCACGTGTCGGGCGTGGACGTGATCCGCGACGACAAGGGCGAGTACCTCGTGCTCGAGGACAACCTGCGCGTTCCTTCAGGCGCCAGCTACATGCTCGAGAACCGCGCCGCGATGAAGCGCACGTTCTCCCAGCTCTTCGAGCGGCACGGCGTCGCCGGCATCGACCATTACCCGCAGGAGCTGCTCGCCGTTCTGAACGCGGTCGCACCCGCATCGGCGCGCGGCGACCTCACCGTCGTCCTGCTCACGCCCGGCATCCACAACTCCGCCTACTACGAGCACTCGTTCCTCGCACGCCAGATGGGGATCGAGCTGGTGGAGGGAAGCGACCTCGTCTGCCATGAGGACGTCGTCTTCATGCGCACGACGCGCGGGCTGCAGCGGGTGGACGTGATCTACCGCCGGATCGACGACGACTTCCTCGACCCGCTCATCTTCAGGCGCGAGTCGCTGCTCGGCACGGCCGGCCTCTTCAACGCCTATCGCGCAGGCAACGTCGCGATTGCGAACGCGCCCGGGACCGGCGTCGCCGACGACAAGGCCGTCTACGCCTACGTGCCGGAGATGATCCGCTTCTACCTGAGCGAGGAGCCGCTGCTGCCGCAGGTGAAGACCTTCCTCGGCTCCGACGACGCCGACCTCGCGTACATCCTCGGCCACCTGGAGGAGCTCGTCGTCAAGACGGTGGACGGGAGCGGCGGCTACGGGATGCTGATCGGGCCGGCCTCGACCCAGAAGCAGCGCGCCGCATTCAAGCGCCGGATCAAGGCGACGCCGCGCGAGTTCATCGCCCAGCCGACGATCGCCCTCAGCCGCCTGCCCATCTTCGTCGACGAGCTACGGCCCGCACACATCGACCTCCGGCCGTTCGTCCTCTCCGGACGGATCACGACCGTCGTCCCGGGCGGGCTCACCCGAGCGGCGATGGAGCCGGGCTCGCTCGTCGTCAACTCCTCGCAGGGTGGCGGGAGCAAGGACACCTGGGTGCTGCGTGACTGAGGTGGGCGACTCGTGCTGAGCCGCGTCGCAGAGTCGCTCTACTGGACGGCGCGGTCGATCGAGCGCGCCGAGAACACGAGTCGTCTCGTCGACGTCACCTTTCACAGCCTGCTCGATGCGCGCGTGAGCGATCCGGAGGAGGCATGGCGCGACCTCCTACGTGCGGTCGGCCGCGACGACCTCTTCTGCGAGCACTTCTCCGAGTACACGCCTCAGGCCGTGACCGGGTTCCTGATCTCCCATCCCGGCAACCCGGACTCCGTGATCGCATGCGTCGCGCGTGCCCGCGAGAACCTTCGCGGCGTCCGGGAGCAGATCTCCAGCGAGATGTGGGAGCACCTCAACCGGCTCCATCTGCTCGTCGCGCGCACCCGGCCGGCGCGCGTGCTCGAGGCGCCGCACGAGTTCCTGGTTCGGGTCCGGGAGGGCTCGCATGCCTTCCAGGGCGTGACCAAGCTGACGCTCTCGCGCGGCGAGGCGTACGCGTTTCTCTCTCTCGGCGCGCACCTGGAGCGCGCCGACACCACGGCTCGCGTCCTCCTCACGAACGTGCCGACGCTGGTGGACGGGTCCGGCGACCGGCTCTCGTCTCTGCTTCGGTCGTGCGGTGCCTTCGAGGCCTTCCGGCGGCACGAGTCGGAAGCGGTGCAGGGCGAGCGCGTTGCCGACTTTCTCCTGCTCGATCGGAGCTTTCCGCGTTCGGTGCTCTTCTGCGCCGAGCGCTGTCTCGAGGCGATCCGATTCGTCTCCGGCAACTCGCAGCAGCCGGAACGATCGCTGGGGATCCTCGTCGCCAGGCTTGCGTTCGCGGACGTGCCTCAGCTCGAGCCGCCCTCGCTCGCGGCGCTGCTCGACGAGGTGCTCGTGGGGCTCAACGTGGTCGGCAGCGAGCTCGGCGGCGCCTACTTCGCGACGCGCGTCGTTCTCCCCGGCCCCTACGCTCAGCAACAGCAGCAGCAACAGCAGGGGAGCTAGAGGATGCAGATCCGAGTCGAGCACACGACCTCGTTCACGTACGCCGAGCCGATCTCAGAGGCGTACACCGAGTTGCGCGTGCGTCCGCTCTCCGCCGGCGGCCAGCACTGCACCACCTTCCGGCTCGTCACCGATCCGCCCGGCGTGCGCGTCCGGAACTACCTCGACCGGCTCGGGAACCACGTGCAGCACCTCGAGGTGCTCGAGGATCACGACCGGATCTCGATCACCGCGCTCAGCGAGGTCAGCACGGCCACGGTGCTCTCGGACTCTGCGCGCGATCCGTCCCCGCTCCAGCGCTACGACTACCTCGCCGCGACGGAGTACGCGCCGTTCTCGGATCCCCTGCTCGAGCTGTCGGCGTACGCGGAAGGGCAAGGAACCGAGACCGAGCGCGCGGTCCAGGTGATGCAAAGAGTGCGAGGCCTGCTCGTCTACGAGACCGGAGCGACCAACGTGATGACGCGGGCCGAC
This sequence comes from uncultured Gaiellaceae bacterium, assembly GCA_963822205.1. Lineage (GTDB taxonomy): Bacteria > Actinomycetota > Thermoleophilia > Gaiellales > Gaiellaceae > Gaiellasilicea. The sequence goes on along the minus strand of CAWGGO010000006.1, from coordinate 198,532 downwards.
TCCGCGCTTGCGCTCGGCCGGGGTGTCTGCCAGGACTTTGCGCACGTGATGCTCGCCGCCTGCCGTCGCGCGGGGATACCGTCACGCTACGTGAGCGGCTATCTCTACGACCCGCAGAAGGAGAACGAGGTGGTCGAGACCCACGCGTGGGTGGACGTGCTCGATTCGGAGCGCGGCTGGGTCTCGCTCGACCCGACGCACGACCGCGAGCAGAACGAGGCAGTACGTTCGCGTCGCCGTGGGTCGAGACTACGGAGACGTGCCGCCGACGCGAGGTGTCTGGAAGGGGACGACCGAGGAGACACTCGGCGTCGCGGTGCGGATCGCCGCCATTTGAGCCAGCGGCTCGGCAGCGAGCTCGACGGCTGGCGCGTCGAGGAGTACGGCCGCTCTCGCGAGGGGGTGCCGCTGCGCGTCTTCCGGCCGGCGGGCGACGAGCCTGTGGCGGGCCTCCTGACTGCGGCGCAGCACGGCGAGGAAGCGGACACGGCTCTGCTCGTGCGGCGCTTGCTGGAGCGGGTTCCCGCCGCGGAGACCCGCTGGGCTGTGATCCCCGTGCTCAACCCGGACGGGCTGCTTGCCGGAACCAGGCAGAACGCGGCCGGCGTCGACCTCAACCGCAACTTCCCCGCGTCGACCTGGGAGCCTGGCGAGACCTTCACCTACCCGCCGGGGATCGATCCCGAGATCCGGGTCCTGGCGAACCGGACGAACCGCTCGTCGCCGGGCGCGCACGCGGGCTCCGAGCCCGAGACGCAGGCGCTGACCGCGCTGATCGAGCGCCTCGACCCGCCGCTCGTCGTCGACATCCACAGCCCGCTCGAGCTCATCTACGTGCGCGGCGACGTTCCGCCGGAGGTGACCGCGACGCTCGCCGAGCCGGCGGGCATACCCGCCCAGGACGAGATGGAGGGCCACTGTCCCGGTGCGTTCGATGACTGGCTGATCGAGCGAAGAACCCCGGTGATCGTGTACGAGATCGAGCACGCCGGCCTGCCCGCGCTCTGCAAGCGGCACCTCCCTGGGCTCGAGGCTTTGCTCCGGGGCTAGGCGGTCGGGAGCGGGCCGATCCGGCGGCGACGCTGGGGCCGGAGGTATTCGACGTTCGTCACGGCGGCGCGCTTGCTCGTCGTCAGCACGCCCTCGGCCGGTCCCTCGTAGGTGCCGGAGGTCGGGGCGACGTCGGCGTAGTCGCGGCCCACGGCGACGGTGACGTAGCGAAGCCCCGCACGCCGGACGTGGGTGGGATCGAACGCGATGGCCGAGACGCACTCGGGCTCCCGCGGGTGGGGGACGAGGATCTCCACCCAGGCGTGGGTTCCGCCCTCACCGAGCAGGTGCCCTGAGACGTAGCGGGCCGAGAGGCCGCAGAGTCGCGCGAGCGCGAGCATGCAGTGGGCGTAGTCCTGACAGACGCCGGCGCCGCCGGCCCACGCCTCGGCGGCCGTGGTCGCAATCGTGGTGACTCCCCAGTCGTAGCGGAGGTGCTCGTGGACGCGCTGGTTGACGAGCTCGGCGAGCTCGAGCCCGGTCGCACCGGTGGCCCTGAGCTCCGCCGCCACGGTCGTGAGCGCGTCGTCGGGGCGGGTCAGCCGCGAGGGCTCCGAGAAGCGTGCGTCGGGTGAGAGCGGCTCGGAGTAGAGCGCGCCGTCCGCCCCCGCCTCGCGCTCCACGACGATCCAGGTCGTGAACTCGACCTCGCGCTCGACGTGCTGCAACGTCAGGTCGAGCACGACGTTCCCGAAGGTGTCGTACGAGCGCTCGGTGTCGACGTCGCAGCCGGAGACGCGGAGCTTGTGGGTGACGAGCCGCTGATCGTCGTGGTAGTCCGGAGGCACGACCATCAGGCGCTGCCGGAGCGACCCGATCGAGCCCGGATACTCGTAGCGGAAGGTCTGGTGGATCAGGACGGTGTTGCGAGCGACGTTCTGCCAGTCGATCTCGTCGTCGTCGATCGAGCCGAGCGTCGCGATCAGGTCGCCCAGGTTCAGGTCGCCCAGTGTCTCATCGACCACCAGGCATCACCGCCTCGGCCGATTCTTCCGCCCACACAGTCATCTCGGTCAGCGTAGCGTCGCCGTAGGTCGTGATCATCGCGACGTCGGCGGCGTCGCGGCCCCGGCCGATCGGAACTCGTCCGATCCGGGGCATGTTGTAGCGGCCGTCGAGCGTCCACCAGCGCTCGCCCAGCCACACCTCGAACCAGGCGTGGAAGTCCATCGTCGGGTACGGGCCGGCGACGCCGATGTCGGGCATGTAGCCGCAGGTGTAGCGAGCGGGGATGCTGAGCGCACGGCAGAAGGTGACCCCCAGATGCGCCATGTCGCGGCACATCCCGCCTCGCCGCTCGAAGATCTCGACGGTCGAGGTGGTCGGAAGGCTGGGGACGCCGTACTCGACGTTCTCGTGGATCCAGCTCGTGACCGCGAGCGCGCGCTCGGCGCCGGGCTCGGTCTTGCCGAAGAGCTCCCACGCGGTGTCGTTGAGGAGGTCGGACTCGGCGTAGCGGCTCGGCAGGAGCCAGTGCAGGAGGTGATCGGGGAGGTCCTCGATCCGGTGCTGGGGGTCGTCCGGGCCCGGCGTCGGCTCGGGCTCCGGGTCGATCTCGACGAGGCCGTCGTAGCTCACCGTCGAGGCGCCTTCCGGGAGCTCGAGCCGGCGGCAGCGGTTGCCGTAGAGGTCGACGTAGGTCGAGGAGGCGACCTCGGGCTCGCTCGTCCAGCCCTCCTCCACGACCTGCTCGTGAACCTCTTCGTGCGGCTCCGCCAGCACGACGGCCGGCGTCGCGGACGTGGCGTCGTGCACGAACCGGCAGCCGATCCGGATCCTCATCGAAGCATGGTAGTGAGTGTGAGTTTCGGTGGGAGGCCGCGGGGTAGATGTGGCTCGACATCCAGGAGAGGGGAATCATGCGCCGCCGTCCGCTTCGCTCACTCGTCGTCCTGCTCGTCGCTGCGGTCGCTGCGCTCGCCGCACAGGTAGGCGCCCTTGCGGACGCCGCCTCGAACGGTCCGCCGACGGCGATCGGAACGGGAGGCGCGGCAGCGACGGTCGACGTGCTCGCGACGCAGGCCGCCGTCGACACGCTGCGCAACGGCGGCAACGCGGTCGACGCTGCGGTCGCCGCCGCGGCGGTCCTCGGAGTCACCGAGCCGTTCTCCTGCGGGATCGGCGGCGGCGGCTTCATGGTCCTCTACCGCGCGAGCGACGGCAAGGTGACCACGATCGACGGCCGCGAGACGGCACCGGCCGCGATGCGCCCCGATTCCTTCTGGGAGAACGGCGCGCCGCTTCCCTTCAACGACGCGCGCTTCAGCGGCCTCTCTGTCGGAGTGCCCGGGACCGTCGAGACGTGGGACGAGGCGCTCGAGCGGTACGGCACGATCTCGCTCGCGGACGCGCTCGCGGCGGGGATCCGGGTCGCGCGAGACGGCTTCGTCGTCGACCAGACGTTCTTCGACCAGACGCAGACAACGTCGACTTCTTCAACGACATCCCGGCGACTGCCGCGCTCTACCTCGATCCGGACGGCACGCCGCACGACGTCGGCACCGTCTTCCGCAATCCCGACCTCGCGCGCACGTACGAGCGGATCGCGCACCTCGGGGCGAAGGGCTTCTACCGCGGTGCGGTCGCGGACGCGCTCGTCGACACGGTGCAGCACCCGGTCGTGTCACCGACCGCCAACCACACCTGGCGGCCCGGGCTCATGACCATGCGCGACCTGCACACCTACACCGCGCCCGAGCGCACGCCGACACGCGTCGGCTACCGCGGCCACGACGTCTACGGCATGGGCCCGCCCTCGAGCGGCGGCTCGACCGTCGGCGAGGCGCTGAACATCCTCGAGGGCTACGAGCTCTCGACGATGACCCGCGAGGCGGCGCTGCACTACTTCATCGAGGCCTCGCGCTACTCGTTCGCCGACCGCGGCGCCTATCTCGGCGATCCGGCGTACTTCGACGTCCCGCTGACGGGCTTGCTCTCGGACGGGTTCGCAGCCACGCGGCGCGCCCTGATCACGGGGACGGCTGCGACGAGCCAGGCCACGCCCGGGGATCCGTATCCGTTCAACGGCGGCGGCAGCGCGAGCGTCCAGGCCTCGGCGAGCGAGGCGCGCGTCGGCACGACCACGCACATCACGACCGCCGACCGCTGGGGCAACGTCGTCGCGTACACGTTCACGATCGAGTCGACCGGCGGCGCCGGCCTGGTCGTCCCGGGGTTCGGCTTCCTCGCGAACAACGAGCTCACGGACTTCGACTTCGGACTCGCTGACGCACCCGAACCGGGTCGAGGGCGGCAAGCGGCCGCGCAGCTCGATGAGCCCGACGATCGTGCTTCGCGACGGCAAGCCGCTGCTCGCGGTCGGCTCGCCGGGCGGCTCGACGATCATCACGACCGTCCTGCAGATCCTGCTCGACCGGCTCGATCTCGGCCTGACGCTTCCTGAGGCGATCGCAGACCCGCGGCTGAGCCAGCGGAATCCGGCGAATAGGCAGACGCAGGTGGAATCGGCCTTCCTCACGACGGCCGAGGCGACCGCGCTGCAAGCGCGCGGGCCACGTGTTCAACTCGACTGCCGAGATCGGGGCCGCCACAGGAATCGAGTTCCTCGGCGGCGATCGCCTGCTCGCCGCGGCCGAGCCGGTGCGCCGTGGCGGCGGGAGCGCGATGGTGGTGAGCCCCTAAACGGGGCTCAGGCGGCCGGCTCTTGCAGGTAGTGCGCCCTGGCGGACTCGAGGATCCGCTCGGCCGACCGCGGCATCTGCGAGCTGACCCACATCAAGGCCAGCTGGGCGGGCGGGACCTGCTTCCGGCGCACCTGCTCGCCGAGCATCGCGTAGACCTGACCGGCCTGTTGTCCGAGCGCCTCCTCGAGAGCCGCGTCGACGGCCCGCTCGAGACGCTCCGGATCGCGCGCGGGAAGCACGTGCGAATGGGACCGGCAGATCTGCGGCAGGACCGAAACCTGTGCCTCGCGGTCGAAGACGTCGACGCGGTAGCCGCAGAGCAGCGAGAACGACCGCCGCCGCGCCATCCGGTTCCAGAGCTCCTCCAGCCCAGCTGCAGCGCTGGGGTTGCCGCGTTCGCAGAGGAGGTCGACCATCTCGCCGAAGGCACGGATCCGGCGGTTGGGGAACCGTGCCCCAACCTGGTCCATCAACCCGCCGACGACAGCTTCGAACTGCCCGGCCGAGGGCCGGTCGCCGTCCATGATCGCCGCCAGCGTCGTGTCGGCATCGGCGCAGAAGAGCAGTCCGTGCTGCTCGATCCTGGCCGCACTCCAGCCGCTCTCTGCCAGCCGCTCGCCGAAGCAGGCCGAGTGCTCTGGAGTCGCGATCACGATCGCCGGCTCCCGCAGGTCGAAGCCGACGGCCAGATACTTCGCGACCGAGTCGGCGAGCTCGCTCACGTCCCGGTAGACCTGGACGGCGTGACCGGCTGGGCCGGAGCCGTGCAAGAACCCAGTCCAGGCCGCCTCCATCAGGTGCGCGGATGGTAGCGGAGCGACCCGACGGATGCGGTCGCGCGCCACCGGCGCGAAGTGCTCGCCTCGGCGTGTAGCTTTGCGCGGGCCTCGATGCAGACGACGTCAGCAGCAACGACCTGGTGGCAACGCGCGCACGGCGGTGACGAGCGCGAGCTCCTCGTCGCCTACTTCAGCATGGAGTTCGGGCTGCACGAGCGCCTGCCGATCTATTCCGGCGGTCTCGGCGTCCTGGCGGGCGACCACCTCAAGGCCGCGGCGGAGCTCGGGGTCCCGCTCGTGGGCGTCGGCCTCCTCTATCGCGGCGGCTACTTCAGGCAGGGCGTCGACACGGCCGGGCGGCAGACGGAGGACTACCAGCCGGTCGACCCGGAGGCGGTCGGTGTGATCCGCGAGCCCGTCTCGGTCTCGGTCGAGCTCGGCGGGGAGACGATCGAAGCCGCCGTGTGGAGCAAAGCCGTCGGCTCCGTCACGCTCTACCTGCTGGAGGTCGACTGGCTGACCGACTCGCTGTACGGCGGCGACCGCGAGCACCGCATCCGGCAGGAGTTGCTCCTCGGGGTCGGCGGCGTCCGCGCGCTCGCGGCGCTCGGGATCGAGCCGACCGTCTTTCACCTGAACGAGGGCCACTCCGCGTTCCTGCAGATCGAGCGGGCGCGCGCGCTCGTGGAGCAGGGGCTGGAGACGGCGGACGCGCTCGAGCACGTGCGCGCCTCGTCGGTCTTCACGACGCACACGCCCGTGCCGGCCGGCAACGAGGTGTTCGACGAGGAGCTCGTCTTCCGGTACGTCGGCCCGCTCGCCGCGGAGGCCGGCCTCGACAGGGAGGCGCTGCTCGACCTCGGCAGGTTCGGCGAGAAGCCGGGCTTCGGCCTGACGCCGCTTGCGCTGCGGCTGTCCGCCTACGCGAACGGCGTCTCCGAGCTCCACGGCGCGGTCGCCCGCGAGATGTGGGCGGCGCTCTGGCCGGGCAGGAGACGCCGATCGGGCACGTGACGAACGGCGTCCACCTCGGAACCTGGCTCGACCCCGGCCTCACCGAGCTCTTGCGCGCCGCCGGGGTCAGCCCGGAGGCTCCGCCCGACGAGGCCAACTGGGACGCCGCGAGGCACCTCGAACCGGAGGCGCTCTGGCAGGTCCACGCCGCCGCCAAGGCGCGGCTCGCCGAGCGGGCCGGGATCGACCGCGAGCTCCTGACGATCGGATTCGCCCGTCGGTTCGCGACCTACAAGCGCGCCGGCCTGGTCTTCTCCGACCTCGAGCGCTTGCTCGCGCTGCCGGTGCAGATTGTCGTCGCCGGCAAGGCGCACCCCGCCGACGACCCCGGGAAGGACGTGATGCAGGCCATCGTCGAGCTCGCCCGCGATCCGCGCCTCTCGGGACGCGTTGTCTTCTTGGAAAACTACGACATCGGACTCGCGCGCACGCTCGTCCGCGGCTGCGACGTGTGGCTGAACACTCCGACGCGGCCGCTCGAGGCCTCTGGGACGAGCGGCATGAAGGCAGCGGCGAACGGCGTGCTCAATCTCTCGGTGCTGGACGGCTGGTGGGCGGAGGCGTACGCGCCCGAGCTCGGCTGGGCGATCGAGGGCCTGTCGGACGACGCCGACCTGGAACAGCTCTATCGCCTCCTCGAGGAGGAGGTCGTGCCGATCTACACGGAGCGTCGCGAGCAGTGGGTGGAGATGATGAAGGCGTCGATCACGCAGCTGGCGCCGCGCTTCTCGATGCACCGCGCGGTGATCGAGTACGCCGAGCGCTACTACCTGCCGGCGCATAGCGCAGCGGTAAGCCGTTCCGCACTTTCCTAACAGGATTCTTACGGTGCCTTGATGGTTTTCCGTGCAGCAAACGCCTTAAGTGGGGACACGACGCATGGGGTACGAGAAACCACTAGGAGGCATCTGATGAAGCTCAAAGCACTTTTCGCAGCGCTCGCGGTCGCGGCAATCCTGCCCGTCGCAGCGTTCGCCGACCCGGCGTCGCCGTCCGACAAGGCCAACGGCGCCCGCGCCTGTCAGACCCTGAAGACGGCGCTCACCGAGGCGATGTTCAAGGCGAGCTACGGCACCAACGCCGACAAGTCCAACGCGATGGGCAAGTGCGTCTCGGCTTGGACGCAGAAGGAGCACCAGAACCGTCACGCCGCCGAGACCGCGTGCAAGGCCGAGCAGGCCGACGCGGGCTTCGCCGCCGCGCACGGTGGCAAGACCTTCGCGCAGTTCTACGGCGTCGGCAAGTGGGCGCCAACGCGCTCAACCGCTGTGTCCAGGCGAAGCGCATCGCCGAGTCCGCGGCGGACAAGCAGGCCGTCGTCGCTGCGGCCAAGACGTGCAAGGCGCGAGCGCAAGAGCATGGGTGACGTGGCCTTCAAGGCCACGTACGGTAGAACGCCGACAGTCGAACGCGTTCGGCAAGTGCGTCTCCAAGCTCGCTTCCGCGTAGCAGGAGAGCCAACACCCTACGAGACGAGCGGGCGGGGCCTTGCGGCGCCCCGCCCGCTTGTGCGGTCCGTGAACCGCGGTGATCGCGAGTCGGTTCGCTAGCTGCCGGCGGCCGCCAGCGCGCGGCCCTTCTTGCTCGGCGCTGGACTGGCGCTTCGACGCGTCGAGCACGACCTTGCGCAGCCGCACGCTCGCCGGCGTCACCTCGACGCACTCGTCCTCGCGGATGAACTCGAGCGCCTGCTCGAGCGACATCGGGCGGGGCGGGATCAGGCGCACGGTCTCGTCCGAGGAGGCGGCGCGCATGTTCGTCAGCTTCTTCTCCTTGGTCGCGTTCACGTCGAGATCCTCGGCGCGCGCGTTCTCGCCGACGATCATCCCCTCGTAGACCTCGATCGTCGGCCCGATGAACATCTGTCCGCGCTCCTGCAGGTTCATCAGCGCGAACGCGGTCGCGGGGCCGCGGCGGTCGGAGACGAGGCTGCCGGTCGGGCGCGTGCGCAGCTCGCCGTGCCAGGGCTCGTAGCGGTCGAAGACGTGGTGGAGGATGCCGGTGCCGCGCGTCTCGGTCAGGAACTCCGTCCGGAAGCCGATCAGGGCGCGCGCCGGGACGAGGTACTCGAGCCGCACCCAGCCGGTGCCGTGGTTGACCATCTGCTCCAGCCGGCCCTTGCGCAGCGCGAGCAGCTGCGTCAGCACGCCGACGTAGTCCTCGGGCGCGTCGATCGCAAGCCGCTCGACGGGCTCGTGCACCTTGCCGTCGACGATCTGCGTCACCACCTGCGGCTTGCCGACGGTCAGCTCGAACCCCTCGCGGCGCATCAGCTCGACGAGCACCGCGAGCTGGAGCTCGCCGCGGCCCTGCACCTCCCAGGTGTCCGGCCGCTCGGTCGGAAGGACGCGCAGCGAGACGTTGCCGACGAGCTCCTGGTCGAGCCGGCCCTTGAGCATGCTCGCGGTCAGCTTGTCCCCCTCGCGGCCGGAGAGCGGCGAGGTGTTGATCCCGACCGTCATCGAGAGGCTCGGCTCGTCCACGGTCGAGACGGGCAGGGGGCGAGGATCCTCGGGGTCGGCGAGCGTCTCGCCGATCGTCACCTCGGGGAGGCCGGCGACGGCGACGATCTCGCCCGGCCCGGCCTCGTCGGCGTCGACGCGGTCGAGCGCCTCGGTGACGTAGAGCTCGGTGATCTTCACGCGCTCGATCCGGCCGTCGGCGCGGCACCAGGCGACCTGCTGCCCCTTCTTGAGCGTTCCGTGCTGGATCCGGGCGAGCGCCAGCCGGCCGACGTACGGCGATGCGTCGAGATTCGTCACGAGCGCCTGCAGCGGATGCTCCGGGTCGTACTCCGGGGCCGGGATCCGCTCGAGCAGGAGCTCGAAGAGCGGGCCCAGGTCGTCGGCGAGCGCTTCCGGCTCGAGGCCGGCGCGGCCCTCGCGCGCGTTCGTGTAGACGATCGGGAACTCGACCTGCTCCTCGTCGGCGTCGAGGTCGAGGAAGAGCTCGTACACCTCGTCGACGACCTCCTTGATCCGCGCGTCGGGCCGGTCGACCTTGTTGACGACGAGGATCACCGGCAGCCGCGCCTCGAGCGCCTTGCGCAGCACGAAGCGGGTCTGCGGCAGCGGCCCCTCGCTCGCGTCGACGAGCAGGAGCACGCCGTCGACCATCGTCAGGCCGCGCTCGACCTCGCCGCCGAAGTCGGCATGGCCCGGCGTGTCGACGATGTTGATCTTCGTCGCGCCGTAGTGGACGGCCGTGTTCTTGGCGAGGATCGTGATCCCCTTCTCGCGCTCGAGGTCGGTCGAGTCGAGCACGCGCTCGCCCACGTCCTGGTTCTCGCGGAAGGCGCCCGACTGCCAGAGCATCGCGTCGACGAGCGTCGTCTTGCCGTGGTCGACGTGCGCGACGATCGCGACGTTACGGAGATCCGAGCGGCTGGCCATCGCCGCTCAGGGTAGCGGTCACGCCTCGGTGAACTCGGCGTGCCGCTCGGCGACGCACGCCTCGGCCCAGCGCTCTGCGATCAGCAGCGGCCGCTGCGGGTCCTGGTCGCCCAGCTCGATCCGGATCTGGTGCACCGACGCTTCCATCTCGCGGTCGGCGACCGTGCGCTGCTCGGCGACGATCGTGATCGACGAGACCTCGGCGAGGAGGTCGTGGGCGAGATCGTCGATCTCCGCCTGCGTCGCCTCGCGGCCCGCGAACATGCCGAAGTTGACGCGGATGTCTCCGTCGTCGTCGAGAAAGGCGATTTGCGCGAGATCCTGCATCGAAAGCCGTAGTACCCCGATTTGAAAGTCCTCTAACGCTCGCGCGGCTCCCAGCCGAAGCGGCGCCGCGCGACGACGTAGCCGGCGGCGCCCCAGACGACCAGGACCGCGATCGCCGTCGGGTGCTCCCAGAGCGCCTCGCCGTCGACGTAGGCGCCGAGCACGAGATCGATCAGGTAGTCGAGCGGCAGCACATCCGCGCAGCACCTCGAGGGCTTCCGGCAGCGTCGTCGGCCGGGCCGAACGACCCGGAGAGGAACGCCATCGGCAGGATGATCACGTTGACGACCGCCGCGATCGCCTCGCCCGAGCGGACCAGCGCCGCGATCGCCAGCCCGAGCCCGGCGAACGAGGCGGCGCCGAGCGCGAGGGCGAGCACGAACGAGAGCCAGTTCTCCGGCAGCTGCGCGTCGAAGAGGCCGATGCCGAGCGCCACCACGACGAAGCGACTGCAGCACGACGACGAAGCAGGTTCGAGAGCAGCGACCGTTGCGAGGTAGAGCGGCGCCGGCAGCGGCGTCGAGCGCAGCCGCTTCAGGATCCCGTACTCGCGGCGGATCACGAGCGTGATCGCCAGGCCGCCGAGCGCCGTGTTCGCGCGGCGTAGCGCGATCAGGCCGGCGACGAGATAGGTCGAGGTCGGGCTCCCCGTCGACGGTGCCGTCGCCGAAGACCGAAGCGAGCAGGACGAAGAGGAGCGGCGGGAAGAGGAAGACGAAGATCGCCGCCTCGCGGCTGCGCCAGAACGTCAGCTGCTCCGCACTTCAGCTGATGCCAGAAGAGCCTCATCGGCTTGCTCCTCGCGCGACGAGCTCGAGGTAGACGTCCTCGAGCGTCGCCCGCCGCACCTCGAGGCCTTCCAGCTCGACGCCGTCCGCGAGCGCCTGCGCGGTCAGCTCGTGCAGCGTGCGCGTCGGCTCGTCCGTCTCGACGACGATCTCCTCGCCGCCGGCCCGGTAGCGGATCTGGGCGCGCGTGCCGGCGATCAGCTCGGACGGCTTGCCGATCCGGACGATCTCGCCCGCGACGATCACGGCGACGCGGTCGGCGAGCTGCTGTGCCTCGTCGAGGTAGTGCGTCGTCAGCAGCACCGTCTTCCCGAGCCCGCGCAGCGAGCGCACGAGCTCCCAGGCGTTGCGGCGCGCGGCGGGGTCGAAGCCGGTCGTCGGCTCGTCGAGGAAGACGAGCTCCGGATCGCCGACGAGCGCGATCCCGAGGTCGAGCCGCCGCTTCTGCCCTCCCGAGAGCGTCTTCACCTTCGCGTCGCGCTTCTCGCCGAGGCCGACGAGCTCGACCACCTCGTCGACGTCGCGCGGGTGCTCGTAGTAGCCGGCGAACATCCGGTGGATCTCGCGCACCGTCAGCACCGGCCAGAGCTCCGACTCCTGCAGCACGACGCCGATCCGCTCGCGGAAGGCGCGCTCGGCCTTGCCGGGATCGAAGCCCAGCACGCTGACCTCGCCCGCGTCCCGTTTCCGGTAGCCCTCGAGGATCTCGACCGTCGTCGTCTTGCCGGCGCCGTTCGGGCCGAGCAGGCCGAACACCTCGCCCGCCGCCACCTCGAAGTCGATCCCCCGGACCGCCTCGACGCCGTCGTAGGACTTGCGCAGGCCGCTGACGGAGATCGCCGTTGTCATATCTGGCAGATAGGTTATTATGCATCTGGTAGATATGTCAAGCCTCAGCCCGACCGCACGCGTGATCCTCGGCCTGCTCAGCTTCGAGCCGCGGACCGGCTATGACATCAAGCAGGTCACCGACCGCTCGACCCGCTTCTTCTGGGGCGCCAGCTACGGCCAGATCTACCCCGAGCTCCGCCGCCTCGAGGCCGCCGGGCTCGTCGACTCGCACGAGGAGCCGCGCGGGCAGGGTGCCGCGGCGGGTCTACCGGCTGACCGAGGACGGGCGGCTTGCCTTCGAGTCGTGGCTGTCGGAGCCGGGCGATCAGTACGAGGTGCGCGACGAGGGGCTGCTGAAGCTCTTCTTCGGCGAGGCCATGCCGGAGGAGCAGCTCGAGGAGCTCGTGCGGCGGCGGCGCGAGTGGTACCAGGAGGCGGCGGCGCTCTTTCGTCGAGATCGGCGAGGAGGTCGGGCCGTTCGAGGAGAAGGATCCGAGCGGTCACGTGCTCCGCTACGGGATCGAGCTGATGGAGTGGAACGCGGACTGGTGGAAGCGCCTCGAGCGCGAGCTCAGCTGAGCTCGACCTCGAACACGCCGGCGGTCGGGAAGTCCGGGCTCGGCCGGCGCCGAGCGCGCGGCGATCTCGGAGCAGTCCGGCTGGTGGCCGACGGTGACGACCGTGTCTGCCGGCGCCCTCGATCGCCGCGAGTACGTCGTCGGCGGTCGCGCCCGGCGCCAGCCGCTCGTCGATCCGCAGCTCGGCGTCCGCCGCCTTCGCGATCGCAGCGGCCGTCTCGCGCGCGCGCAGCAGCGGGCTCGCGAGCACGAGCTCCGGCTCCACCGGCGCGAGGCGCTCGCCCAGCTCCGTGCCTGCTCGCGACCGCGCTGCGCTCAGCGGCCTCAGCGAGTCCGGGTCGCCCGGGTCCGAGTGGGCGTGGCGGACGAGGAAGAGGCGCACGCGGATAGATTCACCGATATGCGCTCGTTTCGCTACGTCCTCGCCGACGTCTTCACCGACCGGCCGCTCGCGGGCAACCAGCTCGCCGTCTTCACGGACGCGCGCGACCTCGACGAGGTGACGATGCAGGAGCTGGCGCTCGAGCTCGGTCTCTCGCGAGAGCGTCTTCGTCCTGCCGCCGCGCGAGGGCGGCACGGTGCGGATCCGGATCTTCACGCCGCGCAACGAGATCCGCGTTCGCCGGGCATCCGTGCCTCGGCACCGCGTTCGTGCTCGGCGCGCCGCTGCAGCTGGGCGTGATCGCGCTCGAGACGGGCGCCGGGATCGTCCCGGTCGAGCTCGAGCGGGACGAGTCCGGGCGGATCGTCTACGGGAAGATGACGCAGCCGGTGCCGACGGTCGCGCCCTTCGACCGCGCGGACGAGCTGCTCGCGGCGCTCGGCGTCGACCGCCTCCGAGCTGCCGGTCGAGGTGTACGACAACGGCGTCCGGCACGCGTACGTCGCGCTCCCGTCGAAGGAGGACGTTGCCGCGCTGAAGCCGGACCTGAGCGCGCTCGCCGAGCTCGACCTCGTCGGCGCGCTCGCGTTCGCGGGCTCGGGAACGAGCTGGAAGATGCGGATGTTCTCGCCGCTCGACGGCGATCGGCGAGGACGCGGCGACCGGGTCGGCCGCGGGCCCGCTCGCCTGCCACCTCGGCCGCCACGGGCTCGTGCCGTGGGGCGAGCAGATCGAGATCGAGCAGGGCACGGAGATCGGCCGGCCCTCGACGCTCTACGCGCGGGCGACCGGCTCCGGGGACGAGATCGAGTCGGTCGAGGTCGGCGGCTCGGCCGTGACCGTCGCGCGCGGCGAGTTCAAGGTTCCGTAGACCACGCGATCGCCTCCACGTCGGGCAGCTCCGGCGCGAGCGAGCGCCAGAAGATGCCGCCGTCGGTGGAGAGGTGGAGCCGGTTCCGGGCGGCGTAGAGCACGCGGTCCGGGTCGCCCGGGTCGACCGCGACGTCGAAGCCGGGCGGCAGCCCGCCGCCCGCCTCGCGCCAGGTCGCGCCGCCGTCGCCCGAGATCAGGAGCGGCGGCCGCCGTTCGACGAGCGCGACGACGGTCGCGCCGCTCGCCGCCGCCGCGACGAGTCGCGGCAGCCCGAGCTCGAGGAGCTCGCGCTCGACGGGGGCGTCGACCGCACCGAGAACGTCCTCGCTCTCGACGTCGAGCTCGAACACGCCCTCGACCGTGCGCACCAGGGCGATCACAGAGCCAGCTCGAGCACTCGCGCGGCGGTCGTCGCCGCGTGGCGCGCGGCCGACGACCGGCCGGTGGCCGGCGGCGCGCGCCCAGACGTAGCCGGCGAGGAAGGCGTCGCCGGCGCCGGTGGGATTCGAGGTGAGGATGGGGCGGACCGGGATGTGCTCGCGGACTCCGCGCGCGATCAGGACGCCGCCTGTCGATCCGTGGGTGAGCAGCAGCTCGGGTACGCCGAGCTCCGCGACGCGCTCCTCACCGCCGAGCACCTCGACCTCCTCCTCGTTCAGCTTCAGCGCCGTCACGTGCTGCAGGACCGCCGGATCGAAGTCGGCGTCGAAGACGACGGCTCCGGTCCGGGCAGGGCGGACGAGCGCCTGCCCGTCGAGCGCGACGCGACGGTCGCGCGCGAGCACGGCGAGCACGTCGGCCGGGAAGTCGGCACGCGTCAGCGCGCCGGCCTGGACCCAGTCGACCCGCCCGACGGCGCGTGCGTCCGCGAGCGTCCACGGCGCGCCCGTGTCGGTGATCGCCAGCTCCCGTTCCTCACCCGTGTAGCGCAGCTCGAAGCCTGCCGTGCTCGGGGCGGGAAGCCAGTCGAACGGGACGCCGAGCGCGGCCAGCGGCCCGACGAGCGCTCGCCGGTCGGCCTCCGCGCAGCGGACGACGATCCGGGAGCTGCCGCCGAGCAGGCGCAGCGCGCGGGCGGCGTGGTAGGGCGCGCCGCCGACGCGCGGAGGGCCGCCGTCGATCGTGTCGCGCGCGAGATTCCCGATCACCGCGATGCCCCGCACCGCGGCCTACTCTAGAACCGGCGTCTCCCGAGTGCCGCGATCGCGAGCCCGAGCGCGAACGAAACGACGAAGCTCGGCAGCGTCGCGCCGATGCCGTAGTCGGGCGGGTCGCCGATCGCGTCCGTCCACCACGACGGGCCGACCGGGTGGAGCCACTGGTAGAGCGCGAAGCCGGCGATCCAGGCGCCGAGCATCCCCCAGCGCACGGCAGGCCCCTCGAAGACGTCGCTCTCCCGGTAGCGGCGGCCGGCGACGAGCCAGTCGGCGAGCAGGACGCCGAAGAGCGGCACGAAGAACGAGCCGAGCATGAGCAGGAAGCTCTCGTACGAGAGCAGGTCGATCGTCAGGGCGCCGAGCGTCGCGACCGCCGCGACGGCGACGAGCAGCGCGCGCTGCGGCACGCGCGGCGCCAGGTTCTGGATCGAGACCGCGGTCGAGTACACGTTCGCGAACGCCTCGTCCGTCTCGTCCACCGTGACCGCGAGCAGCGCGAGCGACGGCGCCGATCCCGCCGGCCGCGACCGCGACCGGCAGCGCGGCCGGATCGGTGATGTCGCGCGAGAAGAAGAGGACGGCGCCGAGCCCCCAGAGCCAGACGCTCGCCAGGAAGTAGCCGGCGCCGGTGCCCCAGAACGCCGCGCACGCGAGAGCGGCTGAAGCGCGTGTAGTCGGCGGCGAGCGGGATCCAGGAGACGGTGATCGCGACGACGAGGTCGACGCCCTCGAGCACCGACGAGCCGCCCTCGCCGCCGCGGTCCCAGAGGCCGCCGAAGCCGGAGCCGTCGAGCGCCCACCACGTCAGGTAGAGGAGCGAGGCGAGCACCGCCCAGACCGCGACCTTGCGGACGAACTTGCGGACGAAGTCGATCGGGCCCGAGCAGCGCCAGCGCGAGCGCGATGCCGCCGAAGACGAGCGTCCAGAGCCACTGGGCGCGGAAGCCGAGCAGCTCGTCGGAGAGCGCGGCGACGGCGGTCGCGATGATCAGCAGCTCGAAGATCGACCAGCCGATGCACTGGGCGGCGTTGAGGACGGTCGGCGCCCACGAGCCGCGCTGCCCGAGCGGCGCGCGCATCAGCACCATCGCCGGCACGCGCGCGTCGGCGCCGATCAGCGCGGCGAGCGCCGAGCATCGCGTTGCCGATCAGGCTGCCGACGAGGATCGCGAGGAACGCCTCCCGCAGCGAGAGCGCCGGCACGAGGTAGGTGCCGGCCACGAGCACGAGCAGCGAGACGCCGAGATTGCCCCAGAGGAGGCCCGTGTCGAGCAGCCCGAGCACGCGCAGGCGCTCGGGCACCGGCTTGATTCCCCAGGCGGGAGTCCCATCCATCGGCTGCCGCTCCTCCCTTCGCCGGCATTACCCGGATCAGGTCCTACGGGTCTGTTCTCAGCCTCGTCGAGGCACCCCGGTCGTCGGCACTCTAACGAGAACGGGACGCCTCTCGGCGCCCCGCTTTCGTCCCTCTCCCCTTGCTGCAGCGTGACCCCGTCGCTGCAGCGGGGGCAGAGTAGCCGCACCTGCTCCGAATGTCAATTGCAAACCGATAAAGATTCAGAGCTGGCGAGCAGGCGGCGCAGGACGAACGGGAGGATGCCGCCGTGGCGGAGGTACTCGCGCTCGCGCGGGGTGTCGAGCCGGACGCGGGCGGTGAAGGTGACGTCGTCGGCGCGCACGGTCACCTCGCTCGCTTCGCCGTTCTCGATCCCCTCGATCGCGAAGCGCTCGCGGCCGGTGAGGCCGAGCGTCTCCGGTGTCTCGCCGGCCTGGAACTGGAGCGGGACGATGCCCATCATCAGCAGGTTGGAGCGGTGGATCCGCTCGTAGCTCTCCGCGATCACCGCCCGCACGCCGAGCAGGTTCGGGCCCTTCGCCGCCCAGTCGCGGGACGAGCCTGAGCCGTACTCCTTGCCGGCGATCACGATCGTCGGCGTGCCTTCGGCGAGGTAGCGCTGCGACGCCTCGAAGATCGTCATCTCCTCGCCGTCGGGCAGGTGGACGGTCCAGGTGCCCTCCGAGCCGGGCACGAGCAGGTTCTTCAGCCGCACGTTCGCGAAGGTGCCCCGGACCATCACCTCGTGGTTGCCGCGGCGGGAGCCGTACGAGTTGAAGTCCTTCCGCTCGACGCCGTGCTCGACGAGGTACTGGCCCGCCGGGCGAGTCGGGCTTGATCGAGCCGGCGGGCGAGATGTGGTCGGTGGTGACCGAGTCGCCGAGCATGACGAGGCAACGCGCTCCGTCGACGTCCTCGAACGGCTGCGGGCTTTGGCGGCATGTCGTCGAAGTAGGGCGGGCGGCGGACGTACGTCGAGTCCGGCTCCCACTCGAAGAGCTCGCCCTCGGGCACGGGCAGGTCGCGCCACTGCTCGTCGCCGGTGAAGACGTCGGCGTAGGTGGAGCTGGAACATCTCGCCGCGCACGGAGGCGGTGATCGTCTCCTGGATCTCGGCCGCGCTCGGCCAGAGGTCGCGGAGGTAGACGTCGTTGCCGTCCTGGTCCTCGCCGAGCGGCTCCTCGAGCAGGTCGAGGTCCATCCGGCCTGCGAGCGCGTAGGCGACCACGAGCGGCGGCGAGGCGAGGTAGTTCGCCTTCACCTCCGGGTGGATGCGGGCCTCGAAGTTGCGGTTGCCGGAGAGCACGGAGCAGACGACGAGGTCGCCCTTTTCGACCGCGACCGAGATCGCCTCGGGCAGCGGCCCGGAGTTGCCGATGCAGGTCGTGCAGCCGTAGCCGACCGTGTGGAAGCCGAGCTGCTCGAGGTACTGCGTCAGTCCGGCACGGTCGTAGTACTCGGTCACGACCTTCGAGCCGGGAGCGAGGCTCGTCTTCACCCAGGGCTTGCTGCGCAGGCCGCGCTCGACCGCCTTCTTCGCCAGCAGGCCGGCGCCGACCATCACCTGCGGGTTCGACGTGTTCGTGCAGGACGTGATCGCGGCGATGACGACGCTGCCGTGCTCGAGCTCGTAGTCGGTCCCGACGACGTGCACGCTCGAGCGGCCGGGGCCGACGACGGCGACGGGTACGGAGTCCGGCTCAGGCTCGGGCGAGCCGCCCGGCGCCTGCTCGCTGGTCGGGTCGCTGGCGGGGAAGGTGTCGGCCACAGCCTTGTCGTGGCTGCCGTTCGTGAGGGCGTTCTTGATGCCGAAGGTGCCGAGCGAGTCGAGGAACGCCGTCTTCGCGTGGTGGAGCGGCACGCGGTCCTGGGGCCGGCGCGGCCCGGCGAGCGACGGCTCGACCGTCGAGAGGTCGAGCTCGAGCACCTGCGAGTACGTCGGCTCCTCGCTCGGGTCGTGCCAGAGCATGTTCTCCTTGCAGTAGGCCTCGACGAGGTCGATCCGCTCGTCGCTGCGGCCGGTCAGGCGCAGGTACTCGAGCGTCAGCTCGTCGACCGGGAAGAAGCCGCACGTCGCGCCGTACTCCGGGGACATGTTCCCGATCGTGGCGCGGTCGGCGAGCGGGAGCGAGGCGAGGCCGGGGCCGAAGTACTCGACGAACTTGCCGACGACGCCGGCCTGGCGCAGGAGCTCGGTGACGGTGAGCACGAGGTCGGTGGCGGTGGAGCCCTCGGGCAGCCGGCCGCTCAGCTTGAAGCCGACGACCTGGGGGACGAGCATCGAGAGCGGCTCGCCGAGCATCGCCGCCTCGGCCTCGATCCCGCCGACGCCCCAGCCGAGCACGCCGAGCCCGTTCACCATCGTCGTGTGCGAGTCGGTGCCGACGAGCGTGTCCGGGAACGCCTGGCCGTCGCGCTCCTCGACCACGCGCGCGAGGTACTCGAGGTTGACCTGGTGCACGATCCCGGTCCCGGGCGGGACGACCTTGAAGTCGCGGAAGGCCTTCTGCCCCCAGCGCAGGAAGGCGTAGCGCTCGCGGTTGCGCTGGAACTCGAACTCGACGTTCCGGGCGAAGGCCTCCCGCGCGCCGAACACGTCGACCTGCACCGAGTGGTCGATCACGAGCTCGACCGGAATCAGCGGGTTGATCGCCTCCGGGTCGCCGCCGAAGTCGGCCATCGCGTTCCGCATCGCGGCGAGGTCGACGACGGCCGGGACGCCGGTGAAGTCCTGGAGCAGGACGCGGGCGGGCGCGAACGAGATCTCGCGGCTCGGCTCGTCGGTCGCGACCCAGCCGGCGACCGCCTCGACGTCGTCGCTGTCGCCGTTCCGGAGCACGTTCTCGAGCAGGATCCGCAGCGTGTAGGGGAGGCGCGCGACGTCCCACCGATCCTGCAGCGAGTCGAGCCGGTGGATCTCGAGCTTGCGATCGCCGACGGTGAGCGTGGAGCGGGCAGAAACCTCGTCGGCCATGCCTCGAATGTATCGAAGAGGCGCCTCCGCGGGCCGTTCGGGCCGTGTCCCAGGGACAGTCCCTCGGACACGTCCGTTTCAGCGCAAGCGGCGTAGCGGGACGGTCGTGGCCGGCCCGATGTTGCCGGCCCGGTCGACGGCGGCCACGGAGACGGCCGTGCGCAGCGTCCTGCGCGTGATCGCCACGGCGGGCTTCGTGACGAACAGCGTCCGTGTCCCGATCCTGACCCGGTAGTTGCGGAGGCCGCCCGGATCGCGTACCGCGGGCCACGAGAGCATCGAGGTCTTGGCCGTCCTCCGGACGGACACGCGTACGGAGCGCCGGCGGCGGAACGGTGTCCCGCAGCAGCCGGCCCTGCTCGTCGACGATCCCGAAGCCCGGCTTGAAGCGGACCGTGACCGGCGGGCTCAGGTGGCCGACGGCATCTACCGCGCGCACGGAGTAGGTGCCTGTGGCGCCGCCCGACACCACGGACAGCTGCGCAGAGGTTCGGACCACCTCCTCACTGAAGCGCCCGTCCTCGTACACCAAATAGGTGACCGGGCCGACGTCGTCGCTCGAGGCGCGCCACGAGAACGTGACGACCGCCGCGCCGGGGTCGCTTCGCACGACGAGCGCGGCGGGCGCCGTCGGCGCGCTTCGGTCCGGCGAGTCGAGCCGCTCGAGGAAGAGCGAGTCCTGCACGTCGGTCCAGGATCCCGGGTGGGCGTAGTAGTCGTCATGTCCGCTGTCGAGCACGTGCGACTCGAGCTCTTCACCGGAAAGCGCGAAGCCCATCAGGTCGAGCTCGAAATCGCAGACGTGGCCTTCGCGGCATCTGTGGGGTGCGGCGTCGTTGACGGCGCCGAGGACGTGGACGAGCTCGTGCATGCCGACCACCGGCCGCAGCGAGTCGCCTGCGGTGGCGTCGCAGGAGTCGAGGTAGACGATCGCCATACCGGGAGCCCCAAACCCGCCGGGCGTCGCGCCCTGGCCGCAGACCTGTTCACGACCGGCCTGCCCGGTCGACCCGTCGTAATAGACGAGGTAGACCTTCTCGGGCTCGTTGAATCTGGCTGAGGCGAGCTGCAGCCGGATCGCGTTGAACGAGGCGGGGACCGATCCGGGCGCCTGCGACAGCTGGACGTTCGTGATGTCGAGCGCGCCGAATGCGGTTGCGCAGGCGATCGGAAAGAGGTCGAACCGAGGCGCACGAGTGGCGTCCTGCGAGCGCCACCAAGCCTCCATCGCGACGACGTCACCGACGATCCTGGGCGCGAGCTCCGCGAACCGGTCAGCGCACGCCGGGCGCACGGACGTAGACCACGTGGACCGCGAAACCGGGCGTGGCGTCGGGCAGCCGGTCGACCGCCGACGAGGCGGTGCCGCACCAGGGCATCGGTATCGACGCATGGGCGGGCGCGGCCGCACCCAGCGCACCGAGCGCCGCCAGACCCACGAGCAGCCGCTTCACGCCGCACAGAGGTGAGCTCAGCGCCGGAGCCGCGCCAGCGCCCGCTCCGTCCAGCTCTCCTGCTCAGGATCGAAGTGCACTGTGATCGCTGCCCGGTAGGGCGCGCGAGATCCTGCGGGCGTAGCCCGCGAAGCCTTCTTCGCGTAACGGCTTCCAGTCCTCTCCATACGGTGCGATCAGATGCTCCCGGCTCAACTGGCGCGCCGAGAGCAGGAACGCGAGCCCCATGCCGGTGGAGACTTCGAGCAGCGGCTGTCGCTCCCGCGCGGCCGTGCGCCGGAGTCCGTCGAAGAGCGCCGCGAGCTCCTGCGGCGACGGCAGTTCGCTCGCGTTCGACCGCAGCTCGGCGAACGAGGCGCGCAGCTCCGCCAGCTCCAGCGGCGGCAGGTCGACGAGCCTCGCCGTCGTTCCCGAGGTTCCCTCGAGGGCGCCGAGCAGGTCGTCGACGGTGCCGAGCTCGCGCGTCGTCGGCCAGCACGCCCGCGCGCTTCAGCTCCGCGACGAGCGCCGCCAGGTAGACGCGCGAGCCGTGCGAGATGTCCGAGGCGGCTGCGAGCAGCCAGAGCGGCGAAAAGCCGAACGCGGCGATCGAGCCGAACTCGACGACGTTGCCGGCCGTCTTGCGCTTCAGCAGCTCGCCGGGGTGCGGCTCACCCGCAGGAGCCTCTCGCTCGACGCTCCCGACCAGCTCGATCGCAATCCGGAGCATGTTCTTGGCGGTCGCCTCGTACAGCCGCGAGCGCCGAGCGAACCGTGGCAGCACGACCTCGGCCGTCTCGTGCACGGCGCCGCCGAGCCCGGCGACGAGCGCGCGCACCACCCGCTCTGGGAGCGACACGAGAAAAGACGGATTACGCCGCACGGCTACGATGATTCCATGGTCGTCACCGGCATGCTCGAAACGCTCCTTCGCAACTCGTTCCCCGACGCGAGCGAGCTGGCGGTCGAGGACCGCACCGGTGGCGGCGACCATTTCCAGGTGACGGTCAGCAGCGGTCGCTTCGACGGGCTCTCGCTCGTCGAGCAGCACCGGCTCGTCTACGAGGCGCTCGCAGAGCCCCTCGCCGACGGGTCGATCCACGAGCTCCGAATCAAGACGAGAGGAATCGCATGAGCCAGTCGATGACACAGCTGGGCGAGCAGATCAAGGAGATCATCGAGAACGAGCCGGTGAGCGTGTTCATGAAGGGCACGCCGCAGCTCGTCATGTGTGGCAACTCCGACCGGGCGCTGCGTGCGCTGCGCGCGGCCGGGGCGCCGGTCACGGCGGTCGACGTGCTGCCCGACCCGCAGATCCGGCAGGAGCTCTCGGCGCTGTCCGGCTGGCCGACGATTCCGCAGGTCTTCATCAAGGGCGAGCTGATCGGCGGCGCCGACATCGTCGAGGAGCTCTACGCGAGCGGCGAGCTGCAGGCAAAGCTCGACGAGGCTCTCGGCACCGACCGCGAGGCGTCCGAGAAGACCGCGGCCGTCGCGGTGACAGCATGAGTGCAGTGCTCCCGGAGCCGACGCCTCCGCCGGTGCCGCCCGACCCGTCCGACCCGCTGCCCGAGCCGATCCCGCTGCCGCCGGACCCGGACCCCAGCGGACCGAGGCCGAACTAGCCGAAAGCCGCAACTAAGGCTTAACGCGGCTCTCATTCCGCGTTAAGACCCGCGGGATACAACGATGACCGTGAACGGACGCGCCAAGCTCGCCCGTGCCGCGACCCTCGCTGCCGCCTCCCTCCTGGGCGGCCTGGTCGCGCTGGGCGGTGCGGCGCTGACCGGAGACCTGGGCGGCGGCACAACCACCGTGGTGCGGACTTCCCCTTCCCCCACCGCCGCCGCCCAGGTCTCGGACGACAAGGGGCTCAGCGTCAGCGAGATCTACTCGCGCGCCGCCCCCGGCGTCGTCCAGATCACGTCGACGGACACTTCCGCCCAGGACAATCCGAGCCTCTCACCCGCTCGAGCTGCCCAACGCGACGCCTGACGCAGGCGCTCGGCTCGGGCTTCGTGATCGACAAGGCCGGCCACATCGTCACGAACTACCACGTGATCGAGGGCGCAGACCAGATCGAGGTCAGCTTCTCCAATCAGGACACCTTGCGCGCCACCGTGGTCGGTAGCGATCCTTCCACCGACATCGCCGTGCTCCGGGTGGAGGCGAGCTCGCGCAGCCTGACGCCGCTCGTGCTCGGAAACTCGGGCGTCGTGCGCGTCGGAGACCCCGTCGTCGCGATCGGCAACCCGTTCGGGCTCGCGCGCACGGCGACCGCCGGGATCGTCAGCGCAGTCCAGGAGCGTACGATCGCCGCGCCGAACGGCTATCCCATCGATCACGTGATCCAGACCGACGCGCCGATCAACAGCGGCAACTCGGGCGGCCCTCTGCTGAACGATCGCGCCGAGGTGATCGGAGTCAACTCGCAGATCGCGCCGGCGCAGGGCTCGTCCGGCAATGTCGGCATCGGCTTCGCCGTCCCCGCCAACACGGTCAAGGAGGTCGTCGCCCAGCTCGTCGCGACCGGCCAGGTGAACCGGGCGTACCTGGGCATCGGCGGCACCACCGTCAACGCCGAGCTCGGGCGCGTGTTCCGGCTCCCGGTCGACGCCGGCGTGCTCGTCGAGGTCGTCCGCGACGACACTCCCGCGGCGCGTGCGGGCCTGAAGGCGGGCAGCACGTCGACTGTCGTCGCGGGCGAGGGCTACACGCTCGGAGGCGACCTGATCGTCGCGGTCGCCGGCAAGCGCGTCGCCTCGCTCGAAGAGTTGCGGGACGTGCTCGCAGACCACAAGCCCGGCGAGACCGTGAAGCTCGAGATCTACCGCGGCCACCGGCAGCAGACGCTGGACGTCACGCTCGGGCGGCAGCCGTCGTCCGCTCAGGGCTAGCCCTGGCTCAGGAGGCCTGCTCGAGCGGATCGACGCCGTGCGCTCGCAGCTCCGCCTCCGCCGCAACGTAACCGCGCGCGATCAGGGCTCGCTTCGCGTCCTCCGTCCACTCCCGCTGCCCACGGAAGTTGTGCTCGAGGCTCTCCGCGCCGCCCGACCCGCGCACGGTGATCCGCTGAACGCTTCTCGGCAGCGCGGTGTGCGCGAACCGTTCCTCGACTGCGCGTGCCGCTCGTCCCCGCCGGCCCGGTCGGCGTGCTCCTGCGCGATCTTGACGAGATCGGCGCGCAGTGCGTCGACCTCCCGGATCGCATTCTCGCGCTCCGCCACGAGCCGCTCCTCCAGCGCCGTGTTGCGCTGAATCGCCACCCGCATCAGGCGCAGCAGCATGTCGCCGAGGTGAATGGGCTCGCCGCGCTGCTCGCGCGCCTCTGCCTCGTCGAGCTCGGCGATGAACGCGCGCACCGGCGGAGCCGCGCGGAACGGGTGCAGGCGGCGGCGGAGCCGCACCAGGGACTCGACGCTGAGGTGGGGGTAGCGTGGGACGTAGCGGAAGGCGACGACGAGCCCCACGTCCGGGCGGTCGAGGGCACAACCGAGCGGGAAGTTCCGGACCCAGCCGCCGTCGGTCACGATCCGGTCCCCGACGGGCAGCGGCAGGACGAGCGCGCTGATCGCCGCCGAGGCGAACACGGCCCGCACCATCGTCTCGGCGGGCGTCTCGCGCGACGAGAAAGCGAGCTCGTACGTGCCGTCGTTCGGCTCGGACACGTCTGTCGCGAAGACGATCACCTCGATCGGCGCCGCGGCGAGCGAGTGTGCGAGGTCGAGCGGATCGAGCAATCTCTCCGCGATCGTGGCCGGAAGGGCGTACTCGTGCAGCCCGTTCAACGGCAGCCGCCAGAGCCGTTGCGGAGAGAAGACGTCGCGGGGCTGCAGGCCGAGCGCGAACTCCTCCAACTCGTCGAGCTGGTCGAGCGCAGCCATCGTGCCCGCCAGGGCTCCCGCCGACGTGCCGTAGATCCAGCCGACCCGCGGCCAGAGCGAGCTTTCGCGCAACCGTTTCAGGAAGCCGAGCTCGAGCAGGAGCCCGTTCATGCCTCCGCCCGAGAGCACGATCGCGACATCGCGGTCGCTCATCTACTCATCATGCGCCTCCAGCCGGGCGGTGACACCCCCTATCGGACTAGGCTTTCGACCGTGGAAGCGCAAGAGCCACGGCGGGGGTCGTCGACCGTTGCAGACGAGCTGCTCGAGGAGGACGAGCAGCTCTGGATCGACGACGCCGACGACGATCACACCGGCTGGTTCTGCGTCAGCACCGATCCGTTCCCCTGCCCTGCCACTGAGTGCACGTTCGTCGCGGTCTTCATGACGGCTGCACACCTCGTGCTCGTCTGGGAGGAACGGGACGACCCCAACCTCCTCTGGCATGCGCAGCGTGCGATGGAGGTCGGCCGCAACCCGCATGTCGTTCCCTATGAGCGCGGCTTCGGGCCGAGCGCGTCGTACTACGCGTGGGAGGCGGCCGGGCGCCCCGTGCACGCAGTGCGTGGAAAGTAGGTTCGGCCGCAGGCTGACGCTGGGCGTGGAGGAGGAGTTGATGCTGCTCGACGCGGAGCACGCTGGAGCTTGCGTCCGGCGTCGAGCGGCTGCTCGGACCGGAGGGATTGAAGACGGAGCTCTTCTCGTGCCTGGTCGAGACCAATACGCCCGTCTGCGAGTCGGCCGCGGAGGCGCGGGACGAGCTCGTCCGGCTGCGGGCCGTCGTACGCGACGCCGCTGGAAGGGAGGGGCTCGCGGTCGCCGCGGCAGGCTCGCATCCGTTCTCGCGGGGAGAGGATCAGGAGATCGTGGCCGAGCCGCGCTACCTGAAGATGCTCGAGGAGCTCGGGCCGAAGCTGCACCGGCAGCTCGTCTGCGGCCTGCACGTCCACGTCGGCATGGAGAGCTTCGACGCGTGCCTGCAGACGCTCGCGGCGATCGTTCCCTGGCTGCCCACCGTCCTCGCGCTCTCGCTCAACTCGCCGTACATGCAGGGCGGGGAGACGGGCGCGCTCTCGTCTCGAGCGGCACGGCTGGCCGAGCTGCCGCGCGGCGGGGAGGAGCCGCCGTCCTTCGCATCGCCCGAGGAATGGGAGGCCTACATCGAGGCGACCGGGAAGGACTACACGCGCAGCTGGTGGGATGCCCGGCCTCATCCACGGCTCGGCACGCTCGAGGTGCGGATCGCCGACCAGCCGACGAGCGTCGAGCGCTCCGCGGCGCTGGCTGCGCTGGTCCAGGCGCTCTGCGCGGAGCCTCCGACGGAGCAGCCCACGGGCGAGTACTCGGAGGACCGGGCCGCTGCGGCGCGCGGCTCGGCGCCGACTGAGCGCCTGCTGACGCTGGTCGAGCCGGCTGCGCGCGAGCTCGGCACGTCCGAGCTCGTCGACACCCTGCGCGAGCCCGCCGAAGCTCTGCGGCAGCTCGAGGTCGGGGCGCCGCGACGGCCTCACCGCCGTGGCAGCCGATCTCGTCGCGCGCACCGCCGCATGAACGGACTCCGGTCCGCGCTCTATCCGCTGCGCCTCGTCGCCGCGCGGCTCGGCCGGCGCAGCGCCCCGGTCGTTCTCGTCGTGCTCGGGATCGCCGCGGGCGCTTCGGTCGTCTTCGGCGGTCGCGCAGGCACGCTCGTGGCGCAGGATCGCGCGGTCGCGCAGGCGGTCGAGCGGATCCCGGAAGGCCAGCGCTCGGTTCGCGCGGTGTGGTTCGGCATCCCGGCTCAGAGCGACGAGCCGCAGCCCGCGCTCGACCGCCGGGCGCGCGCGGCCCTCGCGCGGCGCGGTCGACGGGCGCCCGACATCGCTCGTCCTCTTCCGCGAGACCACGATTGCGGGCGCGTTCGCCGGTCTCGGCGGCGTCGAGCGCCTCGCCGACTGGGTGACGCTGCGCTCGGGCCGGCTGCCGTGTCGCCGTGCTCGCCGGAGCGCTGCGAGGTGCTGCGGCTGCGGGGCGAGGGCAGGCTGCCGCATGCCGGCCGGGCTGCGGATCCGTCGAGGTGGGCGAGGCGGTGCTCGAACGACAGCGTCCTCTTCGGCGACTTCCTTGCGCCGACCGACAACGCGCTCGCCGACGCCGAGGTGAGCCCGTCCCTCGCGCGCGCGGCCGGCTACCACCGGCCCCCGCCGCCGCCGCTCTTCCTCGCCGACGGGGGCGTGGACGTGCTCGCCGAGCTGCCCGCGCTCGACACGATCTTCCGCAGCTACGCCTGGGTCGTCGCCGCTCGAGCCGGGCAAGCCGCGCCTCTGGGAGGTCGACGAGCTCGCGGCCGGCGTCGCCCAGGCGCGCTCGGAGCTCCAGTCGGTGACGTCGAGCTTCGACCTCCTCGCGCCGGTCGAGGAGCTGCGCGAGGCGCAGGCGACGAGCCGCGCGGCGGGCCGCCGGCTCGGGATCGTCGGCGGCGAGGCGGCGGCGCTCCTGTTCGCGTTCGCGCTCCTGGCGGCGATGACGCTGCGCACCGACCTTGCGGCCGCCCGCAGGCGCCTCGCCTGGTACGGCGCGCGTGGCTGGCAGCTCGCGCTCGTCACGGTGGCGGAGTCGGGTGCGCTCGCGCGTGGCAGGCACCGCGATCGGGCTCGCGGTGGGCGCGCTCGGCAGGCGCGCTCGTCGCCGAGCGGGCGGGCGCCCCCGTCGGCGACGTGCTCGCCCGCAGCGTCCTCTCCGGCGAAGGGCTCGGGCTGGCGCTGCTCGTCGCGGCCGCTGCGACCGGCGTCCTCGTCGGCGCCGTCGCGGCGCGGGCCGCGCGTCCCGGGTTCGGGCTCGTCGACGCGGCCGCCGTCGCCGCGATCGCGCTCGTCGCGCTCGAGCTCGCGCGCGGCGACGGTGACGGCGACCTCACCCTGCTGCTGCCCGCGCTCGTCACGTTCGCGGCGGCCGTCGCTCGTCGCGCGCCTGCTGCGGCCGGCGCTGCGCGGCGTCGAGCGGCTCGCCCGGCGGCGCTCGCTCGGCCTGCGGCTCGCGTCGCTCTCGCTCGCGCGCAACCCCGGCTACGCGGTGGTCGCGACCGCGTTCCTCGTCGTCAGCTTCGGCCTGGCGCTCTTCGCCGAGAGCTACCGCGCCACGCTCGTGCGCGGCGAGCGCGACCAGGCGGCGCATCGCGTCCCGCTCGACTACGTCGTCCGCGAGGACCTGCGGCGGCTGATCCCCGTGCAGGACGCTGCGTCCTTCGAGCGATTCGGAGAGATCCCCGGCGTCGAGGTCTCGCCGGTGCTGCGGCTGACCGGAGGCGTTGGCCGGCTCGAGGGCGAGAGTGGGATCACGCTGCTCGGTGTCCAGCCTGGGGCGCTGGCGCAGCTCAACGGCTGGCGCGACTCGGACGCGGATGCGTCGCGCTCGGAGCTCGCGCGGCGGATCGAAGTCCCGTCGCACGCTCGCCGGGGTGAGGCTCTCGGAGGCGTTGACGGTCCTGCGCGGGCAGACGATCGGCGGCAACGTCCACGCTCTTCGCCGAGATCGAGGGGCAGCGCGGCCGCTTCTTCCGTGTTCGGCTCGGCGACGCAGATCCCAGTGGCAGCCCGCGGCGGCAGGCTGGCGGGCATCGTGCTCGAGCCTGCGACGCGTCTGCAGGAACGGGGCGCGGATGCCGGCCAGGCGCTGAAAGGTTCGGTCTGGGTCCAGCTCCCGGACGTACCGGACGCGTTCGAAGGGTGGATCGGGGTTGGCGGGGCGAAGCTCGAGGGCGAGACGATCCGACTACACGCTCACGAATGCGGTCACGACCCGAATCCGACCCGCGCCAGTTGGTCGACCGCAAGCCGCTGCCGGTGCTCGCCACACCGCGTCTCGCCGCCGCCGCGGACGCAGCGCGGATTGCTGCCGCTGCAGATCGCCGGGCGAGCGGCTCACCGTTCGCGTCGTCGCGACCATCCGCCGCTTCCCGGGCGTCGACGGCCAGGCTGTCGTCGGGGACGGCGATGCCCTCGCCGCGGCGATCAACCTCGAGCGTCCGGGTGCGAGCCCGCCTGAACGAGGTCTGGCTGCGGCTCGCGCGACCCCGCCGGCGCCGATGAGGTCGACCGTGCGCTCGCCGCGAAGCCGTTCAACGTGCTCGACGATCGAGTCGCGCCGCGCGCTCGAGGCCGACGCAGGACGCGACCCGATCGCGCACGGGACGCTGCTCGCCCTGGCCGTCGCCGCGGCTGTCGCGCTCGGGCTCGCGCTGGCCGGGATCCTGCTGACGGTGCTCGGCGACCTGCGCGACGAGCGGGGCGAGCTGTTCGATCTCGAGGCGCAGGGCGCGTCGCCCTCGCTGCTGCGCCGGATCGTCCGGCTGCGCGCGCTCACGGTCGCCGCGGCGGGTCTCGTCGCCGGCGCGCTCACCGGCGTCGCGCTCGCCGCGGTGGTCACCGATCTCGTCGGCCTGACTGCGCGCGCGACCGCGGCCGAGCCGCCGCTCGTGCTCGAAGTGGACGTGCTCGTCGTGCTCGGCGCCGCTGCCCTGTACGTCCTTGCGGCGGCGGCGCTCGTCCTTCTTGCCACGCGGCGCGCGTTCTCGGCGCCGGCGCCCGGCCGGGCGGAGGCGCCGGAGTGAGCGCGCTCGTCGAGCTGCGCGACCTCTTCCGCGTCTATCCCTCCGCGGAAGGCGGCGTCGCGGCGCTGCAGGGCCTGACCCTCACCGTGCAGCGCGGCGAGCTGTGCGTCGTCCTCGGTCCGAGCGGCTCGGGGAAGTCGACGCTGCTTGCGGATCGTCGCCGGCTTCGACAAGCCCTCCGCCGGCTCGGTGAGCGTGGCCGGCGTCGACGTCGCCGCGGCTCGGTGCGTGGGCGGCGGGCCGCTTCCGCTCCCGCGCGATCGGCTATGCCGACCAGCACTACTGGCGCGCGCTCGCCGGAGAGCTGACGGCGCGCGAGCTCGTGGGCGTGCAGCTCGGCCTCGCCGGCGAGGCCCGAGACCGCCGCGACGCGCGGGC
The DNA here is from genome assembly GCA_963822205.1 of uncultured Gaiellaceae bacterium. Lineage (GTDB taxonomy): Bacteria > Actinomycetota > Thermoleophilia > Gaiellales > Gaiellaceae > Gaiellasilicea. Next base: position 169,127 of record CAWGGO010000006.1, on the reverse strand, counting down.
CGGCGAGCTGCTCGAGCGCGTCGGCCTGGGGGCACGCGCCGACGCGCACCCGCGCGAGCTCTCCGGCGGCGAGCAACAGCGGGTCGCGCTCTGCGCCGCGGTCGCGGGACGCCCGCAGCTGCTGATCGCAGACGAGCCGACCGGCGAGCTCGATGCGGCGACCGCCCGCGAGGTGCTCGACCTGATCGCCGAGCTGTCACGCGAGGAAGGCGGCACGGCGCTCGTCGTCAGCCACGACCCAGCCTCGGCGGAGCGGGCCGACCGGGTCGTCCACGTCCGCGACGGCCGCATCAGCGACGAGCGCGTCGCCGGCGGCGCCGACGGCGCGATCGTCGTCGGCCGCGGCGGCTGGCTGCGCCTGCCCGGAGGAGCTCCTCCGCTCGGCCGGGATCGACCGCCACGCGACCGGCGCGCCTGCGCGAGGGCGAGCTCGTGGTCGAGCCGGCGGACGAGACTTAGTGTTGAATCAACACAATCTCCGCTCGCCCCTTCCGTTCCGGCTCAACCAAGCCGTTCGGAGAGAGTTAGTGTTGATTCAACACAAGCCATCGAGGCGCGCGGGCTGACGAAGCGGTACGGGTCGGCGACGCCGTTCGAGCGGCTCGACGCGACGTTCGCTCCCGGGAAGCTCACCGTCGTCACCGGGCCGTCGGGCTCCGGCAAGACGACGCTGCTGCACCTGCTCGCCGGGCTCGAGCTCCCGGACGAGGGCGAGGTCCTCGTCGACGGGGTGTCGCTGGGCACACTCGACCGCGCCGGTCGCGCCGAGCTCCGGCGGCGTGCGATCGCTTTCGTCGGCCAGACGGCAGGGCTCGTCCCCTTCCTCGGAGCCCGGGAGAACGCAGAGCTCACGCTCTCGCTCCGCGGCATCGCTCCCGTCGAGGCATCCAGCCGGACCGCCGAGGCCCTGGCCGCGGTGGGCCTCGAGGAACACGCCGAGCGGCCCGTGGGCGAGCTCTCGGCCGGCCAGCGGGAGCGAGCGGCGCTGGCCCGCGCTCTCGCCGCGCGGCCGCTCGTCGATCGTCGCGGACGAGCCGACGGCACGGCTCGACGCGCGCCAACGCGCTCGCGCTCGGGGCGCTGCTGGCCGACATCGCCCGCACGTCCGGCACGACCGTCATCTGCGGCACGCACGACCCGCTCCTGATCGAGCAGGCCGACGCCGAGCTCTCGCTAGGATCGGCGTAGATGGCGACCGTCAGCGACACGATCCAGGTCAGCGGCGTCCGCTGCGAGCGGTGCGTCGGCCGGCTGGCCGGCACGCTCCGCCAGGTCGAGGGGATCGAAGCGGCGAACGCGAACCTGATGGGCCAGGTCACGCTCTCCTGGGACGACCAGCTGACGACGCGCGAGGCGATCGTCGCAACGCTCTCCCGCGGCGGCTTTCCCGAGCTCCAGCAGGTCTGACCGGGGAATAGCCGCACGCCGGCGGGCGTTCTCAGGCCCGTACGGACGATTGTTAGGGTGGCCGGGTGAGTGAGTCCGGTGCAGCCGAGCCCGAAGCAGAAGCAGGACGGCGGATCGCGAGCGAGGCTCGCGAGCGCGTTCGCTTCGAGGAGGAGGCGCTCGAGCTCGCCGACCAGGTCTACCGAGTCGCGCGCCGGATGGTCGGAACGCGAGAGGAGGCCGAAGAGTTGGTACAGGACACCTACGCGCGCGCGTTTCGGAGCTGGCGGTCGTTCACGCCCGGCACGAACATGCGCGCGTGGCTGCTCCGGATCCTCACCAACCTGAACACGGACCGCGGCCGCAAGCTCCAGCGCACCCCCGACCTGCAGCCGCTCGAGGAGAGCGACTACTACCTGGCGAACAAGCTCGCCGCCGCAGAGGGAGAGCAGGTGCTCGACCAGGAACGCGTCGTCGAGCGGCTCTCGCAGGGAGGCGTCGTCGACGCGCTCGCCGCGCTTCCGCACGACTTCCGCGACGTCGTCGTCCTCGTCGACCTGGGTGAGTTCAGCTACGCCGACGCTGCGCAGATCCTCGACGTTCCGATCGGTACCGTGATGTCGCGCCTCCACCGAGGTCGGCGTATCCTGAAGCAGACGCTGGCGGAGGAGAGCCTCACATGACCGGTCACGACCCCGACTGCGAGAAATGCGAGGAGCTGCTCCAGGGCTACCTCGACCGTGACCTGACCCGCGAGGAGGTCGTGATCGCGGAGGGCCATCTCGACGGGTGCGACTACTGCCGCCGGCGCTACCGCTTCGAGCAGCACCTGCGCCGCTACATCCGCATCTCCGCCAGCGAGCGGATGCCGGCCGGGCTGCTGGCGAAGCTCACGGAGCTCCGCGGCCCCACGGCCGACGGCCTCTAGGTCAGCCGGGCCCGCGCTGCGGCCCGACGATCACGACCAGGCGCTTCGGGTTGCTGCCGCCCGGTAGCGGGCGCGTGACGAAGCCGATCTGGCGGGCGAGGCGCACGGCGATCAGGCGGCCGCCTGGCGAGTAATAGACGGCGCTCTGCGGGTAGTCGAACCGATCGGCGCGGCCGACCTTCTTGACCGTGTAGGCGAGCGACTGGATCCGGCTCGCGGTCTGCCGCGTCCAGTTGATGTCCCCGGCGCCGTTCAGGACCTCGACCTGGATCGCCCACGGCTTCGGCAGCGTCGCCGCCTGCGCGACCACCGGATCGACGGCGGGAGCGGGCTTTCCCGCGACCGCAGGCACGAGCACGAACGCGACGAGCGCCCATCAGCGCGGCCGAGAGCGCGGCGACGCCGATCGAGGCGGGCGGCAGGATTGGCGTCGAGCGGCCGCGGCAGGACCGGCAGGCCGGCGAGCGCGCGGGCCTCGCGCCGGCCGATCTTCAGCGCTGCGGCCAGCAGCAGCGTCGCTTCGAGCGCGGCGTCTGCGGACGGGAAGCGGTAGACGCGCCCTTCCTCGAGCCACTGCACCTGGTCGGGAGTCAGGCCGGCCCGCTTCGCGGCCTCCTCGACCGTCAGTTGCCGGTGCAGCCGAGCTGAGGCGAGCGCGCTCCGGTCTTCCTCCCGGCTCTGCGGGGTGTCCTGCGGTGCGACTGTGGGATCGGGCGGACGAGCTCCATCTGTGTCTACATCGGTTCGCCGGGCGTCCTCCTGAACCTTTCCGGCAAGTCTTCCGGGAAGTCGACGTCGCCGGGCGCGCCGAGATCGTCGCACGGGACGAGCAGCGGCTCGTGCGCGCGCAGCCCTTCGTCCGGGATGTCCTCCCAGGCGGAGCGGGCGACGACGAGCGGATGGCCGCGCACGCCGCCGTAGCTTGCGGCAACGAGCGGTGCGCCGCTCTCCCGCCAGGCTGCGAGCACGCGCTCGACCGCGGCCGGCGCGAGCTCGGGGCCGTCCGCGAGGACGACCACGGCCGCCTCGACCCCGGCAGCCGAGCGCCGCGAGCCCGCAGCGGAGCGAGGCGCCGGGCCCGCGCTCCCAGTCCGGGCAGTCGACGGCGCCCTCGAGCGGATGCGCTCCCGCGACGACGACGACCTGGTCGACCCCGGTCAGCCGTTCGAGGACGGCGGGGAGGAGCAGGCGCTGCTTCGGCGCGCCGAACCGCGTCGCCGCGCCGGCGGCGAGGACGACGCGCTCCGATCAGGACGATCTCGACCGTGACGCTTCTCGATCACGACCGGCTGCGACGGTGGCCCGTCGCCGGCGCCGAGCTTGTCGATCGCAAGGACGGTCTCGAGTCCCTCGGTCACCTTGCCGACGACCGCGTACTCCGGCGGCAGGCCCGCGTCGTCGCCCGTGACGACGAAGAACTGGCTGCCGGACGTGCCCGGCGCCTCGATCCCGGCCTTCGCCATCGCGACGACGCCCTCCGTGTACGCGGCGTCGGACGGCGGCACGTCGACGGTCTTGTACCCAGGCCCGCCGGTGCCGGTGCCGGTCGGGTCGCCGCCCTGGATCACGAAGCCCGGAACGACGCGGTGGAAGATCGTGCCGTCGAAGAAGCCGCTCTCGGCGAGCGACACGAGCGAGGCGGCCGTCTTCGGCGCCGTCTCCTGGTCGAGCTGGATCGTGAACGAGCCGCAGTTGGTCTCGACGACGAGCTTGTACGTCTTGCCCTCGTCCAGCGCGGCGGTCGGCGGCTTCTGGCCTCCGTCCGGTTTCGGCTCGGGCGCCTCCACGGTCTCGCACGGTCCAGAACCAGAAGTCGCTGCCGTCGTCGCAGCAGCGTCTCGTTGCCGAGGGCTCGTCGTCGCCCCCGCCGCAGCCGGCGACGGCGAGCATGAGCGCGACGAGGAGCAGGCGAGCGACGTGCACCGGACGAGCTTACGCGACTCGCAACGGGCTAGAGGCTCGCGAGCGCGCGCGGGATCAGCGCGCGCGCGATCTCGACCTTGTAGGCCGTCCCCGCGAGCGGTGTGGCGGCCTCCAGGGCAGCCGGCGACTCGAGCAGCCACGGGACGGGCGCCGCGCCCGAGAGCGCGATCCGCGTCTCGCCGCCGACGCGCGCCGCCGCGACCCCGACGAGCGCGAACGCCCACCGCTTCCGGTCCATCGCCTTCAGGTAGACGCTCGAATCGGCCTCGGGCACGTCGAGCTCGAGGATCAGCTCGCCGGGCTCGAGCGTCGTCGTCGCGCGGTCGTCGTCGGTGGGTAGCCGATACAGCTCGGCGATCCCGAGCTCTCGGCGGTCGGTGCGGACGCGGGCCCCGAGTGCGAGCAGGGCGGCGGCCGGATCGGAGGGATGCGCCGAGGCGCAGCGCTCGTTCCCGAAGAAGGCGTGCTCGCGGTGCTGTCCCGCCTTCGCGTGGCAGCTGATCGCCGCCGTGCAGGTAGCACGGGAACTTGAGGCGCCAGTACCAGCACCGCGTCGCCTGGAGCAGGTTGCCGCCGATCGTGCCCATGTTGCGCAGCTGCGGCGAGGCCGCGAGCCGGCACGCCTCGCGGAGCGCGGCCGGGATCTGCGGATCCGCCTCGAGCTCTGCAAGCGTGGTGCCCGCGCCGATCGTCTGCCCGTTCGACGCCGCGCGGCACCGCGCCGGAGACGTCGACGAGCCGTTCGGCGGCGACGAGCCCTTCGCGCAGCAGCGGCACGAGCTTCGGTGCCGCCGGCGAGGGCGAGCCCGCCGTCGCGCGAGCGCGGCGACCGCCTCCGCGGCCGAGCTAGGGCGTTCCAGCTGCAACGGGCTCCTTCCTGCGGGCTTCGGCGTCGCGGAGGGCGCGCAGGATCTCCTCGCGCGTGATCGGCAGCGAGGTGACGTCGGCGCCGGTGGCGTCGCGGATCGCATTCGCGATCGCGGCTGCGGTCGGGACGATCGGCGGCTCGCCGAGCCCCTTGGAGCCGAGGTTCGTCAGGTGCTGGTCCGGCTCGTCGACGAGGTCGCAGACGATCTCCGGCACGTCCGCGATCGTCGGCACCTTGTACGAGTCGAGCGTCCGCGTCAGGATCGTCCCCGTCTGCGGGTCGTCCAGCCGCACCTCGGAGAACGTGTGGCCGAGCGCCTGGATGATCCCGCCCTCGATCTGGCTCCGCGCCCCGAGCGGGTTGATCACGCGGCCGACGTCGTGGATCGCGACGACCTTCTCCACGACGACCTCGCCGGTGCCGACGTCGACCGCGACCTCGGCGAGCTGGATCCCGAACGTGAGCACGCGCATCCCCGTCGGGTTGGGGCCGCGGGCGCCCTTGCCGAGGATCTGGCCGTCGTCGAGCAGGCCGGTGATCTCGGCGAGCGGCCACGAGCCGCCGTCCGACGAGACGATGTTGCCGCCCTTCAGCGAGAGCAGCTTTTCCTCGCGCTCGAACCGCTGCGCGGCGAGCTCGAGCACCTGCCGCGCCGCGTCGGCGGCGGCCGAGCGCACGGCCGGGCCCATCGACGGCACCGTCGAGGAGCCGCCGGAGAGCACGGCGTACGGGCCGCGCGCCGAGTCTCCGACCTGAACCTCGACCTGGTCGAGCGTCGAGTCCGAGCTCCTCGGCGGCGATCATCGCCATCGCCGTGCGGGTGCCGGTGCCGATGTCCTGCATCGCGGTGACGACGTTCGCCCGCCCGTCCGAGCCGAGCCGCACCCACGCGTAGCTCGGCGGGCCGCCGCCGCCGTACCAGATCTGGCTCGCCATCCCCATCCCGCGCTTCCAGATCTCGTCCGAGCGGGCGCGCACCTCGTGGCGGCGCTCCCAGTGCGGCTCGGCGCGCCGGTAGCACTCCATCAGGCCCTTCGACGAGTACGGGCGGCCGTCCATTGCGTCGGCGTGCGCGTAGTTGAGCTTCCGCAGCTCGAGCGGGTCGATCCCGAGTTGCGCGGCGAGCTTGTCGAGCACGCACTCGAGCGACCACGTTCCCTCGACGAAGCCCGGCGCGCGGAAGGCGGCCATCGGGGGCAGGTTCAGCTTCGCGCCGTGCTCGACCGTGCGGACGTTCTCGCAGGCGTAGAGCAGCTGCGTCGGGCCGGCGGTCGGCGGCAGCCAGCCGTCCCAGCCGAGCGCGCACGTGTACTCGCCGCCGAGGACGGTCAGCGTGCCGTCGGCACGGGCGCCGGCCGTCACCCGCTGGATCGTCGCGTTGCGGTTGCCCGAGACCATGTTCTCGGCGCGCCGCGTCAGGGCGCTGTGCACGGGCCGTCCGGTGCGGCGGGCGAGCTCGGCGGCCAGCAGCAGGTAGCTGTCGACTCCGGCCTTCGAGCCGAAGCCCCCGCCCATGAACTCGCAGATCACCCGCACCTTGTCCTCGGGCAGCGCCAGCGCCTGCGCGAGCTCGTTGCGGACCATCCAGATGGCCTGCGTCGAGAGGTAGACGTCGATCCCGTCGCCGCGCCACTGGCAGACGCACTGATGGGTCTCCATCGAGTTGTGGTTGAGCGTCTGCGTCGAGTAGTCGGACTCGACGACCGCGTCGGCCTCGGCGAGCCCGCGCTCGTAGTCGCCGCGCTCGTAGTGGCGCGACTCGGAGACGAGCGACCCGCGTTCGACGGCCACCTCCGCGTCCAGCAGCGGCTCGAGCTCCTCCCAGTCGATCTCGATCAGTCCGACGGCCGCCTCGGCCTGCTCGAGCGTCTCCGCGGCGACGGCGGCGACCGCGTAGCCCTCGAAGTCGGCCTCCTCGCCGACGCCGTCGACCTCTCCCGGGCCGATCGCGGCCAGGACACCCGGCAGCCGCTTCGGCGGCGGCGAGGTCGATCCGGCGCACCCGCGAGCGCGCGTGCGGGCTGTGGAGCAGCGCCGTGTGGAGCATCCCCGGCAGCTGGACGTCCGCGGTGTAGCGCGCCTCGCCGCGGGCCTTCTCGAAGCCGTCGAGGCGCGGCGCGTCCCGGCCGACGACGTCGCCGGGCCCGGCCGGCCACTGGACGAGCGCGTCCTCGTCGACGAGCGTCCAGACCTCCTCGTAGCGGCCCTCGACCTCCTTCTCGGACTTGATCAGCCGCGCCAGCTGGAGATCGCCTCCTCGATGCGCGGGTAGGTGCCGCAGCGGCAGAGATTTCCGGCCATCCCGTGCCGGATCTCCTCGTGCGTCGGGTCGGGGTTCGCTGCGACGAGCGCGGCGGCCGAGACGATCTGGCCGGGTGTGCAGAACCCGCACTGGAGCGCGTCGGTGCGGACGAACGCGGCGACGAGGGGATGGTCGCGCAGGCCTTCGATCGTCGTCACCTCGCGATCGCCGACCGTGTGCACGAGCGTGATGCAGGACAGCACCGGCACGCCGTCGAGCTGGACCGTGCAGGCGCCGCAGTGCCCCTCGCCGCAGGCGACCTTCGTTCCCGTCAGGCCGAGGTCGTCGCGGAGGACGTCCGCGAGCGAGCGCCCGACGGCGGCGTCGAAGCGCGTAGTCGTGCCCGTTGACGCGCAGCGTCAGGCATCGGCCGTGACCGCGAGGATGTTGGCCAGGTGCACCATCCGGAAGGCGGCGCGGCCGGCGCGCGGACGGATCGGCTTCGTCGACGTCCGGCAGGGCCAGCCAGAGGTCGCGCGCTGTGATGATCAGCTCCCGGATCTGCTCGGTCTGCTCGCGGCGGCCGTTCGAGCGCTCGTCGCAGGCGTTCAGCGCCAGCCCGAGCACGCCGATCGTGTCGGCCTGGCGCATCCAGAGGAGCGGCGTCGCCATCGAGAGGTACGCGTGGATGCGTGCGAACGTCAGCGGCTGCGAGATCGACTCGGGCCCCTGCGGCGGCGAGAGCGGCAGCGGCTCCTCGCCGTTGTGGATCCGCCGCGCGCTGCCCGCGAGCATCGCGCGCAGCTGGCCGTCGTCGAGGCCCGCGATCTTCGCCGTGCGCAGGGCGAGCAGGAGCGAGCCGGGCTGCTGGCCGTAGGGGTAGTCCGAGGCGTAGAGCACCTGCTCGGGAGCGACGAGCCGGTAGAGGTCGAGGATGTCGAGCGGGCTCCACACCGACGTGTCGAAGAAGACGCCGGGGCGGCCGCAGAAGCGGTCCGCGAGCGCGGCGAGGTCGGCGATGCCGCAGTGGGCGATGATCAGCTGGGTGTCGTAGCGCTCGACGAGCTCGGCCAGGCCGTCGGCGATCGGCGGCAGCCCGCGCCCGCCGTGGATCAGGATCGGCACGCCGCGCTCGGCCGCGAGCTCGAACACCGGCGCGAGCCGCTCGTCGTTCAGGTGGAACTTCTGCGCGCGCGGGTGCAGCTTGATCCCGCGTGCGCCCGCGTCGAGGCAGCGCGTCGCCTCGGCGATCGGCTCCTCGGTCAGGTCGAGCCGCACGAACGGCACGAAGCGCCCGTTCGAGCGTTCCGCGAAGGCCAGCGTGCGGTCGTTCGCGGCGCTGAAGGACGGGTGCCGGTCGGGCTCGTCGAGGCAGAACATGAACGCGCCCGAGATCCCGTACAGCTCCTGTCCTGCGACCAGCTCGTCGAAGTCGCCGACCATCCCGTCGATGTCGGTGCCGAGATGGACGTGCGCGTCGAAGATCTCGGCGTCCTCGGGCAGCTCCGAGCGCGCGAGCGCCGCGAAGCTCTCGACGAGCGCCTGCGACCGCAGAAGGACGTCTTCCATCTCAGCTTCGGAGTCTATGCGCGCAGACTTTGCACCTTGCCGCGCAGGTATTCGAGGTACGGCTGCGGATCGATCGCGTCGGCGCCGATCGCGCGCTCGAGCGTCTCCATCGGCGTGAACTTGCGCCCGTGCCGGTAGAGCCGCTCGCGGAGCGAGCTCGTAGAGCGGGCCGAACTCGCCCGCCTCGAGCTGGGCGTCGAGGTCGGGCAGCTCCTGCTCGACGACGCGCCAGATCTGGACGGAGAGCGCGTTCCCGAGGGCGTAGGTGGGGAAGTAGCCGTACGACGCACGCGTCCAGTGCACGTCCTGGAGCACGCCGCGCGCGTCGTCGGGCACCTCGACGCCGAGGAGCTCCTGCATCCGCGCGTTCCATGCCTCCGGCAGGTCGGCGAGCGCGAGCTCGCCCGCGACGAGCTCCTGCTCCAGCTCGAAGCGGAGGATGATGTGCAGCGAGTAGGTGACCTCGTCGGCGTCGACGCGGATCAGCCCGGGCGCGACGCGGTTGATGCCGCGGTACCAGGTCTCCAGGTCGACCCGCTCGAGCTGCGGGAAGCAGCCGCTGCAGCTCCGGGTAGCGGCCGCGCCAGAACGGCAGCGAGCGGCCGACGAGGTTCTCCCAGGAGCGGCTCTGCGACTCGCCGAGACCGAGCGAGGCGTTCCCGTACAGCGGCGTGCGCCCGAGCGCGGGGTCGACGCCCTGGTAGGTCAGCCCGTGCCCGGCCTCGTGCATCGCCGCCCAGAGCGCGCGCAGGTTCGTCGGCTTGTACCGCGTCGTCATCCGGATGTCCGTGCGGGAGAACGACGTCGCGAACGGGTGGACGGTCGGGTCGAGCCGGTACGCGCCCTCCTCGAAGCCGAAGTCGCGCAGGATCCCGGCGAGGAACTCCTGCTGCGATCTCGACCGGGAAGTCGCCCTCGAGGAACGAGTCGTCCGCCGGCTCGCCCGCATCGCGCACGATCGCCGTCAGCTCCGGCCGGAGCACGTCGAAGACCGCTTTCACCTCGGCCGTCTTCATCCCGGGCTCGTACTCGTCGAGGAAGGCGTCGTAGGGCGAGTCGCCCGGCTTCCATGTAGCTCGGCCCAGCGCAGCGCGACGTCGTGGACGCGCTGGAGCGCCGGCAGGAAGACCGAGAAGTCGTTCGCCTCGCGCGCCTCGAGCCAGGCGACGTGCGCCTTCCCGCCCTCGCGCGCCCAGGCCGCGGCGAGCTCGGCGGGCACGCGCCGCGCCTTCTCCCAGTCGCGCCGCGTGACGCGGATCAGGCTCGCGTCGTCGGAGTCGTGGCCGAGCTCCTCCTCGAGCGGCGCCACCTCGTCCAGCAGCCGCCCGATCTCGTCCGAGACGAAGCGCTCGTGGACGAGCCCGGAGAGCGTCGCCGACGCCTCCGACCGGGCGGCAGCCCCCTTCGGCGGCATCATCGTCCGCTGGTCCCAGCCGAGCACGCCGAGCGCGCGCTCGAGGTCGTGGATCTCGGCGAGCCGCTGCTTGAGGTCGGCGAGAGCGTCGCTCACCAGACCGGAACCTACCGATAGGATCGCGCCCGATGCCGGACGTCCTGATCGTCGCGGACACGATCCGCTCGCCCGAGCTGCGGCACGAGGTGCCGCTCGCGGTCCCCGACCCCTTCCTCTACGCGGAGGTCGGGAGGCACGCGCAGCGTCGTCGTCAGCACGCTCGAGGCGGGCCGGATCCGCGATCTCGGCACCGACCTCGAGGTGCTCACGCTCGAGGACGTCGGCGTCGACGAGCTGCTCAAGCGCGGCCTCGACTCCTATGCGCGTCACGCTGGAGCTGAACCTGAACGCCTGCCGGGCGCTCGGGCTCGAGCAGCGCGGTCGACGCCGGCCGGCTTCCCGCTCGCGCGACGCGGACTACCTGCGCGCGAACGGCATCGAGCTCACCGCCGACCAGCGCTTCTTCGACGAGCGCCGCCGCGTCAAGACCGAGCACGAGCTCGCAGGCATCCGCCGCGCCTGCCGCGCCGTCGAGGCCGGGATCGCGGTCGGCGTCGAGATGCTCCGCGGAGCGCCTCGCGCTCGAACGGCGTGCTCGACGCTCGACGGCGAGCCGCTCACCTGCGAGCGGATCAAGCTGCGAGGTCGAGCGCGCGTTCGGCGAGCACGGCGCCGCAGCCGAGGAGTTCATCGTCTCGCACGGCGCGCAGACCGCCGTCGGCCACGACGGCGGCTCCGGCCCGATCGCGTCCGACGACATCGTCCTCTTCGACCTCTTCCCGCGCGACCGCGAGTCGGCCTGCTACTCCGACTTCACGCGCACGTTCGCGCTCGGCTCCCCGTCCGACGAGCTGCGCGAGTACCACCGGCTCGCGAAGGAGGCTCTCGACCTTGCGGTCGCCGCCGTCAAGCCGGGCGTGAAGGGCAGCGACATCCACCGGCAGGTCTGCGACTTCTTCCACGAGCACGGGCACAAGACGCAGCTGCACAAGGAGGAGGGCGAGGCGCTCAGGACGGCTACTTCCACGCGACCGGGCACGGTGTCGGCCTCGAGGTGCACGAGCGGCCCGGCGTCGGCCGGATCGAGAGCGAGCCGCTCGTCGAGGGCGACGTGATCGCGCTCGAGCCCGGGCTCTACCGCAACGGCTACGGCGGCGTCCGGCTCGAGGACCTGATCCTCGTCACCGCGGACGGCGCCGAGGTGCTGACGAGCTTCCCGTACGACTTCGAGCTATAGGCGTCTTCGAGCTATGAGCGACCAGACGATCGAGACGATCTTCGTCGAGGACCGGCGCTACCCGCCGCCGCCGGAGTTCGCGGCGCAGGCGGTGGCGCAGCCGGACATCTACGAGCGCGGCTTCGACGAGTTCTGGGAGAGCGAGGGCCGTGAGCGCGTCACCTGGTTCGAGCCGTTCACGCAGCTCTACGAGTGGGAGCTGCCCGTACGCGAAGTGGTATCTCGGCGGGAAGCTCAACGTCTCGTACAACTGCGTCGACCGCCACGTCGAGGCGGGCCTCGGCGACCGGGTCGCCTACCTCTGGGAGGGCGAGCCGGAGGGCGACCGCCGCGAGCTCACCTACGCGCAGCTCCAGTCGGAGGTCGTCCGCTTCGCGAACGCGCTCAAGGAGCTCGGCGTCGGCAAGGGGACGAAGGTCGCGATCTACATGGGCATGGTCCCGGAGCTGCCGGTGGCGATGCTCGCCTGCACGCGCCTGGGCGCGCCGCACACCGTCGTCTTCGGCGGCTTCTCGGCCGACTCGCTCTCCGATCGCGCCAACGACATGGGCTGCGAGGTGCTGATCACGCAGGACGAGGCCTGGCGGCGCGGCACGACCGTGCCGCTGAAGCAGACCGCCGACGCGGCGATGGCCGATGCGCCCGGAATCCGAAGCGCTGCCTCGTCGTCCGCCGCACCGGCAACGAGGTGCCGATGCAGGAGGGCCGCGACCTCTGGCTGCACGAGCTCGACGTCTCCGACGACCCCGCCACCTGTCCGCCCGAGCCGATGGACGCCGAGGACCTGCTCTTCCTGATGTACACGTCCGGCACGACGGCGAAGCCGAAGGGGATCGCGCACACGACCGGCGGCTATCTCGTCGGCGTCGCCTCGACCCACGCGCTGATCTTCGACCTGAAGCCGGAGGAGGACGTCTACTGGTGCGCGGCCGACATCGGCTGGATCACCGGCCACAGCTACATCGTCTACGGGCCGCTGACGAACGGCGCCACCTCGGTCCTCTACGAGGGGACGCCCGACTTCCCGGACAAGGATCGTTGGTGGGAGATCGTCGAGCGCTACGGCGTCACCGATCCTCTACACGGCGCCGACCGCGATCCGGGCGCACATGAAGTGGGGGCCGGAGCACGCGGCCAAGCACGAGCTCTCGACGCTGCGGCTGCTCGGGTCGGTCGGCGAGCCGATCAACCCGGAGGCGTGGATGTGGTACCGCGAGCACGTCGGCGGCGACCGCTGTCCGGTCGTCGACACGTGGTGGCAGACCGAGACGGGCATGATCATGATCACTCCGTTGCCGGGTGTGACAACGACGAAGCCGGGCTCGGCGACGAAGCCGTTCCCCGGTGTCGAGGCGGGTGTCTTCAACGAGGCGGGTGAGGAGGTCGGCCCCGGTGGCGGCGGCTACCTCGTGCTCAAGCGGCCGTGGCCGGCGATGACGCGCGGGATCTACGGCGACGACGCGCGCTTCCGGCGAGACGTACTGGGAGAAGTACCCCGGCGTCTACTTCGCCGGCGACGGCGCGCGGATCGACGAGGACGGCGACTTCTGGCTGCTCGGCCGCGTCGACGACGTGATGAACGTCTCCGGCCACCGGATCTCGACGATCGAGGTCGAGTCGGCGCTCGTCGATCACCCGCGCGTCGCCGAGGCGGCGGTCTGCGGGCGCGCCGACGCGCTGACGGGCCAGGCGATCGTCGCCTACGTGACGCTGAAGGGCGGCGACGAGGGCTCGCTCGAGATGCTCGAGGAGCTGCGCAACCACGTCGCCGCGAAGATCGGCCCGATCGCGAAGCCCGCGAACATCGTCTTCACGCCCGAGCTCCCGAAGACGCGCTCCGGCAAGATCATGCGCCGCCTCCTGCGCGACGTGGCCGAGAACCGCCCGCTCGGCGACACGACGACGCTCGCCGACCCGACGGTCGTCAGCGAGATCGCCGACCGCGCCGCCGCGACGCCTCGGACGCTGGCGAGTCTGGCGGAATGGTGCTCGTCGCCGGGCGGCTCAGCCACTATCTCGGCAAACCCTCCTGTGCCGGCGATCTGGCCGGCCGGCTCAGCGCGTCCCGGACGACGACTGGATCGGGCAGCGGGCGGAGACGCTGGCGCTCACGTACGACACCGTCCAGGATCACGGCTGGTACCGGAACCTCGACCCGACCATCGAGCGCCTGGCCGAAGAGCTCGAAGCAGGCGACATCCTGCTCGACTACTCCGGCGGCACGGGGATCCTCGCCGAGCGGCTGCTCACCCGGCTTGCCGGCGCGGAGGTCGGGATCCTGATCGTCGACGCGTCGCCGAAGTTCCTTCGCGTCGCGCTCGACAAGCTCGGTGGCGACGAGCGCGTCGCCTTCAGGCTGCTCTCGATACCTCAAGGACGAGCGGCGGTTGCAGACGATCCAGGAGGTCGTCGAGGCGCCGCTGCTCGAGCGAGGCGTCGACGTCGATCGCATCGACGAACGCGATCCACCTCTACTACGACCTCGAGGACACGCTGCGCTCGTGGAAGCAGGTGCTGCACCCGGGCGGCCGGGCGTTCGTCCAGTCCGGGAACATCGGCGTGCCGGACCTCGCCGAGGGAGTCTGGATCATCGACGAGACGGTCGAGGCGATCGACGCCGCGGCCGCGGAGATCGTCCGTACCGACGACCGCTACGAGTCCTACCGCGCCGGCCTCGAGGACGCGGCGCGGCGAGAGCGCTACGCGGAGCTGCGCCGGAAGTTCTTCCTGCCGGTCCGGCCGCTCGACCACTACCTCTCCGCGTTCGAGAGTGCGGGCTTCCGGATCCGCGGCGTCGAGCACGGGTCGATCGACGCCGAGCGTGAGCGATTGGATCGAGTTCCTCGGCGCCTACCACGAAGGCGTGCTCGGCTGGGTCGGCGGCTCCGAGCGGATCGAGGGCGAGCCGCCGACGTCGGACGCCGTCGGCGACCGCCTGCGGCTCCTGCGGGAGAGCGTCGAGCGCGTCTTCACCGAGCCGTCCTTCCGCGCCGTCTGGACCTATATCGAGGCCGAGTAGCGCGAATGCAGGGCTATCAGGCGAGAGCACTCTCGGCCACGGAGCGGTGCTCACGCTGGACACACGTTCGTTAAGTCTCTGACTTACGCTCCAGGCATGAACCACTTCTCCTACCGTGTCGACGTGCGATGCCGGCTCCCCGCGATCAGCGTTGCGAAGCCGAAAGCCTTGGCGGCGCGTACGATGGTTCGGCGCGAACTGCTCGTCTCTAGGTCTGACTGATACGGCTATGCAGCGATTCGCTGGCGGAGAGTTGGTGTTGCAGACCCTCCGTCGGGCCACATCATCGCGGTCTTACGCCCCGCCCCATCAGACGCGCTAGGAACCCTCATTCTCAATGGAGGCCCTTGCGCACGCGAGTCAATCTCGGGTTGCCGGACCGCCTTGTTTCATTTGAGAGACCAAGCAGCTCTCCACACCCATGTCCGGCAGCCCGAGAGTGGTCCCGAACCATCCCCTCCGGTTAGCGGCTCGGGACAGCTGCGCTGGCCCGGCGGCCGCGCCCGCGCTGATCCGTGGCCCGGAGTCGTTTAGAGTGGGTTGGTGGATCTCGGTCTGGAGGGCAAGGTCGCGCTGATCACCGTTGAGTCGGGGATCGGACTCGCTTGCGCGACCTCGCTGCTGCCGAGGGCGCCCGTGTGCTGGGGACGAGCCGATCCGCCGGGCCGGACGTCGACGGTCTCACCCATCTCCAGTTGGACATGACCGGGCCCGGCGCCGCCGAACGCGCGGTCGAGGAGACGGTCGTGCGGCTGGGATCTCTGGACGTCGTTGTCAACAATGTGGGGAGCGGGCGTCTCTCGCGAGCTTCGCCGACGAGTCCGACGCGCAGTGGGCGGAGTTTTTCGAGTTGAACCTGATGACCGCGATTCGCACCACCCGTGCAGCGCTCCCACACCTGGTCCAGAGTGGCGGTGTGGTCGTCAACATCTCGAGCGTAAACGGTCATCTTCCCGGCCCATTGATCTACTCGTACAGTGCGGGCAAGGCCGCGATGAACAACCTCACGGTCGGGCTCTCGCTCGAGTTCGCACGCCAGGGGGTCCCACGTTGTCGGTGTCGCTCCGGGGCCGGTCAGCACGCCGTTGTGGCTCGGCCCCGAGGGTGTCGCGGCGACCGTCGCGGCGCGTACCGGATCGGATCCCCAGAAGGTCGTCGACGAGGCGATCGTCGAGATACCGATCGGCGGTTTACGACACCAGAGGAAGTCGGCGACCTGGTCGCATTCCTTGCAAGCGAACGCGCCGGCACGATTACGGGGACCACGATCCGCATCGACGGCGGCATCACGCCCAACGTGTAACAACGCCCGCTCAGGCGTTCCTTCGCGAAACACTCGATCACGCGAGCGATCCGTCACCGGGCTCATTTCTCCACCAGCCACGGCGTGGATGCGCACGGAGTCGGATCACATTCCCGAACACACCTGGCCCAGGCGAAGGTTTGGCTGCGAGCAGCCCCAGTCACTCGCGCCGAACTAGCTACCGCTGGACGATGCGGTGGACTTCGAGGTATTCGATCGACGGCGGGCGCCCGCCAAAGCCTGCTTCCTCGCGAGCAGCTGCGACCTTCTCGCCCCACGCCTCGGCTTGATCGAGCGAGTCCCAGACTTCGACGAGCGGATCTTCCCGTCTTCGCCGAGTGCGGCTACGTGGAATTGCCCACCAGGGGGAGGCGCGTCGCCCATTCCCAGACGTTCCCTCATCTGTTCGTACTCCTCAGGCGTGATTTTCGTTTCGATGATCCGTGCGATCGCCACAGGGCCTCCTCGATTGACGCGAGGACACTACTCCTCTTCACTGGCTCTGTTGCCCGACGCGGCCGATCTCGTTCGGCTGAACCGAGAGAAGCGACCGGGCCTAGCCTGGATATAAACACGTGCTTATATAAGCATCGCATGATATGCTTGCCGCCATGCACGCGTTCGACATCCTCGGCGATCCTGTGCGGCGACGCGTCCTCGAGCTGCTCGCCGAGGGCGAGCAGGCCGCGGGCGAGATCGGCGCCGTGATCCAGCGCGAGTTCGGCATCTCGCAGCCGGCGGTCTCCCAGCACCTCCGTGTGCTGCGAGAGCACGGCTTCGCGACGGTGCGAGCGTCAGGCGCCCGGCGGCTGTATGCGGTCGACGCGTCTCCGCTGCAGCAGGTCGATGAGTCGCTGCGGCCGTATCGACGCTTCTGGAACCAGCGGCTCGATGCCCTCGGCACCGAAGTCGCACGCGGCAAGCGCACACGAGCAGCCTCGTCAAACCGGACATGAAAGGCGGCAAGAGATGACGACGGAGATGATGACGTATCACGAGCCCGACCCTGAGCTGCGACACCGGCCTATTCCCGCCGGAGACGCCAGGGTCGCAGTGTTTACGCGCACCTACGAGACGACGATCGAGGATCTGTGGGATGCCTGCACCAATCCCGACCGGCTACGGCGCTGGTACACACCCGTCACGGGCGATCTGCGCCCGGGCGGCACCTTCGCTCAGGTCAACATCGGGTCCGGCACGATCCTCGCGTGCGAGGCGCCGCATCTGCTCAAGCTCTCGCTCGGCGGCGGAGTGGACGAGATCGAGCTGCGCCTGCCCGGGAGCCGACGACGGCACGACGACGCTCGAGCTGGAACACGCTACGACCCTCGACTCGCACGAGATCGGCGGTGAGATGTACGACGCGATCTTCTGCATGGGTGGCGGCTACTACCCCCGCTTCCTGGCTCTCGACCTGCACCTTCGCGGTGAGCTTCCCGGACGACTACGACAGCACCGTGTTCCACCCGAATCCCGAGCTGCGGCCGGCGATCGAGCGCGGCAGCGCCGCCATGGCCGCCCTGCTCGAGGATGAGACGGGCAGCTGAAACCGGTGGCGCCGATGAGTTCGACCGAGCTGCGCGGTCTTCTTGCTGGAATGACTATCAAGGAGGCACCGTGGCGAGGCTGAGATTCAACATCTCGATGTCATTGGACGGCTTCATCGCCGGGCCCAACCAGAGCGTGGAGAACCCGCTCGGCGAGGGCGGCGAGCAGCTCCACGACTGGGTCATCGGGCTGGAGGCGTGGCGCAAGCCCCACGGCTATGAGGGCGGCGAGGTCAACGCTTCCTCCGCGGTCGTCGAGGCGTCGCTCGAGAACGTCGGCGCGACGGTGATGGGCAGGAACATGTTCGGCGGCGAGGGTCCCTGGGGCGAGGAGCCCTGGGACGGCTGGTGGGGAGACGAGCCGCCGTTCCACATGCCGGTCTTCATCGTCACCCACCACTCCCGCGAGCCGGTCGCCAAGGAAGGAGGCACTACGTACACCTTCGTCACCGACGGGATCGAGTCCGCGCTCGAGCAGGCGCGGGAAGCAGCCGGTGGCAAGGACGTCGCCCTCGCCGGTGGCGCGAACATAGCCCAGCAGTATCTGAAGGCTGGGCTGATCGACGAGCTGGAGCTCCACGTCGTCCCGTCCTCCTCGGAGCCGGCGCCCGGCTGTTCGACAACCTCGAGGACGCGAAGGTCGGGCTCGAGTGCACCGGCGTGGTCAAGGCGCCCGGCGTCACGCACCTCACCTATCGGGTCGTGAGCTAGCGGTCGATCGAGCCCTCACGCACCGGCGTCCGGATCACGTCCCACATCCCGAGGCGGCCGCGGGGATCGAAACCGGTGGTCGGCTCGTCCAGTCGAGGTCGACGCCGTCGAGAGCGCGCACCTCGTTTCTGCGGGAGCGGTAGATCTTGACGAGCCCTTCGGCTGCGACGGCGGCCATGCGGCTTCAGCCTACGTATTCGACCTCGAAGCGGGTCGCAGCCGGCTCGAGGACGGCGGAGGCGATCTCCGCCTCCCGCTCCAGCGTCGGCCTTCGCAGCCTTCGTCAGCTTGACGAACGGCGTTGCCTCCAGCGTCGCGACGTTCTTCAGCCGCCGCCACCACCACCTGCCGGCGACGACGCCGTCGAGCAGGATCGTCGGCTGGACGTCGCCGTTGTCGCGGATCACGCGGCGGCGGGTCTCGTCGTCGAACATGCGCCTCCGGTCGGCGTGGGCGAGGAGGACGTTGTCCCACTCGCCGAGCAGCCGCAGCGGCGCGGGCGTCTCGGCCGGCGGGCGGGGTGCGCCGCGGAGGTCGTAGAGCTCGCGGCCGCGCTCGTCCGTCAGCCGCTCGAGCTCCGGCTCGAGCGCGTCGAGCGCGGGGGTGAGCGTCGCGACCGCGAGCCCGGTGAAGGCCGCGAGGTCGGCGCGGCTCGCGGGCCCGAACGCGGCGAAGTAGCGGCGCGCGAGCCGGGTCACGCCCTCGGCCTCCTCGGCCTCGAGCGTTCCGAGCCAGGCTGCCGCCGCGACGAAGCGGTTGCGCTGCCCGAACGCGTGCGGCTCGTCGCCGGGCACGTGCAGGATCGGCGCATTGGTGCGGACGCGGCGCCAGACCCGGTCGTCCGCCATCTCCTGCTCCAGCTCCGCGAGGATCGGCCGCAGCGCGGTCGCCTCGAGCGGCTCGGCGAGCGCTTCGGCTGCATGGCCGGCGAGCTCGACGACGCGCTTCATGTCGACGCCGTCGGGGAGGTGGTTCGGCCGCAGCGTGCGGAAGTACGTCGCCATCGCGACCGCGTCGTGCGGATAGTCCTCCGCCGTGACGAGGTGCAGCGTCTCGCGCATGAGGGTCGCACGAACGACGGTGCGGTCGTGCAGAGCGCGGCTCAGGTCCTCCCGCTCGAAGCCCTCGAGCCGCGCCGCGAGCGCCACGTACGGCGCGCGCGGACGCTGGCCCTGGAGCGCGCCGAGGCGGTGCACCGCGGTCGGGACGTCGAGCTCGACGCGGTCGAGCAGGAGCTGGCGCGCGAGCGTGGCGCGGTTCAAGTCGCGCAGCGTCAGCGGCTTCACGGCCGTGACGGTACAACGTGCGCATGCGGCGGCTGGCGATCCTGCTCGCGCTGCTCGCGCCCGCTTCTGCCAGCGCGAGCGACGGTGCTCTGCTCGCCGCGCAGCAGCGCTATCTGCCCGCGGCGCAGTCCGGCTACGCGAACACACCCGACGGCGTTCAGGCCCGCTACGAGGCGGGACGCAACCTCGTCGAGGCTGTGCTGGCCGCCGGCCGCGTCAGCGCGGCCAAGCGGGAGCTCCGCGCCGACCTGCTCGCGCGCGGCCGGGACCAGGTGGCGCGCGCCGAGGCGCTCGATCGCGCCGACGGCTTCCGCAGCGTGTGGCCGCTCGCACCGCTTCCGGGGGTCGGCCCCGGCTACGGCCTGCGGCGCCCGGACACCGACGCTTGCGCGCCGCCTCGCGGCCGTGGCCGCTCGGACGAATGGCGCCGTCGGCGTCTGGATCCACGAGCTCGGCTCCGGGCGGTACGCGGGCTTCCAGGAGGACACGCGCTTCGCGGCCGCCTCGACGGTCAAGCTCGGCGCGCTCGCCGCCGGCCTGCGCGCCTCGCCGCGCCCGGAGCGCAGTCGCTGGTGGTACGACCTCCGCCAGATCGGCTTCTGGTCGTCGAACCTCGCCGCGAACAGGATCGCCGGCCGAGCCTCGGCTACGCCGCGATCGGAGACGGGCTGCGACGGCTCGGGATGACGTCGAGCACGTATCCGGGGCCGTACCGTGCGACGACTGCGTGGCGTCCTCCGGGGCCGCACACGCGCGTGACGACGGCACGCGACCTGGGCCGCGCGCTCTACCGCCTGCACGCGGGCGCGCACGGGAACACGAGGGCGTTGCGCCTGCTCGGTTTCTCGCGCCGGCAGGCGATCGTCGCCTTGCGGGTGCTCGCGTCGGCGCAGGCGGTCGGAGACAACGCTGGGCTGCTCCGGCCGTGGCTCCCCGGCGCGACCGTCGCCGAGAAGAACGGCTGGCTCTCCGACACGCGCACGACCGCGACGATCGTCTATGACGGCGGCCGCGCGACGATCGTCGTCGTCGAGCTCTACCGCCCGGGCGTTACCTACCGTGAGGCGAAGCAGCTGGGACGCCGCGTCTTGCAGGCTGCGGGTCTGGTGCGCTGAGTCCTGCAGCTTTCGCTGCGACGTTGTCGAGCGTCTGCTTCAGCTCCTGGTAGAGCGCGCTGGCCTCCGAGGGCGAGTCGCCGATCGCAGTCAGCCCGATCCGTCCGGCGACGGCGAGCGCACTGACCATGTGCAGCGCGACGCCGGTCTCCCGCTCCGCGTCCCAGCCGAGAGAGCGCTCGGCGACCACGTCGAGCAGGTCGTCAGGCGTCAGCGCCTGATACGCCGGCGCGTCGAGGTGGTCGGTCGCGACGTAGTGCTTGATGTCGCCGAGCCGCGTGCGGAACTCGCCCGCCAGCGGGTCGTAGATCCCGTCCGTGAGCGTCGAGATCGCCATGAAGGGATGCGTCGTACCGCCGCAGCGGAGGTTGATCTCGATCGCGTACGGGTCCCAGCCGCCGTCCCGCCGGACGGCGACGAAGTCGACCGCACAGCGCCCGATCGCCCCTTCGCGCGCCAGCCGGCGTCCGACCTTGAGCGCTTCGACAGCGATCCGCGGCGCGTACTCCGGGTCGGCGGGGAAACGGCAGCCGAAGTACGTCTGGCCGTGTGGCCCTCCGAGGACCTGGTCGTGCGTGGAGAGGATGTCGACCTGGCCGGAAGGGCTGATGCGGAGCTGCGCGCTCGGGCTGCGAAAGTCGTCGCCCTCGATCCGCTCCTCGACGATCCCGCCCTGGTCGGCGAGCGCGGCCAGGTAGTCGGCGACGTCCGCTTCGGTGTCCTCCAGCGAGAGCGCTCGCCGCAGCGCGCCGTCGGCCAGCGCGCGGCGGCACGTCGACCGAGTGCGTTGCCGAGGCCACTGACGCCGCGGTCGAGCTTGAGGATGCGCCGTCGCGCTCCGCAGCTCGCGCAGGGCGTCGAGCACGTCTCGTTCGCCGCGCGACGTCGAAGCCGCGCGCGTGCGGCACCCCTTCCTCGGCGAAGACACGCCGGCTGCCCGTCTTCGTTCCGAGCCACTCGAGCGCCGGGTCGGCGCCGTAGAGCGGGATGCCGAGGCGCACGGCGAGCTCGACCTCGTCCGCGAGAGGTGGCGAACGGCAGGAGGAACGCGAGCTCCGGCTCGGCGACGAGCGCGCGGATCCGCTCGATCGCGCCCGGGCCGGGCGAGCAGCTTCTTCGTCAGCGGCAGGTTGCGCGAGTCGACGAGCGAGACGACCGAGAAGCGGCTGCGTGCCTCCGGCGTGTCCAGCTCGGGGACGAGGCCGAAGTAGTAGTCGATGAGCCGCGGCAGGATCGGCTGCGACGTGACGTAGACGACGCGGGAGTTACGCGAGCGGAGCAGGCTCAGCACGAGGCAGAGGAAGCGCTCCTCGTACGCCGGGAAGACCGGGATCAGCTGGTCGGGGACGTCCATGCTGATCGAGTGGACGACGACGACCGTCCGCTCGACGTCGCCGATCGAGCGCAACGTGACCGACGGCCACAGTGCGCGCAGCCGCTGCTGGAGCTCGGCGAACTCCCGATTGGGCATGGCCTGACCGTAGCGCGTCGAGGCTGCGCTCGTCTAGCCGCCAGCTGCGCACTCGTGCGCCGCCGCGCTCCGCGTGCTCGCCGGCTGATCAGCGCGCCGACCAGGGCGTGCGCCGGGGCCACCAGCCCGGCACCGCGCGCCGGTACTCCTCGTACTGCTCGCCGAATTGCCGGCGCAGCGTGGGCTCCTCGTACGTTCGTACGAAGGTGTAGACGGTGACGGCGAATACCGCGGCGTACACAAGCAGCACGAGTTGGCCGAGTGCGAGCGCCTGTCCCACGATCGTCGCCGCGACCGCGAGGTACATCGGGTTGCGAACGTAGCGGTAGAGGCCGCCGACGACGAGGTGCTTCGTGGGCGCGATCGGAGCCGGCGTGCCGACGCCTTCGACGACGAACCGGAGAAACGCGTGGAGGAGGACCGCCGCGCCTGCGGCGAGCAGCAGAACGCCCACGACGCGGATCGGTGGCCAGAGCGTGTCCGGACCTCCCAGCCCGTGAGCAGCCACGGGATCAGGCCGGCGACGGTGCCCGGCACGAGCACCAGGAAGAGAAGCGTTCCCGCTGCAGCTTTGACGCTCAGCTGCGTAGCTGTTCGCTCGTCCCGATCGCGATCACGGGCGCGTCGCCGGGCGGAGCCAGCGGAGCACCGCGCGAAGCTCGGCCTTGCCGCAGGCTGACGCAGCCGATCGTCGGGCCGCCGGTCTGGGCGTGGAGGAAGATCCCGGAGCCGCGGCCCGGGACGGCGGGGTGCGTGTTGTACTCGATCACCGCCAGGAACGGATAGGGCCGGGGCTGCTGCCACATCCCCTCGCTCGCGCCGCCGAAGGGAGGCGTCGTGCCACAGCGGACGTGCTGGAAGGTGTTGTAGGTCGGGGACGACGGATCCTCGTCCCACCAGTCGCCGCAGCGCAGCCGCCGGTAGGCGAACCTGACGCCGGGATTCGCCTCGTTGCCGTACATCGTGCGGCCGATCCGGTACGTCCCGGTCGGCGTCGTGCCGTCTCCCTCGCGCCGGTTCGAGGAGAGCCCGTTGCGCCCGAGGCGCGCGGTGTACGGGCCGGCGGCGGCGACCCAGCAGGTGCCGTCGCGCCGCCAGGTGCGGAGGGTCGCGTACGTCGTCCGTGCGACCTTCGCCTCGACCGTGAGCAGCTGCCTCGCGGTGGCCGGCGTCTCGAGGCCGTTCGCCAGGTTCTGCGGGCACGCCGCCGTCGCCGCGGCTACGAGCAGGGTCAGAGCGAGCACGGGTCGAGGTTACGCTGGATCGATGCGAATCGCGTGCTCGTGCTCGCCGGTGTCCTCGCTCGGCGGTGCCTCGGCGGCCACGGAAGCCGCACCGAGTTCAGCGCGAAGGTCGAGCCGGTGCGCTGGGACGACCTGCGCCATTCCTACCGTGCCGGGTTGCCCGGTCGGGCCCTCGCAGCTGCGCGTCGCTCCGCGTCTCGCTACTGGGGCTTCGACGGCAAGCCGCACGAAGGGCTCGATCGTCGTCGCCCGCCGGGTTGCGCCGGACGATCGTCTGACGGTCTTCCGGCAACTCTGGACGGCCCGCTTCCCGATCCGGCGGCCTGCAGCCGGTGTCCGCCTACCGCGGCAGCGACGACGCCTCGATGGCCGCCGACAACACCTCCGGCTTCAACTGCCGCTTCGTCGGCGGCACCTCGCGCTGGTCGATGCACGCCTACGGCGAGGCGATCGACGTCAACCCGGTCGAGAACCCGTACGTGCAGGGCTCGACCGTCTCGCCGCCGGCCGGACGCGCGTACGTCGACCGCAGCCGCGTACCGGCAGGGCATGGCCGTCGCGGACGGCGTCCTCGTGCGGGCGTTCGCGTCGGTGGGCTGGAAGTGGGGCGCCTCGTTCGGCGACTACCAGCACTTCTCGACGACGGGCCGCTAGGAACCCGGCATCACCTGTCTTTCCGTCAACGAAACGGACGGGGACAGTCCCCGCAAGCGCGCTTGACGGAAGGACAGCTCCGAATCAGCCGAGCAGCTTCTCGAACCGCTCCGCGTCGTCGAACGGGCCGATCACGGCGAGGTGGAAGCCGGAGTCGAGGATCTCCTTGGCGACGCGCTGCACGTCCTCGGCGGTGACGGCATCGAGCGCGTCGAGGACAGCCTGCGGCTCCTCCGCCCGTCCCTCGAGCACCTCGCGGCGGAGGCCGAACATGATCGTGCCGTGCGGGCTCTCGAGCTGGAGCACGAACCGCCCCTTGGAGAAGTTGCGCGCCTTCTCGAGCTCGTCGGCGGGGACGCATTTCG
Organism: uncultured Gaiellaceae bacterium; assembly: GCA_963822205.1. Taxonomy (GTDB): domain Bacteria; phylum Actinomycetota; class Thermoleophilia; order Gaiellales; family Gaiellaceae; genus Gaiellasilicea. The sequence continues at coordinate 144,806 of CAWGGO010000006.1, read as the reverse complement.
TCGGCGAGCAGCTTGAACTGCTCCACGATGGTCGTCACCGCGTCGTCGATTCGGTTGATGTCGACGCCTGACTGCGCGTAGAGCGAGCCCGCGTCCGTGTAGGCGTGATTCGTGCTGAAGACGTAGTAGGCGAGCCCGCGCCGCTCGCGCACCTCGGTGAAGAGGCGCGACGACATGCCGCCGCCGAGGACCGTCGCGAGGATCTGGAGCACGTACCGGTCGGGGTCGACCATTGGCCGGCTGCGGACGCCGAGGACGAGGTGCGCCTGATCGGACTGCCTTCGTGTGCACCTTCACGCGCGAGCCGTTGCCATTCAAGGCCACGGGTGCGGGCGAGCCGGTCTCGCGCGGCTCCATGTTTCCGAGCAGCTCCTCGAGCCGCTCCTTCAGCCCGTCGCCGAGCTGACCGCCGACGCCGACGACCATGCGATCCGGCCGGTACCACTTGTCGGTGTAGTCGGTGAACGACTCGCGGCTCGCGCCGCGGACCGTCTCCTTGCGGCCGATGATGTCCCAGCCGAGCGGCTGGTCGCCGTACAGGAGCGACTCGTAGACGCCGCCGATGAAGTCACGCGGCGTGTCGAAGTACATGTTCATCTCCTCGATGATCACGCCCTTCTCGCGCTCGATCTCCTCGGCGTCGAAGCGGGAGTTGCGGAGCATGTCGACGAGCACGTCGAGCGCCGTGTCACGCGTCTCGGCGGCGCAGCGGACGTAGTAGCCCGTGTACTCCTTGCCGGTGAAGGCATTGAACTCGCCGCCGATCGCATCGATCTCGCCGGCGATGTCGCGCGCGGTCGGCCGCCTGTCGGTGCCCTTGAAGAACATGTGCTCGGCGAAGTGCGCGATCCCGTTCGTGTCGGCCGTCTCGTACCGCGAGCCGGCGGCGAGCATGACGAAGCACGAGACCGATTGCGCGTGCGGCATCGGCGCGGTCAGGACGCGCAGGCCGTTCTCCAGCGAGAAGCGCTCGAAGACCCCCACGGGGCCGCATGGTATAGAGGGTTCCGTGGCAGGCGAGAAGATGAGGGCGGCGGTCGCCGCCCAACCCGAGTGGCTGGCGCAGGTCCCCGCCGGACGCCGCCTGCCCGAGGGCCGGGTCGCCGTCGTCGGCTGCGGCACCTCCTACCACGCGGCGCAGACCTCCGGCAACGGGATCGACGCGCTCGAGTTCGTGCTCGATCCGCCCGAGGTGGACGTGCTCGTGCTCGTCAGCCACGAGGGCGAGACGCCGGTGACGCTCGAGGCTGCACAGGCGTTCGCCGGCCCGAAGTGGCTCGTGACCGCGAAGCCGGAAGGTCCGATCGCGGCGCTCTGCGACGTCGTCCTCCTCGCGACGCCGGAGGTCGAGGAGAGCTACTGCCATACCGGCAGCTACACCTGCGCGGTCGCGACGCTCGCGGCGCTCCGGGGCGAGGACGTCTCGTGGCTGCCGGCGGCCGTGGCCGAGCAGCTCGCCGGTGAGCGACTGCCGGTCTCCGCGCACGAGCGCTGGCTGTTCGCCGGTGCCGGGCGCGACTGGCCAACGGCTCAGGAGGCGGCCCTGAAGCTGCGCGAGGGCGCCTATGTCGCCGCCGAGTCGCACCGGCTCGAGGAGCTCCTGCACGGGCACCTCGCCGCCGTCGACGAGACCGTCCGCTGCTTCGTGCTCGAGGGAGAAGGTCGTGCGACCGCGCGCGCCGCCGATGCAGTCGGGGCGCTTCGCGAGCTGGGTTGCGACGTCACGCTCGTGCCGACGCGGCACCCGGTCGTCGACATCGTGCCGTTCCAGCTGCTCACGATCGACCTGGCCGAGGCGCGGGGCGTCGATCCCGACCTGATCCGCTGGGACGACCCGCGCTGGAAGCGCGCCCGCGACTCGTACGCATGACTCAATTGGACTAGTTCGCGGCCGACTACGGCTGCGTGAAATCTCTCAAGCTCGTGCTTCTGATCATCGCGATCGCGCTCGTGCCGCTCGGGCTGGGCGTGATGGTTCTCAAGCAGAGCGACCAGGCCCAGCTCGAGCAGGACGACGGGCTGGAGAGCGAAGCGGGCGCCGCGGCCGCGCGGGTGAGCGACAGCGTCTCGGAGACGCGCGCGACCGTTCTGATCACGTCTCACAACCCGGCCTTTCGGGACTTCTACCGCGCGAGCGGCGACCGGTACGCCAAGATCGTCGCCGGGGGTCGCACGATGGACCGCGTCAACGGCGCGCTCCTCTACCTCTCCAGCCTCTACCGCGAGAGCATCGTCCAGGCGTCGTTCATCGACGGCGGCGGCGCCGAGAACGCCCGCGTCGTTCGCGGCAGCCGCGAGGCGCCGCACGTACTCACCGAAGACGTCTCGCGCGACGCCTTCTTCCGGCCCGCGCTCGCACTCGGCGCGGGCCATGTGCACCAGTCGCGTCCGCACATCTCGCGCACCGCGGGCGAGTGGGTCGTGTCCTATTCCACGCAGGTGCCGCGTCGCTTCGGCTCCGCGCTCGTCCACGTCGAGCAGCGGGTCGAGAGCCTTCGGCGCGCGCTCGGCGTTTCGGACAGCCGCTTCGAGATCACCGTTCTCGACGCACGCACCGGCGCAGTCGTGCTGGGCAGCCGCTCGCCGCAGCAGACAGGCTCCGAGCTCGGGGTTCCCGGCGACACGCGTTTCCGTGAGCTCGCCGGCGTGACCGAGGACGGCGCTCGCAATCTCGGGAGCATCCGTGCCGTCTACCGGCCGCTCGCCGCGGCCGCGGGCTCCGAGAACGACTGGATCGTCGTTGCCTCGGCCGCCGCGCATCAGCGCCGCGAGCCTGGTCGGCGTTCAACTCGCTTCCGATCGCGCTCGCGCTCCTCGGTGTCGTGCTGATCGGGGCCGCGATGGCCCGGCGCTGGGTGCGCACGAGCAAGGACGCGCTCACCGATGCGCTCACCGGCCTCGGCAACCGCCGGAAGCTGGTCGACGACCTCGCCCGCCAGCTGCCGCTCGCGACTCCCGCGCGCCCGCTCGGCGTCCTGATCTGCGATCTCGACGGCTTCAAGCTCTACAACGACGCCTTCGGTCATCCGGCCGGAGACGCACTGCTCGCGCGGCTCGGACACCGGCTCAACGAGGCGATCGGTGACGCCGGGTCGGTCTACCGGCTCGGTGGCGACGAGTTTTGCGTCATCGCGCCTCTGGGCGTCGAGGGCATCGAGCCGCTGGCGTCCACGACGATCGAGGCGCTCTCCGAATCCGGCGACGGGTTCGATGTCGGCGCTTCGTACGGCGGCGTCGTCGCCACAGGTGAGCTGAAAACGGTCGAGGCCGCCCTCCGCGCCGCCGACCAGCGTCTCTATGCGGGCAAGTCGACCGGCCGCCGCTCCGCGGCGCGCCAGGCCGCCGATGCGCTGCTGCAGGCGCTGCACGAGTGTCAGCCCGAACTGCACGACCACCTGCACGGGGTCGGCGACCTCGTCGCCGTCGTCGGGGAGCGCATGGGTCTGGCAGGCGACGAGCTCGACCTGCTCCGGCAGGCCGGCGAGCTGCACGATCTCGGCAAGGTCGCGATCCCGGACTCGATCCTGTCCAAGCCCGGCCCGCTCGACGCGAAAGAGTGGGAGTTCGTGCGCCAGCATCCTCTCGTCGGCGAGCGGATCATCGCCGCCGCGCCGGCGCTCGCTCAAGTCGGAAAGCTCGTCCGGGCGAGCCACGAGCGCTTCGACGGCAGCGGCTATCCGGACGGCCGGGCCGGCGAGGAGATCCCGCTCGGTGCCCGGATCATCGCCGTGTGCGACGCCTACGACGCGATGATCGGCCCGAGGCCGTACCGGCTCGGGATGAGCGAGGAGCTCGCGCTCGACGAGCTGCGCCGTTGCGCCGGGGAGCAGTTCGACCCGGCGATCGTGGAGGTCTTCTGCGCCGTGCGCGCGCAGGTCCGAGCCGAAGCTCAGCGGTCACTGGTGCGGTAGACGAAGCGGAGCGCCTGCCAGCGCTCGTCGACCGCACAGCTCTTGTTGTCCACGACACCCGCGGCCAGCCCGGTCCGCTGCACGACGTCGAACGTCAGATCCGTCTCGATCCCGGAAGCCTTCTTCGGCCAGGCGATCCAGAGCCCGTCGGCGGGGTCGAGAGTGGCCTTCAGGGCCTCGAAGCGCCGCTCGAGCTCCTGTCGGCTCGTCGTGAAGTAGACGACGACTCCCACGCCCGGCTTCGCGCCGAGCTTCTGCGAGAGCGGGGTGCCCGAATAGTCCTTAGCGGGCATGCCAGGCGGCGAGCAGCTCGGCTTCGCGCTCAGGGGTCAGCCCGACGCCCTCGACCGCTGGAGCGCCTGCCGCGCCCGCGATCGTCTCCGAAAGCGGCCGGAAGCGCAGGCCGGCCGAGATCGCGCGACCGACGGCGGTCTGGTGCATCGCGGCCGACGCCGGGTCGGAGATCCAGAGCGGCAGCTCCATCCACTCACCGACCTCGTGCTCGACGAGGAACTCGTCCGGAACCCAGGTGACGTCCGCGCCGGCGAGCAACTCACCCCACTGAGTCCCCTCGCTCGTCGCGTTGAAGACTCCCGTCAGCCGGCGCTCGACGCACTGGACCATCCAGCCGGCCAGGTCGCGGACGTCGATGAACTGGGCCCGGCGCTCGGGCGGGCCCGGCGCGAGAATCTCCCCGCCGCGTTCGAGCCGGTGCGCCCAGTAGGTGAACCGCCCGGTCGGATCGTGCGGGCCGACGATCAATCCGGGCCGCACGCACAAGGTGCGCTCGCCGGAAGACGTCCCAGACCGCTTGCTCGCAGAGCGCCTTCAGCGCGCCGTAGTTGGAGTAGTCCGCGGCGAGCTCGTCGGCCGATCCGTCTCCGAGCTCGGCGACCGGGCTCTCTTCGTTGGGCGCCACGCTGAAGTCCGCGTAGACGGACACGCTGGAGACGAAGAGGTACTGGCCGCAGTGGCCGAGCAGCTCGGCGGAGGCGCGCACGACGGCCGGGACGTAGCCGGACGGATCGACGATCGCGTCGAAGGCTCTGGCCTGCGAGCGCGGAGAGATCGCCGCCGCGGTCTCCTCGCAGCTTCTCCACCTCCGGAAAGAGGTCTGCGTTCGTCTCGCCGCGATTGAAGAGCGTCAGCTCGTGCCCGCGCGCCAGGGCCGCCTCGACGAACGCTCGTCCGACGAACTTCGTTCCGCCGAGGACCAGGATCTCTCAATGGAACCTCTGCACCGCGCGCCAGACGGCCTCGGCGCCGAACTCGACCGCGTCGACCGGGATCCGCTCGTCGGCGGCGTGGATCAGCTTCATGAAGTCGAAGCCCTCGGGCAGGCGCATCGGCAGGAAGCCGTAGGTCTGCACGCCGGCCTGCGAGAAGAAGCGTCCGTCGGTGACGCCGATCTGGAGCAGCGGCACCGGGATCCCTTCGGGGTCGAGCTCGCGGATCACCCCGGCGAGCGTCTCGAACAAGCCGAGGTCGGGCGCCGGCGGGCCGGGATCGTGGCGGACGACCTCGACCTCGATGTCGTCACCGGCGAGATCGTGGAGCTCTGCGACCAGCTGCTCGGGCGAGAAGCCCGGGAGCGCACGACCGTCCAGCTCGAGCTCGATCTCGCTCGGCACGACGTTGATCTTCGCCCCGCCGCGCACGATCGTCGCGTTGACGGTGTTGCGCAGCATCGGCTCGAACTGCGCACCCCTCGTGCCGAGCAGGCGCAGCGCCTGGTCGGTCAGGCGCGGCTTCAGCAGCGAGCGCATGATCACCGCCTGGTGCCGCGGCAGCTCGGCGGCGATCGCCTCGACCATCTCCCGCACGACCGGCGTCACGTGCACGGGCATCCGCTTCCGGTCGAGGTCCGAGAGGAAGCGGCCGAGCCGGGCAACCGTCCCGCCGCGGTGCACCATCGCGCCGTGGCCGCCGGGCCCGCGCACCGTCGCCTTCAGCCAGCAGATCTGCTTCTCGGCCACCTGGATCGGGTAGAAGCGCTTGCCACCCACGTGGAGCGTGAAGCCGCCGAACTCGCCCAGCGCGTAGCGCATCCCCTCGAACAGCTCCGGGTGCTCCTGCACGAGGTAGCGCGCGCCGACGTTGCCGCCCGCCTCCTCGTCGGAGAGGACGAGCAGCACGAGGTCGCCGGGCAGCTGCACGCTGCTCACGCTTCGCCCGCAAGAAGGCGTGCACGAGCATCGCCACGCCCGCCTTCATGTCGAGCGCACCGCGGCCCCAGACGTAGCCGTCCTCGAGCACGCCCGCAAACGGCGGGTGCCTCCAGTCCTGGCGCGCAGTCGTGACCACGTCGACGTGCCCCTGGAGCAGGAGCGGCGGTGCGTCGCCGCCGGCCAGGCGGCTGACGAGGTTCGGCCGGCCGGGCTCCTGCTCGTACGTCTCCGTCTCGCACCCCACCTCGTCGAGCTGCGCCCGGAGGAAGTCGATGCACGCCGCCTCGTTCCCCGGCGGGTTCGTCGTGTCGAACCGGATCAGCTCCTGCAGCAGCTCCGTTACCGTCAGCACAGCTCGTCGAGCGCGGTCAGCAGCCGGTCGACCTCGTCCGCGGTGTTGTAGTGGACGAAGCCCGCGCGGACGGCGCCGGTTTCCTCCAGCCCCAGCTGCTTCATGATCTCGATCGCGTAGTAGTCGCCGTGCCAGACCGCGATCTCGCGGGCGGCGAGCTCGGTCGCGACCTCCTCGGACGTGCGTCCCGGAAGGTTGAACGCGAACGTCGGCACGCGGCCCTCCATCGTGCGGAGCCCGTAGAGCTGCACCGGGTCGGGGAGGCCGTCGAGGAACTGCTGCCCGAGGGCGCGCTCGTGGGCGGTCATCGCCTCCCAGCCGAGCGACTCGATGTACTCGACCGCGGCGACGAAGCCGGCGAGCAGCTCGTGCTGCAGCGTGCCGTGCTCGAAGCGGCGTCCGACCGGGTCGTCCGCGGCCGGGCGCACCTTGTAGGGCTTCAGGCTCTCGAGGAAGTCGCGCTTGCCGAACGCGAGCCCCATGTGCGGCCCGAAGAACTTGTACGGCGAGCAGAGGAGCACGTCCACGTCCCAGCCGGCGGTGTCGATCGGGCCGTGCGGCCCGTAGTGCACGGCGTCGGCCCAGGCAAGCGCGCCGGCGCCGTGCGCGAGCTCGACGACCCGCGCCACGTCCGGAGTCGTGCCGACCGCGTTCGACGCGATCGGAAACGCGACCACGCGCGTCCGCTCGGAGAGCTGCGACTCGAGGTCGTCGAGGTCGAGCGAGAGGTCCTCGTGCACGCCCGCGAAGCGGACGACGACGCCGAGGTCCTCGGCGAGCGCGAGCCATGGGGCGACGTTGGCATCGTGGTCGAGCCGCGTGCAGAGGATCTCGTCGCCCGGCTGTCAGCGTGCGTCCGAGCGCGCGAGTGAGCAGGAAGTTGAGCGAGGTCATGCTCGGCCCGAACGCGACCTCGTCCGGATGGCACTGCAGGAAGCGGCCGGCGGCCGCATGCGCTCGCTCGACCAGCTCGACGGTGCGAATGCTCGTCTCGTAGGGCGCGCCGATGTTCGCGTTGTCCTCGCGCAGGTAGCCCGCGATCGCGTCGATCACCTCGTCCGGGCACTGGGTGCCGCCCGGCCCGTCGAAGAAGGCCAGCCTGCGGTCGAGCGCCGTGTAGCGGGCCCGGACGGCCTCGACGTCCAGCATCGTCGTGCTCATCCAAGCTCCTCTCCGTTGACGGTCCAGCGGTAGTCGGGCTTCGCGGTCAGCGACGCGCCGACGAAGCAGTCGCGCTCCGCTTTCGCGATCAGCTCGCGGACGGATGTCGGTGCCGGATCGAGCGTGACGTCGAGCTCGACCTCGATCCGGACGAAGGCGAAGCGGCCGTCGGAGTCGCGCACGGCGACTTCTCCCCTCGCGTCGGCGCCGCCGCTGACCTCGATCCCGTCGCGGCGCGCGTGGAAGCGGAGACTCGTCAGCGTGCAGCGAGCCAACCCGGCGAGCAGCAGGTGCTCGGGCGTCCAGGCATCCTCGGCCGGGATCGGCGAGCCGCCCCTCTCGCTCGTGGCCGCTCCGTCGCGGCCGACCGAGACCGCGAACGAGAACGATCTTGCGCGGATCGACACCGAGGGAACCTACACTCGCGCCATGGTGCTCGCGATCCTCGGCGTCACCGGCTACACGGGCCGGCTCGTGCTCGCCGAGGCGCGCCGCGCCGGACTCGAGCTGAGGCTCGTCGGCCGGCGGCGCGAGGCGCTGGAGGAGCTCGCCAACGCCGGCGAGGAGGTGCGCGTCGCCGATGCCCGCGACGAGAGCGCTCTGCGCGACGCGTTCCGGGGTGCCGGTGTCGTCGCGTCCTGCGCCGGGCCGTTCCTCGAGCTCGGGCTCGCGCCGGTCGCGGCCGCTGTCGGGCGAGCGTGCGCACTACCTCGACACGACTGGGGAGCAGGCCTTGGTCCGTTTCGTCCAGGATCGGATTCGATTCTTCCGAGACGGCTCGTCCTGCCCGCATTCGGATTCGACTACGTCCCAGGCGACCTGGCCGCGCGACTCGCTGCCGAGCAGGTCGACGGCCCGCTGGACGAGATCGTCGTCGCGTACTCCGTCAAGGGCGTCGGCACGAGCCGCGGCACGCGGCGCACGATCGGCGCGCGTCATGGGCCAGGATCAGGTCGCCTGGGAGGGCGGCCGGCTCGTGCCGTCCCGCTTCGGCGCGACGACGCGGACGGTGCGCTTCCCGTTCGGCGAGCGCACCGTCGTCGAGTGGAGCGGGACCGAGCCGCTCACCGTCCCGCGGCACACCGATGTTCGCAACGTGCGCTCCTACATCCGGGCGCCCGCGGTCGCGGCGCAGGCCGGAAGGTTCGGCCGGCTGGCAGCCCCGTTCGTCACGGTCGGCTCGCGCTTCGGCCCCTCCGGCCCGTCCGAGGCTTCCCGCAGCAAGAGCCGGTTTCGTCGTCGTTGCCGAGGCGCGCGGCCCGCGGCGGCGAAGGGCGCGCCGTCCTCACCGGCAGCGACGTCTACGGCCTGACCGCCCTGCTGATCGTCCGCGGCGCGCAGGCGCTGCTGGCCGGGCGAGGCGCGAGGCGCGGGCGTCCTCGCTCCGGCCGAGGCGTTCGATGCCCGCACGCTCGTCGGCAGGCTCGAGCCGTTCCTCACGATCGCGGAGTGATGTCGTCCGGTCGGCGTCGTACGGTGAGGATCGTGCAACGGCTCAGAGCCTTGAGCGAGGCCGAGTGCTACGCCCGGTGCTACGGGTGGCGGGGAGAGGACGGCGTGAAGGTCCTCAGCGTCGAGCCGCGACGCCCCCGCTACGAGACGCCCGTCTCCGGCGAGCTGCTCCGGTCCTTGTTCGAAGACAAGCTCGACTCCAGAGAACCTGAAGCAGCCTAGAGCGACGTCCCGGACGTCCTCGCGCCAGGGCTGACGGCGGTCTTCTGCGGGATCAACCCCGGTCGCTTCTCCGCCGCCGCGAACGCCCACTTCGCGAACCCGCGCAACGACTTCTGGCGGCTGCTGCATGCGGCCGGCTTCACGCCGCGGCTCTACGACCCGAGCGAGCAGTTCGAGCTGCTGCAGCTGGGCATCGGCGTCACCAACGCCGCCTACCGGACGACGCCCGGCTCGGGCGACCTCAGGCGCGGCGACTTCGCCGGCTCGGCCGAGCGGCTGGAGCGGATCGCGCTCGAGCTGCAGCCGCGCGCGATCGGCTTCGTCGGCAAGGAGGCCTACCGCGGCGCGTTCGGCGAGCGCGCGGAGCTGGGCGCGCAGGAGCGCCGCCTCGGCGAGACGGCGCTCTGGGTGCTTCCCGTCGACCTCGCCCGCGAACGCCGCGGTGCCGTGGGCCGAGCGGCTGCGCTGGTTCCGGGCGTTCCGGGAGTCGCTGCTGAGGCTCCGGCAGGCCGCGCGGGCAGTCGTGCTCGACCCGGCCGACCGGATCTTGCTCGTTCGCTTCGAGTTCCCGAGCAACAGTCGTGTGGGCGACGCCGGGCGGCGGGCTCGATCCCGGCGAGACGCACGAGCAGGCGATCGTCCGCGAGCTCGCGGAAGAGGCAGGGCTCGACGAGGTCGAGCTCGGGCCGTGGATCTGGACCCGCGAGCACGTCATCCCGTTCCTCGACGGCAACTGGGACGGACAGGTCGAGCGGTACGTGCTCGTCCGGACGCACCGCTTCGAGCCTGCGCCCGCGCTTCACGCCCGAGCAGCTCGCGGCCGAGTACGTCACCGGCATGAAGCTGGTGGACGCCGGAGGAGCTGGCCGCGAGCGAGGAGCTGTTCGCGCCGAGGCGGCTCCCCGAGCTGGTGGCCGCGCTTCTGCGCGACGGCCCGCCCGGGGAGCCGGTCGACGTCGGCGTCTAGCGCGAGCCGGCCTCGACGAACGTCGCCAGCACGACGTCCCAGCCGTCGGAGTAGCGCTCGCGCGGGATCGCCGGAGCTGAAGCCGCGGTGCTCGAGCTCGACGCGCGCGCCCGGGCCCTCGGGCGAGAAGCGCACCTCGACCTCGGTGCCGCGAGCCTCGCCGATCTGCCAGTCGAGCAGGAACCGGTGCGGCGGATCCCACTCGAGATACGCGGCCCCAGTCCTGCTCGCCCTCGTCGGTCACCTCGTAGAGCCGGCCGCCGACCTGGGGCTCGAGCACGACGTCCTTGACGGCGTCGCCGCCGTACGAGTGCGTCCCGACCGGCCACCAGGAGGCGACCTTCGCGTCGTGAAGAGCTCGAACGCCTCCGCGGGCGCGAAGTCCACGAGCACGGTCTTGCGAATTGCCTCCGTCGTCACGTGCTGCTCATCCTGTCTCCTTTCGTGCTGCCTCGCGAAAGCGTTCGAGCGCTTCCGCCCAGAACCCGTCGAAGTAGTCGCGCACCCGCAGCAGCCCGTCCGGCTCGATCCGGTAGAGGCGCCGCGTGCCGTCCTTGCTGTCGCTGACGAGGCCCGCCTCCTTGAGCACGCGCAGGTGCTGAGAGACGGCCGGCCTGCTCACCGGAAGCCCTTCGGCGAGCTCGCCGACCGAGCGGGGCCCCGACTTCAGCGACTCGAAGATGCTTCGCCGAGTCGCGTCGCCGAGGGCATCGAGGACTACTCCGTTAGTCGCCACTTACCGTAAGTATGCACTTACGGAAGCTGGAATGTCAACCCCGCCAGCGGTTCGTGATCGGCGTGCGCCGGTCGCGGCCGAAGGCCTTCGGCCGCAGCTTCACGCCCGGCGGCGCCTGGCGGCGCTTGTACTCGGCGCGGTCGATCAGGGCGAGCGCCCGGTCGACGACGTCCGGGTCGAACCCCTCCGCGAGCAGCTCGTCGCGCGAGCGGTCGAGCTCCACGTACGCCTCGAGCACCGCGTCGAGCTCGGCGATAGGGCGGCAGCGAGTCGGCGTCGAGCTGCTCGTCGCGCAGCTCGGCCGACGGCGCGCGCTCGATGATCGAGGCCGGAATCAGCTCGCGCTCCGCCCGCTCGTTCAGGTGCAGCGCGAGCCGGAAGACGTCGGTCTTGTAGATGTCCTTGATCAGCGCGAAGCCGCCGGCGAGGTCGCCGTAGAGCGTCGAGTAGCCGACCGAGAGCTCCGACTTGTTCCCCGTCGCGAGCACGAGCCAGCCGTGCGTGTTCGAGAGCGCCATCAGCATCGTCCCGCGGATGCGCGCCTGCAGGTTCTCGGCCGCGAGCCCTTCGAGTGCCTCCGAGCGGCCTCGTGGAAGGTGGCGACGATCGCCTCGATCGCGATCTCGCGGAAGTCGCAGCCGAGACTCTCCGCGAGCCGGCGCGCGTCCGAGCGTGTGCCCTCGGACGAGTAGCGCGACGGCATCGAGACGCAGTGCACCCGCTCTGGCCCGAGCGCGTCGCTGGCGAGCGTCGGCGACGAGCGCGGAGTCGATCCCGCCCGAGAGCCCGAGCACGATCTCGCCGAAGCCGTTCTTGCCCACGTAGTCGCGGAGGGCGAGCACGAGCGCGCGGCGCATCTGCTCGAGCTCCGGCTCGAAGGGGACGATCGTCGCCGCCGAGACTTTGTGGCTCCGAGCCACTTGCTCCCGCGAGCTCGACGATCGTCGGCTCCTGCTCGTCCTCCCGCTCGCGCGCGAGGGAGCGCCGGCGGACGTCGCGCAGCCGGCGGCCGATCGCCTCGCTCGGGTCGAGGTCGACGACGAGCAGCGCCTCCTCGAAGCCCGGCGCCCGCGCCAGCACCTCGCCTTCGTCGTCGAGCACGACCGAGTGGCCGTCGAAGACGAGCTCGTCCTGGCCGCCGACGAGGTTGCAGAACGCGAGGTAGGCGGAGTTGTCGCGCGCGCGGGTCACCAGCATCTCCTCGCGTTCCTCCGCCTTGCCGACGTGGTACGGCGACGCCGAGAGATTGACGAGCAGCTCGGCACCGGCGAGGGCGAGGTCGGTCGCGGGCGGGCCCGGCTGCCAGACGTCCTCGCAGATCGTCGGGCCGACCAGCGTGTCGCCGAGCCGCAGCAGCAGAAGCTCGCGCCCGGGCGCGAAGTAGCGGTCCTCGTCGAAGACGCCGTAGTTCGGCAGGTAGCGCTTGCGGTAGAGGCCCTTCACCTCGCCGTCGGAGCAGACGGCGCAGGCGTTGAAGAGATCGCGGTCGAACCAGGGCGTGCCGACGAGCGCGGTCAGCCCCGTGCACTCCTTCGCGATCTCGCGCAGCGACTCCTCCGCCGCGCGCACGAAGGCCGGGCGCAGAGCAGGTCCTCGGGCGGATACCCGGTGACGGCGAGCTCGGGGAAGAGCACGAGGTCGGCGCTCTCCGAGCGCGCGTCCGCGACACCGGCGAGAATGCGGTCGCGGTTGCCGTCCAGGTCGCCGACGACGACGTTGATCTGGGCGAGAGCAAGCCGCATCAGGAGGATTCTAGCGGTTTGCGACTCTCAGGCGAAAACACCCGGTGTTAAATGAAATTGTGATCGACCGGCGCTACCGCGGTCCGCTGCGGTCTGCGAATGGTGGCTACGCGGCGGGAAGGCTCGCGGCGTTCGTCGACGGGCCGGCTGAGGTGACGCTGCGGCTGCCGCCGCCGCTCGACCGCCCACTCGACGTCGCCGCCGATGGACGGGCGGCGTGCTCCTGCTCGACGGCGAGGCCGTCGTCGCGGAGGCGCGAGGCGCGGGCGCCGGAGCTCGAGCCGCCCGCGCGGTCTCGCTCGCGGAGGCGGAGGACGCGGCCACCCGGCACGTCCGGATGGGCGCGGAGGAGTTCTCCGAGTGCTTCACCTGCGGCGTGCGGCCGGACGACGGCCTCTGCATCCACGTCGGACCGGTGGCGGGACGAGACGTCCACGCCGCACCGTGGACGGCGCGAGAGGTGTCGCCGGAGGTCGTCTGGGCGGCGATCGACTGCCCGGGCGCCTGGGCGGTCGGCGGTCCCGGCCGCGGCGAGATCGTGCTCGGCCGCATGAACGCGGAGATCCGGCGCCTGCCCGAGGAAGGCGAGCAATGCGTCGTCGTCGCCTGGCCGCTCGGCGAGGACGGCCGCAAGCTCCACGCCGGGACGGCGCTCTTCTCGGCCGAGGGCGAGCTGCTCGCGCTCGCCCGCCAGACCTGGATCGCGCCGAAAGCGAATCGACACTAAGTCTCGCGGCGGAGCCGGAGCGCGTTCAGGTCCTCGGCGAGGATGCGGTCGATCCGCTGCTCGAGCACGTCCGGCGGGTCGTGCTCGGCGTGGATGTAACGGCCGGCGAGCGCGTCGAAGCGTCCGGACGCGAGCTCGAGGACGAGGCGGGGAGCCAGCTCGGGCGGCGTCCACGGCAGATCGTCCCCGAAGGGGGCGGTCATGTCGGTCTTGACGAGCCCGGGGCTGATCACGAACACCTTCACGCCGTGCGGCTCGACCTGCTGCGCGAGCACCTCGCCGTAGCGCCCGACTGCGGCCTTGCTCGCGCCGTATGCGCCCGACGTCGAGCCGGGCAGGTACGAGGCGCCGCTGCCGGTGATCACGATCCGGCCGCCGCCGCGCTCGATCATCCCGGGCAGCGCGAGCCGGCAGGTGAGGTAGACGCCGCGCACGTTCACCTCGAAGAGGTGCCACCACTCGTCGGGGTCGGTCTCCCAGGTGTCCTCCCAGAGCGCGATGCCCGCATTCGCAACGAGCAGGTCGATCGGGCCGGCCGCCTCGAGCATCCGTTCGACGTCCTCGCGCTTGGAGACGTCGCCGACGACCGCGGTGCCGCCGATCTCGTCCGCGACGGCTTCCACCTGCTCGCTCGTGCGACCGGTCACCGTCACGTGCCAGCCGGCGCCTGCAAGCTCGCGGGCGATGCTCGCGCCGATCCCGCGGCCTCCTCCTGTGACGAGTGCATTACGCGGCATTCGGAACCTCCGGCGTCTCGGGGGGTGCGGCGACAGTGTCCGCCGGAGCAGTTCTCGCGGCGGCTGAGGAGCAGGAACGGTACTGCCAGCGCCTGGATGCCGGCGCCGATCACGTACGAGGTGCCGTAGCTCCAGACATCGGCCGCCCTGCCCAGGGCCGGCTGGATCACGACGCCGCCGGTGTTGCCCATCAGGGAGTCGAACGAGAGGACCGTCGCCCGCTGTTCGGACGGGATCATCCCGTTCAGATACGCCTGGCGGATCGGCATCACGGCGGCGAAGACGAGGCCCCAGAGCACGAGCGAAGAAGAGCGCGAGCGCGAAGCTCTGTCGTCAGGCCCAGGCCGACGAGCAGCAGGACGCTTGCCGCCGTGCCGGCGATCAGCGCCGACGTGCGGCGGGCGAAAAGGCCTCGGATCCGCGGCGCCAGGTAGCCGCCGAGAATCTGCGCGCCGGCGGCGATCGCCGCCGCCAGCCCGGCGACGCTGTAGGCCTGTCTCGTCGCCGTAGAGCTCGAGCAGGTACGGCTGCAGCGCGTAGAACGCGTAGATGCCCACGCCGGCGCTGAACGGCGCCGCCAGCATCACCCAGCGCACCGGCGGGTTCCTCAAGCCATGGTCGATCGAGGCGGAGAAGACCCGCTTCACGTCGCGCAGCGGGTGGCGGCTGCGCTCGGGCGTGAAGCCGAGATCCTTCATCACCGCGAAGGCGACGACGAACATCACGACAGAGGACGCCGACGCGGAGCAGGAACGGCACGCCGAGCGAGGTCGCCTGCGCGATCACGCCGCCCGCGACCGAACCGCCCAGCATGGCGACGCCGCCCACCATCTGCCCGCGGCCGAACACGGTCTCCAGCTGGCCGTCGTACCCGGAGAAGTGCAGCGCGTCGACGAGCCACGCCTCGACCGCGCCGGAGAAGAACGTGAAGCCGAGCCCGATCAGCATCGAGACGACGGCCCACGCCCAGAACGGAGCGGACGTCTGCCACATGAAGTAGTAGAGGAGCGTCGAGCCGGCGAGCGTGATCGTGCCCAGGAGATACGACACGCGCCTCCCCCTCGTGTCGGCGATCACGCCGGTCGGCACCTCGAAGAGCACCATTCCGGCCGTGAAGAAGGCGTTGGCCGCGAACGCCTCCAGGTTGCTCAGGCCCGCGTCGAGCAGGAACAGCGTGTTGATGCCCCAGATGAAGGAGGCGGCGAGCGTGTTGCCGAGCGTGAGCAGCAGATAGATCCGCTGGATCTTCCTGGCTGCGTCGTTCAGGGCCTGCTCACTTGCGCGATCTCCTCCAGTACCTCCGGGTTCTCGAGGGTCGAAAGGTCACCAGGGTCCTCTCCCGAGCGCCTTCGCCCGCACGGCGCGACGGACGATCTTGGCCGACCGTGTCTTCGGCAGCGCTGTGACGATAGAGAACGCGCTCGGGGGCGAACGCCTTCCCGAGCACGGCCGCCACCGCCGCCTTGACCCCGTCCGGGTCCTCCTCGGCGCCCGGCTTGAGGGCGCAGAAGATCCACGCCGTCTCGCCCTTCACCTCGTGCGGGACGCCGATCGCCGCCGCCTCCGCGACCGAAGGATGGTCGAGCGCCGCCGACTCGAGCTCGGCCGGCCCGATCCGCTTGCCGGCGATGTTCAGCGTGTCGTCGGAGCGGCCGTGCAGGAACCAGTAGCCGTCCTCGTCGATCGAGGCCCAGTCGCCGTGCGTCCACACGCCCGGGAAGCGCCGCCAGTACGTCTCCAGGTAGCGCTCGTCGTCGCCCCAGATGCCGCGGGTCATCCCCGGCCACGCGCGCGTGCAGACGAGCTCGCCGACCTCGCCGCGCAGCGGCTTCCCTTCCGGCGAGTAGACGTCCATCGCCTGCCCCAGCGCCGGGAAGCCGAGCGAGACGGGCTTCGCCGGATCCAGCAGGCCGACCGAGAGGAAGCACGCGCCGACCTCGGTGCCGCCCGAGCATGTTGACGATCGGGATCCGGCCGCCGCCGGCGACGTGCTCGTTCAGCCAGTCGTAGGGGCCGGCGTTCCACGGCTCGCCGGTGGTCGTGATCGAGCGCAGCGAGGAGAGGTCGGCCGTCGGGCTCGCCCTTCGGGATCAGCGCGCGGATCAGGGTCGGCGAGACGCCGAGCATGGTCACGCGCTCCTCCTCGACGAGCCGCCAGAGCCGGTCGGCCGGCCAGTCGGGCGCCCCTTCCATGTAGATCACGCAGGCGCCGGCTGCGCCCGCGCCGACCACCGTCCACGGGCCCATGATCCAGCCCATGTCGGTCGAGAAGAGGACGCGGTCGCCGGCGCGGACATCGGCCTGGTACGCCGCTTCGCGGGCGATCGAGAGCAGGAAGCTGCCGTGCACGTGCAGCGCGCCCTTCGGCCTGCCGGTCGTGCCGGAGGTGTACGCGAGCAGGTAGGGATGCTCCGCCTCGACCTCGAGCGCCGGGAGATCTCCCGGCCCGAGCTCCGCATCCCACTCCATCGTCTCGCGCCTCCAGAGCAGGACGTGCTCGACCGAGGGCGACTCGCGCCGCGCCTCGTCGACCGTCTCGCGCATCGGGATGCGCGTGCCGCGGCGGAGCGAGTAGTCGGCGGTGATCACGGCCTTCGCCTCCGCGTCCTGCAGCCGCTGCACGATCGCCGGCGCGGCGAAGCCGGAGAAGATCGGCACCTGCACGGCGCCGATGTGCGCGCACGCGTGCGACGCGGCGGCTGCCTCGGGCGACATCGGCAGGTAGATCGCGACGCGATCGCCCGCCTCGACGCCGCGCGCCCGCAGGGCCTCCGCGATCCGGACCGTCTCGCGGGAGAGCTCGGCGAACGTCCATTCGCGCCGGGCGCCGTCCTCGCCGCGGAAGACGGCGGCGGGAGCGTCCGGCGTGCGCTCGGCCCACACGTGGAGGCACGCCGTCGCGACGTTCAGCCGCGCTCCCTCGAACCAGGTCGTCCACTCGATCCCGCGCGAGTCGTCGAGGACCCGGTCCCACGGACGGGCCAGCTCGAGCTCGAGATCGGCCGCGACCGCTCGCCAGAAGCGGTCGGGCTCGTCGAGCGAGAGCCGGTGCAGCGCGGGATAGTCCTCGCACCCGAGGCTGCGAGCGAGCCGGCTGATGTTCGCTGCGGCCGAGCTGCTCCGGAGAGGGCGTCCAGGCGTATTTGACTAGTGGGTTAGCAACCACTAACCTAGTGCTCGCTAACGTTCGCAGAAGCGATTCTCATGGCGCTCGCAATCTTCTCAGAGGAACGGCGGAAGTGGTGGACGCTCGCCGCCGTCTCGTTCGGCCTCTTCATGATCATGCTCGACAACACGGTCGTGAACGTGGCGCTGCCGTCGATCCAGGAAGACATCGGGGCGGACCTCTCCGAGCTGCAGTGGATCGTCACCGGCTACGCGCTCAGCTTCGCGGCGCTGATGCTGATCGGCGGCAAGCTCGCCGACGCCTACGGCCGCCGCCTGATCTTCGTGGTCGGCATCGTCGTCTTCACGGGCGCCTCGCTCTGGTGCGGGCTCGCGGACTCCGGGAACATGCTGATCGCTGGCGCGCGTCGTGCAGGGCATGGGAGCGGCGCTGATGAACCCGGCGACGCTGTCGATCATCGCCGCCACCTTCCCGCCGAAGGAGCGTGGCATGGCGATCGGGATCTGGGCCGGCGTCTCGGCGCTCGCGCTCGCGATCGGGCCCCTCGTCGGCGGCCTCCTCACCGAGCACCTGAGCTGGCACTGGATCTTCTTCGTCAACATCCCGGTCGGCGTGGTCGCGATCGCGGCGAGCTTCCTGTTCATCACGGAGTCGAAGGACACCACGCACGTGAGCCTCGACCTACCGGGGCTCGGGACGTCGGCGCTCGGACTCTTCGCGCTCACGTACGGCCTGATCGAGGCGAACACCTACGGCTGGACGCTCGGCCCGGATCGTCGGCTCGTTCGTCGTCGCGGTCGTGTCGCTGACCGCCTTCGTCGTGATCGAGCGGCGCCGCCGCGCGCCGATGCTCGACCTGAGCCTCTTCCGCAGCGGCACCTATGCGGGAGCCAACATCGCGATGCTGCTCGTCGCGCTCGCGATGTTCGGCGTCTTCTTCTTCGTCTCGCTCTACATGCAGAACGTGCTCGGCTACTCCGCCGTTCAGGCGGGCGCCGCGTTCCTGCCGATGACGATCCTGATCATCCTGGTCGCGCCGGTGGCAGGGAAGCTGTCGGACCAGTTCGGCTCTCGCTGGCTGATGACGATCGGGATGGTGCTGCTCGGCGTCCAGCTGCTCTACCTCTCGCAGCTCGGCACCGATGCGACCTTCTGGAACCTCCTGCCCGGCTTCCTCGTCGGCGGTCTCGGCATGGCGCTGACGATGACGCCGACCGCGGCGGCCGCCACGCGCGCCGTGCCGGTCGAGAAGTCGGGCGTCGGTTCGGCCGTGCTGAATGCGATGCGCCAGGTCGGCGGGTCGGTCGGAATCGCGCTGATGGGAGCGATCGTCGCCGCCGAGGCGAGCGGCCGTCCCGGCATCGAGGGCTTCATGGCGGGATTCGAGCGGTCGCTGCTCGTGGCGGCGGTGATCGCCTTCGCCGGCTCGATCGTCGCGTTCGCGCTCGTGCGCCAGGAAGCGGACCAGGAGACCCCGGTCGCGGAGCTCGCGGCATGACAGCTGCGCGTGGCGGGCTGAGCATGCAAGGATCCGAATCGCCACTGAACCAAGCGGGCGGGGTTGGTGGATGAGCCCCGAATCCGACGCACGCAGCTTCAGGGGTCTTGGCGCGAATCCGGATCTGCTTCCGCAGATCCGGATTCACGATTGCGCCCAAAAAATGAATCGTCCCCGGCTGCGGCTCCGGGGACGATTCGGTGAGACAAGCTGCCACGAGGGCGACACTCCGAGGCTCGTGATCCTGCGGCTCGATCACGCTCCTGCGGTTGCGGCGGTCGCCTTCTAGGTGGCGCGCCCTTGCACACGAGCCTGGCGTCCGGCGCGGTGCAAGTTGGTTTCACTGTAGGAGCCATGTCCGAGAAAGTCAAGTAGCTCGGTCAAGTGATTCCGTGATACCTTCACTTCACCGCTTGCACAAGCGCTTCGCGTTTCCGAAGATCCCCGCAAAGGGGTACGCGAATCACTCCACTTCCCGCTTCACTCAGTGAACCGAGGTTCCCCGCCGCCATGAACGAGCTCACCGCCGCCACCCACAAGACGACCGCCGCTGCTTCCGCTGCCGCTTCACGTGGCGCCCGGCTCGGCGATCGCCTTCGCCTGTTGCGCGTCGCCGCCGGGCTGACGCAGACGGAGCTCGCCGGCGATCGCTTCTCGAAGGAGTACGTCAGCCAGATCGAGCGCGGTAAGACGCGCCCGACCGCGGAGACGGTGGAATGGCTCGCCCAACGGCTCGAGGTCGACGCCGCTTTCCTGTCCAACGGCGTCTCGACCGACGAGCGCGGGCGCGTCGAAACGGTGCTCGCGCGCGCCGAGGCGCTTTCGAAGAGCTATCGCTACAAGGAGTCGATCGAGGCCTTCGAGGAGGCACGCGCCGCAGTCGCCGCGACGAACTCGGTCGAGCTCGACGTCCGCACCCGCTCGGGCGAGGCCTGGGCGCGGATGCAGGAGGGCGACGTCCGAACGGCTGTCGAGCTGCTGAACAGCGCGCGCGTCGTCGCCGAGGGGTCGGTCTTCTCGGACGTCGACCGCGCCGAGATCGTTTTCCGGCTCGGTGTCTGCCGCTACAAGCTTTCGAGCATCTCGACCTCCGTCGCGCTCCTCGACGAAGCGCTCGCTCTCGCGGAGCGCTCGGACATGCCCTCCGACGGGCTTCGCTCCGACATCTACCACTGGCGCTCCCGCTGCCACCGCCGCCAGCGCGACTTCGAGGCCGCGCGCGAGGACGTCGAGCACGCGCTCGAGCTCGCGCAGGGCGTCGACGACCGCCGCAAGATGGCCGACGCGTACTTCCAGGCGTCGCTCGTCGCCGAGCGCACGGGGCACTGGGTGCTCTCGCGCAACTACGCCGAGCGGGCCAAGAATCTCTTCCAGGAGCTCGACGACGAGCGCACGGTCGGCCGGCTGCTGAACAACCTCGGCGGCCTCAGCCTCCTGCTCGGCAAGCCCGAGCAGGCGATCGAGCAGCTGAAGGCGTCGTTCGCCGTCGCCGTCGAGGTCGACTCGAAGAGCGACGCCGCTCAGGCGATGGGCGGGCTCGCGACGGTGTATCTCAAGCTCGGCGACTGGGAAGCCGCCGACGAGCATGCGCGCCAGGCGCTGCAACTGGTCGAGGGCCGCGAGGACTTCCTCGACGTGATCGGCCAGGCTCAGCTCGAGCTCGGCCGTTCGTTGCTCGAGCGCGGCCGCTTCGACGAGGCGGAGGAGTCTTTCCGGGCCGCCGACGCGACATTCGAACAGTTCTCCTCGGTCAGCCACCGCGCCAACGCGTGGGTCGCCCTCGGCGATCTCGCCGCGCGCCGTGGGGAGGACGCGGAGGCAGCCCGGCTCTACCGGAACGCTGCCGAAGCCCTTCAGGACATGCGGTTCTAGGAAGCGAAAGGAGGAGGCACATGAAGACTCGTCTGTTGTTCATCGTTCTTTCGGCGTCAGTCGTCTTTGCCTCGTGGGGCGGGCGGCTCGCCGACTACCTCACCTGGGCCGACGGCAGTTAGCACCGGCGTGGCTAGACTCGCCCGGTGCTTCGCGCCGCGGCTACTCGGTCTAGCTGCCTGCTTCATTGCGGCAGGCTGCGGCGGCTCCTCCTCGGCGAAGGAGGAGCCGGATGCCCCTACGCTCGAAGCCCTTTGGCGTGCGCCCGGCGAGGACGTTGCGATCACGCCCGGGACCACCGACTTCGCACCCGGCCGCGTGCGGCTCACGTTCCTGGTCATCGACGGCCAAGGTCGCCTCGTCACGCGGCCGAAGGCGCGGATCTGGATCTCCCGGGGACTGAAGGAGCGGCCATTCGCGCAGACGACCGCCCGCTCCGAGAAGATCGGCGTCGAAGGCGGCGACTCCGGCCGACGCCACGGAGATCTTCGTCACGAACCTGCCGCTGCAGAAGGCCGGCAAGTACTGGGTGCTGGCTGAGCCGGTCGGCGGCCGGAAGATCCAAGCGGTCGGAACCGTCGAGGTCAAGAAGCGGACGGCCGCGCCCGACGTCGGCGAGGCCGCGCTCGCGTCGAAGACGCCGACGCTCGCCACGGCGACGCTCGACGAGCTGTCGACCTCGCGCGTACCGGATCCGGAGCTCCACCGCAGCTCTGTCGCCGACGCGCTGGCCGATCACGCGCCGTTCGTCGTCGTCTTCGCGACGCCGAAGTACTGCACGAGCCGCACCTGCGGCCCGGTCGTGGACGTCGTCAGCGCGGTGCGCCGCAAGCACACCGGCCTCGGGCATCCGCTTCATCCACGTCGAGATCTACAAGGACAACGATCCCGCCAAGGGCGTGAATCAGTGGGTGACGCAGTGGAAGCTGCCCTCGGAGCCGTGGGTCTTCCTCGTCGGGCCGGACGGCAAGGTGCGCGACCGGTTCGAAGGCACCGTCTCGGTTCGAGAGCTCGACGCGTCGGTGCGCAAGCACCTGCTCCGGCTAGTTTCCGGCGTTTTCCAGCCGGGCAAACCGAGTCGATGGGGTTGAAGCTCAGGCGCGCGCTCGAGGTCGGCCGTGTCGCGCGCCGCGGCAGGTTGCTGCGCGTGCTCGGCGAGGTCGGCGTCGTCGGCGGCAAGCCGGCGACTCGCGAGGGCGCCAGGGCGTTCCGGCTCGCGCTCGAGGAGCTCGGCACGACCTTCGTGAAGCTCGGTCAGCTGCTCTCCTCCCGTCCGGACCTCCTGCCGGACGTCTACATCGAGGAGCTGGGCGAGCTGGTGGACGACGTGCCGCCGTTCCCGTTCGCGGAGGCTCGCAGGATCATCGACGAGGACATCGGCCTGGACGCCTTCGCCCGGCTCGACGAGCAGCCGCTTGCGTGCGCCTCGATCGCGCAGGTCCACGGCGCGCTCCTCCGGACGGGCCGCGAGGTCGTCGTCAAGGTGCGGCGGCCGGGGATCGAGGAGCAGGTCGCGCTCGACCTGGAGCTGCTGCGCTCCTTGACCTCCTTCGCCGAGGGGCACTCGGAGACGGCCCGGCTCGTCCAGTTGCAGGCGCTCGCGGACGAGCTCGAGGCACATCTCACCGCCGAGCTCGACTTCGTCGAGGAGGCGCACGGCTCGGAGTTGATCGCCAGGCTCGTGGCCGAGCACGAGTGCCTGGTCGTGCCGGATGTGATCCATCCGTACGTGACCGAGCGCGTCCTCGTCCAGGAGCGGATCGCGGGCGAGAAGGTGACGGACCGGCACGGCCTCGACGGCGAGCGCGCGCAGGAGCTCGCGCGGGAGCTCTTCCGCGCTTACGTCCAGCAGATCACGGTGCACGGCGTCTACCACGCCGATCCGCACCGCGGCAACATCCTGCTCACGCCCGACGGCCGGCTGTGCCTGCTCGACTTCGGCCTGCTCGGGCGGCTCGACGACGACACGCGGCGGGCGCTCGGGCCTGCTCTTGCTGGCGCTCGCGCAGAACCGCGCCGACGACGTCGCCGATCTGATCCTCGGCCTCTCGCTGACCACCCTCCAGTCCGACGAGGCGGGCTTCGAGCACGAGCTGAGGCGCAAGCTCCCGCGCTACCACTGGCGCCCGCTCTCCGGAATTCGCGCCGGCGAAGCGCTCGCCGACCTGCAGCGGATCGCGCTCGCGCACGGGATCAGCCTGCCGACGAGCTTCGCCCTCGTGGGCAAGACGCTCTCGCAGGCCGACTCGATCGCGCGCGCGCTCGACCCCGACCTCGACCCGATCGAGCTGCTCGAGGAGGACGGCCTGGAGGTGATGCTGCAGGAGACGGAGCGGCGGCTCGAGCCCGGGAACCTCGTCGCGCTCGCCTACACCCAGCTCGAGCCGCTCGTCCGCATGCCGCGGCGCGTGAGCCAGCTCGTCGGCCGGCTCGAGCAGGGCACACTCAAGGTCGGAATCCAGCCGACCGGCCTCGACGAGCTCGAGCACGTCGCCCGCTCGACCGCGAACCGGCTCGGGGCCGCCATGATCATCTCGGCGCTGTTGATCTCGTCGGCGCTGATGGCCCGTGTGAACGAGACCGTGGCGCTCGTCGGCTTCGTTCTCTCGGTCGGGCTCGGCCTCTTCGAGCTGTGGCGGATCCTGCGCACGCCGGGCGACCTGTAGCGCCGCCCTTTCGGGACGTGCCCTTCCGTCAACGATACGGGCGGGGACTGTCCCCGTCGCGCGGTTGACGAAAGGACAGGTCCTGTTCAGGCGATCTTGCCGCTCGAGCCGACCCGCTCGATCACGACCTGCGGAACCCGCGCGCGCGGGCTGAGGCGGAGGCACATGCGCACCACCTCGGCGCAGTCCTCGGGCTGGATCATCTCGTCGCCGGGCAGGCCTGCGAACTCCGCCATCGGCGTGTCGACGAAGCCCGGGCAGATCGCGATCGCCCGGACCCCGTCGTCGTCGAGGTCCGCGTTCAGCGAATGCGTGAGCGAGATCACCGCAGCCTTCGTCGCCGCGTAGACCGGCAGGATCGGCACCGGCTGCGTGCCCGCGATCGAAGCAAGGTTGACGATCCAGCCCTTCGTCTTGCGCAGGTGCGGGATCGCCGCCTGCGTCACGAGCAGGATCGCGCGCACGTTGATCGCGAGCTGGCGGTCGATGTGCTTGAGCTGAGCGTCCTCGACCCGGCCGGCGATACCGATCCCGGCCGAGTTGACGAGGACGTCGAGCCCGCCTTCCCGCTCGACGTGCTCCGCGACCACGCGCGCGCAGTCCTCCGGGTTGGAGACGTCGGCCGCGATCGCGTGCGCACCCAGCTCCTCGGCCGCCGCCTCGACCTTCTCGGCGGTGCGCGAGGCGAGCGTGACCGCGAAACCCTCCTCGCGAAGCATCCGCCCGATCGCGAGGCCGATGCCCGAGGAGCCGCCGGTGACGAGTGCCGATGCCACGCGTTTCGACTATCTCAGAAACTGAAAAGGAGTGGCTGAAAGGATGGCGAACCTGAGGCGCAAACCCTCAGGCTCCTCCTCTCCCCTGAGTGCAACGGCGGCTCCCCGGCCGCCGTTGCGTATTTCCTGGCCGCTCTTCGGCGCGCTAGAAAACACGCAGAGCGTATTTTGCAGGCATGTCGGTGAAGCTCACCTCGCTCGCGCCGAGCGGCGGCTGTGCCGCGAAGTACTCGGCGGCGAGGCTCGAGGAGCTCCTGCGGGGCTTCGTTCCCGCCGAGGCCGAGAACCTCCTGGTCGGCCTCTCGCCCGCGGACGACGCGGTCGTCTACAAGCTCGACGACGAGCGCGCGCTCGTCTTCACGCTCGACTTCTTCCCGCCGCTCGTCGACGACCCGGCGCTCTTCGGCCGGATCGCGGCGACGAACGCGCTCAACGACGTCTTCGCGATGGGCGGGCTGCCGCTGCTCGCGCTCTCGATCGCCGCCTTCCCGGAGAGCCTGCCCAACGAGACGCTCGCGGCCATCTTCGGCGCGGCCGACGAGCAGGTGCGCGCCGCCGGCGGGATCCTCGCCGGTGGTCACACGCTCCGCGACGAGGAGCCGAAGTACGGCCTTGCGGTCGTCGGCACGGTGCACCCGAACGGCTTCTGGCCGAAGAGCGGCGCCCGGCCCGGCGACGCGATCTTCCTGACGAAGCCGCTCGGGACGGGCATGCTCCTGCACGCCGCGCGAGAAGGGCTCCGTCACGAGGACGGTCTCGCGGCTGCCATGACTGCGATGACGACGCTCAGCCGCGAGGCTGCGGACGTGCTGCGCCCGTTCTCCCCGCACGCCGTCACCGACGTGACCGGCTTCGGCCTGCTCGGCCACGCGCATGAGATGGCCGAGCGAAGCGGGGTCCGGATCGAGCTGGACGCCGCGGCGCTGCCGCTCTTCCCGGGTGCGCTCGAGTGCGCCGCGGCCGGAGTGCGCACCGGTGGCGACTCCCGCAACCGCGACTTCGCGGGCCCGCATGTCGAGGCCGACGGCGTCGCGGAGGACCTGCTCGCGCTCGCCTACGATCCCCAAACCTCCGGCGGGCTCCTGATCGCGCTGCCGGCCGACAAGGGCGCCGTGCTGGCTGAGACGTTCGCGGGCCAGGGGCTCTTCCTCGCGCGCATCGGCCGCGTCGTCGAGGGCGCGGGCGTCCAGCTTGCGTAGGGCAGTCACTCCGGCGCGGTACGCGCAGCTGGCGCTCGCCTCCGCGATCTCGCTCTACGTGATCGTGCTCACCGGCGCGGCGGTGCGGCTGACCGGATCGGGGCTCGCGTGCCAGTCGTGGCCCGGCTGCAGCGAGGGCGCTTTCTTCCCCGCCGTCGGCGAGCACTCGACGATCGAGTTCGGCAACCGCGTCATGGCGCTCTTCCCGATCGTGCTCTCTCTGCTTGCCTGGATCTTCGCGTACCGCACGCCGGGTCTCGGCCGCTGGGTGACGTGGCTCGCCGCCTTTACCTTCCTCGGCACGATCGCGCAGGCGCCGCTCGGCCTGCTGACGATCCGGCTCGATCTGCACCCGCTGATGGTGGCGACGCACTTCCTGCTCGCGCTCGTCGTGCTCGCGAGCGCCACGGTCGTCGCGGTGGAGGCCTGGGGCAACGCCCACGGTCGCGTGGAGCCGGCGCCGAGGTGGCTCCGGCTGGTCGGGCTCGTGCTCGCGCTGGCCTGCGGGATCCTCGTCGTCACCGGCACGCTCTCGACCGCCGCGGGCCCTCACCCAGGGGACAGCGCCGAAATCGACCGCTTCTGGAACCTGCTCGATGCCGTCTACCTCCACGTCCGCGCGACCGCTGCGTTCGGCCTCTGCTTCCTGCTCCTCCTGGCCTGGCTCGTCCGCAACCGTGAGCGCGCAGGCGTGCTCGGGCCCGGCGCCGTGGGCCTGCTCGTGCTCCTGCTCGTGCAGATGAGCGTCGGAGAGCTGCAGTGGCGCAATCGAGCTGCCGTGGTGGCTCGTCCTGATCCACGTCGGGCTGGCCGCCGCAGTGTGGGCCTGGACGGTCGGGCTCGTGACTGCCCTCTGGCGGCCCCCGCGTAAACTGACGTCATGAGCGAGTTGCGGATGGTCGAAAGCCCCGCGCTCGAGCGGCCGGTGCTGATCGCCGCTTTCCGAGGCTGGAACGACGGTGGTCAGGGCGCGACGCTCGCGGCGGGCTACCTCGCGCGCGTCTGGAATGCGGAGAAGTTCGCGGACATCGATCCGGAGGGCTTCGTCGACTTCCAGGCGAACAGGCCGCACGTCTCGCTCGACGAAGGACAGACGCGGAGGATCGACTGGCCCGAGAACGCCTTCTACCACGCTCGCATCCCCGGGACGGAGCGGGACGTGGTGCTGCTGCTGGGGGTCGAGCCGAGCCTGCGCTGGAAGACGTTCTCGAAGCTCGTGCTCGACCTCGCGCGCGACCTCGACGTCGAGCTCGTCATCACGCTCGGGTCGCTGCTCGCAGACGTGCCGCACACGCGCGCCGCACCGGTCACCGGCGCGGCGAGCGATCCCGAGCTCGTCCAGAGCCTCGGGCTCCAGCACTCACGCTACGAGGGGCCGACCGGGATCGTCGGCGTGCTCCAGGATGCGTGCCGCAGCGAGGGCGTTCCCGCGGCGAGCCTGTGGGCGGCCGTGCCGCACTACGTCTCGCTCGCGCCCAGCCCTCGGGCTGCGCGCGCGCTCTGCGACCGGCTGGCGCAGCTGCTCTCGGTCCCGATCGACACGGCCGAGCTCGCCGAGGCGGAGGAGGCCTACGCCGAACAGGTCACGGAGGCGGTCTCCACCGACGAGGAGACCGCTGCGTACGTCGCCGAGCTCGAGCGCCGCACCGACGAGCTCGATCTCGAGGAGCACGAGACTCTGCCGTCCGGCGACACGCTCGCCGCGGAGCTGACGCGGTTCCTGCGCGAGCGCGACGCCGAGAACGGCGACGACGTTGCGCGCGGCTAGAGCAGGCGCCTGACGGTCACGGCGTCGAGCACGTCCACGATCTCGTCCGCCGCTGCGAGCCGCTCGCGCGGGACGGTGCCGAGCACGGCGACGCAGCGCATCCCGGCCGCGTGAGCCGCCTGCACGCCGACGGGCGTGTCCTCGAAGACGAGCACGTCGCCCGCGGCCACGCCGTCGAGCCGCTCCAGAGCCAGCAGGTAGCCCTCCGGATCGGGCTTCGTCCGGCTCACGTCCTCGGCGGTGACCGTGAACGCGACGAGGTGCGCGAGCCCTGCCGCGTCGAGCACCTCGTCGAGCACCTGCCGCTCGCCTGTGGTGACGATGCCCACCGGCACGAGTGCGGCTGCCGCGGCGAGCGCCTCCCGAGCTGTCTGTGGCACCGTCGAGCCGTCGCCGGCGAGCGCCCGGAAGCGCGCGACAGCACTCCTCCAGGACCTCTGCCAGACGTGGATAGTCCGATCCGAGCCATGCTGCCGTCCCTTCCGCGCCCGAGAGCCCGGTGAGCTGCTCGAAGTACTCGGCTTCGGTGATCGGGCGGCCGTGGGACGCCAGCACCTCCTGATAGACGGCAAACGACACGTGCTCGTCATGAGAGAGCGTGCCGTTGAAGTCGAAGAGGACGGCGCGGGTCAGCGGGTCACCGCGCGAGCGTCACCTTCGTCAGCCGGTCCGGCCTGTCGGCGTCGAGGCCCTTCGCCCGCGCCAGCGCGGCCGCGAAGAGCTGGCCGGGGACGACCGAGAGCAGCGGCGCGAAGAGGCGGTCGCCCGCGTGCGGGACGGGCAGCGAGTAGGCGGCGCCGGCGATCTCGTGCGCCGCACTCCCGCTCGCGACGATCGGCCGCACCCGCCTCACGGACGCGTGCCGCCGCCTCGACGACAGCGCGCAGGCTCTCGTCCGGGGACGCGATCGCCCAGACCGGAAAGAACGGATCGAGAGCCGCGAGCGGCCCGTGGACGAGGTCGGTCGCCGTGAGCGGCTCGGCGGCCACGCGGCAGGTCTCGGTCAGCTTCAGCGCGATCTCGCGGGCGGTCGCGAACTCGACGCCGCGGCCGATCACGAACATCCGCCCGACGAATGCGAACGCGGCCGCGACCTGCGCGGCGGCCGGCTCGAGGTCGGGCAGGCACTCGTCGAGGAGGCCGGCGACGCGGCGGATTCCCTCGGCCATCTCCTGCCCGCGGCCGGCCGCGCCGCCTGCCAGCAGCAGCAGCGACGCGAGCTCGTTCAGGTACGTCTTCGTCGCCGCGACCGCCTGCTCGGGCCCGGCCGCGAGCGGCAGCACGAGCTCGGCCGCCTGCCCCAGCTCCGACGCCGGGTCGTTGGTCAGCGCGATCGTCAGCGCCCCGTCGGCGCGGGCTCGCTGCACGTATTCGACGACGTCCGGCGTCTGGCCCGACTGCGAGAGCGCGACCACCGCCGAGCTGGAGAGGTCGATCGCGGCGTCGTAGTAGACGGTCAGCGAGATCGAGTCGCGCAGCGCCGTCCAGCCGGGGAGCAGGCCGAAGGCGTAGACGCCGTACGACGCCGCGTTGTCGGAGGTGCCGTGACCGACCAGGCGCACGACGCTCGGCGCACGCCGCGCGAGCGCCTCCGCCACCGCCGCGAACTCCTGCTCGTGCGAGAGCAGCCGCAGCAACGCCGCCGGCTGCTCCCGGATCTCGGCGAGGAAGATCTCGCCGCTCATCGCGTCATCAGTCGGCGAGTCTCTCGCCTGTCTCCGGGTTGAAGACGTGCGCCTGGTCCGCGCGCGGGCGCAGGTGGACGCGTGCGTCTCGCTCGGGGGAATGCCTGGTCTCGCAGCGGGCGACGAACTTGACCTCCTCGCCGGCAACGTCGGCGACGCAGAAGACGTACGAGTCGGCGCCGATCTCCTCGACCACCGCGACGCGTGCCGGCAGCCCTTCGGCCGCGAGCTCGAGCGACTCGGGCCGCAAGCCGAGCACGATCCGGCCCCACCCGGCTCCCGCGACGGAAGCGGGCAGCGCGACCGACTCGCCGCCGAAGGGAGCGGAGCCGTTGGCGCCGAGCGTGAGCTCGCAGAGGTTCATCGCGGGCGAGCCGATGAAGCCCGCGACGAACGTGTTCGCGGGTCGCTCGTACAGCGTCCGCGGCGCGTCGCACTGCTGCAGCCGCCCGTCCTTCAGCACCGCGACCCGATGGCCGAGCGTCATGGCCTCGGACTGGTCGTGGGTGACGTAGACCATGGTGACGCCGAGGCGCGACTGGAGCGCGGCGATATCGGCCCGCATCTGGACGCGCAGCTTCGCGTCGAGATTGGAGAGCGGCTCGTCCATCAGGAAGACGCTCGGCTCGCGCACGATCGCGCGTCCCATCGCCACGCGCTGCCGCTGGCCGCCGGAGAGCTGGCCGGGCTTGCGCTGCAGGTACTCGGTCAGGCCGAGGAGCTCGGCGACGTCGCGGACGCGGCGCTCGCGCTCCGACTTCTTCATCTTGGCGATCCGCAGCGGGAACGCCATGTTCGCCTCGACGGTGAGGTAGGGATAGAGCGCGTAGTTCTGGAACACCATCGCGACGTCCCGGCGCTTGGGCGCCACGTCGGTGACGTCACGCCCGCCGATCAAGACCGCTCCCGCGTCGACCTCCTCGAGGCCGGCGAGCATGCGCAGGGCGGTCGTCTTTCCCGAGCCGGAGGGGCCGACGAGGACGACGAGCTCGCCGTCCTCGATGTACAGGTCGAGCGCATCGACGGCGGGTGCGTCGGTGCCCGGGTAGAGGCGCGATGCCTGCGCGAAACGCACGTCAGCCATCGCTTGCGCTCCTGTTCGTCGGCGAAGCGGCGAGCTGTTCCCGCACACGGTCGTGCGCGGCAGCGTCCGCCCCGATCTGGTCGAGCCCGTAGAGCGCGGCGCCGATCACCGGCGGCGACGCCGTCGGTCGCAGCTCGACCTTCGGCGCGACCGCCCTCAGCTCCTCGAGGATCAGGTCGAGCACGCGGCCGTCCATGCTCCGGATCAGACCGCCGGCGAGCGCGACCTCGACGCGGTCGTTCTGCAGCTCGAGCCGGGTCAGCGCGGCGCGCGCGAGATCGACGATCTCCGCCGCGACCCGCTCGACGATGGCCGCCGCGACCGCGTCGCGCTCGCGCCTCGGCGAACACGATCGGCGGCAACTCCAGGACGCGCCGTCGCCCGATCTTGCCCGTGTGGATCGCCTCCGTCAGCTCCTGCGGCGTGCTCAAGCCGAAGTGAGCCGGAACGGCCCGCTCGAGGGAGGTCTCGGGCCCGCGTCCGTCCTCGCTGCGCGCTGCCGCGGACACCGCGGCCATGCCGACGTCGTGCCCACCGCCCCAGTCGCCGCTGAGCTCGCCGAGCGCCGCGAACCGGACGTGGCGTCCGTCCGGCGCGACGCCGACGCAGTTGATCCCGGCGCCGCAGACGATCGCGACGCCCCAGCCGTTCTCGGTGCCGGCCCGCAGGACGGCGAACGTGTCGTTGGCGACCGAGGTCGCGTCGGCCCAGCCCAGGCTCGCGATTCGCTTCTGGAGCACCTCCTCCTCGGCGGGGAAGTCGACTCCTGCCATGCAGAGGCGCGCGACCGCGGCGACCGGCGCGCCGTTCGCGTTGGCGACTCCCGCCTCGTGGACAGCCTCGTGGAAGAGACGCTCGAGCACCTCGACGCTGCCGTCCACGCCGAGGTGGTGCGGCGAGCTCAGCGGCCCGCGTACGAGCGAGAGGACCCGGCCGTCCGCCGCCACGAGCGCAAGGTCCGTCTTCGAGTTGCCGCCGTCGACGGCGAGGACGATCGGCGCGGTCACGCCAATTGGTTGTCATGCCAGTGCCTTCCGCTCCGATTGCTCGGCTTCGAGTAGCAGCTCGACGAGCTCCTCGTTCAGAGGATGCTGGCCGATCAGCGGATGGGCGAGCAGCGCCTTGCGCGCGAGAGCCGGGTCGGCCGTGATCGGCTGCCTGCGCGGCGAGGCGTTCGTACGCGGCGACGTGCTGGGTCAGCCCGAGCAGCTCCGGCGCCAGCGGCGCCTGGGGAAGGGGGACGAGGCGTCCGTTCTCGACCCGCGCCGGAACCTCGACGACGTCGTCGTCAGCGAGGCCGGCGAGGGTGCCTTCGTTTCGGATGTCGACCTCGTGCACGACGCCGTCGGTCGAGACGAGCGAGGCGACGAGCCCGGTCGCGGCCTCGCTGTAGAAGGCGCCGCCGCGCTGCTCGAGCAGCGCGGGCTTCTCGTTCAGCGCTGGATCGCGGTAGAGCGCGAGCAGGCCGCGCTCGATCTCGGCGACGACCTCCGCGCGCGGGACGCCGCCGAGCTGCTCGGCGAGCACGGCGTCGTGGTGAGTAGAAGTACTGCAGGTAGGCAGAAGGGACGACGCCGAGCTCCTCGAGCAGGTGCAGGGGCAGGGCCGCCTGCTGCGCGATCGCGTCGCCGTGCGAGGCCATCAGCTCGGGAAGCACGTCGCGACCGTCGACGTGGACGGCGCGGATCCAGGTGAGGTGGTTGAGGCCGACCTGGTCGATGACGACCTCGCCGGGCTCGAGCCCGAGGTGCTTCGCGAACGAGCGCTGGAAGCCGATCGCGACGTTGCAGAGGCCGACGGCGCGGTGGCCCGCGTCGAGCAGCGACCGCGTGACGATCCCGACCGGGTTCGTGAAGTCGACGATCCACGCGTCAGGGGAGGAGAGCTCCCGCACGCGCTCGGCGATCTCGAGCACGACCGGCACCGTTCGCAGCGCCTTCCCGAAGCCGCCGGCGCCGGTGGTCTCCTGGCCGATGCAGCCGCAGGCGAGCGGCACGGTCTCGTCCGAGAGGCGCGCGGCCTGGCCGCCGACCCTGATCTGGAGGAGGACGAAGTCGGCGCCGTCGAGGGCGCGGTCGAGCTCGCCGGTCACGTCGAGCGTGCCTTCGAAGCCCTGCCGCTCCAGCATCCGCGCAGCGAGGCCGCCGACGATCTCGCGCCGCTCGGGGTCGATGTCGTGCAGGACGAGCTGCCGGACGCCGATCTTGTCGCGCTCGCGCGAGAGCCCCGACACCAGCTCCGGCGTGTACGTCGACCCGCCGCCGATGACCGCGATCTTCATCCCTTCACCCCCGTGAGCGTGACACCCTCGACGAACGCTCGCTGCGCGAGGAAGAAGAGGACGATCACGGGCAGCATCACGAGGATCGTGGCGGCCATGACGAGATTCCACTGCACCTGGTGCAGCGACCGGAACTGCGAGAGCCCGATCTGGACGACCCAGTTGTCCGGGTTCTCGCCCACGTAGAGGAGCGGCAGGAAGAAGTCGTTGAAGCAGTAGAGGACGGAGAAGAGCGCCACGGCCGCGATCGCCGGCTTCGCGAGCCGGACGACGACGGTCGTCAGGATGCGGAACTCGCCGCAGCCGTCGACGCGCGCCGCGTCGAGGTACTCCTCCGGGATCGTGAGGAAGAACTGGCGCAGGAGGAAGATCGCGAACGCGTCTCCGAGCCAGACCGGAATGATCAGCGGCCAGAGCGTGCCGACGAGGCCGAGCTTCGCCCACATCACGTAGAGCGGCACGACGGCCACCTGGGGCGGCAGCATCAGCGCGACGAGCACGACCATGAAGACGGCGTCACGGCCGCGCCAGCGCAGGCGCGAGAGCGCGTAGGCGACGGGGACGCTCGAGAGCACGA
The DNA here is from genome assembly GCA_963822205.1 of uncultured Gaiellaceae bacterium. Classification (GTDB taxonomy): domain Bacteria; phylum Actinomycetota; class Thermoleophilia; order Gaiellales; family Gaiellaceae; genus Gaiellasilicea. Next base: position 112,098 of record CAWGGO010000006.1, on the reverse strand, counting down.
CGCCGAGGGTTGCGAGGCCGGCGTAGATCATCGTGTTGAACGTCCACCTCAGCAGCGGCGACTTGTGGAAGACCTCGGCGAAGTTGCTCCACTCGAACGTCTCCGGCCAGAGCACCGGGGACAGCGCCTGCTTCGTCGTCATCAGCGCCGTCAGCGTGATGAAGACGATGGGCGCGAGGAACGCGAGCGAGGCCGCGATCAGGAGGCTGTGCTCGGCGACGGAGATGAGGAAGCGCTGCCGCCTGACCGCGCGCGGAAGCTTCCGGCGCTCGAAGGGAGCCGCGGCGGCGCTCATCGAACGGCTCCGGAGTAGTGCACCCAGCGCCGCGAGTTCCGCACGATCACGAGCGTGACCGCGAACGCGACGGCGAGCAGCAGCATCGCCATCGCCGAGGCGTAGCCCATGTTGAAGAAGCGGAAGCCGTGGTAGTAGAGGAGGACGGGGTAGAAGAGCGTCGAGCCCTCGGGGTAGCCCTGCTCGAGCGTGCTGACGGTGCCCGCCTGGGACGCCTGCCCGGCTGCGATCGATGCGGCGACGTACGCCTGCGTGAAGTACTGGAGCGCCTGGATCACGCCCAGCACGACCGCGAAGAGGATCACCGGGCTGATCGTCGGCAGGGTCACCCAGCGCAGCCGCTGGAAGGCGCTCGCGCCGTCGAGCCCGGCCGACTCGTGCAGATGCTTCGGCACGTCGAGGATCGCCGCCAGGAAGATGATCATGATGTTGCCGACGCCCCACATCGCGAGCAGCGTCAGCGAGGGCTTCGACCACTCGGGGGCGTTGAACCACAGCGGCCCCTCGATCCCGAGCTTCTCCAGGCCGATGTTGAGCGGGCCGGTCGCCGGGTTCAGCAGGTAGACGAAGCCGAGCGTTGCGGCCACGGGCGGGGCCAGCGCGGGCAGATAGAAGATCGTGCGGAAGACGCCGGCGCCGGTGCCGAGCCCGGGTCAGCATCAGCGCGATCCCGAACGCGAACAGCACCTGGAGCGGCACCGCGATCCCGATCAGCCAGAGCGTGTTCTTGACCGCCGTCCAGATCTCCGGGTCGTCCTGGAAGAGGTAGCGGTAGTTCGCGAGCCCCACGTACCGCGGCGGATTGAGCAGGTCGTAGGAGTGGAAGTGAGAGGTAGGCGCTGTACACGAGCGGATAGCCGATGAAGATGCAGAAGCCGGCGAGCCAGGGGCTCATGAAGGCGAGCACGACGCCACGACGGCGCCACGCCGCTCTCCGCTTGGCCCGCCGGCGGTCGACCGCCGGGAAAGCCGGGGCGGTGGATTCCACCCCGGCTGCCGGCGTCTCGATCACGGCCCGGTTCCCGGGCCGTGATCGGGGGAGGGGGCGTGGGGGAACCGGGAGGTTCCCCCACACGAGGCAGAAGAAGGGCTCGTGGGGGAAACATGGTTTCCCCCACGGGAGCGAGCCGCAGGCGAGCGACTCGATCACGGCGTTCCGCCGCCCGGAGGTCCGCCGCCCGACTGCTTGAGCTTGGCGTCGATCTGCTTGTCCACTTCCTGCAGGCCGCTGTGCAGGTTGCTGACCTTCCCCGCCTGCCACTTCGCGAGGAAGTTGGCGAACGTGTCGAGGTAGGCCGAGCCCGCCGACGTGATCGGCGTGGTCTGCGACTTCGGGTTCGCGAAGATCCGCGTGAACGTCGCGAAGTTCGCGTCCGGCTTCAACTCCTTCGACGAGGCCGCGGCCTTCGTCGAGGGCACGTTGCGGATCCCGTTCGAGAACTGCGCGAGCGCGTGGCTGTTCGTCGTCATGTACTTGACGAACGCCCACGAGGCGTCCTTGTTCTTCGCGCTCTTCGGGATCCCGATGATCGTGCCGTTGATGTAGCCGGAGCCGTAGCGGGACAGCTGCGACTGCTCGACCGGCATCGGCGCCGTGCCGTACTTCAGCTCTGGATGCTCGGCCCCGATGAAGGCGACGCGCCACTCACCGTCGATCATCATCGCGAGCTTGCCGGACTCGAAGGCGTGCGAGGCGGAGAACTCGTCACCTGCGCCGGCATTCCACTTGACGAGGTTGCTGTGGCCGTAGAAGTCGATCAGGTTCTTCTGCCAGCGAAGCAGCTTCGACCACTGCGCATCCTTCGAGAGGCTCGACTTGCCCTGCGAGTCGAACCACTTCGCGTTCACGAGCGGCTGATAGGCGCCCGCCGTGTTCTGGTAGAAGCCGAAGAACGGGTTGTAGCCGACGACCTTCAGCGAGCCGTCGGCGTTCTTCGTCGTCAGCTTCTTCGCGGCGGCGGTCAGCTCGCCGAGCGTCTTCGGCGGGCTCTTGATCCCGGCCGCCGCGAACATCGCCTTGTTGTAGTAGAAGCCGTAGACGTCGGCGAGCAGCGGCAGAGCACACCGCTTGCCCTTGTACTGGGTGTAGTACATCGTCGCCGCCGGGAAGATGCTCGTCTTGATCCCGTCCTTCTTCATGTACGGAGCCAGGTCGATCCAGCCTCCGGACGGGCAGTAGATGCCGACGTTCGCAGACGTGAAGGAGCTGACGACGTCGGGGGCGTTGCCGCCGCGGAGGGACGCGATGATCTTGTCGTCGTTGATGCCGCCGACGACCTTGACCTCGACGGCCGCGTTCTTGCGGTCGTACTCGGCCGCGACCTTCTTGAACTCGCTCAGCTCGCGGGCGCTCCAGCCGACCCACACCGTCAGCGTCGTCGTCGCGGACTTGCCGGCCTTCGCGGCGGGCGCAGTGGTCGCCGTGCCCTCCGAGATGCTGCCGGAAGCCGCCGTGCCGAGTACGAGCGAGGCGAGCAGGATGACTGCCGTCGCTACGCGTTTCATCTGACCTCCCCTGGCCGCCGCGAAGAGGTGGCGAGCGACCTGTTAGTTAAGTTTACTGACGCGACTCTGCACCTTGTCGCCTCGGAAGTCAAGTTCCCCCAGAAACTTCCCAATCAGCCGCTGTTCCGAGTAAGGTTCACTTCCACGATGGCTCGCAGCGCCGCAATCCCGCCGCTTCTGAAGGATCTGAACGAGCGCACCGTCCTCGACGCGATCCGCTCCGGCGCGCCGATCTCGCGCGCCGAGATCTCCCGCCGGGCGGGGATCTCGAAGCCCACCGTCTCGCTCGCGCTCCAGTCGCTGCTCGACGCCGGCCTCGTCCGCGACACGCAGCCCGACCCCGGGCGGCCGACGTACGGCGCCACCTTCTTCGAGGTCGTGCCCGAGGCGGGGCTCGTGCTCGGCCTCGACCTGGGCGCGCGCTTCCTCCGCGGCGCGATCTGCGACCTGCGCGGCGAGATCCGCGCGCGGCAGGACGTCGAGCTCGACGGCGCCGATGCCGAGGGCGCCATCGACGCGATCGCCGGCCTGCGGATCTCGCTCGCGGAGGCGAGCGGGTTGCCCGCCGATCGGATCGACGGCGCCGTCGTGGGTGTGCCGGGCGTCGTCGACGCAGACACCGGCCGCCTGACGCTCGCGACCAATGTTCCCGGCCTCGAGGGTCGGGACTGGGCGGAGGACCTGCGCACGCGACTCGAGCTGACGGTGACCGTCGAGAACGACATCAACCTCGCCGCGGTCGGCGAGCGCTGGCGCGGCATGGCGCGGGGGGTCGAGGACTTCGTCTTCCTCTCGGTCGGCACCGGCCTCGGCGCCGGCCTCGTCCTGCGCGGCGAGCTGCACCGTGGCCGTCACGGCGCCGCCGGCGAGGTCGACCTCGTTGCGGCCGGGCGCGACGAGGAGCTCGATCCGTGCGCGTCGGCGATCTCCGCGCTCGCCGAGCGGCTCGTCTCCGAGAACGGCGCGAGCACGACGTTGCAGCCGCCGTACGACGCGCGCGGGATCTTCGCTGCGGCGCGCACCGGCGACGAGATCGCGCGGAGGGTGGTGCAGGAGGAGGCGCGCCGGATCGCGCTCCACATCGCCCCGATCTCCGCCGTGACCGACATCGCGCTCGTCGTCCTCGGCGGTGGCATCGGCGTGAATGCGGACCTGCTCCTCGACCCGATCAGAGATCTCCTGACCCGCTGGCTGCCGTATCCCCCGCGCGTGGAGGTGTCGAGCCTCGGCGACGCTGCGGTCCTGACGGGCGCGCTCGCCGTCGGCCTCCGCTCGGCCGTCGACAACGTCTTCGCGAACCGCCTCCGAGTTACTCGCTAGATGACCGCGCCCAGAGGTTGATGTCCGCCTCCGTGGCGTAGCGGTCGATCTCTTCGAGCTCGTCGGAGGAGAAGTCGAGCTTGTCGAGCGCCGCGACGTTCCCTTCCAGCTGCTCGACGCTGCTCGCGCCGATCAGCGCGGAGGTGACGCGCGCGTCGCGCAGGATCCAGGCGAGCGCCAGCTGCGCGAGCGTCTGGCCTCGACGCTGGGCGATCTCGTTCAGCGCCCGCACCTTCCCCAGCGTCTGCTCGCTCAGCTGGTCGGGCGAGAGCGAGAGGTTGCGGGACGCCCGCGAGCCCTCCGGAACGCCGTTGAGGTAACGATCGGTGAGGAGGCCTTGCGCGAGTGGCGAGAAGGCGATGCAGCCGATGCCCTCGTCTCCGAGTGCGTCGAGGAGGTCGGGCTCGATCCAGCGGTTCAGCATCGAGTACGAGGGCTGGTGGATCACGATCGGTGTGCCGAGCCCGCGCATGATCGCCGCTGCTTCGCGGGTCTTCTCGGCCGAGTAGGAGGAGATCCCCGCGTAGAGCGCCTTGCCCTGACGCACGGCCGTGTCGAGCGCGCCCATCGTCTCCTCGAGCGGCGTCTCGGGGTCGAAGCGGTGCGAGTAGAAGATGTCCACGTACTCGATTCCCATCCGCTGGAGCGACTGGTCGAGGCTCGCGAGCACGTACTTCCGCGATCCCCACTCGCCGTAGGGGCCGGGCCACATGTCGTAGCCGGCCTTCGTCGAGATCACGAGCTCGTCGCGGTACGGCCTGAAGTCCTCGCGGAAGAGGCGGCCGAAGTTGGCCTCCGCCGACCCGTACGGCGGCCCGTAGTTGTTCGCGAGGTCGAAGTGCATGATCCCGAGATCGAAGCCGCGCCGGAGGATCGCACGGCTCGTCTCGAGCGGCCGGTCGTCGCCGAAGTTGTTCCAGAGCCCGAGCGAGATCGCCGGTAGCTGCAGGCCGCTGCGGCCGCTGCGGCGGTACTGCATCCGGTCGTAGCGCTCGGCTGCGGGGACATACGTCATTGGCCCTCGTATGTTATGACGCCTCGTGATCGCGGTCGCCGGAGAAGCGCTGATCGATCTCGTCGAGCGGGACGGGACGCTCCATCCTCTGCCCGGCGGCGGGCCGTTCAATACGGCGGTCGCGCTCGGCCGGCTCGGCGTCCCGGCGGCGTTTCTCGGACGCGTCTCGTACGACGAGTTCGGCGAGCTGCTGGTCGGGCTCTTGCGGGAGAGCGGCGTCGACGACCGGTACGTCCTCCGCGGCTCGGCGCCCACACCCGTCGCGGTCGTCCATACGAGCGATGGAGGCGACGCCGAGTACAGCTTCCATCTCGCCGGGACGGCGTACGCGGACCTGACGCCGGAAGACCTGCCGGAGCTCGGCCCGGAGGTCGTGGCGCTCCACCTCGGCACGCTCGCACTTGCCACCGATCCCCCGGCCTCCGCGCTGGAAGGCCTGATGCACCGCGAGTCGGCGCGCAGGCTGATCATGGTCGACCCGAACGTTCGCCCCGACGTGATCGGCGACCGCGATGTGTATCTGGCCCGCTTCGAGAGCTGGCTCTCCTGTGCGCACCTCGTGAAGCTGAGCGCCCGCGACGCCGAGTGGCTGTACCCCGACCTCGGCTCGGAGGCATGCGCGCAGCGCCTGCTCTCGCTGGGCGCACGGCTCGCGGTCGTCACCCTCGGCCCGGATGGCGCACTCGCGGTCTCGGGCGCAGGGGAGGCTCGCGTCGCTTCGCCGCCGGTAGAGGTCGTCGACACCGTCGGAGCGGGCGACGCGTTCGGCGCCGGCCTGCTGCGGGCGTTGTGCGTGAGTGACGCGCTCACGCGCGGACTCAGTGGCGCAGCTCGATGACTCGGAGCTCGAGAAAGCGCTGTCGTTCGCGTGCGTGGTCGCCGCGCTCCAGTGCTCCCGCGCCGGAGCTGTGCCGCCGACGCTCGAGGACGTCGATGATTTCCTCGCGCTGAGAAGTTGAGGAACGCCAGCCAGCGCGCCGCGGGCGCGCAGACCGTGCCCGCGGCGCTTGTCCCGTCCGCCTAGCAGGGACCGTCGGGTTGAAGGGTGCGAACGTCCCACTCGCGTTCGTCTCGTACACCCAGACGTGCAGGTCGTAGTGCACCGGCATGACCGGGCTGTGACCAGGCATCGGCCCGTCGAAGCTCTGGCCAAGCACGACGGGTCGGTCTCCGTCGCTGAGGAGGCTCCCGTCGGCGTCGCGCTTCCAGTACTCGAGCGCGACGAGCGCGAGCTCACCGTCGGCTTTCGGCGCATAGACGAGGATCTCCGGCCTGGCCGGGTCGATCGCGTCGTCGGCCATCAGCGCCGGGTTTTCGTAGTGAAAGCCCATCCCGCCGGCCGGCGACTCGATACACGGCGAGGCCACGACGTAGCCTGCCGCCTCAGCCTGCTGAATCGAGTGGAACCTCGCCGAAGCCGCCTTCGCGGCCTGGACGACGTCCGGCGGCGAGGCGTTCGCCCCATCCGTCAGCGCCGCGGCGGCGGCCGCGACGGTCAGCGCGAGCAACACGCCGAGCGCAAGTCTGATCCGTTCCTTCACAACTCCTCCTTGAGGTCGGGTTCCGCGGCGAGTGCCGCGGAAATGCGCTCGAAAGGCACGTCGGCGCGCGTGTGTACCTGGCGGACAACCGCTTCGGAGCCCGCTTCGAAGAGCGAGAGAAAAGCCTCGTCGGCCGGCACGATCGTGGAGCGCAGATACCGGATCGACAGGCCTTCGCGGTCGAGCTGGGCAGCGGCGTTGCGGAGACCCGCCGCTTCGCTCTCATGCCGGCCGAGTTTGCTCCGGGGCGGTAGTGCTCGACGAGGTAGATCTCCACACGGCCGACGCTAGGGCAGGCGGCCTCCCGTTGAATCGGGCGTTTCCCTACGTTTCGCGGCCGCTCATCGCCGCGCCGAGCTCGGCGCGTGAGTGGATCCCGAGCTTGCGGTACACCCGGGCGAGGTTCGCCTCGACGGTCTTGGGGCTCATGAACGCGGCTTGAGCGACCTCGCGGTTCGTCAGTCCGGAAGCGGCCAGCTCCGCGACGCGCCGCTCGGTTCCCGTCAGCTCGTGCGGGTCGCCGCGCCGCAGCCCGACCCGACCGAGCTCGTCGCGGCCCGCTGTGCGTAGTTTGGGGAGCCGAGCCCTGCGAAGATCTCCAGCGCTCGTCCGAGCGAGTCGGCGGCGGCGAGCTTGTGTTTCTGCCGCCGCTGGAGCGAGCCCTGTACCAGCAGGTTCCGTGCGTGGTCGAACGGCAGCTCCTCGATCAGGGGCGCCTGCTCGAGGATCGCAAGCGCGCCGGCCGGATCGCCCTCGGCGGCAACGACAAGCGCCTGCGCCCGCGGCAGAGCCTGACGTGTCCAGACGCGAGGTGCTCGGGAGGCGCGCTCCTCGAAGCGGGCGAGGAGCCTTCGCGCCCGCTCCAGGTCTCCGAGGCCGACGACAGCTTCGATGTGATCCGCGTCTGGCCGCACAGCAAAGGGCACGGTCACGCCGATCGACTCCAGGAGGTCCTCCAGCTCCACGAAAGCGCGTCGGCGGCCGCGAAGTCCCCTTCGGTCAGAGCGATGAACCCAAGCGTTTCGAGGAGGAAGGTCGTGAACCACGGGTTCCCCGGGCGTTCCCGAGCCGCCCCGAGCATCGGTAGCAGCGTCGCGCGTGCCTGGTCGATACGCCCGCTGTACGCATCGAGTCGGGCACGCGTCCAGAACGGCATCCCGAGCGGTCCCTGCGTTCCCACGGGTTCCAGCTCGGCGCAGCTCTGGTCGAGCAGCCGTCGCGCGAGCTCCCAGTTACCCGCCCGGAGCTCGACGAGAGCGAGGTGCGCGCGTTTCTCGGCGCGCCAGATCTCCTCGCCGCGGTCGCGGTACCACTCGTCCTCGAGCCTGTGCCGCTCGCGCGCGGCCTCGTGGGCGTCGATGCATTCGTGCCAGATCAGCACGAGCGAGCTCTTCTCAGTGTCGCGGCCCGGACGTTGCTCCAACTCGAGCGCGCGTTCCAGGAGCTGTTCGTCGATTCCACGCCCTGTCTGCGCGCCGAAGAAGAGGACGGCCAGCAATGTGTAGGCGAGCAGGCCAGGATCCGACTCGTCCAGCAAGGCCGCCGCGCCTCCGAGTGCTCGACTGCCTGACGCTGATCGCCGTCCGAGAATATGCCCAGCTTGCGTGAATCCGTCCGCGAAGCTGGCGATCAGCGCCCGCCTCGTCGAGGCGAGCCGGAGACAGTCAAGCTGGGCCGAGCTCCCCGCGGTCGACCCACGCGATCGGCTCAGCTGGAAGAGCGCTTCTGCGCGGGCCGGGCCTGCGGGGGCGATCGCCACCGCCTGCTCGGCGATCGCACGCGCCTCGGAAGGGCTGCCCGCTGCGTGCAGGGCGAGGCCTCGCCGCGCAGACGGCGAGCACGTGCCTCGAGGTCGACCTCCGCGGTGAGCCTCTGCGCCGCTCGATACAAATCAGCCGCGCGTCCTGCGCGCCCCGCTGCGCCGCTCTCGCCGCAGCCTCCTCGAGCTCCGAGCCGCGCCCTCGTCCGGCGGCGACGCGCTCAGGCAAGGTGCACCGCACGTTCCTCGGGATCGTCGATGAAACGGCCAGTCGCCGATGGAGCTCGAGCCGCTGAGCGCCGCTTGCCGCCCGTAGACCGCGAGCCAGGAGCGGATGCGAGAAGCGATCCGGTCGCGTTCCACAACGAGGACTCCAGCAGCCTCCGCCTCCTCGAGTGCCCCCGGCGGGCACGCACGCGCGTACCGTCGGTGCGAGAGGGCCGAGCCACGAGCGCCGCCTCGCGCGCGGCGGAGAGAGCGCATCCAGACGACCGGCGACGAGGTCTTGGAGAGACGGAGGCACCGGAAGCGGGCCGCCTCGAACCTCCAGTCACCGAGCGAGCGGGCGATCTCCAGCGCGAAGAACGGTTGCCGCCGGAGGTCTCCGCAATCCGCACAAGCGTAGGCCGGGCGGGTGCCGACCGAGGCGTGTTCCGAGCAGTGGTGCAGCGCTCCCAGAGAGAGCGGGCCGACCTCGATCCGGACGACCGAACCCCGCTCTAGTCCCAGCGGCGGCTCGGCGCTCGTCCGGCGTGCGAGCAGAGCCTCACTCCCTCGGCAACCGGCGCGCGGCGAACTCGAGTCCTCGCGCCGACGCCCGGTCGAGCCATTGCACGTCGTCGATCGCGACCACGAGCGGCGCCCGGTTCGCGAGCGCCGCAAGCAATGAGACGAGCGCGCTACCGATCGTGCGCGCATTCGCGCTCCCACCGCTCCGCACAGAGCCGCTTCGAGCGCCCGCTGCTGTGGCTGTGGCAGCTCGTCGCGCCCTTCATCGTAGACAGCACCGATCAGTCTGCATCGCCTACGACAGCTTCGTCTCGCTCTCGCCGCTGGCCGGAGACGCGCCGCCGCTTCGTCCGCCGCGCGACTGCCTCCAGCCACAGCGTCGTCTTGCCGATCCCCGCTCGCCCTCCAGCACAGGACGCCGCCCTCTCTGTCTCCCTCGAAGAAATCGTCGATCGCGGCGAGCTCAGCGTCGCGCCGACGATCTCGTCCCGAGTCGCCGTCCATGCCTCCGATTGTGCCTACCCGAACGTGAAGGCGTAGCCCGCGACGCCCGGGGTGAAGCGCAGCTCCAGCAGGTGGTCGCCGCTCTCCTTGCGCTCGACGAGCGTGTAGAGCCGGTCGTCGCTGACCCTGCACCGTGCGCTCGGGCTTGCCGTCGACGAGCACTCGCACGGAGCCTGATCCCGTCAGCACGAGGAAGACGTTGCGGGCGCGATAGTCGAGGCGCAGCCGGGCACCTGGGCCGGCGATCGCCCGCTCGTCCTCGACCTTCCACCGGCCGGCGAGGCCGAGCTCGTTGTCCTCGAGCTGCTCGGGGAACGTGTAGGCGTGCTCGGCGTCCTTCTCGGATCTCGGGGCCGTTGTAACGGGCGAGCCGCTCGTAGCCGAGGTAGCTCTCGGGCGTGACCTGGCCGTGCGGGCTGTCGTCGGCGAGGCCGGAGGCAGCGGGAGCGTCGGCGCCGAGCAGGGTGCGGATCGCCTCCTCCGTCTCCGCGTACTCGCCTTCGCCGAAGTGGTAGTAGCGCACGTGGCCGTTGCGGTCGATCAGGTACTTGGCGGGCCAGTACTGGTTGTGCCACGCCTGCCAGGTGCCGAAGTCGTTGTCCATCGCGATCGGGTACCGGAGCTTCAGCTTCTTCGCGTTCTCGCGCACGTTCGACTCGACCTGCTCGAACGCGAACTCGGGCGAGTGCACGCCGACGATCGTCAGCCCGGCGGCGCGGTAGCGGTCGTCCCACTCTCGGATGTACGGGAGCGTGCGCAGGCAGTTGATGCACGAGTACGTCCAGAAGTCGATCAGGACGACGCGGCCGCGCAGCCCGGCGAGGGTCAGCGGCTCCGAGTTGATCCACGTCCCGACGCCCTGGAAGTCGGGAGCGGCGCCGTAGTCCGTGAGCTCCCCTTCGCCGCCGCTGCCCTCGGTCGCCTCCGGCGCCTTCGAACCCGTCAGCTCTCGCAGCTCGCGCTGCGCCGTCGCCGAGCGCTCGATCCGGTCTTGGATCGACTGGACGTAGCCGGGGATCTTCGTCTGGAGCCTCAGGTCGAGCCCAAACGCGATTGCGAGAGCCGCCGCCGCGACGAGGACGCCTGAGACGCGGCGGATGTTGTCCGCGCGGAGGCGGAACGACCGCGCCGCGCGCTGCCCGGCGAAAGCGATCGCGAGCATCGGCAGCGCGGCGCCGATCGCATAGGCGAGCGTGAGCGCGAGTGTCCGGATGCCGAACTCGCGTTGCGCCGAGAGCACCGTCACCGCAGCGAGCACCGGCCCCGCGCACGGAACGAAGACGAGGCCGAGGCTGGCGCCGAGCAGGAAGCCGCCGCCGTAGTCGCCGGAGCCGCGCCGGGTCAGCCGCTGCAGCGGCCGGGCGAGCAGCTCCCCGACCTTGGGGACGAGCAGGGAGAGCGCCACCAGCAGGAGCAGGCCGATCGCGAGGTTGCGGAGGATGTCCTGCGGCAGGCCGAGCAGGTCGAGCAGCCAGGCGGCGAAGAGCGTGAAGACCGTGAAGCTGACGACGATTCCGGTGACGATCGCGAGCGGCCGGCGGCCCGTCGCGCCGCCGGCGAGGACGATCGGCAGCACGGGCAGAACGCACGGCGAGAGTGCGGTGACGATCCCTGCGACGAAACCGATCGCGATCAGGATCAGCATGTATGGAGACCTTCGCTAGTCGGACGGCGTCGGTTCGGCCGCGGGCGCGGCTGACGAGCCGTCGGAGGAGGCTGCGGCCGGCTTGCGGCGCCGGCGCCGGCGCTTCGGCCTCGTCTCGCCGCCCTCGGCGGGTCCGGTGCCGTTCTCGGCGGGCGCGTTCTGCGACTGGGCCTGAGCCTGGCCCTCGCCCGGCTTCTTCTTCCGCTTGCGCCGGCGGGACTTGCGCGACGGCGCCTTCGGGGCGGGCAGGTTGTCGGCCAGGGCGTTCGCGATCGCCATCGTCTCGCCGAGCTCCTCGCGGGCGCGGTCGAGCGCGTTGTTGGCGCGCGGCGTGTACCCCTCGGACGATGCGAGCAGCGCCGCGCCGACGTCGAGCGGCAGAGCCTTCGCCACCTGCACGAGCTTGTTCACGTTCTCCTCGTGCCGGTGCCCGCGCGAGTTCGCGACCGCTCCGAGCAGCCGCTTCGCCTCCGGGAACTCGGCGCTTGCACGCCGGTCCTGGATCTTCCGCGTCGCCTTCGCGAGCTTCCACGTCCAGCGCTGGAGGATCTGGTCGGGCGCGTTCGCCTTCCCCTCGCCGATCGCGCGGAGCAGGATCCTGATCCCCGCGGCACGGTCTTTCTCCCACGGCGGCGCCTGGCTGACGAGCGTGACCAGGTCATCGAAGTCGGCGCGCTCGATCGTCATCGAGACGCGATCCTGGAGCGCGGTCATCCGCAGCCGGCGGTTCGGGTTCTCGGCGGCGCAGACGGCGAGGAAGGTCTCGAGCGCGGGCTTCGACGCCTGGCTCTCGGCGAACTTCTTCGCGAACTCCGCCCTCTGGTCGAAGCGGAGCTGCCGCCCGGCGATCGTCGCCCAGTAGCGCTGCTCTTCCTCGTCCAGGAACTTGGGGTCGATCCGCTGCCACTCGCGCTGGATCACGGCGAGCCGGCGCGAGACGTCCGCGGTGACCGGGACGAGCCACGTCGCCGGCGAGAGCCTGCGGCGGGCGCGGCGCTGGACGCGTCGGCGCGGCGCCGGCGTGACGCGCGCCCCCTCGCGGTAGAAGTCGGCCTCGAGCAGGGAGTGGAGCGAGACGACGCGGTCGTTGTGCGTTGCCGACTTCGGCGTGAAGTCGACGACGATGCCTGCCTCCTTGCGCGGGTGCGTCCGCATGATCCGGCCGATCCGCTGCTGGTAGACGCGCTTCGACGCGGTCGGCGCGAGGTGCATGCAGACGGTCGCGCGCGGCGAGTTCCAGCCCTCGGCGAGCAGCATCGCGTTGATCAGGACGTTGATCTCGCCCAGTTCGTACGAGGCGAGCGTCTCGGCGAGCTTGACGGGCGGCGTCCGGCCCGAGACGGCCTCCGCCTTCAGCCCGGCGGCGCGGAACTCCTGGGCGAGGTTGTACGCATGGTCGACGCCGGCCGCGTAGACGATTCCCGGCGTGGTGTCGAAGCGCTCGCGGTAGAGGCTCGCCGCCGCCTGGTTCAGAGCCTGGTGGTCGAGCGCGGCCGCCAGGGCGCGCTCCTCGAAGTCGCCGCCGACGATCGGCACCGAGTTGATCGCCGCGGCCGGCGGGACGCGCAGGCAGCGGAGCGGCGCGATCAGGCCGCGCCGGGCGGCGTCCGCGAGCGGGAGGTCGTCGACCGAGGCGGGGAAGACGTCCGAGACCTGCTTCGCGATCAGCTGCTCGGTCGCGGTCATGCCGATGTAGATCGGCTCCGGGAAGCTGCGGATCGCCGCGCTCGTCTTCTCGCCGAGCGCCGTGTGCGCCTCGTCGCAGATCACCAGCTGGTACGCCTCGCGCGAGAGCGAGCCGGCGTGGCGCGCGAACCAGGCGTAGGTCTGGATCGTGATCGGGTCGCCGCGCAGTGGCTCCTTGCCCGCCTCGATGAAGTCGGTGAAGCGGTCGCCGTAGCCCTCGGTCGTCAGGTCGCGCTGGAACTGCGAGACGAGCAGGCGGCGGTGGGTCAGGATCAGGATCCCGAGCGAGCGGGCGGCCTCGACGAAGCCCGCGGCGGCGATCGTCTTTCCGGAGGCGGTCGGGTGGCGGAAGCGGTAGCGGCGGACGGCGCCCGGATCCTCGCCGACGAAGCCCTTCGGCCTCGTCGTCGTGGTCGTCCTCGACGACCTCGTCCTCGTCCTCTGCGTCTTCGGGATCGTGCTCGGCGTCCGCGTGCCCGTTGCCGTTGCCGTTCTCCTCCTCGTCGGCCTGGCGCTGGTTCGCGGCGATCAGCTCGGTCAGCATCCCCGCCAGCGCGTCGATCTGGTGCTTGCGCAACTCGGTGCCCGCGGCGGTCGTGGGCGGCTTCGAGGAAAGGACGCGCTCGAGCCCGAGCAGGAAGCCGAAGCGGACCTTCCAGCGCGGCGAGGGGGTCGAGCGGCCGGCCTCGATCTCGGCCAGCGCCTCGTCGAGCGCGGCACGGCGGGCCGTGCCGGGCGCCAGTACCTCGGCCGGCGTCTTCGCCGGGGTGGAGGATCGGCTCGCCCGCCCAGTCCTGCGCGCGGAGCGCGTCGGCCTTCAGGCCATCCGCTGCGTCCGACGTGTGTGTCGGTTGAAGTATCGCTTCTGACATATGCGCAGCACGGGTGTCGGTTCAACTTCCGTGTCGTGCTGCTTTTCCTCAGGAGTGGCGCGCTCGTGCTGTGCGACAGCGGACGAACGGCGCTGGAAGCAGCATATCGGAATCTGGGGCCTGCTTGTGACCTATTCTCGGGGCATGGCCGATTGGGACGGGCTGCACCAGCGGGCACGGGAGCGCTACGAGGACGGCGAGGCCCGGCTGCCGGACGATCCGGACGCGCGCCAGAAGCAGCTGACGCGGATGGGGAACGCGGCCGGCGCCGCCGGGCTGACGGCGCTGATGGCGGGAGCCGACGGCCGCGAGTGGTTCGCCCGCGCGGCCGAGCGCTATCGCGAGAGCTGGGAGCATGCGCCGCCGGGAAGCTGGGGCCGGCCGATCGGCGCGATCAAGGCGCGCATCCTCGCGGGCGACTGGGAGGGCGCCGCCGCCGATGCGCGCTGGGCGCTCGAGGCGGGCGCGGACGAGTCCGAGTCCCCGATCGGCAGCTACGCGGCCGCGCTCGCCTTTGCGGTGCTGGGCGAGTGGGACGACGTCCGCGTCCACTCCGACTACGCGCGCACGCACGAGGCCTTCCCGAGCGAGGTTGCCGACGCGCTCGCGTTCATCGCGGCCGAGGACGTGGTCGGCTACGTCGAGGCCGTCGAGGACGTGCTCGAGTCGTTCGAGACCCGCGACGAGTATCTCGAGGACGTTCCGGTCGCCGACACCGTGCTCGTGCTCCAGGCGCTCGCCGGCCGCCGCGAGATGGCGGCCGAGCTCGAGTCGGCGCTGCTGCCGTGAAGCGGCCGGTCCTGCTCTACGACGGCGGCTGACGCTTCTGCCGCTTCGCGGCGCGTGTCGTCGCCCGCCTCGACTTCGGACGGCTCGCGTTCCTGCCTTTCGACGACCCCGCCGCCGAGCCGCTGCTGGCCCGCCTGCCGGAAGACGTGCGCTTCGAGAGCGTCGCACCTCTTCCGGCCCGACGGCTCTGTGTGGAGCCCGAGCAGCGCGCCCTACCGGCTCGTCGCTCGCAACCGGCACCGGCTGGGCCGTGTCGTCCCGAACGTCCCCGGCCCGCGGCGCTACCCCTGAGCTCAGAGCAGCGACGCGGCCGCTGCGTCGAGGATCGCGATCGTCGTCCGGCCGCGGATCACGCTCGCCGGCGTCGCCGGGCTGGGCTCGTCGGCGAACGCGGCCTTGACGGCCGGCGCCTTCGACTCGCCGGTGACGAGGTAGACGAGCACGGCCGTCTCGGCGAACACCTTCGGCGTCATCGTCACGCGCGGGACGAAGGGCTCGAGCGCGGCCTCGACCGCGACGGCGCGCCGCTTCTGCTCGCCGAGGGCAGGCGAGTCGGGGAAGAGCGAGGCCGTGTGCCCATCCGGCCCGATCCCGTTCAGCGCCAGGTCGAGCGTGACGCCGTCGAGCTCCTCGTCGTAGAGCGCGGCCGCCTCCTCGACGGGACGCTCGCCCCGGACTCGGTGCACCTCCGGCGAGCGCGAGAGCGAGTCCAGCAGCGTGGTCCGCACCAGCCGGTAGTTGGACAGGCTGTCGCCGGGCGGCACCGCCCGCTCGTCGCCGAACCAGATGTGTGCCCGGCCCCAGTCGGGATGGAGCTGCGCGGCCAGCTCGTAGGCGGGGCCCGGCGCCGAGCCGCCGGAGAGCGGCGATGTGGCCGCCGGCGGCGGCGTGCTCGATCAGAAGCCCGGCCGCCTCGCGAGCAGGGTCCTCGACGACGCGAATCTCGACGTCGCTCAAAGGTCGCCGCGGGCGAGCTCGCGCGAGCGGTCCATCGCGGCCTGGATCGCGTTCAGGAACGCGGCGCGCACGCCGGCCTGCTCGAGCTCGCGGATCGCCGCGATCGTCGTCCCGCCCGGCGAGGTGACCATCTCGCGCAGCTCGACCGGGTGCATCTTCAGGTCGCGCAGGATGCTTCGCCGTCCCGAGCATCGTCTGGACGACGAGCTGCGTCGAGACCTCCCGCGAGAGGCCGAGCAGGATGCCCGCCTCGATCATCGCCTCGGCGAGCAGCGCGAAATAGGCGGGGCCGGAGCCGGAGACGGCGGTGACGGCGTCCATGTACGGCTCCGAGACGCGGACGACGGCGCCGAGGTGGCGGAGCGCCTCCTCCGCGAGCGTCAGGTGCTCCTCGCCCGCGTGGGCGCCGGCGCAGACCCCCGCCATCCCCTCGTTGACGATCGAGGGCAGGTTCGGCATCGCCCGGACGACCGGCACGCCCGAAGCGAAGTGGCGCTCGATCGCCGCGGTCGGGATCGCCGCCGCGATCGAGAGCACCGTCTGCTCGGGCTGGATCAGCGGGCCGATCTCGCCGAGCAGCGTCTCGATGTCCTGGGGCTTGACGGCGACGACGACGAGCGCGGCGCCGGCCGCGGCCTCGGCGTTCGACAGCGTGACGGCGATCCCATGCCGCTCGCGCAGCTCGTCTGCGCGCTCCTGCCGCCGGGTCGAGGCCGAGAGCTCGGCCGCCGTCCGCCAGCCGGACGAGAGCAGCCCGCTGATGAGCACCTCGCCGATCTGCCCGGCGCCGAGGATCGCAATCTTGCGGGGATCGACCGCCACCGGCGAAGTGTAGGCGGCGCGGCTAGATCGAGTCCGGCGCGAGCCGCTCGGCCAGCGCGGTCAGCGCGACAACTGCGATCTGCGGCGAGTGCTCGAGCAGCTGGCGGAACGCGCGGTCGGTGATCACGAGCGCGCGCACCGGAGAGGTCGTCGTGACCGTCGCCGTGCGCGGCGCCTTCGAGATCAGCGCGATCTCGCCGAAGAAGTCGCCGGGGCCCATGATCCTCCCGATCTTCTTGCCGCCCTGCGTGACGTCGGCCGTGCCGTCGACCAGGACGAAGAACTCCCGGCCGGTCTCGCCCTCCTTGATCAGCGTCTTGCCCGCCGGCAGGTCGACCTCGTCCGCGATCGCCGCGATCTCGGCCAGCTCCGACTTCGAGGCGCCGGAGAACAGGGGCACACTCTTGATCAGGTCGATCTTCGTGTTGTCGCCGAGCTTCACGACGACGATCTTATTACGCCGCGCGCGAGCGGACGAAATGCGCTCGATCCGCGCTCGCGCCGGGAACCAGCCCGCGGCCCCAGCCGGCCATCAGGTACGCGCCCGCGAGCCCGGCCCACTCGCCGTACGGCTCCAGCAACTCCGCGGTCTCGTGCAGCTCGACCCAGCGGCCGCGAAGGGCCGAGCACAGCTTGACGAGGCCGAGGTCGCCGACGAGCCCGTGGCGCCAGCTGCCGAGCCCTTCGAGCGCGACGACCCCGAGCGACCACGGCCCGAGGCCGCGCTCGCGGAGGAGCCGGGACGCGACCGCCTCGATCGGCTGGGCGCGCAGGCCCTCGAGATCGATCGTGCGGCAGACGCGGACGAGCGTCGAGGCGCGGTCCCGTCGCCAGCCCCAGCCGGCGGAGCTGCGCCGGCGACAGGGCGCCGATCGACTCCCGTGTCGGCGCGGGCTCGCCGCACGCGCGAACGATCGCCAGCTCGATCCCCCGAGCGCGCCTCGCCTCGATCAGCTGGCCGCAGACCGCGCGGAGGAGCGCCCGCGCCACGGTCGGCGTCCGCAGCGGCCGCAGGCCGTGCAGGTGCCGGAGCGACGGGCCGAGCAGCGGGTCGTGACGGAAGCGGCGGCCGAACTCGGTCGTGTCGGCGTCGAGGGCGAGCACGAAGCGCAGCAGCTCGAGCCGCTCCTCGTCCGGCGCCCGCAGCAGCACGTGCCCGTCCGAGCGCTGCCAGGCCTGGCCGCGCCCGCCGCCGGGCAGCGGCGTCTCGAACGGCCGGCCGTACGTCATCAGGTGCAGGCGGTAGGGCCCGCGCGGTCTGACGACGTCCTCGATCACCGCCTCGCACCTTACTGTTCCGTCCAGATGCGCCTGACCGACGCGATCTCGCTGCGTTCGCGGCGGCGCAAGTTCGCGCTCTTCATGCAGACGATGGCGCCGACCGCGGAGACGACGGTGCTGGACGTCGGAGTGGACGACTCCGCCTTCGGGGAGCCCAGTTCTAAAAAGTCCAGCCGTTGCGCGACGCTCAACTTCTTCGAGGAGCTGTACCCCTGGCCGGAGCGGATCACGGCGCTCGGCTTGCACGAAGGGACGCGGTTCCGGGAGAGCTATCCGAGCGCGCGCTACGTCCAGGGCGACGCCCTCAACCTGCCTTTCGCGGACGGCGAGTTCGATCTCGTCTTCTCGAACGCCGTGATCGAGCACGTCGGCGGCCGTGAGCAGCAGCGCCGCTTCGTCGAGGAGTCGCTCCGCGTCGCCCGCGCGGGCGTTCATCACGACGCCCAACCGCTGGTTTCCGGTCGAGGTGCACACGCGCCTGCCGCTCGTCCACTGGCTGCCGGATGCGCTCGCACACCGGGCCTACGACCTCGCGCGCAAGCCGTGGGCGAAGGACAACTGCCTGCTCGGCCCGGGGGCGCTGCGCGACCTCTTCCCGCCGGAGGCGCGGATCGTCAACCTCGGCCTGACGCTGGTGGCAGTCGTTGATTGAGCGAGTACCCGAAATGGGCGCTCTTCGCCTTTGTCGTCGCGCTGCCCTTCCACAACCTGGCGATGGCGGCGCTCTGGGATCTCGGCGTCCGTGACGTCGCGCTCGATGCCGTCTCTGCGTGGAAGGAGGTGCTGCTCGCACTCGCGCTCGGCGTCGTCGTCTGGCGGCGGCGCGGGATCCCCTTCAAGTCGACTTCGACCGACTGGCTCGCCCTCGTCTACACGGCGTTCGTGCTCCTCTACGCCGTGATCCCGCAGGACTGGCTCGGCGGCGACGCGACCGCGCGCGGCGTCCTCTACGGCCTCCGGCACGACCTGACCCCGGTCGCCGCCTACTTCCTCGGCCGCGCGATCACGCTCAGCCACGACGATCGGCGCCGGGTCGGCTACGCGATCCTCGGCGCGGCGGGCGTCGTCGCCGCCTGGGGGCTCGTAGACATCTACGCCGTCTCGCTCCAGACCTGGCGCGACTCCGGAGTGCCCGGCTGGTTCGGCGAGCAACTCGGGCTCGATTACAGCCAGGGCCTCTCCGGCCTGCCGGAGAACTTCGTCTACAACGCGGGCGACGAGCGGCCGCTGCGCCGGCTCGTCTCGACCTTCCTCAGTCCGCTCGCCACCGCCTACATGCTGGTGGTCGCGATCCTGCTCGCGGCCACCTGGCAGCGCGCCCGCTGGCTGTCGGCGCTCACCGGCCTGCTCGCGGTCGGGCTGCTCTTCACGTACTCGCGCACGTCGATCGCCGCGCTGGCGGTCGGGCTCGTCGTGCTCGCCTACGCCCTGCGCAGCTGGTGGCCGGTCGCCGCCGCAGCCGTCTTCCTCGCGGCCGCGTTCTTCTTCATCCGCGCCTATCCGGACATCGCTCCGGAGGCGCGCTACACGCCGGCCGAGCTGAAGATCCAGCGCGAAGGAGGCCAGGAGGAGCCGACGAGCGGCGGCCCGCTCGACCCGGGCGAGTCCTCGTTCGACAGCCACCTCGACAACCTCCGCGAGGGAATCGAGACCGTCGCCACGCACCCGCAGGGCTACGGGCTCGGCAACGCGGGCGTGACCGCGAAGCGGACCGAGACGGAGATCAAGGCCGGCGAGTCGACCTACACCGAGTTGGGCGTCGAGCTCGGGTTGCTCGGGATGCTGGCGTTCATCGCCTGGAACATCGCCCTGCTGCGCGTCACTCTCCGGCGCGCTCCCTGGCTTGGCGCTTCGCTCGCCGCCGTGCTCGTGCTCGGGATCCAGACCGACGTGATCGGCGTCCACTGGCTCGCCTTCGTCGTCTACGCGCTGGCCGGCGAACGCGCCTGATCGGGCAAAACAGCTGCTTCAGGGCGAGCCGTCTTGCGCCGATAAAGAGGACGTGGATGCGGCCCAGGAGAAGAATCGACGACAGCTAGGCCAGCTCATGGTCGACGAGGGGTTCGTGACCCCCGAGCAGTTGGCCCTCGCACTCGCCGAGCAGAAGCGGACCGGGCGTCCGCTCGGGGCGATTTTCGTCGAGCTCGGCTTCGTCTCCGCGGGCGCGGTCGCAAACGCGCTCGCCGAACAGCACGGCGGCATGCTCAAGACCGAATTCGGGGTCAGCGCCGGCCTCTACGCCCTTCCAGGCGGCGCGACGCGCCAGGCTGCCGCCGCGGCGGCAATGGACCCCGTCGCTGCCCAGAAGCATGACCTCGAGACCCAGCTGCAAGCGGTTCTCACCGAGCGGAACGCGTTCGCCCAGAGGGTCAACGAGCAGGCAGCTCGGCTGAGCGAGTCAGCGCAGGCGCACGACGCCGAAGTCGCGCGTGTCACCGACGCCGCGGCTGCCCACATCGCCAAGCTCGACGCGCTGATCTCGGAGCTACGCGGCGAGGTCGCAGAGTTGCGCGAGCAGGCCGAGCAGCGTCAGAACGATTCGTCCGCCGAAGCCGAGGCGCAGTCGGCGCTCGCCGATCGCGACGAGCTGATCTCGCAGCTGCAGCGCGAGCTCGCCGAGCTGCGCGAGCAGGCCGAGCAACGGCCGGACGACCAAGCGCACGAGACTGAAATCGCGAGCGTCAACGACGCCGCGGCCGCCCGCATCGCCACCGTCGAAGCCGAGGCGCAGTCGGCGCTCGCTAGTCGCGACGAGCTGATCTCGCAGCTCCAGCACGAGGTCGCCGAGTTGCAGAAGGAGCAGCCGAGGCAAGACGACGTCTCCGCCGAGGAGACCGCGGCCGTCGCCGCGGTCGAAGCCGAAATGCAGACGGCGCTCGCCGGTCGCGACGAGCTGATCTCGCAGCTGCAGCACGAGCTCGCCGAGCTGCGCGAGCAGGCCAGCAGCGACCAGACGACCAGGCGCACGACGACCGACGAATGCTCGCGGCCGCCCGCATCGCCAACGTCGAAGCCGAGGCGCAGTCGGCGCTCGCGGGTCGCGACGAGCTGATCTCGCAGCTGCAGCACGAGCTCGCCGAGTTGCGTGAGCAGGCCGAGCAGCCGTCCGAGGAGGACACCACCGAGCGGGACGAGCTGCAGGCCCGGCTGAGCGAGGCTGCGCAGGCGCACGGCGCCGAGGTGGAGCGCGTAACGGATGCGGCGGCCGCCCACATCGCCAACCTCGAAGCCGAGGTGCAGACGGCGCTCGCCGGTCGCGACGAGCTGATCTCGGAGCTACGGGGCGAGCTCGCAGAGTTGCGTGAGCGGTCCGAGCAGCCGCAGGACGAGCAGGCCGTCGACGGGGCCACGATCGGTCGTGCCCATCTCCTCTTCGTTCCGTCGGCGAGCGGCTATGCGCTGATCGAGTTCCCGGGCCCGGATCCTCCGTCAGGAACGCTGCTCGACATCGACGGCGTCAGCTACATCGTCCACCGCGTCGGCGCTTCGCCCTTCCCTGGAAGTCGCCTGCGTTGCGTCTTCGTCGAACCCGTCTGAGTCTTCTTCTGCGGGTCTGATCACCTCGGTCGCGACGACCGCCGCGCGGTCCTTGCGGACGCGCCGGCGTGCGCCCGCGATCGTCTGCTGCAGCTCCCGCTCGATCGCCGTGATCCGCTCGTCGAGCTCCTTCGCCTCTGCCTTCAGCGCGTCCGCACGGCCGTCCTCGTCGAAGACAGACCGGCCGAGCTCGCGAATCTTCGCGTCGCGTTCCCGGCGTCGCCGGAGCCGCTCCTTCCGTAACCGCACCACGGCGCGGCCGGCCCGGGACCAGGTGGCGATCGACGTGCCGGCGGCGTTCGTCTCGTCACGCAGGCGGTCTGCGGTGCTGATGCCGGCGCGCGCGATCCGGGTGTCGGGCCAGCGGCGCGCTCCTGCCAGGAACGACCGGCAGCAGGCAGATCGCGAGGCCGATCGCGATCAGGCCGCCGGCGACCGAGCCCGTCGCGAGCAGGACCACGCCGACCACGAGCAGGATGAACGCGAGCGAGAGCACGAAGATCGGCGGACCGAGCCCGAAGTAGCGCGGTTTGGCGTGCTGGACGTCGATCGGGATGTCACGGGGCTCGATTGGCGGCGCATCGGTGCGCCGCCCACAGGAGGGACAGAAGATCGCGTCCTCCGGCAGGCCGCCGCCGCAGTGGGAACACGTGGCCACGCGGGCGTTGTACCGCCTCGCGCGGATCTCTAACCTGCTCCGTGCGCGTCCTCCCGCTACGGTCTAGCTTGATGGCCGCGCCGATCGATCCGCGCACGCACATCGGGCACGTCCACCTGAAGGTGGCGGACATCGAGCGTGCGCTCGAGTTCTATGTCGGCGTGCTCGGCTTCGACCTGCAGCAGCGGATGGGAGAGGAAGCGGCGTTCATCTCCGCGGGCGGCTATCACCACCACATCGGCCTGAACACGTGGCAGAGCCGCGGCGGCTCGCCGCCTCCGCCGGGCCACACGGGCCTCTTCCACGTCGCGATCCTCTATCCCGACCGGCCTGCGCTCGCCGACGCGCTGCGCCGGCTCGTCGCCGCGGGCCATCCCGTCAGCGGCGCCTCCGACCACGGCGTCAGCGAGGCGATCTACCTGGCCGACCCGGACGGCAACGGGATCGAGCTCTACCGCGACCGGCCCGAGAGCGAATGGCCTCGCACCGCCGACGGCACCGTCGCGATGGTCAGCATCCCGCTCGACCTGAACGCCCTGCTCGCGGAGACTCCTGTTGCCTAGGGGCTACATGGAAGGCCCCGCATCTGAGGAGGCCGAGCGCCGGCTGGACGAGCTCGAGCGCGGCGTGGAGCAGGCGACCGAGGAACGGCTCGCCGTCTTCGGCTCGACCGCCGCAGAGCCCGAGAAGCACTTCCTCGGCTGGCGAGACGACGTCGATCCCGACGAGCTGTTCGCCTCGGGCGAGGCCTGGGGCATCACGGTCGCCCGCCGCCCCGCGGGCTGACACTAGGCTGCCGGCGTGGCCTTCCGCGTGATCCGTCCCGGCGAGCTCGAGTGGATAACGCGCCCACACGAGCCCGACGAGCCGCCGCGCCATGTCGCCGAGCTGAGCGAGCGGGCCGGCTTCGCCCATACCCGCGCGAACGTCTGGCGCTACGAGCCCGGCGCCAAGGGCCGCCGCCACAAGCACCCGCTCCAGGAGGAGACGTTCGTCGTTCTCGCGGGAACGCTGTCGATGTACCTCGGCGAGCCGCCCGAGCGGGAGGACGTGCCCACCGGCGGGGTCGTCCACGTGGAGCCAGGCACGCCGCTCCAGACGGTGAACCACGGCGACGAGGACCTCGTCGTCTATGCCTACGGCACCCCGCCCGAGCGCGAGCACGCCGAGATCCTCGACTCCGCGGTGTAGCCGTGGAGCTCCGCGCCGAGCCGTACGGGAGCGCTCTTGCGCGGCCGCTGACGGATGCGCTGGCCGCGGAGCTGCGCGAGCGCTACGGGGAGGACGGCGCCGGCGGCGAGCCGGAGCCGGGCGTTTTCGCCGCGCCGGACGGACACTTCATCGTCGCGGTCGAGCAGGGACGCGCGCTCGCGTGCGGCGGCCTCGCCCGCTACGACGAGCGCGAGGGCGAGATCCGGCGCATGTACGTCGCCCCGGAGGCACGCGGACGCGGGCTCGGCCGCGCCATCCTCGGCGCACTCGAAGCCGCCGCCCGTGCGCTCGGCTACGAGGCGCTCCGCCTCGAGACCGGCACCGGCCAACCCGAGGCGCTAGGCCTCTACGCGAGCGCCGGCTTCGAGCGAATCCCGCGCTACAGGCCGTACGTGAACGACCCGAACAGCGTCTGCTTCCAGAAGCGACTCTGGAAGCGGCTCTAGGAAGCGGCTCTCAGCTGCTCGGCGCGGAGCCTGAGCAGGGACACCGCTTCGCCGCTCCGGGCGAACGGGTTCGCGATCGTCTCGCCGCCCTCGACGCCAACCGCCGCCTCGACCGTCCCTTCGACCTCTGCGAGCAGGAGCGGGCCGGGCGGCACGCGCCGCTCCTCCAGCTCGGCGAGCTGCTCGACCGCGGCGGTGTCGCCGTCCTGGAGCGGGCGGATCGTGATCGTCTCGGGCTCGAGCGTCGCGGTGCCGTCGGGGTCGGGCTCGAGGCCTGCATGGTCGTCTTTCAGGCGTTCACTGGCGAAACGTGCATGGAGTTCGGGCTGCATCGGGGTCCCCCAAGTTCATCGCTTGCAACTACTCTTCACCGTAGAGATTTCCGCACCGGCAACGGTTGTCGGGTGCGATACAACTACGGCATGGCCAAGGCGGTAGAACAGCTCGACAACGTGATCATCCGCTTCGCGGGCGATTCCGGGGACGGCATGCAGCTGACGGGCGACCGTTTCACGAGCGAGACGGCCATGCTGGGGAACGACCTCTCGACGCTGCCGGACTTCCCGGCCGAGATCCGCGCGCCGGCGGGCTCGCTGCCGGGCGTCTCGGGCTTCCAGCTCCACTTCGCCGACCACGACATCCTCACTCCCGGCGATGCGCCGAACGTGCTCGTCGCGATGAATCCGGCCGCGCTGAAGACGAACGTCGGCGACCTGCCGAAGGGCGGCACGCTGATCGTCGACACCGACACCTTCAAGGAGCGCAACCTCCAGAAGGCCGGCTACGAGTCGAGCCCGCTCGAGGACGGCTCGCTCGCCGACTACCACGTCCACGAGGTCGCGCTGACCTCGATGACGGTCGGCGCGCTGAAGGGGATCGAGGGGCTCACGTCGCGCGAGGCCGAGCGCTCGAAGAACTTCTTCGCGCTCGGGCTGATGAGCTGGCTCTACAACCGGCCCACCGAGGGAACGCTCGACTTCGTCGAGAAGAAGTTCGGCAAGCGGCCCGAGATCGCGCAGGCGAACGCGACCGCCTTCAAGGCCGGCTACGCCTACGGCGAGACCTCGGAGGACTTCGCGGTCAGCTACCAGATCGCGCCGGCGAAGATGCCGCCGGGCGTCTACCGGCAGATCAGCGGCAACACGGCGCTCGCCTACGGGCTGATCGCCGCCTCGAAGCTCTCCGGCCTCGACCTCTTCCTGGGCGCGTACCCGATCACGCCGGCGAGCTCGGTGCTCGAGGAGCTGGCGCGGCACAAGTCGTTCGGCGTGCGGACGTTCCAGGCCGAGGACGAGATCGCCGCCGTCGGCGCGGCGCTCGGCGCGGCCTTCGGAGGCTCGCTCGGCGTCTCCACCTCGGCCGGGCCGGGGATCGTGCTCAAGCAGGAGACGATCGGGCTCGGGATCATGCTCGAGCTGCCGCTGCTGATCCTCGACATCCAGCGCGCAGGCCCCTCGACCGGGATGCCGACGAAGCCGGAGCAGGCCGACCTGCTGATGGTGATGTTCGGGCGCAACTCCGAGAGCCCGGTGCCGGTGCTCGCGGCCTCGACGCCGTCGCAGTGCTTCCACGCCGCGATCGAGGCGGCGCGGATCGCGATCAAGTACCGCACGCCCGTCTACCTGCTCAGCGACGCGTACCTCGCGAACGGCTCCGAGCCGTGGCTGATCCCGATGGTGGAGGACCTGCCCGACATCTCGACGCAGTTCGCGACGGCCGGCGAGGACGAGTTCATGCCGTACGCGCGCGACCCCGAGACGCTCGCGCGACCGTGGGCGCTCCCGGGCACGGCCGGGCTCGAGCACCGGATCGGCGGGCTCGAGAAGGCCGACATCACCGGCTCGATCTCCTACGACCCCGAGAACCACGACCTGATGACACGGCTGCGCGCCGCGAAGGTGGCCGGGATCGCGAACGACATCCCCCTGCTCGAGGTCGACGATCCCGACGGCGACGCCGACACGCTCGTGCTCGGCTGGGGCTCGACGTACGGCCCGATCGGCGCCGCGGTGAAGCGCGTGCGGCAGAGGCGGGCACAAGGTCGCGCAGGCGCACCTGCACTACCTGAACCCGTTCCCGCGTAACACGGGCGTGGTACTGCGCAGCTACGACAAGATTCTGATCCCGGAGATGAACCTCGGCCAGCTGCTGAAGCTCATCCGCGCCGAGTTCCTCGTCGACGCGATCGGCTACAACCGCGTGCGCGGGCTGCCGTTCAAGGCGTCCGAGCTGCAAGAGGCGATCACCGCGCTGGTGGAGTCGTGAGACCGAAGAAGAAGACCCCCGACCAGCGCGGGCTGCTGCTGAAGGAGCGGCCCTTCTCCTACCGCGCCCGCCAGGACGGGACGGTCGAGATCCTCTGGAAGGGCCGGCGCGCGACGACGCTCGCCGGGAAGATCGCCGAGCGCTTCCTCGAGGTGGCGCCGACCGAGGACGAGCAGGGCCAGCAGCTGCTGATGGCGAAGGCGACCGGGAACTTCAAGCGAGGAAACGAGCGCAAGCGATGAGCGAAGGAAACGGCCATCTGGTGCAGTTGACGGCGAAAGACTTCAAGTCGGACCAGGAGGTGCGCTGGTGCCCGGGCTGCGGCGACTACGCGATCCTGAACGCCGTGCAGGGGTTCATGCCCGAGCTGGGGCTGAAGCGCGAGAACATCGTCTTCGTCTCCGGGATCGGCTGCGCCGCGCGCTTCCCGTACTACATGCAGACCTACGGGATGCACTCGATCCACGGCCGCGCGCCGGCGATCGCGACGGGTTTGAGCGTGTCCCGCCCGGACCTGTCCGTGTGGGTCGTGACCGGCGACGGCGACTCGATGTCGATCGGCGGCAACCACCTGATCCACGCGCTGCGCCGGAACGTGAACCTGAAGATCCTGATCTTCAACAACCGAGATCTACGGGCTGACGAAGGGCCAGTACTCGCCGACGAGCAGAGGCAGGCAAGGTGACGAAGTCGACGCCGATGGGCTCGCTCGATCACCCGTTCAACCCGCTCTCCCTGGCGATCGGCGCCGAGGCGACCTTCGTCGCGCGCGCGATCGACACCGACAAGAAGGAGCTGACCGAGGTGCTCCGCGCCGCCGCGCACCACAAGGGGAGCGCCTTCGTCGAGATCTACCAGAACTGCAACATCTACAACGACAACGCGTTCGACTTCGTCCGGGAGCAGAAGGAGAACCGTCTCTACCTGAGGCACGGCGAGCCGATCGTGTGGGGCGACAAGGGCGTGCGGCTGCTGCCGGACGGGTCGCCGGAGGTCGTGGCGGCGACGGATCCGGGCCTGCTGATCCACGACGCGCACGCGAAGGAACCGGCGCACGCGTTCTCGCTCTCCCGGATGACGCAGGACGTGATCGGCGCCACCCCGATGGGCGTCTTCCGCTCAGTCGAGCGCCCGGTCTACGACGAGCTGATGGCCGAGCAGATCAGCGTCGCGAAGGGGAAGGGCGAAGGCGAGCTGGCGCGCTGCAGCGGCGAACCTGCTCGGTAGCGGCGACACCTGGACGATCTAGCGCGGCGCCAAGGCTGTTTAAGCCCAGGAGAGCGCGCTGCGGGGCGCTCTCCTTCCCTTGGGCCTCCAACGAAGCTCGCACGCCGGAGCCCCCCAGGGTCGGCACCTACGCATGCGCGAGTGTGTAGGAATGTCCCTTGACCGCGACCTTGCCCAGGCCGGTGGCACGTCTTAGCTGTTACGGCAGCGGAACTGTGCCGCCGCCCGCGAGGCAGTCGGCGAGGTAGAGAGCCGTTCCGGGGTCGCCGGTCCAGAGGGTGTAACGCCCGCGGCCGAACTCTGCGCGGGCGCGGGCGACCTGGGCGATCGAGTGCATTGCGAAGGCGCGGGCACGCTTGAGCCACAGCTCATCGCGCGTCCGCTCGAACAGGGCCAGGAACGCGTATCCGTTGCCTGCAGTGCCGTGGCAAATGTTCGATCCTTTCGTCAGCGGGCCGGCTCGCCAGGTGAGCTCGCCACCGGCGAGGAGGAGGCGCCCATGCTCGTCGTCGTCGGGCGCCAAGGGGGCAAGCGAAGCGACCACACCGGGTGCACCGTGACACCACTGCACCCTGATCAACCCGTCTCGATTGCCCTGGAGGCTCTCAACCGATGAAAGGGGCGGCCAGTTGGCGAGTCCGTCCTCCTCGACGGCGTATCGGGCCGTGGTCTCCGCCGCCCGACGATGAACCTCGTCGTCGGCATCACGAGACAAGGCGAGGACGCAGCCTGCAAACCCGTGCGCAGGACCGATGATCTGGTCCACCATCCCGTAGAGGTGCTGCGTCCATAGGCCCGTCTGCGGATCCCATTCGTCGCAGAGCCAGGCGGCGCTCTCGCGCCAGAGCTCGAGCCACCTCGCCTCGCAGGTCAAGTCGTGCATGGCAGCGGCGGCGAGCATGGTTCCGGGGCTTCCCCACATCAGCTCACGGCGCTCGTCCTCCCGGTTGGCCGCGATCAGCTGCGAAAGCCTGTCGGCGTTCTCTTGCGATGGGGAGAGCTGCTGCAGCACGAGCCGAATCCCGGTCTCGCCCATCCAGAGACTTCGCTCGTGCTCGACGTCGGCGAAGTCGGGCTCGTATCGAAGCTCGAGATAGGGAACGTAATCGTGGCGAAGTTCTACTAGCCCTCGACGCTGCAACGAGTCGAGCGCCTGAACGACGCCCGCACCGCCAAGATAGACCGTACGGAAGCGGCGCTCCCCGTCCCCCTCTCCATCACCGTCCTGAGGATGCGTCGGCCAGCCATCCTCGAAACACGCCTCGGCGTCCTCAGCGATTTCTGCGATAGCGGAGCGGACGTGATCTGGATCCCACTTGTCCTCGATCAGCCGTTCGTGGGCCTGAGGGGAAAAGAGCACCGACCGAGACTAGAGGCCCCCAAGAGACCCGTGCCTACGGAGCGGCACACGCCTGACGGATCGCGGCCCTTCCTGCAACGACGACTCCGTCGCCTGTGCGAGTGGCCCTTCGTCCGACCGGCGAGACGACGAGTTCAGGCTCTACTTGCCTATGACGGACAACCGTAGGATCGGTGTGTGGTCGAGCAATCCGCCTGGCGCCTCGACCTCGCCCGCGGTTACATCGCGCCCTATGCCGAGCGGGCTCCAATCGCCGTCCTCGGGGGCTCGGTCGCGCAGGGCGTCGCCGACCGCTGGTCGGACATCGACACCATCGTCTACTGGGACAACATCGACCGCGGTTGGCTCGAGACGCCGCGCGCTGCGGAGAACGGCGAGCGGTTCACGTGGGTCGAGCACTACCCCGGCAACGCCTGCCTCGAGCAGTACCGCTTCGGCACCGTGAAGGCCGACGTCGCGCATGTGCGGCTCGGCTGGCTCGACGAGCTGATCGACGGCGTCATGTCGGGCGAGAACACCGACACGACGAGCCTCGACGTGCTCCGCGGTGTCCAAGAGTCGATCGTCCTCTTCGGCGAGGAGCGCTACGAGCCGATCCGGGCGCGCGTGCTCGACTACCCGGAGGCGCTCCGCCGCTCGATGGTCGAGGCGCACCTGAAGTTCACGCCGAGCTGGATCTACGACGGGATGGGCCGCGACCGCGGCGACCTGATCATCTTCTATGAGTACGTGCTCGCGACGATGCGCAACGTCGTGGGCGTGCTCGCCGGGTTGAACCGGGTCTACGTCGCGCCGGACAAGCTGAAGCGCGTCGGCGCCGTCGTCTCGCGCATGGAGCTGACACCACCGGATGCGGCTGCACGGCTCGACGCCCTGCTCGACCTCCCTCGCGAGCAGTTCAAGGCAGAGCTCGACGATCTCGTTGCTCGCACGCTCGATCTTGTCGACGAGCACCTGCCCGAGATCGACACGACCCGCGCTCGCGCGGGTTGGTCGCTCCAGGCGGAGCCGAGCGACGCCGTGTCGGAGCCCGGCGACTGAGTCACTGCAGCTGCGAGCGCTTCGAAGTCGGCGATGTCCTTCGCGGCGTCCGCGGGGGCTTCGCGCGGGACGGCCTTGCCGCCGCGAAGCAGGTCAAGCGGAATCGTCCGCGCCGAGATGTCCGACAGCTCGCGACGGTCGTCGCCGAACGGCATCGGCAGGACGACCGTCCCCTCCGGGATCGGGATGACGGCGCGGCCGTCCTCGTCCGGCTCGAAGAAGGTGAACTCGACCTCGGCGTTCCCGTGCAGATACCGCGTGCCGACGACGTCTGTGTCCTTCCGGAGGTGCTCCCAGCCCCCGGTCTCCAGCACCGCCTTGATCGCGTCGTAGTCTCCGCGTCGCGCGAACGCATCGATGTCTTCGTGCGGCCGCGTGACCGAGCCGACCCAGAAATCGACGCCCCAGCCGCCGAAGAGCCAGTAGTCGATCCCCGCGTCTGCCAGCGCCGAGTCGAGGTTCGCGATCGCGGTCAGCTGCTCGTCCGTCGTCACCAACGCGAACGGAGGCAGCGGCAGGCCCTGCTCCCCCATCATCCTCGTCACGCCGGGAAGCGCCAGCGTTCGCAGCCAGTGCGCGCGAAGGTTGGGGCGATCCCATGCCGGAGAGTCGAGGTTGCGGCCCCAGCGGGTGAGCATGAAGAGGAAGAGATCGGCGACCGTGCGTTCCTCCCCGACGAGCCACTCGCGGCCGGCGAGATGGCGGTCGATCAGCGCATGGTGCTGGTAGAGCTCCGTTTCGGCTGCTTCCTTCACGCCCTCGGTCCCGTAGCGGTCGGGATAGAAGTAGCGCATCTGCGTCATCTGCACCGTGTTCGAGAGCCATAGCAGCCAGCGGTAGAGCTCGGAGCGCTCGCGCGTCCCGACCGGCGGCGCGAGACGCGCGTCGGGGAAGCGCTCGGCGAGATGAAGGCAGATCGCCGCCGACTCCGTCACCACGAAGTCGCCGTCCTCGAGCGTAGGGACCCTGCCCCACGGGTTGAGCGCGAGGTACTCGGCCGACGGCCTGCCGTCGTCGCGCACGACCGGGACGAGCTCGTAGGGAGCACCGATCTCGGCGAGTGTCGCGTGCGGCGCCATCGCCGCGGATCCCGGTAGGTAGTGAAGTCGCATCCGCAGCGACTCTACCCGCGTACGATCGGGGCATGGACGAGCTCGCGAAGCTGCTCGCCACTCGCCCGGACGCGCGCGTCGCCGTCATCGGCGCACCAGACGCCGTTGCGAAGTACATCGGCGAGGTGGGGCACTCGGCCGTCCTCTTCTTCGACGAGGCGGATGGCCTCTCCGGCAAGCGGAAGGAGATCGAGCAGCACGACGGCCCAGTCGCGCTCGGCGTCCGCTCGATCCGCTCGATCCCGCCGGAGCTTCGGACCGACCTCGTCGTCGTGCGGGCGCCCGGAAACAGGTGGTGGCAACGCCTGCGAGGTTGACGGGTGAGGGGCGCGGACGCCCCTCACCCGTGATCGGCTAGCCCGCCGGAGCGATCTCTTCCGTCGTGGCCGGCTCGTCCTCCTCCTGCGGAGGCAGCGGGCCCGTGTGGGACGGCTGCTTCAGCGACGGCTTGGCCGGCACGTGCTTCGGCTTGAACGGCGCCGACGCGTCGGACAAGCCC
This sequence comes from uncultured Gaiellaceae bacterium, assembly GCA_963822205.1. GTDB lineage: Bacteria > Actinomycetota > Thermoleophilia > Gaiellales > Gaiellaceae > Gaiellasilicea. The sequence continues at coordinate 81,021 of CAWGGO010000006.1, read as the reverse complement.
CGCAGCGACGAACGGAGCGTCGCGTACTGGTCGCCGTTGAGCAGATTCGCCAGGGCGTGCAGCTGCGCCTGGGCGGCGCTCGTCTGCTTCCCCTCGGAGTACTTCTCCGCCCGGTCGACGAACTTGTCGATCTGCTCCAGCGTCGCCGCGTCGATCGCCCCCGAGCGGACGCCCTGGTCACGGTACGCGCGCACGAGCGCGTAGCTCGGAGCCCACGTGATCCTGGGTTGGAGCTGCGCGTTGAACTGCGTGAACTGCGGCTCGGACGCGGCCGCGATCTCGTTCTCGGAGAGTGCCGCCGTCGGCGTCAGCCCGAAGGCGTCGAAGCCGCGGGCGATCTCCGTCCCGTAGACGAAGCCGTTGTACCAGTAGCCGGACCACATTCCACCGAGGATGAGCGGGAGCTGGGTGGCGCTGGATCGGGCCCGCGGTCGAAGAACGCGATTTCCTTCGGGTGCGCCGAGTCGCTGAAGTCGAACACCGAGATGCCGCCCTGGTACCAGGCCTGGCTCATCACGTCGCGGCCGGGCACCGGCACGAGCGACCCGTTGTGCGCGACGCAGTTCTCCTGGCTCGTCTGCACGACCGGCAGCTTGTAGTAGCTGCGGAACACCATTTTGCGGTCGACGATGTCGAAGATCGCGTTCGCGCCCCAGTTGGGCCGGTCGGCCGACGCGGCAGCGCGCGCTCGGTGCCGCCGCCCCACTCGTCGGTGAAGATCACCTTCGTGCCGTCGTTGTTGAACGTCGCCGAGTGCCAGTAGGCGAAGTTGAAGTCGGTGACGTTGTCGATCCGGACCGGGTTCACCGGGTCGGAGATGTCGATCAGCATTCCGTCGCCCTGGCAGGCTCCCGCCGCCAGCCCGATCTCCGGGTACGCGGTGATGTCGTGGCAGACGACGCTCTGCGCGACGCTCTGGCCGCCGGGCGCGCGCGGGTCGCCGGCCGGGTAGGTCGGCTGCGTGCCCGACGTGTTCAGCCAGTTGAGGATGCCGCGGAGGCCGTAGCGCGGATCAGGGTGCTGCTCGGTGGTGGCGAAGTCGCCCTCGCACGCGCTCGAGCCGCACTTGCTGAACAGGCGCGGGTGGCTGACGATCGGCGGCGGTCTGCGGCGCCGCGACCGGCACCTTGATCACGTCGATGCGGAAGTTCGCGGTGTTCGGATCGGCGGTCGAGCTGCCGCCGCTGCAGCCGGCGAGCTCCGCGGCCGAGCGGATGCCGGCGGTGCCGGAGACGTAGACGTAGATGTTGTCCTTGTCGCTCGGGCTCGTGACGATCGTGTGCGTGTGCGAGCCGCGGCACGTCTGCACCGTCGCGATCTGCACCGGCAGCGGCGATGTTGCTGATGTCGAAGATGCGAACACCGCGGAAGCGGGTCGCCGCGGTCGCGGCCGGCGTCGGCGGTGCAGTCGATCTTCCCGCGCGTCTCCTCGACCGACATGAAGAGCAGGTTGCCCCACACGGACATGTCGCCCTGGCCGCCCGGGCAGACGACGGACGTCTTGAGCGTCGGGGAGGCGGGATTCGTGAGGTCGTAGATGTTGAACCCGTGGAAGCTGCCCGCGAACGCGTACTTGCCGCTGAAGGCGATGTCGGAGTTGGCGAAGCTGAGCGAGCCGATGTTCGCCGGGTTGAAGAACCCGGGCGGCCGGTCGTTGTGCGCGAGGAGCTCCATGCCGCTGCTCGCCGAGCCGGCGTCCAGCCAGCCGGCGCGACAGGCCGATCCGCGGATCCTCGTCCGCGCCCGCCGCCGCAGGCACCAGAGCCGCGAGCGCGAGCGCCACCCCGAGCATGCCGAGCAGTGAACCTAGGCGCCGACGACGGCGCGGCCCGCGAAAAACGTTCATGAGTTCCTCCTGGGTCTCCCCAACTGACGGCTAGATGCGGCGATCCTATACTGACGTTTGATGGTGCTCAAGTCGCAGCCCGGGGGAGCCCGTGCGTGGTGCGGCGTGGTCGCCCTCGGCCTCGGGCTTCTGCTCGCCGGCTGCAGCGACAAGTCCGCCGACGACTCGACGCGCGGAGACCGCGCCCAACATTGTCCAGCCGGGCGCTCCGGGTCAGGGCAGCAAGACGCTCTCGGCAGAGGAGCTCTCGGAGATCGAGTCGCCGACCTTCGTGAAGGCCGATGTCTCGTTCATGCAGGACATGATCCTTCACCACGCGCAGGCGCTTCGCATGACTGCGCTGGTGCCGAAGCGCTCCGCCGGCACCGACCTCCCACTGCTCGCCGAGCGGATGGACATCTCGCAGAAGGGCGAGATCGAGCAGATGCAGAGCTGGCTCAAGGCTCGCGGGCAGTCCGCGCCCGCGCTCACCGACCCGCACCACCACGCCCACGGCTCGGCCGGGAAACTGATGCCGGGCATGCTCCGCGAGGATCAGCTGGATCGGCTGGGGCAGGCTCGTGGGAAGGCTTTCGACAAGCTCTTCCTCGACTTCATGATCCATCACCACCAGGGCGCACTCGTGATGGTGCGCCGCCTCTACGCAGCGAACGGCGGCGCCGAGCCCGAGACGGACGCCTTCGCCCGGCATGTCGAGGCCGACCAGTTGATCGAGATCGACCGCATGCAGGAGCTCCTCGCCGAGCTGCGCTTAGCGCCCTAGAGCGTCGGACCACGCGCGGATAGGCTCGTCGCATGGTCACGCCCGAAGAGATCGGTTCGATCGCGATCTTCGCAGGTCTCTGCGAAGCAGACTGTGAGCGGCTCTCCGCGGGCGGCGGCGGACATCACGCTCGCGCCCGGCGAGTACGCAGCGTACGAGGGCGGCGAGCGGGCGCTCTTCGCGGTGCTCCACGGCCGGATCGAAGCGGTCAAGCTCGTCGACGGGATCCCGCGCGTTGTCGGCGAGCGCCAGGTCGGCGACATCTTCGGCGAGGTGCCGATCGCGCTCGGGACGTTCTTCCCGGTCGGCTTCCGCGCGGCCGAGGAGACACGGGTCCTGCGGATCGAGCCGAACGACTACCACGCCATCGCCTCTGTCCAGCCGGACATCGCGAAGGTGGTCGGCAAGCTCGCCGCCGACCGGATGTCGGGTCCACGCGGCCTCCAGGGCATCGCCGCCGAGCCGCCGCCGCCGCGGGCGATCGTCGTCGGCCACCGCTGGGACGCGGGCTGCACCGGGTTGCGGCACTTCCTCGACCGCAACCAGATCAGCTTCAAATGGATCGCGCCCGATGCGCCCGAGGCGGCCGACGAGTGGGGCGGTCCATTGCCGGCCGACGACGACCTGCCCACGATCCGCGTCGTCGACGGGAAGACGGTTGTCCGGCCGCAGTTCCGCCGCGTCGCCGAGCTGCTCGGCGTTGCGACCGAGCCGGCCGCTGCGGAGTACGACACCGTGATCGTCGGCGCCGGACCCGCCGGTCTGGCCGCCGCCGTCTACGGCGCGTCGGAAGGCCTGCGCACGATCGTCGTCGAGCGGCAGGCGCCGGGTGGACAGGCCGGCACCTCGTCCCGGATCGAGAACTACCTCGGCTTTCCCTCCGGCGTGTCGGGCGACGAGCTCGCCAGCCGCGCGCTCCAGCAGGCGCGGCGGCACGGCGCCGAGATCCTCGTCACTCGAACGACCACCCGCATCGATCCCGCGACGCGGCAGGTACACCTGGACGGCGGCGACGTGCTGCGGGCGCGCACGATCATCCTCGCCTGCGGCGTCGCGTGGCGGCAGCTCGAGATCGACGGGTTCGACCGGCTCGCCGGCAAGGGCATCTCCTACGGTGCGGCGCGGAGCGAGGCGGCGAACATGCACGGCCAGGACGTGCACATCGTCGGCGCCGGCAACTCGGCGGGGCAGGCTGCGATGTTCTTTTCCACCCACGCGTGCAGCGTGACGATCCTCTGCCGCGGCGACACGCTCGAGAAGAGCATGTCGCGCTACCTCATCGACCAGCTCGAGACCCGATCCAACATCCGGACGCGTTTCCGGACGGAGGTCGTGGCCGCCCACGGCGCCGCGTCCCTCGAAGCGATCGAGGTTCGCGACGGCGTGAGCAACGAGACGACGCGGCTCGACTCGGGCGGTCTCTTCATCTTCATCGGCGCCGACGCAGAGACCGGGTGGCTGCCGCCGGAGATCGCGCTCGACAAGCGCGGCTACGTGCTCACCGGATCGGACGTGCGCGACGCCGGCCGGTGGGAGCTCGACCGCGACCCCTACCTACTCGAGACGAGCTACCCCGGCATCTTCGCGAGCGGCGACGTGCGCTTCGGCGTGGTGAAGCGCGTCGCGGCGGCCGTCGGCGAGGGGAGCATGGCGATCGCTTTCGTGCATCAGTACCTCAGGGAGTCGGTCGCCACGGCGTAAAGTCACGAGCTTGATGACACCGGCGACCGGAATACCGCCCGACGAGCTGCGACAGCGCCGCGAGACTCTCCTCCAGCATCTCCTCGGCCACGGGCTCACGGGCTACGTGCTCTTCGACGAGAGCTACATCCGCTACTTCACGAACTTTGGCTTCCTCGCCACCGAGCGGCCGGTCGCCTTCGTTGGCACCGCCTCGGGGGAGATGGCCGTCTTCGTGCCCGAGTTCGAGGTCGAGCGCGTCCGGGACGAGACCGACTTCGAGCGGATCGAGTCCTACCCGGAGTACCCGGGCCTCGAGCACCCGATGCTGCTCCTTGCGGGCGTGCTGCGCGACTTGGGGATCGTGGGCGCCACCGGCGCCGACCAGGACGGCTATCCGGGCATCCTCGGCTACCAGGGGCCGTCGCTGAGCGAGGTCACCGGGCAGCCGGTGACGCCGCTCGCGCCGTTCATCGAGAGCTTGATGGTCCGCAAGAGTGCCGCCGAAATCGAACTGATCCGGGAGAGCGCCAGGTGGTGTGAGCACGCGCACCGGCTCCTGCAGGAGTACAGCCTTCCCGGTGCGACTGAGGCCGAGGCCAGCCTGCGGGCCGGCCACGAGGCGACGCTCGCCATGCTCGAGGCGCTCGGCTCGGCGGTCGGCGGACAGGCCTCGTCGGACGGCGTCTCGGCGGGCTACCGCGGCCAGATCGGCCTCAGGAGCTCGTGGGCGCATGCGGTCGCCCACAACATCGAGTTCCAGGTAGGGGACGTCCTCGTCACCGAGACCGCTGCTCCGATCTGGGGTTACAACGCCGAGCTCGAGCGGGCGATGATCATCGGCACGCCGACCGACGAGATGCGCCGCCTCTTCGACCACACGGTCGCGGCGCAGCAGGTTGCCTTCGACGCGCTTCGCCCGGGTGTGACCTGCGCGGACGTGGACAACGCCGTCCTGCGCTATTTCGAGGCGAACGACCTGCTGCCGTACTGGCGGCAGCACGTCGGCCACGCGATCGGGCTGCGCAACCACGAGGCGCCGTTCCTCGACGTCGGCGACCACACGCTCGTCGAGCCGGGCATGGTGTTCACGATCGAGCCGGGGCTCTACTCGAACGAGATCGGCGGCTTCCGCCACTCCGACACCGTGGTCGTCACCCCGGACGGGATCGATGTCCTGACCTGATACCCCAAGGACATCGAAAGCCTGACGATCACGGGCTAGGCCGCGTCAGCAGAGTTGCGCGAGCCGTCCCGTGTCGACGTCGTAGAGGAAGCCGCCCACGCGAAGGCGGGTGAGGTACGGCCACGACCGCACGCGCTGGACGTCTTCGCGAACCGTCGCCTCCTGGTCGTCGGTCACGAGGAAGGCGAGGCTCCGGGTATCAGGGCCCCCGCCTCGTCCAGCGCCGCGTGGATGTCGTCCTCGTCGCCGGATCCCATCCGGCACTTCGTGTGCGCGACCACCATCGCCCGGTCGACGCCGAGGAGGTACGACGCGAGCACGAGCGTGCGGAGGACGTCGTCGGTGACGCGGGCGCCGGCGTTCCGCAGGATCTTCGCGTCGCCCGGCGCGAGGCCGAGCATGCTCAGCGGCTCGATCCGCGAGTCGATGCAAGTGAGGACCGCGAGCCCCTCGGCCGCGCGTGGCTCGAGCCCGGCGAGCCGGAACTCACGTGCATACGCCTCGTTGGCGGCGAGCACGTCTGCAAATACCTGATCTCCGGCCACCGGCGCATCGTACGACCGCGTGGTCAGCGGCTGCGTGGATCGAGGTGCTCGACGTACTCGCCGGCCTCGCCCGTCTTGCGCACCACCCAGTGGCTCTGTTCCTGGGCGACCAGCTCCTCGACCTCCGGTGTGAAGTGGTCCGGTAGCACGACGAACTGCTTGGGATCTGCGCGGACCGCCTCGTACACCGAGATCGGAAGGGTGAGCCGGAACGTGCAGTCGACGTTCGCGCACTCGCAGAGGAACTCGTACGGCGTGTCCGGGCCGAGATGCTGCGCCATCGCCTCGATCCGCTCGTTCACCTCCCGGAAGAGGGCCTCGTTTTGCGCCATCCGATGTTCGCGTGCATCCACGTGATCTCCTCGACGTAATTGTCACGGGCGTTGGCTAGCTGCGCGCGCGCAATGCTGCCAGCAGCTCCTGGTGGCGGCGCTCCTCGTCCGGCATTCCCTCCTCGACCGGCGTCTTGCGGCTTCGCTCCTGCATCATCTGCACCGGCTTGACGACGAAGAAGTAGACGGCGGCTGCGATCGCGACGAACTGGATCACATCGGTGATGAACGCGCCGTAGCGGAAGACCGCATCGTTGATCGTGAACGTGAGGCTGCTGAAGTCGGGCTTGCCGATGATCATCGCGATGATCGGCATGACGAGGTTGTCGACGAGCGAGTTCACGACCATCGCGAACGCAACCCCGATCACGAACGCGACCGCGAGCTCGACGATGTTTCCGCGGAACAGGAAGTTCTTGAATTCCTCGAGCACTGCCCCTCCCTTCGACGACTGGACGGATGGCGCGATCATGCACGATCCGCCGCGAGGGTTCCCGAACCTCGGTCCCGGGTACGTCCGGGCGATGAGTGCGGCAATCCTGTTCGACCGCGACCAGGTCGAGCATCTCGACGACATCTCCGAACGCCCGCGGCGGCTGAGCGGGTCGAAGCTGCTCTGGGTCGACCTCGATCGGAGCTCCGAGGACGGCTTGAGCAAGGTCGCGGAGGTATTCGGTCTCGACGACGAGACCCGTGCGCTGCTTGGCGAGTCACGGGACCGAGCTGTCTTCCGCGATCACGGCCGCTATCTCCACGTAAGCACCTACGCACCGACCGACGACGAGGAGTGCACGCTGATCGCCCTCGAGTGCGTCGTCGGCGACAACTGGGTCGTGACGGCCCACGACGAGCCGATTGCCGTGCTCGAGGAGTTCGCCGCGCGGGTGTCGGGCTCGGGAGACACCGGCTCCCTCGACGGGCCGGGGTTCCTCGCGGCGCTTCTGGACTGGGTGCTCGGCTCGTACTCCGCCGCCTTCGATCGGATCGAGCAGCGGCTGGAGGAGTTCGACATCGACGCGATGCGTGGCGACGCCAAACCCGAGCGAGACATCGAGCGGCTGATCGCGATGCGCCGGCAGGTGGGCAAGCTCCGTCGCGCGCTCGCCGCCCACCGCTCGGCGCTCGTGTCGCTGACCTACCCGGAGCTGGAGGCACTCGGAGACGCCGCCGCGAGTGAGCGCTTCCAGTCGCTGCTGGGCCGGTTCGAGTCGACCATGCAGGAGGCGCGGGACGCGCGCGAGGCGATCGTCGGCTCCTTCGACGTCCTGATCGCTCGCGGCGGACAGCGCACCAACGAGATCATGAAGGTGCTGACGCTCACGTCGGTGATCCTGCTGCCCGGCGCGCTGATCGCAGGCGTGATGGGGATGAACTTCAAGGTCGGCCTCTTCGACAACCCGTCCCTCTTCTGGGTCGTCGTGGTGGCGATCGTGGCGATCGCGCCGGTCGCCATCGGCCTCGCGAAGCGATGGGACTGGATCTGAGCGTGACCAACCACGTGCCCAACCAACAGGAGGACATATGACAACGCAGTGCTCGTGATCCTGATCATCGCCGTGCTGGTCGGTCGCCATCGCCGCTTACATCTTTCGAAAGCGGCAGGCGCAGCAGATCGAGGAGCGGCGCGAAGAGGCGCAGGGCACGCGCGAGGAGGCGAGAGCGTCCGAGCGTCGAGCCGAGCAGGCGCGTTTGCAGGCCGAGGAGCAGACCGAGCGCGCGCGCCGCGAGCAGGCGGCCGCCGAGGAGCTTCAGCGAAAGGCCGACGAGGTCGACCCGGACGTGGACGTTTCCGACGACGACGTGCCCGCGGAGGATGCGTCCGACGACGCCAAGACCTAGCGGCTCCGCTCGTACCGCAGCCGCACCCCGTTCTCGCCGTAGCGCTCCACCTCCGTCAACCTGAAAAGGTGCAGCGGGAACGCGCCGTCGGCGAGCGCGGGGCCGCGGCCGACGAGGGTGGGGGCGACGGTGAGGATCAGCTCGTCGAGCAGGTCGGCCGCGAGGATCTGGCCGGCGAGCTACGCCGCCGCCGACGAGCCACGTGCGCTCATAGCCGCGGCCGTCGATGCGGCGCACGAGGTCGGCCAGGTCGCCCGCGTACGTCTCCACCGACCGCGCCGTCGAGCGGCGTCAGATCCTCGGCGTGCGTGACGATCCACGTCGGCTTGTCGCCGTAGGGCCACGAGCCGTGCTCGACCATGAAGTCCCACGTCCGCGCACCCATGATCAGCGAGTCGACGTCGGCGAAGAAGACCTCGTAGTCGTTGCCGCCGTCCAGCGTCTGCAGGAACGTCAAGTCGTGGTACGGGCCGGCAATCCGGCCGTCGAGGCTCATCGCGGCGTAGTAGACGATCATTCGCTTCCTCTCACACCGGTCTCGCTCGGCGCGCCCGCGTGACTCGTGGCGAGACCGGCCTGTCCGCCGCCGATGATCGCGACGTCGACGTCCTCTGCAGTGGCCATTGCCACCGTACGATCTCAGGAATGAGCGAGCTCGTGAAGGTCCTGGCCGGCAGCGGTCTAGCTAGGCGTCGAGCGTCTCGCGCACCTTCGCCGCGAGCTCGTTCCCGCTGAACGGCTTCTCGAGGAACGCCGACCCGAACGTCAGCGTCCCGTTTCTCGTCACGACTTCGTCCGAGTAGCCCGACATGAACAGGACGCGAACGTCGGGGAGCAGCTTGCACACTCGCTCTGCCAGGGCCGAGCCGCTGAGCTCGGGCATGACCAGGTCGGTGAGCAGCAGGTCGATCTTCCGGCCGTTCCGTGCGGCGATGTGGGCTGCCTCGGTCGCAGTCTCGGCCGCGATCACCTCGTAGCCATGCTGTTCCAGGATCCGTGCGGTGAGCCGCCGGAGCGATTCCTCGTCCTCGGCGAGCAGAATCGTCTCGGAGCCGCCGGCCGCCATCGGCTTCGGCGCGTGCGCCGCATTCTCGCGCTCCCGCGACTCGGCGCGCGGCAGGAGCGCCTTGAACGTCGTCCCCTGCCCGGGCTCGCTGTAGACCCACATGCTGCCGCCGCTCTGCCTGACGATTCCGTACACCGTCGAGAGGCCGAGGCCGGTACCGACCCCGAGCGGCTTCGTGGTGAAGAACGGCTCGAAGATGTGCGAGAGGGTCTCGTCGTCCATGCCGATGCCGGTGTCGCTGACGGAGAGCATCACGTGCGGGCCGACGACGGCATCGCCGTGGTGGGCGACGTACTCGTCGTCCAGCTCGACGTTCGCCGTGCGGATCGTGAGCAGCCCTCCCTCGGGCATGGCATCGCGTGCATTCACGGCGAGGTTCACGAGCACCTGCTCGAGCTGGCTCGGGTCGGCGTGTACGGAGCCCAGGGACGGGGCGAGCGTCGCGACCAGCTCGACGTCCTCGCCGATCAACCTCGACAGCATCGGCGTCAGGCCCTCGATGACGTCGTTGAGCTGGAGCACGCGCGGTTGCAGTACCTGGCGTCGGCTGAACGCGAGCAGCTGCCGGGTGAGGATGGCCGCGCGCTCTGCGGCGGCCGCGATCTGGTCGAGCTCGGGCTCGGCGGCGCGGTCACGGCCTTCGAGCAGCACCTCGGCGTAGCCGCTGATCACGGTCAGGAGATTGTTGAAGTCGTGGGCGACGCCGCCGGCGAGCCGGCCGATCGCCTCGAGCCGCTGGCCCTGGCGCAGCTGCTCCTCGAGCTGCTTGCGCTCGCTGATGTCGCGGCAGATCGCCTCGGTCCCGACCGGGACGCCGTCCTCGACGATCAGCCGGCTCGCGATCTCGACTTGGATCCGGCGTCCGTCTTTGGCTACGAGCTCGCTCTCGTAGACCGTCGTCGCCTCGGTGCCGGCCAGCTTCTGGTCGTGGGCGGCGACCGACTGAGCGCGCTTGTCCCGCGCCACGAAGTCGTTCATGTTGATCTCGATCCCGGCCATCTCCTCCCGGGTGTAGCCGAGGGCACGGAGGCACGTCTCGTTGACGGCGGTCAACCGGCCATCGAGATCGCCGACGACGATCAGGTCGCTCGCGTTCTCGAACAGGTCGCGGTAGCGGGCCTCGCTGCGGCGCAGGGCACGCTCGGACTCCGTCCGCTCCGTGACGTCGAGTGCCATCGCCATGCGCGCCCGCCGGCCCTCGAAGACATGGTCGTGGATGGTGACCTCGATATCGAACTCCGATCCGTCCTTGCGCCTGCGCGCGCCAGATCCCCGAGTGCGTCAACACGCCGCGGCTACCGCTCTTCAGGTGGTCCACCGCCGCCTGGAGGCGCTCGGCCTCGTGCGCGGCGAGAATGCTTCCGAGCGTCATGCCCAGGAACTCCTCGCGTGGGTAGCCGAAGATGTCGAGCGCCGCCGCATTGACTGCGACGAAGCGCATGGTGACCGTCTCGTAGACGAACAGCGGATGCGGATTCGTCTCGAACAGGAGCCGGTAGCTCTCTTCCGTCCGGCGCCGTTCGTGCAGCTCCCGGTGCACCGAGGCCGTCAGGGCGTTCACGTCCTCTGCGAGCGTCTGCACCTCGGCGGGCCCCGACACGGAGACCGGCTCGCGTGCGTCAGTTTCCCGTGCTGTCCGGACCGCTCCGCTCAGCCGGCGGATCGGCGACGCGACCTTGCGGTAGATGAGGGCTTCCGCGAGCAGGAACAGCAGCATCCCGATCGCCATCAGCTTCAGCTGGCGCGCGCGAAGCTGACTGACGGAGGCCAGCACGGACGCTTTGTGCTCGCCGACATAGATGTTCCAGCCGGCCTTCGGAGCGGGAGTGTGGGCGTAGAACCTGCTCACGCCATCGAGATCGCGCCACTCGGCTCCCGGCTTCGACTGAACGTGAGCCGGAGCAAGCTGCGTCCCGATCCACCTCGACGCCTGCTTCGAGCGCGCGACGACCGTACGGTGGTCGGCGGTCAGTACGAGGAAGTCGGTCGGGCGACCGCCGCCGTAGACCGACGCGAGGTGCGGTCCGAGTGCAGTGAGGTCGGAGAAGGCCGCCACGAAGCCCTTGCCGCCGGGAATCGGTGCGGAGGCGATCGCGACCTGACCGCCGACCCTGTCGTCACGGACGGGAGCGAGGAACGCGGAGCGGCGCAGAGCGGCAGGGAGCCAGGCGGACTTCGCGTAACCGGAGCCTGGCGGGTCGTCGGTCAGCTTCCTGGAGGAGCAGGCGACGGTTCCGTCCGCCCGGATGATGTCGAGATGGCTCCTGTCGGGGCCGCCCAAGCCCTCGAACGAGAGCGTGCAGGCTTCCGGATTGTCGAAGACTCTGCGCGATCTGGGGATTCGCAGCCAGTCCGGCGGCGGTCGCCTTCAGCAGCGCAACGTGGTTGTCGAGTTGCTCGGCGGCCGCGGTCGCGGAGAAGCGGGCGTCCTGCGTCGCGTTGACGCGCGCATCGCGGCCTGCCTCGTGGTCCAGGTAGGCGACGCGGGCCGACGAGCCGGTGAGGACGAGTAGGAACAGGAGCGCGAAGTAGACCCGGAGAGACCAGGCGCTGGTGGGACCGCGCACGAGCTTGCGCACCATGCCGTGGCGATCGGCATTCGGGACCGAAGATTACGTTGCGGACCGAACTAGGACCAGCGGAGGACGTCGACCGAGACGATCGCGTCCGGGTTGATGAAGCGATCGCCCAGCATCGGCCACTCGCCCTCTCGCACCTCCAGCTTCGCGATCGTCTTCTGGGCGAGCACGAGCGCGTCCTCGTAGGAGGGAGTGCCGCCGACGAGGATCGTCTCGCCGTCGCGGAGGCGAATGACGACGCGGCGTTGATCGGGGGGAGCAGACGGCGTCGCCGCGCCAACCGGCGTCGGGCTGAGCGGGGGTTCTGCGAAAGCGTGCATGGCGTCTCCTCCAGCGTTGGCGGCGGCGGAGCGACGCAACTCCGTCTTGACGTACTCATCGTCAGAAACGGCGTTCGCGCCGTCCCCCAGAAGCGTGATCCGGGCGTTAGGCTCGTCGCATGGCCGAATCCTGGCGGGTGTTCATGATCTGCACGATCAAGCCGATCGCCGACGCGCTCTCCGGCGCGCTACGAGATCTCGGCCACGAGCCCGTCGCGGTGCTCGCGGCGCGGCGCGCGGAGGGCGACGAGCCGCCGCCGTTCCTCCAGCTCACAGCGTCGAGCGCACCGCCGGGTGTCGACCTGCTGTTCGCCAGGGACAAGCACGCGATCGAGCGGCTCGTGCGCGCCTATGAGCCAGACCTGCTGACGTGCTGGGGCTTCCCCTGGAAGATCCCGCAGTCGGCCCTCGACGTTCCGCGTCTCGGTTCGATCAACATGCACCCCGCGCTCCTGCCGCGCCACCGCGGCCCGATCCCACTCGCCTGGGCGCTTCGTGAGGGCGACGCCGCACTGGGGCGCGACCTGGCACCGGATGGACGCCGAGCTGGACACGGGCAACATCCTCGCGCAGACGACGACCCAGATCGAGGACGACGACGTCGACATCGCCGAGTTCGGGCCGCGCCTCCTCGCCGCGGGCGCGGAGATCCTTCCGAGCGCCCTCGAGCGTGTCGCCGCCGGCGACCCGGGCGACCCGCAGCCGGAGGAAGGTGCGAGCTGGGCAGGGCACTTCACGGATGACGACTACGCCCGCGTCGACTGGTCGCAGCACGGCGCGCCAGATCCACAACCAGGTGCGCGCGTGGCACCTGACGTTCGGCATGTCCGGCGTGCGCGCTCCGATCGCGGAGCTCGACGGCGAGGAGGTCGTGCTGCTGCAGACGCGCCTCACCGACCCGGGCGGCGACGCGCGCCGCGTCGAGTGCAGCGACGGGCCGCTCTGGGTCGTCGCTTCCGAGCCAGCCTAGTAGTCCAGCTCCGTGCGGTCCCAGCCGGCCGCACCCGTGCAGGCCTCGTACGCGCTCTGGAGGAAGTCGAGCAGCGCCTCGGCCGGGTCTGGAGCGGTGCGAACGGCCTCGTAGGGAAGTAGCGCCAGCGAGCCGGTCGGCCAGGACACCCAGGCCGCGGCACCTGATGCGAGCGGCCGCTCGGTCAGACCCGCCGGCTCCGGCGCGGTGTACGAGTAGTAGGTCGGCTCGAGCACCCGCTCGTCGCCGGCCCAGAAGCCGAACGAGATGATCTCGGCCGAATACGCCTCCTGCGTGACGCTGTCGGCCTCGGCGATGGCGCCACCAGCCGGCCCGAGAAGCGCGCATGCGCCAGGTCGAACGAGTGCCAGAAGACGTGCGCGGGACTCTGCTTCCCACGGAAGCGGCTTGCGAACTCGTCGAGCCTGGCCGTCGAGAAGTCGATGACGCGCCAGAAGCGCTCGACCTGCTCGCGGTCGTACGACGCGTGCTCGGTGTCCTGGACGAACGGAGTCGTCATCGGCACGCCGAACGGTTTCTCGAGGATCTCGACGTCGAGGCCGAGTGCGCCGAGCGCAGCGTGGAGCTGCGCGTCGAATGCCGCCACGGAGAGCCCGTCTTCGAGCGGGAACGCATCGGTGCGCCCGTCGGCGGCGCGAACACGAAGCTCGTGCGCGACGAAGTCGAAGTCGATCGCGAACGGGGTGTCGTTCAGGCGCATCCGTCCGGTCGTCAAGCCGCGTACGCCGGGCTGGAAGGTCGCGTGCCACCAGTGGTTGCGCTTCGGCGTTGCGCTCAGCTTCATCTTGCCGACGATCTGCAGCCAGAGATGCAGGGTCTGCTTCGTCGGCTCCCAGGCAGATAGCGGCAACTCGGGGAGCATCGACTTTGACGGTAGCAACGGGATCGCCGACGGCACCGCGGTGAAGAGGCTCACCGCGGGCGTCGACGCCGACTGGCGTCCCTAGCTGGGAGGACTGGCGGAACCGATCGGCCGAGCGCCGTTCCGCCAAGCCCTCCTAGCCGGCTACCAGTACGTCTATCGAGGCGACCGAATCGGGACGCAGGAAGCGCCCTTCGACCTCGAGCCAAGCGCCCGCGGCCTCCGCGGAGCTGAAGCGTGCGATGAGCTGTTGCGCGGCCTCGATGGCGCCGTCGCGGTCGTCGAAGCTGCCGAGCTCGACCTCGTCGCCGCCGACCAGCCGGACGACGAGCCGGCGGACCTCGGCCGTGACGGTCACGTCGGTGTCGGCCTCCTCCTGCTCGGTCTCGACGAGCTCCGACTCAGTGCGGCGGGCTTCGTGAGCACCGCCGTCGGGAATGGCCGCAGTGGAATCGGTGGAGCCTCGAAGTTCGAAGGCGGGCGTCCGATCGTCTCGGGGCCTACCGGTGGTCCAGTCTCGCCGCCGAGGAGGCTGACAGCCGCACTAGAGCCGCTCGCAAACTGGTGCATTGGTCATCTCGCCCTCTCCGGCCACCGCAGGCCGGGGTATACGCCGCAATAGCAGCACTATCGACCCAGATCCGCGTAGGCGGCGTCCCCCGTCCGAGTGAATCGCAGCGGCCGGGGCATGACACCCCGGCCGCTTTGGGGGACGAGAAGCGTTAGCTGTCGCTGCCGTCGTCGACCGTGACCGTCTTGACGGTCTCGCAGTTGACGTGCACGTCGGTGGTCTCCCTGGCGTTCAGCCAGATGACGTCGTTGCCGGGACCGCAGTCGATGTGGTCGACCTGGTTGTCGCGCGCGAGCGCGTGCAGGACGTCGTCGCCGTCGCCGCCGTTCTGGGTATCGGTGCCGCGACCGGGCCACATGATGTCGTTGCCGGTGCCGCCGTCGAGGGCGTCGTCGCCGGGCCGGCCGCGCAAGATCGTCGTTCCCGTCGCCGCCGGCGAGCGTGTCGTTGCCGTACCCGCCCCAGACGCGGTCGTTGCCGGCGCCGCCGTCGATCGTGTCGTTGTCCCGGTTGCCGTGGATCCGGTCGTTTCCGGCAAGACCGGTGATCGTGTCGTTGCCCCTCAGGCCGACGATGTAGTCGTTGCGATCGGTGCCCGTGAGCACGTCGTCACGATGCGTTCCCTTGATCACGACGGCCGCTACCGCGGTCGTGGCGAGCGCGAGCGTCGCAAGCAGTGCGAGCGCTCCGAGCATGACCTTGGCGTTCTTCATCTGAAATCCCTCCTGATAGCCAAACTGACATACGCATCCTTCCCCGGTGCTGTCAGCCGCCCGTTCGCCGAACGTAAAACCGGCGTAAAACCGATCAGGAGGGAGCGGCGGCGGCCGGCGTGCGGGGCTGTGGAGCGGCCGCTCCGCGCGGAAGGCGCACCGTGAAGACCGTCAGCTGACCGAGCGTGCTCTCGGCGGAGACGCTGCCGCCCATCCCTTGCGCGAGCTCCTTGACGATCGCCAGCCCGAGCCCCGTCCCGACCGGGCGCTCGCGTCCATAGCGGGAGTAGAGATAGAAGCGGTCGAAAGCCCGCTCGAGCTCCTCGGGCCGAAGCCCCGGGCCTGTGTCCTCGACGCGGATCGAGCCCGGCTCGGTCACGATCCGGACCGAGCCGCCTGCGCGCGTGAGCCGCAGGCGTTCTCGACGAGGTTCGAGATGATCTGCAGCGTCCGGTCGGCGTCGCCGATCGCAGGCGCCGCGGCTCCTCCCACCGCTTCGAGGGTGACCCCGAAACCTTGCGCCTGGCCCTCGTACCGCCGTAGCGCCTCCTGCGCGATCGCGTACAGGTCGATCGGCTCGCGGCGGACGCTGAACTCGGCCTTGTTCATCCGCCCCAGGTCGAGCAGGTCGCCGACGAGCCGCTCGAGACGCTGCGACTCGCGGAGGATCGTCGCCGCGGCCTCTTCGGCGGGCAGGACGCCCTCGCCGAGCCCTTCTGCGTAGCCGCGGATCGCGGTCAGCGGCGTCTTCAGCTCGTGGCTGACCGAGAGCAGGAAGGCGCGCTCCGCCTCGCGTGCCTTCGCGAGCGCGACCGCGACCTCGTTGAAGCTCTCCGCCAGGAGCGCGAGCTCGCGCGCGCCCTCGACGGGGACGAGCGGCGGCTCGGTCGTCGAGCTCGCGAGGCCGCGCGTTGCCTCGGCGACACGCCGCACCGGCCGGGCAATCGCTCGTGCAAGCAAGAACGCGATCAGCGCGGCAAGCGCGGCGGTCGCGAGGGCGGCGAGGACGAGACCCTCGATGTGCGGCCGCCAGGCGGAGTTGGTCGAGCTCGCAGGCCGCAGCAGCATGAAGCCCTTGCCGTTGACGAGCCGTGCGGCGTAGAGGTAGCGCGTCCCGTCCGTCTCGATCGTGCCGTCGAGCCTGGCACCGCGGCGCAGCTGTGCTGCCCGATCGGGCGGCAGGAGTGGGGAGGTTCCGTTCAGCGGCACGCGCACCACCCGCTCGTCCTGGCGGTCGAGGAACACCTGCAGCGAGCGCAGCCGCGAGAAGGGCAGGATCGACTCGCGCTCGCGCTCGACGAGCAGGTCGAACTGAGCCGAGACGTCGCGCAGCGTGTTCCGCTCGACGGCGCGACGGGTCACGAACGCGCCGAGCGCCAGCGCGAGGGCGAGCGAGAGCAGGGCGACGAGCGCGATGGCCGCGAAGAGCCGCGCCCGCAGCGAATCCAGCTTCACGGCTTGACGGCCTTGTACCCCGACCCGCGGAACGTCCTGATCGAGTCCGGGCGGCCGAGCTTCCGGCGCAGCTGCGCCACGTGGACGTCCACGGTGCGGGTCCCGCCGGCATAGGTCATGCCCCAGACCTGGTCGAGCAGCTGGTCGCGCGAGACGACGATGCCCGCGTTCTCGAGCAGGTAGGCGAGCAGGTCGAACTCCTTGCCGGTCAGCTCGACCGGCTCGCCCGCGACCTCACCTCTCGCGCCTGCGGATCGAGGGCGACGTCGCCGACCTCGAGCCTCTGCGTGCACGGCGCCGCGGGCTCGCTGCGGCGCAGCATCGCCTTCACCCGCGCGGCCAGCTCCCGCGGCGAGAACGGCTTCGAGACGTAGTCGTCGGCCCCGACTTCGAGCCCGGCGACGCGATCGGCCTCCTCGTCCCGTGCCGTCAGCATCAGGATCGGCACGGTCGAGCGGGCGCGGATGTCGCGGCAGACGTCGAACCCGTCGGCTCCGGGCAAGCCGATGTCGAGGATGACCATGCGCGGTTCGACGTCGTCGAGGGTCAGCAGCGCCTCCTCGCCCGAGCGCACCCACGCGACCCTGTAGCCGCTTCTGCTCGAGGTAGGCGCGGACGAGCGAGCCGATCGACTCCTCGTCCTCGACGAGCAGGAGCTGCGGCCCCGGCGAGCCCGTTGGGTGGAGCTCCGCCGCGTCGGCCGCGGTCACCCTCGGGTGGCGCGAACCTCGGTCGCCGGGGCGTCGCCGTCGCGGATCACGGTCGCCACCATCCCGCGCCGAAGGGCGGAGAACGGGGCGGGAACGCCGCCGATCGTGATCGCCGCCGACGGTGCGACCGGGATCGTGACGACGCTGCCGTCGCGCTCGAGCACCGAGAGCGCTCCGTCGGGCTTCGCCCGGATCACGCCGCGGTCGACGCGATAGTCGTGGAGGACGCCGCCGTCCTTGATCAGCACCTCGGCTCGCACCAGCTTCGGCCCGAAGAAGTAGTTGCCGAGGGAGCCGGGCAACGCAAGCCCAGGCTGCGCCACGAACAGCACCGACGTTCAGCGTGAGCAGTGCGGCGAATGCCCAGCCGGCGATTTTCCTCTTCGGCATGGACGCATTGTCCACGCGGATCGTCATCGTGTCATGACGCCAACGTTAGGCGCGTGTAAAACCGAGCCCGGAACGTGTAGGCGGTCATCGCGAGGCCGGTTGCTCCGGCGACCGCGAAGCTGAGCTGCGTGCCGCCGAGCTCGCACAGCCAGCCGGCGAGCAGGCCGCCGATCGGGGCGAGCCCGGCAAACGCCCAGAGGTAGAGGCTGACGACGCGGCCGCGCAGGTGGTCGGGCGCGCGGAGCTGCAGGATCGTGTTCGCGTTCGCCGTCCAGAGCGTGAAGCAGGCGCCGGCGACGAAGAGGAGCACGGCGCACGCCCACACCGACGCCAGAGGGGCGAGCGCGAGCAGCGAGATGCTGAAGCCGCCGGTGCCGAGCATGAGCACCTTCCAGCTCGCGCGGCCGAGAGCCGCCGACAGGAGCGCGCCGACGAGCGCGCCGGCGCCGAAGCAGGCGGAGAGGATCCCGAACACCTCCGGGCCCGCGTTCAGCGTGTCGGAGGCGAGCAGCGGCAGGATCACGTGGAAGTTGAAGCCGACCGTGCTCACGACCGTGACGATCGCGAGCATCGAGCCGCATCTCGGGCGCGTGCCGTACCCAGGCGAAGCCCTCGCGGATGCCGCGCATCATCGTCGGCGGCTCCGCGCTCCGTTCGAGCGGCACCAGCTCGTCCTTCCGCATCATCAGCAGCCCGACGAGGACGGCGAGGAAGGTCACCGCGTTGATCGCGAAACAGACGCCGACGCCGAAGGCGGCGATCAGGACGCCGGCGATGCCGGGCCCGACCACGCGCGAGGCGTTGAAGAGGCTCGCATTGAGCGCCACCGCATTCGGCAGCTCGTCGCGTCCGACCATCTGGAAGGTGAGCGCGTGCCGGCCGGGCGCGTCGAAAACGAGTGCCGTACTGGAGAGGATCGCGAGCAGGTAGACGACCCAGAGCGTCTCGAGCCCGCTGAGCACGAACACGGCGAAGAGCGCCGAGAAGGTCATCGAGACGGTCTGCGTTCCGATGCACGAGCTTGCGGTTGTCGATCCGGTCGGCGACGACGCCGGCCAAGAGGCCGAAGACCGTGAAGGGGATGAAGCGGCAGAAGGCGAGGATGCCGACCGCGAGCGGCGAGTGCGTGAGCTCGACCACGAGCCAGGCAAGCGCGACGTTCTGCATCCAGGTGCCGCTGACGGAGATCACCTGGCCGATGAAGAAGAGCCGGTAGTTGCGGTGCCGCTTCAGGCTCGCGAACGTGCGCGCGTTGAGCGCGAGCAGCGCACCCGTCACAGAAGCCTTCCGAGCGGCTCGATCGCTGCCTCGATCGCCTCGATCTCGTCGGCCTCGAGCCCGCGCAGGCGGTCCGCCAGCCAGGTCGTGCGCCGGGCGCGCACGCGCTTGAGCAGCCGCTCGCCCTCCTCGGTCAGCGACAGCCCGACGCGGCGCCGATCGTCCTCGTCCCGCACCCGTTCGATCAGGCCTGCCTTCTCGAGCCGGTCGACGTGGCCGGAGAGCGCGGGCGCCGAGATTCCCTCCTCCGCAGCCAGCTCGCGCAGGCTCCGGTCCGGATTGCCGCGGATCAGCCAGAGGAGCGTGACCTGCCGGCTCGTGACCCCGAGCTGCTCGGTCTCCTTGCGCAGCTGGCGGGCCAGGCGCAGCAGCACCGGCCGCAGCTCGTTCGCGACGGCGAGAGGATCAGCGATAACGTCGTTAACCATTAATGTGATTAACGTTAGCACCAGCTGGAATACAATCGCAACGTGACCGAGAGGCTCGCCCGTCACGCCGCGCTGCACCCGAAGCGGATGGTCGCGATCTGGGCTGCGATCTTCGTCGCCTCGGTCGCGGCGATCGCGCTGCTGCTTCCGTCCTCGATCACCACCGACGCCACGGTCACCAACGACCCGGAGTCGCAGCAGGGCTACGAAGCGATGTTCAGCCGGCTGCCGCGTTCGGACGACTTCGTCAACGAGGTCGTTCTCTTTCAGGCCCCAGGTAAGGACGTGACAACCGATCCCGAGGTGCGCGGCGAAGTCGAGCGGCTGGCGGCTGCGCTCGAGGCGACCGGGCGGACGGCGAGCGTCGTCACCTATTACAGCTCGGACGACAAGGGGCTGGTCTCACCGGACCGCGACTCGACTGCGATCACGATCGGCATGGGGCCTGACGCCGAGGAGGGGATCAAGGACGTGATCGAGGTCGTCGAGCAGGCCGATCGACGCCCCTACGAGGTGACGATCACAGGCGAGTTCACCGCCGACAACGACTTCCTCACGCTCTCGAACAACGATCTGAAGGAGGGCGAGCTGTTCTTCGGCCTCCCCGCGGCGCTGATCGTGCTGCTGCTCGTCTTCGGCGCCGTCGTCGCATCGCTCGTGCCGATCTTGCTCGCGATCGTCTCGATCGTCTTCGCGCTGGCGCTCGTGGCGCTCGTCGGCCAGGTCTGGGAGGTCTCGTTCTTCGTCGTCAACATGCTCATCGGCGATGGGCCTGGCGCTCGGGGTCGACTATGCGCTGTTCGTCGTCAGCCGCTTCCGCGAGGAGCGGTGCACGCGGCCTGGAGAAGCTCGAGGCGATCGCCGCCACCGGCCGAAGCGCGAACCGCGCCGTCTTCTTCAGCGGCACGGCGTTCGTGATCGCCATGACCGGGATGCTGCTGGTGCCGGACACGATCCTGCGCAGCCTCGCGGCCGGCGCGGTGCTCGTCGGGATCACGGCCGTGGCTGGCCGCGACGACGTTGCTCCCCGCCGTGCTCTCGCTGCTCGGCGACCGGGTGGACGCGCTGCGGCTGCCGCTGGTCGGGCCGGCACTCGTCGAACGAGGGCCGCTGCTGGGGAGTCGTGGTGGCGCGCGTGCAGCGCCGTCCGCTCCTCAGCCTCGCTCGCGTCGACGGCGATCCTGGTCGCGCTCGCGCTGCCGGCGCTCGACCTTCGCACCGGCTCGGCGGGCGTCCGGACGATCCCGGACGGCTACGCGTCGAAGGACGGCTTCAACGCGCTCGAGCGGGAGCTCGGCGTCGGCACGGTCGACACGGCCGAGATCGTCGTCGTCGGCGACACGAGCGCCGAACCCGTCCGCGAGGGGGTCGAGAGGCTTCGCGTCAGCGCTCGCTGAGCGATTCCGCCTTCCGCTCGCCCGACGTGACGATCGGCCCGAACGAGGACGTGGCCGTCGTCGAGGCGCTCGTCGCCGGAGACAGCCGCGACGAGCGCGCGGTTCAGGCGATCGAGCGCCTCCGCGCCGAGGTGGTGCCGCGAAGCGTTCGGTGGCGCCGACGCGGAGACCTATGTCACCGGCGAGACGGCCGAGATCGTCGACTACAACGAGCTGATGAAGCGCTGGCTGCCGATCGTCTTCTTCTTCGTGCTCGGGCTCAGCTTCATCCTGCTGACGGTCGCGTTTCGCTCGATCGTGGTGCCGGCGAAGGCGATCCTGCTCAACCTGCTCTCGGTCGGCGCCGCCTACGGGCTGATCGTGCTCCTCTTCCAGAAGGGCGTCGGCAACGAGCTCTTCGGCTTCGACAAGGTGGACGCGATCGAGGCGTGGCTGCCGCTCTTCCTCTTCTCCGTCCTCTTCGGGCTCTCGATGGACTACCACGTGTTCCTGCTCAGCCGGATCCGCGAGCGGTACACGCAGACCGGCGACTCGAGCGAGGCGGTGGCGTTCGGCGTGCGGACGACCGCGCGGCTGATCACGGGCGCGGCGCTGATCATCGTCGTCGTCTTCGCCGGTTTCGCGACCGGCGAGCTCGTGATGTTCCAGCAGATGGGCTTCGGCATCGCCGTCGCGCTGCTGATCGACGCCACCCTGGTCCGCTCGGTGCTCGTGCCCGCCGCGATGGAGCTCCTCGGCGACCGCAACTGGTACCTGCCGGGCTGGCTCGTCCTGGCTGCCCCACTACGAGGTCGAAGCAGACCGCTAAGAAGCTGACGAAGCGCGGCGATCCGGCGGCCGATCTCCTGCGCCCTTGTCCTCCTGCAGGAAGTGCCCGGCGCCCTCGACGATCTCGGGCTCGAGCGCGCCGGGAATGTGCTCGCGCGATCCGCTCCGCGACTCGTGGCGAGAAGATCGGATCGGAGTCCGAGAAGAGCACGAGCGCGGGCTTCTCCCAGCGGCCGAGCTTCTCGCGCACGGCCAGGTGCGCCGGTGTGTCGGGATGCTCGGGCGAGATCGGGACGAGATCGGGGAAGGCGAGGATGCCCGCCTTCGACTCGGGCACCGGCCACGGCGCGCTGTAGGCCTCCTCGACCTCGTCGTCCATCGGCTGCACTGCCGAGATGCGGACGAGCTTGCCGGGGATCAGGTCCGTGCCGACGCGGCGCACGAAGTCGCGGAAGCGGAGCCACTCCTCGGACGGAGGCCGGCCGCCGCCGATGCCGGTGTTCATGATCACGAGCCGCGCGACGCGGTCCGGGTGCTCGACGGCGAGGCGGAGGCCGATCGGCCCGCCCCAGTCCTGGACGACGACGGTGAGGTCGCGCAGGTCGAGCTCCTCGACGAGCCGGGCGATCGAGCCGGCGTGGAAGTCGTACGAGTAGTCCTCGAGCCGGAGCGGCTTGTCGGAGCGGCCGAAGCCGAAGTAGTCAGGCGCGATCGCGCGTGCGGACGGGACTGAGCTCGGGAATGATCGTTGCGGTAGAGGTACGACCAGGTCGGCTCGCCGTGCAGCAGCAGGACGGGCGGCCCGGAGCCCTCGTCGAGGTAGTGCATGCGCAGGCCGTCCTGCTCGACGTAGTTCGGCGCGAAGTCGTAGCCGGGCAGGCCGTCGAAGCGCTCGTCGGGGGTTCGGTACGCGTCCACCGGACGACTCTACGCGCGTCGGGCGTGAAAACCGGAGCAACCGGGGATACTCGCATCGATGTCCGAGACGCCGCCACCCCGCGATCCGCCACCACCCGATCCGCCGGAACCCGATCCGTCGGCACCCGATCCAGCGGGGCCGTCCGAGGACGAGACGCTGATCGCGAGCGACTGGGCCGTCCGTCCCGAGGGCCAGGTCGTCGTCGAGCAGAGCGAGACGGAGACGGCGCCGCCGCGGCAGCGGCCCGCTGATCTGGCCGTGGCTGCTCGCCCTGCTGGTGCTCGTGCTCGGCGGCCTCGGAGCGCTCTACTACTTCACGCAGGACGACGACGAGCCGGCCGCCACTCGACCACCGCAACCACGGCACCGCGGAGACGTCGGTCGAGCGCTGCCGTGTGCCGGACGTCGTCGGGACGACGTCGTCGGAGGCGACCGCGACGCTCCGGGACGCCGGCTTCGAGGCCAACGTGGTCGCCGTGCCGTCCGACCGAGCCGCGCGGGCAGGTCGTCGCGCAGAATCCTGCGGCCGGGAAGCGAGGCGCCGGAGGGCTCGACGGTGCGGCTGAACGTCGCGCAGGAAGTGGAGGCGTCGCCGACTGCCGACGACGACCGCCCAGCCGCAACGACTCGCCGCCGGCCACGACGGCTCCGCCGGAGCCGGCGACTGTCCCGGACGTCGTCGGCGAGGAGCTCGCCGACGCAGCGCGTGCGTTCGACGACGAAGGTGCTGAAGGTGTCCGTCCAGTACGTGCCGTCGGACGAGCCGCAGGGGCGGGTCGTCGCCCAGGCCCAGCCGGCCGGGACCGAGCGTCGAGCCGGGGCGACACCGTTCAGGTCAACGTCTCGAACGGGCCGGACCCGGCGGCCGACACCCAGGTGCCCGACGCGGTCGGCCAGCCGCAGGCGCGAGGCCCGGACGACGCTCGACCGCGCCGGCTTCGAGGTGCTCGCGCTCGAGCTCGAGGGCAACCGTCCCGGAGCATCGTGAGCTCGCAGTCGCCCGCGGCCGGCGCCTTGATCCCGCGCGGCTCGCTCGTGCTCCTCTACGTCGGCGTGCGCTAGCAGCTACTTCGGAGCGGGGTCGAGCTTGTAGCCGACGCCGTAGCGCGTCTGGATGAAGGTGTGCGCCGAGGAGCGCGCGTCGATCTTCTCGCGCAGCTTGCGGACGAAGACGTCGACGGTGCGGTCGCGGTGCGAAGCGCGCCGGCCCCAGACGCGCTGCAGCAGCTCGTCGCGGGTGAGCACCCGGCCCTGGTCGAGCGCGAGCGCGTAGATGAGCCGGAACTCGGTCGGCGTCAGCTCGGCGCTCTCGCCGTCCACGTACGCCTGGACGTTGCGCGGGTCGAGCCGCAGCTCCTCGACCAGTTGATCTCGTCGCCGCGCCGCGGCTCCTGCGCGCGCGTCCCGCGCCGCGCGGCGGCTGCAGACGCGCGCGGCGAGCTCCTTCATCGAGAACGGCTTGACGAGGTAGTCGTCGGCGCCCAGCTCGAGCGCGTTGATCCGGTCGTGCTCGGTGCCGCGCGCGCTGACGACGACGATCGGCGTGCCGATCCCCTCGCCGCGCGCCTGCTCGATCACGCGCCAGCCGTCGACGCCGGGGAGCATCAGGTCGAGCACGCAGACGTCGGGCTGCTCGTAGCGGAGCCGGGCGAGGCCCGTCTCGCCGTTGGCGACTCCGACGGCGTCGAAGCCTGCGGCGGTCAGGTGTCGCGCCATCCCCTGGGCGATGACGTCGTCGTCCTCGATGATCAGGACCTTCGGCACGCCTGCATCATGCAACGAACGGGGTGTCGCGGGGTGAAGGAGTGGTAACGGTGTGGTGAATCGCAGACGCAGTGCGCGGCCAGGTGCTGCTCGAGGAGAGCCGCGAGGCCGTCGTCGTGCTCGACGAGGCGGCGATCGTCCTGGCCGCGAGCCGGCGCGCCCGCCAGTCGCTCGGGATCCGGGAGGGCGATCGAGCTCGACCCGGAGCTGCTCGCAGAGCGAGCGGCGCTCGTCGTGCCGTACACCGTCGAGGACCGGCAGGAACGGCTCGTCTATCTCTCCGAGGCCGGCGACCTCGCCGCCTACGAGGAGCTGCGCTCCGGGTTCACGGCCGCCGTCTCGCACGAGCTGCGCACGCCGCTCGCGCGGCTGCTCGTCGCTGCTCGAGCTCGCCGCGCCTGCCGGGTGAGAACGTTCCCGAGCTCGTCGAGCAGGCGCGCCGCGAGGTCGACCAGATCCGCGAGCTGATCGACGAGGTGCTCTTCCTCGCCGAGCTCGAGTCGGGCACGCGTGTCGTCTCGCTCGGCGCTGAGCCCGTGCTGCCGGTGCTCGCAAGAGGTGGTCGCCGAGCTCGAGGAGCAGGCGGCGCGGGCCGGCGTCGCGCTGCGCGTCGAGGGCGACGCGGACGCGACCGCCGAGGTGCGGCCCGCGGATGCTTCGCGTGGTCGCTCAGCAACCTGGCCGAGAACGCGATCCGCTACGCCGGGCCGGGGCCGAACGCGACGCTCTCGGTCGCAGAGCCAGACGGCGCCGTCGTGGTCCGGCGTCGTCGACGACGGCGCCGGCGTCGACCAGGCCGACCTGCCGCGGCTGTTCGAGCGCTTCTACCGCGCCGACCGCTCGCGGGCCTCGCGCGGCACCGGGCTCGGGCTCGCGATCGTGAAGCACGTCGTCGCCTCGGCCGGCGGCACGGTCGAGGCACATGGGGGCGCGCGGCCAGGGCCTCGAGATCCGCTGCTCGTTCCCCAGCCGGCTTGTAGCTCCTTCACCACCCTTTCACCGGATCTTCACCAGCCGGCACCCCCTGCCGCGGCCGGGCGCTGGAACACTCGGCGCATGACAAAGCACACGAGAACGATCACGAGAAGTCAGCGCTGCTGCTCGGCCTGATCGCCCTGCTTGCCGGCTGCGGGGGCGGGCGCGACGGCGACGATGCAGCCGGCACGACGACCGCGGCGACCGGCGGCGCCAGCGACCTCTCCGGCCGGATCGAGGCGGACGGCTCCAGCACCGTCGGCCCGTACACGACCGCGGCGGCCGAACGTTTCCAGCAGCAGAACCCGGACGTCCAGATCACCGTCGGCGTCTCCGGCACCGGCGGCGGCTTCGAGCGCTTCTGCCGCGGCGAGACCGACCTTTCGAACGCCTCGCGGCCGATCAAGGACGAGGAGGCCGCGATCTGCAAGGACGAGGGTGTCGAGTACGTCGAGTTCCAGGTCGCGAACGACGCGCTCACGGTCGTCGTCAACAAGGACAACGACTGGGCCACCTGCCTGACGGTCGAGCAGCTCGCGCACGATCTGGGGGCCCGACTCGAAGGTGAAGAACTGGAACGAGGTCGACCCGTCCTTCCCGGACGAGCAGCTCTAGCTCTTCGGGCCCGGCACCGACTCCGGCACCTTCGACTACTTCACGGACGTGATCAACGGCGAGGAGGGCGCGAGCCGCTCCGACTACTCGGCGAGCGAGGACGACAACAACACGGTCACCGGCGTCTCGGGCGAGAAGGGTGGCCTCGGCTACTTCGGCTTCTCCTACTTCGAGGAGAACCAGGACACGCTGAAGGCGCTCGAGATCGACGGCGGCGACGGCTGCGTCGCGCCGAGCGTCGAGGCCGCGCAGGACGGCACGTACAAGCCGCTCTCGCGCCCGCTCTTCATCTACGTGAAGACGGCGTCGCTCGAGCCCGCCCCGAGGTCGAGGCGTTCGTGCGGTACATCCTCGACAACGAGACCGAGATCGCGGAGGCGTCGCAGTTCGTGCCGCTGACCGACGAGCAGCTGACGAAGGCCAAGACCGACCTCGAGTCGGCGCTCGGGTAGTCGTTGGTCGCACCGGACCTGACCGCGGGCGTGGAGCCACGGCTCCGCGCCCAGCGCCGGCGCTACGGCGAGGACGTGGTCAAGGTGCTCCTCGGCCGTCTGCGCGCTGATCTCGATCGTGACCACGGTCGGGATCGTCGTCGCTCTGTTCGTGCCGGCGTTCGAGTTCTTCCAGGAGATCTCGATCGTCGACTTCCTGACCGGCACGGACTGGTCGCCGCTGTTCGAGCCCGCGCACTTCGGCGTCCTGCCGCTGGTCGCCGGCACGCTGCTCGTCACCGCGATCGCGAGCGCAGTCGCGATGCCGCTCGGGCTGGGCGCCGCGATCTACCTGAGCGAGTACGCGTCGCCCCGCACGCGCGGGATCCTGAAGCCGGCGTTCGAGATCCTCGCGGGCATCCCGACGATCGTCTTCGGCTACTTCGCGCTCACCTTCATGACGCCGCTGCTGCGCGATCTCGGGATCCAGGTCGACATCTTCAACACGCTCTCCGCGGGGCTCGTGATGGGCGTGATGCTGATGCCGACCGTCGCGTCGCTGTCCGAGGACGCGATGGGCGCGGTGCCGCGCGATCTGCGCGACGGCGCCTACGCGCTCGGCTCGACGAAGGTGCAGGTGGCGACTCGGATCGTCGTCCCCGCCGCAGTCTCCGGCATCGTCGCGTCGTTCGTGCTCGCGATCTCGCGCGCCGTCGGCGAGACGATGATCGTGCTCGTCGCGATGGGCCAGCAGCCCAACCTCACCTTCGACCCGCGCGAGGCGGCCGAGGCGATGACCGCGTTCATCGCGGCGACCGGCGCCGGCGACGTACCGACCGGGTCGATCGAGTACAAGACGATCTTCGCCGTCGGCGCGACTGCTCTTCGTGATGACACTGATCATGAACGTCGTTCGCGATCCGGCTCGTGCGCAAGTACCGGGAGGTCTACGAGTGAAAGGTCGAGCGCTGAAAGGCGCGATCTTCAAGGGACTGCTGCTCTTCTCGCTCTTCGTCGGCTTCCTGATGCTCGGCGTGCTGCTCGTCGACGTCTTCCGCGACGGGCTGCCCTACCTCGACCTGACGCTGCTGACCGAACCCACCGTCGTCGGACCCGTGATCGCCGGCGCGCGCGCCCGGCGATCCTCGCGACGCTCTACATCGGCATCGCTGTTGCTCCTCTTCGTCGTCCCGCTCGGCGTCGGCACCGCCGTCTACCTGGAGGAGTACGCGGACAAGACGCGCTGGTACAACCGCCTGCTCGAGATCAACATCCAGAACCTCGCCGCGGTGCCCTCGATCGTCTACGGCATCCTCGGGCTCGCCTTTCTCGTCCGCGGGATCGGGCTCGGGCGCGTGCTGCTGGCGGGCGCGATGATCCTGACGCTGCTCGTGCTGCCGACCGTGATCATCGCGGCGCGCGAGGCGATCCGCTCGGTGCCCGACTCGATCCGCCAGGGCGGCTACGCGCTCGGCGCGACGCAGTGGCAGGTGGTCTCGCGGCAGGTGCTGCCGGCGGCGATCCCCGGGATCGCGACCGGCTCGATCCTCGCGCTCTCGCGGGCGATCGGCGAGACGGCGCCGCTGATCATGATCGGCGCGGTCACCTACATCTCGTTCGACCCGACGATCCTCGGGCCGTTCACCGCGCTGCCGATCCAGATCTACAGCTTCCTGCGACTGCCCCAGGCGGAGTTCAAGCATGCTCGCGGCGGCCTCGATCATCGTCCTGCTCGTGATCCTGCTGACGCTGAACGCGTTCGCGATCTACATCCGCAACCGCTACAGGAGAACCTGGTGACCACCATGACGGAACGAGCGTCTACGATCGAGCCGATGAGCCTGGCCGAGATCGCGAAGGAGCACGGCGACGACGGAGTAACCAACCGCGAGGCCGTCTTCCAGGTGAACGACCTGTCGGTCTCCTACAGCGGCAACGTCGCGATCAGCGACGTCACGCTCGACGTCTACAAGAACGCCGTCACGGCCTTCATCGGCCCGTCCGGCTGCGGCAAGAGCACGCTGATCCGCTGCTTCGACCGCATGAACGACCTCGTGCCGGGCGCCAAGGTCGAGGGCGACGTCCTCTACCACGGCGCCGACCTCTACGCGCCCGACGTCGACCCGGTCGAGGTGCGACGGCGCATCGGCATGGTCTTCCAGAAGCCGAACCCGTTCCCGAAGTCGATCTACGACAACATCGCCTTCGGGCCGCGCGTGCTCAGCCTGAAGGGCGATCTCGACGCGCGCGTCGAGCAGGCGCTCCAGCAGGCAGCGCTCTGGGACGAGGTCAAGGACCGGCTGAAGGAGTCGGCGCTCGGCCTCTCCGGCGGCCAGCAGCAGCGGCTCTGCATCGCCCGCTGCCTCGCGGTCGAGCCGGACGTGATCCTGATGGACGAGCCTGCTTCGGCGCTCGACCCGATCTCGACGACGCGGATCGAGGACCTGATGCACGAGCTCAAGCGCGCAGTACACGATCGTGATCGTCACGCACAACATGCAGCAGGCCGCGCGCGTCGCCGACATGACCGCGTTCTTCTCGGTCGACGTGGCTCCGGACGGCGGCAGGCGCACCGGCATCCTCGTCGAGTACGACAAGACCGCGAAGATCTTCACGACGCCGGCCGACAAGCGGACCGAGGACTACGTGACGGGGCGATTCGGCTGATGCGAGTCTCCTTCCAGGAGGAGCTGGACGAGCTCGAGTCGTTGCTGCGCGTCGAGGGCGAGCTCGTGCTGCGCTCGCTGCGCGGCGCCGTCGAGGCCGTGTGCGCGCAGGACGTCGAGCTCGCCGACGAGGTGATCGCGTTCGACGACGACATCGACGCGCAGTACTTCGAGGTCGAGCAGGGGATCGAGCTGCTGCTCGCACGCCAGACGCCCGTCGCGAGCGACCTCCGGCTCGTGCTCGCGATGCTGAAGGACAACCTCCACCTCGAGCGGATGGGCGATCTCTGCGTCACGATCGCGAAGCTGACGAAGCTGACGAAGGGCCTGCCGCCCGACGAGACGCTGCTCGAGGGCTTCAAGGAGATGGGCGAGCGCGCCGAGCAGATGATCCGCGTCGCGCTCCGCTCGCTCGAGCAGCGGGACCGGATCGCCGCCGAGTCGCTG
Source organism: uncultured Gaiellaceae bacterium (assembly GCA_963822205.1). Classification (GTDB taxonomy): domain Bacteria; phylum Actinomycetota; class Thermoleophilia; order Gaiellales; family Gaiellaceae; genus Gaiellasilicea. The sequence goes on along the minus strand of CAWGGO010000006.1, from coordinate 51,485 downwards.
CTCGAGCTCGACGAGCTGATCGATCGCGCGAACCGGCGCATCGTCAACCGCCTGCTCGAGATCGGGCACGAGGTCGAGCAGCGCGAGTGGGGCCTGCGGATGATCCTCGTCTCCCGCTGCCTCGAGCGGATCGGCGATCACGCCGTCGACATCGGCGAGCAGACCGCGTACCTCGTCACCGGCGAGTTCCGCGAGTTCACCGACGCCTCTCACTGAATTTCTTAGGGCGCAATCGGAAACGGATCTGCGGAAGCAGATCCCGTTTCGCGCCAAGATCCCTGAAGCTGCGTGTGTCGGATTCGGGGTTCGCTCAGCACTCGCGCTCGCTCTGTCTCTCATCGATGCGGTTGTGTCTCGGTCTTGTGAAGGAAGGGAACGGCCTGGCGCGGGCTCTTGCGCTTCGCCGATTCCTCTGCGATAGAGAAGTCGTGCTGCTCGCCTTCGTCGCCCAGCGCGCGACCCCGACCAACCTGGCCCTGGCTGCCGCGGCGCCCGCGTGGGTCGACGCACGCATCCTGACGCCCGAGCGGGCGGCGACCGTGCTCGGTCACTCCGACGCGGCGGTGGGCCGGCTCGATGTCGCCGATTCGCTCGACGGCGTCGAAGACGGGCTCTGGGCGCTTGGAACGCTTGCCGCCAGTGGCGTCCGCGTTCTCAACCGCGCGGGAGCGCTCCTCGCCGTCCACGACAAGCTGTTGACGGCACGCGTGCTGGGGCGGGAGGGGCTGCCGCATCCCCGAACGCGGATGTTGCACCCCGACGAGCCTGCGCCGTCCTGGAGTGGCCCCGTCGTCGTGAAGCCGCGTTTCGGCAGTTGGGGACGCGAGGTGACGTTGTGCGAGAACGAGGTCGCCTTTCGGCGCCACCTCCACGCGCTCGAGTCCCGGCCCTGGTTCCAGCGGCACGGCGCACTCGTCCAGGAGCTGGTGCGAGCCCGCCGGCCACGACCTCCGGGTCGTGGTCGCGGGCGGCGTCCCGGTCGGCGCGATCTCGCGGGTCGCCGCCAAGGGAGAGTGGCGCACGAACATCAGCCTCGGTGGAACGCGGGTCCGAGTCGATCCGCCTCCCGGCGCGCTCGCGCTGGCGGTCTGGGCCGCGGCCGCCGCCGGCACCGAGCTGGTCGGCGTCGACCTGCTCCCGGACGGCGAGGGCGGCTGGACCGTGCTCGAGCTGAACGGCGCGGTCGACTTCACCTCCGAGTACCGGATCGACCGCGATCCGTTCGTCGCCGCCGTGTCGGAGCTCGTCAGCGTGGCGTGCGCACGCGAGCCGGCCTTGGCGGAAGGCGCGGCGTAACGGCCTTCACCACATCGCACCGTGATCTTCACCTTCCGTCAGCCCACGCGAGCGGGTACGCCGTCGACACTCGTGCCGACAGCGTGGAACCGAAAATTGACAGGGGAGAGACACCAATGAAGAAGGCAATCGCACTCGCGGTCCTCGCGACCGCCGTACTCGCCGCCGCCGCCACAGCGGGCGTGAGCGCGCTCAGCGGCACGATCACGGCCGACGGTTCCAGCACCCTCGGCCCGTACGCGATCGCCGCCGCAGAAGGCTTTCAGGCGAAGAACAAGGCGGCCCGCGTCACGGTCGGCATCTCCGGGACGGGCGGCGGCTTCGAGCGCTTCTGCCGCAACGAGACCGACCTTTCGAATGCGTCGCGGCCGATGAAGGACTCCGAGGCGATCAAATGCCGCGACGCCGGTGTCAAGTGGGTCGCGTTCACGGTCGCCAACGACGGCCTTTCGGTGGTCGTCAACAAGCAGAACACCTGGGCGAGCTGCCTCACCGTCGCCGAGCTGAAGAAGGTCTGGGAGCCGGGCTCGAAGGTCAACAACTGGAACCAGATCCGCGACAGCTTCCCGAACGTGCCGCTCAAGCTCTTCGGCGCCGGCACCGACTCAGGCACGTTCGACTACTTCACCGAGGCGATCAACGGCAAGGCGAAGGCCAGCCGCTCCGACTACCTCGCGACCGAGGACGACAACGTCGTCGTCCAGGGGGTCGAGGGCGAGCGCGGTGCGATGGGCTACTTCGGCTTCTCCTACTACGAGGAGAACAAGGACAAGCTGAAGGTGCTTGCGATCGACCAGGGCAAGGGCCTGGGCTGCGTCACGCCGAGCGTCGCGACCGTGCAGGCGAGCAAGTACCGCCCGCTCTCGCGGCCGCTCTTCATCTACGCGAAGCGCACCTCGTTCAAGCGGCCGGTCGTGGCCGGCTACATCGGGTACATCTTCAACAACGAGAAGGCGATCGCGAAGAAGTCGGGCTTCATCGCCCTGACCGACCGCCAGCTGAAGAAGGCCCGCTACACGTACCTGCAGGCGCTCAAGTCCAACAACACCTAGAGACCGCACCGCCCTGTGCCGACGAAGCGCCCCTGACAGGGGCGCTTCGTCGGTTCACCGCTTCTTCACCACGCTCGGCCCTAGACTCAGTGGATGGCGATCCGCGAGACGCGTGAGCGAGAGATGAAGCTTCGCGCCGGCGAAGACTTCACGCTGCCCGAGCTCGGCGGCGAGGCGATCGAGCCGCGGGTCTTCGTCTCGACCTACCACGACACCCTCGACCACCGGCTCGCCCGCCGGGGCGTGACGCTTCGCTATCGCCTCGAGAACGGCAAAGGGCTCTGGCAGCTGAAGCTGCCGGCCGGGAACGCCCGGCTCGAGCTGGAGAAGCCCGGCGCGGCGGCGGCGCCGCCGTCCGAGCTGCTGGCGCTTCTCGTCAGGACATCTGAGAGGCGCGCCGCTGGCGCCGATCGCCCGCCTGCGCACGCGGCGCGAGGGCGTCCGTGCCGACGGCGCCGAGATCGTCCACGACACGGTCGCGGTGCTCGACCACCAGCGCGTCACCCGCAGCTTCGACGAGCTCGAGGTCGAGCTGCTCGACGGCGACGAGAAGACGCTCCGCCGGCTCGAGAAAGCGCTGCGCCGAGCCGGCGCCGCCGACGGCGAGAGCCGGCCGAAGGTCTTCCAGGCGCTCGACCTGGACTTCCACGCCGATGTGGCCGAGCCGCAGGAGGACGCTTCCGTCCGCCGCGACGCTCCGCGCCCGCGTGCGTGAGCAAGCTGCGCTCGTCCTCGCGCACGACCCGGGTACGCGGCTCGGCACCGACGTCGAGCAGCTGCACCAGATGCGGGTGGCGACGCGGCGACTCCGCGCCTTCCTCCGCGCCGGACACGACCTGCTCGACCCCGAGTGGTCGGAGCCGCTTCGAGAGGAGCTCGCGCTGGCTCGGAGGTGCGCTCGGTCCCGTCCGCGACCTCGATGTCCTGCTCGGGCGCCTGAGCGGCGAAGTCCAGTCGCTCGGCGAGGACGCGCCGGCGGGCCGGAAGCTCCTGGCCAGACTCGAGCGTGAGCATCGAACCGCCAGGCGCAGGCTGCTCGCCGCGCTCGACAGCGACCGGTACTTCGCGCTGCTCGAGGCGCTGGAAGGCCCGTGATCACGTCGCCGACGAGCCGTCGCTCGAGGAGATCCACGCGGCCGAGCACCAACGGCTGCGCAAGGCCGTCCGCGCCCTCGGCCCCGAGCCGCCCGACGACGAGCTGCACGCGGTGCGGATCGAGGTCAAGCGCGCGCGCTACGCCGCCGAGCTCGCGGACGCGGCAGGCGTACGTCAAGGCCGCGAAGTCCCTCCAGGACGTGCTCGGCGAGCACCAGGACGCCGTCGTCGCAGAGCGAGCGGCTGCGGGCGCTCGTGGCGAGGCTGCCCGACACCGCGCTGGCCGCCGGGCGGCTGCTCGAGCGCGAGCGGGCGCGCGCCCTGGAGTCGCGGCGACGAGTGGAAGGCGGCATGGAAGCGGCTCGCGAAGACGGCGTAGACGGAGGTTCGAGCCTCCGGAGGGCTGGTCGTCCGCGACGGACGCGTCGTCGTCGTGCACCGGCCCGAGTACGACGACTGGTCGCTCCCGAAAGGGAAGGCGGATCCGGGCGAGAGCGACGAGGACTGCGCGCTGCGCGAGATCGAGGAAGAGACCGGCATGCGCTGCGAGCTCGGCGAGGAGCTGACGACGACGCACTATCGGGACACGAAGGGACGGCCGAAGCGCGTGCGCTGGTGGCTGATGCGGCCGCTCTCGGGGGAGTTCGAGCCGACACGACGAGGTCGACGACCTGCGCTGGCTGACGCCCGCGGAGGCGCGGGAGCTGCTCACGTACGCGCGCGACGTCGAGCTGCTCGACGAAGTGTTCTAGGCGGCGAGCTGCCGGGCGGCCAGCCGGAACGCCGCGCCTTCGCGGATGCCGCCGCGCGACGGCGTGAACGGCACTTCGAGCTTGCGCGAGACCTCGGCCAGGATCAGCGCGCCGGCGAGGAGGCGTGCGCGCCCGCTCGGGACGGATGCCGAGCTTCTCGGCGCTCGCGGCGGCGGGCCGGCTGGACAGGATCTCGACGACGCGCTCGAGCTCGTCCGGGCCGTACTCGTGGCCGACGATCCGCGCGACGGCGCGTGCGCTGCCGCCCGTTGCGAGCGCGATCTCGGGCCGCGGCGGCTCGACGGCGGCGAACGCGTCGCGAACGGCCGCCTGCGCCGCCTCGATCTCCGCCGGGGCAGGCGGGTCGCTCGGGAGCAGCGCGGCGGTCAGCCGCAGCGAGCCGAGGTCGACGGAGCGCACCCAGGCCGGGCCGAGCAGCTCGGTGCCGACGACGACCTCGGTCGAGCCGCCGCCGACGTCGCAGACGGCGACGACTCCTTCGCCGGGGCTCGCGCGCGAGACGGCCCCCGCGAAGGCGAGGCGGCCCTCCTCCTCGGCCGAGACGACGCGGACGTCGGCCGCGGTCGCGCGGCCGATCGTGTCGAGCAGGCGCTTCGGCTCGTCACCCTGCCGGCCCGGTGCGCGTGACGACCGTCTCCAGCTCGCGGACGCCGAGCTTCCGCGCGATTCGCGCGTACTCACCGGTGACTGCCGCCACCTCGTCGAGCTTCGCTCGGCCGGATGTGACCGTGATGCAGGATCTCCTCGCCGAGCCCGAGGTGCGCGCGCTCCTCGCGGAGCGTGCGGACGCTGTCCTCGGCGACCGACGCGACCAGCAGCCGGACCGTGTTCGAGCCCACGTCGATGACCCCCACGCGCATCCCGGTCATTCTGGCAAGCACCCCGGTCAGACCTCCGAGCTTCACCGGCCGCGGCTGCGCGACCCGACTGCGCGGCGCGTGCGCAGGCGCGCCCGCCGCTGCAGGTTCACCTGATGGCCGTGGGCACGCTCGTCCTTGCCGCGCTTGCGCCGCGCCCACGTTCCGTCGGCGAGAGCTCCCAGGACGAGGCGGTGTCCGCCCAGGCGCTGTCGAAGACCGCGGTCAGCTCCTGGCGCAGGCGGCCTGCTCGACGGGAACGAGCACCTCGACGCGACGGTCGAGGTTGCGGTTCATCAGGTCGGCGCTGCCGAGGTAGAACTCGGTCTCGCCGCCGATCTCGAAGCCGTACAGGCGGCTGTGCTCGAGGTAGCGGCCGGCGATCGAGCGAACGCTGGATGTTCTCGCTGAGGCCGGGGACGCCCGGGCGCAGCATGCAGATCGAGCGCGCCACGATCTCGACGTGTGCGCCCTGCTGCGAGGCCGCGTAGAGCTCCTCGATCACGGCCTCGTCGGTGAGCGCGTTGACCTTGATCCGGATGCGCGCGCCCGTCCCGGCCGCCGCGGCCGCACCGGCGGCCCTGATCCGCTCGATCAGCCGTGTCCGCAGGCCGAACGGCGCGACGAGGAGCTTCGCGAACCGCGCGGGGCGGCCGAACCCGGTCAGGTAGTTGAAGAGCGCCGCGACGTCCTCTGCGATCTCCGGGTCGGCGGTGAAGAGGCTCAGGTCCTCGTAGGAGCGCGCGGTCACCGCGTGGTAGTTCCCGGTGCCGACGTGGACATAGCGACGAAGGCCGTCACCCTCCCGGCGCACGACGAGCGTCATCTTCGCGTGCACCTTGAGATCGGGGAAGCCGTAGACGACGTGCACGCCGGCCTGCTCGAGCGCGCGCGACCACTCGATGTTGCGGTGCTCGTCGAAGCGAGCCTTCAGCTCGACGAGGCAGACGCTCTGCTTGCCCTCCTCGGCGCACTGGATCAGCGCCGGCACGAGCGGGCTGTCGCCACTCGTGCGGTACACCGCGGTCTTCATCGCGATCACGTCCGGATCGGCCGCGGCTGCCTGGACGAACGCCTCGAAGCTGGCCGCGAACGACTCGTACGGCTGGTGGACGAGGAAGTCGCCGCGGCGGATCTCGGCGAAGAGGTCGCGCGGCTCCTTCACGTGGGCGAGCCGCGCGGGGGTCGCGCCCGGCGAAGGCTCGTACTTCAACTCAGGGCGGTCGAGCGCGACGAGCTGGTCGAGGTCGGCCAGGTCGAGCACGCCGTGCACCTCGTAGACCTGCTCGTCGGCCGCGCCGAGCCCCTGCTGCAGCCGCTCGAGCATGCCGCTCGAGGTCGAGCTGGAGATCTCGAGCCGCACGACGTCGCCGAAGCGGCGGCGGCGCAGCTCGTTCTCGACCGCCTCCAGCAGGTCGTCCGCCTCGTCCGAGACCTCGAAGTCGGCGTCGCGGGTGACCCGGAACACCGAGCGCTCCACGATCTCCATGCCGGGGAAGAGCCGGTCGAGGAAGTGGGCGATCACGCTCTCCAGCGGCAGCAGCCGGCCGTTCGAGCCGGCGGGGAAGAAGCGCGGCAACCCCTCCGGCACCTTCACGCGGGCGAAGCGCTCCTCGCCGCTCTCCGGGTCGCGCGCGAGCACGCCGAGGCTGAGGGACAGGCCCGAGATGTACGGGAAGCGCTGTCCGGGGCCGACGCCGAGCGGCGTCAGCACGGGGAAGATCTCGCGGTGGAAGCGGTCCTCGAGCACGCGCAGCTCGTCGGCATCGAGGTCGCCCATCGCCGAGATCGTGATCCCCTCCTGCGCAAGCGCGGGGAGAGGGACTTCTTCCAGAGCTTCGACTGCTGCGCCGTCAGCTCGAGGACACGCTCGCGGATGCGTGCCAGCGCGTCCCGCGGCGTCAGCCCGTCGACGGACCGCACTGCGACCCCGGACGCCGCCTGACCCATCAGCCCGGCCACGCGCACCATGAAGAACTCGTCCAGGTTCGAGGAGACGAACCGGCACATCTTCACGCGCTCGAGCACCGGCAACGCGTCGTCGGCGACGAGGTCCAGCAGCCGGGCGTTGTACTCGAGCGTCGAGAGCTCCCGGTTCAACAGGCGGTCGGCAGTTTCCCGCTGGGTCGTCGCGGCCATCGCCGCATCATCGCTGAGATCTGGTTACCAGGGGGTTAGCTTCTGGTGAACCGACTTCAGGCGGGTGCGGTCGCGAGCCGCCGCGTCTGCCAGCGCCGCGCGGCGAACGCCGTCCAGGCGATCGCGGCCGCCAGCACGAAGACGATCGCGTCGCCGGCCGGGAGCCGGGTCACAGCTCCATCAGCGCCCCGACCGCGGCGGCGCAGGGGATCGTCATGATCCACGCGACCACGATGTTCCCGGCGACGCCCCAGCGCACCGCCGAGAGCCTGCGCGATGCGCCTGCGCCCATGACGCAGCCGGAGATCGCGTGCGTCGTCGAGACGGGGAAGCCGTAGTGCGCGGTCGTCCAGAGGATCGAGGCGCACGCGGTCTGCGCGGCGAAGCCCTGCGGCGGATCGAGCTTGGCGATCCTCGTGCCGAGCGTCTTGATGATCCGCCAGCCGCCTGCGTAGGTGCCGGCGCCCATCGCGAGCGCGGCGCTGACGATCACCCAGAGCGGCGGGTCGGAGCCCGGCGCGAGATGCCCGCCGGCGACGAGCGCGAGCGCGATGATCCCCATCGTCTTCTGCGCGTCGTTCGTGCCGTGCGTGAACGCGACGAAGCCGCCGGAGACGAGCTGGAACCGGCGGAAGACGCGGTTGACGGTGCCAGGCGAGCGCCGGCGGATCAGCCAGGTGATCGAGACCATCAACGCGGCGGCGAGGAAGAGCCCGGCGAACGGCGCGATCAGCGAGGGGATCAGCACTTTGTCCTTCAGCCCGTCCCACTTGACGACGTCGAGCCCGGCAGCGGCGATCGCGAGCCGAGCACGCCGCCGATCAGCGCGTGGCTCGAGCTCGACGGCAGGCCCAGATACCAGGTGACCAGGTTCCAGGTGATCGCGCCCGACGAGCCCGGCCAGGACGACGTCGAGGGTGATCGCGTCGGCGTTGACGATCCCCGTTCGCAATCGTCGCCGCGACCTCGAGCGAGACGAACGCGCCGACGACGTTGAGCACGGCGGCGCTGAGCACGGCCGCGCGGGGCGAGAGGGCGCGGGTCGAGACGCTGGTCGCGATCGAGTTGGCCGTGTCGTGGAACCCGTTCGTGAAGTCGAAGAAGAGCGCGACCGCGACGACCGCGACGAGCGTCAGCTCGCTCCACTAGGCGTTCTTGACGGCGATGTTCGCGACGACGTTCGCCGCGGTCTCGCACGAGTCGATCGCCCGCTCCAGGCCCTCGTACACGTCCTTCCAGCGGATCACGATCAGCGGATCGATCCGGTCGTCGCGGAAGAGCGCGGCGATGGCGTCGTGGACGATGCGGTCGCCCTCGTCCTCGAGCCGCTTCAGCTCGACGAGCGGCTCCTGGATCCCGCGGAGGCCCTTGAGCCGCGTCAGGGCGATCGAGAGCTGCTCGACCGCCTGGACGAGGATGCTGCACTGCTCGACGGCGTGCTTCGTCGTCGACTCGATCCCGTACAGCCCGAGCAGGTCGCTGACCTCCTCGATGTAGTCGACGACGTCGTCGAGCTTGGTCGCGAGCTCGTAGATGTCCTCGCGGTCGAACGGCGTCACGTACTGCGTGTTCAGCAGCGTGATCAACTCGCGCGTGATCTCGTCGCCGGCGGTCTCGATCGCCTTGACGTCGGCCTGGGTGACCGAGGAGTTGGGGTAGTCGCGGAAGCGGGTCTCCGCCTGGCGGGCGGCCTCGAGCGCGTTCGCGCCGGCGCGGGCGAAGAGGTCGTAGAACTCGGTCGGGCGGGGGACGAGGCTCAGGCGCACGAGGCCGCTGTTTACCAGATGTTCACCAGCCCCCGTTCGGCGAGCCGTCAGGCGAGCGCGTCGAGCAGCAGCCCTGGAAGTGCGCGATCAGCTGCTCGGACTCGCCCATCAGCCGGCCGTGCTCGAGGCCGCCGCCGCGCACGCCCTTCTGCACGCGCTCGACGAGCACGGTGTCCTCGGCGCCGACCTGGCTGTCGAACTCGAGCATGTCGTCGATCCAGGCCTGCTCGACGTCCGGGCCGACGAAGTAGTCGAGGAAGCGGGCCGTCCGTCTCCGGGCCGGTCGGCATGATCGGCCCGATCGAGAGGTTCGGATGGCCGGGCATGATGTTCAGCGTCAGGTTCGGCCAGAGGAAGTGGAACTGGCCGCGCGCGATCGGGCCACGCGGGTCGAAGTCGCCCTTCCACGCTCTCCCGCACCGGCCCGTACTGCGTCGAGAACGTCGGGCCCTGCTCGAGCACGTAGGCGTCGACTGACACGTCGACGACCTTCGAGAAGCCCGGATGCGCGACCTGGCAGTGGTAGCACTCGAGGAAGTTCTCGCAGCAGACCTTCCAGTTCGCCTCGTACTCGCCGCTCGAGCGCTCGAGGAAGCGGAGCGAGTCGAGGTCGAGGCCGGACGCGGCGACGAGCTCGGGCAGCTCGCCGAGCGTCTCCGCGAGCGGCGCCGCCTCGCCGTCCGGGTTGACGAAGACGAACGGCCCCCAGGTAGTCGACCGAGGCCGGGACGAGGCCGAGCTCGGTCTTGTCGAAGCCGGGCTCGCGGTCGGAGCGCGGCGCCGCGCGCAGCGAGCCGTCGAGGTCGTACGTCCAGGCGTGGTAGGGGCACTGGAGCGTCTCGCGCCTGCCCTCGCCCTCGCAGACGAGCGAGCCGCGGTGGCGGCATACGTTCAGGAAGGCGCGGAGGCTCGCCCTCCTTGTCGCGCACGACGACGATCGGCACCCCGCCGAGATCGCAGGTGAAGAACGCACCCGGCTCGGCCACCTGGTCGGCGCGGCCGGCGTACTGCCACGTGCGCCGGAAGATCCGGTCCCGCTCGAGCCGCAGCACGGCGGGGTCGGAGTACCAGTCGAAGGGAAGCGTGCGGCCGTCGGCAAGGGTTGCCATGGCCGGAATCTAGATGCGGCGGTAGCGCGCCTGCACGAGGCAGTAGAGCGCGTAGGCGAACAGGCCGACGCCGACCGCGCCGAGCAGGAAGCCGCCGTAGGGCTGCTGCGAGAGCTCGAGCAGGGCGCCGTCGAGCCCTCTCGCCTCCTTCGGGTCGTACTCCCAGGCGGCGCTGAAGGAGGAAGGCGCCGACCAGGCCGAAGACGATCATCCGCGCCAGGTGCCCGAGGATGCCGACACCGGTCGCGGCCGTCTCCTCGGCGTCGCTCATCTCACCGGTCTTGAGCTTCTTGTTGAACTTGCACGTCACGGCGCGCCAGCCGTTGAACGCGGCCGCGCCGACGAAGGCCAGGCCGGCGGCGTAGACGAGATAGCGGCCGAACGGCCGCTCGAAGACGCCCGCTCGTCGTCTCCTGCTCGTTGCCGTCGCCGCTGCCGTTGCCGACGAGCGTCGAGACGGTCAAGACGCAGAGGGTGCCGTACCAGCCCGCCTTGCCGAGCGCCCCGGCTCGCTTGGCGAGGCCCTTCGGCCCTTCGCCCTCGTTGTCCCGGTCGAGGATGCCCTGCGCGAGCCGCCAGAGCGCGTAGCCGGCGAGGCCGCAGGCGAGCAGCACCAGCAGTCCCTTGCCGAACGGCTGCTCGGCGATCGTGCGCAGCGCGCCGCCCTTGTCCGGGCTCTCCTCGCGGCCCCCACGTGCGACCTGGATCGCGAGAACGCCGATCACCGCGTAGAGGACGGCCTTGGCCACCAGGCCGATCCGGCCGAGCCGCTCCACCCACGGGCTCTTGCCCGCGCGCCGGCCCTTCGCAGCGATCGACCCCGTGCTCACGCCGAGGATCATTCCCGCGCCGCCCGGTTCCCAAGCTACAACTAGGACGTGCGTTCCGCTGTCGTGCTCGCCGCCGTCTGCGCCGCCCTGGTTCTGCCGGGGAGCGCGCTCGCGCGTGAGTGCGGCATTCCCGACGCGAATCCGCTCTGGGTCGACTTCGCCGGGCACGACGCGCCGGTGCCACAGAAGCCCGGCCTGACGCTCGCATTCACGTCCGGCACCGTGAAGCCGGCGGAGGCGCGCGCGAACGGCGCCGCGACCGTCTTCTTCGACCTCAACTTCAACAACCGCGTCGGGACGCCGACCGTGCCCACCGACCCGGCGACGATCGCCGACCGCGCCGACCGCCTCTTCGACTTCGCCGTCACGGTGACCGGCTGCGCGACGCCGTGGATCGCGCTGAACGAGCTGTTCGGAGCGCAGACGCCGACCCCCTGGACTGCGACGACCGCGCAGTACCGTGCCAACACCCTTGCGCTCGTCCGCCGGCTGAAGGAGCGTGGCGCGTTTCCGGCCGTGACGATCGCGAACCCGCCCTACACCGGTGGCGAAGCGGCGCAGTGGTGGCGGGACCTCGCGGCGCAGGCGCTCCTGATCCGCCAGGTCTTCTTCACCGCTCCGAACATTCCCCAGCTGCACGCGCTCGGGCCCGTCCGCGCGAGCCGGGCGATGCGGAGCGGGATGCGCGCGCTCGTCCGGCGCTTCACCGAGATCGGGATCCCGGCGAGCCGGGTCGCGCTCGAGCTCCAGTTCCAGTCGGCGGCCGGCACCGGCGGCCGCGAGGGCCTGCAGCCGCGCTCGAAGTGGCTCGAGATCGTCAAGCTGCAGGCGCTCGCGGTGCGACAGGTGACGAAGGAGCTGCGCACGCACTCGATCTGGTCGTGGGGCTGGGCGACGTTCAGCGAGGCGGGGATCGACAAGGACAAGGGCGAGGCGGTCTGCGTCTACCTCTGGGTGCGCGACCAGAATCTCTGCAGCGGGCCGGGCGCCGCGGGCCCGGCGATGGATGCGTCGCTCACGGTCGGGCAGCTCGACCAGCTCGCGCCCGGCGTGGTCTGCCAGCTCCCTGCCGGGCAGATCCGGGCGACTGCCGTTGCGCCGCTGGCGCAGGCGATTGGTGACAAGGACATCGCCGCGAGCGTCGTGCTCGAGCGGCTCGTGCTGCAGCAGGAGATCAAGCTGGACGCCCGCGCGGTGCTCGCGGCGGAGCTCGCCTTCGTCGACGATCACTTTCGAGGCAGCCTGTCCGGCGTACCTCGCCGCGCTGAAGGGGATCCAGCTGACGCGGACCGCGGCGCGAGGGCTGCTCCTCGACGAGTTGCGGCGCGAGGCAGTGCGGGCCCGGTTCTTCACCGCGCGCCCAGCCGTGGCTGCGATCTCGGAGTTCCACCGGACGTACGCCGGGCTACAGGCGCGTCTGGTCGAGACGGACCGTCCAGTCGCGTGGCTGGGCGGCCGGAGCCGTGGCTTCGCGGTCGAGACCTTCGCTCCCGCGAGGGTCTTCGCGCTGGCGCGCCGTGGCCGCGTGCGCACGATCCGAAGGACTGATCGACGTGAAGCCGCTCGGAGACACGATCTATCTCGGCACGGTCCCGCTCGTCGAGGCGCGGCCTGCGATCGAGCTGTCGCTCAGCCGCTTCGCGCGCGCGTCGGCCTACGAGAATTGGCTGGCGAAGGCGGAGGCGCAGGCGCTCGCCGCAGCCGTCTGTGTCGGCGACGAGCTACCGGCGCCCGCCGGCCTGTCGCTCGACGACCTGCTCCCGTTCGTCATCCTGCCGACCGCCTGACGCGGAGCGGACGGCCTCCTCGCCACACTCGCGAGGAAGCCGTCCGGTCCGTCGGATCAGGGCGAGACCCGTCGGATGTGGTCGCAGACCAGCGTGACCGTCTCGATCAGCGCCGAGCTGCCGTCCTCCGCCTTCAACCCGCCGGTCTCGAGCTTCGCGGGCCAGGCGTTTTCGAGGTGATAGCGGGCGACCGGCTCGCCCGCGTCGTTGAACATCGTCAGCGTGACGTTCTTTCGCGCGGCAGCGACGTCCCCGAGGATCACGAGCTCGTGCCAGGCGCTCAGCTCGAGGTCTCCGGGTCAGCCCGCGCTTGAGCGTGACGGTCGGCGGAGTCCGCTTGCCGGGCAGCTTGACTGTGACGGTCCCGTCGCGGCTGCGACCCATTCCACGTCCTCCGCGTCGATGCCCGACGAAATGCCGGCGAGCTCCGAGAATATGGCCACCTGCACTCCGTCGATCGAGATCCCGAACCGAGAGGCCGCGATCGGGCTCTCGTCGGGCGGGCCCTGGGACGCCGAGGTCCAGGCTCCGAACGCCGCCGCGGCGAGCAGCGCGCCCCCAAGGACCACGGCGAGCAATGTGCGTGACTTCATCCTGCCTCCCTTCCTGAGGTTTGACGCGACTCTAGACCGGCTTGTGCGGTCTGTCACTGCCGCCGGAAGCAGCCCCAGGGGTTCAGATAGCCGGCGTCTGGAACAACGCCTCCTGCGACATCCGTCGCACATCCGAGGAGGATTGATGGCACAGAAGACCGACTTCACCGAGCAGGAATGGGAGCAGCTCCGCAAGGGCGCGACCGGAGCGGGCCTGCTCGTCTCCGTCAGCGACCGGAGCTTCTTCGACAGCTTCAAGGAGGCAGGCTCGCTTGCGAAGCACCTCGCCGGCGGCCGCTCGGGCGAAAGCGAGCTGATCCGCGGGCTCGCGAGTGAGCGCGGGAGTGGTTTCGGCGCGAAATCCTCGCCGCAGGAGATCGAATCCGAGACGCTCGACGCGCTTCGGTCGGCCGTCGAAGTGCTCGAGGCAAAGGCCCCCGAGGAAGTCGAGGCCTACAGGTCGTTCGTGCTGGAGGTCGCCGAGAAGGTCGGCAAGGCGGCGGGGGGCGGTGAGGCAGCCGAGGCGGCGACGATCGAGAAGATCCGGTCCGCGCTTGGTGCTTAGCCCGTTCGCCTGAAGCAATCCGCGGTGTGGTCGTCCACGAGCCCGGCCGCCTGCATGAAGGCGTAGCAGGTGGTCGGGCCGGTGAAGCGGAAGCCGCGCCGCTTCAGCTCCTTGCTCATCGCAGCGGACTCCGGGGTCTGGGCGGGGATCTCCGCGACGGTACGAAAGTCGTTCACGCGGGTTTCGCCGCCCACGAACGACCAGAGCAGCTCGCCGAGCGGCACGTCGAGCGCGAGCGCGGCGCGGGCGTTTCCGATCGCGGCCTCGATCTTGCCGCGGTGGCGGACGATGCCGGCGTCTCCGAGCAGCCGCTCGACGTCGCGCTCGCCGAAGCGCGCGACCGCCTCGATCTCCCAGCCCGCAAACGCCTTCCGGTAGCCCTCCCGCTTGTGCAGGATCGTCGCCCAGGAGAGCCCGGCCTGCGCGCCCTCGAGGTTCAGCAGCTCGAACAGCCGTCGGTCGTCCCGCTGGGGCACACCCCATTCCTCGTCGTGGTAGGCGACGTAGAGCGGGTCGTCGAGCGGCACCCAGGCGCAGCGGGTCATCAGCCGGACGTTAGCCCTTGCCCAGCCACCCCGGGCATAGAGAGAATGGCCGCTGCGTTCTCAACGGGGCAAGGGTTCGGCTGACGACGAGGAGGAATGATGGCTCTGCAGATTGGCGATACGGCACCGGACTTCGAGGCGGAGACGACGGAGGGCCGGATCAGCTTCCATGATTGGCTCGGCGACTCATGGGGCGTGCTGTTCTCGCACCCGAAGGACTTCACCCCGGTTTGCACCACCGAGCTCGGCTACATGGCCAAGATCAAGCCCGATTTCGACAGCAGGAACGTCAAGGTGATCGGGCTGTCCGTCGATCCGGTCGACAAGCACGCGGACTGGTCGAAGGACATCGAGGAGACGCAGGGGCACGCGCCGAACTATCCGATGATCGGCGACGCCGACTTCAACGTGTCGAAGCTGTACGGAATGCTCCCCGCGGACACGTCGGGCGACCCGGCCGCGCGGACGCCCGCCGACAACCAGACAGTCCGGAACGTCTTCGTTGTCGGGCCGGACAAGAAGGTCAAGCTCATCCTCGTCTACCCGATGACGACGGGCCGCAACTTCGACGAGGTGCTGCGTGTGATCGACTCGCTGCAGCTGACGGCCAACCACAAGGTCTCGACGCCCGTGAACTGGAAGAACGGCGAGAACGTGATCATCTCGGGCTCGGTCTCGCAGGAAGAGGCCGAGCAGACGTATCCGGACGGCTGGGAGTCTCCCAAGCCCTACATCCGGATCGTGCCTCAGCCGCGTTGAATCCTGCTCACGAGACGGGATCCGCACCCAGCGGATCCCGTCTCGCTGGGAGTCGGCGTTCCTCGGCGACGGGTGTTAGCCTCCGGGCCGCAACCTAGGGAGAGGAGATTGTCTTGCGACGAACGTTCTTCGGCATCGCCGTCGTGCTCGCACTTGTCGCCGTCGCGGCGACCGCGGCTGTCGCCGCCAAGCCCGGGCCGGGCTCGCCTACGGGCACCGGCTCGGTGTTCATCTCGAATCCGGTCGAGGATCTCGGCGACCAGACGCTCACGGATCAGAAGGACTCGGATGCCGCGGTACCCGCGGCGGCCTACCACACCGTCACGCTGACCGACCTCGACGGCAGCGGCTTCCTGCGCGGCCGCTGGGCGGAGATCGTCAGCGAGACGGGAAATCCCGCCTACTCACCCACGAACTCGTTCCTCTACACGCGGAGTCAGGACGAGTTCGAGCAGGTGATGGCCTACTACTGGGTCACCGAGTCCCAGAAGTACATCCAGAGCCTCGGCTTCGGCTCGCAGTACCGGCCGGTGAACAAGGAGCCGCAGCGGCTCAGGATCAACCAGTGGGGAGCCGACAACTCGTTCGCGACCACCCACAAGGACGAGATCCGGCTCGGCAAGGGTGGCGTCGACGACGCCGAGGACGGCCAGGTGATCACGCACGAATACGGTCACGCGATCCACTTCTCGCAGAACTTCTCGTTCGCCTCGGTTCAGGCAGGGGCGATCAGCGAGGGGTTCGGCGACTACTGGAGCGTCACGATCACGGAAGTCGTGCGTCAGAACCTCGGTCTGCCGAAGCTCGCAGACCCGGCCTGCGTGGCCGATTGGGACGCCACCTCGTACGACCCGACGCCGCCGTTCTGCCTGCGGCGCGTCGATTCGAACCTGCGCTACCCGGAGAACCTCGTCGGCCAGGTGCACGCCGACGGCCGGATCTGGTCGCGGGCGCTCTGGGACATCCGGAACGCCGTCGGCCACGTCAAGGCGGACACGGTCATCCTGGAAGGCCAGTTCGACTTCCCGGGCACGACGATGACCGAGCTCGCGAACCGCACGGTGGCGGCGGCCCAGCGGATCTACGGGAACGGCACCGCGAACCAGGTCCGCGCGCAGTTCGTCGCACGCGGGATCCTCAGCTAGCTGGAACCGGTTCAGCCGGGACGGTCGCCGACCCAGTAACGGGGGCCGGGGCCGTTCCGGGCTGCCCGGTCGCCGGGATTGGAGAGCTGGCAGCGCTCGAGCGAGAGACAGCCGCACCCGATGCACTCCGTCAGCCCGGCTCGGAGGCGCTGGAGCTCGGCGATGCGCCGGTCGATCCGCTCCGTCCAGGTGCTGGAGAGTCGGGACCAGTCGTTGCGGGTCGGCGCGCGGTGGGGAGGGAGCTTCGCGAGCTCGTGGCCGATCTCCTCGAGCGTCAGCCCGATCCGCTGCGCGAAGACGATGAACGCGATCCGGCGCAGGACCGGCCGCGGATAGCGGCGGTGGCCCGTTCCCTCCCGCTCGGAGCTGATCAGTCCCCTTTCCTCGTAGAAACGGAGTGCCGAGGCAGCGACGCCGCTGCGGCGTGAGATCTCGCCGATCGTCAGGACTTCGGGCATGGGATGGAGGGTACGCGAATTCGGACTTGACTTCAAGTTAACTTGAACTTGTACTCTCTGATCGAACCCAGAGCAAGGAGCCCTGAGATGAGTGCAAGCGAGACCATCACCAGAGAAGTCACCGCGTGGCCGGGCGTAGACGCAGGCGTTGGCAGCCGCGGCGAGTTCGCGTTCACCGTCGGCCGCCGCGAGATCGGCCATCTGCACGGCGACCACGTCGCCCACTTCGGCTTTCCGAAGCGGGTGTGGGCGGAGCTGTTCGAGCAGAAGCGCATCGACTACCACCCGGTCTTTCCCGGCCGGCCCGGGTTCGGCGCGCGCAGGATCGAGAACGACGCCGACGTCCGTGACGTGATCGAGCTGCTGCGGCTGAACTACGACCGTGTCGTCGCCGGCCACGGCCTGCCGGTGGAAGCGTGAAGCGGGGCATCGTCACCGGTGCGTCTCGCGGGCTCGGGCTCGCGCTCACGCGTGCGCTGGCCGAGCGTGGCTGGCGGCTGGCGGTCGACGCGCGTGACGGTGAGGCGCTCGAGCGCGCCGTCGCGGACCTCGACGGCGTCGTCGCCGTGCGCGGGCGACATCGCCGACCCGGAGCACCGCAGCCGGCTCGTGGAGGCGGCGGGTGGACCGATCGACCTGCTGGTCAACAACGCCAGCGTGCTCGGCACGACGCCGTTGCCGCCGTTGGCCGAGTACCCGCTCGACGATCTCCGGCAGGCATACGAGGTCAACGTCCTCGCGCCGCTGGCACTCGTTCAGCTCGCGCTTCCCCACCTCGCCGCCGGCGCGCGGATCGTCAACCTCACCTCCGACGCCGCCGTCGAGGCGTACGAGACCTGGGGCGGCTACGGCTCGTCGAAGGCCGCCCTCGCGCAGCTCACCGCGGTGCTCGGCGTCGAGCATCCCGGCCTCCGCGTCTATGCGGTCGACCCCGGCGACATGCGCACGCAGATGCAGCAGGACGCGTTTCCCGGCGAGGACATCTCCGACCGGCCGCCGCCGGAGGAGAGCGTGCCCGGCCTCCTCGCTCTGATCGAAGGCGACGCGCCGAGCGGGCTCTACCGTGCCCGCGACGTCGTCGGAGCGTCCGCGTGAGCGCGCTCCCGTTCGAGCTGCCGCCCGGCCTGGAGGCGCACGAGCCGGCCGAGGCGCGTGGCCTCAGCCGCGACAGCGTCCGGCTGCTGGTCACGGACCGGGCGCGCGAGGAGGTCGCGCACGCCCGCTTCCACGATCTGCCGCGATTCGTCGCTCCCGGCGACCTGCTCGTCGTGAACACGTCCGCGACCCTGGCGGCGGCGCTCGCGGCGACGCGCGCGGACGGGCTCGAGCTCGAGCTGCGGTTGTCGACCCCGGCGCGCGGAGCCGACTCCGATGGAGAGTGGATCGTCGAGCTGCGCCGCGGCGAGGCGCCGTTCGACGGCGTCGAGGCCGGCGACCGGTTCGAGCTTCCCGGCGGCGCAACGGCGCACATCCTCGAGCCGTTCGCCGCCCCTCGCTTGTGGCTCGCGCGGCTCGACCTGCCGCGACCGCTCGAGGGTACCTCGCCGAGCACGGGCAGCCGATCCGCTACGGCTACGTGCCCCGCCGCTGGCCGATGTCCGCGTATCAGAACGTCTACGCGCGCGAGCCCGGCAGCGCCGAGATGGCGAGTGCCGGGCGGCCGTTCACGGCCGAGCTGATCACCAGGCTCGTCGCCGGCGGCGTCCTCGTCGCTCCGGTGACGCTGCACGCCGGCGTCTCCTCGCCAGGAGCGCCACGAACGGCCCTACGCGGAGCGCTACCGCGTGCCGGAGCAGAGCGCGCGCCTGATCAACGCCGTTCGCGGCTGGGGCGGCCGCGTGATCGCCGTCGGGACGACCGTCGTCCGCGCGCTCGAGACCGTCGCCCAGCCGGACGGAACGGTCGCGGCGGGCAAGGGATGGACGGAGCTGGTCGTGACGCCCGCGCGCGGCCTCTGGGCGATCGACGGCCTGCTCAGCGGCTTTCACGAGTCCCAGTCGTCGCACCTGGACCTGCTGCGCGCCGCCGCAGGCGAGGAGCTGCTGCGCCGGAGCTACGCCGCAGCCCTCGCGCACGGCTACCAGTGGCACGAGTTCGGCGACAGCCACCTGATCCTTCGTTAGCTACGCGGCCGCCGTCACGAGGCTCTCGCTCGTCTGGGGATCGAAGAAGTGCAGGCGTGACGTGTCGACGGCGAGCTGCAGCCGCTCGCCCGGCCGTACCTCCGTGCCCTCGGCGACCTCCGCGGTGAAGAGCGCACGGCGGTCGGTCGCGAGCAGGCTGGCGCGCTCGCCGTCGTCGCTGGCCGCACGCACCGAGTCGACGTCGACCGGCGGGGCGTCGATCGTGAAGAGGACGTGCGTCGCGGAGCCGAGCTCCTCGACGACCGCCGCCTCGATGTCGATCGTCGCCAGTCCACGATCCGCCGTCCGCGCGTCGGCGAAGTCCTGCGGCCGGATGCCGAGGATCACCTTGCCGGACGTCCGGCCGCTCCGGACGCCGCTTCCCGCTCAGCGGCAGGCGGAAGCCGGCGAAGTCGACCGTGCCGCCGGTGAGCTCGGCTTCGACGAGGTTCATCGAGGGCGAGCCGATGAACGCGGCGACGAAGAGGTTGTCGGGCTCCCGGTAGAGCGTCTGCGGCGTGTCGACCTGCTGGATCGTGCCGTCGCGCATCACGGCCACGCGATCGCCGAGCGTCATCGCCTCGATCTGGTCGTGGGTGACGTAGATCGTCGTGATCCCGAGGCGATCGTGCAGCCGGGCCAGCTCGGCGCGCATGTCGACGCGCAGCTTCGCGTCGAGGTTCGAGAGCGGCTCGTCCATCAGGAACGCGGCCGGCTCGCGCACGATCGCCCGGCCCATGGCGACGCGCTGGCGCTGGCCGCCGGAGAGCGCCCCGGGGCGCCGGTCGAGGAGGTCCTCGAGCCCGAGCATGCGACCGACCTCCTGCACGCGCCGCTCGATCTCGGCCTTCGGCGTCTTCCGCACCTTGAGGCCGTAGCCGAGGTTCTTCGCGACGGTGAGGTGGGGGTAGAGCGCGTAGTTCTGGAAGACCATCGCGATGTCGCGGTCCCGCGGCGCCAGCCGCGCCACCTCGCGCTCGCCGATCCAGATCTCGCCCTCGGTCACCTCCTCGAGCCCCGCGACCATGCGCAGCAGCGTCGACTTGCCGCATCCCGACGGGCCGACGAGGACCATGAACTCGCCGCTTGCGATCGTCAGGTTGACGTCGTCGACCGCGCGCACATCGCCTGCGTAGACCTTGCCGACCTGCTCGAGCCTGATCTCGGACACTGAGCCGCTCCTTCGGGTTCGCTCTTGACTCCGCTCGCGATCGTATGACATTCTCACGCTGCTGTAAACGTTCTCAGTAATCCTTTTCAGAATCGACAGCGCAGAGACCCAGCCCACGCTTGACGAGCCCGCCGGGGCGGTGCCGACGATCTTGACGGTCGCCCAGCTGGCGAACGTCTCGGTCGCGTCCGCCTCTCGCGTCCTGAACGGGATCCGCACCAGCCCCGCGACGCTCGCACGGGTGACCGAGGCGGCGGAGGCGGTCGGCTACGTGCCGAACGCCGCGGCGCGGACGCTCCGCTCCCGGCGCACCGGGCAGATCGCGTTCGCGATGCCGGACGTCGGCAACCCCGTCTACGCGACCATGGTCGAGTCGATCCAGGAGGTCGCGCGGGCGCGCGGGCCTGCGGCTGATGCTGCACTCCACCGGCGCCGACGCCGAGGACGAGCTCGCGATGGTGCGCGACCTGAAGCACCGCTACGTCGACGGCCTGATCCTCGCGTCGCTGCACCTGACCGACGCTCACGCCGACGAGCTGCGCCGGGCGGCGGCGCCGGTGATCGTGATCGGCCGCCCGACCAAGGGCACGCCGTCGGACTCCGTCCGCGCCTACTCGCGGAAGGGCGCCGCCGAGGCCGTGCGGCACCTGCACGCGGCCGGGCGGCGGCGGATCGCGTTCGTCAACGGGCCGCCGCACACGGCACCCGGGCCGTCGCGCCGCCTCGGCTATCTCGACGGCCTGCGCTCGTGCGGGCTCGCGCGGAACGACGCGCTGATGCGAGGTCGCCGACGACTTCATGATCGAGCCGGGCCGCAGCGCGACCGAGCGCCTGCTCGGGCGGGCGAAGCCCGACGCGATCTTCTGCGCGAACGACCTGCTCGCGATCGGCGCGCTCTCGGCGCTGCGCGACGCAGGGCTCGACGTGCCCGCCGACGTCGCGCTGGTCGGGATGGACAACACGACGCTGGCGGAGGTCACCTGGCCGACGCTGACCTCGGTCGACCTCGGCTCGGCCGAGCGGGCGCGGATCGCGGCCGAGCTGCTGCTCGAGCGGATCGAGGGCCTGTCGGAGCGAGCCGCGCATGCTCGGCGTCGAGCCGCGCCTCGTCGTCCGCGCCTCGTCGGGAGCGACGGCATGACCGCCGTCCCCGAGGCCGGTCGGCCGGTGCGGGGTGGCCGCAGCCGCGCAGGCGTCGGCCTCTCCAACCGGGAGACGATGCTGCTGCTGATCCCGGCGCTGCTGCCGATCCTGATCCTCAGCGTCATCCCGCTCGTGCGCGGGATCTACCTCGGCTTCACCGACGCGCAGGCCGGTTTCGAGATCACGACGAACTTCATCGGGCTCGACAACTTCCGCGCACTGCTCGAGGACGAGCTCTTCGTCAAGTCGTTCAAGATCGGCCTGATCTGGTCGGTAGCCGTCACGGCGATCGGCTTCTGCTTCGCGTTCGGCCTCGCTCTCCTCTTGAGCCAGGACCTGAAGGGCCGCTGGCTGGCTCGCTCGCTCGCCCTCGTTCCCTGGGCGATGCCGGCGGTCGTCGTCGGGATCATGTGGAAGCTCTTCTTCCAGCCGCAGGCGGGGATCCTGAACGAGATCCTCCGCCGCACGCCACATCCCCGGCGACACCACCGACTGGCTCTCGAGCTTCACCTGGGCCCTGCCCGCCGTGATCCTCGTCGGCGTCTGGGCCGGCATGCCCCAGACGACCGTGGCGCTGCTGGCCGGGCTCCAGTCGATCCAGGACGACCTGCACGAGGCCGCGGCCGTGGACGGCGCGACGGCCTGGCAGCGGTTCCGGACGATCACGCTGCCGCAGATGCGTCCCGTGATCATCGCGATCACGACGCTCGACTTCATCTGGAACTTCAACTCGTTCGGGCTCGTCTACGTCCTCACCGAGGGCGGTCCCGCGGGCAAGACCCAGCTGCCGATGCTGTTCGCCTACAGCCAGGCGTTCGAGTACGGCCAGTTCGGCTACGCGTCGGCGCTCGGCAGCGCGATGGTGATCGTGATCGCCTGCGTGCTCGTCTTCTACCTCTGGGGCCGGCTGAAGGAGACCAAGTGATCGTCACGACCCGCCCCAAGCGCGCGAAGAGCTTCCAGTACGCGGCGCTCTTCGCCTACGTCATCTTCCTCGGCTTCCCGCTCCTGTGGCTGCTGTCGATGTCGTTGAAGGGGCCGCGCGAGCTCGTCCAGCTCTACCCCTCCTTCATCCCGGAGAACTTCACGCTCGAGAACTACCGGCTCGCGCTGACCGAGGAGGACCATCAGTTCATCCGCACCGCCATCAACAGCCTCAAGATTGCGGTCGTCACGGCGCTGCTGACGACGATCATCGGCCTGCCGGCGGCGTACGTGCTCGCCCGCCGCAGGGGCGTGATCGCACGGATCGGGATCGGCTGGATCCTGATCAGCCAGATGTTCCCGCTGATCCTGATCATCATCCCCCTCTTCCTGCTCCTGCGCGACCTGAAGCTGACGAACTCGCACATCGGCCTCATCGTCGTCTACGTCGTCTGGTCGCTGCCGTTCATCCTCTTCATGCTCTACACGTACGTCCGCGGGATCCCGCCCGAGCTCGAGGAGGCGGCGACAGTCGACGGGGCGACGCGGTTCCAGATCCTGACCGGGATCATCGCGCCGCTGCTGATGCCCGGGATCGTCGTCACCACCCTCTTCGCGTTCATCACCGCCTGGAACGAGTTCTTCTTCGCGCTCGTCATCCTCAACAGCCCCGATCTGACGACGCTGCCGCTGAGGCTCGCGCAGTACGTCGGCATCGAGGGCGTCGTCAGATTCGGGCCTCTGGCCGCGGCCGCGCTGCTCGCGACGCTGCCCAGCCTCCTCCTCTTCACGATCATCCAGCGCTGGCTCACCAGCGGCCTCCTCTCAGGGGCGGTCAAGGGCTAGTGATGGCACACGCACAAAAAACCCCGGCGCCGGGACGGCGTCACGACCGCAGAAAGGCGGGTCAGTAATGAGAAAGGTCATTGTGCTCGGCACGTTGGCCCTGTTGTGCTCCGTGCTCGTAGCCGGGGCTCAGGCAGGTAGGCAGGCCACCGTCGTCAAGCTCAAGTTCGCCACGTACGTCTGGCAACCGACGACGGTCAAGGCGAACAAGGCGATCGTCGACGCCTGGAACAAGAGCCATCCCGGCATCCAGGTCGAGATCGTCCCCGTGGACGTGAACTCGGTCCACGACAAGCTGCTGACGAGCTTCGTCGGCGGCTCGGCGGCGGACATCATCCACGACGAGGCCGCCGACATCGCCGGCTTCACGCAGCAGGGGTATCTCGCGAACCTGACCCCGCTGATCCCGAAGACGCTGAAGGCCTCGATCCCGAAAGAGCTCTGGGCGACGACCAACTTCGGCGGCAAGATCACGGGCGTGCCGGCGCTGCTGCAGACGTACAACATCTTCGCCAACATGACGATCCTCAAGGACGCGGGGATCAAGGCGCCGACGCTCGCCGATCCGTGGACGTGGGCGGAGTTCCGTGCCAACGCGAAGAAGCTGACGAACTCGAGCCGCTTCGGCGTCTGCTGGGGCCTCCGCTCGCCGGTGGCCGCGGTCCAGACGATGTCGCTCAACTACGGCGGCCAGTTCTTCTACCTCGAGAACGGCAAGTGGACGTTCAAGTTCGGCCCGAACGACCAGAACGTGATCAAGCAGATGCACGACATGATCCACGTCGACAAGTCGGTCGATCCTGCTGCCACGGGGCTCTCCGGCAGCGCCGCTCTGCCCGGCTTCTTCGGCGGCAAGTGCGCCATGACGGTCGCGGGCAACTTCACCGCCCAGTCGATGATCGCGCAGAGCCCGCAGGGCTTCAACTGGGCGATGTTCCCGCTGCTGAAGGGCCAGACGCAGCAGCAGGTGGCCAATCCGCAGACGTACTCGATCTCGCAGCAGAGCACGAACAAGCAGGCTGCGATGTTCTTCCTCGCCTACCTGGTCAACAAGCAGAACCTGGCCAAGCTCGCCCTCGGCGACTGGCTGATTCCGTCCAACCCGGAGGCAGGCGTGGTCGCCAGGAAGTCGACCAAGCGGGTCGGCAGCTGGAGGATCGCGACGGCGTCGGTCGTCCACTTCCGCAAGGGGAACTGGGTCTCGCTGGCCGCGTACCCCCGCTGGAAGGCCGAGGTCGCCCAACCCGCGTTCGTCCAGTACCTGCGAGGGCAGATCAGCCTGGAGGATCTGAACAAGACGCTCTCCGACGGCTGGACGAGAGTCAAAGGTTAGGAAGGCCGTTCCCAGCCGGCCGGGATGTCCCGGCCGGCTGGGCCCTTCGACGGAATCGAGGATGAAGACGTGAGCGGAAACCTGCTGACCGACCGGGCCGTCGGCTGCCTCGCGGCGGCCGCGGTCGGCGACGCGCTCGGCGGCGCGACCGAGGGTTGGGAGTCGCATCAGATCGAAGAGCACTTCGGCGGCTGGGTGACCGGAATCGTCGAGTCGATCCGGCGGACGAAAAAGGTGGAGAAGGCCTTCTCGCCGTTCCACAAGGGCGACGGCCACGTCACCGACGACACGCTGATGACGCGCGTGCTCGTGCACGCATACGACGTCAAGCGGGACCACCTCGATGCCTACGACGTCGAGGCGCTGATCGTGCCGGCGATCGTCGACGAGAAGACCTGGGTGCCCGAGCTCGACCGCGAGGACTTGCTCTACCACCGGCTGTTCCTCGCCGAGAAGTGGCTCGTGCTCAAGCTTCGGTACGGCCACGCCGACCCGCGTGACGCGGGAGTGGGGAACATCGTCAACTGCGGTGCCGCGATGTACATCGCTCCGGTCGGGATCGCGAACGCGGGCGACCCGGACGGCGCGTACGCCGAGGCGATCGACCTGACCGCGGCGCACCAGTCGAGCTACGGTCGCGAGGCTGCGGGCGTCCTCGCCGCCGCCGTCGCCGAGGCGATGCGGCTCGAGGCGACCCCGGAGACGGTCGTCGAGACCTGCCTGCGGCTCGCGAAGGACGGCACGCGTACCGCGATCGAGGCGGTCGCGGAGGCGGCGGGGAAGCTCGACGGCTGGCGCGAGGGTGGGCTCGCCGAGCTCAGACATGCCTTCTCGCCGTTCGACTCGGTCGGCGAGCACTACGCGACGCCGGCGCTGAACGCGCGGATCCCGAGCAGGCTGCACTCGATCGAGGAGCTGCCGATCGCGATCGGCTTGCTCGTCGCGACCGGCGGCGACTGCGAGGAGACAGTCCTCGGCGGCGTCAACTACGGCCGGGACTCGGACTCGATCGCCTCGATGGGAGGCGCGCTTGCGGGCGCGCTCGGCAGTTCCCTCCGCCGCGATCTCATCGACGACGTCTCGGCCGCGAGCAAGATCGACGTCGAGGAAGCAGGCCGCACGATGGCCGGCGTGGCGGCGGAGATCTTCGAGCGCGACGTCCAACGCCACCAGGAGCGCGCGCGTGCGCTCGCCGCCCTGGCGGCAGGAGAGGTGCCTGCTTGAGGGTGACCTGGGTGCAGCCGGAGGATCTCGTCGGCCACGAGCTGCGGCAGGCCCGGGAGGAAGGGAAGGACGTCGACGACGTCGAGCAGCGTTGGTTCGCCGCCGGCGGAGCTCCCGCACCCGGCCGGGGTGCCTCGCAGGAGCCGGTCGCTCCCGAGCTGCTGGCGCTCGCGCTCGAGCTGCTGGACGAGCTCGATGCGATGCCGCGCCCGCTGGCCGCCGAGGAGCCGGACGGCTTCGACGAGATCCTCGCCCAGGCCGATCCGGCGGCTGCGCGGGACGCGGTGGATGTCCCTGAGCGGATCGCCGGCGCCTGGCTCGGCCGTGCGGTCGGCTGCGTGCTCGGCAAGCCGGTCGAGAACATCCCGCGCGAAGGGATCCGCGCGATCGCGCAAGCGACGGGGAACTGGCCGGTCGCCGGCTGGTTCACCGCCGAGGGTCTCCCCGAGGAGGTCTCGGAGCGCTGGCCCTGGAACCGTGCGAGCCGCCCGACGAGCCTCGCCGAGAACATCGACGGGATCCCCGAGGACGACGATCTCAACTTCACGATGCTCGGTGTCGCGCTGCTCGAGCGCTGCGGCACCGGCTTCGACGCGCTCGACGTCGCGAAGATCTGGCTCGACTACATGCCGCCGGGCCGGATCTTCACGGCCGAGCGGGTGGCGGTGAGGAACCTGCTCGAGGCGTACCTGCCGCCCGAGACGGCGACGCGCCGGAACCCGTTCCGCGAGTGGATCGGCGCGCGGTTGCGGGTCGACGCCTACGGGTGGGCTGCGCCGGGCGACCCGGTCGCGGCAGCACGGATGGCGTGGGAGGACGCGCGCGTCAGCCACACGGCGAACGGCGTCTATGCGGCGATGTTCATGGCCGCCGCGCACGCCGCGTCCCTGTCGGAGTCGTCCGCGGCCGCCTGCGCCGACGCGGGGCTCTCGGTCGTTCCCGCCCGCAGCCGGCTCGCCGAAGCGCTGCGGACGGCGCGCGACCTCGCGGGCGAGCAGGACTGGGAGAGCGCCGTCGACGAGATCTACTCGCGCTACCCCTACCACTGGGTGCACGCGATCAACAACACGGCGCTCGTCGCCGCCGCGCTGTACGCCTTCGACGGCGACTTCTCCGGCGGGATCGCGGGCGTCGTCCAGGGCGGGCTGGACACCGACACGAACGGCGCCGCGGTCGGCTCGATCCTCGGCGCGCTCGCCGGTCCCGGCGGCATCGAAGAGCGCTGGTCGGCGCCGCTGCACGGACGCTTCGCCAGCTCGCTGCCGGGCTTCGACGGGATCACGCATCGACGAGCTCGTGCGGCGGACGCTCGCCGTCGCCGCTGCGCGCCGGACCGCCGTCGTGAGCATCCCACTGGAGAAGCCGCGCGACCCGCTGGGTGCCCCGGCCGATCGACCTGCCGACGGCGGTGCCGCTCGAGCCGGACGCGGAGCTCGACGGCCTCGACGCGGCGAAGATCTTCGCCGCTCCCGACGATCCGGCCGATTGGCCGGCCTGGCGCGAGGCGCTCGCGCGCTGGCGCACCGAGGCCGCCGACCGGGTCGAGTACGACGACAGCGCCTACCGCGCGCCCGAGTTCGCCTGGACGCGCGGCTGCTTCTCCGTCGCCCTGGTTTGGCTGTGGGACGAGCTGCTCTACGACCACGAGGCCGGGCGGTTCACGCCGGAGCGCTTCTGCGCCGAGTCGGAGCGCGAGTTCGGCGGCTTCGACGGCATCGTCCTCTGGCACGCCTACCCGGTGATCGGAATCGACGAGCGCAACCAGTTCGACTTCTACCGAGACGTGCCGGGGATCCGTGACCTGGTCGACGAGCTGCGGGCGCGCGGCCTGCGCGTCTTCGTCAACTACAACCCGTGGGACGTCGGGACGCGCCGCGAGCCGGTCGCGGACGAGGTCGCGATCGCGGAGCTCGTGCGCGAGCTCGGCGCCGACGGCGTCTTCCTCGACACGATGAAGGAAGCGCAGCCGGGGCTCCGGGCGGCGCTCGACGCGATACGGCCCGGGATCGCGCTCGAAGGCGAGTCGACGCTGCCGCTGGCGCGCATCTGCGACCACCACCTCTCGTGGGCGCAGTGGTTCTCCGACAGCTCCGTTCCCGGCGTGTCGCGGGCGCGCTGGTTCGAGCAGCGCCACATGCTCCACCACACGCGCCGCTGGAACCGCGACCACGTCGCGGAGCTGCACAGCGCCTGGCTGAACGGCGTCGGCATGCTCGTCTGGGAGAACGTCTTCGGCGTCTGGGTCGGCTGGAACGAGCGGGACAAGGAGCTGCTGCGCGCGATGCTGTCGGTGCAGCGTCAGCACGCCGATCTGCTCGCGACGGGCGAGTGGACGCCGCTGGCCGCCGCGAGCCCGGACACCCGCGTCGTCGCATCGCGCTGGACCGACGGCGAGACGACGCTGTGGGCGCTCGCGAATCGCGGCGAAGCGTATGCGGGCGCGGTCGGCGAGCTCGAGGTCGAGCTGCCGGCGCTGGGGATCGCGGCGTTCGTCGGGTCGGAGCAGGTCGTGGTCGCAGGCGGCGGCGACGCGAGCTTCCCGGCGCGCGAGGCGGTCCGCCTGCCGGCGCCGGTCGTTCGGGTCGACGCGGTGCCGGAGGGATTCGCGGCCGTCGAGCCGCGGCCGCTGACCGCGGTCTTCCGCCGCCGTGAGACCGGCACCTACGGCGAGGCGCCGTACGTGGAGGAGTGGAAGCCGCTGCCGCCGCGCCTGCACGACTTCGTCGAGGTCGAGCGCCCGGCGCCGCGTGGGCGGTTCGCGATTTCGGCGCGCGACGTGCAAACCGGCCTCGACCTCGCCGAGGCCCGCGCGTACGCCGCTTCGGTCGGCGCGCGGCTGCCCACGGAGGACGAGTGGCAGCTCGCCGCCGAGGCGGGGCTGCTCGACTTCTCCGGGCCGCGCGTCTGGAACTGGACCGAGAGCGAGCACTCCGACGGCCGCACGCGCTTCGCGATCCTGAAGGGCGGCTCCGACTGGCAGGCCGAGGGCTCGGACTGGTACGTCGACGGCGGCCCGCAGGAGCCGGCGTACTCGCTGAAGCTGCTGCTGCTCGGCGGCGGCATGGCCCGGTCGCCGCGGATCGGCTTCCGGCTGGCGGTCGACCTGCCGTGAGGCCGCTCGAGGGGATCCGCGTCGTCGAGGCGGCCACGCTCTTCGCGGCGCCGTTCGCGGGGATGCTGCTCGGGGACTTCGGCGCCGAGGTGATCAAGATCGAGCATCCACGGCGACCCGATCCGGCCCGTGGCCACGGACCGAGCAAGGACGGCGAAGGGCTCTGGTTCAAGAGTCTGGCGCGGAACAAGCGTCTCGTCACGCTCGACCTCTCGAAGCCGGAGGGCGCCGACATCTTCCTCCGGCTGGCGGCGGAAGCCGACGTCGTCCTCGAGAACTTCCGGCCGGGAACGCTCGAGCGTTGGGGCCTCGGCTGGGACGAGCTCTCTGCAGTGAACCCGCGGGTCGTGCTGGCACGAGTGACCGGCTTCGGACAGACGGGGCCCTATGCGCACCGTCCCGGCTTCGGGACGCTCGCCGAAGCGATGAGCGGCTTCGCCGCTCTGAACGGAGAACCGGACGGGCCGCCGCTGCTGCCGCCGCTCGCCCTCGCCGACGGCGTCGCGGGATTGGCGACCGCCTTCGCCGTTCTCGCAGCGCTGCGGGCGCGGGAGCAGACCGGGGTCGGCCAGGTCGTCGACACGTCGCTCGTCGAGCCACTGCTGACGCTGCTCGGGCCGCAGCTGGCCGCATACGACCTGCTCGGTGAGCTGCAGCCGCGGACGGGAAACCGGTCGAGCCACAACGCTCCGCGCAACGTCTACCGCACCGCCGACGACGCGTGGGTCGCGGTCTCGGCCAGCGCCGACTCGGTGGCGGCACGCGTTCTCCGGCTCGTCGGCCGGGACGACCTCGTCGAGCAGCCGTGGTTCTCGACCGGCGCGGGGCGCGTACAGCACGTCGAGGAGATCGACGAGGCGGTGGCGCGCTGGATCGGCGAGCGCGACCGCGACACGGTCCTGGCGGCCTTCGAGGCGGCCGAGGCGGCGATCGCGCCCATCTACGACGCGAGCGACATCCTCGCCGATCCCCAGCTGGCCGCGATCGGTGCGATCTCGAATGTCCAGGGGATCCAGATGCCGAACGTGATCGCGCGCCTCTCGGCGACGCCCGGCGAGATCCGCAGCGCCGGAGGAAAGCAGGGCGAAGACACGGAAGCGGTGTTCGCGGAGCTCGGCATCGGCGCGGCAGAGCTCGAGCGGCTGCGTGGGGACGGGATCGTCTGATCGTCCCGCCGCTCACCTGGCTCTACGTGCCTGCCGACCGTCCGGACCGGGTCGAGAAGGCGCTCGCCTCGGCGGCGCACGCGGTGATCGTCGACCTCGAGGACGGAGTCGCGCCCGGCGCGAAGGCCGAGGCGCGCGCGAATCTCGCGCTCGCTGCTCGGCGGCGCGCGGGAGAAGCCGGTCTACGTCCGCGTCAACGCCGGGGACGCGGACGACCTCGAGGCGGTCGCGGCGCTGGAGCTGAGCGGAGTCGTCGTGCCGAAGGTCGCCCGGCCGGAGGACGTGCCGGCGATCGCCCTCCCGGTTCAGCTGCCTGATCGAGTCGGCGGCCGGCGTCGAAGCCGCCTACGCGATCGCGAGCACTCCGGGCGTCGCCGGCATCTCTCTCGGCGAAGCCGACCTTCGCTCGGAGACCGGCGCCCTCGAAGCGGGGCTCGACTGGGCTCGCGGCAGGATCGTCAACGCCGCCGTCGCCGCGGGCCTGCCGCGGCCGCCGCAGTCGGTCTACCCGGACGTGCGCGACGACGAAGGCCTCGCCCGCTCGTGCGCGCGCGGGCGCGAGCTCGGCCACCTCGGCCGCGCTGCGATCCATCCCGGGCAGCTGCCGATCATCGAGCAG
Organism: uncultured Gaiellaceae bacterium; assembly: GCA_963822205.1. Taxonomy (GTDB): domain Bacteria; phylum Actinomycetota; class Thermoleophilia; order Gaiellales; family Gaiellaceae; genus Gaiellasilicea. The sequence continues at coordinate 21,055 of CAWGGO010000006.1, read as the reverse complement.
GCCTACCTGCCGACCGAGGACGAGGTCGCGCGGGCACACGCGACCGTCGAGCGGCTCGAAGCAGCCGGTGCGGGCACGCTCGAGGACGGCGCGTTCGTCGACGCCGCGATGCTCGGCGCGGCGCAGCAGATCGTCGCCTTGGCGGCCTTGTACGGCACCTCAACACGTCAAACACCAGGGAGGGACTCATGAAGAACCGGCTCACACTTGTGCTCGCGGGCATCGCGGCGCTGCTGCTGGTCATGCTCGCCCCCTCGGCCGTCGGCTCGAGCAGCGCCGTCGCGGCGGGGAGCATCACGGGCGCCAGCTTCCGCTCGACGACGCTCAACGAGGACATCACCTACAACGTCTATCTGCCGGCCGGCTACGAGGAAGCCATCGAGCCAGCGCTACCCCGTCCTCTATCTCCTGCACGGGCGCGGCGACGACAAGAGCGCCTGGACACGGATGCAGGGCGCCCTCGACGAGCTGATCGCGTCGGGCGAGATCCAGCCGACGATCGCGATCATGCCCGACGCTCCCTGGAGCAGCCGCGCGAGCTACTACGTCGATTCGGCCTACACCGGAGCCGATCCCGGCCGCACGGTCGAGACGGCCTTCACGAAGGATCTGCTCGCGCATGTCGACAGCACCTACCGGACCGTGGCCAACCGCACCGGTCGCGGTGTGGCCGGCTATTCGATGGGCGGCTACGGCGCGCTGCGCTACTCGATCGCGCACCCGGATCTGTTCGGCGCGGCGATCGTGCTCAGCCCTGCCGTGTACGTCCCGATTCCGCCGAGCGACTCCAGCACGCGTGAGTTCGGCGCGTTCGGGCTCGGCAAGAGCCTGTTCGTCGACTCGATCTACAAGAAGCTGAACTATCCGGCCGTCTTCCCGTCGTTCGAGGCGACGCGGCTTGCCGCTGCCGATGTTCATCGCCGTCGGCGACGACGAGTTCAAGAACACCGAGCCGAAGGACTACGATCCACGACCTCGACTTCGAGGCCCACGTCCTCTTCAACCAGGCCGCGCGGGTGGACGAACCTGACGAGCGAGCTTCGCGTGGTCGACGGCGGCCACGACTGGGACGTCTGGGGCCCCACCTTCGTCGAGGGCGCGAAGTACATCTTCCAGTTCCTCAACCAGGCGCCGGCGACGCTCGATGAAGGCCACGCTGACCGGCACGGCCCAGGAGGAGCGGGCCGGCGGTGTCGCCGTCGACGCGGCCGGCAACGTCTACCAGGCGCTCGCGGCCGGCGGCTCCGTCGCGGGCCAGCCGTACGCGGGGGACAAGGACCTCGTGCTCGTCAAGGACTCGCCCACGGGCACGCGGCTCTGGACCCGTGAGCTCGGAACGACGCGGCTCGAGCGGGCCTACGGCGTTGCGATCGACCCCACCGGCAACGTGGTCGTCACCGGCTACACGACCGGCGACTTCGACGGCGCTCACGCCGGCAACCTCACCGACGACGTCTTCGTCGCCAAGTTCGACCCGAACGGCAACCTCACCTGGCTGCGCCAGTTCGGCGTCGCGGCCTTGGCCGACCGCGGCTACGCGCTCGCGACTGACGCGACCGGGAATGTCTACGTGACCGGCTACACACGCGGAAACCTCGGTGCGACGAACGTCGGCGACAAGGACATCTACATCGCCAAGCTCGACCCGAGCGGCGCACAGCTGTGGCTGCAGCAGTTCGGGAGCGCCGGCGAGGACAAGGCGTGGGGGGTGGCTGCGACGAGCGACGGGATCCGGGTCGGTGGCATGACGTCCGGCGCGCTCGGCACCCCCGCCGGTGCGCTGGACGGCTGGGTCGCCCGCTACGACGCCGCCGGCAACCGCGCCTGGCTGCAGCAGTTCGGCACGGCCGCGCAACGAGGAGGTGTGGGGCCTCACCGCCGATGCCGCGGGCAACACGTACGTCGCCGCGTACTCGGCGGGCGACTTCGACGGCCCACTCGCGGGCGACAAGGACCTCGTCGCGGCGCGGTTCGACGCAGCCGGGACGCTGACCTGGAAGGACCAGCTCGGCACTGACCTGAACGACAAGAGCGCCGCCGTCGCGCTGGACGGCGCCGGCAACCTCTACGTCGCCGGGTTCAGCGACGGCGACCTCGCCGGGAACGTCGTCGGCAAGTTCGACGCCGTGCTCGTCAAGTACGCGCCCGACACGACCCGCGAATGGGTGCGGCAGTTCGGGACGACCGAGGACGACGGGGCCGACGCGTTCGCCGAGGCCAACCTCTACCTGGCCACCCACGGTGGCTCGATCTACGTCTCCGGGCTCACCCTCGGCGACGTGGAGGGCCAGGCGCAGCTCGGGCTCGGCGACGTCTTCCTCGCCAGGTTCGACGCGCTGGGCGTGAACGGCTAGAGCGGAGCAGGGCGGCGTCCGGCGCCTGCCGGGCGCCGCCCACTTCAGCGATGCCCCTCCAGAACCGGGTCACACCGCTCAGCGAGCTGGTCGCAGACCCGGCGCGCGGCCTGGTCTACGGAAACCGCGGCTGCCTCCATGACGAAGCGGGCCGCATCCGCCGGCGCTACAACGGCAAGCGCTGGATCGGCTGCCGGCTCGAGTTCCGCGGCTGGCTGCGGCGGCCGTTGCTCCAGCCCGGCCGCTTCACCGAGCTCTTCTTCCTCGACGAGGCGACCGCGTTCGCCGCCGGCCATCGTCCCTGCGCGCTGTGCCGGCGGGAGGACTACGTGCGCTTTGGCGAGATCTGGCGCGACCTGCATCCCGGCCAGGTCGGCGCGGACGCGATCGACGCGCAGCTGCACGCGGAACGCGTCGATCCCCGCACGCGCGGGCACCGGCTCCACGAGGCGCGCCTCGACGAGCTCCCCGACGGCGCATTCGTCTTGGAGGGCGGAGCGCCTCGCCTGGTGCTCGGAGCAGACCTGCTCGCGTGGACGCCCGCCGGTTATGTCGGGCGAACCCGACGACCAGGTGGTGAAGCGGTGCTGATCACGCCGCCGTCGCTGGTCGCAGTTCTGCGCACCGGGTGGGAACCGCTCGTGCCCTTCCTGCACCCGACTGCGCGATAAGCTCGCCGGCACCATGCGGCGGGATGACGCGATCCTTCGTGAGACGCGCTGGCTTTGCTGGGTCGTCGTCGCCGTCCTCGTTGCCTGCGGTCGTCGTTCTCTGGGGGTTTCCCGGCAACACCGAGGACTTCTGGTCCTGGCCGATCGCGGCCGACCTGTCGCAGATCTTCATGGGCGCCGGCTACGGCGCCGGTGCGTACTTCTTCACGCGCGCGGCTCTCGCATCGCGCTGGCACACCATCTCGGCCGGCTTCCTCTCGGCCGCGTTCTTCGCCGCGGTCATTTGTGTCGTCACGATCGTCCACTGGGACGGCTTCAACCACGGCGACGCGCCGTTCTGGGCCGCCTTCGCGTTCTACGCCTGGGTGATCATCTACGGGGCAGCGCCCTTCGTCGTCGGCGGTCTCTGGTTGCGAAACCAGCGCACCGATCCGAAGCAACCGGAGCCGGGAGAGCCGATCGTCTCCGCGGGAGTCCGGCTGGCCGCCCGTACGGTGGCCGTAGCGCTTGGCGCGGCTGCGCTGGCGCTCCTGCTCTGGCCGAGCCTGGCCGTCGATCACGGGCCCTGGGCGCTGACGCCGGCGACCACTCGGGCGCTCGCCGCGTACGCCGCACAGGTGGCGTTCGGTGCCCTGCTCGTCTCGCGCGAAGAGCGCTGGGGCTCCTGGCGGCTTCTCCTGCAGGCGTTCCTCGTCGCGACGGCGCTCCTGCTCGTCGGGGTGGCGCGGGCGTGGGACGAGATCGAGACCGGCCGCGCGTCCGCCTGGATCTTCCTCGTCGGTCTCGTCGGCATGGCCCTCGCGATCCTCGCGCTGTACCGGCGGATGGAAGGTCAGCTGCGCGTGAGCAGCGGCGCGTCGAGCAGCCGCGCAAGCCCCTCGGCGCCCTGACGCATGACGGCGTCATGGTTCCAGGCGAACACAGGCCGCGCGAACGGCGCGAGCGCATTCATCCACGCTCGCGAAGTGCGTACGTTCCACTCGTAGACGACGGCGGTGCCGCGGCCCTCGAAGAGTCGCCAGCGCCCGACGCCCGTCAGTTCGCCCTCGGCATCGCCCTCGATCAGCCAGGGCCGGTCGAGGCGAGTCACGCGGGAGTTGAACGCCAGGTTGTACGGCAGGCGGCTGCGCCACACGTAGCGCCACAGGCGGCCGACGCCGCTCTCGTCACCGTCCTCCAGCAACTCCGCCGAGCGCACGCCCTGCCACCACTCGGGCCAGCGGGCGGAGTCCTCGATCGCGGAGAAGACGCGGTCGATCGGGGCATCGAGACACCAGGTCGTCACGAACTCGTACTGACCCATGCGCGGACCCTAGTTGGGCAGCCGCTCGAACGAGGACGGGAGGCGTCGCGCCAGCCACTCGGGGAGCCACCAGTTGCGATCGCCCAGCAGCGTCATCGTCGCGGGCACGAGGACGAGCCGCACGAGCGTCGCGTCGAGCGCGATGGCGACCGCCCCGCCGAGCGCGATCGCCTGGATCGCCGGGATCCCCGTCGCGATGAAGGAGGCGAAGACGGCCACCATGATTGCGGCAGCGCTCGTGATCGTCGCGGCGCTCGACGCGAGGCCCTCCGCCACGGCCCGGCGACTGTCACCGGTGATCTCGAACCGCTCGCGGACGCGGGAGAGCAGGAACACCTCGTAGTCCATCGAGAGGCCGAAGACGAGCGCGAGCACGATCGGGGGCACCGTGGGCTCGACGAACCCGGGCGATTCGAAGCCGAACAGCCCGTCGAACCAGCCCCACTGGAACACGATCACGATCACGCCGTACGCGGCCGCGACCGAGAGCAGGTTGACGATGCACCGCCTTCAGCGGGACGACGAGCGACCGCAGCAGGAAGACGAGCACCGCGTAACAGACGAGCAGCACGAAGAGCAGGATCCGCCACATCGAGCCTCTGACCTGGTTCTCGTAGTCGAGCTGCGCCGCGGACGCTCCGCCGACGGCGACCTCCGCATCGGGGCCCGCGGCCGCCGGCAAGTCGTGGCGCCAGCGGACGACCGCCGCCTTCGCGGCCGGCGATTCGCTCGCGTAGGCGGGAGTGACGAAGAGCAGGGCGGAGCGCCCGTCGTCCGACTGGACCGCCGGCGCGACGCTCGCGACTGCCGGGTCTCGCGCGAGGAGACGGCCGAGCTCGGCTGCGCGGGTGGCCGTCGCCGGCCTCTCCGCATCCGGAAGCGAAAGGAGCACCCGGGCCTGGCCGACCACCCCTGGGCCGAGCATCCTCGCTGCGCGCTCGAAGCCGACCCGGGCTTCGTGATCGCGCGGCAGCTGGCCGAGAACGGAGCTGCGCATGTCGATGCTCAGAGCGGGAAGGGCGAGCGCGAGCAAGAGCGACGTACTGACGGCGACTGCCAGGATGGGGCGGCGAGTGACGCGGTCCGTCCACGAGCTCCAGAAGGACTGGGACGGCGCGCCCACCAAGGACCGCAGGCGGCCTGGCTCCCAGGCGCGGCGTCCAAACAGGCGCAGCAGCGGCAGCAGGAGCGTCGTCGAGGCGAGCACCGACACCGCCACGACGAGGATCGCGCCCAGCGCGAGCGAGCGGAGCGCCGAGCTGTCGATCGTCCAGATCGCCGCGAGCGATGCGATCACGGTCGCGCCGGAGAACATGACGGCGAGGCCGGAGGTGGCGAGCGCCCGCGCGCGCGCCGCCTCGGGCTCGCGTCCGGCGTGGATCTCCTCGCGGTAGCGAGCGAGGATGAAGAGGGAGTAGTCGACGGCGACTCCCACGCCGACGAGCGAGGCCAGGTTGGTCGCGACGATGTAGACGTCCATCACCTGCGAGACGGCGAAGATGAGCGCTCCCGTCACCGTCACCGAAGCGATCGCGAGCGCGAGCGGCAGGCAAGCGGCGGCCAGCGATCCGAACACCACCAGCAGGATCACGAGCACGACGGGCAACCCGATCGCCTCGGCCGAGGCGAGGTCCTCCTCCAGGACGTCGGCTGTTGCATCGACGAACGCGGTGATCCCGATCACGTGCGCGACCACGCCGTCGCGGGCCTCTCCGACCTGGAGTGCCTCTCGCACCTCGGACGCGACGTCCGCGGCTTGCTCGTCGCCGGTGCGGGTGCTGAGGCTGACGACAACGACACCGGACGCCGCCGTCCGGAGCCCGAGCTCCTTCGCGCCGGGTGGGATGCTCACCGCCGGCACGCCCGCCAGCTCTGTCTCGAGCCGGCCGACGGCAGTCGTCAGCGCGGCAGGGCGGGCGCCGGCTTGCGCGACCAGGACCGCTGCGAGCTGAGCCTGGTCGGCGTCGGGGAAGTCGCGGTCGACGGCGCGTCGCACGTCGTCCGACCCGGAGCCGGGGACGTCGAAGCCGCTCCCCGTCAGGTCCTCGGACTGGCGCAGCGCGAGCGGGACCGAGACCGCGACGACCACGAGCCACAGCACGGCGACCAGCCGACCGCGCCGCTCGAGGAATCTCGCCAGCCGGAGCGCTGCCCCCTGCACCGATCAACCGTACCGCTGTGAGACGATTGCAGCGTGTCCGAGAGCTACGACGTCATCATCGTCGGTGCCGGCCCGGCGGGGTCGACCTCGGCCTACTTCCTCGCCCGGGAAGGGCTCTCGGTCCTGTTGGTGGATCGCGCCCGCTTCCCGCGCGACAAGCCGTGCGGCGGGGGCGTGACCGGCCGCGCCGCGGCGCTGCTCCCGTTCTCGCTCGATCCGGTGGTCGAGGACGTCGTCCATCGCCTCGAGATCGGGCTCTCCTACGCTCGCCGCTTCGAGCGGCAGAGTGAGAAGCCTCTGATCTACATGACCCGGCGCGTGGCGCTCGACGCGTTCCTCGTCGAGAAGGCGAGTGAGGCCGGGGCGGTCTTCCGCGACGCGACCAAGGTGACCGAGGTGGAGCTTCGCGCGGACGACGTGGTCGTGAAGACGAAGGACTGGACCGGTACGAGCCGGGTCGTGATCGGTGCGGACGGCACGAACGGCGTCACCGCGCGCTCGCTGGGTTGTGACGAGCGCCCGGGTGCACCTCGTGGCGCTCGAGGCCGACCTGAGCTATGCCGCGGTCGATCGCGAGCGGTACCGAGGGCGGGCGGTGCTGGAGCTGGGGGCGGTCCCCGGCGGCTACGGCTGGGTCTTCCCGAAGGGCGACCACGTGAACGTCGGCGTCGGTGGCTGGGAGACAGAGGGCCCGCGCCTTCGCTCCCATCTCGGTGGGCTGCTCTCGGGGTACGGGCTCGACGGTGCTGCGCTCGAAAACGTGCGCGGCTACCGGCTGCCGCTGCGCGGCGCGGGCGACGCGTTGACGAACGGCCGCGGCCTCGTCGTCGGCGACGCCGCCGGCCTCGTCGACCCGCTCACCGGCGACGGCATGTACGAGGCGTTCCTGAGCGCGCGCCTCGCGTCACGGACGGTCGTCGACTTCCTCCGGGGGCGCACCGACGAGCTCGCCCCCTATGCCGAGGCGACCTTGCGCGCGATCGGTCCTCTCTGCGTGGCGTCCTGGGGCGGCAAGCGAGCCTTCGACCGCTTTCCGCGCCTCAGCTACTCGGTCGCGCGGACGCGGCGAGCGTGGCGCGTGATCGCGGAGCTGCTACAGGACGGTGGCGAGCCCGAAGCCGCGCCGGACGGCCACCCGATGCCGCTGTTCCTGAATGCGCTCCTGGCGGCAACCGCCGGCGGTGTCAGCCGCCCGTACCGGGAGGAGCTCCGCGGGGTGCTGGGTCGTTGACCGGGGTGGTGCCAGCCTGATGGCCGGAGAGGCCCTGCGCGCCACGGCGGGGCCCGCCGCGGGGCTGAAGCTCCCGATCGACGGGGAGCTTCAGCTCGGCCGGGCGGCGCCGGGCTTCGAGCTCCTCGCGGCGGACGCGGAGCTCTCCCGCAGCCACGCCGCAATTCGCACGGGACGACGATGGGGTCGCTCGTGATCGAGGATCTCGGCTCGCGCAACGGCACGTGGGTCAACGGCGTCCGGGTGCAGCGGCACCCGGCTCGCGCCCGGAGACGTGATTCGGGTCGGCGAGACCACGTTCGAGTTCGTCGTCGGGGCGCCGCCGAGCCTGCTCTACGACGACGAGCTGATCCGGCCGTGGTACGAGCACGCGCTCCAGGTGCTCGCGCCTGGCGCGACGCTGGTCGACATCCACGGGCACACCGGCTTCAACGACCCGGACGGCTTCACGTTCTCGTCCGAGCAACTCCTGGCGACGCTCGACGCCGCGGGCGCACGCGGGGTGGTGATGCCGATGCACGAGCCGGACGGCTATCCGCCGGCGAACGACCGTGTGCATCGCGGAGGCGGCGGCCTCCGGCGGCCGCCTGACCGCGTTCTGCCGGCTCGACCCGAAGCGCGACGCCGGTCGCCGAGGCGCGGCGCTGCCTCGACGCGGGCGCCCGCGGGATCAAGCTCCACCCGCGGGCAGAGGGCTTCGAGCTCTGGGATCCCGAGGTGGAGCCGATCTTCGCGCTCGCGCACGAGCGGCGGCTGCCGATCCTGATCCACGCCGGGCGCGGCATCCCGACGCTCTGCCGCGACGCGGTCGCGCTCACCGAGCGCTATCCGGAGGCGCGGATCGTGCTCGCGCACGCGGCGATCTGCGACCTCAACTGGCTCTGGCGGGAGATCCCGCGCCACCCGAACCTGCTGATCGACACCGCGTGGTGGCACCCGGTCGACCTCGCCGCGCTCTTCGCGCTCGTGCCGCCGGGCCAGCTCGTCTTCGGGAGCGACCTGCCCTACTTCACGCCGTTCATGTCGGCCACGATGGCCGTCCGCTTCGGCCTGCAGGTCGGGCTCTCGCAGGAGCAGCTGGCGGGGATCCTCGGCCTGCAGGGCGAGCGGCTGCTCGAGGGGGGAGAGCCGCTCGACCTCGGGCCTGCGCCGGGACCGGCGCGGCTCGGCCAGAGCGTCCTGCTCGAGCGCCTGACCTCGGTGCTCGTGCTCGCGGTCGGCCGCATGCTGATGGGCCGCACCGGCTACGAGCCGCTCGCCCTCGCCCGGCTCGCGTGCAACGTCGGGGATGACGAGGCGCCGGAGGCTGCCGTCTGCCGCAACGTGCTCGCCCTGCTGGAGGGTCAGGAGCGCTTCGCGCGCGAGCATCCCGGCGACGGCCCGCCGCTCGCGCCCGGCATCCGCTCGATCATGCTGGCCGCGACGATCTCTCGGACTCCCGACGTGCCGCTGCCGCCGCTGCCGGAGTTCGCCAGGGGAGACGAGCTGCGCGCCGAGGCCCAGGCGGGGCACCGGTCGTTCGAGGCAACCAGGCTGCACCGCGTCGTCGTGCCGTCGGTCCCGCCGGACCTGCGCCACTCGTCGGCCGCGGATCTCTTGATGGTCGATACCGAAACCGACTAGGGTCGAACGAAACGAGAGGAGGTTCGGAGTGGCGAGCCAGACCGACGTCGGGCAGGATCTCGCCGGGATTGCGCTGTTCGCAGACCTGTCACCGGCACAGTTGGACAAGGTCGGACAGGCCTTCGAGGAGCAGTGGTTCCAGCCGGGCGAGCGCGCCCAGCGGCAGGGGTTCGTCGGCAGCGGATTCCACGTGATCCTCGACGGCGAGGCCGAGTGGCGCATCGACGGCGAGCTCGTCGACAGGACGGCGACGACGCTGATCACGACCAGGCCGCTCGTGCTCAAGCGCGGCGACTGGTTCGGCGAGCTGACGATCCTCTTCGACGAGCCGTCGATCTCGGACGTCGTCGCCGTGACGCCGCTGCGCTGCATCGTGCTGCCGCCGCAGGACCTCGAGCCGTTCCTCTTCGGCTACCCGCAGGTGATGTACCGGCTCCTGCTCGGCGAGGCCCGCCGTCTGCGCGACCCGCTCCGCTGGCAACGATGAGCGACAAGCCCCATCCGCCCGGCGACTACAAGGTCGTGGTCGTCGGCACCGGGCCGGGCGGCCTCCAGCTCTCCTGCGAGCTGACGCGGATCGGCGTCCACCATGCCCTGATCTCGCAGGACGAGGGCCCGGGCGGGATGTTCCGGCGCTTCCCGCTCTTCCACCGGCTCAACACCTCGTCGCGCCGCTTCGCGTCGTGCCGCGCGACTCGATGGCCTTCTACCGCTACGACTGGAACAGCCTCGTCAGCGAGGACCCCGAGCAGCGCGCCCTCGTGCCGGAGTTCATGGACGGCCTGCACTACTTTCCGCGGCGCGCCGAGATGGCCGACGCGCTGGGGGCGTTCGCCGACCGCGCCGGGGTAGAGGCCCGCTACGACTGCCGCTGGGAGTCGACCCGCCAGGAGGACGGCCGCTTCGTGCTCGGCACGACGGACGGGGAGTACCGCTGCGACATCGCCGTCTTCGCGGTCGGGATGTCCGAGCCGTGGCGCCCGCCGACGCCCGGTCTCGAGCTCGTCCCGCACTACGACGACCTGCGCGGCCGCGATGCCGAGTCGTTCCAGGGCAAGCGGGTCTTCATCGTCGGCAAGCGCAACTCGGCGTTCGAGATCGCCGACGAGCTGCTGCCGTGGGCCGCTCAGATCGTGCTCGGCTCGCCGCACCACGTTCGCCCTTCGATCGTCACCGGCGTCCCGACGCCGCCGCGGGCGCGCTACCTCGAGGTGTTCGAGGACCACTGCTTCGGCGGCGGCAGCTTCGTCGTCGACTGCGCGATCGAGCGGATCGAGCGCGACGGAGACGGCTGGCGCGTGCACGCGGAGGGGACGACGGAGCCGGGATCGATGGTCTTCGACGTCGACGAGGTGATCGCGACCACCGGCTTCGGGACGCCGCTCGGCGACCTCCGCGAGCTCGGCGTGACGACCTTCTACAAGGACCGGCTGCCGACGCAGACGCCGTTCTGGGAGAGCTCGACGGTGCCGGGAATCTTCTTCGCCGGCGCAGCGACGCAGGGGCAGGTCGGCCTGCGCAAGTACGGCTTCCCGAACGGCTCGGCCTCGGTCGGCGGCTTCCGCTACAACGCGTGCGTCCAGGCGGTCGAGATCGGCAGGCGGCTCGGGATCCAGCCCGAGCGGCCGCAGCTCGCGGAGGACGAGGTCGTCCCCTACCTGCTCGAGCAGGGGACGAACGAAGGCGCGCTCTGGCGCCAGCCGGCGCACCTCGCGCGGATCGTCAGCTTCGACTCCGGCGAGGGGATTCGCGACGAGGGCATCCTGCCGGTCACTCCGTTCGTCGACTCCGCCGGTCCGCCGGCGGCGGCGTTGATCGTCGAGACCGACCCGGAGGGCAAGCAGCAGCTGTGCGTGTACGTTCGGCGCAACGGACGAGTGACCGAGCACCTGCTGCCGCCTGCGTTCATGCACGACTTCCGTACGCCCGAGCACCGCGCCGAGCTCGAGAGCCTGCTCAAGGGGCTCGTCCGCGAGCCCGTGGCGTGATCGTCCCAGCCGGAGGACGAGCTGCGGCGGCTCTACGCCGAGAGCACGACGATCGCAGTCGTCGGCTGCTCCGGGCACTGGCCGAAGCCCGCCCACGTCGTCCCCGCCTACATGCAGACCGAGGGCTACCGCATCTTTCCGGTGAACCCTGGGGAGGACGAGCTGCTCGGCGAGCCCTGCGTCGCGACGCTCGAGGACCTCTCCGAGCCGGTCGACGTCGTCAACGTCTTCCGGCTGGCGCCCGAGGTGCCCGCGATCGCCCGCTCCGCGGTCGAGCTCGGTGCACGCTGCCTCTGGATCCAGAACGGGATCGAGTCCGAGGAGGGGGCCGCGATCGCCGCCGAGGGCGGACTGGTTGTCGTCATGGGCGTCTGCATCGGGATCGTGCACGGCGACCTCGGCCTCGGCCCGGGTGTCACCGCGTGGAAGGCTGCGCGCGAAGCCTCCTGGCAGTGAGCGACCTGCTGCGGCGGCTCCGCGAGGTCTTCGACTACCCGTACGACGAAGTCGCGCGCATCGTCGGCAAGAGCCCCGACAACTGCCGCCAGATCCTCACTCGCGCGCACACGGCACATCGATCGAGGGACGGCGCCGCTACGACGTCTCGCTCGAGGAGCGGGAGGAGGTCGCGCGCCGTTTCCTGGCCGCCTGGGAGGAGGGCGATACCGAGAGCCTCGTCGCCCTGCTCGCCCCGGATGCGACCGTCTACGGCGACGGCGGCGGCAAGGCGCCCGCCGTCCCTGTTCCGCTCGTCGGCGCCGAGCGGGTGGCGAAGGCGCTCATCGGCTGGGGCCGCCTTGCGCACGAGCGTGGGTTCGTGCACCGCTCAGCGCTCGTCAACGGCGACCCGGGCCTAGTCCTCTCCGGCCCGGACGGCGCCGTCTGGGTGGCGGCGCTGGAGATCGCAGACGGAGTCGTCGTCGCGGTGCGGTCGATTCTCAACCCCGACAAGCTCGCCCACGTCGCGGCGGGTTAGGAGCTGACGAGCGGCGGTGCTGTTCGCTTCGGCGCGGCTCCGCGGCGGCGGTTCTCGCCCGTTTCACGATCGAAGTAATGGAAGCCGGCCGGGTCGACCGCGAGTCGCATGCGGCGCACCCGGTCGTGCCCGCGTGGCGGCGTCGACGCGCGCAGTGAAGACGGCGCCGTCGCCCGCGATCAGCGTCTCCTCTTCGCTGTCGCGCCGCAGCTCCTCGGTGTGCACGGGCGTCGCGTCGACCGGGAAGAGGACGTGTGCGTCCGAGCCCAGGTCCTCGAGCACGGCCACCTCGACGTCGAGCTGGGGGAGCGAGGGATCGGCGAAGCGTCGCGTCCTCGAACGACTCGGGCCGGATCCCGAGCACGATCTGCTCGCTCGTCGTCTCCGGCAGGTGCTCGGGTGGGAGCGCGATCCGGTGGCCGCCGAACTCGACCGCGGCCGCCGTCGAGCCGGGCCTCGACGAGATTCATCGCCGGCGAGCCGATGAACGACGCGACGAAGACGTTGACCGGCCGCGCGTAGAGCTCCTTCGGCGTGTCGACCTGCTGGATGCGCCCGTCGCGCATCACCGCGACCCGTTGCCCGAGCGTCATCGCCTCGACCTGGTCGTGCGTGACGTACACGGTCGTGGCGCCGAGCCGCGCGTGCAGGCTCGCGAGCTCGGCCCGCATCCCGACGCGGAGCTTCGCGTCGAGGTTGGAGAGCGGCTCGTCCATCAGGAACGCCTGCGGCTCGCGCACGATCGCGCGGCCCATCGCCACGCGCTGCCGCTGGCCGCCCGAGAGCGCCGCCGGCCGCCGCTCGAGCAGCTCGTCGAGCCGCAGCAGCCGGGCGACTCGCTCGACCCGCTCGTCGGCCTCCTTCTTCGCGAGCCGGCGCACCTTGAGGCCGTAGCCGAGGTTCTGCGCGGACGGACATGTGCGGGTAGAGCGCGTAGCTCTGGAACACCATCGCGATGTCGCGCTCGCGCGGCTGCAGGTCGGTGACGTCGCGCTCGCCGATCCAGATCTCGCCGGCGTCCACGTCCTCGAGCCCGGCGATCAGCCGCAGCAGCGTCGACTTGCCGCAGCCGGAGGGGCCGACGAGGACCATGAACTCGCCGTCCTCGATCCGCAGCGAGATGTCGTCGACGGCCGCCACGTCTGCCGCCGAAGACCTTGTCACGCGCTCGAGGACGATCTCGGCCATTACGCCGCCACCCGCTCGCGTCCGGCCGCGGAGCACTCTGCGGATCTCGAGCCCGTCGTCGAGCACGACGATGTCGGCCTCGCCGCCCTGCCGGAGCACGCCGAGCTCGGGCCTGCGCACGACGCGCGCGGGGATCGAGGTCGCCGCCGCGACGGCGTCCACGAGCGGTGCTCCCGAGCGCGTGCAGGTTCCGCACGGCCTCGATCATCGTCACGACGCTCCCCGCGAGGACGCCGTCGGCGCGCCGCGCGACGCCGTCGCGCACCTCGACGTCGACCCCGCCCAGGCGGTAGCTGCCGTCGCCGACCCCGGCGGCCGCGATCGCGTCGGTCACGAGCGCGACACGTCCGGCCGCCGCCCGCCAGACGACCTTCGCCGTCTCCTCGGCGAGGTGGTGCCCGTCGAGGATGACCTGGACGATGACGTCGTCGCGGACGAGCGCGGCGCCGGCGATGCCCGGGTCGCGATGGCCGAGCGGGCGCATCGCGTTGAAGAGGTGCGTGACCGTGCCGACGCCGCGATCGAAGGCGGCCGCAGCCTGCTCCGCCGACGCGTCGGAGTGGCCGCACGAGACGACGATGCCGCGCTCGTGCGAGCAGGTCGACGAGCTCGAGCGCGCCGTCCAGCTCCGGCGCGAGCGTCATGTAGCCGACCGGGCCGGCCGCGAGCAGCCGCTCGAGCAGGGCCGCGGTCCGGGTCGCGCCGCGAGGCGGCGGGGTGCGCTCCGAGCCGGTTCGGGGAGAGGAACGGGCCCTCCAGATGCACGCCGAGGATGCGCGGGCCGGCCGGCTCGGCGGGCACCTCGCGCAGCGCGGCGATCAGATCCTCCTCGGGCGCGGTGATCAGGGTCGGCTGAAAGGCGGTGACGCCGCTGTCGAGCAGGGCGTCGCCGGCGGTCTTGTAGCCGGTCGCGTCCGCGGCGGCGAAGTCGACGCCGCCGAAGCCGTTCACCTGCAGGTCGACGAAGCCGGGCACGGCGATGCCGCCGCCGTTCTTCGGCGCGAGGCCGACCGACACGATCACGCCCGTCCGTCGACCTCGACGTCGCCGCGCAGCAGCTCGCCGTCGACGATCGCCGCCTCGACGCCCAGTCTCATCTGGGAAACGTCCGGCTCGAGGGCGCGCCTGCACGACGCCGCCGGCCGCGTCGAGCCTCGTCCGTGCGCCCGCCGCGTCGAGGCCGGAGAGCAGCGAGACGATCGCGACCTTCGCATCGCCGTCCGACGACTCGAGCGCGGCGTCGACCTCCGCCTCGGCCGCGCCGGTCGCGATCACGACGGCGCGGCGGGCGCGGTTGCGAAGCTTTGCGTTGCTCGCGACGACGTCGACCATCAGGTTGCCGTAGGTCTTGCCGAGGCGCACCATCGCCACGGTCGAGATCGTGTTCAGCACGAGCTTCTGCGCCGTGCCGGCCTTCATCCTCGTCGAGCCCGCGATCACCTCGGGCCCGACGACGGCGACGACCTCGTGGTCGGCGAGCCGGCCGAGCTCGGACTCGTGGGCGCAGACGACGGCGACCGTGAGCGCGCCGGCCTCGCGGGCCGCGCGCGCAGCGCCGACGACGTAGGGGGTGCGCGCCGCTCGCGGACAGCAGGACGACGGCATCGCGCTCCTCGACCCCGGCCGCGGCGACATCGGCGGCGCCTGCCGCGTCGTCGTCCTCGGCTGCTTCCTGTGCGACGGCGAGCGCGGTCGCGCCTGCCGGCGACCAGCGCGATCACCTGCTCGGGCGGGACGCCGAACGTGGGCCCGCACTCGACCGCATCGACGAGCGCGAGCCGGCCGGACGAGCCGGCGCCGACGTAGACGAGCCGGCCGCCCCGCTCGAGCCGCTCGACGATGCCGTCGATCGCCGCGGCGAGCGGTCGGGAGGCGCTGCGCACGGCGATCGGAGACGCGGGCGTCCTCGTCGTTGATCAGCTCGACCAGGTCGAGAGTCGACCGCAGATCGATGTCCGAACGACCGGAAACGTGATCCTCGGTGACGGGCTGCCCGTTTCGCATCTGCCGGAGTGTAGTACCGGTCCTCTCCACATTTCAACAAAGTGGTATTGACCACTTGCCGCAAACTCGGTTAGGATGGCCTCGAGTCGGATGACCACGCCCGCAGCGGATCACGAAGCAGAGCCAGACGCGCGACAGCGTGATCGATCTGATGGAGCGCTTCGGAGTCGGCAACGCGATCCCGTCGGAACGGCAGCTGAGCGTCGATCTCGGCGTCTCGCGGCTGACCGTGCGGGCGGCGCTCGACGAGCTCGTGCGCGAGGGCTATCTCGTCCGCCGGCCCGGCAGCGGCACCTTCGTCCGCGAGCCCAAGATCGCGCAGGAGCTGACGATGACCTCGTTCAGCGAGGACATGGTCCGGCGCGGGATGCGGCCGGGGAGCAAGACCCTCTCGCTCACCGTCACCAGCGCCGGGGCGTATCTGGGCCGCTGCCTGCACGTCTCCCCTTCGGAGCGGATCGTCGTCGTCAAGCGCCTCCGGCTCGCGGACGGCGAGACGATGGCGATCGAGACGCTGCACGTGCGCGAGTCGCTCGTTCCCGGGCTGACGCCGACCGACCTCGAGGAGCACTCCTTCTACGAGCTGCTCGCCGAGCGGTACGGGGTCGTGACCGTGGGCGGTATCCAGACGATCGAGCCGACCGTGACGAACGAGGAGGAGTCGACCGCGCTCGGCGTGCCACTCCACTCGCCCGCGTTCCTGTTCGAGCGGACGACACGCTCGGAGAGCGACGAGATCGTCGAGTTCGTGCGCTCCATCTATCGCGGTGACCGCTACCGCCTCGTCACCGAGCTCAGCCGCCGCGACCGCGCCGGCGCCGTGCCGGTGTTCGTGCTGCGCGACGCCGGATGAGCGCGCTCGCCCACCGGCTGCCCGAGCCAGCGCCCGGCGCCCTGCTCCTGAGCGAGATCCGAGAGCAGCCGGCCGCGTTCGAGCGGCTGCTGGAGCACTCCGCCGAGTACGCCGCCGTCGCCGCTCTCGCTCGCGACCGCGGTCTGAACCTCGTGCGCATGGTCGGCCACGGCTCCTCCGACAATGCCGCCTCGTACGGCGTCTACGCATTCGGCATGCTGCCGCGCTGGACCGCGCTTCGCGACTCGATCTCGCTGTCGGTCTACTACGGCGCCGAGATCGACCTGCGCGGATCCTGCATCGTCGCCCTCTCGCAGTCCGGGGAGACCCCGGACGTGCTCGCCTACGTCGAGCGCGCCCGCGCTCGCGGCGCTTTCACGATCGCGATCACCAACGACCCCGATTCGGCGCTCGGCCGAGGCGGCCGAAGCGGTGTTGCCGCTCGCGGCAGGCCCCGAGCGCTCGATCGCGGCGACGAAGACCTACACCGCACAGGTCGCCGCGCTCGCGCTCCTGGCCGGCCATGCCGCGGGGCAGGGGCCGCTGATCGCCGACGGCATCCGCGCCGTCGCCGCTCAGCTGGACGACGCGCTGCCGGCGCTCGAGCGGCGGCTGGCGGAGGTCGCGCTCGCATTCGCCTTCGTCGGCCGGATGTTCGTGATCGGCCGCGGCCCCGAGTTCGCGACCGCGCGCGAGATCTCGCTGAAGCTGCTCGAGACCTGTCGCGTCGCGGCCGAGCCGCTGACGGCCACGGATCTCGTCCACGGCCCGCTGGCGGCACTCGACGGGCTGTTCCCGGTCTGGACGATCAGCTCGGACGACGAGAGCCTGCCTGCCGTGCGGGAGGCGGCTGCACGCGCCCACGCCGCCGGCGCGACGCTCGTCGCGAGCGGGCCGTCTGCCGCGCGAGATCGCCGGCGCCGCCTTCTCCGTGCCGGTCCCGAGGCCGTCCGTGACCCTGCTCTCACCGCTTCTCTCGGTCGTCCCGGGCAGCTCTTCGCGTGGGCCCTCGCCCAGGCGAAGGGGCTCGATCCCGACCGTCCGACGGGGCTGAGCAAGATCACGCACGCGCTCTGATTGGTACTTGTCAGTACCAATCAGAGCGCTCCCGCCTCTCCGGGACTTCAGCTGACGCTTGATTTGGCCGTTTTGCGCGCAATATGGGATGTGGTCGACGAGAGATACCACCCCTTGACAGGACCGATTCGATGTGCGAGCCTCCGCGCGTAATCAGGATTGGTCAATACCAGTTCGCGAGTAGGGAGGTCTCGATGAGACTACGAATGTTCGCAACGGCCGTGCTCGTGGTCGCGCTCGCGATCGCAGCGGCCGCGGCGACCGGCACGTCGCAGGCGTCGGTGGACGAGGGCGCAGGCGGATGCGCTGACGGTCTGGCTCATGGGCGACGCCCAAACCGGCTGGCCCGAGGCGGTGACTGCCGCGACCCAGACCTTCAAGGCCCAGCATCCCGGCGTCGACGTGAACGTCCAGTACCAGAGCTGGGGCGACTACAAGACGAAGTTCGAGGCGACGCTCTCGGCCGGCAGCGGCCCCGACGTGCTCGAGTTCGGCAACACGGACGTGCCGAAGTACAGCGCGGCCGGCGCCCTCGCGCCGCTGAACAAGGCCGACTTCCCGAACTCCGCCACCTGGCTCTCGGGACTGACGAAGGCCGGCAGCTACAACGGCAAGCTGTTCGCGGTGCCGTACTACGCCGGCGCCCGCGGTGTCATCTACCGCACCGACCAGTACAAGGCGGCGGGGATCGCGAAGACCCCGAAGACCCTCGCCGAGTTCAACGCCGCCATGGCGAAGCTGATGAAGCAGTTCGGCGGCTCCAAGAACCCGACCTACTCGGCCGTGTACTTCCCGGGCCGGTACTGGTACGCAGCGATGTCCTTCGTCTACGACTACGGCGGAAAGATCGCGACGACCCGGAACGGCAAGTGGGTCGGCACGCTGCACGAGCCGAAGGCCCTCTCCGGCCTGACCGCGTGGCGCAGCGTCGCCAGGAGCTTCTCGCGGGCAAACAAGACCGGTGACGAGGCGCATCCGCAGCAGGCGCTCGTGTTCGCGAAGGGCACAGTCGGCTCGTTCGTCGGCAACGGCTGGGAGTGGCCGTACGCCCTCGACCCGAAGCTCGGCAACCCGTCGCTTGTCGGACAAGATCGGCGCCTACCCGATGCCGAGCCACACGCCGGGCAAGTACATGCCGACGTTCCTGGGCGGCTCGAACCTCGCCGTCCCGGTCACGAGCAAGCAGAAGGCGCTCGCAGCCGACTGGATCGCCGCGTTCACGAACACGGCGAACATGACGCGGATGGCGGCAGGCGGCGGCGTGATCCCGAACACGACCAGCCTCGCGCGGATCAACGCGGCGAAGCCGACGCTGGCGCCGTTCGCCGAAGCCGCGAAGTACAGCTGGTTCGTCCCCTCGACCCCTAACTGGGCGAACGTCGAGAGCGCGAACGTGCTCCAGAGCATGCTCAGCGGAATCCTCCGCAACCCCTCGAAGACGAAGGAGCTCGCAACCGCAGCCAGCGCGCGGATCACGGAGATCCTGAACGCCCGCTAACCCCGCTCGTGAAAGACCACTCAGCCGTTCCCCTCGCCGTCGAGCCGGCCCTTGTGCCGGCTCGACGGCGTCGGCGCATCCGGGCCGGCCGCCACGTCACCCCGTACCTGCTGCTGATCCCCGCACTCGTCGTGATCGGCGGGGTGCTCGGATATCCGCTCTACCGGCTCGTCACGCTCTCGTTCCAGCAGTACGGGCTTCCCGAGCTGATCGCCCACAAGGGCGCAGTGGATCGGGCTCGACAACTACACGGAGATCCTCGGCGACCGCTGGTTCTGGACCGTGCTCGGCCGCACGGTCGCGTTCACCGCCGTCACGGTCGGGCTGACGATGGTCTTCGGGACGCTGATCGCGCTCCTGCTCGCGCGCCTGGCACGTTCATGCGCCTGCTGATCACGACCGGCCTCGTGCTCGTCTGGTCGATGCCGCCCGTCGTCGCGGTGACCATCTGGAGCTGGATGGTCGACTACGAGTTCGGCGTCCTCAACTGGACGCTGACGCAGCTCGGGCTTCGACTCCTTCGCCCACCACGACTGGTTCGTCAACCCGTACGAGGGCTTGGCGATCATCACCGCGATCATCGTCTGGGGCGCGATTCCCTTCGTCGCGATCACGATCTACGCCGGCCTGACCCAGGTCTCGGCCGAGATGGTCGAGGCCGCGTAGATCGACGGCGCAGGCGCGTTCCGGGTCTTCCGCGACATCACGCTCCCGATCCTGAAGCCGATCTTCGTCATCCTCGCCAGCCTGTCGGTGATCTGGAACTTCCAGGTCTTCAGCCAGATCTGGATCATCCGGAACGCGCGGCCCGAGGAGCACTACTTCCTCATGAGCATCTACTCGTTCGTGGAGTCGTTCAACACGAGCCGCTACGGGCTCGGCTCGGCGATCGCGCTCGTGATGGTGATGGTGATGCTGGGCGTCACCTTCGTCTACATCCGCCAGATGGTCCGGATCGGGGAGATCGATTGAGCACGGTCGCACAGCCCGCTCCCCCGCGCCGGCGCCGCAGGCGCGGGCGGATCGTCCGCAGGTCGGCGTCAACCTGCTCGGGCTGGCCGTCTTCGTCGTGATGGTCTTCCCCGTCTACTGGATGGTCTGACCTCGTTCAAGCGGCGGCAACGATGCTCTCCTTCACGCCCAAGTTCTTCCCGCAGAACCCCACGCTCGACAACTTCCGCGACGCGATGGGCCTCGATCTCTTCTGGTCGAGCGTCCGCAACAGCCTCATCGTGGTCGGCGCCGTCGTCGTCGTCTCGGTCGTGCTCGCGTTCCTTGCGGCGCTCGCGCTCGCGAAGTTCCGCTTCTACGGCCGCCGCGCCTTCGTCGTGATCGTCTTCGGCGTGCAGATGGTGCCGCTCGCCGCGCTGATCATCCCGCTCTACATCACGCTCAGCGCGGTGGGCCAGGTCGACCGTCTCTCCGGCGTCGTCGTCTGCTACGTCGCGCTCGTGCTGCCCTTCTGCGTCTGGACGATGCGCGGCTTCATCGCCGGGGTGCCGAAAGAGCTCGAGGAGGCGGCGATGGTGGACGGCTCGACACGGCTCGGAGCGTTCGTGCGGATCCTGCTGCCGCTGGTCGGGCCGGGTCTCGTGGCGACGTCGATCTTCGCCTTCATCCAGGCCTGGAACGAGTACATCATCGCGTACGTCCTGCTCTCGAGCGCGAACAAGCAGACCGTCACGATCTGGCTGGCGAACTTCATCACCGGCACGACGCGCGGCGTCGACTGGGGGACGCTGATGGCGGGCTCGACGCTGACCGCGCTGCCGGTGATCGTCTTCTTCGTGCTCGTGCACCGGCGGATCGCGTTCGGCCTCACCGCAGGCGCCGTCAAACAGTGAGCGAGCTCGACCGGCAGGCGGCCGCATGCCTGCAGCCGAGCTTCCCCGGTCACGTCGTGCCCGAGTGGGTCGCCCGCTGGCTCGAGCGCGGGCTCGGCGGGATCACCCTCTTCGCCTACAACGTCCGCGATCCCGCGCAGCTCGCAGAGCTGACGGCAGCCCTCCGAGCCGAGCGGCCCGAGCTGCTGATCTCGATCGACGAGGAGGGCGGAGACGTGACGCGGCTGGAGGCGGAGCACGGGCAGCTCGTACCCCGGCAACCTCGCGCTCGGGGCCGTCGACGA
>CAWGGO010000005.1:0-130613 GCA_963822205.1 uncultured Gaiellaceae bacterium | reverse complement strand
GCTGCCCGGCGCTGGTGCGACCTGTGCGCAGCCCTGTTCGACACAGCCTACGGCTAGAGTACCGGGTGCCCCATGCCACCCCCGTGCGCGCAGCCACCGACCACCAGCCCGGCGAGACCATCGACGCCGCGAAATCAACCTGCTGGGCGTGGTGGCCGACGCCGCGGCCGACGAGGCGCGCAACGCGCTGACCACCGCGCAGCAGGCCGCCGAGGACGCCGAGGGCGCCCTGCAGGTGCCGCCTGGTGGCATCCGACGGACCTGCTGCAGCCGAACCTGCTGAGCGGCTTCCGCTACGAGTACGTGTGGAACGGCACCGCGTACATGAGCCCGGCGCCGCAGCAGCATCCCTGCGACCGCCAGCGCCGACCGCATCCCCGGCACGCTGCACGGCTTCACCGGCCCTGTCGACCCGCTGGCGCTGGGCATCATTGACGTGCCCGGCGACCGCTCGACGGACGTGGCGCGTGAGCCGCAGCCGGGTACGCCCGCGGCCGGCTGCTGCCAGAAGTGCCCGGCACCCCCGGCACCGCGGCCGCCATCGGTCCTGCCGGCCCCCGCGCCGCCGCCGCCCGTGCCCGGCGCCGGCGCCGCCTTGGGCGCGTACTTCCACTGGGGCACCGCTGGCCAAGCGCGACGTCTTCGAGGGCTCGGTGGGCACCGATCAGCCGATCTACGCCCTGGCGTTCCACGACTACCACGTGCAGCCGACGCAGACCGCCGACCCGTTCACGCACCTGGCGCTGCCCGACTATGCACCAGTCGTGGGCAGTCCGGCCTCATTTGGGGGCTGTGGCTGGGCGGCGGCATGGTGATGCGCCCAGGCCACCCACCGACCGTACCAGCGCGTGGAGTCCTGGTCGCAGACTGGCCGCCGGCGCCTTACGACAAGACCTGGAAGCTGCTGGGACAGCGCTGCGAGCAGTACGTGAAGGCTGACGGCACCAGGCCGGCGCCGCGCCTGCGCGGGCCGCATGAGTTCACGCTGTGGGACTGGCCCTTATTCGCCGGCGCAGGACACCACCGATATGCGCGCCTTTCAGGCCACGTGGTCCCCGCTGTTACGACATCATCAAGGCCGAGTGCCTCTTCCGCTGTGATCGAGTGGAACCCCGTGAGCAGCTTCGGCAACGGCGGCAACAAGCACGACGCCATGGACCTGGTGCCGGCGCTCGACAGCTTCGACTGCGTGGCCCTAGACAGCTTACGCTTCGACTGGTCCACAGACGGCTACAGGTGGCGCCCCGGCATCGACCCGCAGCCGTCCGACGACCACCGCCGGCGCAGCCTCGAGCGCTTCCGTGGCAACCTGACCGGCGGGCCGTACGGCTTCGGCCGTGGATGGCTGTTCTACCGCAAGAAGGCCGTGGAATGGGGAAAAGACCCTGAGCCTTCCAGAGGTGGGAAACGGCGACTACATCTACGACGGCATCTATTGCAAGGGCGGGGGCGATAATCCCCATCTTTGTGCACGGCCTGGCCGATTGGGTATTCGACCCTGCCTATCCCCGCGGGCAGCGGCGTGCCCGGCAGCGTGGACGCCATGGCCTGGTGGGAGCATTGGGTGGACAGCCCGACAGCGCCCGTGCGCGCGAACGGCCAGCCGAACGCCAGCGAAAGCGCCGGCGTGATGCCCCGCACGCTGGCCGGCGCGCCGACCGCAGACCACAACCGTGGCCTGATCACCCGGGAGCGCCAGCGCGCTGCCTTCGTTGAGAGGTTTCTGGCCGCATGACCACCGCCTACGACGCGCAGGACTGGCAGCCCGGCGGCAACAGCCCGTCCGTGGTGAAGGGCGCCACCACCACCGCTGTGACCGTCGCAGCGACCGGCACCACCAGCGTGCGCAGCAACGGCTACGTGGTGCCCGTGCAGCCGCTGACGGCGTACCGCATCAGCGTGCCGACCTCGAGCGCCGGCCGCTACGACGGCCAGGTGATCGTGGACGTGTCCGGCGCCGGCGGGTACGTCGGCACCACGCCCGGCGCCGGCAGCGTGCCCTACGGCGCCGGCCTGGTCACGTTCGACATCACCACCCGCGCCAACGTGACGCAGCTGCAGGTCTCGCTCAACGTCTACAACTTCGCAGCCGGCGACACGCTGCAGCTGGGCAACCTGCTGGTGCAGACCACCGAGGCCGCGCCCGTGGTGCTCGAGGCCAGCGCCCGCGTGCTGTGGGACGGCGCCATGGTGCTGGCCACCGACCGCTACGTACTGGCCACCGGCGAGGTTTCCCGCGCCCCGGCGGCCTCGGCTTCGCGGCGCCCGAAATCACCCGGATCGCGTGATGACGGAGCGAGGCCTGCTCCGCGAGCGTCGTGGTGACTCGCCAGGACCGGGAAGGGCCCGCAATGCCGTCGAACGTCAAGCCGAACACGCTCGCGACTGACGACCACCTCGGCGACCCGGACGCGATGCGCTGGATCGACCGCGGGACCTTCGCGATGGGTTCGGAGGACTTCTACCCGGAGGAGCGCCCCGTCCACCGCGTCTCGCTCGACGGCTTCTGGATCGACGAGCGTCCCGTGACGGCCGCCGACTATCGCCGTTTCGTGCGTGCGAGCGGCTACGTGACCGTGGCCGAGCGGCCGCTCGACCCGGACGAGTACCCGGATGCCGACCCCGACCTGCTCGTGCCCGGCTCGCTCGTCTTCAGGAAGGCGAACGGCCCCGTCGACCTCGACGACTACCGCAACTGGTGGGAGTACCTCCCGGGGGCGTCCTGGAAGCGGCCGGGCGGAAGGGAACGTCGATCAACGGCCGCGACCGCATCCGGTCGTCCACGTCGCCTACGAGGACGCGGAGGCGTACGCGACCTGGGCCGGCAAGGAGCTGCCCTCCGAGGCGGAGTGGGAGTTCGCCGCCCGCGGCGGCCTCGACGGCGCCGTCTTCGCGTGGGGCGACGAGCACTTCCCCGGCGGCGAGGCTCACGCGAACACCTGGCAGGGCGAGTTCCCCTGGCAGAACCTGAAGCTCGACGGCTACGAGGGCACGTCCCCGGTCGGGAGCTTTCCCGCCGAACGGCTACGGCCTCTACGACATGACCGGGAACGTCTGGGAGTGGACCGCCGACTGGTACTCCCCCGGGCATCCGGACGAGGTCGCGAGCCCGTGCTGCACGCCCCACAACCCCCGCGTCAGCTCGTCCGAGCAGAGCCACCTGTCCGGGCAACCCGGCGAGCGGATCCCGCGCCGCGTGATCAAGGGCGGCTCCCACCTGTGCGCCCCGAACTACTGCCTGCGCTACCGGCCCGCGGCGCGACAGGCGCAGATGATCGACACCGGGATGGCCCACCTGGGCTTCCGCTGCGTCGTCCGCGCGGCGGCCTGATGGGCGCAGCGGTCGGCGAGATCCTGCCCTTCGCCGTCGGCGTCGCGATCAGCCCGCTCCCGATCATCGCGGTGGCGCTGATGCTCGTCACCCCCCAGGCGTCGCGGAACGGGCCCACCTTCGTGGTCGGGTGGCTGCTCGGGCTCGCGGTCGTCGGAACGGTCGTCCTCCTCCTCGCGGGTCCCGCGGATGCGAGCGAGGGCGGGGAACCTGCCGCCTGGGTCGACTGGCTGAAGCTCGCACTCGGAGTGGTGCTCCTCCTCGTTGCGCTGCGGCAGTGGCGAAGCCGACCGCACGACGGCGACGAAGCTGCCATGCCGTCCTGGCTCGGTGCCGTCGACCGCTTCACGGCGCCGAAGGCACTCGGAGCGGGCGCGATCCTCGCCGGCGCGAACCCGAAGAACCTCCTGCTCGCAGCCGCCGCCGCCGCCGCGATTGCGCAGACCGGGATCCCGGCAGGAGAGCAGGCAGTCGCCTACGGCGTCTTCGCTCTCATCGCCACCCTCGGCGTCGCCGCGCCGGTCGTGCTCTTCTTTGCGCTCGGCGACCGGTCACCTGTGCTGCTCGGCCGGCTGCAAGCGTGGTTGGCCGAGCACAACGCCGCGATCATGGCGGTGCTCTGCGTGGTGATCGGCGCGAAATTGCTCGGCGACGCGCTGCGCGGATTCGCCGGCTGAGTTGAGCGAGGAGACCGCCTGCCCGGGCGAGTCGCCGTTCCGGCCGGCCCAGCAGCCGCCGCTTCTCGAGCGTGCCGTCCCCGTCTCGGGCGACCTGCCCGCCTACGGCCCCGGCTCCGCCCGCCGCGACCTACTCGCCGGAGTCACGGTCGCCGCGCTGGCGCTCCCGGCGGCGATGGCGTACGGCGAGCTGGCCGGGCTCTCCCCCGTGACCGGGCTGTACGCGCTCCTGCTGCCCACGATCGTCTACGTCCTGCTCGGCAGCTCGCGCCAGCTCGTGATCGGGCCGGAGGGATCGTTGGCCGCTCTGGTCGGGGCCGCGATCCTCCCGCTCGCCGCGGCCGGAAGCAGTGAGGCGGTCGAGCTCGCCGGCGCGCTGGCGCTGCTCGTCGCCGCCTGCTTCGCCGCCGCGCGCCTGCTCAGCCTCGGGTGGATCGCGGACTACTTCTCCCGCCCGGTCCTGATCGGCTATCTGCACGGCGTCGCGATCGTGCTCGTCGTCTCCCAGCTCGGCAAGCTGCTCGGCATCGAGGTCGACGCGCGCCGGCCGCTCGGGCAGCTGGCCGAGGTCGTCGGGGAGCTCGGAGACATCCAGGGCACGACGCTCCTCGTCGGCGCCCTCGCGCTGGCCGTCCTGCTCCCGCTGCGCTTCGTCGCGCCGCGCCTCCCGGCCGCCCTGTTCGTCGTCGCCGGCGCGATCGCCGCCTCCTGGCTGCTCGACCTGGAGGAGCGCGGCGTCGCGGTCGTCGGCTCCGTGCCCGCGGGGCTCCCGAGCGTCGACGTCCCGACCCCGCCGGTGGCCGACGTGCTCACGCTGCTGCCTGCGGCAGTCGGCATCTTCCTGGTCGCGTTCGCAGACGAGATCCTCACCGCCCGTTCGTTCGCCGGGAAGCATCACCAGCACGTGCGGGCGCCCCAGGAGCTTCTCGCCGTCGGGCGCCGCCAATGCGGCCGCGGGACTCAGCCAGGGGATGGTCGTCGGCGCGAGCGGCTCGAGAACGGCGGTCAACGACTCGATGGGCGTGCGCACGCAGCTTGCGGGGCTCGCCTCCGTCGGCTCGATCGTCCTGATCCTGCTCTTCCTGACGAATCCGATCTCGTACCTTCCCTCGGCCGTGCTGGGCGCAGTGATCGTCTCGGCCGCGATCGGGCTGGTCGATCGGAGCGCCTGGCGAACGCTCTGGAACACGGACCGGGTCGAGGTGACGATCGCCGCGGTCACGGTCGCCGGGGTCGTGGCGGTCGGAGTGCTCGAGGCGCTCGTCTTCGCCGTCGGGCTCTCGATCGTCGACGTCGTCAGGCGCAGCGCGAAGCCCCACGACGCGGTGCTCGGCTGGGTCGACTCGCTCGGGCGCTACGGCGACGTCGCGGTGCACCCCTCGGCGCGCGTAACTCCGGGCGTCGTCGTCTACCGGCTCGACGACCGGCTCTTCTTCGCGAACGCGAGCTACGTGAAGGGCCGCGTGCTGGAGGCCGTCCGCGGCGCGACCGGCCCGGTCCGGTCGGTCGTCTTCGACGCCGAAGCGGTGACGCACGTCGACGCGACCGGTCTCGCCGCCCTCGTCGACCTTCGGGACAGCCTGCGGCGGTCGGGCGTCGGGCTCGCCCTCGCCCGGGCGAAGACGCCGCTCGTCGCACGACTCGCCGAGAGCGGGTTCCTGGACTCCGGGACGGCGTCGTATCCCACCGTGCGCGC
This sequence comes from uncultured Gaiellaceae bacterium, assembly GCA_963822205.1. Classification (GTDB taxonomy): domain Bacteria; phylum Actinomycetota; class Thermoleophilia; order Gaiellales; family Gaiellaceae; genus Gaiellasilicea. Next base: position 124,909 of record CAWGGO010000005.1, on the reverse strand, counting down.
CGCGGTCGCAGCGGTGAGGCCGACGCCGGCGGAGGATTAGCGGGGACGGTCGATGAGATGCCGCTCGAGCGCGTCGAGGCGCTCGATGATCCGCTCCAGCTGCTCCAGCTCGGCCTCGCGCGTCTTCCTCGTGCCCTGGGCGACGAGGATCGAGACGACGACACTCGTGATCAGCGGGATCAGGCCGATGCCCGTCAGCATCAGGACCGCCGCGACCAGCCGCCCGGAGGTGGTCTCGGGCACGACGTCGCCATATCCGACCGTCGTCACGGTCACGACCGCCCACCAGAGCGCGTCGCCGAACGTGCCGATCGCCGGGTCGATGGCGTGGACGATCACGGCCGCCGTGAATGCGAGGATGGTTGCCACGCTCACGATCAGCGCCACTGCCTTGCGCAGCGTCAGCGAGACGAGCGCCTCCGTCACGCGCCGTTCGAGCCTCTCGTACATGCCGCAGAGGTGTTCGCCGCAGCCGCAGACACCCCTCCGGCAGCCCCCGTGTTCATCCCAACGGGACGATGGCGCTCGGAGGCGCGGCTGGTTGAGTGAACGGCGTCAAACCGAGCTGGGAGGGACGGCATGGCGTCGCAGGACATCCGGGCCGACGCAGACCGCGCGGGCTACACACGACCGAGCGGCTACAGCTACAGCGACATCCCGGGCACGGGTCTCGTCGGCTTCGCCGCGCTGATGCTCGCCCTCGCAGGCGCCTGGAACGTGATCGAGGGCATGCTGGCGATCGGCGACTCCAGGGTCTACGTGGCCGACTCGGTCTTCGTCTTCAGCGACCTGAACTCGTGGGGCTGGATCATGCTGCTGCTCGGCACCGGGCAGCTCCTCGCCGCGTTCGCGCTGCTCGCGGGCAGCGAGCTCGGGCGCTGGTTCGGGATCGCCGTCGCGTTCCTGAACGCGCTCGGGCAGCTGTTCTTCATGACGGCCTATCCGCTCTGGGCGGTGACGATGCTCGCGGTCGACATCGTGATCATCTACGCCCTCGCGATGTACGGCGGAAAGCGGCTGCGCGCCGAATGAGACGTCCGCCCAATCCCTTCCGGCGCCGGCGGCGAAACCGGCTCGCGCGTTCGATCGAGCACGTCGCGCTGCGCGTCCTGAGCGCGCTCTGGCTCGCCCGGCTCCTCCTCCGTCACGGTCTGCGTTACGTCCGCTGAGCCCGCGCCGGGCTCGCGGACGCCGCCGGCCGGCGAGGTCGCGGCCGGCGTCGCCGTGACGGCGCTCCGCCTGGGCGCAGGCGTCGGGCGGATCGTGCTGCTGCCCGGGCGCGTGCTCGTCCGTTCGCCGCTCGTCCGGCCGGTCGTGCGCGGACGGGCCGAGGCGCTCGCGGCCACGGGCCGAGACATCGGTCTGCGCGGCCGCCTGCGGCTGGAGGACGCCGCGGTCGAGCTCGCCGCGGCGCCGGAAACCTCGCGGACGCTCGACCGCGCGCTCACGGAGGCGATGTCCGACGACGCGATCGACGCGCTCGCGCGCCGGCTGCTCGAGAGCCCCGCGTTCGAACGCGTGATCCGGGACGCAGCGGGAAGCGCGCTCGCGCGCGAACTCGTCGACGACGCGATCCGAAGCCCCGAGCTGCAGCGGGCGCTCGAGCAGGCGATCTCCGGGCCGGTGCGCGGAGCGCTCGCACACGAGACGAAGACGCTCGGGAGCGAGGTCGCCGGGCGCCTCGCCGACGGTGCCGCGCGGGCGGACGACTCGGTCGAGCGCGGCGTTCGCGGCGCGCTCCGGCGGCAGCCGCGCGTGGCCGAGCCGGGTGCGCCGCGCTACGGAGGGCTCGCCTCGCGGGGTGTCGCCGGCCTTCTCGATCTGGCGCTCGCGAACGTAATCAGTGCTCGCGCTCGGCGCGCTTGCCGGCGCACTCGGGTGGCTGCTGGGTGTGTCGCTGCCGGACGTCCTCCTCGCAGCGCTCGCCGGAGCGGGCTGGCTGATCTTCCTGGCCGGATACGCCGTGCTCTTCTGGTCGACGGCCGGGCAGACTCCCGGGATGCGCGTGACCCGGCTGCGCCTCGAAGCGCCCGACGGGCGTCCGCCTGGGGTCGGGCGCTCGCTCCTGCGCTTCGCCGCCACGGTGGTCGCGCTCGCCCCGTTCGGCGCCGGGCTCGTGCCGGTGCTGTTCGACCGGCGCAGGCGTGCACTCCAGGACCTCGCCGCACGGACTGTCGTGGTCCGCGAAGAGCCCCTGCCCGAAGCCTGACCGTGCGCCGGTACCTGATTCCAGCCGTCGGGCTCGCGGTCGTCGCCGCGACGTTCTTCTGGTTCCTGCCCAAGGTCGCCGACTATCGCGACGTCTGGGCGGTGCTGCAGGAGCTGTCGTGGCCATGGGCGCTCGCCCTCCTCGCCGCGAGCGCCGTGAACCTCGTCACGTTCGCGCCGCCCTGGCAGGTGGCGCTGCCCGGCCTGCGCTTCTGGCGGGCGCTCGAGGTGACGCAGGCGTCGACCGCACTCTCGATCGTCGTCCCTGGAGGCGCGGCCGCCGGGGCAGGCGTCGCGTGGGCGATGCTACGCGGCTGGGCCTTTCCCCGGCGCGAGATCACGCGCGCGATCGCGCTCGTCAGCCTCTGGAACCAGTTCCTCAACCTCTTCTACCCGGTCGTCGCGCTGGCTCTGCTGACGGCGGTCGGCGAGGACACGGCGCTGCTGACGACGGCGGCGTTCGTCGGGATCGTGATCCTCGTCGTCGTCCTGACCGGCTTCGTGCTCGCTCTCGTGAACGAGCGGCTCGCACACGAGGTCGGCGAACAGGCCGCGCGGGTCGCGAACTGGGCGCGTGGAAAGCTCAAGAAGGGCCCGGTCACGTGGGGCGGCCCGAGCTTCGAGCGCTTCCGCCTCAGCGCCGGCGACCTGCTCAAGCGGCGTTGGCACGTCCTGACGCTCGCGTCGCTGATCGGGAGCCTGAGCGTCTTCGTCGTCCTGCTCGTGGCACTGCGCGCGCTCGGCGTCCCGGCGTCCGAGGTCACGGCGACGGAGGCGTTCGCGGCGTGGGCGCTGATGCGCCTGCTCGCCTCGGTGCCGATCACGCCCGGCGGGCTCGGCGTGGTCGAGGTCGGGCTGACCACCGCGCTCGTCGCCTTCGGCGGGAACAACGCGGGCGTCGTCGCCGCCGTGCTCGTCTTCCGGGTCCTGACGATGGTCCCGTCGATCGCCTACGGCCTCGTCGCGGCGGCGACGTGGCGCCGGCACCGGCCGCCCGCCGCGCTCGAGCCGGTGGAGGTCGCGCGACGCGGGTCGCCGGCGGCGACACGGGAGTCCGGCCAGAGTGACCGCCGCCGGCCCGGGGCGTCTCGCCGGCGCGCGGGCCCGCGCCTGGAGCTGCCGTTGGCCGCGCGTCGCAGCACCTGCCCTGGAAAGACGTGGTCGTCCGCGCGCTCGCGCGCGAGCGCTTCGCTGCGGCCGGCCTCCTCGCGGGGGCCTGGCGTACCGCCTCTTCTTCTGGCTCGTGCCCTTCGGCCTCGTCTGCGCCGCCCTGCTCAGCTTCTGGGTCGAAGCGGACCCGGCGGCGTTCGAGCACGCGGCGGAGGACTTCGGCCTCAGGCGGAGCGGCGGCCGATGCGGCCACCGAGGCGATCGAGCAGGACGCTTACTCCCGCTGGTACTTCCTCGCGGCCGGGGTGGCCCTGCTCGCGTGGTTCGGCGCGGGGCGCCGTCCGGGCGCTCTCCGTCGCCCATGCCGTCGCGTGGCGGCTCGTGCCGCCGAAGGTGCGACGCCCGTACCGAGCCGGCGGGGTCTTCACCGGCGCCGTGGTCGGCCTGATCATCGTCTCCTCCGGCACCGCCTTCCTGCGCGAGTGGGCGGCAGGACCCCAGGGCTGGCGCTCACGCTCGGGCTGCTCGTGCTCTTCGCGGGCGTGCACATCTGGGGCTTCCACGCTCCTGCCGAGCCGCGCCCGGCACTGGCGCGACTTCGTCCCCGGCGCCATCCTCGCCGCGGTCGGGACGCAGGCCATCCACCTGTTCGCCGTCCTCTACCTCGCTCCCAAGCTCGGCCGCTCGTCAGCCCTTTACGGGACGCTCGGCGCCGCGACCGTCGTGCTGCTCTGGCTCTACCTGATCGCGCGGCTCCTCGTGGGCGCAGCCTTCTTGAACGCGGCGCTGTGGGAACGGCGGCACGGCCGTTCATCCCATCCGGATGACGTGCCGCTCAGCGCGTGGAGGGACGATCCCAGTCCGACGATCGTGCCGCGGCTGCGTCGAGACCTGGCCCGCGCGAGGCCACGAAAGGAGCGCGATGGAGCTCGGAGGAAGGTTCTGGTTTGGATCGTCGGGCTTGCGATCGGCATCGCGGTCGCCGCGTACCTGATCTTCGCCCTGATCGGCTGGGCCTGGTACGCGTGGGGATTCTTCGGGATGCTGCTCGTCTTCAGCGTGATCCTGATCGGCTTCGCCTACGTCTACGACCGGCGCGAGGCGCGCCGCCGCAGACGTATCGCCGAGTAGGAGCGACCGGCCGAGCGCAGAGCGCCCCGGCCGATGGCCGTGCAGACGGCGGCCGGGGTGGCTCCCGGCCGCCGTCCGTTTTGGGTCGTCGTTCGAGCTCAGCCTCGGCGCACCGCCAGGTGGCCGAAGCCGACCTCTGCGTCCAGCTCGAGCGTGGGCGCCGCGGACGTCGAGCCGCGCACGACGGCGTGCTCGTCGGGGCGCGTGCCCTCGTCGGTGCGACCGAGAACGGTCACCTGCCCGCCGTCGGCGCGCGCCCGGATCTCGAGCGCGGCGTGCTCCGGGACCTTGACGAGCAGGTCGCCGATGCCGAGCTCGACGTCGATCTTCGTCGTACCCGGCGGCAGCGCGACGTCGGTGAGATCGACCGTGTAGTCGCCGATCCCGAACTCGTAGCTGCGCTCGAGCTGCGTCGCGTGAAGCGGCCGCTCGTCCTTGTCGCCGACGCCGGCGGAGAGGCTCACCGGCGACATCGCCGCCGCCGCGAAGGCGACGAGGAGCACGAGCCCGAACGGGACGAGCCCGCGGCTCGCCTCTTGCTGACGGCGCCGAGCGCGATCGTCCCGCCGACGACGCCGAGCCCGGTCGCGAGCGCCATGGTCACGGAGACGTCGTAGGTGTCGGTCGTGTCCAGGATCCCGAGCACGCCGGCCGTGACGAGCAGCGCACCGATGCCGGTGCGCGAAGAGCGACCGCCTGCTCCGGCGGGCCGGGGCAGCCGTGGCCTCGGTCGCCGGGGCGGCGACGGGCGACCGGCCGGGTCTCGCCCGGGGCCTCGGACTCGGACACGTCGAACCGGGGCAGCCACTCGAGCCACCTGCGGCAGGTACCAGTTCCGCTCCCCGAGCAGCTTCATCGAGGCCGGCAGCAGCACGCCGCGGACGATCGTGGCGTCGAGCAGGATCGCCGTCGCGAGCCCGACGCCGAACTGCTTGAACATCAGCATCGACAGCGTCGCGAAGACCGCGAAGACGCCGACCATGACGATCGCGGCGCTCGTGACGACGCCCGCGGTCGACTTGATCCCGTGCGAGACCGCCTCGTCGGTGGTCATGCCGCGCTGGACGGACTCGCGGATCCTGCTCAGCAGGAACACGTGGTAGTCCATCGAGAGCCCGAACAGGATCACGAACAGGAGCAGCGGGACCACCGGGTCGATCCCGCCCGTCGGGGTGAAGCCGAGGAAGTCGCTGCCGTAGCCGTGCTGGAAGACGAGCACCAGCACGCCGTACGCGGCGGCGACCGACAGCAGGTTGAGCACGATCGCCTTGACCGCGATCACGGGCGAGCGGAACGCGACGAGCATCAGCGAGAAGGCGAGCAGGAGCACGAACCCGACGACGATGGGGAGGTTCGCCTTCATCTCGTCCGTGCTGTCCTTCCACTGGGCGGCCGCACCGGTGACGCCTGCCTCGGCGCCGGCAACGGCGCCGACCGTGGCGGGAACGATCTCGTTGCGCAGCTGCGCGAGAGACGCGTTCGAGGCGGAGTCGGTGCCCTTGCCGTCGATCGGAACGACGATCTCCGCAACCGTCCCGTCGTCGTTGACCTCGACGGTGATCGGCTCGTGCATGCGCCCGGAGGCGACAGCCTGCTGACGGAGCTGCTGGATCGCGGACTGCATCTCCTTCGAGTTCACGTCCGGAGCCTTGACGACCACGCTGGCCGGGAGAGCCGAGCCGGGGAATGCCTGCTGCATCCGCTCGTACGTCTGCACGGCGGGGAGCGACTGCGGGAACGTGTCGGGGCCCGGCTTGACCATCCGCATCTGCAGGGCCGGAATCGCCAGGGCGACCAGGAGCCCGCCGGCGAGAACGGCCGACAGCAGTGGCCGGCGCAGGACGCCGTTGACGATCGCGCCCCAGATCCGGCCCTCGCCGTCGTCCCGGCGGAGCCGGCCGACGAGCGGCACGCGGCCCCGGTCGACGCGGTCGCCGAGCCGCGACAGCAGTGCCGGCAGCACGGTCAGCGACCCGATCATCGCGATCGCGACCACCGCGATCGTGGCGATGGCGAACGACTCGAAGACGGGGTCGCCCGTCAGGAACATGCCCGCCATGGCCGTCATCACGGTCAGGCCGGAGACGAGCACCGAGCGGCCGGACGTCGCGGCAGCGGCCTCGAGCGCAGCGCGTTCGCTGCGTCCCGCGGCCCGTTCCTCGCGTTCACGCTTCAGGTAGAAGAGCGAGTAGTCGACGCCGACGGCGAGCCCGATCAGGAGCACGAGCGCGCCGGCCTCGTTCGCCATCGGGAAGACGTGGCTGGTCCCGGCGACGACGCCGAAGGTCGCGAAGACGGCCGTCAGGGCGAGCAGCAACGGGATCCCCGCGGCGACGAGAGCGCCGAACGCGATCACGAGGATGACGAGCGTGATCGGGAGCGACAGCATCCCGGCCTTGCCGAGGTCCTGCTCGACGGTCGTCGCGAGCGCGTCGACCGCGCTGGCCATGCCGAACTCGCCGACGTAGAGCTGCGGGTGTGCCTTCTGGGCGGCGTCGACCTGGGCGAGAACCGGATCGAGCTTCTCCGCCGCCTTGTCGGCTGCGCCGCGGATCTCGAACTCGACCAGCGCCGAGTGTCCGTCGGGGGAGACCTGGCCGGTGCGAACGTTCTGTACGACTGCGAGCTTCGAGAGCCGCGCCACGACGTCGCCGACCGCGGCCGTGAAGGCGGCGTCGGTCGTCGAGAGCGTGCGGCTCTGGATCAGGACGCTCTCCGCGGCCGGGCGCTTGAAGCCCGCGTCGAGGATCCTGTCCATCCGGCCCGACTCGCGCGGCCCGGCGGTGTTCGGGTCGATCGATACGGTGCCGGCCATGCCGAGGGCGAAGGCGACGAGGACGAACGCCAGCCAGCCGAACGTCGCCGTCTTCCAGTGGTTGGCACTCCAGCGGCCCATCCGGGCCGCGAGGTTGTGTTTGGGGGTCGTTGCGGGCACTTCCTGCCTCCTTGGCGTGTGGGAACTTCCGCCATCGACGCTAGGGCGGCACGGGCGTCACGACGTCGTCAGAAGGCCGTGTTCGCGCTCCGACTCGACGACGATTCCGGCTCCTACCTGAGTAGGAGGCGGCGCCCGAAGCCCTGGAGTACGTTCACTCCGTGAGCACCCTCGGCCCTCTCGTCCGCCGGTACGGATTCGACGCGCTGATCGTCCTCGCCGCGCTCGCGATCGCGCTCGAGGGTGCGTTCCGGGACGGCCCCGACGAGCCGACGACGACGCGGTGGTTCACGGTGCCCGCGCTCGCGCTGATCGTGCTGCCGCTGCTCCTGCGGCGCCGGTTCCCCTTCGCGGCGCCGGCGGCCGTCTGGCTCGTCGCAGCGGCATGCTCAGTCGTCGACGGCCGGCTCGTCGTCTTCAGCGTGATCTCGTCGGTGGCCGGCATGATCGCGGCCTTCCTGCTCGGCAACCTGCGCGACGACACGCAGGCGCGCATCGGCCTGGCCGTCGTGGTCGCAGGCGCGGCGACCGTCATCTACAACAACCCCAAGCACGCTCCGGGCGAGCTCGTCTTCGTCCCGGTGCTGTTCGCGATCGGTTGGCTCGCCGGCTTCGCGCTGCGCGAGCGCGCCGCCCAGGCCGAGGAGGCGGAGGAGCGCGCGCTCGAGGCCGAGCGCAGGCGCGAGTCGGCCGCCCGCATCGCTGTGGCCGAGGAGCGCGCGCGAATCGCGCGCGAGCTCCACGACGTCGTCGCCCACGCGGTCAGCGTGATGGTGCTGCAGGTCGGCGCCGTCCGCCACAAGCTTCCCCCGGAGCTGGCCGAGGACCGGGACGCGCTCACGGACGTCGAGCAGGCGGGCCGCTCGGCGCTCGAGGAGATGCGGCGCCTCCTCGGCGCGATGCACGACGGCGAGGATGCCGATCTCGCGCCCCAGCCCGGTCTCGACAGCCTCGATGCCCTCGTCGAGCGCGTCGGCCGGGCCGGCCTGCCCGTGCGACTCCAGGTCGAGGGCGACGCCGTCCCGCTCCCGCGCGGGGTCGATCTCTCCGCCTATCGGATCGTCCAGGAGGGCCTGACCAACTCGCTCAAGCACGCGCAGGCGAGCCGCGCCGACGTCACCGTCCGCTACGGGCCGGACGCCGTGCAGCTCGAGGTCCGCGACGACGGCGTCGGCGCCAGGGCGACCGACGGCCTCGGCCACGGGCTCGTCGGCGTCCGCGAACGCGTCAAGATCTACGGCGGCGAGATGAATGCGGGTACCGCACCCGAGGGCGGCTTCGTCCTCAGCGCGCGCCTTCCGGTCGAGGGCCGTCGGCGATGAGCATCCGCGTCCTCGTCGCCGACGACCAGTCGCTCGTGCGCGGGGGGTTCCGCATGCTGCTCACGGGTGAGCCGGACATGGAGATCGTCGCCGAGGCGAGCAACGGGCTCGAAGCGGTCGACAAGGCGGCGCGCTTCCACCCGACGGTCGTGCTGATGGACATCCGCATGCCCGAGCTCGACGGGCTCGAGGCGACGCGGCGGATCCTCGCCGCCGATCACGCGGCGCGGGTCCTGATCCTGACGACGTTCGACCTCGACGAGTACGTCTACGAAGCGCTCCGCGCCGGCGCCAGCGGTTTCGTGCTCAAGGACGACCCTCCCGAGCAGCTGCATCGCTGCGATTCGCACCGTTGCCGCGGGTGACGCGCTTCTCTCACCCGACGATCACAAAACGCGTGATCAGGCAGTTCTCGCGCATCCCGCCTCCTGCGCCGCCCAAGGAGTTCGACGAGCTGACCACGCGCGAACAGGAAGTCTTCCGCTTGATCGCGAACGGCCTCTCCAACGCAGAGATCGGACAAGAGCTCTACATCAGCGACACCACGGTCAAGACGCACATCACGCACATCCTCCAAAAGCTCAACCTCCGTGACCGCGTCCAAGCAGTCGTTCTCGCGTACCAGACCGGGCTCGTCGCGAGGGACTCGCGGCGGCCAGGCGGTCGCGACGATCACCCTCACGAACCGCCGTCGAGCGCGTAGCCGCTGTCGAGCAACCAGTTGGAGCCGGATTTGACCAGGCCGAGGCGGGCTGCGTTGAGCCCTTTGAGCGTCGCCGAGCCACTGGCGCCATCGACGGAGATCGAGGAGCCCTTGTCGGCAGCGTCGGTGAGGCGGTTCGGGCCGACGCGCGCTCGAATTGTCTGCAGGGCTGCTGTGCAGGACGGCCCGAGTTTCGTCTTCGCGTCTGCCGTGAGCTGAGCACAGGCCTTCGTCATGTCGCCGCTCGCCAGCGAGCGGAGATACGTATCGGTCGTCTCGCTGATCTTGGCGTCTGGGCCAGGCGTGCCGACACCGCAGCCGGCGAAGATCAACGCGGCAACGGCGAGTGAGAACAAGAGGGACAAGCGTTGCATGTTGGTTCTCCTTTCGACTACGCGTCGCGCCCGGCGGTGCGCCGGGGCGCGACGCGTAGCGGGATGGTCAAGCCTCCAGCGGTTGTGCTCGGTGCGCACGCCCAGCGGCGGCCTGCGGGATGTCGAACAGCCGATATGCGAGCCAGACGAACGGCAGCACGGCGATCGTCTGGGCGAGATCGACCTGTGGCCAGGGCTGGACGTGGACGATCTCGATCGCGAGGGCGAGCCCCGGCACGGCCGCCGCCCAGGCGGGGAGGACGCGCGAGCGGGCGAGCGCGAAGCCGAGCGCGAACACGCCGAGTGCGAATCCGGCGATGGCCGGCACGATCACGATGCCCGCCGTCGTGCTGCTGTCGAGACGATCGAGGTACGCGGTCATCTCGGCGGGGTCGCCGCCGGGCAGGGCCGAGAGGGCCGCGTAGTAGGCGGCCACGCCGACGTGCCCGAGCGCTCCGAGGACTGCGAGTCCGCCGCCGATCCGGGCAAGCCACTTCCCGCGCTCTCGGACGAGCGCGACGACGACAGCGATCGCGGGGAGCATGAACGCGGACGAGAGGATCAGGAACACCGTTGCGGCGAGCAGCCGGTCCGGATGGGCTGCCACGGCTGCGATCCGTCCGCTGTTGTCGACCCCGTCGGTGGGATCGACCAGGTCCTGGGCGTAGAGCAAGCCGACGAACGCGATCAGGCTTGCGCCGGCGAGGCGTCGCTGCAGCGGTGAGAGGATGTCCAACACTGCTGGTCTCCTTTCGAGTGGGTACATGCCCGCACTCTGCGCCGCGGCGGCCCGGGCGTCGTCGCCGGCCCGGAGCGACGGTGTCAGCTCCCCGGCGCGACTTGCTGAAGGGGTCTACACCCGGGGTCGTACAAGCGTCATCCATGCGATGGATGAAGTGCTTGCGGCCAGGCGTTAGCGTGCGCTCATGTCCCTTCTTCGCCCGCCGGTCGCGGACATAGCGCTCGCGGTGGTGGTTGCCTTGCTCGCCGCGGCGGAGGTAGCGGGGGCGGACCCGTCGGTGGGTGGATTCGTGTTCGGGGCGGCGCTGGCTCTTCCGCTCGCTTGGCGGCGCACCGTTCCCGTCGGTGCGGCGGCGGCGATCCTCACCATCGTCGCGATCGACGGTCTCGCCGGCGGCGATGGGTTGGACTTCCTCTTCTCCACCGTCGTGATCCTCCTCGCGCTCTACTCGGTCGGCGCACATGCGGATCTGCAACAGGGCCTGGCCGTGCTGGGTGGCTACCTGGCCGTCGCCTGGGTGAGCGTCTACGCGGAGGCCGACTCGGGGGTGTCCGACTACGCGTTCGCCGCGGTCGTTGTCTGTGCGCCCTGGGCGGTGGGACGTATTGCGGGCGCGCGTCTTGCGGCGGCGGTCGCCGAGCGTGACCGCGCCGAGCGGGCCGTCGGCGAGGAGCGAGCTCGGATCGCCCGCGAGCTGCACGACGTCGTCGCCCACGCCGTCGGCGTGATCGTCGTCCAGGCGGGAGCGGCGGAACAGATCCTCGACAGCGACCCACCGGCCGCGCGCGAGGCGCTGGCGCACATCCGTCGGACGGGCAAGGACGCCCTCGTCGACCTTCGGAGCATGCTCGGCCTGCTGCGCGCGGACGACGCAGCTACGGACGTCGAGCCGCAACCGGGACTCGACGACCTCGACCCGCTCGTCGAACGCCTCCGCCAGGCGGGCCTTCCGGTCGAGCTGACGATCGAGGGCGACCGGCGCCCAGTCCCGGCGGGAGTCGCCTTGACGGCCTATCGAGTTGCACAGGAGGCACTCACGAACGTGCTCAAGCACACGGCCGGCGCCAGCGCTCGGGTCACGGTCGTTTACGGCAGCGACACGCTCGAGGTGTCCGTGACGAATGACGGTCGGTCGACCACGAACGGCGCCGGCGTCGGCCTTGGCCTCATCGGGATGCGCGAGCGCGTCAGCCTCTACGGCGGCGAGCTGGAGGCGGCACCACAGGAGGGCGGCGGCTTCCTCGTACACGTCCGGCTGCCGTACGCATGATCCGCATCCTCATCGCCGACGACCAGTCGCTCGTGCGCGGCGGCTTTCGCCTGATCCTGGACGCGCAACCGGACCTGGAGGTGGTCGGGGAGGCGGCGGACGGCCGCGAAGCGGTCGAGCAGGCTCTCGCCCTGTCGCCGGACGTCGTCCTGATGGATGTCAGGATGCCGGTGCTCGACGGCCTCTCGGCGACGCGCGAGCTGGCCCGTGCCGGCTGGGCCGGCGCCGTTCTCATCCTCACCACCTTCGATCTCGACGAGTACGTCTACGAGGCGATGAAGGGTGGGGCGAGCGGGTTCCTGCTCAAGGATGTCGACCCTCCCGACCTCGTCCACGCGGTGCGCGTCGTCGCCCGTGGCGATGCCTTGCTCGCCCCCAGCGTCACCCGCCGCCTGGTGGAGCGTTATGTCCGTCGGCCCACACGCCCACCGGAGCTGGAGGAGCTGACCGCGCGTGAGCACGAGGTCCTACTCCTCGTCGGCCGGGGCCGCTCCAACACCGAGATCGCCGGCGAGCTGTTCCTCAGCGAGGCGACCGTCAAGACCCACGTCACCCGCATTCTGCGCAAGCTCGGCCTGCGCGATCGCGCGCAGGCCGTCGTACTCGTCTACGAAGCGGGTCTGCTCCTGCCCGGCGAGGCTTAGGAACGGGCCTTCTGCATCGCTGCGTCGAACGCGATCTCCGACGGCGAGAAGTCGGTCTTGCGCACGAAGGCGAGCGCGTCGCGGGCGCCCCAGTCGCGGTCCATCCCGCTGTCCTCCCATTCGATCGAGAGCGGGCCCTGGTAGCCGATCCGGTTCAGCGCGCGGAAGAAGTCCTCGAAGTCGACGTCGCCGTGGCCGGGCGAGACGAAGTCCCAGCCGCGCGCCTCCTCGCCGAAGTTCAGGTGCGAGGCGAGGATCGAGCGGCGTCCGTCGAGCCGCTTCTTGGAGTCCTTGACGTGGACGTGGTAGATCCGGTCGGCGAAGTCGAGCGCGAACTGGGCGGTGTCGAGGAACTGGTGCGCGAAGTGGCTCGGGTCGAGGTTGATCCCGAACGCCTCGCGGTTGTCGATCGCGTCCAGCGTCTTCCGCGTCGTGACGAAGTCGTACGCGATCTCGGTCGGGTGCACCTCGAGGCCGAACCTGACGCCCTCCTGGTCGAAGACGTCCATGATCGGGCTCCACCGCTCGGCGAAGTCCTCGTAGGCCCGCTCGATCTCGTCGTAGTCGTTGGGCGGGAACGAGTAGATCAGGTGCCAGATCGACGAGCCCGTGAAGCCGTTCACCTGCCGGACGCCGAGGCGCGCGGCTGCGCGGGCCGTGTCCTTCATCCGCTCGGCCGCCCGCGTGCGAACGCCCTCCTGCTCGCCGTCGCCGTAGATCTCGGGCGGGAGGATCGCCTGGTGGCGCGCGTCGATGCGGTCGCACACCGCCTGTCCGACGAGATGCGCGCCGATCGCCAGCACGTTCAGGTGGTTGCGCTCCAGGATCTCCTGCCGCGACCGGCAGTAGCCGTCGTCCTCGAGCGCCTTGTCGACCTCGAAGTGGTCGCCCCAGCAGGCGAGCTCGAGGCCGTCGAAGCCCCAGTCGCCCGCCTTCGCGGCGAGATCCTCGATCGGCAGGTCGGCCCACTGGCCGGTGAACAGCGTGACGGGACGCGGCACGTGGTCGAGTCTAGTACGGGTCTAGACTCCTGGTCCAATGGGGCCTGAGGTACTCGACCGGTTCGCCGCCGTCACCCAGACGATTCGCGAGCCGGAGCAGCTGCGGACGTACGAGTGCGACGGCCTGACGAGTCACCGCGTGGTGCCGGCGCTCGTGGCGCTTCCCGGCAGCGTCGAGGAGGTGCAGGCGGTCGTCCGGATCTGCAACGAGGAGCGCGTGCCGTTCGTCGCGCGCGGCGCCGGCACCGGCCTCTCCGGCGGCGCGCTCCCGGTTGCCGAGGGGATCGTCATCTCGCTCGCGCGGCTGACGCGCATCCTCGAGATCGACGTCGAGCGCGCGCAGGTCGTCGTCGAGCCCGGTGTCGCGAACCTCGACGTGACGCGCGCGGTGGCGGACGCCGGCTTCTACTACGCACCCGATCCGTCGTCGCAGCAGGTCTGCACGATCGGCGGCAACCTCGCCGAGAACTCGGGCGGCGCCCATTGCCTCAAGTACGGCTTCACGGTCAACCACGTCCTCGCCGCCGAGGTCGTCCTGCCGGACGGGGAGCTCGTCGAGCTGTCCGTCTGGGACGAAGGTCCCGACCTGCTGGGCGCCTTCGTCGGCTCGGAGGGGACGCTCGGGATCGCGACGAAGGTGACGCTGCGCATCCTCCGGTCCCCCGAGGCGGTCGTGACGCTGCTCGCCGGCTTCGGGCACACGGACGAGGCGGGCGGTGCGGTCTCGGGCGTGATCGCGGCCGGGATCCTCCCCGCGGCGATCGAGATGATGGACGCGGTGACGATCGAGGCTGCCGAGGCCGCCGTCAACGCGAACTATCCGGAGGACTGCGGCGCGGTGCTGATCGTCGAGATCGACGGGCCGGCCGCGCAGGTCGAGGACGACCTCGCGCGCGTCGAGGAGATCTGCCGCGAGCACGACGCGCGGGAGATCCGGATCGCGTCCGACCCGGCGGACCGCTACGCCGTCTGGCGGGGGCGGAAGGCCGCGTTTGCGGCGATGGGCCGGATCAGCCCCGACTACTACGTGCAGGACGGCGTCGTGCCGCGGACGAAGCTGCCGGCCGTGCTGCGCGCGATCGACGAGCTGTCCCGCACGCACGGGCTGCGCGTCGGCAACGTCTTCCACGCCGGCGACGGCAACCTGCATCCGCTCGTGCTCTACGACAGCCGCGTCGAAGGCGAGGCGGCGCGCGCCGAGGGGTTGTCGCAGCAGATCCTGGAGATCTGCATCGACGCCGGCGGCTCGATCACGGGCGAGCACGGCGTCGGCGCCGACAAGGCGTGCGCGATGCCGTTGATGTTCAGCGAGGTCGATCTCGCCGTCATGCAGCGGCTGCGCAGGGCGTTCGACCCGCTCGGGCTCGCGAACCCGGGCAAGCTCTTCCCGACGCCACGCCTGTGCGGCGAGGTGCCGGGGCCCTACCGGATGCACCCGCTCGAGAAGGCCGGGCTTGCCGACCGCTTCTGACGCCTCGGATCCTCGAGCACGAGCCCGGCGACCTGACCTGCATCGTCGAGGGGGGCTTCCGGCTCTCGGCGCTCCGCGACGCGCTCGCGGTGCACGGACAGCGGCTCTCGCTCGACCCGCCGGGCGACCCGACGCTCGCCGAGTGCCTGCTCGACGACCTCTCCGGGCCGCTCAGCCACCGGTTCGGGACGATGCGCGACCTCGTGATCGGCGTCACGGTCGTCCTGCCCGACGGGACGCGGGCGAGCTCGGGCGGCAAGGTCGTGAAGAACGTCGCGGGCTACGACCTCGCGAAGCTCTTCTGCGGCTCGCGCGGGCGGCTCGGCGTGGTGGAGCGGCTCGCCCTGCGCCTGCACCCGCTGCCGGCGGCGGCGCGCACGGCCGTGCTCGACGCGGACTGGCCGGCGCTGCACCACTCGCAGCTCGTGCCGAGCGCCGTGGACATCGCGGACGGCCGCATGCACGTCCTCTTCGAAGGCTTGCCGCGCGCCGTCGATGCGCAGCTGCGCGCGCTCGGCGGGGAGGAGGCGGAGCCGTGGGAGGAGCTGCGGACGCTGCAGGCCGGTCTGCCCGGCCGAGTGCGCTGGGACGGGCAGGAGGCGCCGCTCGTGCGCCCGGGCCCGCGCGTCGCCTACGTCGAGCAGGCGCGCGAACAGGCGTGGAGCCCGCTCGCCGAGCGCGTGCTGGAGGCGATGTGCAGCCCGAGCTGATCGAAGACTGCGTCCACTGCGGCTTCTGCCTGCCGACCTGTCCGACGTATTCGCTCTGGCACGAGGAGATGGACTCGCCGCGCGGGCGGATCTACCTGATGCAGGGACTCGTCGACGGCACGATCTCGCTGACCGACACGGTGGTCGAGCACTTCGACCGCTGCCTCGGCTGCATGGCCTGCGTCAGCTCGTGCCCGTCCGGGGTGCAGTACGACCGGCTGATCGAGCAGACGCGCGACTACGTGGAGCGCAACCACCGGCGGGGGCCGCTCGACAAGCTCGTGCGCGCCGGGATCTTCGCGGTGTTCCCGCACCGGCGGCGGCTGCGCGCGGCGCTGCTCTTCCGCAAGCTGCCCGCACCCGGCCCGCTCCGGCCGTTGAAGCAGATCGCGCCGCCGTGGGCGGCGCCGGAGTGGCCGCCGGAGCACCTGCCGAACGACGGGCCGAAGGTGGCGCTGCTCGCCGGCTGCGTGGCGAGCGTCGTCTTCGGCGACGTCAACGCGGCGACCGCGCGCGTGCTGCACGCCGAGGGCTTCGACGTCCACGTCCCGCGGGCGCAGGGGTGTTGCGGGGCGCTGCACGCGCACGCCGGCCGGCTCGAGGAGGGAGTCGCGCGCGCCCGCAAGCTCGAGCAGGACCTGGCCGGCTACGACCACATCGTCACGAACGCAGCCGGCTGCGGCTCGCATCTCAAGGATCACGGCGTCGCGAACGTCGTCGACGTCTCCGAGCTGCTCGTGGAGCCGCGCGCGGAGCGCAGGCCGCTGCCGCTGCGGGTCGCGTTCCAGGACTCGTGCCACCTCCGCCACGCGCAGCGCGTCGTCTCGGCGCCGCGCGCGATGCTCGACGCGATCCCGGAGCTCGAGCGGCTCGAGCCGGCCGAGCAGGAGATCTGCTGCGGCAGCGCCGGGATCTACAACATCGTCGAGGCGGACACTGCCGCGCAGCTGGGCGAGCGGAAGGCCGCGCAGGTGCTCGCGACCGACGCCCGACGCGTACGCGAGCGGCAACCCCGGCTGCCTCGTGCAGGTCACGGCCGCGATGCGCCGCGCCGGCCGGGCGACCCCGGCCTTCCATCCGATCGAGCTCGTCGACGCCTCGATCCGCGGGGTCGCCGTCGGCGAGCTCCTGCCGGCGCGCGCCGCTAGCTGCGGAGCGAGGCCCAGGGCTCCTCGGCCGAGACGTCCTCCAGCCCGTAGCCCGTCTCGCCTCCGAGCGAGGGCCCGATCACGACCTGCAGGAGCGCCGTCTCGTCGCCGTCGTTGAACGACGCGTGGATGACGCCCTCGTCGAGGTAGACGGAGTCGCCGGGCCCGAGCGTCGTCGACTCCTGCTCGATGTACTGGGTGATCCGGCCCTGCTTGACGATGATCATCTCCTCCTGGCCCGGGTGCCGGTGGAAGTCGTGGCCGCCGCTGGGCTCGAGCGTCACGTCCATGATCACGAGCTGCTTCGACCCGCTGTCGGGCGTCAGGCGCCAGCCGATCACGCCCCAGTCGAAGTTCTCCTGCCGCACGTCGGGCTGCTTGACGAAGCTGCTCACTGCTCTCCTCCTTGTTCCGGTTTCCAGGTGGGGCTCGAATCGTTGTTCTCGGCGTCGGTGAGCGTTCGTTCCTCGCCGGTCTCGACGTCGATCGCGACGATCGCTCCAGCTTCCGAGAAGGCGATCGTCTTGCCGTCGGGAGACCAGGCCGGCTCGAACGCGTCCTCGCCCGACGTGACGAGCTGCACGTCCTTTCCGTCAGCCCCGACGGTGTAGATGTCGAAGCGACATTCGCCGACGTCCGCGGAGAAGACGATGCGCCGCCCGTCCGGCGACCACGATGGCGCCTGAGCCACGCCGCCGAGCTTCGTCAGCGGGCGCCGCTTGCGAGCCGTCGGGCCGCACGAGCCAGAGCTCGCGGATGCTCGATCCCGGGTTCCCTCCGCGACGTAGGCGATCGAGCGGCCGTCCGGCGACCAGGCGGGCTCGGTCTCGTCGACTTCCTCGTCCGTGACGCGGCGAGCGCCGGACTCCGTCGGCGTCCATGACGAAGAGGCGGGTGGGGGTGCCTCGGGAGAAGACGATCCGCTTGCCGTCGGGGGACCAGTCCGGCTGCGCGTCGTCGTCCTTGGTCGAGGTCAGAGGCTGTGTCCCGCTCCCGTCCGCGTTCATCGCGTAGAGATCGGAGTTCCCGCTCCGCTTGCTCACGAACGCGATCGTGCTGCCGTCCGGCGACCACGCCGGCTCGATCTGGAACAGAAGGCCCTGCGGCGTCGAGGGGTCGACGTCGGCGTCGGTCAGCCGCTGCTGGTCGCCGCCGCTCGAGCTCATCGAGTAGATCGCGTAGTCGCCGTCGCGCGTGCTGACGAGGAGGAGATCCGGATCGGAGTCGTCGGAGCCGCCGCACGCGGCGAGCAGGAGCGCTGTACCGATGGCGAGGCGAGCAGAGCCGCCGGCCGCCCTCACGCGTGAGCCACAGGCTCGACACCGAGATATCGCCGCTGCATCTCGGTGTCCCGCTCCAGCTCGGCGCTCGTCGTCTCGAGCGCGATCTCGCCGCCGACCATCACGAGCTGGCGGTCGGCGAGCGATGTCGCCACGTCGAGCTTCTGCTCGATCAGCAGGATCGCGAGACCTTCTTCCTCCAACTTCTTGAACACGTCGACCATCATGTCGACGATCGCGGGTGCGAGCCCCTCGGAGGGCTCGTCCATGATCAGGAGCCGCGGATTGCCGAGCAGCGCCCGGCCGATCGCGAGCATCTGCTGCTCGCCGCCGGAAAGCTCGGCGCCGCCGTTCCGCTTCCGTTCGGCCAGCCGGGGAAAGAACTCGTAGACGCGGTCCGCAGTCCACTCTCCACCCTTCTTGGCCGCGATCACGAGGTGCTCGTGGACCGTCGAGCGAGGGGAAGAGGCGTCTGCCCTGCGGGACGTAGCCCAGCCCTGCGCGGGCGATCTTGTGAGACGGCCTTCCGATCAGCTCCTTCCCCTCGAACCGCACGGAGCCGCTCGCGCGCGGGGGCGTGAACCCCATGATCGCGTTGCACAGGGTCGTCTTGCCCATGCCGTTGCGGCCGACGATCGCCACCGACTCCTTCCCCATCGAGAAGGTCACGTTGTGGAGGACCTGCGCGCTGGAGTAGTGGGCCTGAAGGCCCTCGATGGTGAGGAGATCGTCACTCATCGCGTTGGTGGTGCCGGCCCAGGTAGAGATCGTGGACGAGCGTGTTGCCTCGGATCTCGTCAGGGGTGCCTTCGACGATCACGCGGCCGTTGTGCATCATCGTCACCCGTTCGGCGACGGTGAGCGCGACGTCCATGTCGTGCTCGATCAGCACGAGGGTGATGTCCGGATCGAGCGCCAGCAGCAGCTCGGTCAGGAGCTGCCGCTCCCCGCGGGAGAGGCCGGACGCCGGCTCGTCGAGCATCAGGAGCTTCGGCTCGGACGCGAGGGCCATCGCGATCGCGATCTGCCGGTGCTCGCCGTGCGAGAGGTTGCCGACGAGCTCGGAAAGCTTGTGGTCGATCGCCGCCCGCTTGGCGGCCGCGCGCGCCCGTTCGCGGAGCGCCTCGTCACGCCGCGGCAGCGTCACCGGGCGCAGGTGGCCGGCGCCGACGCCGAGCGCCGACAGGTAGATGCTGTCCTCGACGCTGACGCCGAGGAGCATGCGGGACTGCTGGTAGGTGCGCGCCAGCCCTCGCTTGGTCCGCTTCCTGGCCGGCACCGTCGTCACGTCCTCGTCGAAGAGCTCGACGCTGCCGGACGACGCCGCCAGGTCGCCCGAGATGACGTTGAAGAGGGTGGTCTTGCCGGCCCCGTTCGGGCCGAGGATGGCCCGACGCTCGCCGTGAGCGACATCGAGATCGACGTCACTCACGGCGAGCAGCCCGCCGAAGCGCCGGCCGACTCCCCGCAAGCGGAGAGTCGGCACGGCGACAGGGACGGTGGTCGGAGCCTCCGTCATGCCTACTTGATGACCTTGTTCGTGATGACGCCGTTCGTGATTTCGCGGATCTTGCCCTGCCACGGCAGCGCCTTCTTCACGCACTTCGGGCTGCGAGCGACCGGGCGCCGGGCTCGACGGCTTGAACAGCCCGCCGAACGTCTGATCGACGTTCGGCACGAAGCCGACGAGCTTGGTCCCGATCGAGCCGTCGGCGTTCTTGACGACCTGCAGCGGGTACTGGTCCTGGATCGCCTGCCGGCGGGAGTCGAGCTTGACGATCCCGCTGTCGGAGACCTCGTACGCCGACCTGTTCGTCTTCGGCATCGAGCGCTGAAGTGCTGCCCCGATCGAGCCGTTGTTGGACTTCAGGGCCCGGACCAGCGCCCAGGCGGCGTTGTAGTAGTTGTAGACGAAGCCGTCCGCTGCCGGCAGCTTCGGGTACCACTTCTTCATGATCGCCTCATAGGCCTTCGCCTGCCGGGTCTTGAGGCCCCCGCCGGTGCCGAACCCGCCGACGTACGTTCCGACGACCTTCGGGCCGACGACCTTGTCGGCGCCGAGGAACGCGAAGAACAGGTTGCCGGCGTGCTGCTTCGGATCGATCGCGCCGTAGGCCTGCTCGAACGCCTTCAGGCTCGAGGCGGTCCCGGTTCCGCCGACCACCCACATGTAGCCGTCGACCGTGCCCGGGCGGGGCAACTGCCGCACGAACGGCGCATAGTCCGTCGTGTTGAGCGGCGGGAACACGCGCTTCGTGATCTGTCCGCCGATCGCGCAGAAGTCCGCGATCATCCCAGCACCGGACGTCCAGCCGAAGCTGTAGTCGTCCATGATGATCGCGGCCTTACGCCAACCGAGCTTCTTGTAGAGGATCTCGCCGATGCCGGCGTTCCACTGGGCCCCGTCGCCGTGGTAGCGGAACACGTTCTTCGGTGCGATCTGCAGGGTCGGATCCTGCGAGCCCGCCGTCCCGATGATGAACGTCTTCTCCGGGTGCGACTTGGCGTAGTTCGCCACCGACACGGCCTCGTCGCCTGAGAGCGGGCCGACCATCACGTCCGCCTTCAGCTGCTCCATCAGCCGCCGCGTCTCCTTCACCGCGGTCGGGACCGTGTCGTCGCCGCAGCCGTAGCCGACGATCTCGACCTTGTGGCCTCTGACCGTGATCCCCGTCATGCCTGCCGACGGCTTGTTCTTGTTCTTGACCTTGCCGCCCGCGTACTGCGCGAAGGCGGCCTGCGCGCCGCCGATGTCGAGCTCGTAGCCGAACGCGAACGCGCCCTTGCAGTCGGTCATGATCGCGACCCTGATCGTGTGCGACTGGGGTGCGGCGAACGCGCCGGACACCCAGATCGACGCGACGGCCGCGAGTCCAGCGAGCGGAAGCAGGAGCTTCCAGCTACGCAGGTTCTTCATGTGTTCCCTCCCTTGCTTCATTGATCCTTGCTTGGTTGTGACGACGAAACGAATCGTTCGTTGTAATCAGGACCCCCTTTCACGGAATGCTCGCCTCCGGAGCAGCCTGGCGGGTCACGGAGGCGGTTTCCGGCGTTCCGCCGCCGCGCCCTCCCAGGGAACGCCAGAGGCGGTCCCAAATCCCCATGAGCCCGTCCGGAGAGACGATGACGATGACCAGGAAGATCAGGCCGATGATCGTGTTGAAGCTGCCGCCGATCACGGGCAGCTCGACGTCGCGGACATAGTTGTTGATGACGATGAAGGCGAAGGCGCCGACCCAGGCGCCCTCGATCCGGGTGAGGCCCCCGATGACCGCCATCACGAGCAGCTCGATCGTCGCAGCCAGCCCGATGTTGCCCGGTGCAATCTGCCCCTGCCACCAGACGAACAGGACTCCCGCGAGGGCGGCGACGAACGAGGCGAAACCGAAGGCGAGCGCCCGGTGCAGCGGCACGTTGTAGCCGAGTGAGCTCATGCGGAGCGGGTCGTCCCGTATGCCCTGCAACGAGAGCCCGAACGGCGTCCGGATCAGATACCGGATCGCGACGTAGACCGCGAGCGCGACCCCGAACGACATGTAATAGAGCTTGTTCGGATGGCCGACGATCTCTCCGACGAAGCCGGGCGTGTACTCGTCGACGCCCGCGATCGGCGAGAAGCCGCCGAACTGCGTCACCTGGCCGAAGAAATAGTTGGCGATCACGCCGTAGGTCAGCGTCAGCATCAGGAAGTAGATCCCGAAGCTCCGTGCCGCCACGGCGCCGAAGGCGACTCCGATCGCCGTCGTGATCACGACCGCGAGGATGAGCGCGGTGGTCGGATCCCACCCCAGCGTCAAGCCCTTGCTCTGGCCGCCCGCGCCACCCTGCGTGACCATGTTTCCGAGCAGGTAGGCCGAGATGCCCATCAGCGCGGTCTGCGCGAGCGAGGTCATCGCGCCGTAGGCGGAGAGGAAGATGAGGCTGGCCGCGGCGATCCCGAAGATGAGCATCTGCGTCAGGATCGTGTTCACCCAGTAGCCGTTGAAGATCGCCGGCCCGAGCGCGAGGAGCACGAGCACGACCAGGCCGATCGCACGCTCGACGGTCCCTTTGGGCTCGAGCCTCCTCAGCTTCATCCGGCTCTCCCGAAGAGTCCCTGCGGACGGAAGGCGAGCACGACCGCGATCAGGACGAACGTGAGCACGATCGAGTACTGCGAGCAGCAGTTGTCGCTCGTGATCGGCAGGTAGGCGGCGGAGAACGTGAGCACGATTGCGTAGAGCAGTGCGCCCGCGGCCGCGCCCAGCAGCGACCCCATGCCGCCGACGATCACGACGACGAGCGCGTTCAGCAGCCATTGCGCGTCCTGTCCCGACGCCACGTTGCCCTGCGAGCTCCCCACGGCCGCGCCGAGTGCCGCCAGCGCCGCGCCGATGGCGAAAGCGATCGCGAACGTCTTCTGGATGTTGAGCCCGAGCGCCGAGGTCATCTGTGGGTCGTCGACGCCCGCGCGGATGACCTTCCCGGTCCTCGTGCGGTAGAGCCAGAGCCAGAGGCCGATCCCGACCGAGACGCCGAGTGCGAGCATGACGAGGCGCGCGAGCGAGTAATCGATGTTCCAGACCTGCAGGTCGATTCGGCGCTCGGTCCAGCCGGGCCACGTCAGGCTGACGGCCTGGCCGCCGCCGACCTGGACGGCTCCGGACCTCGGAAAGTGGGCGATCACCTGGTCGGCGACGATCACCGAGACCGCGATCGTGAGCAGCGCCTGGCGGAGATCCTGGCCCTGGTTCCAGCGGAGCAACGTCTGCTGGACGACGACCCCGACCACGGAGACGATCGCGGCCGCGATCAGCACCGGCAGCACCCACTCCCAGGTCGAGACGTCGGCCCCCGCGATCGCGAAGCCGCCCACTCCCGTCATCTCCTGCTGGATCTCGTAGGCGATGTAGCCGGCCAGGAGGTAGAACGATCCGTGGGCCATGTTCACGACCCGCATCAGCCCGAAGATCAGCGAGAAGCCGCTCGCGACGATGAAGAGGAGCCCGGCGAACGTGACCGCGTCGAGGAGGATCAGGAGGAACGAGCCCGGGTCGTCGAACGCCGACCCGTACGTCGTCGTCCGCCAGTCCCCGAAGCTGCCGTCGAGAGGCGGCGGGTTCGAGAGCACGAGCACGTAGAGGATCGCGAACAGCACCAGCGCGGCAGCGACGAGCCGGGGCGCGAGTCGACGAAAGTCCCCCTGTCGGAGCATCTCTACCACCGAATGCGCCCAAACGTAACAGCCGTCGGAGGCGCGTTCAACCGGCTCGAGGCGCCGTTCATCAGACCGGGATCGCCTTGAAGCGGCGCATGTTCTCGGTCATGGCGGTCTCGGTCGGCAGGCGCTCCATCGAGGAGGCGCCGAAGAAGCCGACGACTCCCTCGGTGCGCTCCAGCACGTAGGCGGCGTCCTCGGGCTCGGCGATGGGGCCGCCGTGGCAGAGCACGAGGACGTCGGGGTTGATGCGCTTCGCGGCGTCGTGCAGCGCCTGCACCCGCTCGACCGCGTCGTCGAGCGTGAGCGCCGTGTCCGCGCCGATCGAGCCGCCCGTCGTCAGGCCCATGTGCGGCACGAGCACGTCCGCTCCCGCCTGCGCCATCGCCTCCGCCTCGCCTTCCTCGAACACGTACGGCGCGGTCAGCAGCTCGCGCTCGCGCGCGAGGCGGATCATGTCGACCTCGAGCCCGTAGCCCATCCCGGTCTCCTCGAGGTTCTGCCGGAAGGTGCTGTCGAAGAGGCCGACGGTGGGGAAGTTCTGGACGCCCGAGAAGCCGATCCGCTTCAGCTCGTCGAGGAAGACGGGCATCAGGCGGAACGGATCGGTGCCGCAGACGCCGGCCAGCACCGGCGTCTCGCGCACGATCGGCAGCACTTCGCGCGCCATGTCCACGACGATCTCATTCGCGTCCCCGTACGGCAACAGCCCGGCCAGGGAGCCGCGGCCGGCCATCCGGTAGCGGCCCGAGTTGTAGATGATGATCAGGTCGGCGCCACCCGCCTCCGCGCATTTGGCGGAGAGGCCCGTTCCGGCCCCCGCGCCGATGATCGGCTTCCCCGCGTCGATCTGGGCGCGCAGCCGCGCGAGTGCGTCGCCCCTCGTCACGCGTCGCCCTGGACGAGCTCGTGCAGCCGGTCGGCCATCGCCACGGCGAAGGCGTCGTCGTTCACGTCCAGCTCGAGCCAGTGCGCCTCGACGTCGCCGAGGGTCTCGCGGACGCCGTCGAACAGGGCCTCGTCCGCCTCCGCGTCGTGGAAGACGCCGCCTTCGGTCGCGATCATCGAGACGCCCTGCAGCGGCACGAAGAGCGCCGTCGGCCCCTTCGCAGCGGCGAGCTTGCGCCCGATCCGGCGCCCGAGCTCGCCGCACTCCTCCGGCGTCGTCCGCATCAGCGTCACCGTCGGGTTGTGCACGTAGAGGTTCCGGTCGCGGAACTCCGGCGGCACGCTCTCGAGCGGCCCGAAGTTGACCATGTCGAGGGCACCGAGCGAGACCACCTGCGGCAGGCCGAGCTCCCCCGCCGCCTCGAGCCGGTCGGGTCCTGCCGAGAGGACGCCGCCGACGAGGTCGTCGGCGAGCTCCGTTGTCGTCGCGTCGAGCACGCCGGCAAGGAAGCCGCCGCGTGCGAGCGCCTCCATCGACTGGCCGCCGGTTCCGGTCGCATGGAAGACGAGCACCTCGTAGCCGAGCTCCTCGAGCCGCTCGCGCGCGCGTGTCACGCACGGCGTCGTGACGCCGAACATCGTCGCTCCGATCAGCGGCCGGTCGCCGTCGGCCGCCGGCACGGTCGCCTTGGCCATGCCCGCGATCGCGCCGGCCGCGTTGGCCATGATCTGGGCCGAGATCCGGTTGACGCCGGAGATGTCGACGACCGAATAGGTCATCGTGACGTCGGTCGCGCCCACGTAGGGCCGCGTGTCGCCCGAGGCGACGGTCGAGACCATCAGCTTGGGCACGCCGACCGGAAGCGCGCGCATCGCCTGCGTGACGAGCGCCGACCCGCCCGAGCCGCCTAGCCCTGCGATCCCGTCGAGCCGCCCCTCGGCGTGCAGTCGCTGCACGATCTCGGCCGCGCCGCGCGCCATCGTCTCGATCGCGGCGCCGCGATCGCCCGCAGCGGCCAGGGCATCGACGTCCGCGCCCGCCGCTGCTGCGACCTCCTCGCGGCTGATGTCCGGCTCGGCCAGCGGCTCGCCCATGATTCCCGCGTCCACGAGCAAGACGTCCACGCCGTGCTCCCGCACCCGGTCGCGCAGGAACGCGTACTCGTGCCCTTTCGTGTCGAGCGTGCCGAGGAGGACGACCGTCGGCAAAGCTCAGGCCGTT
Organism: uncultured Gaiellaceae bacterium; assembly: GCA_963822205.1. Lineage (GTDB taxonomy): Bacteria > Actinomycetota > Thermoleophilia > Gaiellales > Gaiellaceae > Gaiellasilicea. The sequence goes on along the minus strand of CAWGGO010000005.1, from coordinate 99,553 downwards.
CGCCCAGGGCTGCCGGTGAAGAGGGACGCGCGTTCGGCTCCGGCCGCCTGGGGCTGATCGTCGGCGAGCCTGCGCAGGTCGGTGACGATCGAGCGGTCGAGCGTGCGCGCGTCCGGCCAGTCGATCTCGACGAGGTTGCCGCCGGGGTCGCGCAGGTACATCTGCACCTCGCCGCTCGGCAGCTCGCGGATGGCTCCGAGCGAGTCCGAGTCGCGGATCCCGAGCTCCGTGAGCCGGAGGTAGAACGCCTCGAAGTCGTCCACCTCCAGGCCGAGGTGGTGGAACCGCGGCGCCTCGTGCCTCGCCCCGCTGGAAGAGGTGGAGCTGCCCGTCGCCGAGACGGAACCAGACGACGGGATTCCCGAAGGTGGGCGTCGGCAGGCGCTCGAGACCGAAGAGCTCCTCGTAGAAGCGTGCAGACTCCTCGAGGTCCCGGGCCGAGATGCTGACGTGATTGAGTCGCGTCGCGCGCACTAGCCGGCCGCACCCGCTGGCGAGCTCCGGGAAATTGGCGCCTCCTTCCGCATCTGGGCTACGCTCCAGCGACGAGTCATCCGGCACGAACATAGACCATCTTCTGCTCATACACAACTCACTTGCGTTGCGAATGAGCCGAAGTACGGTAATGTCTATCGTGAAGTGACCGACAAAGCGTAATGTGAGCAGTGGTGACGAGACTGGCGTCTCTCGACGACATTCCGCCGGGGCTGGTAGAGATCCTCGACTACATCCGGCGGCACGGCCCCTGTACGCGTGGCGCGCTGGCCGAGGCGATCGGGCTCAGCCGGGCCGTGATCACCCAGCGGCTGGCTGCGCTGACCGCCTACGGGCTGATCGCAGAGGACGGCGTCGGCCCCTCGACCGGCGGGCGAGCCCCGCGCCGGCTGCGCTTCTGCGCCGACGCCGGCTACCTGCTCGTCGCCGACCTCGGCGCGACGAGCATCGACGTCGCGGTGGCCGATCTCGCGGGCGGAATCCTGGCGCACCGGGCAGAGCCGGCGGACATCGCTGCCGGCCCCGACGTGGTCCTGACGCGGGTCGAGGCGCTCTTCGAAGAGGCGCTTCTGCAGGCGGAGCCGCCCGGCGCGCTGTGGGGGATCGGCATCGGTGTTCCGGGGCCGGTCGAGTTCGACGCGGGCCGCCCGATCTCGCCCCCGATCATGCCGGGCTGGGACGACTACCTGGTGCGCGGACGCTTCGCGCCCTACGGCGTCCCCGTCTGGATCGACAACGACGTGAACGTGATGGCGCTCGGCGAGCTCACGGCAGGCATCGGGCGCGGCCGCGAGAACTTCGTCTTCGTCAAGATCGGGACCGGCATCGGCGCCGGAATCATCGTGCGTGGAGAGATCCATCGAGGGGCACAGGGCTGCGCAGGCGACATCGGCCACATCCAGATCGCCGCCGACCGCGAGGTCGTCTGCCGCTGCGGGAACATCAACTGCCTCGAGGCGCACGCGGGCGGCGCCGCGCTCGCACGGGACGGCGAGACCGCGGCGCGCGAGGGACGCAGTACCTTCCTGCGGGCCCGGCTCGAGGAGAAGGGCTCGCTCGATGCGACGGACGTGGCGCGCGGCGCGGCCCACGGGGATGCGGTGAGCCTCGAGCTGATCGCGAACGCAGGCCGCCTCGTCGGCCAGGCGGTCGCCGCGATCGTCAACTTCTTCAATCCCTCGCTGATCGTCATCGGCGGCGGCGTCGCCGGCGCGGGCGACATCCTGCTGGCCACGATCCGGCAGACCGTCTACCGCCGCTCGCTGCCGCTCTCGACGCGCGACCTCGGCGTGCACCGCTCCACGCTCGGCGACCGCGCGGGGGTGGTCGGCGCGGCGACGATGGTCGCCGACGAGCTGTTCGCACCGGAGTTCCTCTCGCGCTGGCTGGATGCGGGTTCGCCTGCCGCAGCCGAGGGCTAGTCGCGTCGCAGCCCTGGCGTTCGCGCTCGCCGCGTGCGCCGGCGGAGCAGCGCCGCGGGTCGCGGCCGGCGCACCAGCTTGTGAGGGCGCGCCGAGAGTGGCGCCCGACCCGGGCTACCGGATGCTCTTCGATGGCACGCGCGCGAGCTTCGCCAGGTGGGCCCACGCGGGCCCCGGGCGCTTCGAGCTGAGGGAGGACTGCACGCTGCAGACGGCCGGCGGGCTCGGCTTGCTCTGGTACGACGACGAGCAGTTCGACTCGCCGCTGACGCTCAAGGTCGAGTGGATGATCCCGGGCGACGCGAACTCCGGCGTCTTCGTCGGCTTCCCCGCAGTCGGCAACGACCCGTTGGTCGCCGTCGAGCGGGGCTACGAGATCCAGATCGATCCGACCGACAACCCCGCCTCGACTACCGGCGCGATCTACAGCTTCCAGGCCGCCGACGGGGCGCTCCGCGACCAGGCGCTCCACCCGCCGGGCGAATGGAACACGTACGAGATCACGGTCGACGCCCCGCGGGTCGTCGTGCGGCTGAACGGAGTCGTCGTCAACCGCTTCGTCTCGACGAGCGCCGCGCGCCAGAGCCTCGGCCACGGCTTCGTCGGCCTGCAGAACCACAGTGACGCGGATCGTGTCTCCTTCCGCAGCGTCCAGGTCAAGGAGTGGGGCGGCGAGCAGCCGAGGTGCGCGGGCGCGACTCTGCGCACACCTGGCGACGCCTTCTCCGGCGCACGCCTCGACGGCTGCCGCTGGAACCGGATCGTGCGCTACGACGGCGGCGGTCTCGACGTGAGCGGCGGGGCGCTCCACCTCGAGCTCACCGGCGGCGATCCCGCCAACCTCGTGCTCCAGCGAGCGCCGGCCGGTGCGTGGACGATCGAGACGACTGTCCGCGTCCCGCTCCGCTCGGGCTCGCAGCAGGCGGGCCTGCTCGTGTACCGCGACGACGGCAACGACGTCAGGCTCGTCGCAGCGGCGGCGACCGGCAGGGAGCGTGCGGCTCCGGCTGGCCGCTGTGACTGTGCTGGTGCCGCGACCGCGGAACGACACCTACCGGCTGCGCCTGACCAGATCGGGGTCGCGGTACACGGGCTTCTGGAGTCTGAACGGCGCAAGCTGGAAGCGGCTGGGCTCGGTCGTCAACGGCAAGCTCGCAACAGGGGCGGCCTTCGGCCTGATCGCGCTCGGGCCGGGTCGCACGGGAGCGCCGCCCTACGCCGTCTTCGCGGGCTTCCGGGTCGTGACGAACTCGTAGCCGAGCCAGGCGAGGGCGAAGCAGGAGACGCCGAGGACGATCGGGAGCAGATCCCGAGACCGTCATCGCCGGAGGAGACGGTGGCGACGGATGACGCCGGCGGCACGTGCGCGGGGAGCGGCCGGCCGGCGGCGCGCGCGACTCGCCGGACGACTGCGGTCGCGACGCGAGCGAGGTCGTCGCCGGTCGCGTGCGGATCCACCGCGAGGGCAGGCACGAGCGAGCGGCTTCGCGCCGGTCACGCCGACACCGTAGGGCGTGACGATGACGATCGGAACCTCGCCGCTGAGCTCGGCCGCCACGAACCGCGCGTAGCGCTGCGGCGTTTTCAGCATCCCCGGCTGCTCCACCAGGTCGTCCTCCGAGCCGACTAGCGCGACCTTGATCGGGTAGCCGAGCTTCTCCGCGGCCCGCAGCAGACCGAGCAGCTGGAGCTCGACCGGCTGCGACGGCCGGTTGGCGAAGCCGGGGTAAAGCGAGTCCGTCTCGAGGTAGTGGCTCGACGGGTCACCGTGCGCGACCGCGCCGTCGACCGCGGCGAGCGCGGCGAGACAGGCGGCGAGCAGGGCGAGGGAGCGGGCGCGCCAGCTCTTGACGCTCCCGCTCTCGCCCATGAGGATCAGCCGCCTAGCCGACCTCGGCCTCGCTCTCGAACGGCGACTCCTCGGAGGAGCTCGACTCGTGCTTGGCGCTCGTACCGCCGCGGAGACCGAGCAGGTTCTGGGCGCTGATCTTCGCGTGGCGGAGCGACCGCCCCAGATCGGTGGCCGGGCCAGGCCCGCTGTCGCTCTCGACGAACACGTAGTGCGAGCCCTTGGCACCGACGTCCTGGAAGAGCTTCTTGAACCCGGGCACCGCCGGATCGGGGTCGACGGGGTAGCCGATCCCGATCGATCCCTCGAGCGCGACGATCGCGTCGGTGAAGGTCGGCGTCCGCTGGATCGTCTGCGTGAACGGGTTCACGCCCGGCCCCGTGGCCGGAACGATCCGCGTGCCGTCCTTCGCGTGCCAGCCGATGATGCGGTGCGCGTTCGTCGTCCAGAACCCGTAGAAGTCCCACCTCGACCCGTCGGGCGCAGGGAAGCGATGCCGGCTCGCGAGGCCGTGCAGGATGTCGGGCTCGAAGAACGAGCCGGGCACGTTCTCCGCCCACCAGTCGATGCGGCGGACGGTCGAGAGCTCCGGGTGCGCCGGGTCGTTGAAGAATCGGCAGGAGTTCTGCTCCGGGTGCCAGTACCACTTCATCCCGAGCGGGGTGAGCTCGGCGACGATCGCATTCGCGCGGTCGGCCGCCGTCTGCCACCCGATCTGGTTCGGGTTCGTCGGGCTGTCGGACAGCGTGTCGCGACCGCTCGGGTCGCCGGCGGCGCCGAGCAGGGTATGGCCGAGGATCGACGCGATCTCGAGCTGCTGCGCCTTGGTCGTCGGGTTGAACAGGTTCCCGATGCTGCCGGTGTGCGAGCCGATCGACCGCAGGCCGGCATTGTCGAGCGCGGTGCGGATCTCCTGCGTAGTGATCGCGCCGTTCACGCCCTGGCTGAACTGGAAGAACTCGAAGCCCTTGTAGCCGACCGAGGCGAGGTACTCGAACACCTCGGCGAAGCCGCCGGGCAGCGGCACGAGCGGCCCGAGGTCGGTCGGGTCGTCGGGGAAGTTCGGTCCCCCGAGGTAGCCCATCGTCGGCGCGAGGCCCGCGGCGTTGCTCGCCGCGATCCCGCGGCGCGTCACCGCGTCGCGGAGCGAGAACTGCTGGAGCGCGAGCTTGCCGGGCGGCACGAGCCGCTCGCCGACTGCTTGCGGCGACGCTCCGCTCAGCGCCCTCGGCGCGAGTGCCCCGAGCCCGGCGACCGCGAGCGAGCCCGCGGCCGCGGTGCCAAGGAACCGCCTCCGGGTGAGCCTCTGTGGTTCGGTCATTTCATCCTCCTCCTTGCCCCTCCGGGCCTTGGGTCGTTCCTGGCTATGGCTGGCCTATCCCCGGCCCGACGAACTCGGCCCAGTTCAGGTTGAACAGGTTGTTGCCGGTGGAGCCATCGGTGACCGTGCGGAACACGAAGAACAACTCGTGCGTGCCCGAGAGCGAGATCGGGAACGTCTGGCTCGTCCACACGGCCGTACCGCCTGTCGAAACGAGGTTGTACGTCTGCACGATCGGCCCGGTGAGCGCAGTCCTGATGGACCTCGATCGCCGCCAGCGGCGATCCCGCGGTGCGGCCGCCGCCCGCGTCCGCGACTCGGAACGTCACGAAGTCGATGTTCAGCAGGTTGAACGGCCCGTTGAGCTGGACCCAGTCACCGGCCGACGAGGCTGCCGCGGTGCACGCCCGGGCTCGGCGGTGCGCCTGGGCCACCGTCGTTGTTCGTGGCCGTATTCGTGCCGGACTGGTTGACCACGAACTCGACCTCCTGGTGCTTTTGGCGGATCTGCACCTGTGCGGTCGTGCTCAGCGTCTGGACGTTGTCGTGCCCGACGCCGTGGTCGGTGTAGGTCGCGCTGACCACACCGAACACGTTGCCGCCGTGCGAGACGTCCTCCGCGTCCGTGGGCAATACGCCGGAGCAGCCCGGCACGGTCGTCTCGGCGTGGCCGTGCGTGTCGTGGCCGAGGACGAACGTCGCCTGCACCTCGGCGCAGTTGATCGGCCCGTCCTCGGGGTCGGTCACCGTGACGGAGAACGGGATGCCGTCGCCGAAGGCGAACGTGCCGCCCGCGACCGGCGTGTTCACGACCACCGTCGGGCTCGTGTTACCGGCCGTGATGATGGTGCTCGTCGACGTGCTCATGCCCGACGAGTCGGTGACGGTCAGCACCGCCGTGTAGCGCCCGCGGGCCGTGTACGTGTGACTCGGGTTCGGGTCGAGCGAGTGCGCGGTGCCGTCGCCGAAGTCCCACTCGAACGAGATCGAGTCGCCCGGATCGGCGTCGTTCGAGCCCGCGCTCGAGAAGTTGACCGTCAACGGCAGTGGGCCGTCGGTCCTGTCGGTGGTGAGGACGGCCACGGGTGCCCGCGTCCCCTTGACGTACTCCCACTTGTACATGCCCGCGTCGGGGTTGATGCCGAAGAAGGAGTCGCCGTACGTGAGCAGGTAGAAGGCGCCGTCCGCGCCCCACTGCAGGTCCATCGGGTTGTCGCACTCGAACGGGCTCGTCGGCGGCCTGGTGCCGAACTGCCCGCAGTTCAGGAACGAGTTGATCTTGAACACGCGGTTCTGGGAGTCGAGCTTCATCTCCCGCAGCGTGTCCTGCGTGAACTCGCCCAGGATGACGGAGTCGTCGTAGTAGGGCGGGAACTTCTTCGTGCTCGGGTTCGCCGGGTCGTACGTGTACTTCGCGATCCCGTGCGGTCCCACTCCGCCCGTGAACAGCTCCGGGAACAGGCGCGGACACGGTGTCGTCGAGCCCGGCGCAGGTGGATCGGTCAGCGCGTTCGGCCCGTAGTAGCCGAAGCACGGCGTCCCGAGCGGGGCGGTCGCGTTGTTGTCCCGGTACGAGTACCAGATGTCCGGCTCGGTGATGGGCGGAGTCTGGGCCCGCCCCGGCTCGACCGCCGGCCCGCCCTCGAGGTTCCAGTGCGAGGTGTTGGGGATCGACGCGGCGGCGCAGTCGAACGGCGCCGGAGGCGAATCGAGCGGCTGCGAGGTGTTGAAGTTCCACCGGTAGTACGGCAGGTCGGTCTTGTAACAGATCGGCCAGCCGTAGTTGGCCGGCTGACGGACGATCTGGTACCGGCCCGTCCCCGCCGGCCCGCGGAACTGCTGCGGCGTCTGGGAGTCGGGCGAGTAGTCGCTGATGTATGCGACGTCGTTCTCGTCGACCTGGACCCGGAACGGGTTCCGGAAGCCCATCGCATAGATCTCCGGCCGCGTCTTCGCCTGCGGCCCGCCCGCGACGAGCGGGAAAAGGTTGCCGGACGGGATCGTGTACGCCCCGCCGGCGCCGAAATCGGCGTGGTTGGCGTCGGCCGGTGCGATGTCCGCGTCCTTGACGCGGATCCGCAGCAGCTTGCCGCGCAGGTCGTTCGTGTTCAGCGACGGACCGGCGCGAGTCGACGTGCGGTGCGAACCAGAGTCCGCCCTGCGGTCGTCGTGTTGAACACGAGCGTCGGCGTGCTGGTGCCCGTCAGGCCGCTGGCGTCGCCGGTCAGCTGCGGCTGGTCGGCCTCCGAGAGCGATCCGCGGAACGTGACGGTCACGTTCGCCGTGTTGACGGGCCCACCGGTGGCCGTGGCGTTGCCGGGGCCGACGGTGCTCAACGCCTGCAGCGCGGAGACGATCTGCGCGGCCGTCGAGTTGAACGCGAGCGGGCTCGTCGTCTGGCCGTTGAAGGTCAGCGTGAACGTCCCCCCAGTGGCGTTGTTCACGCGCACCGTCTGGGCCTCGTCCGTCTTCATGTCGTTGAACGGCGAGAAGCCGCCCGAGTTGCCGCCGCCGGCGGGGCTGTCGTCGCCGGTGGGAATCCAGAGGTTGTTGTGCTTGTCGAAGTCGATGTCGCCGGCGACGTGGCAGCAGGCGCCGCGGTTGTTCGTGACCCGCAGGATCTGCTGCTCAGAGCTCAGGTCGAGGTGCGCCGGCACGCCGGCGGCGGCGTCGACGAACTTGAAGCGGGACAGCTGGAAGTAGCCGACCCACGGGTCCCAAACGGTGAAGCTGGCGCCCGTGTTCGGCGCTGCGTTGAGCGGCGTCGTCTGCGTGACGATCGAGCCGTCCGACAGCTTGACGTCCTGCACCGTCGGCGGCGAGTAGTAGAGATAGACCCACTTATTGGTGGCGAAGTCGTTGTCGATCGCGGGGCCGTAGAGGCCGTCCTCGTTGACGGTGTAGACCGGGATGGTCGCGAGAATCGTCGTCGTCCCGGTCGCCTGGTCGTGCAGGCGGATGCCGCCGCGACGGTCGGTCTGGATGACGCGGCCGTCGGGGAGCTGGTCGAAGCCGATCGGCTCGCTCAGGTTCGGCGGCGCGCTGATCTTGGTCTGCTGGTAGTTCGCCAGCACGGTGGCGCCGCAGTCGCTGTAGACGCGGTCGGATGCGCCGGCCGTCCAGTCGATCGCGCCTTCGAGATGGCTCCTGAAGGCGGCCTCGTCGAAGCTGCCCGCGGTGTTTCCGAGCGCGGTATAGAAGGAGCGGCCGCCCTTGAAGTCCTTGCACCAGACGACCGGATGGTCGGCACCCATCGTGCCGCCCGCGATTCCGTCGAGGACCTGGCCCTGCGGCTGCGGGCCGAACGGATCCTCGACCACCGTCGCGAGGACGTGTGAGACGCCTCGGACGTTCGCCGTGAAGTTGTACCAAGCGTCGGTCCGGTTCCAGTACGCGGGCAGGTTCTTCGACGCGTCGTGAACGCGGTCGGCGACCTTGATCGTCGCCGACTGGACGTCCGTCTTGCCGGACGACCGTGCCCCCAGGATGTCGGTGTAGAACTGCCAGTTGGGCTCGGTCTCGACCGCTGAGCCGATCCCGAGGAAGCCGCCGCCGTTGTGGAAGTAGCTCTCGAACGCGGCTCTCTGCCCGTCGTTGAGCAGGTCTCCCGCAGCAGTGAGGAAGATGATGGCGCGGTACTTCGCCAGATTCGTCTCGGTGAACTGGTCGTTGATCTGTTCCGCGTTGCTCGCGACGAAGACCGAGAACTTGCTGTTCGCGGCGGTTTCCTTGCCGATTGCCTTGATCGCGCGGATGCCGGCTTCGTTCAGACCGCCGTCCTTCTTGATCCCGGACGTCACGATCAGCACCCTGTACTTCGGCGCGGTGGTCGCCTGGCCCGCGTTGAAGACCGCGGAGGCCGTCGTTGGCAGCGTCAGCGCTGCGAGGACGATCAGGCCGAAACCGAGTCGTGTCAGCTTCCGGAGGTACCCCTGCTGCGGCTGCATGGAAGGCTCCTCTTCTTCAGGCTTGTTCCGGCGAACGTGCCGGGTCGGCGCGAGATTAGATGGTCTTTTGCGAAAAAACAAGCGACTTTTGTCGGTTGCCAACAAAAAGTCTGCCGAATACCGCGCAGATCTGTGACTTTCCTACGTACGTCTCCGACGTGTTGGGCCGGGCAAGGCCCCGGCGAGGGTGTCCACCGGGGCCTGTCGGGGGCTCGTGGTGCTACTCGATGCCCTTCGCCCAGTCGATCAGCTCCTTGCCCTTGAGCGTGAGCTGATCGGCGTGCAGCGTCTTCGTCTGCTCGACGAACTTCTCGAGCTCCACCTTCGCCTGCTCGTAGTCGTCCAGGTCGAAGGCGGCCTTCGCGTCGGCGAGCAGCCCGCTCAACACCGCGGCCTCGTCGCTGCTGATGTCACCCGCAGCGACCGCCGCGGCCAGCAGGTCGGCGACCTCCGTGTAGGTCACGCAGTTGAGCTCGCCGACACCCGCGGTCCACTCGACCGCGGCCAGCATCATCTGCTGGTACCACGCCTCGGTCGCGAACTGCCAGCTGTGGCCGAGGGTGGAGCTGAACGAGCGGCCGCCGTCGAAGTTGCGACACCACACCATCGCGTGCTTGTCGCTGTTGTGTAGCGCGCCGACGCTGTAGCCGAGCTGACCGACGAGCGAGTCCTCGTTCTCGTACACGAGCGGGTGCACGATCCCGAGCGCGACCGGGTCGCGGTTCGTGTTGTACAGCTCCTCGACCGTGAAGAACCGGTCCGGGATGGCGCTGGTGGCCGCGCTGCCCCGGTCGGCGTTGATCGAGCTCCACGTGGCCGCCCGATTCGGTGTCGATCAGGATCCCGGCGGAGTTGCCCCCGTGGTTGGTGAAGCCGGCGCCGGCCAGGTCCATGTACCAGGGGACGTTCTGCATCGAGTCGATGGCGCCGTGGATCGCGACGAAGCCGCCGCCGGCGCGGATGTACGCCTGGAGGTTCGTGAACTCGGTGAAGCTCAGGCCCGCCGCGTTCAGACCGACGGTCGAGTCGAACACGATCGTCTTGTACTGGCTCAGCGTGGCCAGATCGAGGAACGGGTTCGTCGTCAGCGAGACGCCCTCGGGGGCCTGCCGCCCGGGTCCCTGGTTGATGTTGGGGTCCCAGATATCGACGTCGAAGCCGTTCTCGGCACCGAGCTTCTGGAACATCGCCTCCATGTCGACGATCGACTGGTGTCGGAAGCCGCCCGAGCGCCCGTTCACGAGCACCTTGTACGTCGCCAGCGGGTTGGCCACGAACGAGGTCGGGTTCCAGAACACTCGCAGTGCCTGGTCGCCCGGGTCCGCCGGCCCGACCGTCACGCCGGTACCAGCCGTGTCGACCGTACGGCCCTTCAGCTCGTCGAGCAGGGCCTCGGCAGCGCTGATCAGCGCGTCCCGCGATGCCTTCGCCTCGGCCTTCGGCCTCCTCTCGTCCTTGTCGCCCTCGTCCTCCGTCTCGGGCTTCACCTGCTCCGCGACCGCTTCCTTGAACAGGTGGAGCGCCTCGGCGGCGACCTTGGGCTTACCGCCCGCCGCTGCGTCCTGGGCCTGCGTGAGCAGCGCCTTCAGCGCCGCCGCAGTGTCTGCGGAGATGAACGGCCGCGGATTCACGACGGCGGCGCCACTGGCGTGCGCCTTGGTCAGCGGTGCGCTCAGGATCACGTTCACCAGCGACGTGGCCGTCCCGGCCGCGTGGTCCTTCGTCAGTGGCGCGTTCAGGATCACGTTGGGTGCCGGCGCCGCCGGCAGCGGCACGATGTGACTCTTGACCGAGATGAGCTCCTGGTTCGCGCCCGTGTCGAGCACGATCGGCTGACCCGCGACCGGGCCGTTGACCGTGGGCGCGTTCGGCCCGCCGGTCGTCGCCGTCGTGTAGTTCGCCAGCCGGACCTCGGTCGCACCCGCCGTAGCGGCTGCCGACAGCGTCGTGTTGACCGTCGGCGGTGGGGTCGGCGCCGTCGCGATCGTCACGGTCTCCTGGTTGTCGCCCGTGTCGACCACGAGGCTCTGGCCCGCCCGGAAGCCGAACGGGGTTGCGAGCCGGAGGCCGGTTGCGCCCACTGCCTGCGCGCCGTTCAGCGTCGTCCGCAGCCCGTTGGTCGCGTACTGGTCGATCACCGCCGCGAGGTCGGCGAACGAGGTCGTGATCACGAACGTGTTGGTGTACTTGGCCACGTTCCCGGCGGCGTCCTGCGGCGCCACGGTCTGCACGTGCCGACCGACGGTCAGCCTGTTCAGTTGCAGGACCTTCGGGATCACGAACTCGCCGTCCACCGTCATGCGCCGAATTGCCGAGCCGCCCGCGCCGTTCGACACCGTGTCCGTCGCGTCACGACGACGCGGGTCGGTGAGGACGAACGGGCTCAGCGTCCTGGATTGGAGGATCGTCCCGCCCACGATCGCCGGCACGTAGACGCCGGCACCGGTCAGGTGCGTCTTCGTCAGGGCACTCGCCAGCACGACGTTCGCCGCAGGGGCCGCGGGAGCAGGCGTCACGATGCTCGCGATCGTCACCGTCTCGGCGTTCGCACCCTGGTCGACGACCAGCACCTCGCCGGCCGCGCGGCCGGTCGTGCTGGCGAGCCGAATCTCCGTGGCGCCCGGGACGGCCGCGGCGCTCTGGAGCGTCGTGGCCAGTGTCGCCCAGTTCGGCAGCGGTGCAAAGCTGTCGATCAGGACCGCGATGGTTCTGTAGGGCGGCGTTGCGGACACCGCGGCACCAGCCGCGTGCGCGATGGTCAGCGGTGCGGTCAGCAGCACGTTCGGGTTCGGCGAGGGGGGTGCCGGCGTGGGGACACTCGCGATCGTCGCCGTCTCCTGGTTGGCGCCCGTGTCGATGACCAGAACATCGCCGGCCGCGCGGCCCGTGGTGCTCTGAAAGCCGGACGCCGGTCGCGCCCACGGCGGACGGCTGGTTCAGGGTCGTTGCCACGCTGACCCCCAGCGATTCGTTTCCGGAGCTGTCGACGGCCCGGTACCGGACGGTCGTGTTGCCCTGTTGGGTGATCGACACCGTGGCGTTGACCGACGGGCCGGGCGTGACCGGAACGTCGATGTAGGTGACGCCCCCGTCGAGCGAATACTGGAACTTCGTCACCGCGACGTCGTCGGTCGCGGAAAGGTTGAGCGTCGCCGGTCCGAAGCGCCAGTTGTTGTTTCCGTCCGCGACACTCGGCGTGAGCGTCGCCACGTCGACGACGGGACGGACCGTGTCGGCGGCAAACGCCGTGCTGGCGGCGATCAGCGCCACGAGCGACAGGGCGCCGCAGGCCAAGCCGACCCCGCGTCCCAGCGGAATGCGTCGATGCAAGTGCAACATTGTGTCCTCCCCATTTCGGCCGTGGCCGCCTGAGCGCACGTACACCCGCGCGCGGGTCAACACTCACACGTGCTTCTGTACTTGTCAAGCAAAAGTATGTGCGTGAGAATCAGAAGAATGTGACGAATACCGGCAGAAGTCTTACGATAGTTCGTGGTCACGAACCGCGCAGACGCGTCTGCACGGATCTCGGTCAGCGACTTCCGCGGCGTGATCGCCTCCGGGTCGACGCGCAGCTCGATCACCGCCGGCCGGCCCGACTCGAGCGCCCGCTCGAACGCGGGCGCGAACTCCTCCGTGCGCTCGACCACCTCCCCGTGGCCGCCGAACGCCTCCGCGTAGCGGGCGAAGTCCGGGTTGACGAGGTCGGTGCCGGAGACGCGGCCGGGGTAGTGCCGCTCCTGGTGCATCCGAATCGTCCCGTACATGCCGTTGTTGACGACCAGCACGACGATCGGCAGCTCGTACTGGACGGCGGTCGCGAGCTCCTGGCCGCTCATCAGGAAGTCGCCGTCGCCGGCGAAGCACACGACGACGCGATCCGGGTGGAGCAGCTTCGCCGTCGACCGCGGCAGGCACGCCGTAACCCATCGCGCCGCTCGTCGGCGCGAGCTGCGTCCCGAAGCGGCGGAACTCGTAGAAGCGGTGCGCCCAGACCGAGAAGTTGCCGGCGCCGTTCGTGAGGATCGCGTCGTCCGGCAGCCGCTCGCGCAGCCACGCCATCACCTCGCCCATCTGCAGGTCCCCGGGGCCGGCCGAGTGCTGCAGGCTCGCGAGGTGGTCGGCGTGCGCCTGCTCGGTCTCCCCGCGCCAGGCCGACGAGTCGACCGGCTCGAGCGCCCGCGCCGCGGCGGCGAACTGGGGCGAGCCGGACACGATCCCGAGCGCCGGCTGGTACACGCGGCCGAGCTCCTCCGCGGCGGCGTGGACGTGGACGAGCGTCTGGCGCTGCCGGCCGGGCTCGACGAGCGTGTAGCCGCTGGTCGTCGCACTCGCCGAGGCGCGCGCCGACGACGAGCAGCAGGTCGGCGTCGCGCACGCGTGCCGCGAGCTTCGGGTCGGGGCCGATGCCGACGTGACCGGCGTAGACGCGCGAGGCGTTGTCGATGTAGTCCTGGCGGCGGAACGAGGCCCCGACGGGGAGCTCGTTCGCCTCCGCGAAGGCGAGGAAGTCCGTCCGCCGCCTGCTGCGTCCAGCCGCCGCCGCCCACGATCGCGAACGGCCGCTTCGCGCCGGCGAGCAGCTCCCGCAGGCGCGCGAGGTCGTCCGCGCCCGGGTGAGCCGGCACCGGCGCGTACGGTTGCGCGTCCTCCGCCTCGACGTCGTCCGTCTGCATGTCCTCCGGCAGCGCGAGCACGACCGGCCCGGGCCGCCCGGACGTGGCGGTCGTGAAGGCACGGTAGAGGTACTCCGGCACGCGCTCGGCGCGGTCGATCTGCGCGACCCACTTTGCGAGCCCGCCGAACATGGCGCGGTAGTCGACCTCCTGGAACGCCTCCCGGTCGACCATGTCCCGGCCGACCTGGCCGACGAGCAGGATCAGCGGCGTCGAGTCCTGGAACGCGGTGTGCACGCCGACGGACGCGTGCGTCGCACCCGGGCCGCGCGTGACGATGCAGATCGCCGGGCCGGCCGGTGAGCTTTCCGTATGCGTCGGCCATGTTCGCCGCGCCGGCCTCGTGGCGGCACGTGATCAGCCGCAGCGGCGACTCGTGCAGCGCGTCGAGCACCTCGCAGGTAGCTCTCGCCGGGCACGCAGAAGAGGGTGTCGACGCCGTGGACGGCGAGCTGGTCGACGAGCAGCTCTGCCCGCCGCTGCGGCTCACAGGGGCTGCTCGAGGTAGATCCGCGCCCGCTGGAGCTTCGGCTTCTCCTCGTCCGCCGGATCGACGTACGCGATCGTCCGCTTCCCGGCCCACTCGGCCGGCAGGACGAGGACGCGGACGAACGCCGTCTCCTCGTGTCTCGGAGGCGGCGGCGAAGACGGGGTCGGGGCCCGTCTCGTACCACCACTCGAGCGGGCCGTACTCGTGCGACTCGCCCTGCGTCTCGATCCGGATCCTGCCCTTCAGCAGGACGCGCAAGCCGGGGCCGGGATGCGTGTGCCGGTACGCGACGCCGCCGGGCGGGAAGTCGACCCGGTCGCAGCGAAGCAGCCAGTCCGCCTTCGGGCCGCTCGGTCAGCTCCCACACGAGCGCGTGCCCGTCGACGTGGGCGGCGCCGTAGTGAGCCTCGTCCCGCTCGACGTCGTAGACCACGCGGTCGCCGGGCTCGGTCGTGACGCCGTCCGGATGCTGGGTCAGGCGCAGCATCAATGGAAGTACTGGCCGCCGTCGATCACGATCGTCTGCCCGGTCACGAAGTCCGACTGCGGCCCGGCGAGGTAGACGACGGCGCCGACGACGTCCTCCGGCTCCTGGTCGCGCTGGAGCGTCCGCGCCGCGACCGAGACGTCGCGCAGCTTCTCGACGACCTCGGGGTTCTGCTTCACGCCCTCGCTCATCGTGAACCCCGGCGCGACGCAGTTGACGAGCACGTTGTCCTTGCCCAGCTCCTTCGCGAGCGCGCGCGTGAAGGCCACGATCGCGCCCTTCGACGTGACGTAGTGGAGCAGGAAGGGAACGCCGCGGAAGGGCGTACCGGACGAGATGTTCACGATCTTGCCGCCGCCGCTGCTCCCGCATCACCGGCACGACCGCCTTCGCGGTCAGGAACATCGAGGCGACGTTCACGTCCATCACCTGGCGCCACTCCTCGAGTGGGATCTGGTCGAACGGCCGCATCTGCAGCGACGCGTAGAGACCGGCGTTGTTGACGAGGACGTCGATCCCGCCGCAGCGCTCGCGCACCTCGGCGGCCAGCCGCTGCGTGTCCTCCTCGGACGCGACGTCGACGGTGAGGCCGACGCCGCCGTCGTACTCCGCCGCTGCCTCCTCGGCGCGGGCGAGGTCGGCGATGACGATCCGCGCACCTTCGCGCGCGAGCCCCTGCGCGATCGCCTTCCCGATCCCCTGCGACCCGCCCGTGACGATCGCGACCTTGCCGTCGAGCGACCCCATCAGCGCAGCGGGGAGAACGAAGTCGGCACCAGGATCCGGTTCACCTGCGTGTGGATGAGCGGCTGGATCTTCGCGAGGAAGGCGACCCACCGCTCGTCGGCCTGGAGCCGGTCGCGGCGCTGCTCGCGCTCCGCGTGGCTCTCGTAGGCCCACATGCTCGTGTACGTCGAGAGCGCCCCGATGTCGGTCGTGAACGCGGCGACGAGCCGGCCGAGGTGCTCCTGCTGGAGCGCGATCCCTTCGGTCTCGTAGAGCGTCACGAGCTCGCGCAGCTTCCCGGTGAAGACGTGGTAGTCGCGCTGCTCGACGATCATGGCTCGAACCTACCCGCTCAGCCTCCGAACGCGCCGGCGATCTCGGCGCAGGTGCCCACGCTCGCGACGTTCTGCATCGCGTAGTTCAGGGCCACGTTCTGCCACTCGTCGTCGACCGTCGAGGTGCCGTCCGAGGCGACGACCGCGCGATAGCCGGCATCGGCGGCGTGGCGGGCGGTGTGCTCGATCGACATGTTCGTCCAGGCGCCGGTGATGATCAGCGTCTCGACGCCGAGCCCGCGCAGCAGGATGTCGAGCCTCGTGTTGTAGAAGCCGTTCATCCGCATCTTCTCGACGACGTGGTCGCCCTCCTGCGGCTCGAGGCCTTCCGCCGGCGCGGCACCCCAGCTGCCGCGCACCAGCGCATTCGCATCCTTGACGCCCTGGAAGAGCGGCGCGTTCTGCTTCAGGCCGGGCGCGCCCTGCTCGACGATGTACCAGATGTGGATCACCGGCACTCCGGCCTTGCGCGCGGCGGCAGCGAGGTCCTTGACGTTCTCGACGACGTTCTGGCTCGTCGCGTGCGCGGGTGCTCCCGAGTCGGCGAACGCGCCGCCCTCGATGATGACGTCGTTCTGCAGGTCCTGGATGATCATGGCCGCAGCCTTCGGGTCGATCGGGTCCATCGCAAATCCTCCTAGGGCATGTAGGGCTCGTGACGCGGGCCGACCTTGGTGCGGATCGCGTACAGGGACGTCGAGCTCGGGATGAACAGGGTGCGCCAGTCGTCGCCGCCCCACGTCATGTTGCCGGTGTTCTCCGGGACGTTGATCACGCCGAGGTGCTCGGCCTCGGCCGAGATCACCCAGACGCCGCCGGGTCCGGTGACCCAGATGTTGCCGCGCTCGTCGCACTTCATCCCGTCCGGAATCCCCTCCTCGATCACGCCCGAGCCGATTCCCTCGAAGAACATCCGGCCGTTCGAGAACGTGCCGTCCGCGTTCACGTCGTACACCTTGATGTGAGCCCGCGGCGTGTCGTTGATGTAGACGAGCGACTCGTCCGGCGAGAAGCAGACGCCGTTCGGCATCTCGAACTCGTTCTTGTCGACGACCAGCTCGACGTCGCTCGGGCCGCCGCCGGGTGGGATCCGGAAGACGCCCTGCCAGCCCAGCTCTCGCTCGCGCTCGATGCCGAACCCGGGGAAGCGCCCGTACCACGGGTCGGAGAAGTAGATCGACCCGTCGGAGCGCACGCAGACGTCGTTGGGGCTGTTCAGGTACTTGCCCTCGTAGTGATAGGCGAGTAGCTCTCGCGAGCCGTCGCGCCGCTCTTTCCAGAGCGCGCTCGTGACGTGCTCGCAGACGATCAGGTCGAGGTTGGCGTCGAGCGTCATGCCGTTGCACTTGAAGCTCGGTCGCATCACCTCCTCGACTCCCTGGCCGGGCGTGTACTTCCGCCGGACATCGCCCGGCATGTCGGAGAAGAGCAGGTACCCGTCCGGATGCCAGATCGGGCCTTCGGTGAACGTGAAGCCCGTCGCGACCTGCTCGAGCTCCGCGTTCTCGTCGACGAGCTCGCGCAGCTTCTCGGAATGCACTGCGATCGCCATGCGCCCTCCTTCGGAAAAGTGCGCCGAACCTAACAGGCGTCGAGGCTCGTAGTCGATTTCGAGGAAGTCCTCGATCTCGGGGAGCCAGCGGTCCTGCACGAAGCGAACGTGATCCGGATGCTCGTTGTAGGCGGCGTACGCCGCGGCGTCCGCGAACTCCATCGAGATGCCGAACCGGTAGCCGTTCTTCGGGCTCGTCTCGCGGAGGATCTCGAACGCCTCGACGCCGGGGATCGCGGCCAGGCCCGCGGCCGCGGCGAGGAAGTCCGCCTCCTCGGGCGACCCGGCGGCGTGCCTGGGCGTGAAGACGACCGTGTGGCGGATGCGGTTGTGGCCGAGCGTCATGCTGCGTGCCTCCGTTCGATGCCGCCGAGGACACTTCCGAGGCTCTCGAGGCTGGCGACGTCGTGCCCCGCGAGGAACCGATCGACGTACGGCAACGCGGCGCGCATGCCGCCCGCGAGCGGCTCGTAGTCGGCGTGGCCCTTGAGCGGGTTCACCCAGACGACGGCGAAGGCCTGGCGCGCGAGCCGCTCCATCTCCCGGCCGGCGAGCTCGGCGTCGCCACGCTCGCAGCCGTCCGAGAGGATGACGACGACGGCGCCGCGCGTCAGCGAGCGCCGGCCCCACTCGTCGTTGTAGGCCTTCAGCGACGCGCCGATGCGCGTGCCGCCCGACCAGTCCTGCACGCGCGCGGCCGCCGCCTCGAACGCCGTCTCGGGATTGCGGGCGCCGAGCTCCGGCGTCAGCCGCGTCAGCCGCGTGCCGAACGCGAACGTCTCGACGCCGCGTCCCGAGCCGCGCGCCGCGTGCAGGTAGAGCAGCAGCGCACGGGCGTACGCCTCCATCGAGCCCGAGACGTCGAGGATCAGCACGAGCTTGCGCGGCGCCTCCTTGCGGCTGCGGAATGTGCGCTCGACGGGATCGCCCCCTGTCGCGAGCGATGCGCGCACGAGCCCGCGCACGTCGAGCGCGTGACCCTTCGAGTCGCGGCGGAGGCGTCGCGTCCGCCGCTGCGGGCGCGCGACCGCGATCGCCTGGATCAGCCGTTTCGCGCGCGCGAACTCCTCGGGCGTCATCGCGGCGAAGTCCTTCGTGCGCAGCAGCTCCTGCTCGCTCCAGGTTCCGAGCCTCGTCTCGCCGCCGTCGATCTCCGGACCTGGGCCGGGCGGGGCTCCCTTGCGGCGCTCGCCGCGGGACGGCGGCGGCTTCGTCGCGGCGCCTCCGGCTGCACGGCGGCGCCGAGGAACCAGGCGTGGAAGGCGCGATCGAACGCCTCGATGTCCTCGCGCCGCGACACGAGCGTCTGCCGGAGCGTCCAGTAGACGTCGTCCTGCCGCGCGAGCTCGACCGCGTCGAGACCCTTGAGCGCGTCGGACACGCGTCCCGGCCCGACCTCGAGCCCGGCCTCGCGCAGCACGCGGCCGAAGGTGACGATGTGCCTGACGACCGCGCTAGCGGGCACGGGCACTTGGCGACGAGCCCGGCCAGCGTCTCGTCACGGACGGAGAGCAGGTCCTCGTGGTACTTGAGCACCGACCCGAGCGTCGTCTCCACGTTCTCCACGTCGAGCTCCTGCTGGCCGAGCGCCGTCAGCGCCTGCGCCCAGTCGATCGTCTCCGCGAGCCCCGGCGGCTTCTGCAGGTCGAGCAGGCGCAGCTCCGCGACGAACGCGGCCGCCTCGGCCGCGAGCCGCTCCGGAACGCCGGGCACGCGCAGCTTCACGATCTCGATCTCCCGCTCGAGCGACGGGTGGCCGATCCAGTGGAAGAGGCAGCGGCGCTTGAGCGCGTCGTGCAGCTCGCGCGTCCGGTTCGAGGTGAGGATCACGTAGGGACGCTGCTTCGCCTCGATCGTGCCGAGCTCGGGGATCGTGATCTGGAAGTCCGACAGCACCTCGAGCAGGAACGCCTCGAACTCCTCGTCGGCGCGGTCGATCTCGTCGATCAGGAGCACGACCGGCTCCTCCGCCTCGACCGCCTCCAGCAGCGGCCGCCGGATCAGGAACTCCGGGCCGAAGAGCTCCGACTCGTCGACCGTTCCCGCCTGGGCCGCCCGGATGTGCAGCAGCTGCCGCGCGTAGTTCCACTCGTACACGGCGTGCGCGACGTCGAGGCCCTCGTAGCACTGCAGGCGGATCACGCGCGCGCCGAGTGCCTGCGCGATCGCCTTCGCGGCCTCGGTCTTGCCGACGCCCGCTTCGCCCTTCCAGCAGCAGCGGCTTCTCGAGCTTCAGCGAGAGGTAGAGCGCCGTCGCGAGCCCGCGGTCCGGGAGATACGACGCTCCGGCGAGCGCCGATTCGAGCTCGTCGATCGAGGCAAACGGCACGCTCGGAGCGTAGCGGGAAGCGCGACAGCCGTTTGACGCGGGCCGCCGTGCCCGACATAGAATCGGCTATGGCTGCGGAAACGCTCGTTCCGAGCTCCGCCGACGAGGCGGTCCAGCTCTTCGGCGACGGCGACGGCATCACCGTGTTCGCGGGCGGCACGATTCTCATGCCCGAGATCGCGGCCGGCCGGCTGAAGCCGACACGTGCTCTGCTCCTGCACCGCAGCGGCCTCGACGAGCTCCGTACCGACGGCGACGTCGTCCGGATCGGGGCGATGGTGCCCGTCGCGGCGCTCGCCGAAGGTCGACGGGCTGCTCGCGCGCTTCGCGGAGCAGGTCGGCCGACCTCGAGGTGCGCGCGGCCGCGACGGTCGGCGGCAACCTCTGCGCGCTCGGGCGGCCTCGGCGGGCAGAAGGGCGATCTCGGCGCGCCGCTGATCGCGCTCGGCGCGCGGGTCCGCTCGGACGGCAAGGGCGGCGAGCGCACCGAACCCGTCGAGGACTTCCTCGCCGGTGACCGGACGGGCCGGCTGGTGCTGGAGATCGAGTACGACAAGCCGTCGGGCTCGTGGTCGGCGCAGACGCTGCGCCGCCGGCACGCGCACTCCTATGCGATCGCGAACGTCGCGGTCTGCTCGAACGGCGACGGTCTTCGCGTCGGCGTGTCCGGCGTCGGGCCCGTCGGCCGTGCGCGCCCGCACCGTCGAGCAGAGCCGCAACGCCGAGGACGTCCTGAAGGACGTCGATCCCGTCGACGACGCCGTCGCCACCGCCGAGTACCGCCGCAAGATGCTGGTCGTGCTCGTCCGTCGCGCACTCGAGGAAGTGGGGAGCTGATGACGCTGACCGTCAACGGGATCGAGCACGAGATCACGAGCCCGCCGCTGACCGCGCTGCTGCACGTCCTGCGCGAGGAGCTCGAGATCATGAGCCCGAAGGCCGGCTGCCAGCAGGGCGGCTGCGGCACGTGCACCGTCCTCGTCGACGGCGAGCCGCGCCGGTCGTGCCTGACGGCCGTGGCAACGGTCGACGGGTGCAACGATCACGACGCTCGAGGGCCTCGGCGAGGCCGAGAGCGCTCTCGCCCGTGCAGGCCGCGTTCCACGACCACTACGCCGCGCAGTGCGGCTTCTGCACGCCCGGGATGATCGTCGCCGCGACCGCGCTGATCGAGCGCAAGGGCGGCGCGGTCGACCGCGACGAGGTGCTGGAGGCGCTGGGCGGCCACTACTGCCGCTGCACCGGCTACGTGAAGATCGTCGACGCGGTGATGGCGGCGTCGCGCGGCGACGTCGAGCCCGTCGAGGACCTGCCGGCGCCGGGAGGGCGAGCCCGACGTGCTCGTCAAGGGGAGCCCGGCATGAAGGCCGTCGGCGCACGGCTTCCGCGCTACGACGGCGTCGGCCACGTCACCGGACGGACGCAGTACGTCGACGACGTCCGCGTCGGCCGCACGCTCTGGGTGAAGGCGCTTCGCTCGCCGCACCATCACGCGGCGATCACGAAGCTCGACACGTCGAAGGCCGAGGCGCTGAAGGGCGTGCACGCGATCATCACCGCCGCCGACGTGCCGCGGAACGTCTACGGGCACCTCGAAGGGCTCGGCGTTCCCGGCGACGAGCCGCTGCTCGCCGACGGCGAGGTTCGCTACAAGGGCCAGCCGATCGCGGCGGTCGCGGCCGAGTCGGAGGAGGCTGCGCAGGCGGCGGTCGAGGCGATCGAGATCGCGTTCGACGAGAAGCCGGCGCTCTTCGACATCCGGCTCGCGCTCGATCCCGAAGCGCCGCAGATCCACCACTGGGGCAACGTCTATCCCCACTACGGCCCGTACAACCACCGCCGCGTGCGCAAGGGCGACATCGACTGGGCGTTCGAGCAGGCCGACACGATCGTCGAGGGCGTCTACCGCCCGCAGGCGATCGAGCAGATGCCGCTGGAGACGCAGGTCTGCCTCGCGGTCCCCGAGGCGAGCGGCCGGCTGACGATCTACTCGTGCACGCAGGCGATGTACTTCTCGATGGGCGTCGTCGCGGCGCACCTCGAGGTGCCGCTGAACAAGCTGAAGTTCGTCGGCGGCACGGTCGGCGGCGGCTTCGGCGGCAAGGTCGACACCGCCTCCGACACGATCTGCGCCCTGCTCGCGCTGAAGGCGCGCCGAGCCGTCAAGTGGCGCTGGACGCGCGAGGAGGAGTTCCTCGCGTCGTCGACCCGCGCCCCGTGGCACATCGAGATCGCGGACGCGGTCACGAGCGACGGCTGGATCCTCGGCCGGCGGATGGTCACGCTGCACGACTCCGGCGCGTATGCGCGCTTCTCTCCGTACGGCGTCACGAAGCACGCGTTCCATCACTCCGGCGCCTACACGATCCCGAACCTGCGCTTCGACGGCTTCGTCTGCTTCACGAACCGCGTCCCGACGACGGCGATGCGCGGCTTCGGCGTCACGTCGGTGTCGTTCGCGGTCGAGACGCATCTGACGCGGATTGCGAACGTGCTCGGCCTCGACCCGTGGCAGCTGCGCCTGAAGAACGCGAACCGCATCGGCGACACGAGCGGCAACGGCGTCGTGCTGAAAGACCCGTCCACGGTTCCGGTCACGCTGGCCGCAGCCGAACGCGTGGGCATCGAGCTGCCCGCCGAGTACCGCCAGATGACGCCCGAGGCGCGCTCCGGCGACCTCCTGCCCGAGCATCTCGTCGCGCAGCAGCGGCTGAACGGGGAGGGAGCCTGATGGCGAAGCACCGCGGCCGCGGGTTCGCGACGATCGAGTACCCGACCGGCATGAACCAGAACGGCGATCCCAGCCAGGCGTGGATCAAGCTGAAGCCGGACGGCCGCGTCGACGTCTTCTCCGGCACGGTCGACATCGGGCAGGGCTCGAGGACCGTGCACACGCAGATCGTCGCCGACGCGCTCGGCGTCCCGTACGACTGGGTCACGATGGACAACACGAACACCGACTCGTCCGCGGTCTGCACGGGCACCTTCGCGTCGCGCGGGACGTTCATCGGCGGCAACGCCGTGCGCCTCGCCGCCGAGCGCGTGCGTGAGCGCATCCTCGACATCGCGTCGAAGGAGCTCGAGATCGACGCGAGCGACCTCGAGATCGCGAACGGCGAGGTGACCGCGAAGGGCGCTCCGCAGAAGAAGATCAACGTCGCCGACGTGGCCGGCGCCGCGACGTACAACTACGGCGAGCTGATCAGCGGCTCCTCGACGGCGCTGAAGCCGTTCGCCGACGTCGACGACGCGACCGGGCAGGTCGAGATCGAGCCGCACTCGGCGATCTCCTACGCCGCGTGCGTCGCGGACGTCGAGGTCGACGACGAGACGGGCGAGGTCGTCGTGCTGAAGATGGTGCAGGTCTACGACGTCGGCCGCGCGATCAACCCGACGCTCGTCGAGGGGCAGATCGAAGGTGGCGCGATCATGGGGCTGGGTCTCGGCCTGACCGAGAGCAGCTATCCGCACTACCCCTCGCCCGAGCACCGCGGCGGCGAGTTCGGCGCGTATCTCGGGCCGGCGATGGAGGACCTGCCGGAGCTCGACAACGTCATCCTCGAGAACCCGTCCGAGGACGGGCCGTTCGGCGCCAAGGCGATCGGCGAGATGGCGAACAACGCGCAGCCGCCGGCGATCACGAACGCGATCTTCGACGCGGTCGGCGTGTGGGTCACGGAGATGCCCGCGACGCCCGACCGCGTGCTCGAAGCGCTCGAGGCCAAGCGCGAGGCGCGCCGCGACGGCAAGCGCGTGATCTTCGACGAGCACATCTCGGTGAAGGCGCTCTCGTCGAACGAGGGCGCGGGCTTCTTCGGCGTCGATGCCTGAGGCCGAGTCCGTTCCGGACGCTGGAACGGGCGTGACTCCTGGGAGTTCGTCGACGGCGTCCGGATCCACGCGATCGGCGGCGAGCAGGTGCTGCTCTGCCGCGTCCAGTACGAGCCCGGCAAGCAGGTGCCGTGGCACGCGCACGAGGACACCGAGCAGGTGATGTTCATCCTCGACGGCGGGATCGAGATGACGATCGAGGAGGAGACGAAGACGCTCGGCCCCGGTGACGTCGTCGTCGTCAACCGCGGGCAGCAGCACAAGGTCTACTCGGAGAACGGCGTGACGCTTCATGGAGGCGCTCGCGCCGGTCCCGCTCGACCACGTTCCCGACAAGGAGCTCGACCTCGTCCTCGGCCCGGACGGCGGCGCGCAGCACGTGGAGAAGTAGTGCCTCTCGTCCGCGTCGAGCTGTTCGAGCGCCGGCTGACGCCGGAGCTCGAGTCGAAGCTGATCGAGCGGATGACCGAGACGCTGCTCGAGGTGCTCGACGCGCCGGAGCTGAAGGAGCACACCTGGGTGATCGTCGAGGGCCACGACGCCCACCGCTGGGGCCGCAACGCGAAACCGTGGGACGAAGGAGGAAGCTGACATGCCATTCGTGGAAGTGAAGCTCTACGACAAGCGCGTCACCGAGGAGTCGGTGCCGAAGATCATCGAGGCGATGACGGAGGCGCTCGCCGAGTCCTCAGGAGCCGCCCGCGAGCACATCCAGGTGGTCGTCCACGGCGTCGCTCCCAAGAACTGGGGCATCGCCGGCAAGCCGCAGGGCTAGCTCGACCGGCGCGCCGTCGCGCGCCACCTCGGCGGTCTCGCGCGCGTGCAGCAGCGTCGTGCGCACGATCAGCTTCGCGCGGGCGAAGTTGTCCATCACCGTCGGCACGGGAGCGACCGCGCGGCCGAGCGCGTAGCCGGCGGCGTTGCGGCCGATCTGGCGGTACGACTCGAGCGTCAGCGACGGCGCCATGCCGAAGAGCTCGAGGTTGTCGAGCGGCTCGAGGTCGGCGCGGTGGATGAGAGCGGTGCCCTTCGACTGGAGGCCGACGGCGATGCCCGAGCCGGAGAGCCTCGCGCCGTCGTGGCCGATGAAGGCGACGTCGGAGGAGCGCTTGATCCGGACGATCCGCGGCTGCCGCCCTTCCTCGCGGACGCCCGCGACGAGCTCCGCGAGCACGTCGCGCGTGCGGCGAGGCCGTTGATCGTCTCGGAGAGGGCGCCGCCGAACGCCGGCCCGACCGCGATCACGACCTCGTTCGGACCGTCGCCGCGCTCGGCAACAGCGAGCTCCTCGACCGCGGCTCGTCGGTCCCCTGCGCCGCGCCGAGCAGGCGCGCGTCGATCGCGTGCGGGCAGCCGCTGCAGCCGCTCCCAGCGCTCGCCCTCGAGCCGGTAGCCCGTGCCCGGGCCCGGTGTAGGCGTTGCGGTCGTTCACCGCCGAGACGACGGTGCCGTCGCGCCGCGATGATCGCCGAGGTCTGGAGGTAGTCGGCGGCGACGCGCTGGCGCTGCATGTCGAAGACCGCCTCCGCGACCTCGGCGAAGCCCGCGCTCGTCGAGCGCGCGCGCGATGTCGAGCGCGCTCAGACCCTCGGTCGAGCACGCGGTCGGCGGCGACGACGTCGGCGGCGCGGTCGCGGTCGGGCAGGTCGCGCGAGTCGAGGCACGTCGTCGCGAGCCGCACCTCCTCCTCGGTGATCGGCGGGAAGCCGAACGCGTCGAACACGGCCTGCACGGCGCGCGCGCCGCGCTCCCGGACCGCGAGCGCCTCGGCTTCGTCGAGCGGCTCGATGCCGGCGTCGACCTGCCAGTCGCGCTGGATCGTCAGCCACTCGTCGAGGTCGTCCGAGTCGTAGTTGCCGCCGCCGAACATGTTGTCGTAGCGCGGCATCGCCGAGTACCCGGACGTGACGAAGTCGGTTCCGGGCAGGAACTGCCCCATCAGCTTCGCCGTCTTGCGGATCGCGGAGTGGCTCGAGATCGCGTCGTTGCCGGAGGCCACCTCGAGGTCGAGCCAGGCGGCGAGCACGTTCTCGGCGAGGATCTCGCGCGTGCCGCCGGGCACGGCGAGCACGAGCGCGACGCACGAGATCGAGCCGTTCTGCACGCCCTGCGAGCCGGCCGCGCGGACGAGCGCGAGGCAGCGGGCCTCGAGGTAGAGCATCGACTTGCCTTCCGACTCGCCCATCAGCGCCTCGGAGCCGCCGCCGGAGGTGAAGCGGACCTTGACGCCGCGCGAGGCGTACGCGGAGGCGAGGAACGCCTTCGACCAGGGCGTGTCGTCGCCGTCGACGAACACCGGCTCGGTGCCGTAGACGGAGAGCGTCTCCGCGTAGGTGACGAGACCCTGGATCGCGAGGCGCAGGTTCAGGCGCTCCTCGACCGCGCACTGCGTCAGCACGCCCGGGCCGCCCCGTCTGCGAGCCGACGAGGATCGCGATCGCGTTCAGCGGCGCGTAGCGGGAGACGCCGACGGTCGTCTCGATCTCGGCGAAGCCGCGCGCGGCGGCCTCGGCGGCGTCGGCCGCGAGCAGCGCCGGGTTCTCCTTCAGGTTGGTCACGTGCGCCTGGTTCGCCGGCGCGCGCCGCGCGCGCAGCTTCTTCAGCGCGAACATCAGCTCGACCGGGTCGAGCATCGCGATCACGCGCGCCAGCCGCGCCGGCGTCAGCCCTCGCGAGAGCCGCACGAGCTCTGCGCGCGCGCGACGTCGACGTCGACGAGCATCCGCGCGATCTCGGCGTCGTCGAGCTCGGCCGCCTCGCGCGCGACGTCGAGGTCGAGGCCGTAGCGGACGACGAAGTGGTCGAGCGCGTCCCAGTCGCTCTTCGCGGCGGCCGTCGAGCTCGACGACGCGGCCGTCCTCGATCGTGAGCGACGGCTCCGGGTCGTTCGGCCCGTTCATCGCGACGAGGCCGAGCTCGGCGAGCGGCTCGATCAGCAGCTCGCGGCGCAGCTCGCGCTGCTCGCGCGCGACGAACCGGTCCGACCTCCGCTCAGCCGGCAAGCAGGCCTCGCTCGGCGTACACCTGCGCGGCCTCGCGGACGAAGGCGGCGGTGCCCGGCGCGTCCCAGCCGTCGAGCTGCTCCGCCCACGCCTCGAGCTCAGCCGCGGTCGAGCGGCGTGGGCGAAGCGCGGTGTAGATCGCGAGGATCGTCTCGTCCGGCAGCGGCGCGAGCTCCGCAGCGCGAAGCAGGTTGTCGGCGAGCTGGGCTCGTCCCGCCGCGCGGGCCACGTCGGCCTGGAGGCGCAGCGTCTCGGGCGTCGCCCGCAGCTCGGCCGCGACGACGCCTTCGCCGTCGCAGCTCCAGCTCGTCGAGCGGAATGCCGCCGGGCGTGCGAACGAGGTCGGGCCGGCTCGTTCCGAGTGGATAGTCGCGACTCGGATCGAAGCTCACGCGCAAAACGGTATAGAAATAGCCGGTGGCCAACCACTACGACTTCGAGGGTCGCGTCGCGCTCGTCACCGGCGGCGCGAGCGGGATCGGAGCGGCTGCGGTCGAGCGGCTGCGCGCCGGCGGCGCCGAGGTTCACGTCTTCGATCTCTCGCAGGGCGACGACGTCCGCGACTCGGCGCAGCTGAACGCGGCGGTCGAGCGGCTGCCGCGACTCGACGTGCTCGTCTGCTGCGCAGGGATCGGCGGCGACTCGCTCCACACCGAGGACGTGAGCGACGAGGAGTGGGAGCGCGTCCACGCGATCAACCTGAACGGCGTCTTCTACGCGAACCGCGCCGCGCTCCCGAAGATGAAGGCCGGAGGCTACGGGCGGATCGTCAACGTCGCCTCGATCGCCGGCAAGGAGGGCAACCCGATGGCGGGCGCGTACTCGTCCTCGAAGGCGGCCGTGATCGGCGTCACCAAGTCGATCGGCAAGGACGTCGCCGGCAGCGGCATCCTCGTCAACTGCATCGCGCCGGCCGTGATCAACACGCCGATCCTCGACCAGCTCTCGCAGGAGCACATCGACTTCATGACGTCGCGGATCCCGCTCGGCCGCGTCGGCGAGCCGAGCGAGGTCGCCGCGCTGATCTGCTGGCTCGCGAGCGAGGAGATGACCTTCTCGACGGGAGCCTGCTTCGACATCTCCGGCGGCCGGGCGACGTATTGAGGCGCTTCGTCCGCGCGGAGGCCGGTGGGAACGAGCCGCGTGTGGGCCGGATCGAGGGCGACGCCGTCGCGATGCTCGACCACGACGATCCGCTCGCGGCCCTGGCCGGCGAGGGCGAGGTCACCGGCCACTGGGATCTCGGCGAGCTGACGCTGCTCGCGCCGATCCACGCGCCGGAGATCTGGTGCGCCGGCGTCACGTACGAGCGCAGCCGTGACGCACGGCTCGAGGAGGCGCAGACCGAGGCGCGCGACGTCTACGCGCTCGTCTACGACGCCGACCGGCCCGAGCTCTTCCTGAAGGACGCGCAGATGCGGCGCACGGTGGGACCGGGCGGCGCGATCCGCGTGCGCAGCGACTCGAGCTGGATGGTCCCGGAGCCCGAGCTCGGGGTCGTCCTCGGCGAGGGCGGCGAGCCCGTCGCGGTCACGATCGGAAACGACGTCTCGAGCCGCGACATCGAGGGCGCGAACCCGCTCTACATCCCGCAGGCCAAGGTCTTCGCCGGCGCGTGCGCGCTCGGGCCGGCGCTCGCGGTGCCGGACGACTGGGACGCACCGTTCCCGATCCGGATGCGGATCACCGACGCCGCCGGAGCCGAGCTCTTCGCCGGCGAGACGTCGACCGCCCGGATGAAGCGCTCGCCGCGCGAGCTCGCCGAGTGGGTGATGCGGGACAACCCGGTCCCGCCCGGCTCGGTGCTGCTGACGGGCACCGGGCTCGTGCCGCCCGACGAGTACACGCTCGAGCCCGGCCACGTCGTCGAGATCGACGATCGACGGCATCGGCGTGCTCGTGAACACCGTCGCCGCCTGAGCGCTACCGTCCCCGTATGACCGAGACCGTCGACGCGCCGACGCGCCCCACCGGCCGCAACTACGTCGGCGGGGCCTGGGTTCCGGCCTCCTCCGGCGAGACGTACACGAAGCTGAACCCGATGCGGCCGTCCGAGTCGGTCGGCGAGTTCTCGTCGTCGAGCGAGGCCGACGCGGACGCCGCGGTCGCCGCGGCCGAGGCCGCGTTCGCGGAGTGGGCGGCGCTGCCGATGGCGCGCCGCGCTGCGTATCTGAACGCCGCGGCGGCGGTGCTCGAGGCGCGCACGGAGCAGGTTGCGCGTGACATGACGACCGAGATGGGCAAGCCGCTGCGCGAGGCGCGCGGCGAGGCCGGACGGGCGGCGCAGATCCTCCGCTTCGCGGCGAGCGAGGCCTTCCGCTCGGTCGGCGAGCACTTCGAGCAGGCCGCCACGGGCGCGCAGGTCTCGACCCGGCCGCAGGCCGATCGGCGTCGTCGCGCTGATCACGCCGTGGAACTTCCCGATGGCGATCCCGATCTGGAAGCTCGCGCCGGCGCTGATCTACGGCAACACGGTCGTCCTCAAGCTCGCGTACGAGGCACCGCGCACGGGCCTGCACATCGCCGAGGCGTTCGCGGAGGCGGAGCTACCGGCCGGCGTGCTCAACGTCCTGACCGGCCGCGGGTCGACGGCCGGCGCCGCGCTCGTGTCCGATCCGCGCGTCCGCGCGATCTCGTTCACCGGCTCGGTCGCGACCGGGCACTCGGTGCGCGACGAGGCGACGAAGCTCGGCAAGCGCGTCCAGCTCGAGCTCGGCGGCCACAACCCGCTGATCGTGACGGCCGACGCCGATCTCGACCGGGCAGTCGAGGCGGCGTACGCAGGCGCGTTCTGGTCGGCGGGCCAGAAGTGCACGGCGACGCGGCGCATCTACGTCCAGGACGCCGTCTACGACTCGTTCAAGCAGCAGCTGCTCGCGCGGATCGAGCGCGGCAAGGTCGGCGACCCGCTCGACCCCGACGTCGAGGTGGGGCCGATCGTCAACGAGCAGCAATTCGACGAGGTCCTGGCTGCGATCGAGCGCGGCAGGGAGGAGGGCGGCGAGGTGGCCGCCGGCGGCGTGCGCGCGGACGACGAGGCGTATCTGATCGCGCCGACGGTGTTCGAGGGCGTGGCCGACGACGCGTTCCTCTCGTGCGAGGAGGTCTTCGGCCCCGTGACCTCGCTCTACCGGTATGCGACGCTCGACGAGGCGCTGCAGCGCGCGAACGCGACCCAGTTCGGCCTCTCGGCCGCGATCTTCACGTCGAGCCTCGCGGACGCGACGCGCTTCCAGAACGAGGCGCAAGCCGGGTTGCTGCACGTGAACTCGCAGACCGCAGGCGCCGACGTGCACGTGCCGTTCGGCGGGATCAAGTCGAGCGGCTTCGGTCCCGCACGAGCAGGGCCGCGCTGCGATCGAGTTCTACACCGAGACCGTCACGGTCTACGTCGATCCGTGAGCGGCGAGCGGTTCCTCGTCACCGGCGCGCTCGGCTGCATCGGCGCGTGGACGTGCGCGCTGCTCGCAGAGGAGGGCATCGACGTCGTCGGCTTCGACTTCGGCACCGACGACCGCCGCCTGCGGCTCGTCACCGACGCCGAGGTCCCGCTCGTGCAGGGCGACATCGTCGACGGCAAGGCGTTCGCGCGCCTGCTCGACGAGCACGGGATCACGCACGTGATCCATCTCGCCGCGCTGCTGTGCCGCAGATCAAGCCGGACCCGCCGTACGGCACGGCGGTGAACATCGGCGGAACGGTCAACGTCCTCGACGCAGCGAAGACGCGCGGCATCCAGGTCGCCTACGCGAGCTCGGCGGCGGTGTACTCGAACCTCGACGACACCGGCGGACCCGTGTCGAACGACGCGATCGGCCATCCGGCCACGTTCTACGGCGTGCACAAGCAGGCGTGCGAGGGGATGGCGCGGATCTTCTGGCAGGAGGAGCAGGTGCCGTCGATCGGCATCCGGCCCTACATCGTCTACGGCCCGGGGCGCGACAACGGGCTCACGGCCTCGCCCACGCTCGCCATGGCGGCGGCCGCCGCGGGCGAGGACTACCGGATCGCCTTCGGCGGCCGGACGCAGATGCAGTTCGCGCCCGACACGGCGCGCGTCTTCATCGCGGCCGCCCGAGCTGCGACGGAGGGCGCGCGAGTCTTCCATCTCGGCGGGCCGGTCGTCTCGCTGGCGGAGGTCGCCGCCGCGATCGAGGAGGCCGCGCCCGGTGTCTCGATCAGCGTCGACGAGGACGACGATCCTGCCGTTCCCGGAGGAGTTCGACGGCGCGCCGCTCGACGAGGCGCTCGGCGGGATCGAGTGGACGCCGCTGCAGGAAGGCGTCAGTGCGACTGTCGAGCGCCTGCGAGCCGTGCGGGCGTGAGCGACGAGTCGACCGCGAAGAGCGCGGCGGTGAAGCCGACGAGCACCCAGAGCACGACGTTGTAGCTGCTGCTCGCGTCGCGGATCGCGCCGAGCACGAACGGCGACATCGCCGACAGCGAGTAGCCCGCACCGAGCATCAGGCCGGTGTAAGCCGCCACCTCCGCCGGGCCGCGGCCGACGTCGAGCGGCAGCGCCATCGTCAGCGAGAAGAGCGGGCCGATCGTCGCCCCGAGCAGGAACGCCCAGAGGAAGCCCGCGCTCGGCACCAGCACGACGCCGAGCATCGACAGGAACCCGAGGCCGGCGCAGCCCGCCATCCAGGTGCGGCGCGACCACATCCGGTCGGCGAGCCAGGCGACGGCGAGCCCGGCGGCGATCTGCGTCGCGTTCAGCACGGCGAGCAGCGCGCCTGCCTTCCCCTCGCTCCAGCCGCGCTCGACGTAGACGTCGGGCAGCCACGCGTTGAGCCCGTAGTAGGTCGCGGACATGAAGAAGAACGCGGCGACGAGCCGCCAGCCGAGCGAGCTGCGCCACGGGAGCGCCAGCGGCCGCGGGGTCGAGGCCGCGACGCGGCCGCGCTCGACGCGCGTGAGCACGAGCCACAGCACGAACAGCCCGAGCGTCACCACGGAGAACACGAGCAGCGGGTCGCGCCAGTCTCCGAGCGCGTGCTCGAGCGGGACGGCCGTCGCCGAGGACACGGTTGCGCCGACGTTGATCCCGGCCGCGTAGACGCCGGTGGCGAACACGGGACGGTCGGCGAAGCGCTCCTTCACGCCGACGGGCAGCAGCGCGTTGCCCAGTCCCATGCCGATCCCCACCGGGATCGTCAGGAGGATCAGCAGCGCCACACCGGGCGCGAACGCCCGTGCGATGCCGAAGACGCCGATGAGCGCGAGCGCCGCAGCGAGGGCGTGGCGCGAGCCGAGCCGGCGCGAGAGGAACGCCGCAGGCGGCGCGAACAGGCCCATGCACAGCACGGGGATCGTCGCGAGCAGGCCCGCGACCGCGTGCGACGTGCGGAGATCGAGCTGGATCGCACGGGATCAGCGGGCCGATGCCGACGAGCTGCGGTCGCAGCGCGAGCGCTCCGAGAAAGAGCGCCGCGAGAAGTGCGCCCCGCCTCAATCCACGACGGTCTCGTAGAACACGCGCTCGCGCGACTCCATCAGGCCGAACAGCTCGCCGGCGCCGAGGCGCTGGAAGTGCTCGCTCGCGCCGTGCTCCTCGAAGGCCGCCTTGTCGCGGTACTGCTCGTAGAAGAGGTACGAGCGCGAGTCCTCGGGATCGCGGCACGGGATGTAGAGCTCGCAGCCCGGCTCCTCCCGGCTCGCCGCGCGAGCTCGGGGATCAGCTCGGCGACCCGCTCCTCGTTTCCTTCGGCGACCTTCATGCGCACCACGAGCACGAACGACATGCGGCTCCTTTCGCTGGGATTACGCGGCGGTGACGGGGTTCGTGATCGAGCCGAGGCCGTCGATCTCGATCGTGATCTCGTCGCCCGGCTGCAGCCACACCGGCGGCTTCCGGAACGCGCCGACTCCTGCGGGCGTGCCGGTGATGATCAGGTCCCCGGGCTCGAGCGTGATCGCCTGCGAGACGAACGCCACGACCTCGGCGACGCCGAAGATCTGGTTCGACGTGTTCGAGTCCTGCATCGTCTCGCCGTTCAGGATCGCGCGGATCGGCAGCGACTGCGGGTCCGGCACCTCGCTCGCAGGCACGAGCTCGCCGATGGGCAGGAACGTGTCGAGCGACTTCCCGCGCACCCACTGGCCGTCGGAGAACTGGAGGTCGCGGCCCGAGACGTCGTTCGCGACGACGTAGCCGCGCGACGAAGTCGAGCGCGTCGTCGACCGCAACGCCGCTCGCGCGGCGGCCGATGACGACGCCGAGCTCGGCCTCGTAGTCGGGGTTCTTGCAGATCGCCGGGATGCGGATCGGGTCACCGGAGCCGATCAGGGTGTTCGGCCACTTCGCGAAGAGGAGCGGGCGCTCCGGCAGCTCGACGCCCTGCTCCTCGGCGTGGTCGCGGTAGTTGAGGCCGACGCAGACGATCTTCTGGGGTAGGTCGATCATCGCGCGACTCTACGCGAAGCGCCTCGGTCGAGGCGCGTAGGATCGTTGCGTGGAGCGCCGGCTCGCGAACGAGGATCTCGCCACGAGCCCGCGGCGCGCCGGGGCGCGCGCCCACCTCCGCGCGATGGGCCTCGACGAGAACGACCTGAGCCGCCCGCTCGTCGGGATCGCGACGACGTGGACGGGCACGATGCCGTGCAACCTCGGTCAGCGCGCGCTCGCCGAGCACGTCGCCACCGGTGTGCGCGCGGCCGGCGGGACACCGCTCGAGTTCAACACGATCGCCGTCTCCGACAACCTGACGCAGGGGACGCCCGGCATGCGCGCCTCGCTCGTCAGCCGCGAGGTGATCGCGGACTCGATCGAGCTCGTCGGCCGCAGCCAGCCGTTCGACGGCCTCGTCTGCCTCGTCGGCTGTGACAAGACGGCGCCGGGCGCGGTGATGGCGATGCTGCGCCTCGACGTGCCCGGGCTCGTCCTCTACTCCGGGGCGATGGCGCCGGGTGTGCATCGCGGCGCGCCGGTGACGATCCTGGACGTCTGGGAGGCCGTCGGCGCGCACGAAGGCGGTGTCATCTCCGACGAGGAGCTGGACGCGATCGAGCGCCACGCCTGCCCCGGGTTCGGCGCGTGCACCGGGCACTTCACCGCCAACACGATGGCGGTCGCCGTCGACTTCCTCGGGCTCGGCCCGATCGGGCTCGGCAGCATCACCGCGATGGATCCCGCGAAGGCGGAGGCGGCCGAGGCGGCCGGCCGGCTCGTGCTCGACGTGATCGAGCGCGACGTTCGCCCGCGCAGCCTCGTCACGCGCGAGGCGCTCGAGAACGCGATCGTCGGCGTCACCGGCACCGGCGGCTCGACGAACGGCGTCCTGCACCTGCTCGCGATCGCCGACGAGGCAGGCGTCGACCTGCAGCTCGAGGACTTCGACCGGCTCTCGGCGTCGACGCCGGTCGTCACGAGCCTGACGCCGGGTGGGCGCTACGTCGCCGGCGACCTCCACCGCGTCGGCGGCACGGCGGCGGTGATGAAGCAGCTGCTCGGCCACCTGCACGGCGACGCGGCGACGGTCGACGGGCGCACGCTCGCCGAGCACGCGGCCGCCGCTCCCGATCCCGGACGGCGAGGTGCTCGCGCCGGTCGACCAGCCGTTCAAGCCGGGCGGCGCGCTGCGGGTCCTGCGCGGCAACCTCGCGCCCGACGGCGC
The DNA here is from genome assembly GCA_963822205.1 of uncultured Gaiellaceae bacterium. GTDB lineage: Bacteria > Actinomycetota > Thermoleophilia > Gaiellales > Gaiellaceae > Gaiellasilicea. Next base: position 65,476 of record CAWGGO010000005.1, on the reverse strand, counting down.
GGTCGTGAAGCTCGCCGGGCACGAGCGGCCGGTGCACGTCGGGCCCGCGCGCGTCTTCGACTCGGAGGCCGCCTGCAAGGCGGCGGTGTACGACGGGGTCGTGCAGCCGGGCGAGGTCGTCGTGCTGCGAAACGAAGGCCCGGCGGGCGCGCCGGGCATGCCCGAGATGCTCTCGATCACCTCCGCGATCGTCGGCCGCGGGCTCGGCGAGTCGGTCGTGCTCGTCACCGACGGCCGCTTCAGCGGCGCGACGCGCGGACTGATGGTCGGCCATGTCGCGCCCGAGGCCGTGCGCGGCGGGCCGATCGCGGTCGTGCGCGACGGCGACGTGATCACGGTCGACGTCGACGCGCGCCGGCTCGACGTCGCGCTGACGGAGCGAGGAGCTCGCCGCGCGGCTCGCCGACTGGCACGCGCCCGAGCCGCGCGTCACGCGTGGCGTGCTCGCGAAGTACGCGCGCAGCGTCTCGTCGGCGTCGCGCGGCGCGGTGACCCAGTGAGCGGCCGGCTCGACGGAAAGGCCGCGCTCGTCACGGGCGCGGCGAGCGGGATCGGCCGCGCGCTCGCGCTCGGCCTCGCCGCCGAGGGCGCGCTCGTCCACGTGAACGACCTCGAGGAGCCGGCCGAAGTGCACGCGGAGCTGCCCGGCCGAGCGCCGCGGCCTCTCGCTGCGCGTGCGACGTCTCCGACGTGGCCGGACTCCGAGACATGTTCTCGCGGCTCGACCGGCTCGACGTGCTCGTCAACTGCGCCGGGATCGTCGGGTGGACGAACGTGCTCGAGCCGAGCGAGGAGACGTGGGACCGGGTCGTCGACACGAACCTCAAAGGGACGTTCTTCTGCTCGGTGGAGGCGGCGCGGCTGATGCGGAGCTCCGGCGGCGGCTCGATCGTCAACGTGTCGACGGTCGTCGCCGCCCGCGGGATGCGGAACATGACGCCGTATGCGGCGAGCAAGGGCGGCATCAACGCGCTGACGATCCAGCTCGCCGTCGAGCTCGCGCCGTACGGGATCCGCGTCAACGCGTTCGCACCCGGGGCGACGAACGTGGAGCGCAACCTCGTCGACGACCCGGACTACGCCGAGAAGTGGGCGCCGCTGATCCCGCTGGGCCGGATCGCCGAGCCGGAGGACATGGTCGGCCCGACCGTCTTCTTCGCGTCGGACGAGTCCGCGCACGTGACCGGCCAGCTGCTCTACGTCGACGGCGGCTGGACCACGGCGGGGAACTTCCCGGACACGTACGTCGACGCGGCCGCGCGCCGCCAGGAAGACGACGCATGAAGCTGTCGACAACGAGTTAAGCTCGGGCTCTGGAGCTCGACGGCAAACGGGTCTTGATCACCGGCGCCTCGCGCGGGATCGGCGCGGCGCTCGCGTCCTCGTTCGCAGCCGCAGGGGCGCAGGTTGCGCTCGTCGCGAGGAGCGAGGCGGCGATCACCGAGCTGGCCGAGCGTCTTGGCGGCCGCGCGTACCCGGCCGATCTCGCCGATCGCGAGCAGGTACGCGATCTCGTCGCCAGGGTCGAGGCGGACGGCGGTCCGATCGACGTGCTGGTGAACAACGCCGGCCTCGAGGACGCCGGGGACTTCGCGCGCCAGAGCGAGGAGGCGGTCGAGGCGATGCTCGCGGTCAACCTCGTCGCGGCCGTGCAACTCACCCGGCAGGTCGTGCCCGGCATGCTCGAGCGCGGCGGCGGGCACATCGTGAACGTCTCCTCGATGGGGGCTGCGTCCGTCTTCCCGGGACTCGCCGTCTACTCGGCGACCAAGGCGGGCCTCTCCCATTTCACCGCCGGCCTCGCGCGACTTTCGCGGCCGGCCGATCGGCACGACCCTGCTCGAGCTGGGAGCGACGACGACCGACATGCTCGTCGGAGTCAAGAGCTACCCACCGACGCTGGCGGCGTTCGAGCGCGCCTACCGGTGGCGCGTCTTCGTCGACACCCCGCCCGAGCGGGTCGCCGAGGCAACGGTCGCAGCAGTGCTGAAGGGCGCCGGTATGTCCGGCTGCCGACGCGGGCGGCGCTCTTCCCGGTGATCGCGGAGCTTCCCCGCCGGCTCACGGAGGTCATGCTCAAAGGCTCCGGCGCCAAGATTCGCTAGCGACGTAGCTCTGCGATCACGGCCGCGACGACCTCGTGCAGGTCGCCGACGACCGCGTAGTCCGACCGCGCGAGCATCGGCGCGTGCGGGTCCTTGTTGATCGCGAGGATCTTCTTCGCGCCCTTGCAGCCGACGATGTGCTGGATCGCGCCGCTGATCCCGCAGGCGATGTAGAGGTCGGGCGCGATCCTGGCGCCGGTCTGGCCCACCTGGTCGGCGTGCGCCCGCCAGCCGAGGTTCGTCACGACGCGCGAGCCGCCGACGGCGCCGCCGAGCAGCGCCGCGAGCTCCTCGAGCAGCTCGAAGCCCTCTGCGCTGCCCACCCCGCGGCCGCCGCCGACGACGACGCGCGCGTCGGTGAGCGACACGGTGCCGGGCGGCGGCTCCTCGCGCCGGACGACCCGCACCGCGAGGTCGGCGTCCGGAGAGCTCGGGCGCGAACGGCTCCACCGGGACGGGCTCGGCGGCCGCGACGACGTGCTGCGCCACCGTCAGGAGCTTCACGGCGCCCGAGAGCGTCGCCTCCTCGAGCAGGCTGCCGCCCCAGCGCTGGCGCACCACCTGCCAGGGCGTCGCCGCGGCTCGGCCGAGACGCAGTTCGCCGCCAGCGGCAGGTCGAGGCGCGCCGCGGCGTGCGCCATCGCCTCCTGGCCGCGGTCGCTTGCCGCCGCGACGACGGCGTCCGGCGAGTGCTTCTCCACGAGTTGCGACGATCGCGGCCGCCCAGGCGCCGGGTGCGTACGCCTCGCCCGCGTCGACCGAGAACGCCTGCACCGGTCCCGAGCCGCTGCGCGAAGGCGAGCGCCTCGAGCGACGAGCTCCCCGGGCTCGACGAGGCAGAGGATCATGCGACTCCGAGCTCCTGCAGCACCTCGACGACGCGCGGCGCCGCCGCCGGTCCCTCGCCGAGCAGCTCGACCTGCGAGCCCTGCTCCTGCGGGACGACGAGCCGCTGCTTGCGCAGACCGCCCTCGCGCCACGCCGGCTCGACGCGCGCGATCTCCGTCTTCTTCGCGCGCAGGCGGCCCGGGAGCGACGCGTAGCGCGGCAGGTTGATCCCTTCCTTCACGCGTCAGGACGGCCGGCAGCGGCACCTCGAAGATCTCCCAGCCGCCGCCCTCCTCGCGCGCGGACCGTCGCCGCGCCGTCCGCGATCTCGATCGCCTTGACGCCCGGTCACGCAGCGGCAGCCCGAGCGCGTGCGCGACGCGGATGCCGACCTGGTAGCCGCCCGAGTCGGCCGACTCGTTGCCGAAGAGGAGCAGGTCGTGCCCGCCGTCGCGGAGCGCGTCGGCCAGCGCGGCGGCCGTCGCCTGCGGATCCCAGTCGCTCCGCTCCGTCTCGAGCAGGACGGCCGACTCGATCTCCCATCGCGACCGCGTTGCGCAGCTGCTCGGCGGCTGCCGGCGGTCCGAGCGTCACCGCCGTCGTCGTGCCGCCGTGCCGCTCGACGAGCCGCAGCGCCTCCTCGACCGCGCACTCCTCGTGCGGGCTGATCGTGAAGCCGAGGTAGCTGGTGTCGATCTCCTGCTCGTCCGGCGTGAGCGTGATCCGCGCGCCGGTCTCGGGCACGCGCTTGATGCAGACGGCGACGTTCACCGCATCAGCTCCGGACCCGGGTGTTCTCCGGGTCGAAGAGCGGTCGTGACTCCCGGCGACCGCCACCGTCACGGGGTAGCGCTCGCCCATGTACTGGACGAGTAGCCGCCCACCTTCGACCGCGTGCTCGGGCGGCAGGTAGGCCATCAGCACGTGCTTGCCGACGGACGGGCCGGAGCCCGCCGAGGTGACGTAGGACGGCGCGGCCCTTGCGGTCGACGATCCGCTCTCCGTCCGCGGTCAGGATCGGCTCGCGCCCGAGCATGTAGCGCTTGACGCCCGACGACGACGTCGGATCGTCGACGCGTCAGGGTGGACATGATCGCGGCCGGCTCCTCCTCGCGGTGGCGCAGGTACGCGTCCTTGCCGACGAAGTCGTGCTCCTTCACCTTCGGCGCGCGTCATCCCGGCCTCGGCGACGTTGTACTCCGACTCGAGCTCGGCGCCGTAGAGCGCGGTAGCCCTTCTCGATCCGCCCGGTCGTCCCGTAGACGCCGATGCCCGGCCGGCACGACGCCGAGCGGCTGGCCCGCCTCCCAGAGGACGTCCCAGAGCGCGGCCCCGTCTGCCATCGGCGCGTAGAGCTCCCAGCCGAGCTCGCCGACGTAGGAGATCCGGGAGGCCAGCGCGCGCACGCCTCCCAGCTCGACCTCGCGGCAGCGCGCGAACGGAAAGCCCGCGTGCGAGACGTCGTCGCTCGTCACCGAGGCGACGAGGTCGCGCGCCCGCGGCCCCCAGACGCCGACGGTGCACCAGTCCTCGGTCACGTCGGCGAGCTGCGCCGAGCCGTCCTGCGGCAGCCGGTCCGAGAACCACTTCCGGTCGCGCCATCCCGTGCGCGGCGCCGGTGACGATCCGGAAGAGCTCCGGGCCCAGCCGCATGATCGTCAGGTCGGCCTTGAAGCCGCCGTTGTGGTCCAGGATCGGCGTGTAGACGACCCGGCCGGGCTCGACGTCGAGCTCGGCGAGCGCGATCTGCTGGAGTGCTTCGAGTGCGCCGGGGCCGGTGACGTCGAGGATGTGGAACGCGGTCAGGTCGATCATCGCGACCCGGTCCCGCATCGCCAGGTGCTCGGCGTTCACGATCGGCGACCACCAGCGCGACTCCCACTCGGCCTCGCGCGGCATCACCCGGTCGCCGTACTCCTCCAGCAGCGTCGCGTTCGACTCGTACCACCAGGGCCGCTCCCAGCCGGCCGTCTCGAAGAAGACGGCGCCGAGCTCTTGCTCGCGCGGGTGGAACGGGCTGACGCGAACGTTCCGGTTGCTCTCCCACTGCTCCGACGGGTGCACGATCCCATAGGTCTTGTTGAAGCCCTCGGAGGCGCGCGCGTCGACGTGGCGCTGCTCGCGCTGGCCGGGGTGGAAGCGGGCGATGTCGGCGCCGTGCACGTCGATCTCGGAGGCGCCCTCGACGGCCCACTCGGCGACCGCGCGCGCGATCCCCGGGCCTTCCTTGATCCAGACGGCGGCCACCGACCAGAGGTTCTTCACCTCGGGCGTCTCGCCGAGGATCGGCATCCCGTCCGGAGTCAGCGAGAGCAGCCCGTTGATCGCGTGGCGGATCCCGGCGCCCTCGACGGTGAGGATCTCGGGCATCAGCTCGAGCGCCTGCTCCAGCTGCGACGTCGAAGTCCTCGGAGGTGAACGGGCAGCTCGGTCGGGGAGAGCGCGGACTCCTCGATCGACGGGATCTCGTCCGGGTCCATCAGGATCGACCGGTGCGCGTAGGAGCCGACCTCCATGTCGCTCCCGTTCTGCCGCTCGTACATGTTCGTGTCGACGTCACGGACGATCGGGAAGAAGATCTCGCCCGGCGTCTCCTCGAAGAGCGGGATCGGGCCGACGCTGATCATCTGGTGGACGGCGGGCGTGAGCGGGATCGCGGCGCCGGCCATGCGCGCGATCCGTGGGCTCCAGACGCCGCAGCAGACGAAGACGTACTCCGTCTCGATCGGGCCCTTGTCGGTGTGCACGCGGCGGACGCGGCCGTTCTCGACGTCGATCCCGGTGACCTCGGTGCTCGCGGAGACCGTCAGCGCATCGAGGGCCTGCGCTGCCTCGCGCATCAGGGTCCCGGCGCGGAGCGAGTCGACGCAGCCGACCGCCGGCGTGTGGAAGCCGCCGAGAATGATCTCCTCGTTGATGAACGGCACGAGCTCCTTCACCTGGGCCGGGGTGAGCAGCTCCGACGGCTCGCCCCACGAGATCGATGAAGTGATCCGCCGGTTGAACTCCTCCAGGCGCTCCGGCGTGCGCGCGACTTCGATCCCGCCGCTGACGCGTGTGGACGCCGAGCTCGATGTACTGGTTCGTCGAGTCGCGCGTGAGGGCTGTCATCTCCTTCGAGTGGTCGACCGGGAAGATGAAGTTGGAGGCGTGTCCGGTCGAGCCGCCGGGGTTCGGGAGCGCCCCCTTGTCGAGCAGGACGAGGTCGCGCCAGCCGAGGCGCGCGAGGTGATGGACCATGCTGTTGCCGACGATGCCGGCGCCGACGACGACCGCCTTCGCGCTTTCGGGGAAGGCCGCCATCAGTTGGGCGATCCTACGAGTTGCTCGAGCTGCCTCTCCAACCCACCCGTCCCGACCTCGCGAATCTCGAGGCGCAGGCCCATGAGCTCGGCCGCATGCTCGGCCTGGACGAGCAGCTCCGGCCGTCGGCTCCTGGGCCAGCCAGAGCACCCGCGTGTAGTTGGCGAAGTAGGCGTCGCGCAGCTCGGGCAGGCGTAGCGGCCGAGCGACGCTCGCGTCGAAGGTCTTGACGAGGAAGTCGGTCAGGAAGTACGTGCCCGGCTGCTCCGCCAGCGCCTCGCGCACCTCGTCGCGGGCGAGCACGTCGTAGCAGTGGTCTCCCTGCAGCCGCTTCGCGCCGTGCTCGCGCAGCACCTCGTCGAGCGCGCCGTAGGTGCCGCAGTCGGCGTACGCGACGGCGAGCCGGTCGCAGTCGAGCGAGCGCAGCTCCGAGTCGACGGCGGCGGCGATCCGCTCGGGGCGGTTGTGCAGCTGCGGCGGCAGCGCGCGGAGCTCGACGTCCCAGCCGCGGTCGAGCGCGATCCGGCGGACGTGGAGCGCAAGCGCCCCGCAGGCGACGACCCCGACGGTCAAACCGGGAAGGCCAGCTGGTCGACGAACAGGTCGTTGAAGTCGGCGCGGCCGGAGAGCTCGACGTACTCGACCTCCTCCACGATCGCGGCCGCGGCCGCGCGCTCCTGCACCGACAGCGAGACGATCTTCGCGCCCTCGCCGGCGACGTTGCCCGCCGAGACAATGCGTGTCAGCGGCAGCTTCGGCACGAGCCCGATCTTCACGGCGCTCGCCGCCGAGAGGTAGGAGCCGAACGAGCCTGCGAGCAGCACCTGCGCGATCTCCTCGGGGGCGATCCCGAGGTCGCGGCAGAGCAGGTTCCAGCCGGTCGCGATCGACGCCTTGGCGAACTGCAGCTCGCGCACGTCGCGCTGGGAGAGGTAGACCTCGTCGCTGAGGTGGAAGACGTTCTCCTCGCCGATCTTCGCGAACCGCTCCGACTCGCCGAGCACGAAGCGGCCCGAGCGGTCGAGGAGCCCCGCGCCGACGAGCTCGGCGACGGCGTCCACCAGGCCGGAGCCGCACATCCCGACGGGCTCGACGTCGCCGATCACGGTCAGCTCGATCTCGCCGTCGCGGATCTTCACGCCCTCGATCGCGCCGTCCGCGGCGCGCATGCCGCAGCGGATCTGCGCGGCCTCGAAAGCCGGCCCGGCGGGCGCGGCCGTCGCGAGCGCTCGCGCCGAGGAGCCGAGCGCGATCTCGCTGTTCGTGCCGACGTCGATGAAGAGCCGGATCCGCCGGTCGAGCGTCAGCCCCGTGGCGAGCAGGCCGGCGACGATGTCGCCGCCGACGTAGGCGCCCATCGCGGGGAAGAGCACGGCCGGCGCGCGCTCGTGGACGCGGATGCCGAAATCTGCCGCCGTCGCGGGCGGCAGCGTGGCCGCGGCCATCGTGAACGGCGCCATCGAGAGCGGCTCGGGGTCGATCCCGAGCGCGATCTGGATCATCGTCTGGTTGCCGGTGACCGCGATCTCGTAGATCTCGTCCGGCGGCACGCCGGCCTCCTCGCACACCTCCTGCGCGAGCTCGTCGAGCGTCTCCTGGGCTCGACTCTGCAGGAGGCCGAGCGCATCGGGGTCGAGCATCGTCGCGGAGACGCGCGAGATCACGTCGGCGCCGAAGGGCTGCTGCTTGTTCAGCTGCGACTGCACCGCGAGCGGGCGAGCCGGTCTCGAGGTCGAGCAGGTTCGCGACGACGGTGGTCGTCCCGAGGTCGAACGCGATCGCGAAGGTCCGGCCGGTCGTGTCGCCCGGCTCGACGTCGAGCAGCAGGTCGTCGCAGAGAACCGCGGTGACCTTGAAGTCGGCGGCGCGAAGCGTGCCCCCGAGCGTGCGGACGACCTCCAGCGGCACGCGCAGCTCGACGTCGTCCATCGCCGCGAGCACGCGTTCGAGATCCGAGAGCTGATCCTCGAGCGTCGGCTCCTCGAGCTCGAGGTAGCGCTTCTGCACCGCGGGCCGCAGGATCACGTGCCGGCCGACGCCGACGAGCGCCGCCTTCGGCCGCGAGGAGAGCGGCGGCACCTCGACGACGAGGTCTTCCTCCGCCTGCGCGCGGCAGGCGAGCCGCCAGCCCGCCTTCAGCTCCTCGATCGAGAACGCGCGCGGGTCGACCGGCGAGAGCGGCACCTTCCCGTCGACGACGCGCACCTTGCACTTCTTGCAGGTGCCGTGGCCGCCGCAGGTCGAGTCGATCGCGATCCCGTTCCAGCTCGCCGCGTCGAAGAGCGTCGTCCCGGCCGGAACGCGCGCCTCCTTCGCGGGCGTGCCGTTGTCGCCTGTCGGCTCGAAGCGCAGCAGGACGCGGTCCTTCTGAGGCGCGGCGGGCAGGATCTCGGCCGCGCTCACGACGCCGCGGCCGCCTGCTGCTCGCGGAACGACGCGATCCAGCGAGCGCCCCATTCGTCGCGGCCGAGCAGGAGGTCGCCCGCCCGCACCGCATCGACGCACTCCGCGGAGCGCGAATCCATGATCGCGCACGTCAGCCCGTGGCTCTGCGCGATCGAGAGGAACGCGCCTCCCAGCGTCGGCCGGCGCGGTAGGCCGAAAGCCGTGTTCGAGGCGCCGCAGGTCGTGTTGACGCCGAGGTGCTCGCGGATCAGCGCCAGCGTCTCGACGAAGAGCAGGACCGCGTTCGGCAGCGCCCCGACCGGCATCGCGAGCGCGTCGATGACGACGTCCTCCGGCGGGATCCCGTAGTCGCCGGCGGCAGAGACGATCTTCTTCGCCACCTGCAGGCGCACCTCGGGCTCCATCGGGATGTCCTCGTCGTTCGCGAGGCCGATCACGGCGGCGCCGTGCTTGGCGACGAGCGGCAGGATCGCTTCGAGGCGCTCGTCCTCGCCTGTGACGGAGTTGACGAGCGCCTTGCCCTCGTAGGCGTCCAGCCCGGCCTCGAGCGCCTCGATCACCGACGAGTCGAGGCAGAGCGGCAGGTCGGTCAGGTCCTGCACGATCCGGACCGCCTGGCCCATCAGCGCGACCTCGTCGGCCAGCGGGATCGCCGACGTTGACGTCGAGCATGTCCGCGCCGCCGGCCACCTGCTCCGGCACGTCGATCTCGAGCTGGGAGAGGTCGCCCGCCTGGAGGAGCGCCTGGAAGGCCTTGCGGCCGGTCGGGTTGATCCGCTCGCCGATGATGCAGAACGGCTGCTCCGGGCCGATGACGACGGTTCTAGACCGTGACTGGATGACGGTTTCCACTCGCCTCCCTCTCTTCTCTGCGTCGGGATCCCGAGCCGGCGGCACAGCGCCGCGATCCCCGCGTCCTTGCGGAAGCTGATCAGGTGCAGGCCGGCGACTCCGGGCAGCGCAAGCGCGTGCTCGGCGAGCTCGCACGCGACCCCGAAGGCCGCTTCCTGCTGGTCGGCCGCACGCTCGACCCGCGCGATCGTCGCCGCGGGGATCGAGATCCCGGGCACTTTCTCGTCGATGTAGCGGAGCGCCGAGGCGCTGCGGACGATCACGACCGACGGGAGCAGCGACACCTGTTCCGTCAGCTTCGCGCGCACCGCCTCGGCCACGAACCCCTCGACCTGCTCGGGCTCGAAGCAGAGCTGCAGCTGCAGGAAGCGCGCGCCGGCACGGGCCTTCTTCCACGCGCGCTCGACGCGCTGCTCGAACGGGGGCGCGCCCGGGTTCTCGACGGCGCCGAGGAAGAGGTGCGGCGCCGGAACGACCGGGCGGCCCGAGAGGTAGCGGCCCTCCGAGATCCCGCGCGCCGTCGCGAGCAGTTGCGGGCCGTCGAGGTCGAAGACACGCCTCGCCTCGGGCTCGTCGCCGGCGGTGACGTCGTCGCCGGTCAGGCAGCAGATGTTCTCGATCCCGTGCAGCGCCGCGCCGACGATCTCCGACTGGAGGGCGAGGCGGTTGCGGTCGCGGCAGACGAGTTGGAGGACAGGCTCCTCGCCGTGCGCCTTGATCGCGAGTGCGAGGGCGAGCGCCGAGGGGTGGGCGTGGGCGGAGGTGTTGTCGGTCGCGTTGACCGCGTCGAGGTACGGCGCCATCGGCTCGAGGTAGCGAGCGACCGAGTCGAGGTCGTTGTCGACGGCACCCAGCTCCGCCGTGAGGACGAGCCGGCCGGCTTCGAGAGCGTCCTCCAGCCTGCGACATCTAGTGCTCCGCGTCCCAGCCTGCCGGAGTCTGGCGGTCGCGCTTCGTCACCCAGTTCGCCCAGGACGACGTGCCCCAGAGCCTGTTGTCGACCGGCGGCCGCAGCTCGTGGAACTCATCCGTCCAGGGCAGCCGCTCGCGCTCGATCCCAGGCCTTCAGCCAGATGCAGCGCATCTCGGGCTTCACCTCGCAGCCGCCGTCGGCGCGAACGCCCCCGCACGGCCCGTTCCGGAGCTGCTTCGGGCACGTCATCGGGCACGTCAGCCCGGTCGAGTGGAGGACGCACTGGCCGCACATGCTGCAGCCGAACACCGGTCGCTTGACCGCGTGCTCCACGGTCGCCAGCAGGCTCATGCAGGAACCGGAGCCTGGCGCCGCTGCTCGATCAGGGTCTTTGCGAGCCGGACCGCGGTCGACGCGTCCGCCGCGTAGCCGTCGGCCCCGACGGCGTCGGCGTACTCCTGCGTCACCGGCGCGCCGCCGACCATCACGATCACCTCGTCGCGGAGGCCCGACTTCTGGAGCGCGTTGATGTTCGCCTTGAACATCGGCATCGTCGTCGTCAGGAAGGCTGAGAAGCCGACGATGTCGGGCTTGTGCTCCACGACCTGCTCGACGAACTTCTCGGGCGCGACGTTGACGCCGAGGTCGATGACGGTGAAGCCGGCGCCCTCGAGCATGATGTTGACGAGGTTCTTGCCGATGTCGTGCACGTCGCCCTTGACCGTGCCCATCACGAACGTGCCCACCTGGCGCGCGCCCGTCTCCGCAAGCAGCGGGCGGAGGATGTCGAGCGCCCCCTGCATCGCCCGCGCCGCGATCAGCATCTCCGGGACGAAGTAGTCGCCGCGCTCGAAGCGGGCGCCGACCTCCTCGAGCGAGGGGATGAGCGCGTCGTAGAGCATCGACTCGGGCTCCATGTTGTCCTCGAGCCCGCGTTCGACGAGCTCTTTCACCTCGGGCGCATCGCCGACGAGCGTGTGGTCGTAGAGCCCTTGGAGGATCTCGTCGTGGGTCATGCAGCACCTCGCTTGTCGTCTTGGTGGCCGAGCTTGCGGGAGAGCGCGTGCGCGTGCTGCACGAGCGCCGGCGCGAGCTCCTCGATGCGGCTGCGCGTGAGGCGAATCGTCGGGCCGGAGATGGAGAGTGCTGCGATCGCAGCGCCGTCCCCGCCGAAGACGGGGGCCGCCAGGGCGGTCAGGCCGACCTCGAGCTCGTCCACGGCGGTTGCATAACCGCGAGCGCGAATGGCGCCCAGATCTTCGGGGTTGCCGTGCTCGGAGGCGGCCGAGCCCCAGGCGAGGAAGACCTTGCCGTTCGCAGTGAGGTGGTACGGGACGCGCTTCCCGACCCAGTTCGTCGAGCCGATGAAGTGCCGGCTGTCCCGCTGCGAGAGCTGGTCGACGCCGAGCGGCGTCGGGACGCCGAGGTTCACGGTCTCGCCGGACTCCTCCGCGAGCGCGTCGAGATGGTCTTCCGCGAGGTCGACCAGCGTGACGTCGGGCTCGGTGCCCTGTGCGAAGCGGAGGAGGACCGGCCCAGGGCGCACGGGGCTGCGGTCACCGTCGCGCTGGAGCAGGCCTTGTCTCTCCAGAGCGGCGACGAGCCGGGACGTCGTGCTCTTGGGGAGCTCGGTGGTCTCGGCGAGCTCGCCGACCCCGAGTGGCCGGGCGCTCTCGACCACGCGCACGAGCAGCTGCGCCGCCCGGTCGACTGCTTGACTTCCGGCCATAACCCATATTATGGAACATCAGTTCCACCTAGCGCAAGTCGGCCCACTCTGAGAGGATCCGCAGCATGTTCGTGAACCGGATGCCGCGCTACGAAATCCTCTCCGAGGACGCCGTCGCAACGCTCGACGGCGGCTGGCGGCGAATCGTGTCCGAGCTCGGGATCGAGTTCCTGCTCCCGGAGGCGGTGGACGCCTTCGCGCAGGCCGGCCAGCAGGTCGACGGCAACCTGGTCAAGCTCGACCCCGACTTCGTGCTCGAGCAGGTTGCGAAGGCGCCGCGCGAGTTCGACGTGCAGGCGCGGAACCCGGAGCACTCGATCCACATCGGCGGCGACCACATGTCGTTCGCCTCGGTGTACGGGCCGCCGTTCGTCCGCGACGGCGCCGTGCGGCGCAATGCGTCGATGGAGGACTTCGAGAACTTCTGCAAGCTCTCGCAGACGTTCCCGCAGCTCGACTCGGCGGGCGGGACGATCGTCGAGCCCGAGGACACGCCGCTCGACTCGCGCCACCTGGACATGGTGCTCGCGCTTCAGACCCTGACCGACAAGCCCTACATGGGCTCGGTCACCTCGGCCGAGAACGCGAAGGACACGATCGCGATGGGCGAGCTCCTCTTCGGCGGCCGCGAGGCGATCGAGGCCCAGCCGGTCTCGATCTCGCTGATCAACGTCAACTCGCCGCTCCGCTACGACGACCGGATGCTCGGGGCGATGCTCGAGTACGTCCGCGCCGGGCAGCCCGTCGTGATCACGCCGTTCCTGCTCATGGGCGCGATGTCGCCGGTCTCCGTGCCCTCGGCGCTGACCCAGCAGATGGCGGAGGCGCTCGCCGGGATCGCGCTCGCGCAGCTCGTCCGGCCCGGGACGCCCGTGATCTTCGGCTCGTTCCTCTCGAACACGGACATGCAGTCCGGCTCTCCGAGCTTCGGCACGCCCGAGTCGGCGGTCGGGCTGCTCTGCACGGGCCAGATCGCGCGTCACTTCGGCCTGCCCTGGCGAAGCGGCGGCGGGCTCACATCGAGCCAGACCGCGGACGCGCAGGCCGCCTACGAGGCGATGATGACGATGCTTCCGACCTTCCTTGCCGGCGCCAACTGGGTCATGCACGCGGCCGGGTGGCTGGAGTCGGGGCTCGTCTCGTGCTACGAGAAGTTCGTGATCGACATCGAGATCCTGCGCATGCTGAAAGAGGAGTTCACGCCGCTCGAGGTGGACGAGGCGAGCCTCGCCTGGGGTGCGCACCAGGAGGTCGGGCATGGCGGCCACTTCCTCGGCGCCGCGCACACGCTCGAGCGCTTCCGCGAGTGCTTCTACCGCCCGCTCCTCTCCTCGACCGAGAACTTCGAGCGCTGGAAGAAGCTCGGCGAGCGCGATGCCGCCGCGCGCGCCGGCGAGATCTGGCGCAAGACGCTCGAGGAGTACGAGCAGCCGCCCCTCGACGACGGGATCCGCGCGTCGCTCGGGGAGTACGTCGTTCGCCGCCGCGCCGAGCTCGGCGACTGAGAGAGTGAAAGCGTGAGTGTGGAGGTCGACACGGTGAGGTCGGTGGAGGTGCCGACGCGGATGGTGCACGGGCCTGGCGCGCATCGCGCGCCTCGGCGAGCTCTGCGGCGAGCTCGGGATCCGCAGGCCTCTCCTCGTCACCGACAAGGGCGTTGTCGCCGCGGGGCTCGTCGAGCCTGCGCTCGCTCTGCTCGACCGACGCCGTCCTCTTCGACGGCGTGCGCCCGAACCCGGACATCGAGCTCGTCGGAGAGGGGTCGGCCACCTATCGCGAGGCAGGCTGCGACGGCCTCGTCGCGCTCGGTGGCGGCTCCTCGATCGACGCGGCCAAGGCGATCGGAGTCGAGATCGAGCACGGCGGCTCGATTCGCGAGTACGAGTACGGCGGAACCCCGCTGACCCGGCGCATACCGCCGCTCGTCGCGATCCCGACCACGGCGGGGACGGGCAGCGAGGTGACGCTCTGGGCCGTGATCACCGATCACGAGCGGCAGATCAAGTTCAACGTCGGCGGGACGCCGCTGATCGGCCCGCATGCGGCGCTGATCGATCCGGAGCTGATGACGGGCCTGCCCGCGGCCGTGACGGCCGCGACGGGCATGGACGCCCTCTCGCACGGGATCGAGTGCTACACCTGCGACTACCACCAGCCCTTCAACGACGCTGTCGCGCTGCACGCGATCGAGCTCGTCGGGCAGCTGGCTGCGCGCCGCGGTCGAGGACGGCTCCAACCTGGAGGCGCGAACGCACGATGGCCCATGCGGCGACGCTCGGCGGGATGGCGTACGGGACGGAGAGCGCCGGCGCCGCGCATGCGATGAGCCAGTCCGCCGGCGGCGTCCACGACTGCCCTCACGGCGCGCTCACCGCGCGCGTGCTCGTGCGCCGTCTGCCGCTACAACGTCCCGGCCGCGCCCGAGCGCTACGCGCGGATCGCGCAGGCGCTCGGCGTCGACACGTCCGGAATGGACATCGACCAGGCGGCGTACGCGGGGGTGGAGGCGCTCGCGCGGCTGACTGACGACGTCGGCATCCCCTCGCTGGCCGAGCTCGGCTTCTCGGAGGACGAGATCCCGATGCTGGCGCGGATCGCGTACGAGGACCCGCAGACGTTCGGGAACGCGCGCGAGGTCGACGTCGCGGCCTACGAGGAGATCTACCGGGAGGCTTTCGCAGCGTGAGCACGGCGACCAAGCGACTACGGGATGGTGATCGGCGGCGCGTGGACGGACTCGGACGACCGGCTCGAGGCGACGAGCCCGGCGAGCGGCGAGTCGCTCGGTTCCGTGCCGGCGGGGACGCGCGAGGACGCGCAGAGGGCGATCGCGGCCGCGAACGGCGCCTGGCGCGACTGGTCCCGCCGCTCCGCCTTCGAGCGCGCTGCCGCGATGGAGCGGGTCGCCGACCTGATCGTCGAGCGCCGCGACGAGCTGGCGCTGACGCTGACGCTCGACCAGGGCAAGCCGCTGCACAGCGAGGCCTACGGCGAGGTGGACGAGCTCGTCGAGTACTGGCGGATGGCGGCCGCGGACGCGAAGCGGCTGGACGGGTCGATGCCGCCGTCGGTCGACGCCTCGAAGCGGATCCTCGGCTACCGCGTCCCGCGGGGCGTCGTCGGCGTGATCACGCCCTGGAACTGGCCCTACACGATGCCCGCCGAGCTGCTTGCGCCTGCACTGGCGGCCGGTAACGCTGTCGTCTGGACGCCGGCCTCGTCGACCTCGATCTGCGCGGTGAAGCTCGCCGAGTGCGTCGTCGACGCCGAGCTGCCGGCGGGCGTCTTCTCGATGGTGACGGGCCGCGGCGCCGTCGTCGGCGACGAGATCGCCGGCAACCCGGGCACGCACGCGATCGGCTTCATCGGGTCGGTCGACACCGGCCTGAAGGTGGCGACGCGAGGGGCCGGGAAGGCCATGCTGCTCGAGCTCGGCGGGAACGGGCCGATGATCGTGCTCGAGGACGCCGACGTCCCCGCGGCGGCCGAGGCCAGCCTCGTCGCCTCCTTCCTCTGCGCCGGCCAAAGCTGCACGGCGGGCGAGCGGTTCCTCGTTCACGAAGCCGTTCACGACGAGTTCGTCGACCGGCTGCGCGCGGCGGTGGAGCGCGAGATCCGGCTCGGCGACCCGCTGCTCCCGGAGACGACGATGGGGCCGCTCAACAACGAGCCGACCGCCGAGAAGATGGACCAGCACGTCGCGGATGCGCTCGATCGGGGCGCCGAGCTGGTCGCCGGCGGCGCACGTGCCGAGGGCTTCCCCACGGGTCTCTACTGGCAGGCGACGGTGCTCGATCGCGTCACCGAGGAGATGGAGGTCGCGCGCGAGGAGACCTTCGGCCCGGTCGTCCCGATCACGACGATCGCGAGCGACGACGAAGCGCTGCAGATTGCGAACGCCTCGCCCTACGGGCTCCTGACCGCCGTCTGGACGCGCGATCTCGCGCGCGGCCTGCGCTTCGCCGAAGCCGTGGATGCCGGCTGGGTCAACATCAACGAGTCGACGAACTACTGGGAGAGCCACCTGCCGTTCGGCGGCCGCTCGGGCAAGAGCTCGGGAGTCGGCCGGGTCGGCGGCCGCCAGGCGATGGAGACGTTCACCGAGCCGAAGACGGTGGTGGTGACGCTCTAGAGCCCGACAAGGTGGAAACCCCGGCCGGAAGGTTGTTCAATCGGGGATGACGATGCGGGAGAGGACAATCTGAGCGCCACCGCCGTGACGAGCGCTGCAGCGCCGCGGGTGGCTCGCGACGGCCCGCCGCTGATCCGCGCGGAGGGCATCTGGAAGATCTTCGGTCCGCACGCCGAGCGGCTGCTCGGCACCGAGGACGTCGACCTGCCGCGGCGCGAGCTGCGCGCGAAGACGGGCTGCGTGATCGCCGTCAGAGACGTCTCGATCGAGGTCTGGCCCGGCGAGGTCTTTGTCGTGATGGGGCTCTCCGGCTCGGGCAAGTCGACGCTCGTGCGCACGCTGATCCGGCTGATCGAGCCGACCGCCGGGACGATCGAGATCGACGGGCGCGACGTGATGGCGGCGGGCCGAGCAGAGCTGCGCGAGCTGCGCCGTCACACCGTCTCGATGGTCTTCCAGCACTTCGGCCTGCTCGCGCACCGGCGGGTCGTCGACAACGTCGCGTTCGGGCTGGAAGTGCAGGGCGTGCCGAAGGCGCAGCGCCTCGCCCGGGCTGAGGAGGTGCTGCAGCTCGTCGGGCTGGAGGACTCCGGCAATCAGTTCCCCGACCAGCTTTCGGGCGGGATGCAGCAGCGCGTCGGGCTCGCGCGGGCCTTCGCGGTCGATCCGAAGGTGATGCTCTACGACGAGCCGTTCAGCGCCCTCGATCCCCTCATCCGCCGGGACATGCAGGACGAGGTCTGCCGGCTCCAGCTCGAGACGGGCAAGACGATGCTCTTCATCACGCACGACCTGCCCGAGGCGCTGCGGCTGGGCGACCGGATCGCGATCATGCGCGACGGCGCGATCGTCCAGCTCGGGACGCCGGAGGAGCTCGTCGGGGAGCCGGCCGACGAGTACGTCGCTAACTTCGTGCGCGACATCCCGAAGAGCAACGTGCTGACGCTTCGCTGGCTCATGCGCGAGCCCACCCCCGAGGATGCCACCGACGGCCCGAGGCTCGACGTCACGACGACGGTCAGCAAGGCCGCGCCGGCGCTCGCCGCGAGTGAGAAGCCGGTCTGCGCCGTCGAGAACGGAAAGATCGTCGGCATCGTCGACCGCGAGGCGGTCTTCCAGGCGATCGCCGACGAGAGAGGCGACTGACGTGGCCTCGATTGCCGAGACGACCACCCGCGCGCCGATCGTCGTCCATCGGCTCTGGTGGCGAGGGAGGCTCGTCCAGGTCGCCGGAATCGTGGCGCTGATGTACGTCGCCTACCGGGCCTGGGGGCTCGAGTACCCCTGGCCGAACAACCTCGTCTGGAACTCGCTGTCCGTGCATCTCGACGACTTCCAGACCTGGCTCCTGACCGAGCGGGGCAAGGAGGACCAGTCGATCGTCTTCACGGTCTTCGAGGGCTTCAGCTCGGGGATCGACCACCTCGTCGCATGGTTCAACCGGCTGCTGATCTGGCTGACGTGGGTCGGGACGACGATCGCCGGCGTGGCGCTCGTCCTGCGCTTCGGCGGCCTGCGGGCCGCCCTGATCACGCTCTCCGCGTTCGCGGCCTTCGCGCTGTCCGGCCTGTGGGAAGAGAGCATGGAGACGCTGGCCCTGATGCTCGCTGCGGTCGGGCTGTCGCTCCTCGTCGGGATCCCGCTGGGCATCCTCGCCGGCCGCTCCGCCCGCTTCCGCCGGGCGATCACGCCACTGCTCGACGCGATGCAGATCGTCCCGGCGTTCGCGTACCTGATGCCGGTCGTGATCCTCTTCTCGATCGGGCCGGCCGCCGCGGTCGTCTCGACCATGATCTACGCGATCCCGCCGGCCATCCGGATCACCGCGCTCGGAATCCGGGGCGTGCCGGTCAACACGGTCGAAGCGGCTACGTCGATGGGCGCCACCCGCAGGCAGCTGCTCCGCAAGGTTCAGCTCCCGCTCGCCCGGCGGATGATCTTGCTCGGCGTCAGCCAGACGATCCTCTTCGCCCTCTCGATGGTCGTGATCGCCGGCCTGATCGGCGGCGGCGGCCTCGGGGCCGTCGTCACGAGCGGCCTCTACTCGAACCCCGCGCTCGCGATTCTCGCCGGGCTCGTGATCGTCGTCATGGCGATGGCCCTCGACCGCTCCTTCGAGGCGATCGCAGAGCGGACCGACCCGGCGCTCCGGCACCTCGATGAGAAGCGCCGAAGCGCTGTCAGACGCTGGCGCTCGCCGCGGCGATCGCGGCTCGGAGTCGTTGTCTCCAAAGCGCTCGGCGTGGCCGCCGCCTACCCGGACGAGGCCGGGAGCCCGCCGCGCACGGTGACGATCGAGGAGTGGCTGCTGGCCAAGATCCAGGTCGTGCTCGACTACGTCCAGGACCCGACCACGTGGGTCTTCGCGGTCACCGAGCGAGTCGGCATCTTCATCCTCCAGCAGCTCCTGCTGCCGCTGCAGGAGTTCCTGGTGGAGGCCCCCTGGTTCACGACTGTTGTCGGGCTGACGGCGATCGCGTTCGTCGTGAGTGGCCTCCGGCCGGCGCTCACGACGCTCGCGATGCTCAGCCTGATCGGGTTCATGGGGGTCTGGGCGCTCGCGATGGACACGCTCTCGCAGGTGCTCGTGGCCACGGCGATCGCCGTCGTGCTCGGAGTCGTCCTGGGTGTCCTGGCCGCCGAGAGCGACCGCTTCTCGAAGGCGATGAGGCCCGTCAACGATCTGCTGCAGACGCTCCCGCAGCTCGTCTACATCATCCCGTTCATCTACCTGATGCCGGTTTCGATCGTGCCGGGGATCGTGGCCGGTGTCCTGTACGCGTTCCCCGTCACTCTGCGGCTCGTCGAGCGGGGCGTGCGGGACGTGGCGCCGACGTCGGTCGAGGCCGCGAGCGCGTTCGGAGCCTCGAGGCGGCAGGTGCTGATGAAGGTCAAGCTTCCCCTGGCCGGTGACGCGGTGATGCTCGGGATCAACCAGGCGATCATCATGGTGCTCGCCGTGGTCGTCATCGCCGGGCTCGTAGGGTCGGGCGGCCTGGGCTACGAGGTCGCGCAGGGCCTCGTCCGCGGGCAGTTCGGGCAGGGCGTGATCGCCTCGGTCGCGATCCTCGCTCTGGGAATCGCTCTCGACCGCGTCACGCAGGGAACGCGCCAAGCGAGGAAGGAGGGCATCGCATGAACAACACCGGGTCACACAACAAAAGGGAGGGTCGGATGTCGGTTCGAGGTGGCTGGCCGGGCCGTGTAGGCATGGTCGGTCTCACGCTCGTCGGAGTAGCCGCGCTCGCCGTGTCGGGGAGCGCGTTCGGCAAAGACGCAGCAGAGAGCTGCGGCACCGTCGTCATCAACGAGCAGTCGTGGTCGGGCTCGACGGCGAACACGTACGTGGCGAAGTACGTGCTCGAGAAGCGGCTCGGCTGCAAGGTCAAGCTCACTCAGGTCACCGAGGGCCCGCCGTATTTCCAGGCGATGCGGGACGGCAAGGTCGACGTCGCGCTCGAGGACTGGGACAACACGACGACGAAGCAGGCTCAGCCGTACCTCAAGGACGGGTCGGTTCGTATCGTCGGCTCGAACGGGATCACCGGGGTGATCGGCTGGTACATCCCCCGCTATCTGCTCAAGCAGTACCCGGCGTTCAAGACGTGGCGGGGACTCAAGGGCAAGGAGACCGTGTTCAAGTCCCCTGAGTCGGGCTCGCAGGGGATGTTCCTGGGCGGGGATCCGTCGTACGTCCAGAAGGATCGCGCCCTCATCAAGGAGCTCGGCCTCAACTTCAAGCACGTCGTCGCTGGCGCGGAGCCCGCGCAGGTCGCACGCTGGAGCCAGCTGTACAAGCAGAAGAAGCCGGTTCTCTTCTACTGGTACGACCCGCAGTACCTGAACGCGCAGTACGACCTCGTGCGGGTCCAGCTGCCGAAGCGCTTCGCCGGCTGCCTGGACGACGAGAAGCTCAGCGGGAAGCACGCGTGCGAGTACCCGTCGTACGGGCTCGACAAGCTCATCTCGAAGAAGTTCGCGACGAGCGGCTCGCGGGCGGTCAGGTTCGTCAGGCTCTGGAAGTGGACGTCGGCCGACCAGAACTTCGTCGCCAACCTCATCTCCGGCAAGAAGCTGAAGCCGGAGAAGGCAGCGGAGCAGTGGGTCAAGGCGAACCCCGGGAAGGTGAACGCCTGGCTCAAGTAGCTCGTAGGCCGTTCCGGACGTGTCCCAGGGACTGTCCCTGGGACACGTCCTAAAGGGCGAGCAAGGCGACGCCGCCGGCCACGAGCGCGGCGCCACGCGAACCGCCAGCCGGTGACCGGCTCGCGCAGCACGAGCGCTCCGAGCACGGCCGCGACGAGCACGCTCGTCTCGCGCACGGCGGCCACGGACGCGGCGGGAGCGAGCTCGAGGGCCGCCAGCACGAGCGCGTAGGCCGAGAAGGTCGCGATCCCGGCGACGACCGACGAGCGATTGAGCTCGCTCCGCAGCGCCACTGTGCCGCCGCGCAGCCGGGCCACCCACGCCGCGTACAGGATTGCCGGCGCGATCATCGAGACCTCGAGATACGCGATCGGCGTCGCGTAGTCGAGCCCGCGCTTGTCCACGAGCGTGTACGAGGCGATCACGGCCGCGATCGAGAGCCCGAAGACCACGCCTGCTGCATCGGTCCCTCGCTTGAACCCTCGAATCGCGAGCACGCCGAGCCCGACGAGGACGACACCGCCGGCCTGCGCCCACGATGTCCCGTAGCCGAGCAGGACGATGCCGGCGAGGAGGACGAGCACCGGCGCGACTCCCCGCGCGACCGGATACACGACCGACAGCTCGGCCTTTCGGTAAGCGGTGATCAGCAGCGCGAAGTAGAGGAGCTGCAGGCAACTCGTGACCGCGAGGTAGGGCCAGACCTCCCGCTCGAGCCCCCAGGCGAACAGCGCCACCGGGGCGAAGACGATCACTGCGACGACGAGTGCCACCGCGGTCGCCGCCTCGGGATCGCGTGCTCGGGCGAGCAGCAGGTTCCAGAGCGCGTGCACGAATGCCGCCGCGAGCGCAAGCAGGAGGGCGGAGAGCGGCATCGCCGAGGAGCGTAATCTCTCGCGTGACGTGCCGATCCGCGCGGTGATCTTCGACTTCAACGGCACGCTCTCCCACGACGAGCCCGTCCTCTGCCGGATCTACCGCGAGCTCTTCGCCGAGTACGGCAGGCCGATCTCAGGCCGCGACTACTACGAGCGCCTGTCCGGGCTCGCCGAGCATGCGATCGCCGAGATCTGCCTCGGCCCCGGCGACCCGCGCATTCCCCGCTTCATCCGGGAACGGATCGATCGTTACCGAAGCACGGTCGCGGACGGGTCGACGGTGACCGAGACGACGCGTGCCGCGGTGCGCTTCGCGGGCGAGCGCGCGCGGCTTGCGATCGTGTCCGGCGCCGCGCGCGAGGAGATCGTGCCGGTCGTGGCGGCGGCCGGGCTCGGCGAGCTGCTCGCGACTGTGGTCGCCGACGACGACGTGGCGCGCGGCAAGCCCGATCCGGAGGGGTATCTGCTCGCGCTGGCAGCGCTCGGCGTCGCGCCTGGCGAGACCCTCGTCTTCGAGGACACGGAGGCCGGCGTGGCGTCTGCGAAGGCTGCCGGAACGCGGGTGGTCGCAGTGCTCGGAACCCAGGCGCGCGAGCGCCTCGCGAACGCCGACGAGCTGGTCGAGACAATCGACGTTCCCCTGCTCCGGCGCTTGCTCGCATGACCTGGACGATCGCGCACCGGGGGGCGTCTGCGGAGCTGCCCGAGAACACGCCGGCGGCGTTCGAGCGCGCGATCGAGCTCGGCGCCGATTTCGTCGAGTTCGACGTGCACGCGGCTCCGGACGGGCGCCTCGTCGTCTGCCACAACCCGCCGCGGGGAGGCGAGCCGCGCCTCGACGAGGTGGTCGAGCTCTGCGCCGGGCGGGTCGGGATCATGTGCGAGCTGAAGACGCCGTGGCGCTACCGGCGCCACGACGTCGTCGCGCGGGTCGAGCGGCTGCTGCCCGGCGACGCAGTCGTCGTCTGTTTCGAGCCGGGGGCGCTCCAGCAGGTGCGCGGTTTGCGCCGGCTGCAGCACGTCGGTCTCGGTGTCTCGATCCGTCGCGCCACGCGCTACGCCTGGGGGGTCGGCTTCTGGGATCCGCGCGTCCGGCGGCGAGGGGTCGAGCTCGCCCGCTCGCTGGGGCTGATGACGACCGTCTACACAGTCAACGACGAGGCACGGATGCGGGAGCTCGCGGCGCTCGGAGTGGACGGGATCTTTACTGACCGGCCGGAGCTGCTACGGGCGACTCTTCCATCGTGAGCACGCGGGCGGTCTCGCCCGGGAAGCGGGCCTGCACCTTCATGCCGACGGGGTAGGCGTCCGCGCGGGAGGCCGGCACGTCGGCGGTCAGCTCGCTCTCATCCGCGGTGATCTTCAGCCGCATGTTCGCGCCCAGGAAGGTATGCGAGACGATCTCGCCGGTGACGACGGCGGCTGCCGTCGCCGTTCGCCGGATGGAGCTCGACGGTCTCCGGACGCACGAGCACCATCACGCGCTCGCCGGGCGGCCTGCCGCGAACTGCCGCGATCGAAAGCCGCTTGTTGCCGTAAACGACAACGCCGTCGGTCTCGACGATGCCTTCGAGCCGGTTCATCGTGCCGACGAACTCCGCGACGAACGGCGTCGCAGGCGCGCCGTAGATCTCGCCGGGCGGGCCGATCTGCTCGATGTGCCCCTGCGAGAGGACCGCGACCCGGTCGGAGATCGACAGCGCCTCCTCCTGGTCGTGGGTGACGTAGATCGTCGTGATCCCGAGGCGGCTCTGGATGCGCCTGATCTCCTCGCGGAGCTGCACGCGCACTTTCGCGTCGAGCGCCGAGAGCGGCTCGTCGAGCAGCAGCACCCGTGGCTCGATCGCCAGCGCGCGCGCGAGCGCGACGCGCTGCTGCATGCCGCCCGAGAGCTGGTGCGGGTAGCGCTTGCCGGCGTGGCCCAGTCCGACGAGCTCGAGCAGCTCCTCCACCTGCCCCCGCCGCTTGGCCGGGTCGATGCCGCGGATCCTGAGCCCGAACTCGACGTTCCGCTCGGCGGTCATGTTCGGGAAGAGGGAGTACGCCTGGAAGACCATGCCCATGTCGCGCTTGTTGGGCGGCATGCGGGTCATGTCCTTGCCGTCGACGAGCACCCTGCCGGCGTCCGGACGGTCGAACCCGGCGACGAGCCGCAGCGCCGTCGTCTTGCCGCACCCGGAGGGCCCGAGCAGCGAGAGGAACTCGCCCTCCTCGAGTGAGAGGTCGATCCCGTCGAGCGCGACGACCTCGCCGAACTCGCGCCGCAGCTCCTGCAGCTCCACGTAAGCCATCTAGCTTCGCTCCTCCCACTGTGACCGGGCGGTGCCGCGGCCGACGAGCAGCAGCGCGAGCATCGCCACCCACGTGATGCCGAAGCTCATCAGCGACACGGCCGCGGCCGGGTAGGCCTTGTTCTGGTTGATGTACTGGAGTGTAGATCGGGAAGGTGTCGAATGTCGCGAGTGAGCGCGATCGTGAACTCGCCCATCACGATCGCGAGCGTCAGGAAGGCGCCCGCCGATGGCGGCGACGCGAATGTTCGGCAGGATCACCCGCAGGAGCGTCGTCCGCCAGCTTGCGCCGAGGTTCTGCGACGCCTCCGTCAGCGTGTGCACGTCGATCGCGCGGAAGCCCGCGTCGAGCGAGAAGTACATGTACGGGAAGGCGAGGATCACGTACGCGGCGACGAGGAAGCCGTACGGCTCGCGCGTAGAACCACGCCGGCGACGCCGCTGTAGACGTCGAGCAGCCCGACCACGAGGATGATCGGCGGGACGACGAACGGGATCAGCGCGAGGAAGCTGATCACAGGGCGCAGGCGTCGGCAGCTTCAGGTGCACCCAGTACACGGTCGGGACGAGCAGCACGAGCGCGATCGCGATCGTCTCGAGCGCGAGGACGAACGAGATGGCGCAGCGTCTTCCAGAACTGCCGGGTCGTCGAGGATCATCGCCGTAGCTTGTCGAGCGTGCAGCACGTTCGCCGGTCTGGCTCGTCCTTGAGGCTGAAGAGAAGCGTCGCGATCGAGCGGGATCAGGAAGTAGGCCGGCGCCGACGAAGAGCCAGACCCCGGCGCTCCGGGAGATCCGGCGCCTCACTCGCACCCACCGCGACGAGACCCGCTGCAGCGGCACGTAGACCGCCATCATCACGGCGAGGACGACGAACATCCCGAGCGCGAGCGCCTCTGCGAGGTGCGGGTTCGAGAGCACGTCGCCGGAGATGTAGATAGCCGATCGTGATCGGCACGAGCGACACCGAGCCGCCCGTGAGGCCGTAGGCCGTCGCGTAGGCGGCGAACGAGTTGCCGAAGAGCAGCACCATCGCGCCGAGCAGCGACGGCGTGAGCACCGGCAGGCCGACGTAGCGCCAGAACTGGAGCGGCGTCGCGCCGAGGTTCGCAGGCCGCCTCGCGCCACTCGCGCTCGAGCCCGTCGATCGCGGGCGCGATCACGAGGATCATCAGCGGGATCTGGAAGTAGAGATAGACGATCTCGATGCCCGTCTTCGAGAAGAGGGTGAAGCCGTGCTGGTACGGGTTGTAGCCGAGGTCGGGCAGGAACTGGGTGACGATCCCGATCGTGCCGAGCGTGGCGATGAACGCGAACGCGAGCGGGATGCCCGCGAAGTTGCGCCGCCACGCCGGCAGAACGTCGTGAGGACCGTGCGGACGAACTCGCGGCGTGCCGTCACGGATCATCGAGTACGCGATCAGGAAGCCGAGGACGCCGCCGAGCGACGGCCGTGACGAGGCTGACCTCGATCGACGTTCTTGAACGCGTCCGGTACGGCTCGTTCGAAGATCTCTTCGCACGTTCGCGAGCGTGAAGCCGCCGTCCGTGCTCTGGAACGCGCCGAAGAGCACCTTGCCCGCCGGCAGGAACAGGAAGAGATCGCGTAGAGGAAGAACGGCACGACGCCGAGCCAGGCGAGCGGCAGACGCAGGCCGCGGCCGGCTTTCGCCGGCCGCGGCGCGTCTGCTGTCTCAGCGAGGTGGCCAGTGGCCTACGAGCCGACCTTCGCCGGCCACTCGGTTGCGATCTTCGCCCGCGCCCGCGTGAGCTGCCCTGGGCTCGCGAACTTCACCTTGGCGTACGCGGCCGGGGCCGGCAGCGCCCTGACCAGCGCTGTCGGGATCGACCTTCCGCCGCGCCATGTCGGTGAAGCGGGCGGGGTGCGAGAAGCCCTTCAGCCAGAGCAGCTGGCCGGCGTCCGAGTAGAGGAACTCCTGCCAGAGGCGCGCCGCGCCACGGGTGCGGAGCGGTGGCGGTGATCGCCTGGCAGTAGATGCGCGCCGTAGACGCCCTCGGTCGGAATCGAGACCGCGATCCGCGCGGCCGGGAACTCCTTGATGTAGGCGAGGTTCAGGTAGTCCCAGTCGATCACGATCGGCGTCTGGCCCGAGGCGATCGTCTGCGGCGTGGCCTGCACCGGGAGGAAGTTGCCCGCGTCCTTCAGCTGCTTGAAGAAGTCGATGCCGGGCCCGATGTCGCTGAGCGAGCCGCCGTTCGCGATCGACGCCGAGAAGACGCCGGCGACGGCCGACCCCGAGGTGAGCGGGCTGCCGTTGAGCGCGACCCGGTTCTTGTACTCGGACTTCAGCAGGTCGGCCCACGTCTTCGGGACGTTCGAGACGACGGCGCGGTTGACGCCGAACGAGATCACGCCCCAGTAGTCGCCGACCCAGAAGCCGCGGCCGTCCTTCATCGCTCGCGGCACGGTGCCGAAGTAGCGGTTGTAGTACTTCGCGTAGAGACCCTCGTTCGCGCCCTCGATCGCGAACGAGGGGCCGACGTCGAGGACGTCAGGAGCACGCGGATCGCCCTTGAGCGAGCGAACCGCCTGGTTCTCCTGCGCCGACGATGCCGTCGGGGTTGTCGTTTGTGAGGCCCAGCCCGTACCGGCGCCGGAAGGTCGACATGATCTCGCCGTAGTTCGCCCAGTCGGGCGGGAGCGCGATCGTGTTGATCTTCCTTCTCTCGCTTCGCCTCGCTTGACGATCGTGGCGAACGGGTGCTCCCGCCGCGCAGCGGCGGTGCGGC
This sequence comes from uncultured Gaiellaceae bacterium, assembly GCA_963822205.1. Classification (GTDB taxonomy): domain Bacteria; phylum Actinomycetota; class Thermoleophilia; order Gaiellales; family Gaiellaceae; genus Gaiellasilicea. The sequence continues at coordinate 39,142 of CAWGGO010000005.1, read as the reverse complement.
GGCGAGCGCGCCGGAGCTCCGTGCGAACGCGGTCGCCGGTGACGAGAGGATCGTCAAGCCGACGCCTGCGGCGGCGCTGCGCCGCAGCATGGCGGCGCGGCTCATCTTCTCCTCCGCGACAAGCCGAGCGATGATCGCATCCATTCTCGTGCGGGTCTTCCTCCTGGAGTGCTCGATCCAGGATCTCGTCTACGTCCCACTGCTTCATGCTCGCCTCCCCGTCGGTTCGGGTGCCAGCCTATGGGGACGGTGAACGAGTTTCAACCTTTGCGCCTTAGGGTGGCAGCATGGCCGGTGGATTGCCGCACCAGGGCGAATGGTTGCGCTGCGCGCTCCACGCTCACACGACGGGATCGGACGGCGAGCTCGAGCCCGAGGCGCTGGCCGCGCACTACGAACGCGCCGGCTACGACGTGCTGGCGATCACCGACCACTGGAAGCGAACCGAGGCGCCGTCGAACGACAGCCTGCTCGTTGTCCCGAGCGTGGAGCTGAACTGCATCCTCCCCGGCGCCCGTGACGGGCACGTCCTCGGCTACGGGATCGCCGCGGACGCCGACCTGGCCGCGCTGGGCGCCGAGTACGCCGACCTCGAACGCACGGCGGCGTTCATCCAGGGGCACGGCGGCGTCGCCTATCTCGCGCATCCCTACTGGACCGGGGTCACGCCTGCCGCGCTCGAGCTGCCGGAGAACGTCGCGGGGATCGAGGTCTGGAACGCGGGCTGCGAGCTCGAGGTGGGGCGCGGGCTCTCGTCCGTGCACTGGGACGAGCTGCTCGAGACAGGCCGCCGCTGCTTCGGGCTCGTGACCGACGACTCCCATCACCCCGGCTTCGACTCGGACCGTGGCTGGACGTGGCTGCGCGTCCAGGAGCGCACGCCCGCGGCCGTGCTCGCGGCGCTCGCCTCGGGCTCGTTCTACGGCAGCTCCGGGCCGCGTCCTGCACGGTGTCGAGGCGACCGGCGACGAGGTCGAGGTCCGCTGCAGCCCCGCTCGCTCCGTCACGCTCGTCTCGGGCCGCAGCACCGGCGCCGCCGTGAACGCGGGGCGGCTCGGCTACCGCTACGCGGGCAACGTGCTCGCGACCGACGACGCCGGCTGGATCACGCACGCCCGGCTGACAAAGCCCTTCGGCGCCACGTTCGCTCGCATCGAGGTCACCGATGCGGCCGGCTGCCGCGCCTGGACGAACCCGCTGTGAGAGACCTCGACGCGCTCGTCGGGCGCCGGCTCGACCTGCTCGTCATCGGCGGCGGGATCGTCGGCGCGGGGATCGCGAACGAGGCAGCGCGGGCCGGGCTTGCGGTCGCGCTCGTCGACCGCGGCGACTTCGGCGCTGCGACCTCGAGCGCGTCGTCGAAGCTGATCCACGGTGGGCTTCGCTATCTCCGCCTCGGCGACGTCAAGCTCGTGCGAGAGGCTCATCGCGAGCGGCGCGCGCTGCTCGAGACCGTTGCGCCGCACCTCGTCCGCCGGCTGCCGTTCCTGTTCCCGCTCTACCGGGATGGGCCCTACCGGCCGAGGACGCTGAGGCTCGGGCTCGCGCTGTACTCGACGCTCGCTCGTGACGGGATCGGCGGCCTGCTCCCGCCCGCGCGTGCGCGACAGAGCGTCCCCGATCTCCGCCTCGACGGCTTGCGCAGCTGCGGCGTGTACATCGACTCGTTCACGCACGACAGCCGGCTCTGCCTTGCGAACGTGCGCGCGGCGGCGGCCGCGGGCGCTGCGGTCGCAAACTACGCCGAGGTCGTCGAGCTCCAGCACGACCGCCGGGTCGCGTGAGCGGCGCAGAGGTGCGCGATCGCCGGTCGGGCGAGACGTTCTCCGTCGAAGCCCGCGCCGTCGTGAATGCGACCGGCCCGTGGATCGACGCCGTTCGCACACTCGAGGACCCCGCGGCGGCGCCGCTCGGCCGCCTGTCGAAGGGCGTGCACCTGCTGCTCGACCTCGATCGGCCCTGGTCGGCGGCGCTGACGATCCCGCACGACCCCGTGCGCGTCACGTTCGCGTACCCGTGGCAGGGGATGCTGCTGCTGGGGACGACCGACACGCTCTACGAGGGCGATCCGTCGGAGGTCGGCGTCGAGCCGGAGGACGTCGCTCGTGTCCTCGACGAAGCGGCCGTCGGAGTCGAGCGCGAGGTGCTCGACCCGGGTCGCGTCCGAGCCAGTTTCGCCGGGCTGCGCGTCCTTCCCGGCTTGAGTGGCGAGACGCTGACGGCGCGGCGCGAGACCCAATACGTCTTCGGCAGCCGGCGGCATGCTGACCGTTGCGGGCGGGAAGCTGACCACCTACCGCCGGATCGCGCTCGCGGCGCTGGAGCGGCTGCGGCCGGAGCTCGGCTCGCCTCGATTCGACCCGGTGGCCCTGCCGCTGCCGGGCGCGGCCGGGCTCGAGGACGCCGGCCGCCGGATCGCGCAGAGCTTCCCCGCGCTCGATCCCGCGACGCGCTCGCACCTGCTGCACCTGTACGGTTGCCTCGCGGAGGAGATGCTCGCGCCCGCCCTGCTGGAGCCGTCGCTCCTCGAGCCGATCCATCCCGACGCGCCTGACGTGCTCGCGCAGATCGCCTACGCGAGCGAGCACGAGTGGGCGGTCACCGCCGAGGACGTCCTCTGGCGTCGCACGACGCTGGGCCATCGCGGCCTCGCGGATGCCGCAGCCGCTCGTGTCGGTGAACCAGATCCGACCGGAGCGGGTATGTGTTCGTAAGCGTCACTGTTCACTCTTGGAAAGGAGAGGCATGAGGAGGATCCGAACTGCCGCGCTGTCGTCGGTCGTGGTCGTCGCCGCCGGCCTCGTCATCGGGACGGCGCTCGGCAACGGCAAGCCAGGCTCGCCCCCGCAGGACGCGACCTGGACGACGGTGTTCGCGAGCGCGATCTCGGTCGAAGGGCTCACGGTCGACCACGACGGCAACCTGTACGTGCCGCAGCGGGGAGGTGCCGCCGGCTGCTCGATCGTCCGGATCGACTCGGAGGGCGGCCCGAATCAGGCTGGGGTCGTCGTCGCGAGAATGAACCCGCCCTGCAATCCGGCCGGACTCGCGTTCGGTCCCGACGACAGGCTCTACCTGACCGGTTTCGGCGTGGCGGGTGACGAGATCGGAGTCGTCTCGCCCAGCGACGCCAACCCGGCGAGCCCGCCCGTTGCAACCGGCTTCGCCACCGGCACGCCCGGGGCCAACGGCGTCGCCTTTGACGAAGACGGCAATCTGTACGTCTCCGACGGTGGCACGGCCCAAGGGCGCGTCTCTCGCGTCGGCCCCGCAGGCGGTGCCGCGACGGTGCTCTTCCGCATCCCCACGATGGCCAACACGGTCGGCGTCGGGCGTCAGAACCAGCCCATGCCGCCGCTCCCCCCAACCAACCAGGGGATCGTCGCGAACGGGTTGGCGTTCGCAAAGGACGGTGCGCTCATCGTCGCCGACACCGCGAGGGGCGCGCTGTGGCGCGTCGACCTGAGCAAGGACGGCGACGTCCTCACGCCCACCGGCTGCGACACGACGTTCGCCGCGGGCACGCTCTGCCTCGACGCGCTCTTCGTGCAGCATCCGGCTCTCGACGGCGCCGACGGGATCGCGCTCGACCGCGCCGGCAACGTCTGGGTCGACCCGAACGAGCGGAACGCGATCGTCGTCGTCGACCGCCGGGGCGGCGTCACGGAGTTCTTCCGCAATCCGGTCGGCGCGGGCAGCCTCCGCAACGCAGGCCCGCTCGAGTTCCCGACCAGTCCGGTCCTCGCAGGCCGGACGTTCTGCACGACGAGCTCGGACGGCAACCGGCGGGACAACTCGCCGAACACTGCGGGCGAGGCAGCGCCGGCGACCGCGGTCATCGGCAAGGTGTCGTGCCTCGACCACAGGCTCGCGAGCCCCGGCGAGCCGCTGCCGGTCGGCTAGCGAACGGATCGAAGGGGCGCGCTCCCGTCGTGGCGCGCCCCTCCGATGCCTAGCGATCAGAGCAGCTCGGCGATCAGTGCCGCTGCTCTGGCGGCGCCGTTGGTCTCGACGGGTCGGTAGTCGACTTCGCGTCCGATCTCGTCGGCGATCGCGCGCGCGATCGTCTCCGGTGTCGCTGTCTCGAAGTCCATGCAGCGGCCGGCGCCGTAGCGCTCGAGCCGGTGGCGGACGTGGAAGTTCTGCTCGAAGTGGTGGCGCAGCGGGAAGTAGAGGAACGGCCGCCGGTTCGCCGTCAGCTCCATCGAGGTCGTCAAGCCGCCCTGCACGACCGCGAGATCGCAGGCCGCGAGATGGCGGTAGAGATCGTGCACGTAGGCGCGAATCTCGAGCCCTTCCGCTTGCGGCAGGGTCGCGGGGTCGATCCGCGGGCCGGCGACGACGATCATCCGCAGATCGGGCATGCGCTCCTTCGCTTCCGGGAAGGCTTCGATCACGCGCCGCAGCAGGTGGGCGCCGACGCCTGAGCCGCCGACGGTGACGATGCAGACCTGCTCGTCGGCGGCGTAGCCGAGCTCCGCGCGGAGCGCCTCGCGGTCGGAGAAGTCCGCGGGGTCGAAGCCGGTGACGTAGCCCGTCAGGTCGTAGTGCTGCTCGGTCCAGTCGCGGATCAGCGGCAGGTCGGGACCGAAAGCGTCGGGGACGATGTCGTCTGCGTTGCCGACGTAGAGCGCGCGGTCGCGGATGCGCGGGAAGCGCGCGATGTGCTCGATCATCTCCGCGTTGTAGTCCGACGTCAGGAACGCTTCGCGGTCCCCGCCGTCCTGCATCGGGAGCCAGCCGACGAAGTCGGTCAGCCACACATAGGCGGCCCGCTTCTGCTCGGGGTTCTCGTGCAGGTAGTAGTCGAGCTCCCAGGCTTCGTCCCCGATCCAGAGGTCGTACTGCTCGTCGCGGACGATGTCGTGGAAGACCATGAAGTTCGCGAGCAGGATCTCGTCCATGCGGCGGATCGCCTGGAAGCAGTGCAGGTCGTGCTCGGCGCACTCGCTCTCGATGTGGCCCGACTCGTTCGCGAGGTCGGCGCTCCCAGGATGGATGCGCTCCCCGCGTGCCTCCAGCACCGCGGTCACCGGATGCTGAGCCAGCCAGTCGATCTCGAGGTCGGGATGGAGCTTGCGCAGCTCTTCTGCGATCGCCGCGTCGCGCTGCGCGTGGCCGAGCCCGATCGGCGACGAGACGTAAAGCGCGCGCTTCCGGCGCGACTTACCACGCACCCAGCGGCGTGGCGGCGGCGCCGGCTTCACGAAGTCACGCAGCAGCAGGTTGACCTTGACCGGATCGCGTGCATGCGGGAGATGGCCCGACCCTTCGAGTACGGCGAGCTCGCCGTCCGCGAAGCTCCGCGAGTCGCGCACCGGCTGCGCAGGGGCGCACCGCGTCATCGCTTCCGTGGATCACGAGCACCGGGCAGTGGATGCGGGCCAGGAGCTCACGGACGCCGTCCTCGTCCTGCAGGCGAGGCGCAAGCTGTGTCGCGACCAGTGTTTCGGCGTCCGTGTCGAGCCCCCAGCCGACCGCATCCTCGCGCGTGCTTCGTGGAGTGCGGCTCGGTGAAGCACTGCGAGAAGAAGAACTCGAGGAAGTCCTCATAGTTCTCGAGCCAGTAGTTGCCGTTCCACTTCCCCCAGCCGTCGTACTCGGTGCGCGGCTCGAGGAACTCCTGGGCTGCTAGGCTGCGCGCCACGACCGGTGGCAGCGGCAGCGCCGGCGCGATGAACACCATCCTCTCCACCCGCTCAGGGTGGTTCGCGGCAAGCAGTAGTGATCGTTCCGCACCCCGTGACAGCGACACCAGCACCGCCCGCTCGGTGGCTGTTGCGTCCAGCACCGCGAGGGCGTCGGCTGCGAACTCCTCCTCGCGATACGCCTCCGGCTCCGGCGGTCGATCGGAGCGGCCGTTGCCGCGGCCGTCGAACGTGACGACGCGGCAGTGGCGTGCGAAGTACGGGATCTGCATCTTCCAGTGCCGCGAGTGGATGATCGACCAGGTCGGCAGCAGGAGCACCGTCGGCTCGCCCGAGCCGTAGACCTCGTAGAAGATCCGGACACCGTCGCGCTCGATGTAGCCCGACGTGTCGGGATACCGCGCGCGCGTCTGCTCGGTTGTAGGTGCGTGCAGCTCGATGGTCATTGCCTTTCCTCCAGAAATGTGTCGATCCAGTCGAGCAGCTGCTGGTGCCCTTCCGTGACTCCGGACAGGCGCTCCACCATGAGCCCCACGTTGAAGGTCATGACGAGCGAGACGAGCGCATCGAGCGGCATCTCGATCCCGTATTGCTCGCGCGGCTCGGCAAAGGCCTCGGTAAGAGTCGCCCGCCACTCGGCGTTCACCCGGTCGACTCGATCGCGCAGCTCAGGCTGGTTCCAGGCGAGCGCTTGCAGCTCCAGCCAGACCTTTTCGTACGCGACGTCCTCGCTCATGAGGAAGCGCATCGCCGTCCGCCACTTCTCGAGGAACGGCATGTCGGCCGCGTACATCTCGCGCTGCCGCGTGATCAGCCGTTCCGTGAACCGTTCGAGCGTCCGCACGAGCAGGTTCTCGACCGAGCCGAAGTAGTAGTGGACGAGGCCGTGATTGACGCCCGCCTCTTCAGCGAGGCGCCGTGTCGTGATGCCCGCGTAGCCGACATCGAGGAGCACGCGCTCGGCCGCGTCCAGGAGGGACTCCTCCGCGGTCGAGCGCGCTGTCGAGACCTTGGCTATGTCCACTCCCAGAGCGCGTTCACGATCTTCCAGCCCTCCGGCGTCCGCACAAGCTGAACGTACTCCCTGTACACCGCCGAGCGAACGGTCACATTCGCGATCGTGCCGTGAATGTCCTCGACCTCGACCTCGATCCCGCGGTCGCCGGGGTCGCGCTCCTTCCCGACCCCTCTCCCCGTGGCGTCGATCATCCACTCCGCGGTGATCTCGTTCAGCGTTCGCCCGTCCTGGTCGAGCGAACGCTTGGCGAGGCCCGGATGCAGCGCGCGCTCCATCCGGGCCGCGATCGCCGTCGAACCAGCCCTCGAAGTAGTCGAGCACGGCGCTCACCACCGCCGCTTCGACGGTCGTTCGCTCGTCGACGGTCATCACCGGCGCCTCAGCCGGTCGACCAGGTTGTTGAGCCGCGTCCGCCAGACCAGGAGCAGCATCGACACCGCACTCCCGCCTCCCGCTACCAGGGTGGGGAGGAGGTCTTCGCCCATGTGGTGCGCGAGGATCACGGGAAGATCTCCGTCGTGCAGTCGCCGTCCCTGGAGCCGCACCTCGTGCGCCCGCGCAGGTCCACCCGGCCGGTCGTGCAGGTCGAGGAAGAAGTCGCGGTCGACCTCCATGCCGCCGTTGGGATCGCAGTTCACGCGGAGCAGCCACGACTCGAGCCCAGGATAGAACTGGTTGTCCCAGGTCGAGTAGAGCGAGTTGCTGACGTAGAGCCGCCGCCCGTCGAACGAGAGCTGGAGCATCTGCGGCCCGCCGTTCAGCTCGCGCCCGGCGTCGCTCGGCTTGCCGAGCAGGCCGCCGAGCCAGAGCTGCCCGGTCAGCTTCGGGTTCGCGGGGTCGGAGACGTCGTACTGGCGCAGGTCGCCGTGCAACCAGTTCGAGAAGTAGAGGAAGCGGTCGTCCATCGAGAGCACCAGGTCGGTGATCAGGCCCGGCACGGGGAAGGGCCAGCCCTCGAGCTCGACGCTCTCGACCGCGATCACCTGGTCGGCGCCCCAACCCCCGTTGTCGCGGCGGAAGCGCCACATCGTGCTCGAGAGCGCGGCGCCGACGAAGCCCTCCTCCGCTTCGGGGTCGTGCAGCCAGCGCACCTCGAGCGGGACCAGCCCCGTCTCGCCGAGATCGACCGTCTGCTCGACGCTGCGCTCGGCGAGGTTCCAGAAGTGGAGCTTGCTGCCGTAATGGCCCGCCGCCACGTCGTCGAGGTCGAACCCCTTCTCGTACGCCTTCGGCTCTCCGAACTCGGACGAGATGAGGACGTTCTTGCGCGGCTGGTACCAGAAGTCGTAGTTGAGCGACGGCGTCTCGCCGCCGTTCTCCCAGCGCCCCTTGACCTCGAACGTCTTCGCGTCGAGGACCGCGAACCCACCGGCGCCGTTCCCGTCCGCGTCGCCGAGCATGCTGATCACGATGTTGTCGCCCGGCATGCAATGCACGGTGTGGGGGCGCGTGTAGCCGGTCTTTGCGACCAGTTCCTCCGGCTCGATCACCTTCTCGATCCGCGGCCGGCGCGGGTCGTCCTCGACGTTGACGATATGGATCCGCGACGAGCGGAAGCCCGGCACGATCAAGTGCGAGCGATCCGGCCCGTGGCAGGCGGAGCTACAGCGGTTCCAGCCGAAGTGGTGGAGCTCGTCGCCCACGTTCGGCATGGGCAGCTCGTGCACGATCTTCCCTGTGTCGGCGTCGACGACGGCCAGGAAGTCCGGCGACTCGACGCCCGTGCCCTCGTGCAGACAGGCGAGATAGAGGAACTCCTCCGCGGGCGCTTTGAGCGCCTCCTGCGGCGAGGCGTGGAACGACGGGGTGCTGTTCGCATGCATGGCGGCCTCCTTTTAGCATGCCTAAGTCATTTGACTAAGACATCCAACTAGATTCGGAGGCGCATGTCAAGTCCCTGGACGCGTTGCGGCCCCGGCTACAACGAAGATCGTCTCCGTCCGTCGCAGTGCTGTCTCACGACGCCGAGCAACTCGACGATATTCACCGGTTTCGAGAGGTAGCCGTCGAAACCCGCGGACAGGAACCGGTCGCGGTTTCCCTCCATCGCCTGTGCCGTCAGCGCGAGCACGGGGATCGAAGACGTGCGCTCATCCGCCCGCAGCCGGCCGAGCGCAGCGACGCCGTCGAAGTCGGGCAGCCGGATGTCCATCAGCACGAGATCCGGCCCGCACTCGCTCGCCAGCTCGACCGCCCGAGCGCCGGTCGTTGCCTCCAGCGTTCGATAGCCCTTCGCCTGGAGCACGTCGCGGAACAGTTTCATGTTCTTCCGGTTGTCTTCGACGACCAGGATCCGCTCGCCCGCCATGGCTACGCCGGGGTCGAGGGCAGCGTGAACACGAACGTGCTCCCCTTGCCGAGCTCGCTGTCGACCCAGATCCGCCCGCCGTGCAGCTCGACGAGCCGCTTCGAGAGCGCCAGCCCGAGGCCCGTTCCCTCGCGCTGTTCGATGCCCCGCTCGGTCTGCTGGAACTCCTCGAAGATCCGGTCGTGATCCTCGGGGGCGATGCCCGGGCCGCTGTCGGCGACCGAGACCTGCACCTCGCCGTTGACGTGCATTGCTCTCACTGCGACGGCTCCGCCCTCCGGCGTGAACTTCACGGCATTGGAGAGCAGGTTGAAGATCACTTGCCTGATCCTGCGTTCGTCACCCGTGACGACGTCGACGTTCGGAACCGCTGCGAGCGCGACCTGGACGCCGTCGGTCATCGCCCGCTCGCGCACCATCACGACGCCGCTCTCGAGCGCATCCTGCAGCGAGAACGGTGCGACTTCGAGCTCGAGCTGGCCCGCCTCGACCTTGGAGAGATCGAGCACGTCGTTGATCAGCGAGAGGAGGTGGTACCCCGACGAGAGGATGTCGTCGACGTACTCCTCCTGCTTCGCGTTGAGGTCGCCGAACATCCGCTCCCGCAGCACCTGCGAGAATCCGAGGATCGCATTGAGCGGCGTTCGGAGTTCGTGCGACATGTTTGCGAGGAACTCGCTCTTGTGCAGGCTGGTGGCTTCGAGCTCCCGATAGACGCGTCTCAGCTCGTCGTTCATCCGGTTGACGTTCGCGCCGAGCGCACCGAGCTCGTCGCGGTTGGCGACGTTGACGTGCCCGGAGAAGTCGCCCGAGGCGATCGCGGCCAGCCTGCGAGTCAATCCGCTGGAGCGGCCCGATCAGCGACCACGACAGGACGATGCCCAGCAACAGTGCGAGGACGATCGCTCCTGCCGCGACGCCGATGAAGAGGTTCCTCGAGCTCGCGTACGCACTTGCGTTCTGGGCGATCAGGTCGTCGGTCTTCGCCGTCGTGGAGTTGACGAGCACGGTGGCGAGCTCGTTGAGGTCGATGGCGACCTGATGCGCCCGGTTACGGAGCCGGCGCTGGTCCTCAGCAGACGCGGCGCGGTTGGCGGGCTCGAGGATTTCCTGCATCACGAACGCGAGCTGGTCGATCTTCGCGCGGATCCGGCGCAGGACGCGTCGGTCCTCGGCCGGAGGCACGAAGCCGAGGCGGTCGACGAGAGTCGCGGGCGGGATCCGCCGCAGCGCGTTCGCGACCGCCTGGTCTACAGCGACGTCGCTCAGCCACGACCGGTCGGAACCCATCCGGGGTTGACCTCGAAGAAGTCTTGTCCAGGGTTCTCCGTCAGGAGCAGACGGACATTCTGGGTGTCGCTCTGGAGCTTGCCGTATGCGAAGGCGCGCTTCTGGAGCGCTCCGAGGCTCCCCACCCGGTCGTTCGACTGGCCCGAGGACCCGCAGTCCGAGCAGGCCGACCGCGACGACGAGCACCGCAGTGCCCACGAACGCGACCAGCAGCTTGGTGCGAACCTTCGCCGGCAGGCGGCCGACCCCGCGGATGAGAGCGTTGTCGCCCGGGTCGGGCACGGCGCTCTCGAGGGGCCTCAGCGTCGCAGACGCTCCAGCTCACAGGTTCAGTGAGTCAGCCAGTCGATCCGCCACCATGTTGGTGATCAGCCACCTCCGTTGATCCTCGCGACGTCCGATCGGCGGCCGTGACCCGTTCCAGCTTGCCCGTCTTGGCGTCGACGTAGTGGCACTCGAAGTACAGCGTGCCCCTGTCCCCGTTGACCGTGATGCGGACCTTGTACGGGGTGGTCGCGAGATCCAGGTGTTGGCTGGGTTGAAGTTCTCCGACTTGGTCAGCCAGAACTGCCGGATCTGCTTCTTCCCGGCCGCGCTATGTCCGGCCCGACCGGTGAAGGTCGCGTTCGGCGGCCCAGAGGCTCATCATCAGCTCGATGTCCTTCCTCGACGTTGCCTTGTGGAAGTTCTTCTCGAGCCGGTCGATCTCCCAGAGGTCAGCCCGCCGCTGCAGCTCCTGCTCGGACGCCGAGCTCGTGCCCGATCCGCCGCCGGCCGCGAACGAAACCGCGAGCGCCGCAACGGCAATTCCGATCGAGAGCGCTAGCACAGCTCGTGAGGCCTCCTCGCCCTCATCGCTTCCTTTCGAGATCCGGCGGCAGACGTGACAATGATCACATGTCGAGCAGCTCGAGTCCAGTCTTCGCCAAGAGCCCGTCGGCGCCCACCGTGCTGGCCGGTGGATCGGCAAGGTGGTAGCACACCGCTGCCGGTCACGCTCCGGTGCGCGTGCAGTAGCGGCGAACCCGACCCGGGAACTCACGAACGTTGAACGGCTTCTCGAGATAGCCGGCGAACCCGGCGGCGAGGAACCAATCGCTCGCTCGAGCGGCAGCGAGCTCAGCGCGACGACCGGGATCCGCGCCGTGCGCGTCGCCCTCTCCGAGCAACCGCGCAGCCTCGGCTGCCGTCCATGTCAGGCAGCCGGAGGTCCATCAGGATCACGTCCGGCACGTGCTCGGCCGCGAGTGCGATCCCTTCGGCGCCGCTTGCGGCCTCGATCGTCCGGAACCCGGCAGTGCGAAGCACGTCCCGGACGAGCTTCCGGTTCCTCTCGTTGTCGTCGACGATCAGGACGAGCGGGTCGTGCGTCCCGGCACCTGGAGACGAGACGTCACCGGCGTATCCTCGCCTCATGCCGATCCGGCTCGTGCTCGCCGAGGATCACTACCTCGTCCGCGAGGGCGTCCGGCGCCTGCTCGAGACGCAGCCCGATCTCGAGGTCGCGGCCGTGTGCGGCGACCTCGACTCGCTGCTCGCGGCGGTCGACGCGGAGCAGCCGGACGTCGTCGTCACCGACGTCCGCATGCCGCCGGGCGGAACCGACGAGGGTATCCAGGCCGCGGCGCGGCTCCGCGAGACGAACCCGGAGGTCGGCGTCGTCGTGCTCAGCCAGTACGCGAACCCGACCTACGTGCTCGCGCTCCTCGAGGGCGGCAGCGCGCGGCGCGCGTACCTGCTGAAGGAGCGCGTGAACGATCTCGAGCAACTCGTCGCCGCCATCCGCGCAGTCGCAGACGGCGGTTCGGTGATCGATCCGAAGGTCGTCGAGGCGCTGGTGGCGGAGAACGCCCGCGCCGAGGAGTCGCCGCTCAACCAATTGACGCCGCGTGAGCGCGACGTCCTGCGCGAGATGGCCGAGGGGAAGAACAATGCGGCGATCGCCGAGGCGCTCTTCCTCACCGAGAGATCGGTCGAGAAGGTGATCCACTCGATCTTCCTCAAGCTCGGGCTCACCTGGGAGACCGCCGTCCACAAGCGCGTCAAGGCAGTGATCCTCTACCTGGCGGAGAGCGCCTAGCGTCATCGCGACAGCGGGAGCGAGCCGGAGACGCGGGCGCCGCCGCCGGGCTCCGAAGTAAGAGTCAGCCGGCCGCCGAGGGCGTCGACGCGGTCGCGCAGCCAGTCGAGACCCGCCGCGTCCATCTGGGCGTGCGCAGCATCCGTCCCGAGCTCGAAGACGAGCCCTTCCTTGTCGGCTCGCACCGCGATTGTCGCCCGCGCTCCGGTGCCGGCGCGCTCGAGCGCCTCGAGCCAGCACAGGTACACCGTTCCGGCGACCTCCGGCGGGTAGGTCGCGCCCGCGGGCACGTCGATCGAGGCGCGAACACCGGCGCTGACCGCGGCCGAGCGGAGCGCCGCCCCGAGGCCTCCCGCCTCGAGCAGTGGCGGGTAGATCCGCTGTGCGAGCTGCGCCGTCTCGTCCAGCGCCTGCCGCACGTCGCGCTCCAGCTCGACGAGAAGAGCGTGAGCGGCGGCGGGATCGGTCTCCACGAGATCGTGCGCGAGCTGGAGGTTGACCGAGAGGGCGACCAGGTGCTGCTGCGGACCGTCGTGAAGCTCGCGTTCGAATCGGCGGCGGTCGGCATCCGCGGCCAGGACGATCCGCTCCCGGGACGCGCGCAACTCCTCGGCCTCGAGGCCGAGCTTGTCGTGCGGCTTGTGAGGCGTTTCTATGCGCGGCGGCTCCAGGGTGATCGACCTCCTGTTCGCGGATTCTGAAGTTGTCCGTCATCGAACGGCGGCCGTCAAGAGTCCCAGCATCCCGCGCGACCGGGGGGCAGCCTGCCACGCACTGACCGGCCGCCACCGTAGTCCCGGCAGCCGTGTGTTCCTAGCCTCGCTGGGTCCAACGAGGAGGAACCGATGCAGGACGACCGATACAAGAGCAGAGCCGGGTTGGTGGCTCTCGTACTACTCGCGGCATTGCTCATGCTCGGCGGAGCGGCCACGGGCAGCGCGAAGCCTCAGCCCGCCGCACCACCCGATACGTACGTCGCCAGCTGGGACGCGATTGGCAGCCAGGCCTTCACCGCGGCTGCTCTGTCGCCCACGGAAGGTCACGTGATCTTCGCCTATGTCGCGATCGCCGTCTACGACTCGGTGATGGCGATCGAGGGCGGCTACGAGCCGTTCGCAGTCGACGTCGACGGCGATGACGCCTCGCCCGAGGCAGCCGTCGCGGCCGCGGCACACCGGATCCTGGCCCACTACCTGCCGGCTCAGGCACCCACGATCATCGATCCGGCGTACGTGACGTCGCTGGCCACTATTCCGGCGGGCCAGGCGAAGACGAACGGCATCAGCGTCGGGGAGAGCGTTGCCGAGCTGATCATCGCCCAGCGCTCGGGCGACGGCTTCCGGGCGCCGGTGACCTATACGCCGCCGAACCCACCGATCCCCGGCGTCTGGCTCCCGACTGCACCCACGCCCCCGATCGGCACGTACCTCGGGCTGATGCAGCCATTCAGTCTCGACTCGGCCGATCAGTTCCGCCCCGGCGGCCCGCCGGCGCTCTCGAGCAAGAAGTGGGCGGAGGAGTACAACGAGGTCAAGGAGATCGGCTCGAGTACGAGCACGACGCGGACGCCTGAACAGACCCTGGCGGCCCGGTTCTGGGCGGAGGCGCCGGTGCAGCAGGCACATGGCGCGCTCCGGAAGCTCGTCCTCGACCGTCAGCTGGACGTCAGGGATGCGGCGCGCTTCATGGCGATGGTCTCGGTGACCTATGCCGACGCGCTGATCGCATGTTGGGATGCGAAGTACCACTACGCGTTCTGGAGGCCGATCACCGCGATCCGCGCAGGTGACACGGACGGTAACGATGCGACCGTCGGCGATCCAACGTGGTCGACTCTGCTTGCGGGTACACCGAACCACCCCGACTACCCGAGCGGACACTCGTGCGTCACGCCGGCCGGGGGGCTCGTCGTCGCGAACTTCCTCGGCACACCGGAGATCGACTTCACCGTCCCGAGCTTGACCGGCTTGGGCGACCGTCACTTCGTGCGGGCCAATGATCTCGAGTACGAGGTCTCGAACGCTCGTATCTGGGGCGGTATCCACTTCCGCTCCGCGGTCGAGGACGGCGTCGAGATCGGCAAGAAGACCGCCCATCACGTGCTCGCGCACCACTTCCGGCGTTCGAACGACTAGACGGATTGGAAGGAAGGCCCGCCTCGCGGGCCTTCCTTCACGTCTTTGGCCCAAGCAAGGCACGACGTCGCGCCGAACCCGATCAGTCGGGTGTTTGATCGACGAACCCCATCACCATCGTGTCGGAGTTGCTCTGACCGGCGGAGTCCGTCACCGTCAGCGTGACCGGGCAGACGCTTGTGAACGTGCCGAAGCCGACACAGCTGCTGAAGAACGTGGAATAGGCGTGGCTGACCTCTGTCGGGGGATCCGCGCTCCAGCTCCCGCTCGCCGACGTTCCGTCGCCGAAGTCGATCGACCAGCTCGCGATGTCGTTGTCGGGATCGCTGCTGCTCGTGCCACGGAAGCTGATCGTCCACGAGCACCGCGAGTAGTCAGTGAAGGCTCCGCAGACCCAGTGGAAGAGGCCCGATTCCGACCCGCCGTCGTCCGGAACCTGGTTCGTGCTCGTCCAGACGGTCCGTGCGAACGACTGCTCGCACGCCAGCCCTCCGGAGAAGAAGACGAAGCAGTTCGGTGGGGTCTTGACCTCGAGCAGCGCGGTCGGCGGGCTGCTTTCCGGCACGCAGTCGAACTGCTCTGTCGTCGTCCCCGACTTGACGATCGCGAAGTCGATCTCTTCTCCGGCGGCGCCGTCGAGTGAGTGGTGGGGACTGTTGATGGTCTCGTCCTTCACGATGCGTCCATCGGCGTAGTGAATCTCGACATGCGAGATGTCCTTGCCCTGCTGGGAGCCGACCTTGGTCGCTTGGGAGGTGAAGTCGCGGCAGCTGTCGGAGAAGGAGCCGGTGATCGTCGCGGCGCTGTTACCGCCTGCCTCTGCGCCGGCGGCGCTTACCCAGGCAACGGTCGCAACCAGCACAACAGCAAGCGCTCCGAGGCGCGCCCTCGAACCGAATCCGGACCTAGGGGATCTCATGTCAACTCCTCTCGTTGAGCAGGGAAATCGCGGCAGCGCCTCGATTCACGTCTTAGTCATTTGACTAAGCCAGTCAACTAGACTCGACGCACCTGTCAAGCCCGACCGGCAGGATCGCTAGACGATCGTGAGCCGCCGTCGCCGACAGGCTCATGGCGAGCCACCAGAGCAAGAAGAGCCAGAGCGATCTGGTCGGCACGCCCACGACGGACGTGGCGAGGCGCACGAACACGAGCGAGTCGGCGATCGGGAGCGCATAGACAAGCAGGCGCAGGCCGCGCGCACGCCAAGGATGCGCCGACCAGCGAGGCTGGTGCCCGTCCGCTGCCGCCATCCTCATCGGTATCGTTGCAGCCTGCGGCGACTAAAGCCCTCGAAATGGCGCGAATCGGTCGAGTGCGGAGGGCTCCTGATTACTTCACGAGGTCGATCGGTCGGCTAACGCGCCCCGGTCGAAGACGACGTCGTCAGCCGTCCACTGGACGAACTGTGTTAGATGCGGTCATGGCGCAGCCGCAGCCGCCGCTGGGTTCAGAGCCCACCGACGCCGCAGACGAACCGACTCCGGTTCCGACGTCGCCGTCGGATCTCGATCAGGTGCGGCGTACTTCGATGGCTGCGGAGCGCACCTGGCTGGCGTGGTGGCGCACCGCGCTGGGCGCCAGCGCTGGGGCGCTCGCTGTGGGCCGGTTCGCCCCGGAACTGCTCGACGTCGCCGCGTGGCCGTACATTCTGCTCGGCTGCGGCTACGCGTCACTCGCGGTCGGGCTGTTGGTCGTCGGCGCACAACGCCAGCGCGAGCTGGAGCGGGCGCTGCGAACAGGCGGCCACGTACCGCTGCAGTTCCGCACCGTCGGGCTGTTCACCGTCGGCGGCGTCGCGCTTGCCGTCATGACCGTCGTGCTCGTGATCGCGCAGACCTGACGCTGTCCCAACGTCTCATGTCAGCGCGCTGAGTTACCGGCCGCGCGACTCGACGGTGAGCGACGCCGAGGCGAGGCTGCCCTCGGTGACCGTGACCCTTGCCGCCGAGCCCGTGCGGTTCGGTGCGCGCACGGTGTAGACGCCCGGCGGGACGTAGGCGGCGAAACGCCCGTCGGCGCCCGTCTGCAGCCGGACGAGCGCGACGCCGTTCGAGACAACATCGACATCGACGCCGGGCGCTGGGCCGGCTTCCGCGAAGAGGACCACGCCCTCGACCCCCGTGCCCCGTAGCGGAGCCGAGTCGGTGAGGCCGCTCGACGGACGGCAGTCGACCCTGGGCCCCCGCGTCACGAGGCGCGTGCCGCTGCGCCGCGTCACCGTCGCGCGCCAGACGACGCACGGCGTGCTCGGCACGAGGACGCGGCGGGTAAATGCGCCGCCGCGTGCGGCGTCGAGCCGTGCCGTCGTCGTGCGGACGGCGATCACCTTCAGCACGAGTCGCTCACTCGCCGAGAAACCCGTGCCGCGGAGGGTCAGCCGCGGTGCGTCCGGGAGCGCCCGGACGGTGGGCGAGGTGGAGGCGGACGCGGCTCCACAGATGATTGCGGCCACGACGAGCGCTGCGACGGGGCGCATGCCGCAAGTATGAAGGCGAGGCCGCAACGGGGCGCAGGACCGAAGCCCTGCGCCCCGTTGCGCCGGTCGGCTAGCAGCCGAGCGCCGTGCGGATCGTCGTCGCGCGGAGCGTCAGCTCCGCCGCCTGAGCCGGTGTCAGCGACTTGCCCGTCTGCGCCGTCACCTGATTCAGGAACGACTGCAGCGTGTCGCAGGCGTCGTCGACGTTCCCCTTCGCCAGCTGCCGCTGCGCCGCGGCGGCGAGCTGTGTCAGCGACTTGCCGGTGCCCAGCCCCGTCGTGAACTCGACGAGCAGGGCCAGCTGCTCCGCCGCGTCGCGGACCTGGAAGTCGACCGCCGACACGTCGAAGAAGACGTTGCCGATCGCCTCGACCTTGATCCGGCCTTTCAGCGTTTTCACGTTCGGCAGCACGACGTTCTGCGAGCCGTCGTTCGGCGTGCTCGCGGCGAGCACGTGCGGATACGTGTGGCCGCCGTCGGTCGAGAGCGAGATCTTGACCGCCGTCGTGCCGACCGGGGCGATGTCCGTGTTCGCCACCGACCACGTCACCGCCTGCGTCGAGCCGGCGTTCAGCGCCGACGCAGAACTGTGCGACGTGACGAGGAACGGGCCGGCGCCCGTCGCCAGCAGCAGCGTCGTGTCGGGCGCCGCCGCGGCTACCCCGCCGAGCAGGTCACGCGCTGTGAAGCGGAAGTGCAGCGACAGCGGGCTTGCGTTGACGCCCGTGAACCCGACGTAGTCGGAGGTCGGGAGGAACTCGGCGTAGCACTCCTTGATCGGGATCGGCACCGGCGGGGCGATCGGCCCCGTCGGGCACGCGCCCGTGTCGGCGTTGGTGTTGTTGTCGAGGATTTGCTGCAGGTCCGGGAAGACCCGCGTCGGATCGCCCGTCAGGTGGTTCTCGCCCGGCGAGTTGTACTTCAGCGTGTCCTCCTCGCTGATCTGCCCGGAGATCGGGAACATCGCGAAGAGCGGCCCGTTCGTCTTCGTGTTGTTGAGCAGCGAGGTGCCTGCCGTGCCGCCGCGGTCGTTCTGCTCCCAGCTGTAGAGGAGAGCGTCCCCGTCGGGATCGGTCGCGCTGCCTGTGAGCACGAACGGCGTCCGCAGCGGGATCGTGTAGCTCTCCGGCGCCGTCACGGTCGGGAAGTGGTTGCCGGTCTCCGTGACCGTGCCGCCCTTGTTGTCGACCGCACCGCCCTTGTCGGTCTCGCCGACGAAGCCGGACGCGCCCGCGCTGAATTCCTGCAGGCCGAGCGTCACCGGCACGTTTGTCGCGGCGAGACCGCCCGTGAACGTGACCTGGAAGCCGGTGTTGTTGAACGTCCCGCCGGCGAAGCCGGCGACGGTCGCCGTCGCCCCGGCGGGCAGGATCGGCGTCAGTGCCGCGAGGATCCCCGCTGCGTTGTAGTTGACGCCGTTCGTGATCGGTGCCGAGACGGCGCCGTCGTAGCTGATCGTGAACGAGTCGTTGGCGCCGCCGTGGTTCGCCTCCTCGACCGATCCGAAGCAGCCGTTGCAGCTGAGGTTGACGAGTTCGATGCCCGGCACGTCGATCCCGGCGGAGGCGCCGCCGAACGTGACGGTGAAGCCGGTCGACGCGGCGCCCGAGACCGTCACCGTCCCCGCGAAGCCGGGGATGGCGTTGATCGCGGCCTGGATGTTGGCGTTGTTGTACGCCTGGCTCGAGCCGCCGATCACGGCCGAGTCGTTGCCGCCGATCCGGACCTGGAACGGCGACGAGAATGTCGCCGAACCGCCGCCCGAGTTGGCGAGACCGCTTGCCGCCGCCGTGTACTCGAAGCTGCGCGGCGTCGGGACGGCCGTGATCTGGACCGTGCCGTTGTACCCGGCGACGCCGACGCCTGTGACCACGACCCAGTCGCCGACGGAGCGGCCGTGCGCGGCCGACGTGCGGATCGTCGCGGTCGTGCCCGACTCGGACGCGCCCGGCGCCACGAGCGTCACCGTGCCGCCGCCCGAGGTCGCCAGACCGGTCGTCGGGTTCGTGAACTGGAACGCGCGCGAGGTCGGGACGGCCGTGACCGTCCAGGTGCCGTTGTACCCGGCGACCGCGACCCCGGCGATCGTGACCGAGTCGCCGACCTGGAGCGTGTGCGGGGCCGCGGTCGCAATCGTGACGGTGTTCTCTACCTCCTGGGCACCGCCGCGCGAGGTCGCGCTCGGCGCCGCGTTGATGTTGACGCTGAGGGGCTGGATCGTCGCGGCGGGCGCGTAGCCGGGCCCGAACGTGACGACCTGGACCTCGTTGCCGCCGCCGAAGTGCCGCAGCGAGGCCGTCTGCACCTCGTTGATCGCGGCCTGGGTCGACGACGTGTAAGTTGACATCTCCTGCAGGCTCCGCTCCGAGAAATACGGGTCGCTGTGCGGCTGCAAGTCGTCGGTGAGGCAGATGCCCGCGTACGCCATGATCGATGAGCCGCTGCCCGGCTCAACGGAGTTCGCGGCGCTGCGGTTGCCGCCCGAGCAGTTCAGCTGGTTGCCGTTGAACGGATGGTTGCCGCTGAACTGGTGGCCCATCTCGTGGGCGACGTAGTCGATCGCGTAGAAGTCGCCGATCGGCGTCGGGATCCCGGTGCAGCCGCCAGCTTTGTTCGCGCGGCCGACCACGCCGAGGTTGGCGACGCCGCCGCCCGGCTGGCCGAGCGCGAGGTGGCCGATGTCGTAGTTCGAGGCACCGATGATCTGTCCGATCACGAAGCGGGCGCGGGCGGTGCTCGAACAGCCGGTCACCTGCGACTGCGTGAAGCAGGCGGCCGCGCCGCACGGGCCGTTGGGCGCGATCGCATCGTCCCATGCATTCAGGTTGAGCAGGTCGTTGTTGTCGACCAGGTTCATGTGGATCGAGAGGTCGTCCTCATAGACGTGGTTGACCCGGTTCATCAGCGTCACCTTGGCCGCGGTGACGTTGGCGGGGCCGCCGACGAACGCCGCGTAACCGGGGTCGGTGATCAGGGCCAGGCGGTACGTGCGGCGGACGTCGCCGGTCGGCGGGTCGACGCTCGACTCGTCGCGGACGACCTGGTAGCTCGTCGAGGCGGAGGAGCTGCCGTCGCCCGCCGTGACGATGTGTGTGTCGAGGTTGCCGTCGGGATCGGCGACGAAGCTCGCGGTGAAGCTGCCGCCCGCGTCCGTCTGCGCGGCCACGGTGCGGTCGGCGAAGCCGCCGGCCGGGTCCGAGATCGTGATCGTGACGGCCTTCGATTCCCCGTAGCCGTTGCCGTTCAGCGTCACCGTCTCGCCGGCGAGGTAGTAGCCGCGGTCGACGGAGAGCTCAGCCGAGTCCGCGTCACGCTCGACGAAGACGCCTTGTGGCTCGTCGCGGACTTCGCGGCCGTAGTAGCTGGCGTAGAGGCTGTCGTCGAGCTCGTAGTACGGGTCGATGTACCAGGCGCCGTCCTTCGAGCGGACGGAGGCGTGGAAGCCGAGCGGCGTCAGGTCGGCCCGGATCGTCGCGGTTGGGTCGTCGATGCCGCGGCCCGCGTAGGTTGAGATCTCGGGATGGCTGGCCGCCAGGCCTGGCTCCATCACCGGCGACTTCTCGATCGCGAAGGCCTGGAAGCTGCCGCTCGGGTCGGGCAGGGAGATGACGAGGCCGGAGTCGCGCTTCGTCTGCGCGCGCTCGGTGGGCGCGGGCGCGAGGAACTCGGCGATGCCTGCCCGGTCGAGCCGGAGGGCATCGAAACGGCGCGGGTTCACCGCAGGCTTCGCGCCCTGACGGGCCGGCCCCGGCTTGCCCTCGACGCGCTGCCAGAGTCCCTTGCCACCGTCGCTCGCGGAGCCTGCGGCCCCCCCGGCGCCGAACACCGCCAACGCGGCGAGCGCGGTGGCGCCCAGCGTCAACATCCAGCCGTACCGGCCCCGAAGCCGGCTCCTCTCCCCGTTGCGACTCATGTCCCTTCCCTTCCGGTCGACCTGCCTGGACACAACCCCTTGCCGGTGCCGGTGTCGCCGGACGCGGAGGGCGGCTCGTAGAGGTGTGCGGCTCCGCTCGACCGGGTCGAGCCGGATTCGCTACGACGAACGCTGCGGCCGAGACCGCCCCTCCCCTGCGCCAGGCGATGCGACACGCAGTAGGCGCGAGTATGGCAGGTCGTTGCGCACGTCAAGGGGGCTATCGCGCGGCACCGGCACGATGTTTCGCGGAAGGCGTGGCCAGGTATATGACAAGGCGTCGCGGGATTTCCCAGCACCTGAGCCTGCGTCCACGCCGTCCTCAGCAAATGGGTCGGAGCCGGTGTTGACCGGACCGTCGATTGAGGGAGGCCAGGATGCTGAGCCTCGATGAGCTGACCGAAGGCCTCGAGGACCTGAAGCGGACGCTGATCGCCATGCGCCCTGAGGAGTTCGAGGCGAGGCGGTTTGAGGCGACCCGCCGCGAGATGAGCGGGATTCGACTGCAACTGAAGTGGCTCGAGTTGGAGCGGCTCGCAATGGACGACGAGGTCAAGCGGCTGGACCAGACCCCAGCTGCTGCACCCGGGTGAAGGTTCCATGACAACTCGCGAAGCACAGACCGGCGACTTGCGAATGCAGCGTCTCTTGAAGGACGACATCGAACGACTCGGGGTGCTGATCGGCCAGTTGCGGGAACGGCCGGAGACCCCTGAGGACGACCCAGCGTTGAGGGCAGCGAGAGCAGTGCTGGAACAGCGATGTGCTGAACTCGTCCGCGTCGTGCGCGCTCGAGCCTGACGTTCGAACCGCCGCCTGGCAGTCCGTCGCTCACGCAGCCCTGCCTCTGTGCTGGAGAGGAGTCCGTTGAACTAGCGTGAACCAGGATCGAACCATGAGGTTTCTCGAGCAAGGCACTCGGCAAGAGACACCTGTTGTGCGGCTCTGGGACGGCGTCCTCTTCGGCTTGATCATCGTGCAAGCCCTTGGCGGGCTCGCGTCCGCCGTTTGGAGGAGCTCGAACCGTTCCGCCCGTCACCGGCCGCTCATAGATCTGACCGACCAGACACGGTTGAGCCGTTCGGTTCCGGAAGCGCGCCCGGGCTGGTGGGCGACAGTCTTGCACCGCCATCACCCCACGGCCCATCGGGGCATGCTCGCGAGTGGGCCTCGAAGGCCGCAGGGCGGCGCATAACGGGACTTCGAGGCGGCGGTCACGTAGCGATTGACGCCGTTATCAGCGCTCTTCAGCACGGGATCGAGTCGGATCTCGAGCAGTTCACGGTGCCCGGGGCGGGGTGGGCGTTGATAGAAGACGGTCAGATCCTGCACGAGGGAGGGGTTGGGTTGATGGCTGCCGATCGACCCGACCGAGTCACGCCGGCCACGCTCTTTCAAGCCTGCTCGATCAGCAAGCCGATCGCTGCCTTCGCCATGCTGCGGCTCGTCGACCGCGGTGTTCTCGACCTCGACGAGGACGTCAATCGCCGGCTCACCTCCTGGCGCGTCCCGCCGACTGCCGGTTGGCAACCGGTCGTGACGCTGCGTCAGCTGGTCAGCCATAGCGCCGGCCTGACCACCTCGGGCTTCCCTGGCTACCGCTTCGACGACGAGCTTCCGACGACGACCCAGGTGCTCGACGGGGTGGGTCCGACAAACACGTTCGGGGTGCGTGTCGACACCGTCCCCGGAGTCCAGTTCCGGTACTCAGGCGGCGGAATCCTGGTCGTGCAGCAGCTCCTCGAAGACGTCACCGGAACGCCTCTTCGGGAACTCGTGCGCGAGCTCGTGCTGGAGCCGCTCGGAATGCACGACAGTGACTTCGCCCAGCCCCTGCCCGAGGGACTCCACCGTAGGGCTGCCACCGCGCACGACGAGGCCGGCCGTCCAATCGAGGGGCGCTGGCACATCTACCCGGAACTTGCGGCCGCGGGCCTGTGGACGACCGCGGGCGACCTCGCCAAGTTCGCGTGCGCCGTCCAGAACTCGTACGCGGCGACCAACGGCCCACTGCTGTCCCCCGAGCTGGCACGAGAACTGTTGACTGCGCAAGTCCAAGCGAGCGAGCGGATCGGGGGCCTGGACCAGCTTGGTCTTGGATTGTTCCTCGGCGGAACGGGACCGACGAGCAGGTTCGGCCACGCCGGCGGCAACGAGGGTTTCCGCTGCCACCTCCTCGCGTACAGGGACACCGGCCAGGGCGCGGCGGTGATGACCAACAGCGACAACGGAACCTGGCTCGTCCAGAAGACCTTGGCGAACGTCGCCGCCGCTTTCCGATGGCCGGACTACCCGGTGGAGCTCGCCGAACGAGACGAACCCGATACCGCCACGCTCGCTGCCGTTGAGGGCACGTATCAACTTCGTGGTTCGGCAACGGTGACGGTGGCACGCGACGGGGTCCACCTACTGGTCACCTTCACCGGTCAGAGCCCGATCGTGTTCACCCCGCAATCGGCTGACGCCTTTGCGGCCAAGACAGCAGATGCCAGCCTGCGCTTCGACCAGTCCGGCAACGTGCCAACGCTGATTTTCGTCCAGAACCAGTCGGAGATCATCTGCCCCCGTGTGACCGACCGGTGACCACCTGGTCGGCCTGGACCGTGCCGAGGAACGCCAGCACGCGCTCGGTGAGCAACGCTGCAGCGGCGGCGTCGTACTCCGGGAGCGAGGAGTCGGCGAAGAGGTGCTCCTCCCCCGGGTAGAGGAACAGCTCGGCTCGGTCGGTCGAGTGGACGAGGGCCTGCGCGGCCTCCAGGTCCTCGGCGAAGAACGGGTCGGCGTCCTTGCCGTGCACCTGCACCGGGACGCCCTCGGGCCACCCGTCCCCGAACTCCGAGACAGGGAGGCACGCGCACATGAGCAAGGCTCCGCAGGCGCCGGGCCGGGTCTGCGCGAGCTGCTGTGCGGCCATGACCCCGAAGGAGAAGCCGGCGTAGACGACCTCGGGGCCGATCCCCTCGGCGGCGGCCACCCCGCGCTCGGCCAGCGCGCCGAACCCCGCTTCGCGCGCGAATGCCATGCCATCCTCGATCGTGTCGAACGTGCGCCCGTCGAACACGTCGGGCGTATGCACGGTGTGCCCCGCCTGCCGTAGCTCGTCGCCGAACGACCGCACTCCTTCGGTCAGCCCCTGGACGTGGTGGTACAGCACAACCTCGGTCATCCCTGATCCTCCTGAGTAATCGATCCATTAATTTGGAACATTCGGCAATGCTAGTCTATTCGGCGATGGCCGGCAACCCGTCTCCTCCCGGACTACGACCTCGCCGACCGGGTCGCGCTCACCAGGCCCTCCCAGGTGAAGGCGATCGGCCATCCCCTTCGCACCACGATTCTGGGTCTGCTCCACGAGCGGGCGGCGACGGTGACCGAGCTGGCGGTCGCGGTCGAGCGGCCGAAGAGCACGGTCGCCCACCATGTCAAGGTGCTCGCCGAGGCCGGACTGGTGCGGGTGGTGAGGACGCGACGGGTGCGCGCGATCGAGGAGCGGTTCTACGGCCGCACGGCACGGATGTTCTACGTCGGGGTCGAGCGGAGCCACGGACGGCGACGACCTGCCTCGGGACTTCAACGACTTCGAGGTCGCCGCTCGGGAGTCGGTCGCGGCGTACGGGGACGGGAAGCTGTGGGGTTTCATCCGGCACGCCCGCATCTCGGAGGCCCAGGTGTCGGAGTTCTGGAAGCAGATGGCAGACCTGGTGGCGGAGTTCGACCAGCTTCCGCGGTCGGGCGAGACCGTGTATGGATTCGCGGTCGGCGTCTATCCCACCGACTATCCGACCCTACCGGGCAGCCGCGAGTAAGACGCCGCCCGACTGGCGACTCGCCGCCGCCGCGCTCACCGCCGTTGCTGCCTGCGTGCGACAAAGACGACGAGAACCGCTCCGACCAACGTGAGGGCCACCCACATCGCGAGGTTCTCGGCCTGTCGAAGCCACGGGCGCGTGCTCTCGGCCGGCTCGATCCGAAATGTCAGGCGCGCGCCTTCCGAGCGGCCGGGGCGAACGCCGAGAACGACTGCGTACACGCCCGGTGCGGCGTCGTCCGGCAGCTCGAGCCGGACGCCGACCGCACGCGACCGCCCGGCGTCGATCACGACGGCGGCCGGCACGAAGTGCAGCCAGCGTCGCGTGTGGATCCGCCCTCCGCCTGCGCCGCGCCGGCGGAAACTACGAGCCGGTAGGCGGTGCGGCAACCGCGGTGGTTCCGAATTCCGAAAGCCGGCAGACGGTAGCTCTCGCCGGGGCGCAGGCCGTCGACGATCCGGATCTGTCGGACGTCGAGCGGGTGTCCCTCGCCGGCGACGACTGACCTCGGCCCGAACTGCCGTCTGGACAGCGGCGGAGACGGCATTCCCCACGATGGCGATCGCGGCGGCGGTCGCCAGGACCGCCGCCGTCAATCTCCTCATCGCGATCCGCCGCTAGCTGGGGATGCACTCGTAGTAGCCGATGCCGGGGAAGAACAAGTACTCCCCACCTGCCGCCTGCGGGCAGGGCTGTCCGGCGTACAGATCCGCGCGGATGAATTGGACATGACCGTCGAACTCGCCAGCGGGTGTCCAGCGCATGACCATGTACGACGCACGACCGTCCGTCCCGAGCGGCGGGATCGGCGGTCGGCCCTGAGCCGGGTTGAAGCACACCACCCCGGACCCGGGGAAAGGCGGGACGAGGCACGTCCAACCTGCCGCCGCGAGCTGTTCGGGCGAGGGGCCTCCCGCCAGACCCGGCCCGGCGGTCACGCCGATGACGGCGAGTGCTCCCGTCAGACCGAGCAACGCGACCGCTCTCCGACATCCTGTCTTCTCGTCATCGTTCCTCCTTCTCTCGTCGTTTGCCGATGACGAGCCCCACGCTGCGCGGCCGTGCTGAAATCGAGCCAAAGAGCCGCCAAACCCCTGCCTAAACTCTGGCGATGAGCACTGCCCGCCCTGCTGAGGCTGCCTTCATGGCCACGCCGAGGCTCCAGTTCCGCATCCTCGGCCCGCTCGAGGTGTGGCGCGACGGCGCCGCCGTAGACCTTGGGGCGCGGAAGCAGCGCGCGGTGCTCGCGCTCCTGCTGCTGAACGCGAATCGCGTCGTGCCCACGGAGCGACTCATCGACGAGCTCTGGGGCGACACGCCGCCCGAGACCGCCCGGTCCGCCCTCCAGGTCTACGTTGCCGGGTTGCGGAAGGCGCTCGGCGGCGAAGGAAGCGCGCTGCTCACCCGCGCGCCCGGCTACGTGCTGAACGTAGAGCCGGGAGCGCTCGACCTCGACCGCTTCACCGCGTTACGCGCGGAGGCGCAGGCCGCCGGCGACGAGGAGCGCCGGTCGGCGCTGCTGCGCGAGGCGCTCGACCTCTGGCGCGACACTCCGCTCGCCGACCTCTCGACCGAGCCCTTCGCGGCCAAGGCCATCGCGCGGTTGGAGCAGTTGCAGCTCGACGTTCTCGAGCAGCAAATCGACGCCGACCTCGCGCTCGGCCGCCATGCCGCGCTCATCCCCGAGCTTGAGGCACTCGTCGCCAAGCACCCCTACAGAGAGCGTCTTCGGGCACAGCTCATGCTGGGCCTCTACCGCTCCGGACGCCAGTCCGACGCCCTGAGTTCTTACCAGGCCGCTCGCCGCACGCTCGCCGATGAGCTCGGCCTCGAGCCTGGCCCGGAGCTCCGCAAGCTCGAGGCGGCGATCCTGCGGCAGGACGCCGCACTCTCGCTCGACGGCGCGAGTCCTGCTCTCGAAGCCCCGCCCGCAGAGCGTCCGAGACAACGCCGCTGGGCCATTCTCGTCGCTCTCGCCGTGGCGCTCGTCGCGATCGTGGCGGGCGCAGCACTCCTCCTACGGGACGGATCGAGCGCTGTGGCTGTGCCGCCCGGCTCGGTTGCGGCGATCGACCCCGGGACGAACGAGGTCGTCGCCGTGCTCGGGGTCGGTCCGCGCCCGGGGCCTATCGCCTACGGCGCTCGCTCGCTCTGGATCGGCAATCTCGAGAGCCGCACGCTGACGCGGATCGATCCCCGCGGCCACCGAATTCTCGGAACGGTGCCGCTGCGCGCCACGCCAACGGGCATCGACGTCGGCCCCGGCGCCGTCTGGGTGGCGCACGGACGCAGCGGTCAGCTTTCGCGGGTCGATCCGGCCTTCGACCGCGTGACCAAGACGGTCGACCTCGCCGGCAGAGCCGTCTACGCCCCGACTGGCGGCGTCGCGGTCGGTGCAGGTTGGGTCTGGGCCGTCTTCGGGAAGTCGTCATTGCACCGCGTCGACCCGGTCAGCGTCAGGCCGACGGGATCCACACTCACCGGCGCCGGCGCCGCAGACGTGGTCGCGGGCCACGGCTCGGTCTGGGTCTCGAACTCGGGAGGCTCGAGCGTGCAGCGCTTCCACCCGACGACCTTCGAGGAGGGACCGCTCGACGAACTGACTGTGGGCCGGGCGCCCAGAGGGATCGCAGTCGATCGAGAAGCCGTCTGGGTGGCGATCTCCGGCGAGGACGTGTTAGCCCGCATCGATCCGAGCGCTGGCTCGTACGTGACGATTCCCGTAGGCGATGGCCCTGAGGACGTTGCGGTCGGGGCCAGCTCTATCTGGGTCGCGAATCGGGTCGGCGGCACCGTATCGCGGGTCGACCCGCAGACGAACAAGGTCGTGGAGACGATCCAGGTGGGGAATGCTCCGTCAGGCCTCGCGTTCGCCGACGGCCAGCTCTGGCTGACCGTGCAGGCGCCGTAGCTACTTCAGGCAGACGGCGGTGAGCACGAGCGCCGGTCGCAGCACGATGCAGCCGACGCGTTCGGAGACGAAGGTCGGTTCGTTGAGGACAGTGAGCGCGGCGAGCGGCGCGGCGTCGCGCGCAACCTGTACGTCCAGGGACCCGTACGCGAGCTGCCGCTGGCGAGCCTGCGGCACCCGCGCCGCCCGCCGAAGCGAACCGTCATAGGCGGCCGAGGTGAAGCCGGCGACGTTGGTTCCGCCGATGTGATGGGTGTCCAGGAGCAGGTTGAGATAGGCCTGCGGGTCGGGCAGGTTCGGCGTCCAGACCACGAGTGCGATGTCCCACTCCGCACCCGGCTTCGCGAGCATGTCGAGATACGGCGCGCTGGCGGTGTGGACCGGCAGGGGCCTGATCTCGATTTCGAGCCCGATCGCCTCTAGCTGCTGCTTCGCGAGCTGCGCGACGGCAAGAGGGGGGCCGAAGTCGCCCGTATAGAAGACCGCCTTGCCACCCCGGAGGTTGCCGCGCGCCAGCTCTTTGGCCCGCTCCTGATCGGCGTGCTCCAGTGGATAGACGTCCCCGTCGCGAAAACCCGGGACGAGCGGGGGGATGTACTGGTCGGTGAGCTGGCCGGCCAAGGGGCCGCCGACGATCGCCTGCAGCGCCCGCCGGTCGAGCGCGAAGTTCACCGCTCTGCGCAATGCGGGGTTGTTCCGGAAGAGCGGCCTCGAGGAGTTGAAGGCGAACATCCGCAAGGCCAGCCCGCGCTGGGAGAAGAACCGCGAGCGATTGATGCCGTACTTCGCCACCAGCCCGACGGGCGAGCTCAGGAAGACCGGCATCAAGCTGGTCGTCCAGTCCGCCTCGCCGCGTTCGATGCGTTGGATCGGCTCGTCGATCGAAGGCGCGCGTAGGTCGACGTCGAAGCCGTCGACGTGGTGGGGCCTCGAGCCGCCGTAGAACGGGTTTCGGCCGATCAAGACGCGCTCGCCGGGCCGGTACTCGGTCACGCGATAGGGGCCCGCGGTCGCGAAGACGCCGATCCCCTCGGCGTCGACGGGGAGCGTCGGCGGTACGGCGCAGAAGAACGGCAGCGTCGTCAGTGCCGGAAAGTGCGGCGTCGCGCGCGTGAAGCGCACGATCAGCGTGTTGCCTCGGGCCTCGACGCCTCTCGCCGTACTCCGCCTGCCCTCCAGCACGTCGACCGCGCCGACGATGTGGCGCGTGAACAGCGCGCCGGGCGACTTCATCGAGGGCGCCAGCGTCCGGTTGATCGCACGCGCGAACGCGCTCGCCCGAACGGGGCTCCCGTCACTGAAGCGGAAGCCCTTGCGTAGCCTGAAGGTGAAGGTCTTGAGGTCGCGCGACACCTCCGGCGGTGCCGCGGCGACCTCGGGCTGGAGGCGTAGGCCGGCCGGCGGCCGCTTGTCCGGATAGGCCATCAACCGCGCGCAGACGGTGTCGAGCAGCGCCCAGCCCGGCGCCGTGAACGACAGGGCTGGGTCCATGTTGTCGAGGCCGACCTGGACGGGGAGGCTGATTTTGAAGATGCCGCCGTCGCGCACGGCTGTCGGGCCGGACGTGGCCGAGGGGGCGGAGCTCGCCATCAGCGCGACGACGGCGATCGCCGTCGAGAGCACAACCCGCCGATGTCCCCTGAAGCCGCATTCCCCTCCCTTGCGCGCAGCCTAGACCAGCAAGCGACTAGTGCCTAGGGCTTGTCTCGTTGTCTCAGGTGGCGACACGCCGGACGTCTGCGGCAGGCGGGCTTTGGTAGTCGAGCACGCTCTCGTAGTCCCGGTTCGGGCGAGAGGACGCTCGCTCAGCCGACGATCGACTACGAAGCGGCGCACCGGGCGACGCCGAAGCGCATCACGCGGCGGACTATCTTCGCGCGACTCGCGATCTCGACGTCGACGCGGCGGCGCCCGCTCGAGGAAGTATCCGCCGAACTGCGTGCCGCGGTTCCACGGCTCCCGCGACGGCACCGCGCCGCATGCTCGGAACTGAACGCTCCGCGTTCCGCGCGAGACGGTATGCGACCGCCGCCGCTGTGTCGGATGCCGTTGAAGCCAAGCGCCGCATAGGCGCGCGAGCGGGTGCCGATCGTCACGGTTGCGACGCTCCAGGGCTCGACCACGACGACCACCTTGAGGGGCAACGGCCCACCCGAGGCGTATCCGTCGCGCATCCCCACCGAAGTCGCCAGCGACCACAGCGCGCTCGCGCCAGCCGCGACCAAGGTCGCCGTACTGGCTCGTGGAGCACTCGCGCACGAACAGCTCTGCGGTTCCCGCCAGCGCGGGAATCGCAACGGCGAGGGCGACCAGCAACAAGGCGGCGGCTACGAGGAGGCGCATCCTCCGAGCATTACACCGCGAGCCTGTGCGTGGTTCCAACCCTCTGGCCTTCGGGGGACATTGCCGAACGCTGGCCCAGCCGACGGCACTCGCGTCACCTATTCGGAAGTGGCGTGGAAACGATTAATCGCTTGATCCCACGCAGCCTCGTGTGCGGCGCGCGTGACGCGGTTCCACAACTTCGACTCCGCCGACGGTTACGACGCCGGGCCGAACGAGGACAAGCTCGGCGGGGTCCGCGACATCGCAGAGGGCGTCGAAGTCTGCCTCTGCGAGGTAGACGTAGCCGCCGTCCACAAGGATGCTCCCCCACCACCCTTGCTCAATGTCGGTCCAGGATCCGGACGCGAGGTCGGGCGGCAGCTCGCCGTTCGGGTCGACGAGTATCTCATCGACATGGTCATGCCAAGGGAATCCGATCAGGTGTTGGTTGCCGTCTCCAACGAGCGTCGCTCCCCAACCGAAGTTCTCATCCTCGCGAAGAGCAACCTGTACGTGTTCGTGACTCCGCGCCCACGGCGTCGGCAAGTCAACCTCGAAGAAGCTAAGTCCCGTATCAGTGTCGCTGGCACGGGCGATCTCGAACACCCGCAGGGATGGCGGCTGGAGGGCGACCGGCTCCAGCTTCCATGGGGCTCGGTATACCCGTGCACAGCCATGCGCGATCCTCAGCTCAGGGGGACATTCGCGAACGCTCGCCCACACCAGTGACTCGCCCGCTAGGGGAACGTAAGGCGACCGGCGCGCCACTCGCGAAGCGTGATCTGCGCGCCGAAGCCGAGAAGGCCCGGCGACTCCGCGAGCTTGGCTAGCACTGGCTCACCCTGCTCCGGTGCGAACTCCAGAGCATGCGCGCCCGCCCACGCTGTCACACCCTCGTCTTTGCTCTCCAGCAGGACGAGGAGCGCCGACTCAGATCCACGCCTGCGCAGCTCGCGGTAGGCGGCCGCAATGAGATCGGCCTCGTTGTTGGCCGGGTGGCTGCCCGTGACCGTCGCCTCACCGTGAACTCTCGCTGCCTCCGCGTATCGCGCAACGAGTTCGTCCGTGCTCAGCGTGTCGAGACCCTTCAAGCGAACAGGATGCCATCGTCTCCAGGTGTTGCGTACCGTTTCCAAAGGGGCTCAGTCGGCGCGCGACCCAAGCCGAACGCTTCTTCGCAAACAGGCATCTCGGCCTAGCGTGGCCGCGTTTTCGCGGCCGCTTCGGAGACCCCCTCCGACGGGTCGGCGTACCATTTCGCGAACCGAGATGAGCCCTCGCCGAGCTGACCAGTCGATCACGATCCAGCCGTACGACCCCGACTGGCCGTCGCTCTACGAGCAGGAGCGGGAGGTGCTGCGGGTCGCGAATCGGGGCGCCGATAAGAAATGGCGCCGGCAGTAGTCTGAGTACGGTCCGGTGAACGCGGGGCGCGCATCAAGGGAGAGCAACGGGATGAGACCACTTCGATACTCGATCAACGTCACGCTCGACGGCTGCTGCCATCACGAGGCAGGGCTCCCGCCGGACGAGGAGTCGATGCGCTACTGGACCGCTGAGATGGAACGAGCCGATGCCCTGCTATTCGGCCGGGTGACCTACGAGATGATGGAGTCGGCGTGGCGGAAGCCGGCCACGGGCACGTGGCCTGACTGGATGAATGAGTGGGAGGTCCCGTTCGCCGAGACCATCGACCGGGCGAAGAAGTACATCGTGTCGAGCACGCTGAGCGGGGTCGATTGGAATGCCGAGCTGGTGCGAGGCGACTTGGGGCAAGCGGTTCAGCGGCTCAAGCAGGAGCCAGGCGAGGGCCTGTGGGTGGGCGGCGTGACGCTCCCCCTGGCGTTGGCAGATCTGGGACTGATCGACGAGTACGAGTTCCTTGTGCAGCCGGTCCTTGCCGGACACGGGCCGACGTTGCTCGCCGGTCTGCGCGAGCGCATCCAGGTCGAGCTCGTGGATCGCCATGAGTTCCGGTCGGGGGCGGTCGCCCTGCGATACCGGTCCACGCGAGTTCCGGCTTGACGTGATTTGTCCTGGCACGTTGGCCGCTCCCTCGCGACGGAACGACGGCTCGGGGTCGAGTTGCGGCCGCTAGAGGCCGTCGCGTAGCTCGAAGAGCAGCTCTTCGACGTCGTTCTTTGGCGAGCCGACGCGGACGAACCCGCACTTCTCGAGCACGCGGATCGAGGCGACGTTGCTCGTCGCGACCCACGCGTGCAGCGGTCGCTGGGTCACCTCGCCGGTGAGCTCCTGAAGCGCACGTGTCGCAAGGCCCTTGCCCCAGAACTTCCGTCCGATCCAGTAGCCGACGAGACGCCGCCCCTCCTGCTCCCAGCACCCGATGTTGCCGGCCACCTCGCCCTCGTAGACGATTGTCTTCTTCGTCAACGAGTCGTCGGCAAGGAGCCGCCGCCAGTGCGCGTCGAAGGCCTCGCGGTCGCGGGCCGGGAAGGCCGCCATCCGGTTCGCCTCGGGCTCGCGCTGGTGCTCGAAGAACGCGTCGAGGTCGCTGTCGACCACTTCCCGCAGAACACCGTCCACCCCGAGGACGCTAGCGCGATTGATCAGCACGCGTCGTCGAGCGCTACGACGAGCGCGTCGGGTCGCGCGTCGGCGGCGCGGACTCTCTGCCGCGTACCTCGCGAGTTAACGCCCTCGGCTACCTCTGCGTCATGTTCGCGGTGGACGACCTCGACGATACGCCGGCCCGGCTCCACGAGCAGGGCGCACAGCTCGTCGACGAAGTGGTCCACTACAAAGACGTGTATCGGCTCTGCTACGTCCGAGGCCCCGGGGCAACGACGCTAGGGCACGATCCTGCGCATCACACAGTTCCTCTTGCCTTTGGGGCGGAGGTACTCGAAACCGGCCTCCTCGTACAGGGACCGTGTTGTGTTGTAGAGGACGGACACCTTCTTGCCGTCGGTGGTGTCGTGTGGGTACCCCTCAACGACTCCGCCGCCGGCCTGCGCGATCAGGTCGATCGCGCCACTGAGCGCGATCGCCGTCACGCCCTTTCGTCGGTACTTCTTGTCGACGAAGATGCACGTGATCCGGTAGTCAGGCACTTTGTCGAGGGTCTCCTCGTACTCCTTGCGGTGGTGGATGTTCGGGAGTTCCGCGGGAGGGCCGTACTGGGCCCAGGCAACCGCCTCGTCGCTGTCGAAGACCAGGGCAGCGTGTGCCCGATCCTCCTTGACCAGCCGCTCCTTGAGCGCGTGGTTGCCCTCCGCGGTGAACGTCTTCTCGGCGTGGAAGGTATGGAACCAGGTGCACCAACACCCGCCGAACACACCGTTGTGCCGCTCGACGAGACGGGCGAACGCGTCCCAAGTATCCACAGTGAGGGGTTTGACCTCGAAGTTCTCCATCGACCTCCTTCGCTTTCCGTGCGGGCAGACTAAATGCGCAACAGGCGTCATCCGGAACACTGGCGCAGGCGTCGATTCGCTTGTCCCACCCGACTGAGCCGACGTCTACGATCGGCAGCGTGGCCGAGTTTGTCCCGCCTGACTTCGATGTCCCGCTCGGCCTCCAGACCCCCGAGTTCGTCCTCGAACCGCTCGGGCCCGTGCACAACGAGCAGGATTACGCGGCCTGGACGTCGTCGATGGAGCACATCGCGGGGACGCCCGGGTTCCGCGACGGCTCCTGGCCGCGAGAGATGACGCCGGACGAGAACCGCGCGGATCTGCAGCGACACGCCGACGACTTTCGCAAGCGGACCGGGTTCACGTACACGGTGCTCGATCCAGTGAGCCGCGACGTGATCGGGTGCGTCTACATCTATCCCGTGCCCGACAGGGACTACGACGTCCGCGCGCTCTCCTGGGTGCGGGAGAGCCGCGCGCACCTGGACACTCAACTCTGGCGCGCCGTGAGTGAGTGGCTCGACTCCGACTGGCCATTCGGCAGCCTCGACTACGCGCCGCGCGGCTAGGCATCGCCCCGATTTGGCGGCGTCGTGACAGACTTCGTAGCTGCCGTGATGGCTCGACTGCCCCCGACCGGCGCGATGCGCCAACGTCCCGTGCGCGTGATTCGCTACGACGAGGTGGTCGCCGGCGGGCGCTCTCACTTCCTGCGCCGGGCGACGATCGACATGGACGCGCTCGCCGCCGATCTGTCCGTCAGCCGGTCGACGCTGTACCGGGTGGTCGAGGGACGCGATCGCCTCCTCGGTGACGTGCTCTGGTCGCTCGGCGAGCCGGTCCTCGCCGACGCGCGTCGAGTCGTCACGCGGCGCGACGTCGACGGCATCCTCGAGATCTCGCGCCGTTTCTACAAGGTCATGATCGAAGCGGCGCCGTTCCGTCGCTTCGTGGCCGCGGAGGCGCAAACCGCCGTCCGCGTGCTGTTCACCCCCGCCGGAGGGGTGCACGAGCGCTACGTCCGCGCACAGCGAGACATCCTCTTCGAAGCGACGCAGCAGGGTGCTGTCGCCTTTACCTCGGACCTCGACAGCCTGGCGTATCTGTACGTGCGGATCTACGAGTCGATGCTCTACGCAGACGTCCTGATCGGCCGTTCGCCGGACGTCGAGCCCGCCGAGCGCGCCGCGCGCGCCCTGCTGCTGGCGGGTTGAGATCCCAGTCTCAACTTGCGCGCCCGCGTTGACTACGGTTTGGAAACGGGAATAGCGTCGCTGCCTGGAACCGGAGCGCCGATCGCGCCGGGAACCCGTTTCGACCGGGCAACCGCCAGGCCGAGGGTCACAGGGAGGTAGGGGATGGAACGTTCTGGATCGGGGTCATCGAACTTGGTGTTGGCCCTCGCCGGGGTGCTTGCCTTGGTCGTGCTCGGCGGCTCGACGCCCGCCGGCGCACAGGAGCCCACGCTGCTGCCGATCGTCTTCGTGCACGGATCGGCGGGGTCGGCAGCGCAGTACGAAACGCAGTCGAGACGCTTCGACGGCAACGACTACCCGGCGAGTCTCGTTCGGGCGTTCGAGTACGACTCGTCGTTTGCGACCAACTCGTTCGCACAGGTGACCGAGCGGCTCGACGCCTTCGTCGACAGCCTGCGCGAAGAGCACGGCGTCGATCAGGTGTATCTGGTCGGCCATTCGCTCGGCACGTTCGTGTCGAACACCTACCTCGGCAACGCCGACCGGGCGGCCAAGATCGCCAAGTACATCGGGATTGACGGCTCCAGCAACGCAAGCTGCGGGGTTGCGAGCCCGACCCTCGACTGCATGGGGATCTGGCAGGGAACGAACACCACCGGCAACGTCGGCGGCAACAACATCCGGCTCAGCCCGCAGACCCACGTGCAGGTGGCGACGTCCGCCGAGTCGTTCGCCGCGCAGTATGAGTTCTTCGCCGGCGAGGAGCCGGAGACGACTCTCGTGCTGCCGGAGCCGCCGGGCACGGTCACGATCTCGGGACGCGCGGTGGAGTTCCCGCAGAACATTGGCACGCCCGGGGCGATGCTGGAGATCTGGGAGGTCGACTCCGAGCACAGGCGCGCGGAAGGATGCGGAGCCACTCGCCGTGCTCCCCCTTGCGGACGACGGCAGCTGGGGCCCTGTGAGCGTCAACGGGCAGCAGCACTACGAGCTGTTCGTGCTCCGTGAGGGCTTCCTCGGCCATCACTTCTACTTCCAGCCGTGGCTGCGCAGCAGCAGCATGGTGCGTATGAACCTCGCGCCTCCCAACTCTCAGATCGTCGCCAACACGAACCTGAGCGACAACCACACCGCCGCCACCGTCGTTCGGCAAAAGGAGTGGTGGGCGACGCACTCGACCGGGCAGAACGACGTGCTCGAGATCAGCACGCAGAGCGCTAGTCGCGGCGATCAGCCCCCTGTCAACGCCCTCACCAGGGTGACGAGCAACGGCGTTATCGGCATCCACGTTCACGACGCAGCTGCGTCGCCCGGAGATTCAACCCTCAACCTGCTCCCGTTCTTCCCGACGCAGGCGTTCCAGACCGGTGTGGACGTCTTCATGCCCTCCGCCGAGCCGACCGACGGAACCGTCTCGTTCGTCAACGCCCCTCGCGGCGACACGAGCAGGCTGCAGACAATCAACGTGCCGAACTGGCGCTCCTCGACGAGCCGTGCGACCGTCGCGTTCAACGACTTCGTGCAGGACATCAACACCTGGGGCGAGTGCAAGCGGGCCAAGCCGAGCCCCTGTAAGTAGACGACCCAATCCGGAGTGGGCTGCCGACCCGGGCGGCCCACTCCGTGTCCGGCCTTCAGTCAAAGCGAAGAAGCATCCGCCTTTGACTCTCCGCGAAGATGTGGCCGTGGGATGGGAGGTACTCGATCAGTGGGGTGACGACGTCGCCCGTCTCGAACCGCTCACTGGCGGAGTTGGCGTCAACGAGGTGTGGAGCGTGCGCGTCAACGGGCAGCTCGCGGTCGGTCGGCTCGGCAGGCGCAGCGACGCTGACCTTGGGTGGGAGACCGACCTGCTGCGACACCTCGACCGTGAAGGGCTGACGGTGCCAGTGCCGATCCCGACCACGGAGGGTCGGCACTTCGCCAACGGACTCGTGGTGATGACGTACGTGGAGGGCGGACCCCCCGCGACGGAGGCCGACTGGCGTCGTGTCGCCGACACGCTCCGCCAGCTGCATCGGTTGACGCAGGGCTGGCCGCAGCGCCCGGGCTGGCGGTCCTCGACCGACCTCCTGCACGCCGAGACCGGGACGAAGATCGACCTCGGCGCGATGCCGGCCGAGGGCGTTGCTCGATGCCGCGCAGCGTGGGCGCGGCTCAGCGGACGAGAGCGGTGCGTCGTCCACGGCGACCCCAACCCGCGCAACATCCGCATGACCGCGGATCGGGTCGCGCTGATCGACTGGGACGAGTCGCACGTCGACGTCCCCGACCTCGACCTGGTACTACCACACAACGCCGCCGGTCTCGACGACGACACGCACGACGTTGCCGCGCAAGCATCGGCCGCATGGGAAGCCGCCGTCTGCTGGGACCCCACCGGAACCGACGAGTTCGCAGTCAAGCGGCTCGCCGAAGTTCGAGCGGTCTGAGCAGCAGCGGCAACGAGTCGCCACCGGACTCCGCTCTGGCGTCATTCGTGGACGCTGGCGCAATTCGGGTCTGCGGGCGCTCGGCGCTGATGTCGGCACTCTTGCTCAGAGTCGTTTCGGGCGCTTGCTGCCCTTCTGCTGCCGAAGGATCAGGGCCACCGTCGAGCAAAATGCCCACGAGCTGCTCGCGCAGGTCGACGCGCTCCGCGACCTCTCGTCGTCGCTCGCGGTCGACGAGCCGAGCGGAATGAACCGGTAACCAGTCCACCGAGAGGGTGCTACGAGAAGAGTGGGATGAGGTTCCGCTGTGTGGTGAGTTCGTTCATCGTCTCGTCTGAGGGTCGAGATTCGTAGCGGCTGGCGGCGTCGAGCATGTTTCGGCAGCAGCGTTAAGTCGCCGACGGTGTTCAGGAAGACGCCCGGCCGGCCGAGCACCCAGTGGACGGCCAGGTCGATGTCGGCCTGCTCGCGCAGCGGCTCGTACCAGGTGGCGGCTGTCTGCGTACGGCCGTCCCAGGGCGCGAGCGTGATGCCCTTGATCGTCTGCACGGCGACGCCGCGCTCGGCGCAGACGGCTGCGAGCGCCTCGAAGTCGGCGGCGTAGCGCGTCGTCGCGCATCTGGACGTAGCTGTAGGGGAGCAGCACGGAGTCGAAGGGGAACCGCTCGAGGCTGCGGAAGTGCATCGCGCCACGGTCACGCCGTGGCCGGTGACGCCGATGAAGCGGACGAGGCCCTCGTCGCGCGCCTCGACGCGCGGCTTCGAGCGCGCCGCCCGGCGCGCAGCGCGGCTTCCCACTCGATCTCGTCGACGAGGTTGTGCAGCTGGAGCAGGTCGACGTGATCGACGCCGAGGCGGTCGAGCGAGCGCCGAATCTCGTCGCGCGCGCCGGCGCGGTCGCGCTCGCCCGGTCTTCGTCGCGAGGAAGAACTGGTCGCGGTGCTGCGCGAGCCACGGCGCGAGCCGCAGCTCCGCGTCGCCGTACTGACGCAGCGGTGTCGATGTGGTTGATGCCGCGCTCGAGCAACAGCTCGAGTGTCGCGGTCCGCTTCGGCCTGCGTGAGGCAGCCGAGTGCCGCGGCGCCGAAGAGCGTGCGCGTGCTCTCGTGGCCGGTGCTTCCGAACGGTGCTTTCGCGATCACCTCGTGAGCCTAGCTTCCCTGCGTAGGATCCTGCGGCGTGCCGTTTGACCTGATCGCCGTGGGTGACGTGATGCTCGATGGGGCCCTGCCGGCACCTGTCGCCGGTGGTCGCGTCCACGGCCGCATCGAGCTGCGGGCGGGCGGTTCGGCCGCCAACGCGGCCCTCGCGGCTGCGCGTCTCGGGGCTCGGGCCGCGGTGATCGGTCGGGTCGGCGTGGATGCTGCGGGCCGGTTGGTGGCGGACACGCTCGCGGCGGCCGGCGTCGAGCCGTTGCTCGCGCGCGATCCGGAGGCGCGCACGGGCTGCGTCGTCGTCATCGGTGGCACGTCGGTCGTCGCCGACCCCGGAGCCAGTGTTCGGCTTTCCCCGGACGATCTCCCGCCGGCCCTCGAGGCGCGTGCCGTCCTGGTCTCGGGCTACTCGCTTCTGCAGGCGGGGCCGGAAGCCGCTGCGCGGGCGGCGCTCGAGCGCTCGCGGACGGACTGGCTCGCCGTCGACGCCGGGTCGGCGCGCCTCGTCGCGGCATTCGGTGCCGAACGCTTCCTGGAGGCGACGGCGGTGGCCGGTGTCCTGCTTGCGAACGCCGAAGAGGCCCGGACGCTGACCGGGCTCAGTGCGGATCAGGCTGCGCTGACGCTGGCGAGGCGGTATCGCATCGTCTGCGTCAAGCTTGGCCGCGCAGGCGCGATCGCTGCGTCCGGCGAAGACCTTGTACGGGCCGAGGTGCAACCTGTCGATCGGGCCGACACACTCGGCGCCGGCGACGCGTTCGCCGGCGGGTTCCTCCTCTCCCTGTCGCGCGGAGTGGATCTCGCCTTGGCGCTCCGCGCCGGCTGCGACACGGCGATGGCCGCGCTGCTTGACAGGGACCGAGCAACCCAATAGCGCAGGACTCGGCCGCGCTTCCCGGGCTGAGCGGGACGTGGCCGTCCATCGGCGCCTAAGCCACCGCGAACCTGCGCAACGCAACGGTCGAAAGCCCTGCTCTCGCCGGCAATCCCCGGGTTGCTGTTGCCTGTCGGGAGCTTCCGGCGACGTCCTCAGCCGAGAACACGCCTGTCCCGTCTTGGAGGGACTAGGT
>CAWGGO010000004.1:0-375580 GCA_963822205.1 uncultured Gaiellaceae bacterium | reverse complement strand
TGCCCGTGCACTGGTAGCCGCCGACGACTGCCGGGCTGCCGGTGCACGCGTACGTGTGCACGTTCAGCACCGTCACGGAGACGCTGCCCGCGACGCCGACCGTGCCGGCG
Source organism: uncultured Gaiellaceae bacterium (assembly GCA_963822205.1). Classification (GTDB taxonomy): domain Bacteria; phylum Actinomycetota; class Thermoleophilia; order Gaiellales; family Gaiellaceae; genus Gaiellasilicea. The sequence goes on along the minus strand of CAWGGO010000004.1, from coordinate 375,470 downwards.
CCGACGCCCGCCACGACGGAGACGACCGTCTCCTTGCCGCTGGCGAGGATCGCCACGTCTGCCACCGCGTTCACGGTGGTGCCCGTGCCGATGAAGGCGTTCGTCGTGATGTTGACGATCCGCACGCCGACCGGCACCGACACACCTGCGGACCCCCCTACAGCGACGGTGGCGGCGATGCCGAGGTGGTAGAGCTGGTTCGCAGCGGCCACGCGCACCGACTGGCCCGCGTTCGCACCGGCCACGTTGTCCGCGCACGTGGCGCCGCAGTTGATCTGCGCCGAGCTGCCGATGTGGGCCGACGTGTTGATCGTGTCGACGTTGACGGCGCCGGCGATCGTCACCGCGGCGGTGCCGGCGAACCCGAGGCCGATGCCGAAGGCGGCGATGTCGTCGCTGTTGGACGCCGTCACGGCGACGCCGCGGAACGTGCCCGTGGACAATGTGATCGTGCGGGGTCCGAAGGAGCTCGCGTCGCCGGACGGCATGTTGCCGCTCAGGACGACGCTGTGCGAGCGACCGCCGTCACCGGGCAGGGAGGTCAGGTCGACGACAGCGCTGTTCGGGTCGTCCGACTCCTTGGTCAGCAGCTGGAAGTAGCCGCCACCGGCGTCCTTGTAGTAGTAGGTGCCGCCATCGACGAGGCCGCCGATGGGCGCGCCGCCGCCGGAGCTGTAGACGATCGCGTCGTCGTTCGAGGCGCCGAGGCTGTACGGGAGCTTGATCCTGTTGCCGGCGAGGTCGACGGCGCCTGCGGCGGTCGGGTCGAAGCGCGGCGCTTCATCCTTCGCGACGCCCGCCTCCGTGGTCGGCACGAGCCGGTGGGCCGAGCCGCTGCCGCCGAAGATCCCGATCGGAGTGGCAGCGACGCTGCCGGGGGCGCCGTCGTCGCCGTTGCCCCCGTTGCACACGCCGTTGGGGCCGAGCGCGATGCCCTTCGCGTTGCAGATCGTGGACGCGAGCTGGACGCTCTGCGGACCTGTCTTGATCACGTAGTAAACGCCGCCGTCCGTGAGCCCGCTGATCTCGTTGCCCCCGGTGGAGTCGCCGTCGTCGTAGACGATCTCGTCGCCGGTCTCCAGCCCGTGGTTGTAGCCCAGGTTGATCGTGTTGCCGCTGATCGCCGTGGCCGGATCGAAGCGCGTGTCGAGCGTCGTGACGCCGTAGCCGCCGTTCACGACCGTCAGGGCGGTGCCGTTGCCCGCCGCGTTCACCGTGGCGAAGTTGCCGATCCACGCGCGCGTCGTCTTCGTCACGACCGGGACGGCGACCGCGGCACCGACGCCGGCGCGTGCCGCCGACCGCGATCGAGCCGCCGATGACGTCGAGCGCGAGCGTCTCGCCGGCGGCGACGCGCACGCTGCCGTTCGTCGAGATCGAGGTGGCGTCGCCGGCGCCCGTGCCGTCCGCGACGTACGCCCGCGTCGTGATGTTGTAGACGGAGACGCCCGCGTTGACGGACACAGCCGCCGTACCGCCGAAGCTGCCGCCCGCGGCGATCGACGTCGCGTCCTCGCTCGAGGCCGCGTCGACCGTGACGTTGCCGGTCGCGTTGATCGTGACGTCCTTCGCGATCCACGCCTCGGTCGTCTTGTTGATCACCTCGACGTCGACGCCGGCGCCCACACCCGCCGTGCCACCGATACCGACGGTGCCGGAAAGGCTCAACACCGACGTGATGTCGGTCGCCGAGACAGCGACTCCGGCGCTCGTGGCGTCGCCGCCGACCGTGGCGCCCTGGTCGATGTGAGCCTTCGTCGAGTTGGTCATCACGTTGACGACCGCCGAGCCGGCGACGCCCGCCGAGTTCCCGCCCGCGCCGGCGACCGAAATCAGGAGGACGTCCGCGTTCTGGCTCGCCGAGACGACGAGTCCGGAGCCGCCGTCTGCATCGACGTCCGCGCCCGTGCGGACGGCGGCGTCGACGGTGCCGTTACGCGACGAGGATCGCGGCCGACGCGCCGACGCCTGCGCTGCCGGTGCCGATCGCGATGTTGCCGGCCGCGAGGTCGAGGTTGGCGGTATCGCTGGCGTTCACTTCGACCTTGCCGCGCGCCGAGACGGTTGCGTTCTCGTCGATGTACGCGCGTGTGGCCTGCGGGCCGATCTCATTGAGGAGCACGACGAGGATCGAGCCTGCGACGGCCGCGCCCGTACCGGCACCCCCTGAGACGGCTAGCTCGAACAGGTTCTCACTCGCGATCGCACGCACGTCGACGTCGCAGGCACACGCCCCGACGAGCGGGCCCGCGGAGACCTGCGCAGATTTGCCGATGAACGCCTGGACGTCCTTGTTGATGATCTCGACGATCACCGTCACCGCGACCGCGGCCGAGCCGTTGTTGAGCGCGAGCGCGCCGGCGACGTTCGTGATCGTCGTGAGATCCTCCGCCTTGACCTCGATCGACTGCGTCGCGGCGTGGGTGGTCTGGTTCACCTGCGCGCCGTCGCCGATGAACGCCTTCGTGGTCAGCGAGACGATGTTGACGACGAACGAGCCGGTCACGGCCGCCGAGCCGCCGCCGGCGCTGCCGCCCACGGCGACCGACGAGACGGCCGGCAGGTTCGAGTCGAGCTTGTCGGAGAGGCCGGTGTGCGGGACGATCGGATCGAGCGTCGCCCTCGCCGTGACCGAGATCTTTTTCGCTGCGTTGACGACGGTGACGTCGCCGGCAGCGGTGCCGGAGTCGATCATCGCGATCGTCGAGACCGACGGGAAGATGTTGATCGCCGCCGCGCCGCCGACCGCGGTGCCGCTCGTCGAGAGCCCGCCGGCGAGCGCGAGGTTCTGGAGGCCGAGGAACGCCGTCGCCTTGACGTCGATGCCCTCGGTCGAGGTGAGTTGGGCGCCCTTCCCGACGGAGGCGTTCGTGGTGAAGGTCAGCACCTGAATGCCGACGGACCCGGCGACGCTCGCATCGGACTTGCCGCCGGCGGCCGCAAGTCCCCAGACGACGAAGTCGTTGCGCTTGCCTTCCGGCGTGATCGCCTCGACCGTGATCCCGGCGGCCGAAATCTGCGTGTCGGCGCCGACGGACGCGGTGTTCGTCACGACCTCGACGTTGAGGCCGATCGCGGCGCCGACCGCGGTGCTCGCCTGGAGGTCGCCGGCGACGCCGATCGCCCTCGCGTTCGCGCCGGCGACGTTGACTGCGCTCACCGTCACGGCGCCGGCCGCGGTGATGACCGGCGTCACGACGCCGTTCCCGATCGACGCCGAGTTCGTGTGACGCGCCCAGTTGACCGCGACCGAGGCGGCGATATTGACGCCGCCGCTCTTCTCGCCGGACTTGCCGCCGGACTCCGTGCTCGCCTGGTTGCTGCTGTCCTGCGACTTCGGCAGGTCGCCATCCGTCTTGCCGTTCGTGTTCGGGTTGTTGTTGACCTGATCCTTCGACTGGTCGTCGCCCTTCTTGCCCGAGTCGCTCTCGCCCTTGGAGCTCGAGAAGGCCTCCGCGCCACTCGCCGCCGTCGTCGCCGCGCGAACCTCGAGCGAGGCGGCGGTCAGGCTGCGCTGGACGTCCGCGGTTGTGATCGTTGTGACGACGTTGATCGCCACCGCCGCGCCGACCGCGACGTTGCTGCCGCCGGCCTCGGCGTCGGACGTGACGGACGACGTGAGCTCCGCGGTCGCCTTCACGGCTGCCGCGCCCGTGACCGTGAGCGCGTTGCCCGTACCGAGCCGCGCCGACGTCTGATCCTTCACGATCGCGATCGAGACCGATGGGCTGACGGAGACGCCCCCCGCCGAGCCGGCCTTGTCGGTCGTCGTGACGACGTGGCGCGAGTCGGCGGTGATGTCGAACGCGGCGCCGCCTGCGAACGTGGCGCCGTCCTCGACCGCGGACCGCGTGATGTGGTCGTCGAGAATGGTGAGGGCGACAGACGCGCCGATCCCGACGGTACCGCCCTTGGCGTTCGAGTCGGCGTTGGCGATGTCCTCCTCGTTCGACCGCGTCACGATCGAGACAGCACCGGTCCCGGCCGTCACGTTCGCGGCGTCGCCGACGGTGGCGGTCGTCCGGTTGGAGACGATGTTGAGCGCGAGCGCGCCGGCGATGCTGACCTTGCTCGAGTCGCCGCCGGCGCCGGCGCGCGCCTCCGCCGTGATCGCGTGCTGCGCGAGGCGGAAGAAGTCGCCGTTGCTCGGGCTTGCCGGGAGCGCCTCGCCGCCGTTGATCGTGCCCGGCGACTGCAGCTGCCACTCCGAGCTCGAGTCCTCCCACTTGTAGATCCCCGGCTCGCGGGCGACCTTCTTCACGACCGCGTCGTGGGACGGGGTGCCGGTGCAGCCCGTGATCCCGGTAAGGGCCGTCGTGGTCGAGCCGGTGTACGAGCAGACGCCGTTCACGCCGGCGACCGTGAACTTGCCGGAGGTGCCAAAGCCGGTCGTCGAGGTGACGGTGAGCGTGCCGGGGAGGCTCTGGCCGGCACCATTTACCTTCGTCTTCGTCGTCACCGTGACGGCGACCTTGTCCTTGGCGTCGCCGGTGCAGCCGCTGATGCCGGTGAGCTGGTTGCCGCTCTTGCCGGTGTACGTGCACTCGTCGGCGATGCCGGTGACCTTGAAGGTACCGCCGGAGGCGTCGAAGTCCGACGCGTTCTTCAACGTCAGCGTCATCCCCAGCGTCTGGTCGCCGTTGACGGTCGATGCGCCGGTGACGGTCTCGGTCAGCCGGAAGAACTCGTCGTCGGACGGCGACTCGGGGAACTCCGGCCCGTGCGGGACGGTCGTCCACGAGCCGTCGTCGAAGCGCTGGATCTCATCACCCGAGGTCGGGTTCATCCGCGCCTGCACCTCGAGCCCGTTCGCGTTCACGGTCGCGTCGTTCGTGGTCGCGACGTTCCGGATCTCGACCTTGTTGACGGCGACGCCGGCGGCGATCCCGACCGTGCCCGCCTCCTTCGCCTTGCCGTCGCCGAGCGCCGACGAGTCGGTGTTCGCCTTCGAGACGAGGCTGACCTTGCCGGTCGCTCCGACCGTGGCGCCGTCGGCGAGCGAGGTCTCGGAGCGCGTCGTCACGATCGCGATCCCGAAGGCGGCCGCAACGGTGACCGTGTTGCCGCCGCCGCTGTTCGTGTCGGACGACTGCGCCTTGGCGTCGTTTGTGTTGCTCTTGGTCGCGGTCTTGCCGGTTCCGCTCGTGCGCGAGCTGTTCGCGCTGCCGAGCTGGTCGTTCGCCTTGCCGTTGACGTCCTTGCCGGAGCCGTCGCTGGCGCCGCCGTCATCGCCCTTCGCGCCTGTGGCGCTGCCGTAGGCCTCGGTCACGTTCGCCGAGGAGCCGGTCGCGGAGAGCGCCATGTCGCCGCCGGTGGCGTTCGCCGAGCGCGTGATCGTCGCCGAGACGATGTGGTCGACGATCGCGAGCGCGAGCGCGAGGCCGATCACGACGGTGCCGGAGACGGCGTCGGCCTTCGCGGTCGTCGTCGACTTCGCCGTCTGCGTCGCGGTCAACGTGATCTTGCCGCTCGCGGTCAGGGTCTCGGACGTCGCGCCGCCGATCGAGGCGCTCGTCGTCACGTGCGCGAGCGTCATCGGCCGCGTCGGCGGTGAGCGCAAGCGTGGAGCCGTCTGCGCCAGCGGTGCCGGCCTCGGCGTAACTGGTGAGGGTGTTGGTGCCGGTCGCGGTGAGAGTGACGTCCTTCGCTTCCGTGACCCTGGCACCGGCGTCGATCAGGGCGGTCGGTTGTCGTCGACGCTGTTGATCGCAGCCCCGGCGCCGACGCCGACCGTACCCGAGTCCTCGCTTTCGCCTTCGCCTTCGCCGTGCTGGTGACGACGGACGTGGCGGTGAGGGTCAGGTCGTTCGAGTTCAAGTCGTGACCGGGAGGCCCGCGACCGAAGTTGGAGAGGATCTGTGCGTTCGTCTTCACGTCGATGATCTCGAGCGCGAGCGAGCCGGCGACGGCGACCTTGCCGCCACCCGCGCCCGCCGTCGCGTCAGTCAGGAACGTGTGCTTGCCGTCGGCGCCGCCGGTGTTCCGCATCACGGCGGCGAGCTCGAGGCCGTTGGAGGTGATGACAGCGTGTTCGCGCCGGCGACCGCCTCGTTCACGACCGTGACGAGGTTGAGCGCGACTGCGGCGCCGATGTTCGCCGTCGCTGCCTTCGTCGCGCTCCCGTTCGCCTTGGCGGACGAGTCGGCGTCGGACTCGCTCTTCAGCTTGACGCTGCCGGTCGTGGTGAGCGTGAGGCCGTCGGCGATCTTCGCGATCGACTTCGCAGTGATGAGCGCGATCCCGGCCGCGGCGGCGACCGTGACCGTTGGTGCCGCCGTTCTCGCCGCTCTTCGCCTCCGGCGTCGTCGGTCGAGCCGGAGCCGGTGCCCGCCGAGTTCGTGCCGAGCGGCTGTTGCCCTGCCGAGATTCGCGTTCGCCTTGTCGTTCACCGTCGCTGTTGCCGACCGTCGCCGTCCTGCGCGCCGCTGCCGCTCTTCTCCTTCGCGCCGGCGGAGCTGGCGGCGGCGTCGGTGACGTTCGCCGAGGAGCCGGAGGCGCTGAAGCTGACGTTGCCGCCGGCGGTGAGGTCGCGCTCCAGCTGCGAGTCGACGAGGTGGTTCGCGACGAGAGAGGGCGAGCGAGAGGCCGATGCCTGCGTTGCCTCCCTTCGTCGCACCCTTCGCCTTCGTCGTGGTCGACGCCGTCTGCGTCGCCTGCGCCGTCAGGGCGCCGGAGATGGTGAGATCGCGGTTCCGGTGCCGATCGAGGCGCTGGTCGTGACGTTCGAGATCGAGATCGCAACCTGAGCCGAGAGCGCCAGGCTGCCGCTGCCCGCGGAGGCGCCACCCTCGGCGGTCGTCGTCATCGTGTCCGTGCCGGTGGCGGTGATGGTGAGATCGTCGACGCCGGTGAGCGTGGCGCCGTCCACCAGCCCGGCCGTGGTCGTGTCGTTGACGACGTTCACTGCGACCGAGGCGCCGATTCCGCTGGCGTCGCCGTCGCTCGACTGCTTCGCCAGCGCGAGGGCCTGGTTGTCGAGGGTGCTCGTGGCCGTCAGCGCGAGGTCGCCGTTGACGGCGGCCGGCCCGGGTGCCTGGATGAGCGCGGTGGTGTCGCTGACGACGACGTTGACTGCGATCGAGCCGGCGACTCCCACGCTGCTCCGCTCCGGCGCCCGAGGTGGACTGCGCCTTGAAAGCTGAGGCGCCGGCGCCGAGCGCTTCGACCGTCACCGAGTTCGCCGTGAGAACCGCGTTCCGGGCGACATAGGCCCGCGTGGTGACGACGACGACGTTGACCGCGACCGCGACCGCGATACCTGCGCTCGCGTTCTCGGTCGGCATCGCGCCGGCCGGAGTTGCATTCGTGTCGTCGGTGTAGGTCGTGACCGCGCCAACCGTCGCGAGCAGCAGCTCGCCGCCGCTCGCCGTGCCGCGGTAGATCTTGTAGCCGGTCGCCCCCGCCACGAGCCGCCCCAGTTGAGCGTGACCTTGTTCGTGCTCGTGCCGGTCGGCACCTCGATGCTTCGCCTCCGCGCCCGGCACGCTCTCACCCGAGGGGTGGACGGCCGAGACCCGGTAGTAGTAGGTCGTCCCGCCCGCGAGGAAGCCGCCGGTCGTGGCGGCGCCCGAGCAGGTCGGCGCGTCCGGCGAGAACTTCACGTTCCCGGAGTTCGCGATCGCAGAGGCATTGTTCTTGGCGCCCGCGTGGATCTTCTGCGCGCCGCCGGTGGTCGTGATCGCATGAGCCGAAGACGCATCGGTCGACGCGATGTACGCCTCGGTCGTCGCGACCAGCACCGTCACGGCGAGCGCCGCGGCGAAGTTCTGGTTGCCGTCCGCTGTCTTCGACTGGTTGTCGGCCTTGCCGCCGGCGGCCGCTGTCTGCTCGGGCGTTCGGGTCGGGCTGTTGTTCGACTGGTCGTTGCCCTGCGATCCCTTGGGAGCAGCGCTGCCGCTGGTCGGCGTCGCGTTGTCGGTGTCCGCGGAGACGGTGAGGTTCTTCGCGGTGACCGGCGTCGCAGCCGTGCTGTCGATGAACGCCTGCGAGCTCGTGACGAGCACGCGCGACCGCGATCCCTGCGCCCGAACCGGCGAGTGACGAGTCGCCCGTCGTGGTGATATTCGTCTTCATCAGCGACGAGATCGTGACGTCGCCGTTCGTCGCGCTGATCGAGCTCGTGTCGGACAGCTGGCTCTTCGCGAACGCGACGAGCACCGACGCGGCCACCGACGAGTCCTTGGTCGAGACATCTTCCCAGTCGGTCGAGTCCCTGCTCGGCGCCGAACCGCCGGTGACGGCGTTCTTCGCCTTGTAGCGCTTGTTGTCCGTCGTGTCGGTGACGACGTCGCCCTCGGCGTACGCAGTCCCCAGTCCCAGTTGCCCTTGTCGAAGCCCGCGGCGCCTTGGCCGTGGCGGTGATGTCGACCGTGCTCGAAAGCACGACGTTGCCGCCGGCGGTGATCGTCGAAGCGCCATGGATGTTGACCGCCGCGGAGTAGTCGAGCTCGACGATCGCGTGGTTCAGGCCCTGTCGCTGCCCTTCTGGATGATCGTCGCCGTGACGACCGCGGCGTCGGCCGGGGTGCCGGTGCAGGCACCGACCCCTGTGAACTGAGTCGTGGCGGTGTACGGCGGTGTAGGTGCAGGTGCCGGTGCCGACCGTCGACCGTGAACGTGCCGTCGACGCGAAGCCGCGACGCGAGGCGACGTTGAGTGTGCCGCCGGCCGAGATTCTGGCCGCCGCCGCTCACGGTCGTCGCGCAATGCCCGGCGAACGCCTTCAGGTCGATCGTGTTCGCGATGAGCGGCGCGCCGGTCGATGTCGATGCCGCCTCGGCCCCGAGAACGAGCATCGTCGTCGTCATTCCGAACGGCTGAATCCGTTGTCCTTGGCGGTCGCGTTGAACGCCAGATTCGCCGGTGCCGATGTTGATCGTGACGCCCTCGTTGACCTTGATCTTCTCGGCGTTGACGGTGAGGTTCGAGTTCGGGACGAGGTAATCGCCGGTGAACTCGACCGCGTCGCCGCCGAGCCCGCCGTTGATCGTCACGGCCGTAGTGCCGGCGATGGTGAAGAAGGTTGAGCTCGGTGAGCGGCATCTCGACAGTTCCGGTCGGGTCGAAGTTCTGAACCTCGATGCGTCCGTGCCACCGCCGCCCGGCGCGACCCTGTAGCCAGTCCGGGATCGTCGCGCAGTCTCGGTCGATGCCACCGGTGTCGGCGCCGTTGATCGTGATGGCGGTGACCGCGGTAGCGTCGATCGGCTCGAGGCCCGCGTAGCGGATCTGGTGACCGTCGAGCACGACGGTGCCCGACCGCAGGCTCGGTCGGTGTGGACTCGACCGTGGTCGCCGACGACCTGCAGCGTGTCGAAGCCGCCGGCTCCACCGTCGACGCTCTCGATCGAAGCCGCCGCTCGCGACCACGAACGTGTCCGCGTTGCCCGCCGCGCCTACGAGCTGCTCGACGTCGGCGAAGCTGACGCTGCCGAGCGACCCTGAGTTCGCACCTGTGACGTTCCACGTGCTGTCGACCGCCGGCCCGGCCAGCGTGTCGGTGCCGCCGCCGCCGTCGAAGGCGACCGCGATCGCAGCGTCGAGGAAGGAGGCGTCGATCGTCAGCCGGTCGCTGTGGCCCCCGCCGCGAATCGAGATCCCTCTGACCGAAGCGGCCGACCGGCTCTCGCTCGTCCCGTTCAACGTCAGTGCGATGTCGCTGCCCGACGCGCCGAGCGAGACCGTGTTGTCGGCGTCGTCGGCGAGGGCGACCGCCCACTCGGCCGGCACGACCACCGGCGCGGACTCCGGGGCGGCGACAGGGGCGGCCGCCGGCGCCTCGATCGCAGCCGGTGCCTCGGGCTCTGCCGCCGGCTCCTCAGCGGGAGGCGCAGTCTCCTCGGTCGCGGGCGCAGCCTCCTCGGTCGCCGGCGCAGATTCCTCGGACGCGGCCGCAGGCTCCTCGGGCGCGGGCGGAGTCTCCTCGGTCGCCGGCGCAGCCTCTTCCGTCGCGGGCGCAGCTTCCTCGGTCGCGGGCGCAGCCTCCTCCGTCGCGGACGCGCCTTCCTCGGTCGCGGGCGCAGTCTCCTCGGTGGCGGGCGCAGCCTCCGTCGCCGGCGCAGCCTCCTCGGCGGCGGCGTCCGACTCGACATAGGTGACGGCCTTCGGCGCGTCGGCCTCCGGAGACGGCGAGGCCGCCGGAGCGGCGGCCGGGTAAAGGCTCGGATCGAGACTGCGGTCGAACTGCTCGGCGAGCGGAGTCCGGCCGGGGCTCGCGCTCGCTGCCGGCTCCGGTGCCACGCGCGACCGGAGCTTCGGCGACCGGCGCCTCCGGCAGCGCAGGCGGCAGAGTGCCGATGCCCTCGTCGACGACCGGTACCGCCGCGAAGGGATCGGCCTGCTCGGCCGGCGCGGTCGGCGCGGTCGCCGCCGGCTGGAGGCTGTAGCTGTCGCTCACGACCGGCACCTGCGTCCCGGTCGCCGCGCGCGCGGGGCGCGACTGGGCGGCACCCGCGGGCGCGGACGGCGCCGACGTCGGGGTGGCGCGAGCAGCGGGACGATCCGGCAGCGCGACCTGACGCGAAGGGGTTACGGCGGGGACGGCGAGGGTCGGGAACTGGATCGCAGGTACTGCGACCGCAGGCAGAGGGGTGACCGCTGCGGCCGCTGAAACGGCCGGCAGCTGGAATGCCGTGATCAGGGGCGCGGTATAGGCAGCGCCGAAGCTCAGCAGGCTGAGACCCGCGAGCCACAGCCGTACGGACCGCTGGCGCAGTGCCGATCAGGCTAAGTCCCTCCCCTACAACCGCGGCTGAGATAGCCGGCCCACCTCCGTTGTGTTTCCCCTGCGGCCCCCTCAGACCGCCTCGAATGCCGATCCTGTCTCACCCTTCTAGGGGAGTCAATAGGCCGTTCGGCCTATTGACAGCAGCTTCACCGCATCGACACACAGCTCGGTTCACGCGGCGGACCACAAATCCCTCATTCGGTGGTCGGCTGGCGTCGCATCAGGTTGCCGACGAGCTCGTGCAGCGGCTCGCCACTGAGCACGGCACACACGCCCTCGGTGATCGGCAGCTCGATCCCGAGCCGGCGGGAGAGATCGCGCAGCACCGGCGCGGTCGTCAATCCCTCCACCACCATGCCGATCTGCCTGACCGCTTCGGCCGGATCCGTTCCCTGGGCGATCAGCTCTCCGGCCCGTCGGTTGCGTCCTGACTTCGACCAGCAGGTGACGACGAGGTCGCCCATGCCCGCGAGCCCGGCGAAGGTGCCCTGCTTGCCGCCCGCAGCCTCGGCGAGGCGGGCCATCTCGGCGAGTCCCCGCGCGACGAGCGCCGCCTTGGCGTTGTCGCCGAGCTCGAGGCCGTCCGCACCACCGGCGGCGAGCGCGATCACGTTCTTCGCCGCCGCGCAGAGCTCGACCCCGACGAGGTCGTCGCTGACGTAGACACGGAACGTGATCGAGGTGATCGCAGCCTGCAGCTCGAGCGCGAGCTGCTCGTCCTCGCTGGCGATCACCGCCGCGGCCGGCTGAGTCCCGAGAGATCTCGTCCGCGATGTTCGGCCCTGACAGCACGGCGACCGGCCGCCCCTTCACGAGCGTGGACAGCCGCTCGCCCGTCGCCGGGTCGAGCCCTTTCGTCAGCGAGAGGATCGGTGCGTCGCCGGCGAGCGACTCGACGACGAGGCCGTACACGGCGCTCGGCACGGCGAGCACGATCACGTCGGCGTCGGCAAGCGGAGCTGCCTCGATCGTCGTCGCCTCGACGCCGCGCAGGTTGCAGTGCGGGAGATAGCGCGGGTTGCGGCCGGTCTCGGCGATCGTCGCGCGCCTGCTCGGCGTCGCGGCAGGCGAGCGTGACGTCGTGCTCCCGGTTCTGCAGGACGCGCGCGAACGCGGTCCCCCACGACCCGCCGCCGACGATCACCGCCTTCATGTGCGCAGGACGAAGTCGATCGAGACCGGCACGCCGCCGAGGTTAAAGCGTTTCCGCAGCTCGTTCTCGACCCAGTACGAGTAGTCCCTCGTGACGAGGCTCGTGTCGTTGACGTGGATCCGGATCCGCGGCGGCCGCGTCGACACCTGCGCGCCGTAGAGCAGGTTCAGCCGCTTGCCGCGCTTCGAGGGTGGCTGGCGCGCCTGGCGTAGCTCGGCGAGCGCGTTGTTCAGCGCCGGCGTCGGGATGCGGCCGGTGTGCTTCTCGAACAGCTCCGCGGTGTACTCGAGCAGCCGGTCGAGGCCGCGGCCCGTCTTGGCCGAGACCGCGATCAGCGGCGGCCGCTGCCGCAGCCGCGTCTCGATCCTCGGCCGCACGTCCTCGATCGTGATCTGCGTCTCGTCCCACTTCGAGAGGACGACGAGCGTCGAGCAGCCGGCCTTGCGCGCGACGTCGGCGACGGCCAGGTCCTGGTCGACGATCCCCTCGGTCGCGTCGATCAGGACGAGTGCGATGTCGGCCCGCTCCGCCGCCTCGAGCGCGCGCAGCTCCGAGTAGTAGTCGATCCCCTGGCGCTGCTTGCGCTTTCGCCGCAGCCCGGCCGTGTCGACGAGCCGGTACGTGCGGTCGTCCTTGCGCAGGATGGTGTCGATCGCGTCGCGGGTCGTGCCCGGCACGTCGGAGACGATCACCCGCTCCTGGCCGAGGAGCGCGTTCAGCAGCGACGACTTGCCGACGTTCGGCCGGCCGAGGATCGCGACCCGGATCGCCTCGTCGCCGACCTGCGCCTGTCCCTCCCCGGGCAGCAGCTCGACGATCCGGTCGAGCAGGTCGCCGGTGCCGTGGCCGTGCAGCGCCGAGAGCGGGAAGGGATCGCCGAGCCCGAGCTTGTGGAACTCGACGGCGTCGAGATCGCGGCGCGGGTCGTCGATCTTGTTCGCCAGCACGAGCACCGGCTTCTTCGCAGCGCGCAGCGTTGCAGCCAGCTCCTCGTCCCCGGGGTGATCCCGTGGCGGGTGTCGACGACGAAGAGGACGAGGTCCGCCTCCTCGATCGCGGCGCGCGCCTGCCTCGCGATCGAGGGGCTGAACGCGTCGGTCGCGAGGTCGTCGACGCCGCCCGTGTCGATCAGCAGGAAGTGCTTGCCGTTCCAGTCGGCGATCAGCTCCTTCCGGTCGCGCGTCACTCCCGGCGTCTCGTGCACGACCGCCTGGCGCGTCTCGGTCAGCCGGTTGATCAGCGTCGACTTGCCGACGTTCGGGTAGCCGACGATGGCGACGGTGCCGATGATCTCGGGAGTCGGGGTCGCCTCGCTCATCGTGGCGGGGTCGCGTCGCGCGGGCGGCCGAGCGCGTGGATCTCGCCCAGCCAGGCGTGCAGGGCGTGGATGCGCGCCTGGATCTCGGCCGAGGCCTCGCGGTATCCCTTGGCGCCCTTGGGGAGACCCTCGAAGCGGATCGGCTCGCCCCAGGCCACCGAGATGGGATGGAAGTTGCCGGGCTTCCACTCGTGGCTGCCGTAGATCGCAGCCGGAACGACCGGCACGTCCTCCTGGATCGCGACCATCGCGGCGCCGGGCTGCACCTGTCCGGGAACCCCCGTGAGCTGGCGGGTGCCCTCGACGTAGAGACCGAGCGCGCGTCCGCCGCGAACGACCTCGCGCATCCGTCGGACCGCTTCGCGGTCGGACTCGCCCCGGCGAACGGAGATCGTGCCGAAGCTGCGGATCAGCTGTCCGAGACCGGGGATCCGATGCGCCTCGACCTTCGCGACGAAATGCATCGTCCGCGGCGAGAACAGCCCGAACACGGGCGGGTCGATCCAATGGAAATGGTTCATCGCCACCACGACGCCGCCGGTGAGCGGGACGCGCTCGGCGCCGTAGTTCCGCAGCGGCGTCAGCAGCCGTACGAGCGTGCCGATCGTGAGGCGCCCGACCGCCCAGACTGCATCGACGCGGTTCACAGTCGACGCGCGACGACGAGCTCCTCGATCTGCGCGACCACCTCGTCCACCTCGAGCTCGGTCGTGTCGATCTGGATCGCGTCCTCGGCGGGCCGCATGTTGACCGCGTCCTTCTCGTCGCGCACTCGCAGGTCGGTCGCGAGCGCGTCGGCGCCGACGCCCGGGCGCTCCGAGGACCGGCGTGCCGCCCGGATCCGTGGGTCCGCGAGAAGGTAAACCTTTACTTGAGCCTGAGGTGCGACGACCGTGCCGATGTCTCGCCCCTCGATGACGACGTCGCCGATCGCCCCGAGCGCGCGCTGCCGCTCGCGCATCACCTCCCGGACCGAGTGGTGGCGCGCGACCACCGGAACGAGCCTGTCGATGTCCGGTCTGCGGATCGAGTCGGTCACGTCACAGCCGTCGATGAAAACCCGGCCCTGCTCGTCGAACTCGACCGGGTTCTCGACCGCGAGCTCGGCGAGCTCGTCGGCCAGGTCGAGCGCCAGACCGCGGCGGCGCGCAAGCCAGGTGAGCGCGCGGTACATCGCCCCGGTGTCGAGGTAGCGGAAGCCGAGCCGCTCGGCGAGCTGCCGTGCGACCGTGCTCTTGCCGGCCCCTGCGGGCCCATCGATTGCGACGATCATCGAGGAAGTGGCGCCTCGCAGCGAGTCGAGAAGGTCGAAGAAGCCGGGGAAGCTTACCGCCGCCGACTCTGCACCCTGCAGGTCGACGCCCTCGCGGGAGACGAGCCCGGCCACGGCGCCGAGCATCGCGATCCGGTGATCGCCGCGCGCGTCGATCGAGCCGCCGCGCAGCCGCGTCGGCACGCCGCGCACCTTGAAGCCGTCCGGCGTCGCCCGGATGTGCGCGCCGAGCGGCCGCAGCGCGTCGACGACCGCCTCGATCCGGTCGGTCTCCTTGGCGCGCAGCTCGGCGGCGCCGGTCACGACGCTGTCCCCGTGCGCGTGGACCGCGAGCAGCGCGAAGAGCGGCAGCTCGTCGACGAGCAGCGGCACCTCGGCCGCGCCGATCGTCGTCCCGACGAGCTGCGACGGAGCGGACATCGAGGTCGCCCCCAGGCTCGCCGCCGATCCGCCGGCGGTTGAAGACGGTGATGCGGGCGCCCATCCGCTCGAGCACGTCGAGCAGCCCGATGCGCCGCGGGTTGAGGTTGAGCCCGTGCACCGTCAGCTCCGACCCGGCGAGCAGCGTCGCCGCGACGAGGAACGGCGCCGCCGAGGAGAAGTCCCCGGGAACCTCGAGCTCGCCGAACTGAAGCCGCTGCGCCGGCGAGACCTTGATCGTCCCTCGCCTGCGGCGCACGTCGGCGCCGGCGTGCTCGAGCATGTTCTCGGTGTGGTCGCGCGTCGGCAGGGGCTCGACGACGGTCGTCTCGCCCGCCTCGGCGTAGAGCCCGGCGAGCAGCACCGCCGACTTCACCTGGGCGCTCGCGACCGGCAGCTCGTAGGAGATCGGCTTGACGGTGCCGCCCTCGATCACGATCGGCGCCCGTGCCGTCGGTGGTCTCGACCTTGACGCCCATCTGGCGGAGCGGCTCGGCGACGCGCTCCATCGGCCGCGAGCGGAGCGAGTCGTCGCCGGTCAGCTCGAAGCGCCCTTCCTGGCCGGCGAGGAGACCGGGCAGCAGGCGCATCAGCGTGCCCGGCGTTGCCGCAGTCGATCGGCTGCTTCGGCGCCTTCAGCCCGCGCAGCCCGGCGCCGAAGACGCGCAGCGTGTCGTCGTCGGCCTCGTAGACGCGGACGCCGAGCGCCCGCACGGCCGCGATCGTCGACTCGGTGTCGGCGGAGCGGCCGAAGCCGGAGATCCGCGTCTCCCCCTCCCCCACCGCCGCGAGCAGCACCGCCCGGTGTGAGATCGACTTGTCGCCCGGGACGCCGAAGTGCCCCGATGACCGCGGCCGCGGGCTCGACCTTCACGAGTCGTCCTCGTCGAGCACGGCCGCCACGACGACGCCGTATCCCTGCTGCTCGAGGATCGCCGCCGCGCGCGCCGCCTCCTGCTCCCCGGCGACGAGGATCGCGATCGTCCCGCCTCGCTCGCTCGAGAGGTGCTGCAGGTCGAAGTCGGCGATGTTGATCCGCTCGGCGCCGAGCGCCTGGGCGATGCCGGCGATCACGCCCGGCCGGTCGGGCACGTGGACCCGCAGCCGCTGCAGCGCGCCCGCGTCGTCGTAGGCGGTCTCGAGCAGCCGCCGCCGGTTCGCGGAGGCCTCGCCGATCCAGCGGGCGAGGAAGCCTGCGTCGCCGGCCGCGAGCGCCGCCTCGACCTGCTCGACCCGCCGCCGGTGCTCGGCGAGCGACGCCGCCAGGGCGACGCGGTTCTCGAGAAAGATGTCGACCCAGATGCGCGGGTTCGCGCCGGCGACCCGGGTCATGTCGCGCAGCGAGCCTCCCGCGGCGGCGAGCGGCTCGTGACCCTCCACGCGGGCGCCGCCCGCCTGGTTCAGGAGCACGTTCGCGAGCGCGTGCGGCAGATGGCTCGTGACGGCGACGAGCCGGTCGTGCGCCTCGGGATCGATCGCGACCGGCACCGCCCCGAGCGCCGAGACGAAGCCGTGCAGCACCTTGTAGCTGTCGGGCTCGGTCGCCGCGACCGGCGTCAGGAACCAGGTCGCGCCGTCGAAGAGCTCGGCGGTCGCCCACTCGGGCCCGCGGGCTTCGGAGCCACAGATCGGGTGCCCGCCGACGAAGCGGCCCGAGCCCGCGGCGGCCTCGGAGACGCCGCCCTTCGTCGAGCCGACGTCGGTGACGGTGCAGCCCGGCCGCGCTCGCGTCGAGCACGGCGCGCACCTGCGCCGGGAGCGCCGTGACGGGTGCGGCGACCACGGCGAGCTCGGCGCCCTCGAGTGCGGTCGCGAGGTCCGGCGCCGCGCTCGACGGCTCCGCGTTCGGCGGCTGTCGCGAGGTGCGCCGCGTCTGGATCCCAGCCGACGACTTGTTCGACGCCCGCTCGGCGAGCCGCCAGTCCGACCGACGCGCCGATCAGGCCCGTCCCGACGATCGCCAGCTTGCGAATCACCCGATCGTCTTGCCGAGCAGCGACGCGAGCGCTCGGATCTCGTGCGCGAAGTCGGCGAACTCCGCGGTCGGGATCTGCTGCGGCCCGTCGCAGAGCGCCTCCTCCGGCCGCGGGTGCACCTCGACGATGATTCCGTCGGCGCCGGCGGCGACGGCGGCCCGGGCGAGCGGCAGGACGAGGTCGCGCTTGCCGGCCGCGTGCGAGGGGTCGACGATCACGGGCAAGTGGGTCTCGTGCTTGAGCACCGGGATCGCCGAGAGGTCGAGCGTGTACCGGGTCGAGCGCTCGAACGTCTTGATCCCCCGCTCGCAGAGGATCACCTGCGTGTTGCCTTCCTTGACGACGTACTCGGCCGCCATCAGCAGCTCCTCGATCGAGGACGCGGGACCGCGCTTCAGCAGCACCGGCTTCGGTGCGCGGCCGACCTCCGAGAGCAGGTTGAAGTTCTGCATGTTGCGCGCGCCGATCTGGATCACGTCCGCGATCTCGACAACGGGCTCGACGTCGCGCGGGTCCATCAGCTCCGTGACGAGCGGCAGCCCGGTCAGCTCGCGCGCCTCGGCCAGGATCTCGAGCCCTTCGACACCGAGGCCCTGGAACGCGTACGGCGACGTGCGCGGCTTGAAGGCGCCGCCGCGAAGCATCGTCACGCCCTCGGCGTGCACGACGCGGGCCGTCTCGAGCGTCTGCTCGCGCGTCTCGACCGTGCACGGTCCCGCGATGAAGCCGAAGTACTGGTCTCCGAGCCGCCGCCCGCGCGCCTCGATCACGGTCGGGTCGCGGCGGAGCTCGCGCGAGACGAGCTTGTACGGCTTCAGGATCGGCAGCACTTGCTCGACGCCTGGGAACCCCTCGAGCGGCAGCGTCGCGAGCAACTCTCGCTCGCCGATCGCGCCGATCACGGTGGCGTCGCGGCCGTGGCTGACGTGGGCGCTCGCCCCCGCCTCCTCCAGGCGCGCGACGACCTCGTCCACCTGCTCGGAGGAAGCCTGTGCGCCCATCACGATCAGGAGCTCGGGGGAGCCGACGGTGGCCATCGCGCTGAGTGTAGTTGTGCCTCTTGCGCAAGAAGCGGGTACAAATCGAGCACAAATGCGCATCTTTTCCGGCATCCAGCCCACGGGCGACAAGACGATCGGCAACCTGATCGGCGGCTTCCGCCAGTACGCCGCGACGCAGGAGCGCGGCGAGGGCTTCTTCTGCATCGTCGACCTGCACTCGATCAGCGTCGAGTACGACCCGCAGGACTTCCGCGAGAAGACGCTCGACCTGGCGGCGATGCTGTTCGCGACCGGGCTCGACCCCGAGCGCTCGACCGTCTTCGCGCAGAGCCATGTGCCCGCCCATGCCGAGGCGGCTTGGCTGCTGGGTGGCGTGACGAGCTTCGGCCAGCTGAACCGGATGACCCAGTTCAAGGACAAGTCGGACGAGCGCGAGTTCATCTCCGCGGCGCTCTTCACCTACCCCGTCCTGATGGCGGGCGACATCCTGCTCTACCAGACCGACATCGTCCCGATCGGCGACGACCAGCGGCAGCACCTCGAGCTTTCTCGGGACATCGCCGAGCGCTTCAACAGCCGCTTCGGCGAGACCTTCAAGGTGCCGGAGGGCGTCTACCCGGAGGTCGGAGCGCGGATCATGGACCTGCAGGAGCCGACGAAGAAGATGTCGACCACCTCAGGGACGCCGCAGGGGACGGTTCGGATCCTCGACGAGGCGGACGTGATCATGAAGAAGTTCAAGTCGGCCGTCACGGACTCCGGCTCGGAGGTGCGCCGCGGCGAGGACAAGCCGGGCGTCTCGAACCTGATCGACATCCTCGCTTCGCTGACCGGAGAAGCGACCGACGCGATCGAGACTCGCTACGAGGGGTCAGGCTACGGACAGTTCAAGACCGACGTCGGCGAGGCGGTCGTCGCGGCGGTGACGCCGATCCAGGAGCGCTACCGCGAGCTGCGGGCGGATCCGGCGGAGCTGCAGCGGCTGCTCGCGCGCGGCGCCGAGAAGGCGCGGAAGGCGTCCGAGCCGACGCTCGAAGCGATGTTCGACCGGATGGGCTTCGTCAAGAGCGAGGCCGGGCGGTTCTTCGGCGCGGCTCGGCCGAAGGCGATCTAGCCCTCCTAGCAGCTGAGCCCGCCGGCGCCGGCGCCGTGCCACTCGGCGTCGATCTCCGACCGTTTCGTGTCGGTCAGCTGTACCTCGCACTCGCCGTCGGCGCGGACCGCCCACAGGTCCCAGTCGTCCGCCTTGGCGGGGAGTCCGGCCGAAGACGATCCACTCGCCGTTGCCGGTCCAGTCGGCAGCGGCGTCGTTGGCTGGGCTCGTCGTCAGCCGGCGGACGTCATCGCCCGACGCGTCCATGACGTAGACCTCGTTCGCAAAGCCCTCGCAGGCTTGGAAGAGGCAAGGGCCGTTGTCGTCACGGTCGCTCACGAACGCAATTCGCTCGCCGTCGGGCGACCAGCGTCCGAAAGCCCCTTCGGCGAGCGGCCGCTCTTTACCCGTCTCGAGGTCCCGAACGGACACGCCGGTCGGGACCCCCGACTCGGTGATGCGAGTGAAGAGGAGCCGACTCTCGTCGGGCGCGAGGTCGGCGTTCCAGACGAACCCGAGCTTGCCGGCGATGGTCTGACGCTCGCCGGACGCAGGCTCGATCGCCTCGAAGTTGCAGTTCGGCACCGTCGTCCCGGACGGGAGCGGGCACGACACGAATGCGACCCGTCCGTCCCGCAGCAGCGCCGCAGAGTGGTCGAAGCGCCGGTCGTTCGTCAGCCGCTTCGGCTCTTTCCCGGGCTCCTCGATGTAGACCTCCTCGAACGAGATGCCTTTCTCCTGCTCCGCGTCGCCGGCACGCGTGTACACGCGTGCCTCTCCGAGCTTGCCCGGCGTCAGGCGCCCGCCATCGACCGTGAACGTCTCCAACGAGAGCCCACCGTTCGCCTCGATCGCGACGGCCAGCGCCGCTGGGCGGTCGTCCTCGGATTCGGCGCCGCCGCCGCAGCCGGCGAGGGCGAGGGCGAAGACGACTACGGCCGCAGCCCTTCTCACTGGACCGGCCGTCCGAGCCGCTCGACCTCGTCGCGGGTCAGCTCGCGCCACTCGCCGAGAGCGAGGCCGTCGACCCGCAGGCCCGCATAGACACTCCGGTGCAGTCGTCGTACGCGATGTCCGACAGCCTCGCACATGCGGCGCACCTGGCGGTTCTTCCCCTCGTGCAGGACGAGCTCGAAGCGGCCCGCGCCGAGCCGCCGCACACGAGCAGGTGAGGTGACACCGTCCTCGAGCGCGACACCCACCGCGAGCCGCCGCAGCGCGTCGTCGTTCGGCTCCTTCCAGGTCTCGACCTCGTAGACCTTCTCGACCCCGTAGCGGGGATGCGCGAGCCGGTGGGCGAGCGGGCCGTCGTTCGTGAGCAGGAGCGCGCCGGTCGTGTCGACGTCGAGCCGCCCGACGGGGACGACGCGCGACTCGTGCTCCACGAGCGAGACCACGGTCGGACGCCGCTGCGGGTCGCTCGCCGTCGTGACCACGCCGGCCGGCTTGTTCAGGAGGACGTACGCCAGCTGTTGCTTGGCGACCGGCTGCCCATCCACCTCGACGACGTCGCGGGTCTCGACGAACGTGTTCAGCTCGCCGAGCTCGCCGTTCACGCGCACGCGGCCGGCCTTGATCAGCTCGTCCGCCTTTCGGCGCGAGGCTACCCCGGCACGTGCCAGGAACGCGTTGAGCCTCACAGCGGGCACCTCCTCCGACGATAATGCTGGCGCTGCGGCCGCGAAGCGGACGCCTTCAGGGGTCTTCGCGCGTCCCGGATCCGCGAAAGCGGATTCGGGGCCTGCGCTACTAGAGTAGTGTGCCGTCCCCGTGCGCGACCGCTCCGCCGACCTCGAACGCCTTGCCGAGCTGCTCGTCGGCTTCGGCGCTAACGTCCAGCCGGGCCAGGTGCTCGGGGTCACGGCCTTCCTCGGAATGGAGGACGCGGTGCGCGCGATCGCCCGGGCCGGCTACAGGCACGGCGCCACGTACGTGGACGTCTTCTGGTGGGACCTCCTCGTCAAACGGGCCCGGCTCGAGCTCGCGGACGAAGACACGCTCGACTTCGTGCCTCCCTGGATCGAGCAGCGGATGCAATGGCTCTCCGACGAGCGTGCCGCACGCGTGACGCTGACCGGCACGAGCGCCGCCGTCTTCGAGGGGATCGACCCCGCTCGCACGGGCCGCGATCTGCTCCCGTACGTCTCCGCTGTGCCGAGGATCGTCAACGAGCGGACGACGAACTGGACCGCCGGGCCGTGCCCGAACCCCGGCTGGGCGGCGCGCGTCCATCCCGAGCTGGAGCCGGCCGAGGCGCTCGACAAGCTGTGGGACGAGACCGTCTACGTCTGCCGCCTCGACGCCGACGATCCGGTGGCCGCCTGGCGCGAGCGGATGAAGGTGATCGTCGCGAGCGCCGACCGGCTGACCGAGCGCCGCTTCGACTCCTTGCACCTGCACGGCCCCGGCACGGACGTGACGATCGGGCTGATGCCGAGCTCGAAGTGGCTCGGCGCCGACTTCGAGACCGCAGACGGCCGGACGCACTACCCGAACCTCCCGACCGAGGAGGTCTTCACGACGCCGGACCCGGAGCGGGTCGACGGCCACGTCTCGGCGACGATGCCGCTGGAGTTGTACGGCTCCTACATGAACGGGATCCGGATCGAGTTCCAGGGTGGCCGCGCGGTGAAGATCGACGCGGACGAAGGCGCAGACGCCCTTCGCGCCGCCTGCGCGAGGGACGACGGCGCCTCACGGCTCGGTGAGGTTGCGCTCGTGGACAAGGAGGGACGGATCGGCCCCCTCAACACCGTCTTCTACGAGACGCTGCTCGACGAGAACGCGGCCAGCCACATCGCACTCGGCAACGCGTACACCTTCCCGCTCGAGGACGAGGCCGACCAGGCTCGCGCCAACAAGAGCGACATCCACGTCGACTTCATGATCGGCTCGGACGAGCTCGACGTCGACGGGATCACCCGCGACGGCGACCGGGTGCCGGTGCTCCGCGGCGGTTCCTGGCAGATCTAGCCTCGTAACAGACTGTTACAAGGCGGGCTCGAAGCCGCGCGGCAAGCGCGCTCGGCCAAGTAACAGACTGTTACTTGGCGTTCGTCAAGCCGTCTTGCCGACTGCGACCGAGTGGAGCCGTTCGCGGATGTCCGCGGCGGTCTCGCCGAGGTCGTCGAGCCGTGGCAGCGCGGCAGCGCTCTCGAGCCCGAAGACGCGCTCGAACAGCGGTGTCGTCCGGTAGCGGACGGCACCGCCCGGCGAGTCCTCACGTCCCGCCTCGGCGATCAGCCCGCGCTCGAGCAGGCCCGCGACCGCCGAGTCGGCGGCGACGCCGCGGATGCGGGCGATCTCGGGCCGGCTGCACGGGCCGAGGTACGCGACGATCGAGAGCGTCTCGAGCGCCGCCTGCGAGAGCCCGCGCTCGACCGGACGCTCGAACAGCCGCGCACACGCCTCCGCCGCCTCGCGTGAGGCGCGGTAGGCGTAGCCGCCGGCGACGCGCTCGAGCACGATCCCGCTGCGCCCCTCGCGGAAGCGGTCGGACAGGAGGCCGAGCGCGAGCTCGATCCGCTCCGGATCGTCGTTGGCCGCCTCGGCGAGCTCCTCGACGGAGAGCGGCGCCGACGCCACGACGAGCAGCGCCTCGAGCGTCCGGGCGAGCTGGTCGACCGGGTTCGCGGTGATCAGGCGGAGCGGGCGATCCATTCGCTACCTCTTTCGTCGTCGGGACGGGAAACCCTGATTGGGCTGAACGGTGCTGCTTGCTCCAGCGCGATCTCCCCTGCTTTCCGAAGCTCGAGCAGCGCGAGAAACGCGACAGCCTGATCCACGCGCGAGAGCGAGCCGACCTCCGCGTCGAAGTCGAAGCGCCGGCGGCGGCGCAGCACGGCGCGGAAGCGCTCGAGGAACTGCGAGACGGGCGGGAAGCGCAGCGACATGTGCGCGAGCGAGACCTGCGGCGGCGGCTCGGCCAGCAGGCGCAGAGTTGCGGCGAGTTGCTGGGGATCCTGAGGCGCGAGCTTCCGCTCCGGCCGCGGCGCGATCGGCGCAGGGCCGACGCGGAAATAACGGTCGCGCTCGCCCGCGAGGCGCTCCGCGAGCCAGCCGGCCGCCTCCTTCATCCGGCGGTACTCGGCGAGCCGCCGCGCGAGCTCCTCCGCTGCCTCCTCCGGCTCGAGCTCGGCGAGCTCCGCCTCCTCGTCGGGGAAGAGCGCGCGAGCCTTCAGCTCCAGCAGCGCCGCGATCAGGACGAGGAACTCGCCGCAGGCCTCGAGATCGAGCTCATCTCGTTCCGCAAGCCGCTCGACGAAAGCGACGACGATCGCGGCCATGTCGATCTCGGCCGGCTCGAGCTCCTCCTTCAGCAGGAGCGTCAGCAGCAGGTCGAAAGGGCCCTCGAACGCGTCGAGGTCCAGCTCGAGCTCATGGACGGCCGTCACACCGCCAAACTAGCGACGGGATCGGACGCGCCCCCGCGGGACGGCCATCGCCTTCGGCGGCTCTGCCTTGGGCGCGTGCGTGCGCGCGGTCGCGGCGGCCCCGTAGGAACTGCCACCAGACGAAGAAGAGCACCGACGCGACGAAGAGCACGGCCGCGACCCACGCGTTCACGCGCAGGCCGAGCCACTCCTTGGAAGGGTCGATGCGCAGGCTCTCGAGGTAGAAACGGAAGCCCGTGTAGAGGGCGATGTAGAGCGCGAAGAGCGCGGGCGGCCGGAAGCGGATGCGGCGGTCGAGCAGGAGCAGAAGCGCCGCGGCGCCGAGATTCCAGAGCGCCTCGTAGAGGAACGTCGGGTGGAAGGTCTCGTCGAAGATGTACTCGTCCGGGCGCCGAGCCGAGTCGATCTCGAGCCCCCACGCGGCGTCCGTCGGCTTGCCGAAGAGCTCCTGGTTCCACCAGTTGCCGACGCGGCCGATCGCCTGAGCGACGAGGAGGCCGGGCGCCGCAGCGTCGAGGAGGGCCGGGACGTTCGCTCCCGACCGGCGCGCGACCAGGCCGCCGACGAGGACGCCGCCGGCAATCCCGCCCCAGATGCCGAGGCCGCCCTCCCAGACGGCGAACGGCCCCCACCACTCGTCCGGGACCTCGTTCCAGCTCGTAGCGAGGTGGTAGAGCCGCGCTCCGACGATGCCGGCCCCGACGCCCCAGACCGCGACGCGGAAGATGAGATCCCAGTCGCCGCCGCGGGCGACCCACCGGCAGGCCGGTGATGAGGACGCAGGCGGCGATGCCGGCCAGCAGCATCAGCCCGTACATGTGAATCGTCAGCGGCCCGATCTCGAGCGTGCCGGACGACGGCGACGGGATGGACGCAAGGAAGGTCACGGCAGGCATTCTGCCGACGCGGGTAGGACGACGTTCAGGGAGGCGTCAACGCTCTCCGGCGCTCCGACGCGTCGCTGAGTGTGCGCGGCCGGAGGGGATAGTGCGTGAGCACAGACCCGGAGAGCCGCGTGCGCTCAGCGGCGCGAGCCGGGCGGAGCCGGGCTTCGCCCGGCGGGAGCCCGGCGGTCGGTGCGTCGGAGCGCTTAGAGCAGGATCTGGAGGGCCAGATCGGCGCGCAGCCGTTGCGAAGCAGGTCGATCGCGTAGTGGAGATCGACGTCCATGCGAGCCGCGAGCAGCGAAGCCGCCGCTGCCTCGTAGCCTGCACGCTCGAGCTCTTCGGCACGCCAGCGTGCGATTCGCTCCAGCTCGGTCTCCTGGGTGGTCAGCTCTGCCGCAGCCATCTTCGGGTCCTCCGGTCGTTGTACCCGTGTACTTCGTCCAGTCGAGCAAAGAGGTTGCCCCCATTAAGGGGGATTGCGATAAAGCGCGGGTAAGGGTTTTGCAAGGACTTGGCCGCGTTGAAGGGGAGGGCCAGGCCCTAGCGCCGGCCGCGGCCACGTCCTAGCGCCTCGGCTCCGGGCCGCGTGAGCCCGGACCCGGAGGAGCCGCTCCAGACCGCGACGATCAGAACCGAGTTGAAGGTGTGCACGCGTGCGCACTCCGAGACCGGGAATCCGTCGTAGACGCGGAGCGAATAGCGGCCGGCCTTCGGGAAGACGACCCGCGCGCGGTAGGAGCCGACGGTTGCGGTCGGCCTGCCCTTGAACGTGAACAGCTTCCCGGCGGCGTTGCGGATCCGAATCTCCGGCGTCGCGTCGGACATCGGCGTGCGGCCGTGCTGGAGGACGCGGATCGTGACCACCCACGGCTTGCCCGCCGCAAGCCCCGGCTTCGGCAGCGAGCTGAGCCCGACCGTGGCCATGCAACCGGCTTGCGCGACACCCGGCGCGAGCAGGGCGGCGCCGGTGGCAGCGAGACGAACAGCTTCTTCATGCGGCCTCCCTCAGATTGGTGACGGGCCGGGCTCGCGGCCCCGCTGCCGGTAGGCCACCGTCGCCGCGGCCGCCCCGAGAGCGAGCGCCAGAGCGAGCCCCAGCGGGAGGTAGGGGAACGAATCGCCGGGGGCGATCTGAACCGGCTTGAACGTATGTGTCTGGGCGCCGCCGTAGGTGCCGAAGCCGTCGTAGACCTCGTAGGAGTACGTGCCTTCGCCGGGGAAGCGGACGACGGCGTGGTAGACGCCCGTCTTGCCGGTCGGCGTCGCCGTGAAGCTCTTGACGAGCTTGCCGCCGTCGTTGCGGATGCGGACGATCGGCGTGACGCCCGCGAGCGGCGTCTGGCCGTGCTGGAGCACGGTGATGTCGACCGGCCACGCCTGGTTGGGCTCGAGGCCGGACGGGGGCAGTGAGCTGAGGCCCACGGTCGCCCAGCCGCCGGCACTCGCGACCGGTGCGGCGACGGCGACGACGGCCAGTGAGAGCACGAGCAGGAGCTTCTTCATCCCGACCTCCATTCGTTTACGTCCGTGATACACCGGTGAGGGCGCGCCGGTTCCCTACTCGATCGATTCAGCCAGCTCGAGCGCCTCCTTCTGTGTGAGGTCGCCTTCGAGCCGGAGCAGCAACGGGCCCCGGTTCCAAAGCAGGACGGTGCCGGCGAGATAGGTGCGCTCGTCGGAGATCGCGCCGTTCTCGTCCCGGAACATGACGAAGTGGTCGGCGCCGTCGACGAAGAGGCCGGGCTCGCCGTCGACGGTCACGTAGCTGATGGTCGTGTCGCGGCTGCCGGTCTTCTTGATGAACCCCTCGTAGATCGCTCCGCGCGCCTGCGAGAGCACGAGCCGTGGCCGTGACGGTTCGCCGTAGACGACAGACGCAAGCCCGTCCGGACGCACGAAGATCGCGTCGGGCTCGCTGCCGAGGTCGAGCAGCCGGAAGCCTGCTCGCCGCTCGGCCTCCTCGCGGCCGAGGCGCTCGCCGAAGTCGATTCGCTGCGCCTGCACGTCCGGCAAGGTCTCGACCCGCTCGACGCTCGCGCCGCGGATCCGGAAGATCTCGAGGAAGGCGCTGCGCGCTCCCGGCGAGAACGCGAGCACGCCGGCGAGCACGGCGAGCAGGATCGCGAAGCCGAGGGCGAGCGGCCGCAGGCGGCCTGCGCGGACCGGCCGGCGGTCGAAGCCGAGGTCGAAGGTCGGCGTCGGCGGGTAGGCGATCTCGCCGCCGAGGGCCTGCAGTCGCCGCTCGAGCTCGTTCATGCCGTTTCCCCCAGCTGCTCGCGGAGGCGACCGAGCGCACGGGACGTCCGCGACTTGACCGTGCCGCGGCGCAGCGACAGCACCTCGCCGGTCTCCTCCTCGCCCAGGTCGAGCAGGTAGCGGCACGAGAGGATCAGCCGGTCGTCGTCGCGCAGCCGCTCCAGCGCCGCCAGGAGCTCGGCGCGCTCCTCGGCAGCGATAGCCCTCCCCTCGGGAGACGGAGCCGCGTCCCCCGAGGGAAGCTCGTGTCCGGCGCGGAGGGCGAGGCCCTCGCGCCTGCCCTCGGCGCGGCGGCGGTTGCGCGCCTCGTTGGCGACGATCGCGAGCAGCCAGGGGCGAAACGGCGCGCCGCGGCGGAAGCGCGGCAGCGCTCGCCAGGCCTTCGTCAGCCCGACCTGGGCGGCGTCCTCGGCGTCGGCGGCGTTACGGGCGATCAGGTACGCGGTGCGGAAAGCGATCTCCTCGTGGTCGCGGACGAGCGCGGCGAAAGCGGCGGCGTCGCCACCACGTGCACGCTCGACGAGCTCGTCCTCTGTCGGTGGTCGGCTCACCACTTGCCCTTCTACACCGCCGGCCTCGACACGGTTCCGCCGGACGTTGACAGGCCGGGTTGCATCGGCGTAGGGTGGCGCTGAAGATGGCTTCAGTCATGGTTCAGCGGCGTTAAGAGGCACGCTTGTCCGAGAGCATTCTCTCCGTCGACCCGCAAACCGAGGTCGACGTGGGCGAGCGGGTCCCGCGCGATCCGCCACCTCCGCCGGCTGACTCTGAAGGAGGTCGCCGAGCGCGCCGGACTGTCCGAGAGCTTCCTCAGCCAAGCCGAGCGCGGGCTGACCAGCGCCAGCATCGCCTCGTTGCAGCGAATCGCGTCGGCGCTCGGCGTCGCGGTCTCAGACCTCTTCGCCCCGGACGGAACGCGCCGCCCACGCGTCTCCCGGCGTGAGGCGCGACAGTTCGTCGCGTTGGGGAAGCTCGGCCGGAAGGCACTGCTGACGCCAAAACCGTTCCACCACCTCGAAGTCGTCGTCGCGGAGCTCGACCCGGGCGGTTCGACCGGCGACGAGGCCTACAGCCACGGCGACTCCGAGGAAGTGTTCTTCGTGCTCGCCGGCCACGTCCGGTTGCAGCTCGAAGGCGACATCTACGAGCTCGGGCCCGGCGACGGCGTCCAGTACCGAAGCTCGACTCCGCACCGCGTGATCAACCACGGGCACGAGCACGCCGAGGTCATGTTCATCGTCTCCCCGCCGAGCTACTGATGAATGCGGTCGAACTGCTCGGCGTGACGCGGCGGTTCGGCGACGTCGTCGCGGTCGCCGAGCTCGATCTCGAGGTGCATGACGGCGAGTTCCTCTCGTTGCTCGGCCCCTCGGGCTGCGGCAAGACGACGACGCTGCGCCTGATCGCCGGCTTCGAGCGGCCGGACGCCGGCGAAGTCCGGATAGCCGGGAAGGACGTGGCGCGCCTGCCTCCGTACCGGCGTCGCCGTGAACACGGTCTTCCAGTCCTACGCGCTCTTCCCACACCTGTCGGTGCTGGACAACGTCGCCTACGGGCTGAAGCAGCGGCGCGCGCCCCGCGCGGAGCGGCGCACCCGCGGCCCGCGAGTTGCTCGAAGCTCGTGCGCCTTCCCGGTGTCGAGCACGCGTCGACCGCACGAGCTCTCCGGCGGCTAGCAGCAGCGAGTCGCGCTCGCCCGGGCACTCGTGTTGGAGCCAAAAGTGCTCCTGCTCGACGAGCCGCTCGGCGCGCTCGACCTGAAGGTGAGGAAGGAGCTGCAGATCGAGCTGAAGCGGATCCAGCATGTCGGTCGGGATCACATTCGTCTACGTCACTCACGACCAGGAGGAGGCGCTCGCCATGTCGGACCGCGTGGCGGTGATGAGCGGAGGCCGCATCGAGCAGCTCGGGCGGCCGCAGCGAAATCTACGACAGCCCCGCGACCGCGTTCGTGGCGGGCTTCATCGGCGAGACGAACTTCATCGAGAGCCGTGGGCGGACGGTCGCGATTCGCCCGGAAGGACTGCGCGTGGAGCGGGAGGGCGAAGGCCTCCGCGGCCAGGTCCTCGCGACGATGGTGATCGGACCGGCCGTGCAATCGGTGGTCCGGCTCGACGACGGTCAGGAAGTGCTCGTCCGGGAGCAACGGCGGCGCGGGGACGAGGGCGCGCTGGCACTCGCCGAGGGCGAGCAGGTGAAGGTGAGCTGGGCCGACATAGAGGCCCTGGAGTTCGAGGGAGGAGACAGATGAACGAGCACGAGATCGAGGAAGTCGTCGGCGGGCGTCGCGTCGACCGCAAGGGCTTCGTCGCGGGTGCCGCGGCAACCGTCGCGGCGCTCGGGCTGGGCCGGTTCGGCTCGACGGACGCGTTCGCGGCGTCGGAGGCCGAGGCGGGCGAGCTCTTCTACTACAACTGGGCCGACTACGTGAACCCGAAGACGTACCCGGCGTTCACCAAGGCGACCGGCATCACGGTCAAGAAAGACTTCTACGTCTCGAACGAGGCTCTGCTCGCGAAGCTGAAGGGCGGCGCCCGCGGCTACGACCTGATCGTGCCGACCGGCTACATGGTGTCGATCCTTGCCCAGGAGAAGCTGCTGCAGCCGATCCAGTGGTCGAAGCTCCCGACGGTGAGGCAGAACATCAACCCGAAGTTCCGGCACCTCCCGTTCGACCGCAACGACCGCTTCTCGGTCGCGAAGGACTGGGGTACGACCGGCTTCATGTACCGCACCGACCTGGTCAAGGAGCGGCCGAAGACCTGGCGCGAGTTCGTCAACCTGACGAAGGGAAAGTACTCGGGCAAGGTGACCGTGCTGGACGGGATCCCCGAGGTGATCGGCTCGATGCTCGTGATGCTCGGCTACTCCTACAACACGGACAACGCCTCCCAGCTCGACAAAGCCAAGCAGGAGCTGATCGCGCTCAAGCCGCATCTGCGCGCGATCACCTCGACCGAGTACAAGCAGCAGCTGATCGCGGGCAGGATCGTGATGGCGCTTGGCTGGAACGGCGACGGGCTCGCGGTCGCCGCGAAGAAGCCCGCCGCTTACGTGATCCCGCGGGAAGGCGGCGAGTTCTGGGTCGACTCCTACGCGATCCCGGTCGGCGCGAAGAACGCCGACGCGGCGCACAAGTGGATCAACTACGTCTACAACGCCCGCAACAACGCCGTCGAGACGGCGTACACGTACTACGGCTCGCCGCTCAGGCCGGCCCTGCTCCGCGGCGTGCTGGCGAAGAGCATCCTCACCAACCCGGCCATCTTCCCGTCGGCGACTGTGCTCGCCAAGCTGCAGGCAAACCAGATCACCGCCCGGGGCGTGGCGCTCCGCAACCGCATCTGGACGGAGTTCAAGAACGCATGAGCGGAGCTGGAGGCCGCCGTGGCCGCGGCGGCCCCCGCTACCCGCCTTGGCTAGCGCTACCGGCGCTCGGCTGGTACGCAGCCTTCTTCCTCGCCCCGCTCGGGTTCGTGGCGGCGTACAGCTTCGCGCAGCTCTCCGGCTTCGTCGGCGTCGAGTTCGCCTGGAACCTCGATAACTACCGCTACCTCTGGGACCCGGTCTACCGGGACATCTTCGTCCGCACGCTGGGGTTGGCCGGCTTCGGCACAGCGGTGACGCTCCTCGTCGGCTTCCCGTTCGCGTACTGGCTCGCCCGTTACAGCCGCCGCAGGACGCTCCTGCTCCTGCTCGTCATCGTCCCCTTCTGGACGAGCTTCCTGATCCGAGCCTACGCCTGGCTGATCATTCTCGACCCGTCGTTCCCGGTCTTCCGCGCGTTCGAAGTCGACGTCCTCTACTCGACGACGGCGATCTACATCGGGGTCGTCTACAACTACCTGCCCTTGATGGTGCTGCCGCTCTATGCGGCGCTCGAGCGGATCGACTGGTCGCTTGTGGAGGCGGCACAGGACCTCGGCGACGGGCCTCTGCGCGCGTTCCGGCGCGTGACGCTTCCCCTCGCGCTGCCGGGAGTCGTCGCCGGCTCGCTGCTGGTCTTCATCCCGTTGCTGGGCGAGTACCTGATTCCCGCGATCCTCGGCGGCAACAAGACCGCATACGCGGGCACGCTGATCGCGCAACAGTTCAGTGAGGCGCACGACTGGCCGCTCGGCTCCGCGATCGCGATGGTCGTGATCGTGTCGATGACCATCGTCCTGGTCGCGTTCTCGCGCATTGCCGCGCGTGGCGAGGTCGCGAATGGCTAGGCGGCTCCTCGCAGCCCACGCGCTACTGGTCTACGCCTTCCTCTATGCGCCGGTCGTGGTCGTCGTCGCCTACGCCTTCAACGGCGGGAGGCAGACGCTCAACTGGGAGGGGTTCTCGACGAAATGGTTCAGCGCCGCGCTCCGCGACGACTCGATCACGAGCGCGCTGCGCAACTCACTCCTGATCGCGGCGGGGAACGCGGTCGTCTCCTGCATACTGGGCACCCTCCTGCGCTGTCGCTGCCGCGGATGTGGCGCGCGCTGCGCGTCCCGATCGACGCTCTCGTGACGATGACCCTCGTAACGCCGGAGATCGTCTTCGGGATCGCGGCGCTCGTCTTCTTCACCGAGATAGGACTGACGCTCGGCCTCAAGACGATCCTCGTCGCTCACGTCGTCTTCAACGCGTCCGTTGTCGCGCTCGTCGTCCGTGCCCGCTTCGTTCGACAATCCCGAGGCGTACGTCGCCGGCGACCGCCGCCAGGCACTCGCGAGCCGGGTCGAGATGCCGGACCGGGTCCGCGGCGCGGCGCTCTTCGCCGACATCTCCGGCTTCACGCCGCTCACTGAGGCGCTCGCCAAGGAGCTCGGTTCGCAGCGCGGCGCCGAGGAGCTGACCGCCAACCTCGGGCGCGTCTTCCACGCGGTCATCGCCGAGCTCGATCGCTACGGCGGCAACGTCATCTACTTCTGCGGCGACGCGATCACCTGCTGGCTCGACGGCGACGACGGCCTGCCGCGACCGCCTCCGCGCTGGCGATGCAGGACGCGATGGCCCGCGTCGGCCGGATCGTCACGCCCGCCGGCACCGAGGTCACGCCTCGCGATGAAGGTCGCGGTCGCCGTCGGCCGGCGCGCCGGTTCGTCGTCGGCGACCCGGAGATCCAGCTGATCGACGTCCTGGCCGGTCGCCTGATCGACGACCTCGCCGACACCGAGCACCATGCCGAGCGCGGCGAGGTCGTCCTCGACCCATCGGCCCTGGAGGCGCTCGGCGACCGGGTCGTGATCCGGGAGCACCGGGTGGACGCCGCGACGGGGCGGACGTTCGGGGTCGTCGACGCGCTGACGGTGGATCGCCCGCCGAGCGCCGGTGCCGTCGAGCCGGCGCCGCTGCCGGACGAGCTCGTCCGCCCGTGGCTGCTGCCGGCGGTCTACGAGCGGCTGAGGGCCGGCCGCGGCGAGTTCCTCGCCGAGCTGCGCCCGGCCTATCCGGTCTTCCTCCGGTTCGGGGGCATCGACTACGACGACGACGACGCGGCGTCGAGAAGCTCGACGACTTCGTCCGCCGGGCGCAGCAGATCTGGCCGGCTACGGCGGCAACGTCCTCCAGCTGACGCTCGGCGACAAGGGCGCCTACCTGTACGGCGTCTTCGGCTCGCCGGTCGCCCACGAGGACGATGCGGCGCGGGCCGCTGCGGCCGCGCTCGAGCTGCGCGACCTCGAGCGGACCACGGCCGCGTCGCGGGCATCCAGATCGGCATCACCCACGGCCGGCTCCGCAGCGGCACCTACGGCCACGCGATGCGCCGGACGTTCGTCTGCCTCGGCGACGCCGTGAACCTGCCGGCGCGGCTGATGTCGGCCGCGCCCGAGGGCCGCATCTATGTCGCGCGACGCCGTCCGGGAGGCCGCCGGCGACTGCGTTCATCTGGGAGCAACTACCGGCGTTGACCGTCAAGGGCAAGGCGGAGCCGTCGCCGTCTTCGCGCTGACCGGCTCCCTCGAACGCGCGTCACGCCGGAAGATCGCGCTACGAGCTCGCGCTCGTCGGTCGCCAGGCGGAGCTCGTCGCTCCTGGACGGAGCGCTCGACGCCGCGTCGGCGGCCAGGGCCGGATCGTCGCGATCGCCGCCGAGGCGGGCATGGGCAAGTCGCGCCTCGTCGCCGAATTCGTCCGCGCCGTCCGCGCCGGCGGCGGCTCTCGTCGCCTTCGGCGAATGCCAGTCGTTCGGCACGAACTCGAGCTACTTCGTGTGGCGGGAGATCTGGCGGCGCCTCTTGCGTCGACGATGCCGCCGACCGCGGGCCAGCAGCGGCCCGCGCATCGAGGAGGAGCTGCGGCGTTCGACCCGGGCTGGTCGCCCGCGCGCCACTGCTCGAGACGGTCCTCGGGCTCGAGTTTCCCGACAACGAGCTCACCGAGGCGTTCGACGCCAAGCTCCGCAAGCGTCGCTCGAGGACCTCCTCGCCAGTGCCTTCGGGGGAGAGCGGCGAGGAGCCGCTCGTTCTCGTGCTCGAGGACTGCCACTGGATCGACGCCGCTCTCGCGCGACCTGCTCGAGGTCGCTCGGCCGCGCGGCGGCCGCGATGCCGGTCCTCATTCGTGCTCGCCTATCGGCCGCAGCCGAGCCGGGCGGCGGCCTCGGCCTCGAGCAGCTGCCGCACTTCACGGAGTCGCGCTCGCGAGCTCGACGCGGACGACGCCGAGGAGCTCATCCGCTCGAAGCTGGCGCAGCTCATCGGCTCGGACGGCGAGGCGTCCGCCGCCCTCGTCGAGCTCGTCACGACGCGATCGCAGGGCAATCCGTTCTACATCGAGGAGCTGCTCAACTTCATCGACAGCCAGGGCGTCGATCCCGGCGACGAGGCGCGCTCGCGGTCCTCGAGCTTCCCGAGAGCCTGCACAGCCTGGTCCTGAGCCGCGATCGACACGCTGGCGAAGCGCCGCGGCGGACGCTCAAGGTCGCGAGCGTCGTCGGGCGGTCGTTCCGCGCGCCGACGCTGCCCGGCGTCTACCCGGAGCTCGGCACGCCCGACGAGGTGGCCGAGGACCTCGACGCGCTGCGGTGCTCGACCTGGTGACGCTCGATCGCGAAGCCGAGCAGGCCTATCTCTTCAAGCATGTCGTCACCCAGGAGGTCGCCTACGAGAGCATGCCGTTCGCGGTCCGCGCGATGCTGCACGAGCGCGTCGGCGCTTCATCGAGGAGACGAGGCCGACGCGATCGACCGCATCTCGACCTGCTCGCGCACCATTACTGGCACAGCGAGAACTCGACGAAGAAGCGCGAATACCTCGATCGGGCCGGCGATGCTGCCCAGGCGGCGCTACGCGAACGCGGCCGCGATCGACTACCACGAGCGGCTCGCGCCGCTGGTTGGCGCAGGATGAGCGGGTCGACGTGCTCCTGAAGCTCGGCAAGGTGGTCGAGCTCGTCGGCGACTGGTCGCGCGCCGAGGAGGTCGAGCGCGAGGCGCTCGCGCTCGCCGAGGAGCTCGGCGACGACGGTGCGCGGGCCTGGTGCGAGACGGCGCTCGCCGAGGTCGCCCGCAAGCAGGGTCGCTTCGACGAGGCGCTCGAGCGGCTCGAGCGCGCCGCGCGGGCGTTCGAGTCCGTCGGGCGACGACAGCGGCGTCGGCCAGGTGCTGCACTCGTGGGCACGTCGCGGCCCAGCGCGGCGACTACGAGAAGGCGGTCGAGAGCTACGAGGCGAGCCTCGCGATCCGTGAGCGGCTCGACGACAAGGCGAGCATGGCGGCGCTGCTCTCGAATCTCGGCGTCGTCGCCGAATACCGCGGCGACTACGAGCGCGCGCGCGGGCTACCACGAGCGGGCGCTCGCGCTCCGCACCGAGTCGGCGACCGCTGGGCGATCGGCGATCTCGATGACCAACCTCGGCATGATCGCGGTCCTGCGAGCACGACTACGACGATGCGCGCGGACTGGTTCGAGGAGTCGATCCGGCTGAACCGCGAGGTCGGCGACACGTGGATGGTCGCGATCAGCCAGAACAACCTCGGCAACGCGACCGCGGCCTTGGCGACTTCGACGCGGCGCGGCGCACTACGCGGACAGCCTCCGGCCTATCGCGAGTTCGACGACCGGTGGGCGCTCGCGTTCCTGCTCGAGGACATCGGCCAGCTGGCGGCGCTCTGCGGCGACGCGCGAGCGCGCGTTCGAGCTCGTCGGCGCGGCGGATACGTTGCGCGACGCGATCGGCACGCCGCGGGCGCCCGCGCTCGAGGAGGAGCTACGAGCGCCAGCTCGCGCCCGCGCGTCGGGAAATCGGCGGGATCATTGCGGAGGAGGCACGAAGCCGCGGGAGCGCGCTGGCGCTTCCGCGAGGCCTTCGAGCTCGCGCTTCGCGCCTGTGGCGCCGCTCCGGCGTGATAGTAAGGTTGCCGAATGGTTCCGTAATTTTCTCTCGACAGCTTTGGCGGCCGCGGTTGGCTGCCTTGCGACCGCCGCGCCGTGTCGAGGGCTCGCGGCGAGCATCACGCTGACGCCCGAGGCCGACACGTTTGTTCGCGCGTCGGATCCGGCCGTCTCGCACGGCGCGGAAACCGCCTTCGACGTTCACGGCGGCGCCTCGTCGTACGGCTGCGGCACAGGCCCTTCGGATGGCCTGCTCCGATTCGACCTCTCGGCGATCCCGGCCGGCGCCACGATCACCGGCGCGACGCTCGAAGCTGACGAGCTTCACGGGCTTCGCCTTCGACGGTGACCCGTTTCACCACGCGAGCTTCCTCCCGGACGACTCCTGGTCGGAGGGCTCCGTGACGTGGAACACGCGCCCAGCAGACGGCCTGGTGCCGCAGGCGCCGCCGGCGGAATGGCTGCTCTTCGGCAGTCCACTCGGCGCTTCGCCGGCGCACCTCGGCGTGACGTCGGCGTTCGACAATGACCGGCTGCTTCGGCACGACCTCGACAAGCCGCAGCTTCAGCTCGGCGAACCTCGCCGCGCGCGTGGACGCCGAGCGGCCGGCGACGACAAGCTCTCCGTGGAGGTCTTCACGATCGCGTGTGGCACACCGTTCGCCGTCGTCTGCGCGAACGGACAGCCCGAGCAGTCCTACTTCCTCCGCTACTACAGCAAGGAACAGTCGATTCTGACCGCACCGCGGCTGAGCGTGGACTACACGCTCGCTCGCTCGACGCCCACCCTGATCCGCGCCGTCTCGACCGGCGGCACCGGAGCGCTCCTGATTGGCCGCGTCGACGGCGCCTCGAACCTCCCGCTCACGCTGGCGGCGTCCACGGCCGCGACGTGCACCGCAGGCGCTCTCCCGGGCGGCGGAGTTCCTGCGCGGCGGGCCCGTCTCGGTGACGACCGACGCGGCCGGCTACTTCAGCGCCGCCGTTCACGGGCGTCACACCCGGCGACTTCGTCACGGTGCAGGTGACCTCGCCGTCCACGACGGGCAGCTCGGCTCTGCCTCGCCAGCTCCGGCGACAACGACTTCTGGCCGAAGGCGCTCGAGCTCACCGGCTCGGATGCGACTCGCGCGCGACTTCATCGACTCGCCCGGTAAGGCCGCTGGTACAAGTTCGCCGTCAGCCCGGCCAGCGGATCCAGGTCGCGCTCTCGGAGCCTCCCGGCCGACTACGACCTCGCCGTCTTCAAGGACATCGGCCAGGCGTTCGACGGCCAGCTCGTCCTCGACGACACCGCTGACCTGACCCGGCTCAGCGCGCGAGTTCGCGCCGTCCGTCTTCTCGCCCTCGGTCTTCTCGCCGTCGGTGTTCTCGCCGTCGGTGTTCAGCCCCGACGCGTACAGCCCCTCGGTCGTTCTCGCCGTCCGTCTTCAGCCCGAGCGTGTTCAGCCCGTCGGTGTTCTCGCCCGTCGGTGTTCTCGCCGTCGGTCTTCAGCCCGCAGCGTGTTCTCGCCCGTCGGTGTTCTCGCCGTCGGTCTTCAGCCCGAGCGTGTTCAGCCCGTCGGTGTTCTCGCCGTCGGTCTTCAGCCCGAGCGTCTTCAGCCCCGACGACATCGCGCAGGCGTTCTCGAGCGCGCAGACGCGCAGCCTCATCGGCGTCTCGGCCACGCCGGGCACGGGCGACGAGTCGATCGTCGTCAACACCTGGAACAACACCGGCAATTCTACGTGCGCGTCACCGGGCGCGACGGCGCTTTCGACACGACGCAGCCGTTCACGCTCGCGTCACCAAGGGCGCGACGTCGCTGCGTCGGCGTGACCGACACGACGCTCACGCCGCGGCCCGCGGCGTCGCCGAGCCGGGATCGCAGACGCGTGATCCTCACCGACTCGTCGAAGGTCGCGCTCGACGACGGCACTGCCGGGGGCGGCACGCTCGCGAGCAAGCTCGACGACCTTCGTCGCCAGCGCCCGAGATCGCCGGCGTCGTCGTCGACGTGGCCGCCGACGCGCGCGTCGCCGGCGCTGAAGCAGCAGGCGAGCGGAACGCCGGCGTGCCCGTTCGCGAAGAACCTCGTCGCCGAGGAGATCAAGGACATCGTCGACGCGTATCGGCGGCGAACCCCGGGCTCGCGCTACGTCGTCATCGTCGGCAACGACGACGCCATCCCGTTCTTCCGCTACCCGACCAGAGCCTGCTCGGACAGGAGTCCGACTACGTCCCGCCGGTGCAGAGCGACTCGGCCTCCGAGGCGAGCCTGCGCAACGACTTCGTCCTGGGCCAGGACGCCTACGGCGCCGGAACGCAGCGTCTCGCTGCGCACGAGCGACTTCCCGGTGCCCGGGCCTCGCGGTCGGCCGCCTCGTCGAGACGCCGGCCGAGATCGCCGGCTGCTCGACGCCTACACCGCACGCCGGCGGCGTGGTCGCGCCCGGCGCGTCGCTCGTCACCGGCTACGACTTCCTCGCGGACGCGGCCGACGCCGTCGCGAGCCGAGCTCGCAGGCCGGGACGGGCGCGGCCGCTGGACACGCTGATCACCCCCGAACGACATAGTCGCCGCAGGATCCCGGCGTCGTGGACCGCCGACCCAGCTGTCGGCGAAGCTGCTCGGCAGCCGCCACGACGTCGTCTTCCTCGCCGGCCACTTCAGCGCCAACAGCGCGCTCGCCGCCGACTTCGCGACGAGCATGCTGACGACCGAGCTCGCCGCGTCGACCGGTCGACCTCACCAACTCGATCGTCTTCAGCGCCGGCTGCCACTCCGGCTACAACATCGTCGACGGCGACGCCATCGCCGGGCGTGACCGCGCCGCTCGACTGGGCGCAGGCGTTCGCCCGCAAGCGGGCGACGCTGATCGCCGGCACCGGCTACCAGTACGGCGACACCGACTTCCTCGAGTACAGCGAGCGGCTCTATCGCAACTTCGCGCACCAGCTGCGCGCCGGCACCGGCGCCGGTTTCGGTCGGCGAGGCGCTCGTGCAGGCGAAGCGCGACTACCTCGCGCGACGCCGGACGTCGCGGCCTCCACGAGAAGGCGCTGCTCGAAGCGACGCTGTTCGGCCTGCCGATGCTCGGCGTCAACATGCCGGCCGGGCGCGGCCCGCCGCCGGGGACGGGCGGCGCGATCACGCCGACGCCGGTCGCGGGCGGGCCGGCTGCGACGCTCGGCCTGCGGACGTTCGACCTGACGGTCGCGCCGACCTGACGCCACGAACACAGCGACGCTGACGAATCGTCGCACGGACAGCTCACAGCTGACGGCGACGTGGCTCGCTGGTCCCGATGGCGTGGTGTCGCAACCCTGCCGAGCCCGCGCTTCCGCTGGTGGTCAACGTGACGCCGACGGATGCGACGTCGTCCTGCGCGGCGTCGGCTTCCGCGGCGGCGACGTTCACGCGACTCGACGGTCATTCCGCTCACCGGCGCGCCGACGACCGAGTTGCGGGGCGTCCACACGCCGTTCGTGTCGCCGGTGTTCTTCCCGATGCGACTGTCGACGCGTGAACTACTTCGGCGCGCTCGGCGGGTCGGGCGGCACGAACTTGCTCGTCACGCCTGCGCAGCACCGCGTATGCCGACGTCGCGCTGGGGACGAGCACGCTGCGCACGTTCACGACCTCGACCTGCGGCTCTTCTACAGCGGCAACCTGACCAAGGCGGCGCTCTCCGACGCGCCGACGATCGTCAGCGTCGACGCGGAGCCGGCGGCGGGCGGCGTCGTCTTCACGGCGCGAGGTCGTCGGCGATCCGGCTGCGGCGATCCACCAGGTGTGGGTCACCTACACGACCGGCAGCGGACATCCTGGGTATCGCTCGATCTCGAGCAATGCGTCGCGCCGCTGCCGGCGGTCTGCGGGACGGAAGAGGATTCGCGGCTCTGGAAGGGGCGGCTCGCCGTCGCGCCTGCCCGACTCGAGTTCTCGTCCAGGCCGTCAACGGCCTCGGCCTGGTCGTCGCTCGACGACAACCGCGGCGCGTACTACGGGCTCGCCGGCGCAGCGACCGTTGCGACGACGCTGACGCTCGTTTCGCCGCCCGCCGGTAGGACCTTCGGCGACAAGCCGTCGATCACCGCCTCGCTGAGCGAGACCGCCGGAGGTGCAGCCGTCGCCGGCCGCACGGTGACGGTCGCGATCGGTGGCTCGGCTCAGGTGAGCACCACCGGAGCCGATGGGCTCGTGACGCTCGACGTCCCGCTCGTGACGGCGCCGGGCAGCCATCAGATCGTCGCCTCGTTCGGCGGCGACGCCACCTACCTGCCGTCGTCGGACTCCGAGCCCTTCGTGGTCACCAAGGCGCCGGCGAGCCTGTCGGCGTTCACCCAGCTCGCGGTCGTCACCGGCGCCGGCGCCACAGGGATCGTTTCGACCCTGACGGCGTCCCTCGACGAAAAGCAGCAACCGCTCATGCAGCTGACGGTCACGTACACGATCTCTGGCCCCGGCGGGACGAAGTTCTTCTCCACGATCACCGACTACCTTGGCCGGGCAACGCTCCCGCCGACCGGCCTCGCCGCCGGCACGTACACGGTGTCGGCCTCGTTCGCCGGTGACTCCACGTACACGGCTGCGGCCAGGACCGGGACGCTCCTCGTCTCCGCCTTCAGCGGCTTCTTCGCGCCGGTCGACAACGCGCCGACCGTCAACGTGGTCAACGCCGGGAAGGCGATCCCGGTCAAGTTCAGCCTCGGCGGCTACCGCGGGCTCGCAATCTTCGCTCCCGGCTACCCGCAGGTGGTGGCCACCACCTGCGGAGCAGGACTACCAACCGACGAGATCGAGACCACCGTCACGGCCAGCAGCAGCGGCCTCCAGTACGACGCCTCCTCCGACCGCTACACGCTACACCTGGAAGACCCAGAAGGGCTGGGTGGGCTGTCGCCGGCTCGAGTTGCGGTTCGTCGACGGCAGCCTCCACGTCGCCGACTTCAAGTTCTCGTAGCGTCTCGCTAGGATCGGCTCGTGGGACCGGGCGAGCATTAGGGTCGACGAGTGGCTCGTGCGGTCGGTCTCAATCACATCGCACTCGAGGTCGGCTCGCTCGACGAGGCGCTGGCCTTCTACGGGAGTCTGTTCGACTTGGAGCTGCGCGGCCGGATCCCGGGAATGGCGTTCATCGACATGGGCGACCAGTTTCTCGCCCTCGCGGAGCGTTCTGACCGCCAGCCGGACCGCGAGCGGCATTTCGGCCTCGTCGTCGACGACCGCGACGCGGTCCTAGCCGCGGCGCGCAATGCGGGTGTCGAGATCTTCGGCGGCAACTCGTTCCGCGACCCGTGGGGCAACCACGTGCAGATCGTCGACTACGGCGACATCCAGTTCACGAAGGCGCCGGAGATCCTGCGCGGGATGGGGCTCGAGCTCGAGAAGTCCGAGTCGGCGCAGGCGGAGTTGCGCGACAAGGGCCTCCTGGCCTGACCGACCTCTCGCACGCGGACCTCCTCGACCTGCTCCTGCTGCTCGCAGCCGGCACCGCGATGCTCGCGCTGGTCCCGAAGCTGCGGATCCCGTACCCGATCCTGCTCGTGCTCGGCGGCCTCGCGCTCGGGTTCGTGCCCGGGCTGCCCGAGATCGACCTGCCGCCCGACCTCGTCCTCGTCGGCGTGCTGCCGCCGCTCCTCTACGGGGCCGCGTTCTTCACCTCGCTGCGCGACCTCCGCGCGAACGTCCGGCCCGTGGGTCTCCTTGCGGTCGGGCTCGTCCTGTTGACGATCGTCGTCGTCGCGGTCGTCGCGCACGCGATCGTGCCCGGCCTGCCCTGGGCGGCCGCCTTCGTGCTCGGCGCGGTCGTCTCCCCCACCGACCCGATCGCCGCGACGGCGATCATGCACCGCCTCGGCGTCCCGCGCCGGATCGTGAACATCGTCGAGGGCGAGAGCCTCGTCAACGACGGCACCGCGCTCGTCGCGTACCGCTTCGCCGTCGTCGCCGCCGTCAGCGGCTCGTTCTCGCTCTGGGAGGCGGGCATCTCGTTCGTGTTCAACGTCGCGGGCGGGATCGCGGTCGGTCTCGGCGTCGGCTGGCTCGTGCGGCAGGTGCGCCGGCGACTCGACTTCCCGGCCGCCGAGGTGACCGTCTCGCTGCTGACGGGTTATTTCGCCTACATCCCGGCCGAGCTCCTGGGCGTCTCCGCGGTGATCGCGGCGGTGACGGTGGGGATCTACATGGGCTGGTACACGCCGGAGCTGACGACGGCCGAGGTGCGGCTGATGGGCGATTCGGCCTGGGAGATCGTCACCTTCATGCTCAATGCGCTCCTGTTCACGCTCATCGGCCTGCAGCTGCCGGGGATCCTCGACGAGCTGGACGCCTACTCCACGACCGACCTGCTCTGGTGGGGCGTCGTCGTCTGGTTGACCGTCGTGCTCGTGCGCGCGCTCTGGGTCTATCCAGCGGCGTGGCTGCCGCGCCGCCTCTTCGCGGCGGATCCGCGAGCGCGACCCGATGCCGTCGAACGCGTGGCTCGCGCTGATCTCGTGGGCCGGCATGCGCGGCGGCGTCTCGCTCGCCGCTGCGCTCGCGATCCCGCTCACGACCGACGCCGGCGAGCCCTTCCCGGACCGGAGTCTGATCCTCTTCCTCACCTTCGCCGTCATCTTCGGCACGCTGGTCGTGCAGGGCCTGACGCTGCCGGCCGTGATCCGGCTCCTGCGGCTCGAGGACGAGAGCGAGGCAGCGGCGCGAGAGCTGGCGCAGGCTCGCATCCGCGCGGCGGAGGCGGCTCTCGCCCGGCTCGAGGAGCTCACCGGCGAGGACTGGGTTCGGGAGGACACCGCGGACCGGATCCGGCGCACCTACGACTTCCGGCAGAGCCGCTTCGCCGCCTGGCTGGACGGCGAGGACGACGGCTCGATCGAGTCGCGCTCGCTCGACTTCCAGCGGCTGCGCCGCGAGCTGCTCGCCGCCGAGCGCGCGGCAGTGCACGAGCTGCGCCGCGCGGGCCAGATCTCCGACGAGGTGGCGCGGCGCGTCGAACGCGACCTCGATCTCGAGGACGCCCGCCTGGAAATTTAGTGCTTGCGATCTAGAGGATCGCGTCGGCGCCGAGGAGCGTGCGCGCCTCGGTGAGGAAGTCCGTGTCGATCGCGACGCGGTAGTCGGGCCCGAGCGCGAGCGTCTTCGGGCCGAGCGACGTCTCCAGCGACACGAAGACCAGCGACGGGCCCGGGTAGTCCTTGACCAGATGGGCCAGGTCCTTGATCAGGCCGGCCCGCGCCTCACGGGCGTCGAGCTTGAAGCGGATCTCCGTGCGCTCCTGCACCGCCTCGAACGCGGAGACCTCGAGCGCGATCAGCTTCGTCTCACCCTGCTGCTTGTGGTCGATCCGGCCCTTGATCACGAGGATCCGGTCGAGCACGCACAGCTCCCGCGCCGCAGCGTAGGTCGAGTTGAAGACGACGACCTCACCGCCACCGGTCGGGTCGTCGAGGGCCAGGAAGACCATCGGCTCACCGCGTTTCGTCGTCAGCTGCTTGACCGCGGAGACGATCCCGCCCACCGTCACGACCTCGCCGTCACGTCGGCGCTCGAGCTCGGAGAGGACGCAGTCGGTCTTGCGGCGCAGCTGCTCGCGGACGGCCTTGAGCGGGTGCTCGGAGACGTAGAGGCCGAGCGTCTCCTTCTCGAGCTTCAGCAGCTCCGGCTTCTCGAACTCGCTCGCGGGGATCGCCGGATGGTGCTTCTGGCCTTGCTCCTCCGCCCCACCCTCGCCTGCATCGTCGCCGAGGTCGAAGATCGACGCCTGGCCTGCCAGACGGTCGGAGGCGTGCTTCTGTCCCCACGCGAGCGCCTGCTCGAGGCAGGCCAGCATCCCCATGCGGGAGGCGCCGGTCGAATCGAGGGCGCCGCACTTGACGAGCGCCTCGAGCGAGCGCTTGTTCACGACCTGCGGATCGACGCGCTCGGTGAAGTCCCAGATCGACGCGAATTGGCCCCTCGGCTTCGCGGGCTCGGATGATCGCGTTCGCCGCCGACTCGCCGACGGCCTTGACGGCATTCAGGCCGAAGCGGATCTTGCCCTCGACGACGGCGAAGTCCGTCAGCGAAGTGTTGACGTCGGGCGGGAGCACCTCGATCCCCATGTCGTGGCAGGCGTTGACGTAGAGCGGCACGCGGTCCTTCGTCGACATGACGGACGAGATCAACGCTGCCATGTACTCGCAGGGATGGTTCGCCTTCAGCCAGGCCGTCCGGTAGGCGATCAGCGCGTAGCAGGCGGAGTGAGCCTTGTTGAAGGAGTAGTCCTGCGACGACTCCATGTCCTTCCAGAGCT
The DNA here is from genome assembly GCA_963822205.1 of uncultured Gaiellaceae bacterium. Classification (GTDB taxonomy): domain Bacteria; phylum Actinomycetota; class Thermoleophilia; order Gaiellales; family Gaiellaceae; genus Gaiellasilicea. Next base: position 332,385 of record CAWGGO010000004.1, on the reverse strand, counting down.
GGTTCGCGACCGAGACCGTCACGTTGTTCGCCGCACAGCCTGCGAGGAACTTGTCCTTCAGCGAGGCCATCAGCTCGTGGATCTTCTTGCCGATCGCGCGGCGCAGCGTCTCCGCCTCGGCGGGATCGAATCCCGCCAGCTGCTTCGCGATCTGCATGTACTGCTCCTGATAGATGCAGATCCCGTACGAGTCACCGGTGATCGCCTTCAGGCGCTCGTCGATGTAGGTGATCGGCTCGCGACCGTTCTTCCGCGCCGCATAGGCCGGGATGTACTGCATCGGGCCGGGCCGGTAGAGAGCGACGAGCGCGATCAGGTCTTCGAAGACAGTCGGCTTGACGGCGCGCAGAGCGTCGCGCATCCCGGATGACTCGAATTGGAAGACACCGTTCGAGTCGGCGTTCGCGAGCATCGCGTAGACCTTCTTGTCGTCGAGCGGGATCTTCCCGATGTCGAGACCGCCGCCGATCATCTCGATCGCCTTGTCGATCACATCGAGGTTGCGCAGGCCGAGGAAATCCATCTTCAGCAGCCCGAGCTGCTCGACGGTCTTCATCGAGAACTGCGTCACGACTTCCTGGTCGGCGCCCTTCTGTTGCAGCGGCACGACCTCGATCAGCGGCTTCGCGCCGATGACCACGCCGGCGGCATGGATCGAGTCCTGGCGGATGAGACCCTCGAGCGGCCTCGCGAGGTCGATGATCTCCTTCGCAGCCGGCTCGGTGTCGTAGGCGTTCTTGAGGTCGGAGCCCGACTTGAGGCAGTCCGCGAGCGTCTGGCCGGGGCCTTCCGGGATCAGCTTCGCGATCTTGTCGACGACGCCGTAGGGGATCTCGAGCACGCGGCCGGCGTCGCGCACGGCGGCGCGGGCGGCCATCGTCCCGAAGGTGATGATCTGGGCGACGTGGTCGCGGCCGTACTTCTCAGCGACGTAGTTGATCACGCGCTCGCGACCCTCGACCGCGAAGTCGATGTCCATGTCAGGCATGTCCTTGCGAGCCGGGTTGAGGAAGCGCTCGAAGAGCAGCCCGTAGCGGATCGGGTCGATGTCGGTGATCTCGAGGCTGTACGCGGCGAGCGAGCCCGCCGCCGAACCGCGGCCCGGCCCGACGCTGACGCCGTGCGTCTTCGCGAAGTGGATGAAGTCCCAGACGATCAGGAAGTAGTCGGCGAAGCCCATCTCGCGGATCGTCTTCAGCTCGAACTGGAGTCGTTCGGTCAGCTCGGGCGTGACCTTGTCGTAACGCTTCGCGAGCCCTTTCTCGCACAGCTCGACGAGGTAGTCGAACGACGCTCGCCCCTCGGGGACCGGGAACTCGGGCAGGTGAATCTTCCCGAGCTCGATCTCGATCGAGCAGCGGTCGGCGACCTCGAGCGTGCGCCGCATCGCGTCCTCGTGGCCGGGGAAGTCGAGCGCCATCTCCTCGGGGGTCTTGAAATAGAACTCGTTCGTGTCGAAGTGCCAGTGGTTCGGGTTCTTGAGCGAGTCGCCCGACTGGATGCAAAGCAGGGCCTCGTGCGAGTAGGCGTCGGCGGCGGTGAGGTAGTGGACGTCGCCGGTCGCGACGAGCGGCAGCTTCGCCTCGGCGGCGAGCTTGACGAGCTCCGGGTTGACGCGCTGCTGCACCTCGAGGCCCGCGTTCTGCAGCTCGACGTAGGTGCTCTCGCGCCCGAAGATCTGCGCCAGCCGGTCGAGGTCGGTGCGCGCGTCGGCGGGCCGGTTCTCCTCGAGCGCCTTGCAGACGCGCCCAGAGAGGCAGCCGGACAGGGCGATCAGCCCTTTCGAGTAGGTCTGCAGCAGCTCCCAGTCGACGCGCGGCTTCGTGTAGTAGCCCTCGAGAAAGCCGAGCGAGGAGAGCTTGATCAGGTTGGCGTACCCCTCGTTCGACTCGGCCAGCAGCGTCAGGTGCGCGTAGCCGCGCGTGCGGGCGTGGCGGTCCTCGGCGACGTAGACCTCGCAGCCGACGATCGGCTTGATCCCCTGCTCCTTCGCCGCCTTGTAGAGGTCGACCGAGCCGGCGAGCGAGCCGTGGTCGGTGAGCGCGACGGCGGGCATCTCGAGCTGGGCCGCCCGGGCCGCGAGCGCGGGGATCCTGCACGCCCCGTCGAGGATCGAGTACTCGCTGTGGACGTGGAGATGGACGAAGTCGGCGCTCACGGAAGGGCCATTGTACGGCGGTGCCCGGAGGTCGCCCTTCACCGTCCTGGCCAGGGTTTTCGTGGCCGCCGGCGCTTGTCCGGGGAGTCCGGACGGCATAAAGTGGCCACCTGTGAGAGGTGCCGTCACGCTGCTCGCGTCGTCCGCCCAGTGGCAGGTGGGGCTCGTGCTCGGCATCGTCGTGGTCCTGGTCGCCGCAACGATCGTGATCGCGATCGTGCTGCTCGCGCTCAGGATCGCGAAGCAGGCGAAGACGGCCGTCGGCGCTGTCGAGGTGGTGCGCCAGCAGACGGCTGAGCTCGGCGGCATTGGTCAGATCAACGACTCTGGAGTGCGGATCCTGCACGCCGCCCGCTCCCTGCGGAAGGTGGCGGTCGGGAAGTGATCGTCGCGGTGACCTCCAACGGGTACTGGGCCATCGCTCTCGGCCTCGGAGCCTTCGCGGCCGTGGTGGTCGCGATCCTGCTGCTGGTGCTGGTGCGGGCCGTGGGGAGCATCGAACAGTCGGTCGACGCCCTGCTGGAGATCGCAGGCAAGGTCGGCGCGAACACGGCGAACATCCCGCAGCTCGAGGCGACGGCGCCCGTCCTGGCCTTGATCGTGGACGAAGCGATCGTCCAGGACGGCTACATGAACGCGCTCACCGACGGGTTCGGAGCGGCATGAGCGACAACGATCTCCTCGCGCTGCTGACGGTCGTGCTGGTCGCCGTCGTCGTGCTCGTGCTCGCGGTCGCTCTCATCCTCGTCCGCAAGAGCCTCGCCCGGACCTCCGCGGGGCTCGCGGCGCTGGCAGGCGCGCTGGACGGCGTCGAGTCGGGCCACCTGCGTCCGCTCGAAGGCGCGGTGACCGCGATCAACAGCCAGTTCGACATCATCCTCGGCGCGCTGCCGGGGATCGCGAGCAAGGCGGCGATCGTCGCCGAGCGGAGGCCGCGATGACCCTCTGGTGGATCGGCAACGTCGTCCTGCTCGTCGTCGTCCTTCCGGTCGTCGTGTACCTGCTCCGCGGCGTGCTGGGCGCAGCGAGGAGCATCCGTCCCGAGCGTTCGGCAGATCGCGGCCGTGACGGCCGCAGGGTCGAAGGATCTCGACGCCGCCGCGCTGCTGCTGACGACGCAGGACCAGGTGACCCGGACCGTCGCCGGCGTCGCAAACTACGGCGGCTCCCTCGACGTAATACTCGACGACCACTCGTAGAGAGGAGGTGACGGTGCTCGCATACACGGCAGTCGGCGCGGTCACGATCCTCGCGGTCCTGCTGCTCGTCCTCGTCCTCGTCTACTACCTCGTCTCCGTGATCCTGGAGCTGCAACGGATCACCAACGGCCTCGACGAGGTGATCGCCCACGTCGGCGAGATCGTCCAGAAGAGCGCGCCCGTCAACGAGGTCGTCACGAACATCAACGAGCAGCTCGACGCGGGAGTCGACCTGCTCGAGGGGCTGCTCGTGAAGAAGGCCGGCCTGACCGACGCGGTCGGCCTCGTCGAGGGCCTGTACGCCGGCGCGTCCGCAGCCGGGTTCAGGAACTTCCCGGAGAGCACGACGGTCAAGGCACCGCGCATCGGCGAGGTCTACACACGCGGCACGCTGACGCTCGCACGGCTGGGACGGGAGGCGCCGATCGCAGCCGGGAACCCGGCGGGTCCCGCGCTGAGGGACGTCGAGCGGGGAAGCCTGGCCGCGCGGCAGCTGTACCCTGAGATCCGTCAGACGAGGCCCGATGCTCTGGCCCCGTCTCCGGTCATCGGCACCGATGCGCCCGTCCAGTACGAGCAGCGAGACGACATCGGCGCACCGCGCAAGCGGCTGCCGGACCGCACGGCCTAAGGACGAGAGGAGCCCAGTGCAGACGCCCGCCGCATTCGAGTACGAGCGCGCGACCAGCGTGGAGGGTGCGATCGCGTCGCTGCAGCGGCTCGGTCCGGAGGCGCGCGTGATCGCGGGCGGGCACAGCCTGCTGCCGATGATGAAGCTCCGGCTGGCGAACCCGGAGCACCTGATCGACATCAACGACCTGAAGGAGCTCTCGTACATCCGCGAGCAGGACGGCGAGATCCGGATCGGAGCGCTGACCCGCCATGTCGAGCTGCTCAAGTCCGGGCTGCTCGCCTGGCACCTGCCGCTGTTTCGCGACGCCGAGAACGTGATCGCCGATCCGGTCGTGCGCAACCGCGGCACGATCGGCGGCTCGCTCTGCCAGGCGGACGCGGCCGAGGACCTCTCGGCCGTCTGCTCGGCGGTCAAGGCGAAGGTGGTGATCCGCGGCGCCGAGCGGCGAGCGGGTGGTCGCGATGGAGGACTTCCACGTCGGGCCGTACGTGACGGCGGTCGGCGACGGCGAGCTGCTCACCGAGATCCGGATCCCGCTGCGTCCGGGCGGCGGCAGCGCGCACGAGAAGGTCGAGCGGCGCGCCGGCGACTGGGCGATCGCGGCCGCGTCCGCGGCGGTCTGGATCGAGGGCGGCACGATCGCCGACGCGGGCATCGCGCTCAGCGCGGTCGGGCTCACCACCGTCCACCTCTCGCGAGCCGAGGGACTGCTGCGAGGCAAGGCTCCGTCGGAGGAGCTGTTCGCCGAGGCGGGCGAGATCGCGTCGGCGGACTGCTCGCCGAGCGTCGACGGCCGCGGTCCGGTCGACTACAAGCGCCATCTCGCCGGCGTCCTCACGACCCGCGCCCTCCAGCGGGCGACGGCACGCGCCCTCGCTGCTCGGGAGGTCTGACCGTGCACGTCTCGATATCCGTGAACGGCGAGCAGGTCTCCCGCGAGATCGAGCCGCGCCTGCTGCTCATTCACTTCATTCGCGACACGCCCGGCCTGACCGGCACCCACTGGGGTTGCGACACCTCCAACTGCGGCGCCTGCGTCGTGCAGATGGACGGCGAGCCGGTCAAGTCCTGCACGATCCTGGCCGCGATGTGCGAGGGGCACGAGATCCGCACCGTCGAGTCGCTCGAGGTCGACGGCCGGCTGGATCCGATCCAGATGGGCTTCCACGAGACGCACGCGCTCCAGTGCGGGTTCTGCACGCCCGGGATGCTGATGACGGCTCGTGCCCTGCTGGACGAGAACCCGGATCCGACCGAGCAGGAGATCCGCACGGCGATCTCGGGCGGCATCTGCCGCTGTACCGGCTACAAGAACATCGTCAGCGCCGTCCGTTGGGCCGCCGAGTACGAAGCCACCGCGAACCGGGGAGTCTGAGCATGGCCACCATCGAGAACCTTCCGAGCGCCACGACCGAGCGCCCGATCGGCTTCGGTCGCCTGAAGCGCAAGGAGGACGCGCGCTTCATCCGCGGCGAGGGCACCTACCTCGACGACATCCGGCTGCCGGGGATGGTGCACGGGGCGATGCTGCGCAGCCCGTACGCGCACGCCCGCATCGTCTCGATCGACACCTCGAGGGCGCTCGCGCACCCGAACGTCGCCGCCGTCGTCACTGCGAAGGACCTCGAGACGCTCGGACTGGCGTGGATGCCGACGATCTCCTACGACACGCAGGCCGTGCTCGCCGGCGACAAGGTCCGCTTCCAGGGCCAGGAGGTCGCGTTCGTGATCGCGACGGACGAGTACTCGGCCAATGACGCGCTGCAGCTGATCGACGTCGAGTACGAGCCGTTGCCGGCGATCGTCAACGCCCGCAAGGCGCTCGACCCCGACGCGCCGCTCATCCGCGACGACAAGACCGGCCAGCGCGACAACCTCGCGAGCCCGACCTGGGAGGCCGGCGACGAAGAGGCGACGAACCGCGCGTTCGCCGAGGCCGACACGATCGTGACGCGCGACATCATCTATCCCCGCTGCCACCCGGCCCCGCTCGAGACGTGCGGCATGATCGCCGACTTCAACCCGGAGACCGGCCAGCTCGACATCTACAACGGCAACCAGGCGCCGCACGCCCACCGCACCGTTTACGCGCACGTCGCCGGGCTCGCCGAGCACATGATCCGGATCAAGTGCCAGGACATCGGCGGCGGCTTCGGCAACAAGGTCCCGGTGTATCCCGGCTACGTCTGCGCGATCGCCGGCTCGATCGTCGCCGGCGTCCCGGTCAAGTGGATCGAGAACCGGACCGAGAATCTGGTCTCCACCGGCTTTGCCCGCGACTACATCATGCGCGGCGAGATCTGCTCGAAGGACGGCAAGATCACCGGCCTGCGCGTCGACGCGCTCGCCGACCACGGGGCCTTCGACAGCACCGCCCAGCCGACGAAGTTCCCGGCCGGGTTCTTCCACATCGTCTGCGGCTCCTACGACCTCGAGGCCGCCCACGTCAAGGTGAAGGCCGTCTACACGAACAAGGCGCCGGGCGGGGTGGCGTACCGGTGCTCGTTCCGCATCACCGAGGCCGTCTACCTCGTGGAGCGCATGGTGGATGCGCTCGCGCTCGAGATGAAGGTCGACCCGATCGAGCTGCGGATGCGCAGCTTCATCGCGCCCGACCAGTTTCCGTACGAGACGACCACCGGCTGGACGTACGACTCCGGCAATTACGCCGAGACGATGCGCGTTGCGATGGACATCGCCGGCTATGACGACCTGCGCGCCGAGCAAGCCGAGAAGCGTGCGCGCGGCGAGCTGATGGGCATCGGCGTGTCCTTCTTCACCGAAGGCGTCGGCGCGGGGCCGCGCAAGCACATGGACATCCTCGGACTGGCCATGAACGACGGCGCCGACCTGCGTGTCCACCCCTCGGGCAAGGCCGTCGTCAGCATCAGCTGCCAGCCGCAGGGGCAGGGTCACGAGACGACGTTCGCGCAGATCGTGGCCGAGGAGCTGGGCATTCCGCCGGAGGACGTCGAGGTCCGCCACGGCGACACGGACCGCTCCCCGTACGGGCTCGGCACCTACGGCAGCCGCTCGACGCCGGTCTCCGGTGGCGCGGTCGCAGTCGTCTCGCGCAAGGTGCGCGACAAGGCGCGTCTGATCGCCGCGACGATGCTCGAGGCCAGGCCGGAGGATCTCGCCTGGGAGAAGGGCCGCTGGTACGTCAAGGGCGACCCCGAGAAGGGCGCGCTGATCGAGGAGATCGCGGAGCGGGCGTACAGCGGCGACGCGATGCCCGACGGGATGGAAGGCGGGCTCGACGCGCAGGTGATCTACGACCCGCCGAACCTCACCTACCCCTACGGCGCCTACATCGCCGTCGTCGACATCGACCCCGACACCGGCCACGTCACCGTCAGGCGCTTCATCGCGGTCGACGACTGCGGCGTGCGCATCAACCCGATGGTCGTCGACGGCCAGATCCACGGCGGCCTCGCCGAGGGGGTCGGGATCGCGCTGATGGAGCTGATCTCGTTCGACGAGGAGGGCAACTGCCTCAACTCGTCGTTCATGGACTACCTGATCCCGACCGCGCTCGAGTGCCCCGACTTCGAGCTCGGCGAGACCGTGACTCCGTGCCCGCACCACCCGCTCGGAGCCAAGGGCGTCGGCGAGTCGCCGAACGTCGGGTCGCCGCCGGCGATCGTCAACGCGGTCATCGACGCGCTGCACCAGACGCACGGCGTCGACCACATCGACATGCCCTGCACGCCCGCCCGGGTCTGGGCGGCGATGCAAGGACGACCCGAGCCCCCACAATGATGAGCGCCGCCGTGTCGCGGCGGGCGCAGGAGCTCGCCGCCGAGGGCACGGTGTTCGTGACCGCGACGGTCGTCCGGGCGCAACGTCCGACGAGCGTCAAGGCGGGAGACGTCGCGCTCGTACTCGCCGACGGCACAATCGAGGGGTTCATCGGCGGCGTCTGCGCGCAGCAGAGCGTGCGCGTGTACGCGCTGAAGGCGATCGAGACCGAGGAGGCGTTGCTGTTGCGAATCGTTCCCGACGGGCCCGTCGGCGAGGACCCGAGCACCGGTCGGGAGGTCCCGATCGAGGAGGGTGCCGTGACGGCCCGGAACACATGCCTCTCCGGCGGGACGATCGAGATCTTCCTCGAGCCGGTGCTCCCCGCCCCGCGCGTCCTCGTCGTCGGCGACACGCCGATCGCGGCAGCGGTCCTGTCGCTCGGCGCAGAGCTCGGGCTCGACCTCGTCGCCGTGGAGGGAGGCGTCCCCGAGCCGTCGGCCGCCGATCTCGCGCTCGTCGTCGCGGCGCACGGGCGGGACGAGCTGCACACCCTGCGCCGCGGGCTCGAGGCAGGCGTGCCCTACGTCGGCCTCGTGGCCAGCCCCAAGCGCGGCGCCGGAGTGCTCGCCGAGCTGCGTGCCGACGGGGTTGCCAAGGAGCAGCTCGACGTGATCGACGTCCCCGCCGGCATCGACATCGGTGCCCGCGCCCCCGCCGAGATCGCGCTGTCGATCCTCGCGAGCATCGTCGCCGTACGCCGCGGGAAGCAAGCCTCGGCGCCTGCGCCGGCCGCGAGCGCCGCCGGCTCTACCGTCGCTGCGGCGGGGCCGACGCTCGCCGTCGATCCGATCTGCGGGATGACCGTCGCGGCCGTCCCGGGCACGCCGTCGGTGCAGTTCGAGGGCGAGACGATCTACTTCTGCTGCGAGGGGTGCCTGGCCAAGTTCGAGGCGCAGCACGAGCACGCCGTCGCGGCGGAGTGACGCCGTGAGCCCGCACGAGGTCACGGGCGAGGCGCCGGGCGAGATCCGCCGGCTCGTGCCCGACATCGAGACGCTCGCCCGCCGCCTGGCCGACGTCGACTACCTCGTCGACGAGGGCCTGGCGACGTCGATGTTCCTGAGCCTGCGCCTGCCGCAGCCCTTGCTGCTCGAGGGCGAGGCGGGCGTCGGCAAGACCGAGGCCGCCAAGTCGCTGGCGCTCGTGCTGGACACGCCGCTGATCCGCCTGCAGTGCTACGAGGGGATCGACGCGGCGGAGGCGCTCTACGAGTGGAACTACCCGCGCCAGCTGCTGAGCATCCGCCTCGCCGACTCCAGCGGCTCGACGCTCGGCGAAGAGGAGCTGTTCGGCCCGGACTACCTGATCCGCCGCCCGCTCCTGCGGGCGCTCGAGCACCCCGGTCCGCGGCCCGCGGTGCTGCTGATCGACGAGATCGACCGCGCCGACGACGACTTCGAGGCGTTTCTGCTCGAGCTGCTCGCGGACGCGAGCGTCACGATCCCGGAGATCGGCACGATTCGAGCCACGCATCCGCCGATCATCGTGCTGACGTCCAACCGGACGCGCGACCTCCACGACGCCGTCAAGCGCCGGTGCCTCTACCACCGGATCGCGTACCCGACTCCGGAGCGCGAGGTGGAGATCGTGCGCCGTCGCGTCAAGGGCGCGTCGGAGACCCTCGCGGTGCAGGTCGCGAACGCGGTCTCGCGGATGCGCGACAGCGACGTCCAGAAGCCGCCGGGCATCGCCGAGTCAATCGACTGGCTGGCGGCTCTGACCCTGCTCGGGATCGAGCAGCTGGACGCCGCAGCCGTGGAGCGCACCCTCGGGTCGGTGCTGAAGTACAGCGACGACCAGGAGGTGATCCGCGCGGCCGGCCTCGAGCAGCTTGTGCGCTCCGGTGACTGACTTCGGCGTCGAGACGATCGAGCTCGACCTGCCGCCGCTCGTCGGCTCCTTCAGCCGGCGCCTGCACGACGCCGGCCTGCCGATCACGCCGGCGCGCGCGGCCGACTTCGCGCGCTCGCTGACGCTCGTCCGTCCGCTCACCCGCCGCCGGCTGTACTGGACCGCCCGCGCGGTGTTCGTGTCCGATCCCGCGCAGGTCAAGGCGTTCGACGCTGTGTTCTTCTCGGTCTTCGGCGGCGACGCGACGAGGCGAGGAGCTCGAGCTCGACGACCCGCAGACAGTCGCCTCACCGCTCGACCGGCCTGTCGTCGTCACCGCCGAGCAACCGCGACGAGGACGAGGAGCCGGCCGAGGTCGAGGTGCCGCTGGCGCTGGCGAGCGACGACGAGCTGCTGCGACGCAAGAGCTTCGACGCGCTCGAGCCGCACGAGCTCGCGCAGCTCTACCAGCTGATGTCGCGGCTGGAGCTCGCGACGCCGCTGCGACGCATGCGCCGCTACGAGAAGGGGCGCTACGGGGAGCGCATCGACCTGCGGCGGACCCTGCGCGCCAGCCTGCGCACGGGAGGCGAGCCGATCCGCCTCGCGCGTCGGCACCGGCGCGTCGCCCGCCGGAGGCTCGTGCTCCTCTGCGACATCTCCGGCTCGATGGAGCCCTACGCCCGCGCATATCTCCAGTTCCTGACCTGTGCCGCCGGCAGCGGGCCGCACGCCGAGGCGTTCGTGTTCGCAACGCGGCTGACCCGTCTGACCCGCGCGCTTGCTTCGCGCAACCCGGAGCGCGCGATCCAACGTGCCGCCGCGGCCGCACCCGACTGGTCGAGCGGGACTCGGATCGGCGAAGCGCTGAGGGAGTTCAACGACCGGCACGGACGTCGCGGCATGGCCCGCGGCGCGGTGGTCGTGATTCTCTCGGACGGCTGGGAGCGCGGCGACCCGATGCTGGTGGGGCGCGAGATGGAGCGTCTCGCGCGCCTCGCCCACCGGATCGTGTGGGTCAATCCTCGGGTCGGCGCCGGTGGCTTCTCCGTGCAGTCCGGCGGCATGGTGGCGGCGCTGCCCCACTGCGACGCGCTCGTGAGCGGCCACAGCTTCCAGGCTCTCGGCGAGGTCGTCGAGGCGATCGGGGCAGCGTCGTGGGATCACCCGGCCCCGTTCGCAGTCGAGGTCGAGGAGGTCGAGCCGTGGGCCAGCGCCACCCCGATCGCGGGCAGCTCGGTCGCGATGCCGAGCGGGCACGGCCCGAGCCGAGGCAACACGACGCCGGGTTGGGCCACCGATGAGTGAGGCCTCGCCCAAGCTGTGCATCTACCCGGGCTGCGAGCGACCCGCGGTGCCCGCGAACCCGCTGGGCGGGCCACAGCCTTCCTTCTGCGACCTGGACGAGCACAACGCGCTGACCGCCCACCAGGAGCGCCAGCGCCTCACGAAGAGCACCAACCCACCAAACCAGGAGGCGACCTAGCCATGGCTGACGAGGCGTACCGAGCCGTCTTTCTGCGCGTGCACCCGACCGGCAAGATGGTGCTCAGCCTGACCACCGAGCCCGACGGGAAGGAAGCCGAGTACGCGCAGCTCGTCGCCGACGAGCTCGGCGTCCCGGCGCTCGACGTGAAGGTCGTGCCGGCGGACACCGACCGGTTCGGCGTCGGTCACGGCTACAACACGAGCCCATCCGAGGGCACCACGGCGGCGATCGCCAGCGCAACCGAGAAGATTCGCGCCAAGGGCCGGCTGCTCGCGGGCATGGCGCTGAATGCCGCACCCGAGACCCTGACGTGGTCGAACGGGGCGTGGGTCGGCGCTGACGAGGCCGACCCGACGCAGGTCAAGACGGTCGAGGAGATCGCGCTGTACGCGCACGGCACCGGCGCGCTGCCGCCGGGAGTCGAGGGCGGGCTCGACGCGCAAGCGGTCTACAGCGGGTGACGTGGCTCAGCTCGTCGTGCAGGACGGCGTCGATCTCGACCTCGACCTCGTCGACGACCTTGAGTGTCCCGAACAGCGTCGAGTAGGGCGAGATCCCCCAGTCGCTCTGCTTGACGACGGCGCTGCCGGCGAGCCTGCCGCCGTCGACCGTGAGCTCGAACGCAATCGAACGGGTCTCGCCGACCAGCGTCAGGTCGCCCTCGACTCTGATCGTTCCGCCGTCGGGCGCGGCTTCCACCGACGTCGAGCGGAAAGCGATCTCCTGGCGCTTCAACACCTCGTCGTCGATCGTCTCCTGGATGCTCGCCTTGTCGTCGTCTCCGAGCGCCTGCACCCCGCCGCTGCCCTCGTGAACGCGGAGCGAGGTGGCGTCCACGCCGAGCGCGATGCTCGTCCGAGCAGGCTCCTCGCCGGCCTCGAGCGTCGCCTGCCACTCGGTGACGTGGATGACGAGGTTGTGCCCGGCCTTCGCCGCGGCGCCGGTGCGCTTCGTCCTCACCGAGAGGGTGCCGTCGTCGGGCCCGAGCCGGTACGTGCCTGCCTCGATCGACATCCGCGGAGCGTATTTCAATCCTCTAAGATGCGTCGTCGTGGCCGTCCAGCTCGAGCATCCGTTCTCCACCGCACGGCCGATCGACGAGAGCTTCGCGACGATCCTCGACCTGGAGCGCGTCGTGCCGTGCGTCGAGGGCGGCAGCGTGCTCGAGACGACCGGGCCGGGCTCTGTCAGGGCCGAGATCAAGGTCAAGATGGGAGCGATGTCGATGACCTTCACCGGCACCGTCGAGATCGTCGAGCAGGACCCCGTGGCCCATCGTGTCGTGATGAGCGTCAAGTCGAAGGAGGCCGGCGGCCAGGGACACGCGAACGCCAACGTCGTCATCTCGCTCCACGAGGGCGGCGGGACGATCCAGACGAACGCTCAGATCACGGGCAAGGCCGCTTCGATGGGCGAAGGAGTCGTCGTCGGCGTACTGGACGCGCTGATCAAGGACTTCAGCGGCAAGCTCGCCGCGCTCTGAGCTGCCGGCGATGGCGACGATCACGATGCGACAGGTCCGCGCCGGCGAGGTGCCGCGCGACGGCGGCACGGCGATCCAGGAGGACGCCGACAGGCCCGTATTCCACGGCAACGGCCCGGACGACTACGTCTGCGTCGAGTGCGGCAACATCCTGGCCGCGGCGATGCACCCGGTGCAGATGACGAAGAAGGTCCGCGTCCGCTGCGGACGCTGCGCGACGGTCAACGTGTCCGTCATCGACGGGTACGAAGCCTCCTCAGGAGGCCCGAAGCGCCAGGAGTGAGGTCCGGTGGCGGCGGTACGCCGCTGCCGCGTCGCCGTCCACGGCCGCGATCCTGACCACCGGCGGATGGCCCATCGCCGGGGCGGCGAGGTCGAGGAGCGCGTCGTAGTAGGCCCGTTCCCGCTGTGCCCCACCGAAGCCGAAGCCCTTGGCGGCCAGGCCGCGTGCGAGGTCGTCGGTCGTCGAGCACCAGGCGCGACACAGTTCCTTGTGCTCGTCGAGGTCGAACGCCACCGTCGCAGCGGCCGGATAGAGCTCGAGGGCGGCCAGGCGGAAGGAGGTGAAGTGAGGCGACTCGTCGACCTCGACCACGGTTCCGCTCGGCTCGTGCACGAGCTCGACGGGCAGGAGGAGGTTCTCGCGCGCCGCGTGGAGGACCGAGACGTCGCCCCCGAGGCGAGCGTAGATCGCCGCGAGGGCTACGAGCGCCGCCTGCACCGGCCCGACGAGCGCCGGATCGCGACGAGCCTGTCGCGACACGTTCGAGCCCGACGTGGCCTTGCTCGCACAGCCAGTCGAACGACTGACGCCCGAGCACGATCCCGTCCTCGGCCGCCGCCTGCGCGAAAGCCGACTCAGCGTCGCCGGGCGCCACCGGACGGATCCTAGTCCCCTGCCCTGCGCTGCTCGAGCTGTCGTGCTCGAGGGTTTCGGGAGCGAAGCGACCCTTTAGGGGTCTTAGCGCGATCGCAGAAAAATCAGAGCAGGCGGAGGCGGCCGTGAAGCTCGATGTCCTGCTCCACCCAGCCGGGACCGCGCCAGACGATCGTGTCGAGGTTCGGCTCGCAGGCGGCGCGCGCGCGAACACGCGACGCGAGCCGCTCTACGAGCCGTTCTTCTTCACGGCGTGCGTAGAGCGCCGCGAAGTGCGGGTCGACCCAGCTAAAGGACACGGCGTGTACTCGATCTCCCAGAGAGACGTCCAGGTCTCGCCGCCGTCGTCGGAGCGCTGCCAGGACCAGTCGAGCGAGTCGCGCTCGATGTTCTCCCAGCGCATCCGAAAGAGTGCGAGGGAGCCCTCGACTTCGCCGTCTCGGCGCAGCTCCATCACTCCATTTTCGAAGCTGCCGGCGAAGTCGAGGTAGCTGCCCTCACTGTCCACCCACGTCTGCTTCCAGCACCCGGCGTTGCGGTCGTAGACCGAGAAGCTGAGCCCCTGAAAGTCGAGCGAGGGCCGGCCGTCGAAGTTCTCGACCACGACCTTGCCATCGAGATCGAGATAGACCGAGTTGGTCGCGACGTGCCTCTGATCGCCGTCGTCCCACGAGCAGTCCCACTCGCCCAGCCAGAAATCGAACTGCCGCGCGGCGTCGAGTTGAAGGGTGAAGACCTCGGCGTCGACAGCGCTCATGTGGACTACAACGCCGGACATGCAAAGGAGTTAGGCGCTTAATCGAAGCGCAACGTTTGCGCAACGGGAGCTACGCGTCACGGGAGGAGGGGGCGGCCGCGCCGGCGCGCGGCCGCCCCTCCCGCCGGCTTACTTTCCCGCGCCCTGCGAGCTGCCGGAGAGCTCCGGCGGCAGCGCGAGATCGGGCTTCGAGTAGTCGCACACGCCCTGCGGGAAGATCGCGTGGAGGCGTGCGACCTCCGCCTCGCTCGGCTGCCAGGCGCCGTAGAGGCCGTGCGCGAGCGCCCGCTCGACCGGCTGCAGGGCGCACTTGAAGACGCCGCCCTCGATCGGCCCGCCCGCGACGACCCGGGAGGTCGAGTAGGTCGGGAACACCTGCGTGCAGGCGCCGGCCGAGTCGCCGTCGAGGATCCCGTCCCAGACGTCGTCGCCGCTCGCGATCAGCGTGCCGTTCGTGGCGAAGCACGCATCCTTCGCGTCGGCAGGCTTGTTGCTCGCCGACGCTCTTGTCCGGATTCGCCTGGATGTTCTTGATCCAGCGGTCGAGGACGAGGAACGCCTGCGGCGTCTGGTCGGACTGCGGCGTTCCCGGGACGCGCGTCGGTGAACCAGATCAGCTGGTTCGACGCGTCGCCGTCGTAGTTGAGCAGCCGCTGCCTGGACGCGAACGACTGGTGCGAGTTGTGCATGTCGAGCCGGTGCTCGAGGTAGTGGCGCCAGTCGATCACCGGGATGTCGAGCTTCCCGCGGAAGACCATCCCGGAGCGGTACGCGGCGTAGCCTGCTTCCCGGTTCCCCTCACGCCGCGCGGCCGGCGTGACGCCGCCGTCGGGCGAGAGGCTCATGTTCCGCGCGCTCCAGATGTCGAAGCCGTCGCCGCGCACGACAGCGGGCTCACCGCGCATGAACGGGCAGCCCTCCTGCACCATGTCCTGCGACGCGCTTCCACGAGCCGACGTTCGCGTTCAGGTCGAGGAACTGCGGCGGGCGTGATCGCGCCGCTCTGCAACGCCGAGAGCCCGTACTGGACGCCGACGTTGTCCCACGGCGAGCGGGCGAAGCCGTGCTCGTCGGTGCCGTAGATGTTCACCAGGTCGCCCCAGTGCGTCCACTCCACCGGCCCGTGGACGGCCGGGTTGTAGCCGGGCGCCGTGCCGAAGTGCGGGTTGAGCGCGAGCGGCGAGAGGCCGCGCCAGCCGTTGATGCACTCCGTCGAGCCGGCGGGGCATCCGGTCATCAGCCGCCGCAGTACGGGTTCGGGATCATGTCGCCGACGCGTTCATCCCCTCGATCAGCGTGCGATTGGCCCACGTTCGCCACATCGAGAGCGGTCGGCGACACCTTCGTGTCGAGCCAGCGCTCGAGCAGCTCGCAGTCGCCGACGTGGATCGTCTGCGTGACCATGTCCGGGTACGAGTACTGCGGCACGCCGCCGTCGAGCAGGCCCGGGATGGTTCTGCCCGTAGACGTACTGCTGGATCGCGCCGCCGGAGCCGCCGACCGCCGATCGTGTACTCCGGCTCCGCGTACTTCGAGACGAAGTGGTCCTTGACCATGATCGCGGTCTCGCCGCCGAGCTGGAGGTTGTAGTGGGTGTTCGTGCGGTTGCCGGACGAGTACAGGACCGCGTAGCCCATCTGCAGGCCCGCGAGATAGCGCATGTCAGCCGCCGCTCGCGGCGCCCTGCGTGTGCCCGATCGCGACGCCCCCGGAGAAGCTGAACAGCGCCTTCCGGTTCCACGCCCGAAGGTCGACCGCGGACGTCTGGGAGTACGGCGAGAGAACCATGATCGAGTACATGAACCGGTTGATGACGCCGCGCTCCCAGCGCGCGATCATCGGCACCGTCAGGCCGTCCATCGTCGTCGTCTGCCGGATCGACGACGCCGGCGGCGGCGCTGCGGGGTCGTACGCGAACCACGTGGTGCCGGTCGGCGGGAGGTAGACGTACGACACGACGGTCGGCGTCTCGCAGGTCGGCGACTGCGGGATCGGCGGCAGCCCCATCCCGGCGGCGTTGTTCGTCGTCGCGCAGACGAACGGCACCTGGTGCGGGCCGGAGAAGATCGGTCCCTGGAGCGGGTTGTTGGTCAGCGTCAGCTCCGTGCTGCGCTGCGACTTGCCCGGCCCCGGCGCGGTCGCCGCGACCGTGCTCTCGCCGAGCGGCAGCCCGCTCACGCACGCCCTCGAGCTGGTGGTTCCCCTCCGGATCCGGCCCGAAGGAGGAGGTGACGTCGGCGCCGTTCAGCGTCACGTCGACCGCCGAGAGGGCGGTTCCGGCCGGCACCGCGACCTCGATCCGCGCGTCGCCGCCCGAGACGTACTCAGCAGGACTCGAGACGACGCGGAGCTCCAGCTTGTCGTTCGCCGGCGATTGCTGCGGGCACGACGGCGAGCGCTGCGCCCGCGGCGGCAACCGCGGCGAAGCGCCTGGTGAATCGGTTCATGTTCTCCCCTTCCACACCCAGAATTGGTCTGACGACCATCTCCCAAGCGGCGACCGCCGTCAAGCGTCCTCGGCCGGGGGACGCGGGACGTCGTGGTTTACGCCTACATTGCTAGGTCGTGCTCGAACTGGTCTGGCAGCAGGACGCGACCGCGTCCCTCTTCACCCGTGACTCCGACGGGTCGGTTTCGGCTGCCCGGAGCCTCGACGTCCGCGAGCTGATCCGGCTCGCAGAGACGGCTCCGGAGGACGCCGGCGGGAGCGCAGCGGCGGTCTTCGCCGTCGTCGAGCTCGCGCAACGCTCCGTGTCCGAGGGTCTCGTCCACCCGTACCTCGAGCACGACGCAGGCTCCTGGCACGCGTTCTGGGGCGCCACGCTCGACGAGAGCGTGCAGGCGACGCTCGACAGGATCGCACCGGCGCTCCCTGAGGCCGCCGCCGCCGCCTTCGACGGCGATCGCGACGCGACCGTGCGCGACCTCTACCCCGTCCTCGTCGACCAGATCGCGCGCGACCGCCTGCAGGAAGGACGCGTCCGGCTGGGCGCAGCGCTGCGGAACGGCCGCCCGACCGCGCTCGAGCTCTTCCTCGACGGGCTGAGCGCCTCCGAGCCCGAGTTGCCGCGCCACGCCGGCTATGCGGCGCTCAACCGGCGGCTGTCCCGCTGGCTGGACGACGGCCTCGGCCGTCGCTCCTCGGCTCCGTGGAAGCTCGGACTCCACCTGGACGAGCGCGGGACCGCACTCGCCCTCGAGCTCTGGCTGCACGCAGAGGACGACCCGACCCTCGCGCTGCCGGCCTCGCTTCTGCACGAGGAGGGCGACGAGGTCTTCAGCTTCCTCCGCGCGAGCGACCCGCGACGCGACCTCGCGCGTCAGCTGACCGAGATCGAGCCGCTGCTGGCCGAGCACGGCATCCGCTTCGACGTCAGCGGAGCCCGCCGAGGCGGAGCTCGACGCCGACGAGGTGCAGCTCTTCCTGCGCGAGACGATGCCGCTGCTCGAGGCGCGCGGCGTCCCGGTGCTGCTGCCTGGCACCTGGCTGGGGTCGCCGAGCCGGCTCCGGGTCAATCTGACGGCGACGAGCAGCGGCGTTGCCGTCCGTTCGAGCGGGCTCCTCTCCACGGCGGCGCTCGCAACCTTCGACTGGCGGCTCTCGGTCGGCGACGTCGTCCTCAGCGAGCAGGAGCTCGCCGACCTCGCCGCCGCGAAAGAGCCGTTCATCCGCGTCGCCGGACGCTGGCACGCGCTGCGCCGGTCGGACGTCGAGAAGGCGCTGCGCTTCCTCGAGCGCCGCCGCACGGGAGCCGGGATCGTCGAGCTGGTCCGGGCGGTCTCCGGTCTCGAGACGGAGGAGGCTGGGCTCGAGCTCGGCGAGGTGTCCCTCGACGCGCCGCTCGCGGACCTGCTCCAGGACGGCGACCGCCGCTTCCAGGCCGCTGCCCACGCCCGCCTCGATGCAGTTCGCGCTCTTCCCGTTCCAGGAGCGCGGCCACGGCTGGCTGCGGATGCTCGGCGACCTCGGCGTCGGCGGGATCCTGGCCGACGACATGGGGCTCGGGAAGACCGTCCAGGCGATCGCGATGTTCGCCTCCGAGCGGGAGGAGCTCGGGGCCGACGCGCTGCTCGTCACAACCTGGGACCGACGCTCGTCGTCTGCCCGATGAGCGTGGTCAAGCAGTGGGCGTCGGAGATCGCCCGGTTCGCGCCCTCGCTCCGCGTGCACGTCCACCACGGCAGCCTCCGCCTCGCCGGCGCCGCGCTCGCCGAGGCGGCGCTCAGCTCAGACGTCGTCGTCACCTCGTACGACATCGCCACGCGCGACGTCGACTTCCTCGCCGGGATCGGTTGGGACCGGCTGCTGCTCGACGAGGCCCAGGACGTCAAGAACCCGAACACGAAGCGGGCGCGCGCGCTCCGCCGGCTGCCCGCACGGCGGCGGCTGGCGATGACGGGTACGCCGATCGAGAACCGCCTCAGCGAGCTGTGGGCGCTGATGGACATCGTCAATCCCGGCCTGCTCGGCTCGCGCGAGTGGTTCGAGCGCACGTTCGCGCGCCCGATCGAGACGCACAGCCACGACGGTGCGCTGGAGCGGCTGCGGTCGATCGTGCAGCCGTTCATCCTCCGCCGCGCGAAGGACGCGCCCGAGGTCGAGCTGGAGCTGCCGCCGATCACGGTCGCGAAGGACTACTGCCGGCTGACGGTCGAGCAGGCGAGCCTGTACCGCGCGACCGTCGACCACTGGCTGCCGCGGATCGAGGCGCACGGCGACCGCTTCGGCCGGCGCGGAGCGGTGCTCGCCATGCTCAGCCACCTGAAGCAGGTGTGCAACCACCCCGAGATGCTGGTCGCGACCGGGCAGCCGCTCGACGGCCGCTCGGGGAAGCTGGAGCGGCTGCTCGAGCTGCTGGAGCAGGTGCCCGACGGCGACAAGGCGCT
The DNA here is from genome assembly GCA_963822205.1 of uncultured Gaiellaceae bacterium. Lineage (GTDB taxonomy): Bacteria > Actinomycetota > Thermoleophilia > Gaiellales > Gaiellaceae > Gaiellasilicea. Next base: position 313,267 of record CAWGGO010000004.1, on the reverse strand, counting down.
CGTCTTCACGCAGTACCCGGGCTTCGACCGGCTCGTGCCGCACCTCGAGGAGCGGCTCGGCAGCAGCGTCGGCTTCTTCCACGGCCGCCTCAACGCCAAGCAGCGCGAGCATCTGCTCGAGGAGTTCGCCACGGAGGAGGGGCCGACCGTCGCTCGTGATCTCGATCCGCGCCGGCGGCCGCGGCCTCAACCTCCCCGCCGCGAACCACGTCTTCCACTTCGACCGCTGGTGGAACCCGGCGGTCGAGCAGCAGGCGACCGACCGCGTGCACCGGTTCGGCCAGCGCAAGCCCGTCTTCGTGCACAGCCTGATCTGCACCGGGACGCTCGAGGAGCGGATCGACACGCTGCTCGACTCGAAGCGGGAGCTCGCGGAGAAAGTGATCGCCGCCCGCTCCGAGGACTGGCTCGGCGATCTCGACCTCGGCGCACTCCGAGCCGCCGTCGAGCTGTCGACCGACTCCACGCGAGGTGGCCGCATGAGCTCGGGAAAGGGCCCTGGGCGCGGCTGTTCGCGACGGCGGTCGTTCCCGACGAGAGCTCGTCGGTCGCCGAGCACGGGCGCCGGCTCGTGCGCGTCGGTCGAGAACCTGGTGGTCGAGGCCGGGGAAGCTCGTCCGCGTCGGTCGACGGGTGCGAGGTGGCGATCACCGCCGAGCCGGTGCCGCCGCGCATCTGGACCGCACTGACGCGTTCGGCGCGGAACAGTCCCCAGCTGGTCGCAGCGATCGAGGGCCGCGCCCAGTCCGTGCACCTCGAGCACGTGATGACGCTCGACTGGGAGCGGCCGCTCGTTCCACGCAAACGGGAGCTGGTCCGAGCGTGCGCGTGCGATCGCGGCGGCGCCTGCGAGCACGTCGCGGCGCTCGCGTACGCGTTCGCGGAGGAGATCGACCGGGATCCGGGGGCGCTGCTGCGTTGGCGAGGTGTCGACGCAGTCGAAGAGGCCGAGCCGGAGCCGGACGTCGTCGCGGTCGAGACCGTCCCGGCGGAGGCGTGGGAGGCGGGCCCGCTGCCGGAGCCGAGGCCGCTGCGGCCGCTGCCGGTCGGAGCGGTGCTGAAGCGTCTCGGCCCGAGCGGGCTGCGGATCGGCGCAGACGATCTCGCCGACGTGCTCGAGCGCGCCTACGCGGAGTTCGCTAAACCACGTCGGGCGCGACTGCCCTGGCGGTCAGCAGCTCGATCGGCACGAACTCGAGCGCGCTGACGTGGGTCGCGCCGAGCACGACCTCCGGCGCCATGCCGGCCTCGTGCGCCTCGAGCCACCGCGGCGCGCACAGGCACCAGCGGTCGCCGGGCTGCAGCCCTTCGAAGCCCCACTCCGGGCGGGGCGTCGAGAGATCGTTTCCGGCCTGGCGGCTGAACTCGAGGAACTCCTCGGTCATCACCGCGCAGACCGTGTGGCTGCCCACGTCCTCGGGCCCCGTCCCGCAACAGCCGTCGCGGTAGAAGCCCGTCATCGGCTCGAGCGAGCAGGGCAGCAGCTCGCCGCCGACGACGTTGAGGTCGGGCTCGCGGCTCATGCGGCGGAGCCTAAATCAGCGAGAGCGGCGCCGCTGCCGACCGCCCGAGCTGCGCGGATTCGGCTTCGGCTTCGTCGCGACGACCATCCCCGAGGAGGCGAACTGCTCGCCGTGGCCGAGGCGCGTGGCGAGCCGGCTGACGTCGCCGCGCTGCTCCGGCAGGACGAGCGTGACGCCGGTGCCGCTGCGCCCGGCGCGGCCGGTGCGGCCGACGCGGTGGACGTAGTCGTTGTCGCCGTGCGGCGGATCGAAGTTGATCACGTGCGTGATGTCGTCGACGTCGAGGCCGCGGGCGGCGACGTCGGTCGCGACGAGCGTCGTGACGCGTCCCGACTCGAACTGCGCGAGCGCGCGCTCCCGCTGGTTCTGCGAGAGGTTGCCGTGCATCGCGACCGCCTTGATGTTGTGCTGGCGCTCGAGCTTGCGGGCGAGCTTGTCGGCGCCGTGCTTCGTCCGCACGAACACGAGCGCGAGCCCGCGGTCGCTGCGGAGCTGCTCGACCAGGCGGTCGAGCTTGTCCTCGGCGGTGACCGCGACGAAGGTGTGGTCGACCTCGCCGCGCTGCGCCTCGACCGGCGCTTCCGCCTGGACGCGCACCGCGTTGACGGTGTAGTCGCGAGCGAGCTCGGCGACTGCGCCGTCGAATGTGGCGGAGAAGAGCATCGTCTGCCGGTTGTCCGGCACGCCGCGGAGGATGCGGTCGACCTGCGGCTTGAAGCCCATGTCGAGCATCCGGTCGGCCTCGTCGAGGACGAGGACGCGAACGTCGTTGAGCTTGACGGCGCGCCGCTCGATCAGGTCGAAGAGCCGGCCGGGAGTCGCGACGAGGATGTGCGCGTCGCGGGCCTTCTTGATCTGCGCGCCGATCGGGGCGCCGCCGTAGACCGTCTCGACGCGCAGGCCCTTGGCCTTGGCGAGCGGGCGCAGGTCGGCTGCGACCTGGAGCGCGAGCTCGCGGGTCGGACAGAGGACGAGCGCGCCCGGCCGGGCGTTCGAGCCGGCGGTGCGCTCGACGAGCGGCAGGGCGAAGGCGAGTGTCTTGCCGGAGCCCGTCGGCGACTCGGCGAGAACGTCGAGGCCTGCGAGCGCGTCCGGCAAGACGCGGGACTGGATTGCAAAGGGATGGGTGATCCCGGCCGCCTGGAGCGCCCTGACAACGGGCGCGCTGACGCCGAGCTCCTGGAATGACTTTGACAACGTGTTCGACTCCTTGATTACGAGCATGTTCGAGACGCAACTGACCTCGAACAACCTAAAAAGGAGGAACGAGAAGCTAGATCTCCACGGGGCCGGATGGCCTTCCGTGTTGTCACGGTAGCAACTACATGTCAGGAAACTGTGTGCAGAGCCGCTACGCGGGCTTGCGCGCGACCGCCTCGACCTCGACGAGGATCCCGCCGGGCAGGCTGACGCCGACCGTCGTGCGGGCGGGATAGGGCTCCTGGAAGTTGGCGCGGTAGACCTCGTTGAAGGCCGCGAAGTCGCCGAGGTCTGCGAGGTAGGCGTTCACCTTGATCACGTCCGCCGGCTCGCACCCGCCCGCACGGAGGCACGCCAGGAGGTTCTCGAACACCTGCGTGGTCTGGCCCGTGATGTCGTCCGCCGTCAGCTGTCCGGACTCGTCGAACCCGACCTGGCCCGCCGTGTAGACGAGGTCGCCGCTGACGACGACCGGGGAGTAGGGCGGCGCGGGGCGCGCCACGCCCTCCGGCTGAATCGCTTCCTTCATCTCTCACCTCACCTTTCCGCGTGCCGCAGTCGGCAGCGTCTCGACGATCTCGCCGCCGCGGTGCATGACGATCTCGTCGTGCATGTTCGCGGCCGTGCAAGCGTGGTTGGGGACGATCGTGACGCGGTCTCCGATCTCGGGCGGAGGGTCGCAGCGGCTCACGTCGACGTAGCCGTGCTCCTCGTTGAGCGCGTAGACCTCGGCCTCCGGGTACTCGACGAGCAGGCCGTGGCCGGTGGCGCCCAGAGCCGGGTCCGACGTGAGCGTCTTCGAGCCCGCGTCGATGATCGCCCGCTCACGCGTCGGCCGGCTGACGACGGTCGCGACGACGCGCAACGCGCAGTCCTCGAGCGGCATCGAGCCGTTGGCGAGCAAGGCGCGGTCGCCGTAGATGTAGGTGCCGACGCGGAGCTCGTCGACGACACCGAGCTCGTGCGTGCGCTCGGCCGTCGGCGTGCCGCCGCCGCTGACCCGGCCGACCGGAGAGCCCGCGCGCCTCGACCGCCTCGCGGGCGGCCTTGAGCCACGGCGCCGTCTCGGGCAGCGACGGATAGGTCATCAGCCCCGCGAAGCGCAGTCCCTCGAGCCCGTCGACGAGCTCGGCCAGCTCGGCCGCCTCCTCCGGGCTCTGCACCCCGGTCCGGCCCAGCCCGGTGTCGCACTCGACCAGGAAGTCGACCTCGAGCCCGTGCCGGGCGAGCACCGGCGACAGCCCCTCGCGCGACCGCCGCCGAGTCGCCGACGACGGTCATCTTCACGCGCTCCGCCAGCGCGGCGAGCCGCTCGGCCTTCGCCTCGCCGACGAGCGGGAACGAGAGCAGGATGTCCTCGATGCCCGCGTCGGCCATCACCTCGGCCTCGCCGAGCTTCTGGCAGGTGATCCCGACCGCTCCGGCCTCGAGCTGCAGCCGGGCGAGCTCGGGCAGCTTGTGGGTCTTGATGTGCGGTCGCAGCGCCACCCCGTGCTCGTCGCAGTAGGCCTGCATCCGGGAGACGTTCCGCTCGATCGCATCGAGATCGGCAACGAGCACCGGCGTCTCCAGGTCGGCGAGCTGCATCAGCCGCGTCACCTGCGTGGACAGGACGCCGTCTCGGACTGCAGCCGTCGCGCGCGCGGCCTGAGCGGCGATCCACTCGAGGTCGGTATCCGACTGCGGCGCTGTGCGGCCGACGAGCTCGCTGCCGAGTGCGATCACGGTCGCACCCGCGTCGAGATAGGCCTGGACCTCGTCGATCCGGACGCCACCGGTCGGGATGATCGGAATCGTGGGGAATGGCCCGCGCAGCGCGCGCAGGTAGGAGGGCCCGCCACACGAGGCCGGGAAGAGCTTCATCACGCGCGCGCCGGCCGCTGTCGCCGCGAGGATCTCGGTCGCCGTGAAGACACCCGGCACCGGCTCCAGGCCGAGCGTCAGCGCGGTTTCGATCACCTCCGGAACGAGCCCGGGGCTGACGACGAACCGTGCGCCCGCCGCGGCTGCCGCACGCACCTGCTCGGAGTCGACGACGGTGCCGACGCCCACCGTCCTCCCTTGCTCCGCAGCGGCTGCGACTGCCTCCAGGGCGCCCGGCGTGTCGATCGTCACCTCGACCTGCTCGATCCCGCCGCGGACGAGCGCCGCCATCGCCCCCGGGACGTCGCCGCCCTCGTGGAAGCGCACGATCCCGACCAGCGAGCCAGCCTCGAGCACGGTCGACTCAAGCATTTGCCGACGTTATCTCGGGCGATGTTGTAATGCAAGCATGTTGTCATTACAGTATCCTCGTGAGCGAAGCAGCCTCGGCGCCCCTCGGCGTCACCGGGATCGTGGGCACGATCGACAAGGCGTCGCCGGTCCCCTTCTACTACCAGCTGCGCCAGCTGCTGGAGAGCGCGGTCGCCGGCGGCGTGCTTGACAGCGGGCGAGCAGCTCCCCACGGAGGCAGCGCTGTGCGAGCGCTACGACGTCAGCCGCACCGTCGTCCGCCAGGCGCTGAGCGACCTCGAGCGAACCGGCCTCGTCACCCGGCTCAAGGGCAAGGGCACGTTCGTCGCCCAGCCGAAGGTGTCGGAGTTCGTCGCCCAGTCGCTGACGAGCCTCCACGAGGACCTCAGCGCGCGCGGCGAGCGGCTGGAGACGAAGGTGCTGCGGCTCGAGGCGGAGCCCGTCTCGCCGCACGTGGCGAAGATGCTCGAGCTGCCGGAGTCGGAGCAGATCGTGCTGCTCGAGCGGTTGCGGTTCCTGCGCGGTGAGCCGCTCGTCGTCACGACCGCGTACATGCCGTACTCGATCTGCGCACCGATCCTCGAGCTCGACATGAGCGACCGGTCGCTCTTCGAGACGTACGAGCAGGAGCTCGGGCTCAAGCTCCACCGCGGCTCGCGGGCGATGGAAGCGCGCGCGGCGAGCGGCGAGGTCGCCCAGCACCTCGGCGTGCCGGAGGGAGCGCCGATCCTCGCCTTCAGCGGCGTCACCTACCTCGACGACGGCCGTCCGGTCGAGTACTTCATCGGCCTGCACCGGGGTGATCGCAGCCGCTTCGAGACAGAGCTCTTCCGCCCGTCCGGCACGGACGACCTCGCCAGCGCGCGCGCCGCGCACGTCGCCAGTTGACGGAGCACGCCCTCGAGCTCGGGCTGATCGGCTCGGCCTGGCACGGCACCTCGCTGGGCGTGCTCGAGGGAATCGCGAAGACGAAGGAGATCGGCTTCGACTCCTACGACGTCTTCGAGGACCCGCTGACGACGAGCGACGACGAGCGCCGGCTGATCAAGGAGACCTGCTACGAGCTCGAGCTGCCCATCCGCTCCGCCGTCTGCATCGCGCTCGGCCTCGTCGACTTCGTGCCGTCGGTGCGCCGGTTCACGCTCGATCGCTGCAAGGCGTACATCGACCAGCAGGCCTACTTCGGCGGACGCAATGTGCTGCTCGTCGTGGGCGAGTACTACTGCGACCTGCAGGTGTTCTCGAAGGAGCAGATCTTCGGGCTCGTCGCCGAGAACCTCCGTGAGCTGGCCGAGCACGCCGAGCCGCAGGGAATCGAGCTGGCGATCGAGCTGGAGCCGTTCAAGCACGCGGTCGCGAACAGCGTCCACGAGCTCGCCGACCTGATCCGCCTGGTCGACCATCGGGCCGTGAAGGCGAATGCAGACGTCTCGCACCTGCACCTCTCCGGGGCGTCGTTCGACGACGTCGCGGTGCTGACGGGGATGATCGGCCACGTGCACGTCTCCGACTGCGACGGCAAGGTGCACGGCGACATGCCGCCGGGACGGGGCGTGACGCCGATCAAGGAGTACCTGCAGGCGATCCTCGACACCGGCTTCACGGGGACGGTGTCGGTGGAGCTCGAGCGGGTGCCGGAGCCCGACCGGATGGTCGAGCTCGTCGAGGAGGCCTATCGCGAAACGGCGCGGATCCTTGCCGAGCTCGGGGCGCGCAAGCAGTGGCCGGTCCCTTCGATCTGACCGGTCGCCGCGCGCTCGTGACGGGCGGCGGCGGCGGGATCGGGCGTGGGATTGCGCGCGCGCTCGCCGAGGCCGGTGCGAGCGTGGCCATCCTCGGCCGCTCGGACAGCGCCGACGAGGCAGCCGCGGAGCTGGGCGGCATCGCCGTGCGCGCCGACCTCACCGACCGCGACGCCCTGCGCCGCGGCTTCGACGAGGCGGTCGAGCGCCTCGGCGGCCTCGACATCCTCGTCAACTCGCATGGGATCGGTCGCGCGTCCGACGCGGTCGACCACGACCTCGCCGACTGGGACGAGGTGATCGAGGTGAACCTGACGGCGACGTTCGAGCTCTGCCAGCTCGCCGGCCGGATCATGGTCGCGCAGGGCAGCGGCAAGATCGTGAACATCGCCTCGGTCATGAGCTTCCAGGGCGGATGCCGCATCTCGTCGTACGCGGCGAGCAAGGGCGGTGTCTCGCAGCTGACGATGGCGCTCGCGAACGAATGGGCGCCGCACGGCGTCAACGTGAACGCGATCGCCCCGGGTTACGTCAAGACGGCGCTGAACGCGCGCATCTGGCGCGACGATCCGGAGCGGACGAAACAGATCGACGTCCGCATCCCGGCCGGCCGCTGGGGCGAGCCCGCCGACATCGGCGGCGCCGTCGTCTTCCTCTCCTCCCCGCGCCGTCGGACTACGTGCAGGGCATCACGCTGCCGGTCGACGGCGGCTGGCTCTCCGCGCTTAGGCTCGCATTGCTGGAGCACTGCGTCGATCTTCTGCTTCGCGACCGACCTCGCGGACGAGGGAATCGAGACCGTGCTGGACAACGTCGAGCACCGCGGCGGTCTCGGCGGCGTCACCGTCGCGGCGGCCTATCACGAGGGCCGGGACGTCTTCCCGCACAACCCGGTGCGTAGGGTGCGGTTCCTCGAGAGCGGCGCCGTCTTCTTCCCTCCCGGGCCGGCGCTGCGCGCCGCGCGGCTGCAGCCGCCGGTAAGCGAGGCGGCGCACGTCCTGCCCGAGGCGTCGCAGCCGCCGACCGGCGCGGGCTCGCCGTCCGCGCGTGGACGGTGTTCCTCCACAACGGCGCGCTCGCCGCAGCTCACCCCGAATGCGCCCCCGAGAACGCATTCGGCGACCGCTACGTGACCGAGCTTTGCCCGGCGAACCCGGACGCCCGCGCCTACGCGCGTGCGCTCGCCACCGACATCGCGGCGCTCGGTGTCGCGGGCATCTCCTCCGAAGCGCTGCACTACCTCGGCCTCGAGCACGGTTACGCGCACGAGCGCTATTTCGTCCCGCTCGGCGCGCGCGTCCGCTATCTCCTCGGCCTCTGCTTCTGCGAGCACTGTCTCGCTGCCGCGCGGGCCGCCGGGGTCGACGGCGACGCCGTGCGCCGCGCCGCGCGCGAGGCGATCGAGCGCGCGTTCGCGGGCGATGACCCGGGCGGCGAGCCCGAGCGTGACGAGTACGCGCGGGTGCGCGAGCAGGTCGTCACGTCGCTCGTCGCCGAGGTCGCCGAGGCGGCCGGCGAGACGCCCTTCGAGTTCATCGAGCTCTCAGGGGCGGTCAAGGGCTACGCCGACGGCAAGCCCACCGGCGACCCGGCGCCCTCGATCGCCTGGCAGCTCGGCGTGGACGTCGACGCCGTCGCCCGCGCCGGTGACGGGATCCAGGCAATGGGCTACGCCGCGGACCCGGAGCGCGTCCGCGGCGACCTCGACGCCTACGGCGAGAACGCGGTCTCCGTCATCTTCCGCCCCTCGACCCCCGACGCCGACTCGGCCGCAGACGTGCGCGCCAAGGTCGAGCTCGCGCGCGAGCGCGGCCTGGGCCGCGTCGACTTCTACCACTACGGCCTGATGCGGCTCGACGCGCTCGACTGGATCCGCAGCGCCCTCGCTGTCGATTAGTTTCGTGCTCGTTCGTCGTCGTAGTGACAAGGAAACGACGAAAGGAGCAGGACATGGCAGGCCAGATGGTGCACCTGGAGATCCCGGCGGGCGACACCGCCAAGGCGCGGGAGTTCTGGGGCGGGCTCTTCGGCTGGAAGTTCGAGGAGTATCCCGGCAGCCCGACCGAGTACCACATGACCCGGTTCTCCGAGAACACGGGCGGCGCGATCATGGGCGCCGAAGGCGACAAGCGCGGGGCGCGCGTGTACTTCGACGTCGACGACATCAACAGCGGCGTCGCCCGCGTCAAGGAGCTCGGCGGCGAGGCCGGCGAGGCGATGCCGGTGCCGAGCATGGGCTGGTTCGCGACCTTCACGGACACCGAGGGCAACGACTTCGGTCTCTGGCAGACCGATCCGAACGCCGGCTAGCCGGAGGCGCGGAGCGCGCGCGCCGGCCAACGCGCCGGTGTGCTTGCCCGTCGTCGACGACGACGACGCCGTTCACGAGCACGTACGGGATCCCCTCCGGTTGCCGGCGGGGATCTTCGTACGTCGCCGTGTCGCGGATCGTCTCGGGGTCGATGCACGTGACGTCGGCGGCCATGCCCGGACGGAGCAGGCCGCGGTCGGGGAAGCCGAGCCGCTGCGCGGGCAGCGACGTCATCTTCCGCACCGCCTGCTCCCACGCTGAGGATCCCGAGCTCGCGCACGTAGACGGCGAAGTAGCGCGGGAACGTGCCCCAGCCGCGGGGGTGCGGCCGGTCGCCGACGATGATCCCGTCGCTGCCGACGGTGTGCGACCAGTGCGCCATCGTCGTGCGCACGTTCTCCTCGTTGCCTGTGTGGGCAACGCATGAGACGGCGAGGTTCCGGTCGACGAGCAGCTCGCAGACGTAGTCGATCGGCCTCTCCCCGGCCGCCGCCGCTGCCTCGGAGATGGGACGTCCATCGACGACGACCACCGACCAGTCCATCGGGATCTCGTGGAAGCCGTCCGAGCCTTCGTCCTCGATCTCGGCGCGCAACCGCTCCCGCAGCTCGGGGTCGCGCAGCCGCTCGATCGTGGCCGCGGTGCCGCCGACGTGCATCCAGCTCGGCAGGAACGCGGCGAGGTAGGTGGAGCCGGCGAGGTACGGATACGTGTCGAGCGTGATCTCGATGCCGTCGTCGCGCGCCTGGTCGATCATGGCGAGCAGCTCGGGCGCCTTGCCCTTGTTGATCTCGTAGCCGAGGTGCGCGTGCGCGAGGTGCAGCGGCACGCCCGAGCGGCGCGCGATCTCGATGCAGTCGGCGTAGGCCTCGCAGCGCGCGCTTCCCGTAGTTGCGGTGGTGAGGCGTGTAGTAGCCGCCGTGCTCGCGCACCACCTCGAGCAGCGCGACGATCTCGTCGTCGTCGGCGTACATCCCCGGCGTGTAGGTCAACCCGGTCGAGAGCCCGACCGCGCCCTGCTCGAGCGCCTCGGCCAGCAGCCGCTTCATGTGGGCGAGCTCGTCCGCCGTCGGAGCCCGGTCGTCGGTGCCCATCGCGATCATCCGGATCGTCCCGTGCGGCGCGAGGTAGGCGGCGTTGACCGCGATCCCGTCGGCGTCGAGCCGGTCGAGGTACTCGCCGACCGTGCGCCAGCTCCAGTCGAACCCGGGCGGATCCTCGTTCCAGGCGGCGAGCTGCCCGCGCAGCTGCTCGAGCACCTCGTCGGTGACGGGCGCGTAGCTGAGGCCGTCCTGGCCGAGCACGTCGAGCGTCACGCCTTGCATCACCTTCGCCTCGTGCGGGGGGTTCACGAGCAGCTGCAGGTCGGAGTGCGTGTGCATGTCGACGAACCCGGGGCAGACGAACAGGCCGTCCGCCTCGATCACGCGCTCCGCGGGCTCGTCGACGCGGCCGACGGCCGTGATCCGGCCGCCCGCGATGCCGACATCCGCGCGGTACCACGGATTGCCGGCGCCGTCGATCACGCGACCGCCGCGGATCAGGACGTCGAGCACAGAGCCTAGTCCTCGTCGTCGGGCGAGAAGTTCGCGACGAGCTCGCGCGCCATCTGCGCGTTGCCGGCGAGCAGGCCGCCGTCGACGCGCAGCACCTCGCCGGTGATCCACGACGCGTCGTCGGAGGCGAGGAACGCTGCCGCGTTGGCGACGTCCTCCGGCTCCCCCACCCGGCGCGAGCGGGTACCAGCGGACGAGCCGCTCGAAGATCGCCGGCTCCTTGTCGACGCGCTCCTGCCAGAGCGGCGAGCGGATCGTGCCCGGCGCGATCGCCACGGCGCGGATCCCGTGCTTGCCGTAGCGCACGGCCATGCTGCGCGTGAGGCTGATCAGGCCGGCCTTCGCGGCGCTGTACGGCTCGTTCGCGAAGAAGGCCATCCCGTTCACGGACGTGATGTTCACGATCACGCCCGACCCTTGCTCGATCATCCCGGGCAGGACGGCCTTCGAGCACAGGAACGCCGACTTGAGGTTGAGGGCGACGTCGGTGTCCCACTCCTCCTCGCTGATCTCGAGCAGGTCGTCGGCGAAGCCGCCGCCTGCATTGTTGACGAGCACGTCGACCCGGCCGGCCGCCTCGACCATCCGCGCCACGTCCGCGGCGACGGTGACGTCCGCCTGGACCGCGGTGCCGCCGATCTCGGCCGCGACCTCCTCGGCGCGCTCGCCGACGAGATCCGCGACGACGACCGTCGCGCCCTCGGCCGCGAAGCGCCGGCAGGTCGCGCGCCCGATCCCCGAGCCGCCGCCGGTCACGATCGCCCGCTTGCCCTCGAGCCGCTCATCCCTTCAACGCTCCTTCCTGGAGTCCGCGCATGTACCAGCGCTGCACGACGATGAACGCGATCAGGCCCGGCAGGATCGCGACGATGTACATCGCCGCCATGGTCGGCCACAGCCACTGTCCGAAGCCGGCATTCGCCGACGCCAGCACCACCGTCAGCGGCCGCTGCTCCTGGTCGTTGGTGAGCGTGTTCGCGAGCAGCCACTCGCCCCACGCCGCGATGAAGTTGGTGATCAGGACGACGATGACGCCGTTCCGGACGAGCGGCAGCATGATCCGGCGCAGGATCATGAACGAGCTCGCGCCGTCGACTCGCGCCGACTCGGGCAGCTCTTTCGGGATCGTCTCGAAGACGCCGCGCATGATGAAGATGCTGACCGCGAGCGCGAGCGTCTGGTAGGGGAGGATCAGCCCCCAGGTCGAGTTGATCAGGCCGAGCCGGTCCTGGATCTCCCAGATCGAGATCAGGCCGGTGACGCGGCTCGGCACGAAGAGCGACGCGACGAGGATCGCGAGCACGAGCCGCTTCCCCGGCGTCGGCAGGTGCACGAGCGCGTAGCCGGCGAGCACCGCGATCGTCGTCGTGATCGCCATCGTCGAGAGCGTGAGGACGATGCTGTTGCGGATGTTCTGCGGCAGCGTGTCGATCGCGGTGAGCGCCGTGCGGTAGGAGCCGAACTCGAAGTCGTTCGGCCAGATGTGGTTCGTATACGCATCCGGCAGCGACTTGATCGAGAGCAGGAACACCCAGAAGAGCGGGAAGAGGATGACCGCGCAGCAGAAGAGCAGGATCCCGTGCTTGGCGATCGAGCCCCACGGGATGCGCACGCGGCGCTGGGGCGGCCGCCGGCGCGTGGCGGCGATGGGCTCGGCTTCGACCCGGGTCGCCATCAGTCTTTGTTCCTGAACGCGTAGAAGAGCCACGAGCACGACCGCGAGCATCCCGATCGTGCCGATCCAGCCGATCGCAGCCGCGTAGCCGCGGTTCTGGTCACCGACCTGGAAGGCCGTGTCCCACATGTAGACCGTCCAGGTGTACGTCGGCTTCGAGCGGTCGAAGCCGCCGGTCAGGATGTACTCGTCGATCAGCGCGTACGCAGTGCCGAAGCGGAGCACGACGAGCACGAGCAGGATCGGCCGCAACCGGGCGAACGTGATCTTCCAGAAGATGCGCCACTCGCTGGCGCCGTCGACACGCGCCGACTCGTACAGCTCCTTCGGGATCGTCGAGAGGCCGGCGAGATAGAACATCGTGTGGAAGCCGAGCCCCCACCACCACTCCATGATCGCGAGCGAGATGAAGGTGGTGTTCGTCGAGCCGAGCCAGGTCGGCTGGTTCGTCAGGTCGTAGACGCCCAGCACGTCGACGAGGATGTAGTTGATCGGACCGATCCCGTTCGAGTACATCCACACCCAGAGGATGAAGATCAGTGGGCCCGGGATCATCGCCGGGATCAGCAGGACCAGCCGGTATGTCGTCGAGAGCTTCTGGTTGCGGACGCGGTCGATCAGCACCGCGATGAGCATCGGCAGGAACACCATCCCCGGCAGGAAGATCGCGGTGAAGATCGCCGCGTGCCACAGCCCGGTGCGCACGAGCGGGTCCTGCAGCGCGTTGACGTAGTTCTCGAACCCGATCCACTTCGCCGACTCCGGCGAGTCGTCGAGCAGGAAGCTGAAATTCGTGAACGAGATCCAGAGCGCCCGCACGATCGGCCAGAGCTGCCAGCCGACGAAGAAGACGAGCGCCGGGATCAGGTACGGCCACGTCCGCGCGAAACGCGTCGTCGACCGCCAGAACGTATGGGCCCCGGAAGGCGGCCGGACGGCGACTGCTCTGCTAGCCACCGCCCGGCCGCCTCGGGTTAGGAGGGAACACCGGCTCCGGGGGTCGGGGTCACTCCCACTACCGCGACTTCTTCACCTCTGCGAGCACGAGGGCCTTCGCCTTCGCGAGCGCCTTCTTCGCGTTCTTCTCGTCGCCCTTCAGGTACGCCTCCCAGGCCGGCTTGCCGATCACGAACTGGGTCAGCCCGAACTTGTGCGTCCTGATCGCCTTGCTCGTCGCGAGCTCCTTACGCACCGTGAACGCCCAGTCGGCCATCCAGGACGGCGGGTTCTTCGTCCACTTCGCCCAGTCGGACCTGTACGGGGAGAGCTGCCCGGAGGCGCCCCGGACGTCCTTGCCGAGCGCGTGCTGCCAGATGCGAATGTCCCGGGTCAGGAACTCCATGTAGTTGGCGGCCTGCTGCTTGTTCTCGCCGTACTTGAAGAGGGCCGCGCCCGTATTCCAGAACACGGTGCCGCCTCCGCTTCTCGCTTTCGGCAGCCCGGCGATGTGCAGCACCTTCGGGTCCGGCCAGGTGCCGGCGAAGCGCGTCGGCGCGTTCTGGTACTTGACGTAGTAGGCCGCCTGACGTGCGGCGAACGCTTCCTCGTCGGGCGTCGTGTTGACGCCGCCGTCGACCTTGCCCTCCTCGAGGATGTTCTTCGGCGCCACTTCCATCAGCCGCTTCATGATCTCGAGGGCGTTCACGGCCGCGTCGCTCGTGAAGTCGAACAGCCCGGCGGGCGTGTAGACGTTCGTGCTGAACGTGTGCGCGATCGGTGCGAGCGAGCGCCAGCCGTGGGCGTCGAACACGGCACCGTACGGCGCCGCCTTCGAGCTGACGACCTTCTTCGCGTTGGCGATGAACTGATCCCATGTCTTCGGGGCCTTGTTCGGGTCGAGCCCTGCCTTCTTCACGAGCTCGCCGTTCCACGCCTGGATGATGATGTCGAGCAGGAACGGGAACGACCAGATGTGCCCCTGGTAGGTCGCCTCCGCGCGGATCGACGGGATCAGGTCGGCGAGCACCGACTTCGGGATGTACTTGTCCCACGGCTCGATCGTGCCCGACTGGATCAGGGCGGCCATCTCGACGAACGGCGTCATGCCCACGTACACGTCCCAGGTGCTCTTCTTCTTCTTCGCCTCGGCGACGAAGCGGTCGATGCCGAAGCCCTGCACCGGCGCGATCTTCGCGTCGAGCTGGCGCGTCTTCGCGTAGTCCTTGTTGATCTTGGCCGGGATGTCGGGGTACAGCCCGTAGATCCACTGGTAGAAGGTCGGCGTCAGCGCCCGTGCTTCCGTCCCCGCGAGCGCGGTCCCCGCGCCGAAGAGCGCCGACACGCCGTAGATGCCCGCGCCTGCGGCCGCGCCCCGCTTGAGCGCGTCCTCGCGCGTCATTCCTCCTGCGAGCTCCTCGTCGAGGAGCCCTTCGAACACGTCCCGGTCGTCCATGGTCATCCCGTGCTCCCTTCACTACTCCCGTCGCTGGCCCGTCGCTGGCCCGTCGCTGGGGCCGTGAGCGGGGCGAACGTAACATGGTCGGACGATGTAATGCAAGTATGTTGTAATGACAACTCCGCGGGTGCATACTCTCCCCTCGTGAGCACCTCCACAGGCTCCCCCGCGTCCGTCACGTTCGACCGCGTGACGAAGGTCTACGACAACGTCACTGCGCTCGACGACTTCTCGCTCGACGTCGCCGCAGGAGAGTTCATGGTCTTCGTCGGCCCGTCCGGCTGCGGCAAGACGACGGCTCTACGGATGGTCGCCGGCCTCGAGGAGATCACCGCCGGAGAGATCGCGATCGGCGACGAGACCGTCAACGACCTCGACCCGCGCCGGCGCGACGTGGCGATGGTGTTCCAGAACTACGCGCTCTACCCGCACATGACGGTGTTCGACAACATCGCCTTCGGCCTGCGCGCGCGCCGGGCGCCGAAGTCGGAGATCCGCCGCCGCGTCGAGAGCGCAGGGCAGGCGCTCGGCCTGGCCGATCTGCTGCAGCGCAAGCCGCGCCAGCTCTCCGGCGGCCAGCGCCAGCGGGTCGCGATGGGGCGCGCGATCGTGCGCGAGCCACGGGTCTTCCTGATGGACGAGCCGCTGTCGAACCTCGACGCGCGCCTGCGGGTGCAGATGCGCGCGGAGGTCGCCCGCGTGCAGCGCGAGCTGGGCGTGACGACGATCTACGTCACGCACGACCAGGTGGAGGCGATGACGATGGGCGACCGCGTGGCCGTCATGCGCAGCGGCGTGCTGCAGCAGACGGGCGATCCGCAGGTGGTCTTCGACCGTCCCGCCAATCTCTTCGTTGCCAGCTTCATCGGCAGCCCGCCGATGAACCTCGTCCAGGCGAAGCTGGCGGAGAGCGGCGACGGTCTCGCCGTCCACGTCGGCGAGCAGAAGGTGCCGATCCCTGCCGAGATGGTGGCGGAGCGGCCCGGCCTGCGCGCGTACGCCGGGCGCACGATCGGCCTCGGGATCCGGCCGGAGCACCTGCGCGAGGCGAACGGCGACGGCCCCGCACGGCTTCGCGGCACCGTCCGCGCGACGGAGGCGCTCGGCTCCGAGTTCCTCGTCCACCTCGAGGTCGCGGCGGAGCCGGTGCTGACCGAGGAGGTGCGGGAGGTCGCCGGCGACGTCGACGCGGCGGCCCTGCAGCGGCTGGAGTCGGAGGCGAAGGAGCGGCGCACGGTGCTGATCGCGCGGCTCGAGACGCAGAGCCGGCCCGCAATCGATTCGCCGATCGAAGTCGGCGTCGACACCCGCCGGCTCCACTTCTTCGACCTCGACAACGGGATCGCGATCTACGACGCAGCGTGACTGTTCTTACAGTCGGCGAGACGATGGCGTTGCTCGACCCGCTGGAGGACGGCGAGCTCCGGCTGGGCATGCCGCTGACGCTGCGCTGCGCGGGCGCCGAATCGAACTTCGCGATCGCCCTCGCCCGGCTCGGCATCGACGCGACGTGGATCTCGAGACTCGGCCGCGATCCCTTCGGCGACCTGATCCTCGGCGCGGTCGGAGGCGAGGGCGTCGACACGCGCTGGGTGCAGCGCGACGACGCGCCCACGGGCCTCTTCTGCAAGTGGCGCTCGGGCGGGCGGTCGCACGTCACCTACCGCCGAGCCGGCTCGGCGGCCTCGAAGCTGCACGTGGGCGACGTGCCCGACGAGGCGCTCGAAGGCGTGCAGGTCGTCCACCTGACCGGGATCACGATGGCGATCTCGGAGAGCGCCCGCGAGCTCGTGCTCGACGTCGCGCGGCGGGCGAAGGAGCGAGGCGCGACGGTCGTCTTCGACCCCAACTTCCGCCCCGCGCTCCCGGACACGCCGGAGGCGGCGGCCGCGCGGCAGCGAGCCGTGCTGGAGCACGTCGACTGGTACCTCTGCGGCGAGGGCGAGGCCGAGCTCCTCTGGGCCGGCGGCGAGATCCCGGTCCCGTCCGTGATCCGGGTCGGTGCCCGAGGCGCGATCGTCGACGGCGTCGAGGTGCCGCCGCCGCGGACGGCGTCGGTCGTCGACGAGGTCGGCGCCGGCGACGCGTTCGCCGCCGGCTTCGTCTACGGCCTGCTGCAAGGAGTGGAGCCCCGCGGAGTGCGCGGGGGCCGGCAACGTGATCGCCGCCGGCGCCCTTGCCGGGACCGGCGACTGGGAGACGCTCCCGCACCTCGAGGACGTACGCGTTGCACTCACGGGCGGCAGCTGACAGGTTTCCACGGGTCCGTCGTCATCGAATCGGAAGGAGCGGAGCGCATGTCCAACAGCGTCTATCGAGTCACTGAGGTCATCGGCGTCAGCACCGAGGGCTGGGAGGCAGCCGCACAGACTGCCGTGGAGACGGCCGCCAAGACGGTTCGCGACCTGCGGGTCGCCGAGGTGAGCCGCCAGGACCTGACGATCGAGAACGGCAAGGTGACGAGCTACCGCGTGCGCCTTTCGATCTCGTTCAAGTACGACACCGGCTGACTAGCTGCTAGGGCAGAAACCGCTCGAGGCCGGCTGCGACGAGGAATCCGACGGCGATCCCGATCACCGCGGCGACAGTCTGCGCGCTGTCGACCAGCATCCACCTGAGGAAGCCCCAAGCGGCCAGATAGCTCCAGCCCGCGATCGCGGCCGAGTACACGAGCGCCCAGCCGCGATCGTGGGCAAACCAGCGGCTCGAGCGCGACGCGAGAACGCCGGCCGCTCCGTGCAGCCCTTGCACGTTCGGCAGCCCGAGCAGTCGCTCGAGCTCGCGGGCGCGCTGGACGAGAGCGTCGTAGTGCTGCGCGTTCCTCAACTCGTAGACGAAGATCCCGAGAATCGCCACGAGCCCGAGCAGGGCAATGCCGATCAATTCGGCGGGCGGGCGCGGCTCGGCGAGCAGCCCGACCGCTACGCCCGTGATCGTCGGCACGAAGGCGAGCATCTTCGTTCGCAGGTCGGTGAACGACTGAACGAGCTTCGTCGTCTGGTCGTAGTCGAGCTTCAGCGCCTCGTCGGCCTGCATCTACGGCTCCACGCCGTAGGCCTCGGTGAACGCCTCCTGCGCGTAGGCGAGCGACGCGTACGCGAAGCCCCGGTCGCCCCAGCCGGTGCCCCAGCTGTTCCGGACGATGAACGCGTCCGGCGTGTACCCGACGAGGGTCACCGCGTGGCCGCCGTGGGCCGTCTTCGGCTTGTAGACGTCGAGAATCCCCTTCGTCGCCGTGGCCTTGTCCCAGGTGGAGTCGACGCTGAGCCGGGTCAGGATCGGCCCCTTGGTCGCGAGCCAGACGCGCCAGTTCCCGATCTCGCGGCCGAGGTTGAAGTACATGCTGATCTTGAGCTGCGCCGCGATCGCATAGAAGGTGCTCGCGTTGCCACGGAACCCCTGCGCGGATGCGAACGGGAGCACCGTGTCCTTGACGGCGCCGAACTTGCGCGAGACGTCGAGCGCGGCCTTGAGGCTCGTCCCCTCCGCCTCGACGAACGTGGTCGGGCGGGAGTTGAACTCGTCGGTCTCCTTGGCCGCCATCCACTGGAAGCGTGGCGAGATCAACTCGCTCTGCCCGATCCGGTTCGTCTTGACGAAGTGCCAGCGCAAGACGCCGTCGGCGCTCGCCCAGCCGACGCACGAGCCGGTCGAGCCCTGATCGTTGATCCGCCACCACGCAGCCCGCAGGTCTTTCCGCGGTGGAACCTGCGGCGCCGCGGCGACGAGGCCGGCGTCCTCGGCGGTGTCGATCCGCCAGTCGTCCTCGCGCTCGGGCGAGGGGATGCAGTTGAGGATCCGCTTCGGCTGCCGCTTGGGGGCAGCCTTCGGCCTGCGCTTGGGCTTTGCCGTCGGTGGTTGCTTCCGTTGTCTCATCTGGCTACGCCTCCTCGAGCATGTCGTGGACACTCGGACGCGGGCCGCAACCGCGCGACCATGCTCTAACGGCCGCGTTCGGTCGCTGTCAAGCCGGGCGGTGGCAAGCTGGCGGGATGGACGACCCCCGCCTCTCGCTCGAGCGCCGGCTGCGGATCGCGGCGGTCGCGCTGATCCTGGCGTGGTTCTTCGTGCCCGGCCTGCGCGACTGGATCCCGGCCTGGATCCCCTTCCTCGCCTTCGCCGCGCTCGAGCTGAACTTTCTCGTCGGCGGCCTTCGTGATTGGGGATCCCCGACGACGAAGCGCGGACGGCTCCCGCAGGCGAGCGACATCGACGAGCTCGGCGGCGAGGAGTGGCTCGAGCCGGTCCTGGTCAAGGTCGACGGGCGAGACGTCTGGCTGCCCGAGGGCGCCGAGAGCGAGGAGGACGTCGAGCCGCCGCCGCCGCTCCGGCGCCGCGCCTCGGCGCTGGGCCGGCTCGAAGGCATTGCGGTCGTCGCGGCGCTCGCGTTCATCCTGCTCGTGCTGGTTCCGCGCGGAGGCTGGGACGGGCTCGACGCCGAGGACCGGGCGAAGACGGAAGCGCGCCTCTCGGCGGAGGCCGGCCGGATCGCGGGCCATGAGGCGGTCGTCCACTGCGACGCCCGCGGCGAGGCGGTCGGGATCGTCCAGCACGCCGACGGGATCGCCGAGGTCGGCGGCCGCAACGCCTACCTGACGCCCGACATCTGCTACCGGCTCTACCGCCTCGCCTTCAAGGACGACGAGGGCGCGTTCAGCCAGACCGCACGCGCGATCGCCGTCCTCGCCCATGAGGCCTGGCACCTCCGCGGCGAGACCGACGAGGGAGTCACGAACTGCTACGCCTTCCAGAGCGGCGTCGCGCTCGGCGAGCGGCTTGGCCTCTCGGAGGGCACCGCGGCCCGGATGATGCGCCAGCAGCTCGCCGACAACGCCATCTTCGCCCGCTCGGCGCCGGAGTACCTCGTGCCGCGAGAGTGCCGCGACGGCGGCCGCCTCGACCTCGATCCCGGCAGCAGCCGCTTTCCCTAGCTTAGTCCAAACGGGTCAGGCGCACGTATGCCGGAGAGGGTCACGATGAGGCGCTCATGGCAGGCGACGCGCGGACGCGATCGAACCACCATCCTGGTCGTCGAGGACGATGAGACCGTGCGCGAGCTGGTCCGGAAAGCGCTGGCGCCGCTCGGAACGCGCGTCCTCGTTGCCGGATCGGCGACTGAGGCACTCGTGGCCGCAGCGGGGACGCACATCGACCTCCTGCTGACTGACGTGGGGCTGCCAGGGGCGAGCGGGACCGAGCTCGCGACCGAGCTGCGCGCCACGCAGCCGGCTCTGCGGGTGATCTACATGACCGGTTGGCAGGAGCACAATGCACTCGCGGACGTCCCTGACGGACTGCTCCTGAGTAAGCCGTTCGACCTGGCCGGAGTTGCAGCGGGCGGTAGCCGACGCGCTCGGCAAGAACCCGTAAAGTCGGAATCGTGGCAAGAGCGTCACACAACGGAGAGACGGGTCGGCGCCACGCCGATGATCGATGCGCTCAGCGCCGATGTCCTGCAGACGCTCCACGAAGTGCAGTTCCCCGTTGGCCTGATCGACCTCGCGCGGCGCGTCCAGTGGCAGAATCCCGCGTCGATCGCGCTGATCGGCGACGTGCGGGGCAAACTCGACGCGAGCGTCGTTGCACCCGAAGACCTGGAGGAGGCACGCGTGCAGTTCGCCCGCAAACTGATGGGCGCACGCCACACCGAGCACGAGGTCACGGTCATCTGTGCCGACGGGACCCGCGCTCGCCTGGAGACGAGCTCCGTTCCGATCATGGCTGGAGGCAGCGTCGTCGGAGTCCTTGCGATGGGACGCGTGGACAAACGCGACTCGCCGAGCGAGAGCGCGCCCAGATTGACTCCTCGTGAGAGACAAACGCTGATGCTGCTCGCCGCGGGAGCTCGACGCGGGAGATGGCCGAGCTGATGGGGATCGCACCGAACACGGTGCGGAACCACGTGAAGAGCATGTGCCGCAGCCTCGGCGCACGCTCCCGCATCGAGGCGGTCGCCAAGGCACGTCGCGCCGGCTTGCTCTAGCGCTTGCGCGCGTCGGCGCTCGCGATCGCCGCGAGCACGACGTTCGCCGCCGAGACTCCCGTCGCCAGCATGGCCGGGCGCGGCGGCAGCTGCTTCGAGAGCCCCGCGGCCGCCGCCGAGATCGTGTCCGAGACGTGCACGATCAGCGCGACCCGCAGCGCGTGCCTCCTCACGTCCTCGTCGCGGCTGAGCAGGTCGAGCGCGATCAGGACGGTCCGGATCCCGAACATGCGCGCGATGTGGACCGCGGGCCCGTGCGCGTCCGCCTCGGTGCCGAGGCGCCGCGCGAATGGCCCGGCCGCAACGAGCGCCGTGCCGCCGTTGAAGAGGCGGACACCGGCAAGAGCGATGCGGGCGTAGTCGCGGCGGGTCATGCCGACCCATCTTGCTGCATCGAGCAGCACCGTGGTAGGTTCGGCGTGCCGTTCGTCAGAGGAAACCCGGATGCCGCTCGACTTGCCGGACTTGCTGAAGATGGAGAAGGAGGAGCTCGACGAGCTCTTCCGCCAGAGCCCCGCGGGCGAGCTTCCGGACGGCGACGCCGACGGGATCGTCCTCGTCAAGCCGGGCTCCGAGATCTCCGGGATCGCGTCGGGGATCATTCATCTCGTCGCCTGGCGCGGCAAGGTCTTCCGCCGCGAGAAGGGCGACCTCAAGAACAAGATCCTGCCGTTCGGCCTCAATGCGGTGCGGGCGAAGGTCTACAAGGACCCGAGCTGGTTCGACGGCAAGGAGACGATCGTGCTCGACTACTCGAAGACCTCCTTCCTGGCGCGGAAGGTTCGCGACGAGATCCGCGAGGTCTCGCCCGGTGTCTACCTCGGGCTCGTCTTCTGGGAGCGCGACAAGATCGCCCTCTTCGCGCTCAAGTTCGCCCGATGAGGCCGCCGCAGCCGTGCCGTACCAGCGTGCGCTGACGATCGTCGCGCCCGTCCGCGCGGGCGCGCGGGGCGAGCTCGAGAGCCTGCTCGAGACGATGGGCAACGGCGTCGCGAACGGCTCGGTTCTGGATTTCGGCGCGCTCTCGGGCGTCCACTTCGCCCGCCTCGCCGTCGTGGAAGAGGACCAGGGGCTGCCCGCGCACCTGATCCTCCTGAGCGACATCGACGTCTCGGTCGCGAAGCACCTCGGCGAGCTCGCCGCAGCAGGAGGGGCATCGACCGGATCTTCGGCCACTGCGAGGGCTACGGCGGCGACCGGCTCGGCTACCTGCGCCGCCACACCGTCAAGGAGCAGGCCAGCGTACGTGAACACGACCGGCCGCACCGCGAGCCAGATCAAGCAGGAGGCGAAGCTCCGCGACGCGATCGAGGACTTCCTCGACGCCGGGGACTGGAAGCGGCCGCGATCCGGCGGACGTCCGCCGGGCCGTCCGGGAGCACGTCCAGGGCGATCCCGAGCTCGCGTGGGCGCTCGAGCCGGCCGAGCGTCCCGGCCGCCTCGCCCGCTTCCGCGAGAAGCTGCACCTGATCGCGATCCCGCTCCTGCTCTTGCCGCTGCTGCCGCTGCTCCTGCTCGCCCTGCCGGTCTTCGCCGTCGTCCTCCGGCTGCACGAGCGACGCGACGGCACGCCGCCGCACGTCAAGCAGGAGCAGGAGCGCGGATCCTCGAGCTCGCTGCGCTCGAGGACCACCTCGTCCAGAACCCGTTCATGGCGGTCGGCCACGTCAAGCCGGGACGGTTCCGGCTCCTGACGCTGCGCGCCGTCCTCTTCGGGCTCAACTTCACGACGCGCCACATCTTCAACCGCGGCAACCTCTCCGGCGTCAAGACGATCCACTTCGCGCGCTGGGTCTTCCTCGACGGCAAGCGGCGGATGTTCTTCGCGAGCAACTACGACGGCAGCATGGAGAGCTACATGGACGACTTCATCGACAAGGTCGCGTGGGGGCTCAACCTCGTCTTCACGAACGGCGTCGGCTACCCGAAGACGCGCTGGCTCGATCTTCGGCGGCGCCAAGCGACGAGCTCGCGTTCAAGGACTTCCTGCGCGTGCACCAGGTGCCGACGCACGTCTGGTACTCCGCCTACGGCGACCTGACGGCGCTCAACATCGCGCAGAACGAGCGGATCCGCGCCGGCCTGCACGGGCGAGCTGAGCGGCGACGACGAGCGGGAGTGGGTGCAGTCGCTGTGAAGCTCGAGCTCGGCGACGTCCAGGGGCTCTTCGCCCGCGGCTACGGCGACCTGAAGTCGGCGGCCTTCCTGCTGCTGAAGGTCGAGGACGCGGCCGCCGCGCGGCGCTGGCTCGGCGAGGCGAGCGTGACGATCACGGCGCGGAGGACCGCCGTCCGGAGCACGCGCGTCAACGTCGCGTTCACGAGCTCCGGCCTCGAGCGCCTGGGGCTGCCGCGCGGACGCTCTGGCGAAGTTCTCGAACGAGTTCGTCGCCGGGATGACGACGCCGCACCGGACGCGGATCCTCGGCGACCTCGACGAGAACGCGCCGGAGCACTGGGATTGGGGCGGCCCGGCCGCGCCCGTCGACGCGGTGCTGCTCCTGTACGCGCGGGACGACGCGGGCCTCGCGACGCTCGAGGAGGAGCAGACCCGCCTGCCGGGCAAGGCGGTCTCTCGCGTCGTCACGGCGGCTCGACACCGCCGACCTCGACGGCTTCGAGCCGTTCGGCTTCCGCGACGGGATCTCGCAGCCGTTCGTCGAGGGGCTCGGCAAGTCCGGCCCGCCCGAGACAGACCGTCCGAGCGGGCGAGTTCCTGCTCGGCTACGAGAACGAGTACGGCCACACGATCGACGAGCCCCTGCTCCACAACGGCAGCTACCTCGTCTTCCGCCAGCTGAGCCAGGACGTCGGCGGGTTCTGGCGCTTCGTCGACGACGCCACGCGGCGCGCCCGACGGGACCAGCGACCCGGACGCGCGCGCTTCGGCTCGCGGCGAAGATGGTCGGCCGCTGGCCGAGCGGCGCCCCGCTCGCGCTCGCGCCGGACGCGGACGATCCGAGCCTCGCCGACGCGAACGACTTCGCCTACCACGAGGACGACCCCCGCGGCGTCGCGCTGTCCGGTCGGCTCGCACATCCGCCGCTCGAACCCGCGCGACTCGCTCGACCCGAGACCGGGCAGCGACACGGTCGTTCGAGATCAACCGGCGCCACCGGATCGTGCGGCGCGGCCGCGAGTACGGGCCGCCGCTGCCGCTCGAGCGAGGCGCTGACGGAGCGACGACTCGGCCGAGCGCGGCCTCCACTTCATCTGCCTCAACGCCAACATCGCGCGGCAGTTCGAGTTCGTCAACCACACGTGGCTGAACAACCCCAAGTTCGGCGAGCTCTACGACGACGCCGACCCGTTCTTCGCACCGGGCGTGCTTCACGATCCCGACCGACGGCGTCCGCGAGCGCGTGACCGACGTGCCGCGGTTCGTGTTCGTCAAGGGCGGCGCCTACTTCTTCCTCCCCGGCCTCGCGGCGCTCCGCTCCCTCGCTGCCGGCTTGAGCCGGTGTTTACGGCCTCGACGACCGGGACCGCGTCCGCGACCGCGTGCTCGAGCTCGCCGTCGTCGGACGAGCGCGTCGTCGCCGGAGCCGTTGTCGGCTCGCTCGCGCAACGGCCCCGGCGATCGCTGGTCGGATCTCGACCTCACGTTCGCGGTAGCGGACAGCGTTCGCCGTGCTCCCGACGTGTCTGAGCGACTGGACGCGCACAGTCTCGTCGGACGAGCTCGAGCGCTGTCCGAGCTGTTCGACCTCGCCAAGCGGACCGAGCATCTATCGCGTCGTTTCTCGCTCCCTGGCTGCCTTCAGGTCGATCTCTCGTTCACTACCTGCTTCCGAGTTCGGCGCCCGGTCGGGCCAACGTTCAGGCTGCTCTTCGGCGAGCGCCGTCGAGAGGTCTGCACCGTGCCGCGCGCCGGCGGCCGACGAGCTGCTTCGGCTGATGCCGTCGCACCACGCTCTGCGCGCGCGGGTCTGCATCGAGCGCGGCCGCTACTGGCAGGCCGAGTACTGGATCAGCGGCGTACGGGACTACGCCCTGAGCCTGGCTTGCCGCGCTCGCGACCTCCCCGCGCAGTCACGGCAGGGGCTTCGACGACCTTCCCGCCGACGTCCTGGCCGGGTTCGCGGACACGCTCGTGACTGCTCTCGAGCGGGACGAGCTTCTCCGCGCGCTCGCCAGTGCGCAGTCGACGGGCTGCTGCGCCGAAGCGGGTGCGGTCCCGGAGCTGGCTGCGAAGGTCGAGCCACGACCTGCGCCTGCTCACGTCGCCTGGAGCTAGCTCGGGAAGGCCTCGTCGCCGGTCGGCTCGTAGTGCTCCACGGCGTTCATCTGCTGCCGTAGCCGCGAGAGCTCGTAGTACATCCGCTTCCGCGCCCGGCTCTGGTTGCCGAGCGGGCGGTGCTCGGCGATCGTGTGCCACGGGTTGTAGGTGAGCTTCCGCGCGAACGCGAGCTGCTCGGGCGAGTCGAACGTCTGCTGCGGGATCCGCAGCACGGCGGCCGGCACGCGCGGCGACAGCTTCGTCGGCCACAGCACGGCGTTGTTCTCGATCGGCATCTTGAACGGGTCGGTCTGCACCTGGAGCAGGACGTCGAACTCGACGTCGCGCTCGGCGAGCGTGGCGACCATCGCGTCGCGGAGGTAGTTGTCGGGCGGCCGCAGCGGCAGCCGCGGCACCCGCGTCCTCGTCTCGAGCTTCGTCCGGAACGAGTACTGCATCGCCTGCCCTTCCCCGAGCAGGTAGGGGACGCAGCTGAAGTAGTCGCCCTCGAGCGGGCTCGTCTGCGTCTTCGTCCAGAGCAGCTGCATGATCGAGTCGAGGATGTGCGGGTTGCGGAAGTTGGCGAAGTGGAACATCGCCGCGTTCCGGTAGCTCCAGTACTGCAGGTGGGCGTTGGCCTTCGTGTCCGGCGTGACGAACGTCGGCGTCGAGACGCCGAACATGTCCAGCGTCTCCTGCTCGTCGTCGAGGAGCTTCGGCCCGGGCACGCCCATCAGCTTGACGCTGATGCTCATGAAGCCCGACGTCGTCGATGTCCGGCGTGATGTACGGCCCCGGCCCCGAGAAGCGCACCCAGGCGCGGTAGGTGCGCGGCTCGGCGTAGATGCCGCGGCGCATGTGCTCGGGCAGGTCGTCGCGCACGATGAACTCGGCGCGGACGATCCCCTGCGTCTTCGTGTTCCCGCCGCGCTCGAAGTGGCCGGGGTTCCAGAGCCGGTTCATCTGCGCCGTGAACTGCGTGATGATCGCGTCGAGGCTGCGCCTCCTCGTCCGGCTGGAGCCTCTCCTCGGCGATCCCGAGGCCCTCGTCCTTGCGCTGCAGGTTGATCAGGAACGTCGTCAGCGTCGAGAGCGGGCCGCGAAGGAGCTTGTCGAACAGCGGGCCGGAAGAACGGATCGAAGCGGCGCTCGAGCGTGGATGAAGAACAGCGCCGACGCGCGAGATCAGGTTGAGCACGGGTTGCCCGTGTCGGCCGGCGGGAGCCCGAAGCCGGGCCCGGGGTTCGAAGGCTGTCGTGTCGGCTCGCCCATGTCGCTCAGTGGCGGCCGCCGCAAGCCGCGCGAGCATCGTATTACGGCGGCGTCGTCGAGATGGAAACCTCGCGGCCGCCGTGCCGGCCGGCGGCGGAGGAGCAGCGCGCCCACGAGCAGGAGCGCGGCCTCGACGAGCGTGATCACGAGCCGGTTGATCACGATCGCGCCGAGCGCGACGGCTTCGCCGACGACCGCGAGCAGCAGCCCGTACATCGACGCTTCCCGGACGCCGAGGCCCGACGGGGCGAAGATCGCGAGCACGGCGACGATCGCGCCGACGGCGCTGACGCCGCCGAGGTACGGGATCGACGAGACGTCCGGGTCGCCGCCCACCGCGCGCAGCATGAAGAAGAGGCCCGCGCCGCCGAGCGGCCACGTGAGCGCGTAGAAGCCGAGCAGCTCGAACGCCGTCCGGGCCGGCAGCGGCGTCACCTCGCTCGCGCCGAACGGGCGCAGCAGCCGGCGCGCGACGTTCGCGAACACCGGCGGGTAGAGCAGGAACGAGACGAGGACGCCGAAGGCGGCGAGCGGCACCAGCGGCACGTCGGCGCCGCCGATGATCACGAGCCCGACGAGGAAGACGCCGACGCCGGCGACCGCCGAGAGCCCGGCCTCGAGCAGGATCGACGCGAGCACGACCGGCGTCTCGCGTGACGCCGAAGCGCCGCAGCGCGACGACGCGCGCCGTCGGCGTCCAGACGCCGCCCGGCACGTACTTCGCGAGCATCGAGAGCATCTCGGACTGCAGCGCGACGCGATACGGGATCCGGATCCCGTACGCCGCGAGGATCCGCATCCAGCCGAGCACGAAGACGAGGTAGTAGGCGGCGACGATCGCGTCCGCGAGCGCGAGGTCGCTGAGATCCGCGTCGCGCAGCAGGGGCGCGGCGTCCGCCCACACGTCGCGCAGCGCCCACCCGAGCGCGCCGAGCAGGACCGCGAGCCCGATCAGCTCCAGCGTCACGTAGACGCGGCGTTGCCGCACCCACGCCCGGAGGCGGTTCAGGATCCCGTTGCTCACTCCTTCAGCCTACGCGCGCGGTGGGATCGCCTCGGGCCGGCCGCTCGCGGCCGACCGGTAGAGCGCCGCGATGAAGTCGACGACGCGGGCGGCCACGTCGCCGGGCGCGTAGTTCTCCCCGCTGCCCGCGATCAGATCCGCGAACGCCCGCGCGGGAGCGCGGCTCGCGAGCGGCTCCGATCTCCTCGTCGGCCCGACCGTCTCCTCGTCGCCGTTCGCGGAGACGAGCGTCACCTCGCCGGCGAGGATGTCCTGCACCGCGTACGCCTCCGACCCGAAGTACCGCAGCTCGTGCGTCTGCCGCTGCGGGGCGGCGATCGTCCCGATGCCCGCGAGCGTGCCGAGCGTGCCGTCCTCGAGCGTGAAGACGGCGTCGACCGCCAGCTCCAGCTCGAGCCCGCGCGACTGCGTGCGCGCGTAGACCTCCGCAGGTGCGAGCCCGGTGACGTAGAGGAACATCCCGATCGTGTGCGTGAGCTGCGTCTGCGCGAACCCGCCGCCGGCGCGTGCGGGGTCGGAGTAGGTGCCGTCCTTGGGAGCAAGCGGCGGCGGGATCGGCAGCTCGTCCGCGAACCGCGCGGTGTCGCCGCGGAGCAGCACTTCGAGCGCGGTCGCGACGAGGCAGTTGATCGAGACGAGCTCGCCGAGCATGCCGTCGGCGAACGCCTGCTTGAGGAACTGCGCCGCACGGTCGTACTGCGCCGTGTAGCCGACGGAGAGGTGGACGCCGTTTCGCTCCGCGAGCTCGACGAGCCTCCACGCGTCGGCAGGCTCGATCGTCATCGGCTTCTCGACGAGCACGTGCAGCCCCGCTTCGAGCGCCGCCTCGGCGAGTGGGAAGTGCGCGTCGTGCGAGGTCGCGATCACGACGCCGTCGACGAGGCCGGCGGCGAGGAGCTCGTGCGGGTCGTCGAACACGTGCTCGACGTCGAACGTCTTCCGCGCGAGGTCGAGACGCTCAGGATCGTTGTCTGCGATGGCGACAAGCGTCGCGCCGTCGTAGGTCAGCAGGCTCGGGATGTGGTACTGCGACCCCCACCAGCCGGTGCCGATGACGCCGATGCGTGGCGAGTCAGCCAACTACTCGACGAGCTCAGACGACCGAACCGCTGCGGCGAGCCGGCGATCGGCCGTCACGAGCGGCGCGTTCAGCGATTCGGCGAGGACTGCGTAACTGCAGTCGTAGGCGGAGAGCCCAGTTCGACTGCGAGCACCGAGGGCGGCCGGCGGAGCCAGGTCCCGTGACGATGGGCAACGCAGCGGCAAGGCGATGACGGCTTGAGTGCGGCGACGGCGTCGGCCGGCGCTCAGCTTCGTCGGCTCGGACATAGCTCAGGAGCGAGTTGGCCACCTCCGCGAAGACGAGCGTCGGGAACGTGGCCGTCGAGCCTTCCTCGGCTCGACGGCGCGATCCATCGCCTGGCATCCGTCGACCTCTGGACGATCGAGCGGACGAACACGCTCGCGTCGAGGACGGCCTCTTAGCGGCTGTCACGAGTCGGCGCGAATCAGATCTTCCGGCTTCGGCGCATCAGGTGGGAGATTCGAACACGATCGGCGATCTCGGCGAGACGACGCGTCAGCGTCACCTTGCGCTCGCGCGCCGCCCGCTCCTCCAGAGTGGCGACGAGCTCGGCATTCAGCGAGCGCCCGCTCGATCTCGCACGCTCTTTGAGTGTCGCGACGACGTCGCTTGGGACGTCTCGAATGTGAAGAGCGGGCATTTCGCTCATGTTATCACTCCGATATCAGCGATCGCGCTTTGATTCATGTCCTCGACGAGCTGCTCGCTCCGCATTCATCGTCCTCGACGAGCTGCTCGGCGCAAACCGCCACACGATCGCCTCGACGACGAGCGAACGGGGGCCTTGGCGCTGAACGTCTTCGATCGCCTCGGTCGCTCCGCTGACGCCGTCGCGTCTCGCGGTCTCCAATGCGACCAGCACCGCGAGCTCGAGTCCCTCCTCCCACAGGATCGGCGTCAGCTTCCGCGCCTCGCGCCTCGCCTGCCGCTCGTCGCCGGAGTCGAGCGGGAACGCGACGAACGTGAGACACGGGAGACAGATCCCGGCCGTCATCACGTCGAGCTCGAGTCGATCGACGAGCATCACCAAAGCGAAGCAGAGAAAACGTGACGCGTGTGTGTCAGCTCTGTGCCAATTCGACGAACCGGCAGAGCGCGTTCGCGAGCCGCATCTGCGGGATCGAGCGGCAGTTGACCTCGAGCAGCTTCGGGCTCGCGACGAGGTAGGCGAGGCAGCGCGCCCGCGAGATCGCGACGTTCAGCCGGTTGCGCGAGAGCAGGAACTCGAGCCCGCGCGGGACGTCCTCGCCGCTCGAGCTCGCCATCGAGTAGATGACGACGTCCGCCTCCTGCCCCTGGAACTTGTCGACGGTGCCGACGCGCACGCCCGGCAGCGCCTCCTGGAGCGCGTTCACCTGCGCGTTGAAGGCCGCGACGACGATCACGTCCTCGATCCCGTGCGCGCGCAGCCGCTCGATCTCGGCGCGCACGACCGCGACCTCCTCCTGCGACTCCTGCCGGTGGCCCTCGTGCTCGACCGGGAGGTAGCGCAGCCCCGTCCCGAGCGGCGTCGTCCGCTCCGCCGCGACCGGCGCCGGCTCGAGCCGGCCCTCGTAGAACTCCTCCGAGATGTAGCCGCAGACGTCCGGGTGGAGCCGGTAGGTGCGCTCGAGGAAGAGGCCGCGGTCGGGCGGCACGGTCGCGTCGTCGCCGAGCAGGTGCCGCAGCACCGAGGCGCCGCTGCCGGACGGGTGCGTCCCCTGGATCACCTGGTCGAGCTGCTGCGGGTCGCCGACGAGCACGACGTTCCGCGCCGCCGTCCCCATCGCGAGCGCGTCCGCGAGCGAGACCTGCCCCGCCTCGTCGACGAAGAGGTAGTCGACCGTGCCTGGTTCTCGCGCGGAGAAGAGCCAGGCCGTGCCGGCGGCGAGCTCGGCGCCGACGCACTCGTCCGCGTGCTCGACGTCCTCGATCTCGTGCGCGCGCCGTAGTAGGACTCGGGATTGCCGGCGCTCGCCTTCTTGCGGCCCGTCGAACGCGAGCCCGAGCTCCGCCCGCCGCCTCGACGACGGCGTCGAGCAGGTTGTGGATCGCCTTGTGGCTCGTCGAGGCGACGCCGACGGTCTTCCCGTTCGCGAGCAGGTGCGCGATCAGCCGCCCGGACGTCCACGTCTTGCCCGAGCCGGGCGGCCCCTGGATCACGAGGTGGCGATCGTCCAGCGAGAGCACGAGCTCCTTCATCTCGTCGAGGTCGGAGGTCTGGACCGGCCGGTCGAACGGCTCGCGGCGGAGGATCGACTCGAGCGCGGGGTAGCGGCGGTCGCCGGCGAGGAGCGAGCGGCCGAGCCGCATCAGCGCCTCCTCCTGCTCGGGCGTGTTGTACGCGCTCTTCGGGATGATCGCGTCGGGCAGGTCGACGTCCTCGAAGCTGCGTCCGCGCTTGAGCGTCAGCCGCCGCGCCTCCCGCTCGACGCCCGTGATCGCTCCCGGCGACTTGAGCGTGGCGCGGATCGACGCGTCTGCTGCCCTTCGCCGATCTTGTGCTCCTGCGGCGGGAAGCTGAGCGTGTACGCCCAGCGAGCGGTCGACGCGGCTCGGGCTCTCCGACGGAGCTCGAGCCCGCCGATCGCCTCGGGGTCCTCGACGAGCTCCTCCGCGTCATCTCGATCCGGTCGAAGTAGGCCCACCAGACCGGCTTGCGCTCGCGGTCGTGGTAGTCGAGCAGCTGCGCGGCGAGCTCCTCGCCGGCGTCGAGCAGCTGCTCGCGGAGCGCCGCGCGCTCTTCCTTCACCGGCGGGAGCGGCTTCGACTCGACCGGCTCGGGCAGCGGGAACGGCCCGAACTGTCGCGAGCGCCTCGGCGCGCCGCTCGAGCAGCCAGTCGCGCAGGAGCCGCGTCGCGATGCAGTCCTCGTGGTTGTACTCGTCGATCTGGCGCAGGAGCGCGTCGTCGCGCGTCTGCATCCACTGCTCGAAGATGACGATCGAGGCGCCGCCGTCCTTCACCTCGGCCTGCCGCTCGAAGTCGAGGAAGGCCTCCAGCTCCTTCAGCCCGTAGCCCGGCCGCGAGGCGCGGATGCCGTTGCGGACGACGCGGAGCAGGTCGACGAAGACGTCGCGGCGGAGCAGGTCGTCGAGCTCCCGCTCGCGCGTGCCGTAGCGGCCCATCAGCCGCTTGAGCGCGGTGATCTCGTAGGCGGCGTAGTGGTAGACGTGCAGGTCGGGGTAGCGCGCGAGCCGCTCGTGCACGAGGTCGACGAAGCGCTCGAACGCGATCCGCTCCGTCTCGTGGTCGTGCGCGTGGAGCGGCTCGAAGTTGCCGTCGACGTCGAGGATCCCCCAGAGGTACTCGAGCCCGCCGCTCGCGTCCCAGAACGGGTTGCCCTCGAAGTCGAAGAAGAGGTCGCCGGGCGAGGGGTCGGGCAGGAGCGAGAAGCCGGACTCGGGCTGCGGCTGGAGGAGCCGGTAGATCGTCGTCGCCGGTCTCGCGCGCGTGCAGCTGGAGCTCGGCCTGCTCGCGGTTCTTCGCCCAGCTGTCCGGGTTGATCCCGGCCGGCACGGGCTCGGCGGGCGCGCGCCCGAGCGCGGCGAGCGTCGTGATCCCGGCGGCGGCGAGCTTCTCGATCTGCGTCCGGTAGACCCCGGCGACGCGCGAGAGGTGGTCGACCTCGTCCCAGCGCGCGTCGCAGATGGGCTTGAAGTCGCAGATCGAGCAGTGGTCGACCGGGTACGGCTCGGTCGGCGGCGGGTCGGCGACGAAGCGCTCGAGCCGCGAGCGGACGCGCCGGTAGTAGGCGGCGAACTCGCTCGGGCGGAAGGACTTCTGCTCGCCCGAGCCGAGCAGGACGTGGATGTGCTCCGGCTCGCGCCCCTGGATGCAGCGCGAGCTGCTCGTTGTAGAAGAGGAGCTGGAGGATGTAGGCGGGCTTCGCGGAGCGCGCGAGCTTGGTGTCGAGCGCCTCGTAGGTGCCGTCCGGCTGCTTCATCAGGAAGTCGGCGACGCCGCGCCAGCCGTCGCTCGCGAAGACGGCCTGGTAGATGACGTCCGCCTCGCCGGCGCGGATCGCGTCAGCGGTGGCGCGTGCGGCTCCGTCGTAGTCGCCGTCGGGGTCGGGGAGCTCGAGGACGGTGAGCCCCTGCGCGCGGAGGCTCTCGAGGTAGGCCCGCTCGTGCTCGAGCCCCTTGCGGAAGATCAGCTCCGCCTGCTCGTTCTCGACGTCGGGCCGCTCGATCTCCCCGCGCGCGTGCGCGAGCGAGAGCGTCGTCAGGTGCTCGCACGCCAGGAACGCCGTGACGTCGGAGGGTGAGAGGTGAAGTCTGGCGTCGTGTAGGCGCATCGCTCAGGGAGTATCCGGCCCTACTCGGGCAGGAAGCCGCGCAGGCGCTCCAGCGTGTCGAAGATGAGCCATGGCGGCAGGGACTTGACTGTTCTGGCGATGAGCGAAGCGGCGAAGCCGGAGAGGTCGCCTGCCGCCTGCGCCTCGGCGGTCGCGCGCTCGAGCCCGTCCTGGAGCGCGCGCTCCGCGTCCGCGCGGGCGATTTGATGCTCGGCCGCGAAGGCGTCCAGCGACTTCTCGTCTCGCAGGGCGAGCACGAGCTCCTCCCGCGACGTCCCGAGCTCGCAGGCGGCTCCGTCGAGCGCCGAGAGCACGACTTGCTCCAGCACGGCCTGCAGGTCGCCGGGATCTCGCCATTCACGCTTCACGCACGGATCGGCGACCGGTGTGGGCTCGTACGATCCGCCGCCGAGCGCGACATATGGAATGACGACCGCCGCCACCGCCGCGATTGCGACCAGGAGAGGCGCAGCGCGAGTCACAGCTGCTCGCCTCGTGAGACCGCCACCGGGACGAGCGCGGCGAGCGCCATGGCGGCCGCGAGCAAGAAGGGCGTCGAGAAAGCGTCCGTGACTGCACGTTCGAGCTGCTCCTCCATGGCGGTCACCAAAGCTCGGTAGTCATCATCGTCCGGCCGGTCTTCGAGTGCCGCCGAGACGTCCGGCAGCTCTCCTCGCTCCTCGGCCTCGTCCACCTCGTCGAGCACGTCCTGCGCCACGCGCAGCTTGTCGAGCGCCGGAATCCGGCTGTCGAGCACTTCGGCGGTGCCGGCCCGCACCGCCTCATCTCTGCTCTGTTCGAGAGCCGACGTGAGCACCGGCGCGAGCAGGAGCAGGCCGAGCACGACTCCGGCATGCCGTGCGGCGAGCGTCCAGCCACCGTGCACGACCTGTTCGACGCGGCCGGCCAGGGCTCTCTCGGTGAGGGCGGCGAGGGCGAGGCCGATTCCCGCGCCTACGAGGAGCTGGGGCGCGATCGTCCAGGCCCAGCCGGCCCGCGGCAGGAGTGCGAGCGCGGTCAGCCCGCCGGCGACGAGGACGACGCCGCTGGCCATCCGTATCCCGGCGCCGACCAAGCGCGGCGGAACGCGCGCCGCCGCGATGGCGGCGAGCGGCATCACGGTGACCACGAGCCCAGCCGCCGCTGGGGACATGCCCCAGCCCGATACGAGCAGGAGCACAAGCAGAAAGAGCGCCGCGACGAGACCACCGGAGAGAAGGAGCAACGCAGCGTTCGCGCTCAGATGCGGCCTTCCCACGGACGCGCGAGGCGGGTGCGCAGCCACGCCGCGGAGCGCCACGAGCGGCACGAGCGCCACGAGCGCGAGCGGCACCTGCACGAAGAAGATCGACCTCCAGCCGAGCAGCTCCGTCAAGATGCCGCCCGCGCCCGGCCCGAACGCCGCGCCGAGGATGCCTGCAGTAACCCAGACGCGCGCCGCACGGGGTCGGCTACCCGTCGTCTCGGCAAGGAGATCGAGAGCGGCGACGACGACGAACGCTGCCCCGACCGCCTGGACGCAGCGCGCGGCAACGAGCAGCTCGAACGACCCCGCAAGCCCGCAGGCAAGCGACGCGGCCGCGAAGACGACGGTGCCGGCGAAGAACGCTGGGCGTGGCCGACGCCGCGCCACCAAAGCGGCGGGTACGGCGACGAGCGCGAGCACGAGGTTGAAGGAGGTGAGGACCCAAGCAACCGTCGTGATCCCCACGTCGAAGCGCCCGAGTATCTCGGGAAGCGCAAGCGTGACAATCGAGGAGTCGGCCAGCGCGAGCCCGACGGAGAGACCGAGCAACCCGGAGCGCATGCGACGAGTCTAGGGCGAGGAGCCGGCGCGTCCGCTACGCCTTCGCCTTGTCCGAGTCGCGCTACCCGCCCGTGGTGCAGTTCTTCGTCGCCCAGGCTGCGATCTCTGCAGCTCGCGGCCGTGAGCTCGGGGTCGTTGAACTCGTTCACTGCAGCCGAGATCTTCGCCAGCGTGTCGGCATCGGGTGTCTGGCCGGGCGTCAGGTCGACGTCCTTGAGCGCGTCGGCGTAGGCCGAAAACGCCGCCGCGACCGTCTTGACGGCGTCACGGATCTCCTCCGGCACCTGGTCGGCGAACTCCTCGTAGACCTTCGCGGTCTCCTCCAGGTCTGGCGCGCCGCTGCCGCTCGTGGCCGCCCCAAGTGCCTGGGAGAACTTCGCGGACAGATCGGCCAGCTCCGTGCAGTCGGCGAGCGACGCGTCTCCATCGGTGTCGGTCGCGTCGGTGCTCGAGCTCGTGTCCGTGCCGCTGCTCGCGTCGGTGGCGTCGGTCGTGTCGGTGCTCTCGATCGTCGCCGTCGAGTCGCCTGCGCTGCTGTCCGAGCCGCCGCCGCATCCCGCTGCCGCCAGCAGCAGCGCTGCGACCGTCACAGCGATCACCATGGTCCGCACGATTCGCCTCTCTTCCGAGCGCCCCAACCGGGAGCGGCTCCGTCGCCTGCCTGGCAGACCCTACATCGGCCGTCGGCCGTCTCTAGACCACCGCAGGCGTCCCGTCGGCCGCCGTCCGGCTGTTTCGTCAGGAAGTCGCGATGCCGCGCCAAGCTTGGGTCGAAGACGCCCTGAAAGATGATGTCGGCGTGGCCAACGCGGATCGCGTCGGCAGTGCGGCTGGCGGCCCTTCGTAGTCGCTGTTCGGTCGGGGATCTCCAGGACTGTGTCCCTGGCGCATAGAGACTGTCGAGATAGGCGGGCTCGGCTGAGCCTTTACGGAAGATCAGCTTCTCCTGCTCGTTCTCAAACCTCGGGCCGCTCGACCTCCCCGTGCGCGTGCGCAAGCGAGACCGTCGTCAGGTGCTCGCAGGCCAGGAGGGCCGTCGGACGGCAAGAGGTGGAGACGGTTCTCGTGAAAGCATATCGCCTAGGAAGTATCAACCGCGACTCGCCGGCTTCCGTTCCTACGCGGCCGGGACTGGCCTGCCCAGGGACTGTCTATCCCGACGGCGGACACAGATCCGCACGGACTCAGAGAAGAAGAAACTGGTGGTAGTACTCGTCAGGGATCTCCTCGTATCCCCCAATGTGCGCGAGCCGACCTGCTTGATTGACCTGGACGTGAGCTACCCGTGTCTCCGCATCATCTCGAACGCAATAGTGGAGCGTCAGTTCCTTTCGCGGCAGCCAGCCGGAGGACACCGCGCGCGCGAGTCCCGTGACAATGTGAGGGCTGTGCGTCTCGACGATCACCTGAACGCCATCGCCAGCCGCCTGCCCGATCAAGTGCCCGAGACGCAACTGCGCTCGCGGGTGAAGGTTCGCTTCGGGCGCCTCAATGACCAGGAGCGCGCCGGCAGGGGCCGCAACCAACGCCGTGACGATGCTGAGTGAGTGCGAGAGACCGAAACCGACATTAGCCGCGCGGTAAGGCCGTGTCGGAACCCCCGCTTTCCCATCGAAGGTGAATCGCAGTACGACGCCGTCGAGTTGGTGAAACTCATCAGTTTTGACGGATACACCAGGACTGATTTGGTTAACCCAGTAGTTCACTTGTTCCAGAAGCGTGCCGCTGGCGCCTTGGTCCCGCATCGACCGCTCGCCGGGCATTGTGATATTTGCACGAGCCGCGAGGTATCCGGGCGCCTCCTCTCCGGAGGCACCTGCAATAGGGGATGGGGTCTCATACTTGCGGAATCGCTCGTACAGGCCCTGCGGAGGGATACGCGCGTTCGAGATGTACGTCATGAGCGCGAACGGCGGTAGCGCGTCGTCGAGCGTGCCGGCCACACTGACGTCGAGTTCGCTCTCGTCAGCCTGATACGGAATATCGATCTCGACGTCGTCCCATCGAAAAGTCGTTCGTTCCACTTCCGCGAACTCGAACATCATGTCTTGCCCAGTGCCGATGGACGTTAGAGGGCCGTTCAGCGTCAGCCGGCCGTGCTCAAGTGAGCCGTTCATAGCCGACTGCCGCGCGAGCAACAACGGTTGGACGAGCGTGGACTTACCGGACCCGTTGAGTCCCGTCAGAACGTTCGCTCCCGAAAACGCCATGTCGAGGGCGGCGTAGGACTTGAAGTTGGCAACCGAGTAGGACTTGATCACGAAATCACGTCCTGGATCGTTTCTTCTACTCGCCGAAGTCGCAACGCCACCTTCGCCGGTTGTCCAGTTCCCTGCGAAATCGCAGCATAGAAGTCCTCATCGTTCATCAATTCGACGTACCGCGAAAATAATGTCCTTCGCCTTCGACGGATGGTGGCTTGCTCCGTTTTCTTAAGGCGGCCGAACCCTACCGACCATGCGTCGAACAACGCCTTGTTCACTGGAAACCGCTCCTCTTGCTTGACGGAAAACACTTTCCGAAAGGCGTGTCGGCCCAAAAGGTCGTGTGCGGTCGTCATCGACAAACGGAACCGATTCCGCAGAGTGTTCAACTCCTTCTCAGACGCAGCATTAAGAGCTTTCATCTCGCTGTGTAGGAAATAGTCGAAATCGTCGCGGCTGTAGCCTCGGTATCCAGCGCGATAGAAAGCCAAGAACCGAAGCGCCAGCTCGCGGTCACCCATCCTGCGCGGCGCGATACTTCCGGCGGTCGCCATTCGGAACGCCTCAGATTCGGCAAGCTCCGCTAGAAGGCGCGTTGCAGGGCCTTGATTCAGGGCATGCCGTATCTCTTGGGCCGAGAGCGGCATTCCTCCGGTGTTGATGCGCTTAAAAAGGTTGAACTTGACACCCTCGGGCGTA
Source organism: uncultured Gaiellaceae bacterium (assembly GCA_963822205.1). Taxonomy (GTDB): domain Bacteria; phylum Actinomycetota; class Thermoleophilia; order Gaiellales; family Gaiellaceae; genus Gaiellasilicea. Next base: position 276,063 of record CAWGGO010000004.1, on the reverse strand, counting down.
CCAGACTGGATCAGTGAAACCTGAATCTCTGTTTCTTCGATACGTCGCTGAAACGATCTAGGAAGATCAGCGAAGCTCATGCCTTCAAAGTTCGCCAAGAACTCAAGGTTCCGGAGCCGATACGACCCATCAACCACAAACTCCTTGATGGCGGTGAGGCGCTGGAGGCCGTCCACAGTGAGCCAATTATCGTCGTCGGATGCGTCGAAATAGAAGAGTGGCAAGGGCAGTCTGATCAACATCGATTCGATCAACCGACTCTTTGCCGACAAGGTCCAAACGGCCGCCCGCTGAAAATCGGGTTGAAGAGTTAATTCATCGCGTTCAAGCCGCTTCAGGAGAAGATCAACGGTGAGGCCCTTCGTGACTACCTCGATCTCGCGTGGATCGAAAGGCTGCTTAATATCGGAGAGTGCTTGGTCGCCCGACGATGGCTCATCGAGTTGCTCGATCTCGAGGTTGTCAACATCCAGTTCAGGCTGATTGGCTATCGCCACGCGGCTCCTACCATGTCGAATGCGTGCTGAGCATACTTCCCATGCTTGACGGCTCGGCCCGTGCGGCGTGGCCTTCCCGCCCGCAGCTGGCCGCCCACGACGATATCCCGACGCGAGCTTCGGCACCCTTGCATGAGGAGTTTCGGACTTGCGCGAGAGCACCGTGCCGTCGTAGGCGCACCTTCGCCGTACAGTCGCTGCCTGAGGCGAGCTTTGCGAGCGGGCGAGCTCGGTGTCAGCGCCTCGTAGGTGCCGTCCTGCGCACTCCGCGCAGGTCGCCCACACAGTGTGTCGAGTGGGAACGTTGACGAGATGTGTCGCTCCGGACAACCTCCATGAGCCGCTGAAGCGCGGTCACAATCCCTCCCGCGGTGCAGGGAGTAACCGCTAGCACCGCAGTCGTCCTGGCCCCTACGTACGATCGATCTCGTGATGGGTGGACCACCTTGCCAAGGTTTCTCCGTTGTCGGCTTGTTCGCCGGGATCGGCGGAATCGAGCTGGGATTGCACCAGGCGGGGCACCGAACGGTGCTTCTCTGTGACTACGACGCCGCGTCGCAGGCCGTCCTCGCCGAGCACTTTCGCGGGACCCCCCTCATCGGAGACGTGCGCGAGCTGATCGCGCTCCCGACCGCGGAGATCGTCGCAGGTGGGTTCCCGTGCCAAGATCTCAGTCAGGCGGGACGCACCGCTGGCATAGGTGGCGAACAGTCCAGTCTCGTGTCCGAGGTGTTCCGCCTTCTCGAGAACAGCGATCCGAAGTGGCTCCTTCTGGAGAATGTGCCGTTCATGCTCCAGCTCGAACGCGGCGAGGCGATGCGATACCTGACGGGCTGCCTACAGAAGCTTGGATTTCGGTGGGCCTACCGCGTTGTCGACGCACGGTCCTTCGGCCTGCCTCAACGTCGCCAGCGCGTCGTGTTCCTCGCCTCACGTACCGAGGATCCTCGCGAGGTCCTGTTCCACGACGACGCTGGGGAGCCACCAACGCCAGTCGACCAGACCGAGCTTCGCTTGCGGTTTCTACTGGACAGAAGGCACCCGCGGGCTTGGGTGGGCCGTGGATGCGGTGCCGACACTTAAGGGCGGATCGACGATCGGAATTCCCTCCCCGCCGGCAATCCGATTCAGGAACGGCTTCATCGGTACGCCCGATCTCCGCGATGCTGAACGCCTGCAGGGATTCGACGCGGACTGGACGCGACCCGCGACAGACGCTGGGCTCAGGGCAGGGGCACGCTGGAAGCTCGTTGGAAACGCCGTCAGCGTCCCGCTTGCGAGATGGGTCGGAGAACGTCTCCTCGATCCTCGGCCGTACGAAGGCGCGAGCAGAGATGACCGGCTCAGCCAAGAAGATCCGTGGCCGAAGGCCGCGTGGGGCGACGGGGACGACGTCCGGCGAGTTGACATTTCCCTGTGGCCCGACCGCCAGCCGTACGAGCATCTCGCGGAATTCCTTAACTACGACGTGGCGCCGCTATCCGCGCGGGCGACGGAGGGATTCCTCCGTCGAGCAAGAGAGTCCTCGCTTAAGTTCGTGCCTGGTTTCCTGGATGATGTTGCTGCACACCTTGAGCAAGTCCGTCCTATCGCGGCGTAGGCCGCGTCGAACCGCACACTTCAGCCATCACGAAAATCGAGACCCCTACGGCTTCGTCTCCCGACGCTCTCGCGCGCATGAAGCGACAGCGGCAGCGCAACACCCGACCTGAGCTCGAACTTCGACGCGCGCTGCACGCTCTCGGCCTCAGGTATCGCGTCCACCAGCGTCCGCTAGCGGAGGTCCGACGCGAAGCGGACGTCGTGTTTACGAGGGCGAGGGTGGCGGTGTTCGTTGATTCATGCTTCTGGCACTGCTGCCCAGAGCACGCGACATGGCCCGCGGCGAACGCCGAGTGGTGGCGCGCGAAGCTCGAGGCGAATCAACGTCGTGATCGCGACACCGAAATGCGCCTGAATGCCGCGGGCTGGGGCATCATCCGGGTGTGGGAGCACGAGGACGCAATCTGTGCGGCAGACCGAATCCGCTCTCTTGTGCACTCAAGGACGCGTCCGACGCCGTAGTCATCATGATCGACACATGAGCGCGTTTTCTCTGGCAGCGTCGATCCGCGCGGCGGCCTCGCACATCGACGCTTCGAAGGTAAGCAATACGAAGTGGAACCCGGTTCGGGACCTCCTCGCTGAGGCCTTCAACGAGGATCCCGATGACTTCTACGTCACGACAATCAGCAAGCCGGGGAACTTGAGCGTCCGACTTGAGCAGTCGGCGCACGGGCGCAGCGCGCCTTTCGTCGCCGCGATGTACACCGGGGATCTCAAGCAGGTCGCTCAGTGCGTTGAGGGGGCGGCGAAGCGGTGTCAGGGGCGCGAGATGATCCTGGTGTTCGTCGAGGACGCTGCCGGCTGGACGCTCGCCGCCGTCGTGAAACCCCCGCATGTCGGCCTGCCGCCGGTGCTGGCCACTGAGTATCCGGCGGCGAGCGTCGTCAACTGCTAGAGGCGCGGCAGCCGTCCCTCCCCGATCGGGCAGAGCTCGGCGCCGACGCACGCCTCGACTGAGCGTACGACCGCCCGCGGCGTCGCGTCGAGGAGCGGGAGGACCCATACCGTGTTCCAGCCGAGCCGCTTGTGCGGCTCGCGGAGGTGCTCGCGAAGGCGGTCGGCGACGCCGGCGGCACTGCCTGGTCGGTGGACGGAGCCGACGTACTGAACCCGCTCAAGCGGCTCGCAGATGATGTACACGCCCGATCGGGCGACGATGTCGCAGATCTCGTCGACGGAGAACTTCCTGACGATCGGCGTGTCGAGCCAGTCGCCGGCGTACCTGCAAAGGGACCTGTAGCGCGTCACGGTCATTGTGCTCATGTCGCTATGCCTCCCCGGCCTCATCGTCGGGATCCGCGGCGGGGGCCTCGGCGTTACGGCGGGACCAGGTCGCGCCGTAGACAGCGAGACGCGTCCGCAGGGCCTCGAGCCGCTTCCTGATGTCCTCGGCGTCCTCCTCGGCGATCCCGTCGAAGTCGACGAGCACATTGTCGCTCGCGTCAGTGACGGCCCGGAGAGCGTCGTGCTTGTCTTCGAGGTTCTCGACCGCCTTCCTCAGCTCGCTGAGGCGCGTCAGGAGCAGGCGGTCGGGCAGGGCCGGCCCGTTCGTCGCAGACGACGCGTCCGCCGTCGCCGTGCCGCCCGACGCTGGCGACTGCTGTGGGACGACCTGCCCCCGGAGCCACTTGTGGTCAGCCTCGAGGATCCGGTTCTGCGGACTCTTCTGGCGCGCGCCGCCGGAGTCGACGCGCTGGACAGGCACGTGGTCCCGGCCATCGACGATCGCGCGGTACAGGAGGTTGATCCCCCACTCGGACGACATGAGGTCCGCGACCACCCGCGATGGCGTGCGGCCGTCCCGCAGGTTCTTGTCCGTGTCGAAGAACCTCGCCTCGCGCAGGATGCGCTGGACGGCTAGCCAGAAAGCCCCCTGGGCTGCGATCACGCGGCAGGCGTCGCCCGGGCTTCCGTCCTTCAGCTCCGCGAGGGCGTCGTCGCGGAGGTCCTCCGGAGTCTGCCCGGTCGGCTTGAGGTTCTTTCCCCAAGTGTCGCCCGAGAGGTAGACGTCCTTGAGGGTGTCACGCGCCCCCTTCGCGTCGGCCTTCGTGAGGTTGGACCGGATGCCGCGGAGTGCCAGCTCGACTGCGATCTGCGCCTTCGGCTCGCGGCGCACCACACCGCCCCGCTTCGAGATCAAGAGAACGCCGTCGCGGACCGCCTTGTAAATCGACGGCTTGTCGCTCGAGATCATGGCGACGATCTCGAGCGCGCGCTCGTCGAGGTACGCCGGGAACTTGCTCGCCTTGGCCTCCTCGGGCGAGAGCATGCCCTCGTAGTAGGTCTTCCGCTTCGGTGTGATCTGCCCCTGCCCGTGGAGCTCGTTGAGAACACTGTCGGCCTTCGCATCGAGGCTTGCAGCGTCATCCCACGGCTTCGGCGGCTCCACGTGCACGAGGTGGACGAAAGAGTCGACCGCCTTCGCGAACGTCACCGGCGTTACAGGGTCCGGCTCGAACTTGACGAAGACACGCGCCGGGATCTCGAGAGACCGCAGCTTTTTCAGGTCGTCGGCCGCGACGTCGTGACGGGGCGGTCGAGGTTGTCGAGGGTCTGCGAGATGAACTGCCTGTGGGCCCGCTCGTCGCGCGAGAACCCGAACAGCACCTCAGTCGGCGTCAGGCCGAGGTTGTGGTGTGCGCTATTGATGCGGCTGCTGCCGTCTACGCTCCCCATGACCGTGACGGTGTCGTCGCCGTTCTCGAAGGCGACGTCGATCACCGCGAGCGTGACGTGCTGCATCACGCCCTGCTCGCCGATCGAGTCGGCGAGGTTGTTGTGCTCCAGGAGGAACTTCGCGGAGCGCTCGAGCGACCACACGAGGTGCTCCGGCTTAGCAGCCTCGATCTCGAGGCGCGCCCCGCCGTCGGCAGCATCAGAGCGGCGGCCGGAGCGGGCGGTACCGCGCCGCCTCCGTCGTGCCGATCTTGACGCCTGCCGGGAAGTGACGATCGCTCGCCTCCCGGTTGTTGACCAAGTACGGCACTACTGCCGTGGCCCACACCGTCGTCTCGAGCGCGTAGACGATCCCGCCCGGCACGCGAATCGGCGTGAGCCGGTCAAGGCGGCGGCGGGCATCTGCGGGATCGACGACGGCGCGAGCGAGAGCCGTAGCCATCGCCGCGGAGACGCCGAGATCCGAGAGGCGGGTATCGAGGCTCCGGACGGCAGGCGTCTTCGGGAGCCGCTGCAGGGAAGCGAGCGGCGTAACCGGCATTGCGTCCTCTTCGGCGAGGGTAATCAGATCAGTCACTTGGGTCTGCTCCTTAACTTAGGCCCCCGGGGGCTATGTCCAATGCCGGGGGCGTGGGAGCTACCCACGCACCCCCTCCGAGATCCGGCGAGCGCCGGCGTGTCGGGGCGGTAGATGAGCGAGCAGGAAATTGATACGGACGTACCGCGCAACCGCGGGGCGTTGTCCTACGTGTTCAGCGACTCGTCGTGGCCGAACACGCTCTCTCGTCCTGGTCGTCCACCTGCGCGCAAACAGCATACATGTCCGAAAGGGACGGTGGCTCTCCCGCAAGCGGGGGCACGTGCTTGCTTCGGCAACAGCCCGCTGAGGCTTAGTTGGCTACGCCAGCGGCTTCGGTGCTTCAGCCGGCAGGAACGCGGCCCAGCCGCGCTCGGCCAGCGTCGCCAGCGAGCTCGACTTGACGCCCGCGTCTGACACCGTCAGCACGCTGTCGCGGACGACCATCGAGCGGCGGACGCCCGGGCGTGTAGCTCAGCTTCCCCGCTTCGTGGTCGATGCGGCCGGCCGCGACGATCCCGCGCGCGCGGCCGACCGGTCTGACGGCGCGCCCTCGAGCGGATTACGACGAGCCCAGTGGGCTGCGGCGCGCGAGCGCGCCGAGGTAGACGCCGGCAGACACGACGCCACCGCCGAGGATCGTCGTCAGCGTGATCGGCTCGTCGGCGACGAGCGATCCCAGCACGACGGCGACGATCGGCATCAGCACGAAGATGTACGCGGTCGACGACGCGGTCCAGCGCTGGACGACGATCAGCACGCAGAGGAAGAGGCCGACCGTCGCGGCGACGAGGTAGAGCAGCGCGAGCTGCGTCTTGCCCTCGGCGGGGAGAGCGAGCCGCTCGCCGGCCACCACGGACGCCACCAGCAACGACGGCCGCGCCGGCGGTCATCCCGACGAAGTTCATCACCACCGGATGCTGCCGGCCGATCCCCTTCGAGATCACGACCGCCTCGGAGGCGGACAACGCCGCGAGCGCGAGCAGCACGAGCGAGCCCCAGCCGAACGCGATCTCGCTCGGCTGGAAGAAGATCACCACCGACCCCACGAGCGCGACGAGCGCGCCGGCGAGCGCGCGGCCGCTGAACCGCTCCATCCGGTGCGCGACCGCGAGCAGCAGCATCGAGGAGCGGGCCGACGGCCAGCACGACCGCGCCGATCCCGGCCGGCACCTCCTGCAACGCCCAGTAGAGACACCCATACGCGGCTGCGAACGCCGAGCAGTCCGTAGAGCACCACCAGGCCGAGCATGCGCCCGCGCGGGAGCGGCAGCCGCAGCGCGGCGCAGAGCACGCCGAAGACCACCGCCGCCAGGCCGAAGCGCAGAGTGGCGCCCCAGAGCGGGTCGAGCTCGCGATTGCTGTACCTCACCGCGACGAAGTTGCTGCCGCCGATCAGCACCGCGCCCGACGAACGCGCCGAGCGCCAGCCGATCGGGCGCAGGCTCCGAGAGAACGACTTCCGCCTCGGTCGCTGCCGCCGATATATCCACGACGCGACCGTACTAAGGCGCTAGGGCAGCGGCTGCGGTCTCGGCGCTTCGGCCGGCGGGAACGCGGCCCAGCCGCGCTCGGCCAGCGTCGCCAGCGAGCTCGACTTGACGCCCGCGTCTGACACCGTCAGCACGCTGTCGCGGACGACCATCGAGCGGCGGACGCCCGGCGTGTAGCTCAGCTTCCCCGCCTCGTGGTCGATGCGGCCGGCTGCGACGATCCCGCGCGCGCGGCCGACTCGGTAGCCGACGGCTCGCTGCTCGAACGGGATCACCATCAACCCCGTGCGCGGCCAGTAGAGGAACGCGTGGTGGTCGGACTCCGCCTCCGACCAGCCCAGGCCGAGATGCGCCGTGTGCAGGCGCGTCGGCTTCCGGAGATCGGAGACGTCGAACAGGGAGAGCTGCGTGCCGGTCGGACGGCCCTCCTCGGTCGCGTCCTGGCCGACGCCGAGCAGCAGGTCCTCGCCGATCGGGTGCAGGTACGCCGAGTAGCCCGGGATCTTCAGCTCGCCGAGCACGCGCGGGCGCTCCGGCAGCGAGAGATCGACCGTGTAGAGCGGGTCGATCTGCCGGAACGTGACCACGTAGCCGGTGTCGCCGATCATCCGCACCGCGTAGACGCGCTCGCCCTTGCCGAGCCCGCCGATCCGGCCGGCCTGGACGAGCGCGCCGCCGCTCGAGCGCAGCGTCGTCAGGAACGACTCCGACTCGGGCTGGGCGCCGGTCCACCACGCGGGGCTCTCGGTGCTGACGACGCGCAGCACGCCCTTGTACTCGGAGAGCGACCACTGGCTCAGCAGGTAACCCGCGACGTCGCCGCTGCCGCGGTACTGCGTCCGCTGCGGGCTCGAGATGTCGAACTTGTGGATCTGGGTGCGGACGCCGTTCTGCTCCACCATCGGCTTGTCCGGGCTCGGCCGGTCGGCCCAGCGCTCGGTCGCGACGTAGAGGCTCTCGGGCGACGCGTAGACGATCCGGCCGTCCGTCATCACGGCGACGGAATCGGTGGGCTCGAGCCCCTTCGTCAGGTCGACCGTGAGCACGGTGAGCATGCCGAGGCCCGAAAATGCAGTGGCGCGGCGCACGTGGCGGCACTGGACGAGCGCGTGCGGCTTGCCCGGCCTTCGCTCCGGCCCGCTTGATCCGGTAGGTCGGCAGCCAGCTCCCGACGCGCGACGAGGCGACGACGGCGCGGTTCTTCTTCGTCGCGGCGGCGAGATCCTCCGGCGTCCCGGCCGTCGGCTGCTCGAACGGCAGCTTGCTCGGCACCTGCGCCGAGGTGACGATCCGCACGCTGCTGCCGACGAGCCGCGCGGACACGTACGAGCCGTCGAGCGTGAGCGTGCGGACGAGGCGGAGCCGCTTCGGATCGGACACGTTCACCTCGGAGAGAATCGACTGCGCCGGCTGCCAGGGCGCGATCCTCGCGGCGATCGCCGGCAGCGGCTCGATCCAGTAGCCGCCGCGCGAGAGCACCATGAGGCGGTCGCCGTGCAGCAGCAGCTCGTGGGTCATGTTGGCGTTGAGCGCGAGCGTGTCGAGCAGGCGCGGCGTCGGATCGCTGACGTCGACGGCGTTCAGCTTCCCGTTCGCGAGTGCGAAGAGCGTGTTGCCGTCCGTCTTGACGATGTCGGGCTCGTCGACGCCCTCCTCCTGCACGTTCGTGCCGGAGAAGTCGACGCCCTGCTTGGGCGCGCTGGCATCGGCGGCTCGCGTCGTCGTCTCGATCCCGCCACGGAGGAACGGCGAGCCGAGCCCGTAGGGGCCGACGAAGCGGCTCGCGTTCGACTTCGCGTAGGCGAGCAGCTGGCCGCACGAGCCGAAGGCGGCGAGACGCTGCGTCTTCGCGGTCTCGGCTGCCGAACGGTCAGCCGTTCCGACCAGTGCGGCGATCACGAGCAAGGCGAGCGCCGCGACGAACGCCACCCGTTTCAAAAAGTCCATCACGCCCGTTATACGTCACAACGGCCCGAAACGTCACCTCCGCAGGTGTGAGGTTTCGGGCTAGGGGAAGAACAGGACACGAGGTGTGTCGCAACGACAGGGTCACGAAAGGAGCACCGAATGAGCTTGCTCTGGATCATCTTGATCGTCGTGCTCGTGCTCGCCTTGCTGGGCTTTTTTGGCCGCGGCCGCTACTAAGTAGGCCGCACCACGAGAGGGATTAGGCCGTCCGGCACTCGCCGGACGGCCTTTTTTCGGCGACTATGTGTAGGTGGACGCTCTCGCCGCCGACGTTCTCGCACGCGCCGACCGCGCAAACTCGCTGCCGAAGCTCGGCGGCATGGCCCGTCCGAACGGCGTCGTGATCGTCAGCGAGCGCTTCTGGGCGTTCGCGACCAACACGGGTGAATTGCACGAGGGCGAGATGCCGAGCCGGCGCTCGGCGGCTGTCCGGATCCCGCTCCTGCGCGGCCTGATGCAGCTGGTGGCGTCGATGACGCCGCTCGTGCGCGGACGCGGGGTCGCCGGCTGTGCGCGAGCGCCTCTTCCTCCTCGTCGCGATCCTGGCGCCGCTCTGCTTCGTCGCGCTCCCGGGCCGCCTCGAGCTGCCGGCGGGAATCCTGACGACGGTGCTGATCATCCTCTGGCTCTTCCGCGGACGCACGCTGCGCCTGCACGGCGCCGAGCACCGCGCGATCGCCGCCGCCGAGGAGCGCTCGCTCGAGACCACGTGGACGGGCGCGGTGCGGCCGAGCCGCTTCTCGCCGCGCTGCGGCACGAACTTCGCGGCGCTGGCGATTCCGGTCACCGCGGCCTTCGACCGCCTGGCGCCGAGCATCGGCGCACCCGCGCTGACCGGCGCCGTCGTCGCGGTCCTCTCGATCGGCGTGACGATGGAGCTCTGGAAGGCGGTGCAGCATCCTTCCGGCGTGTTCCGGGGTTTTCTGCTGCCCGGTCTGGCGCTGCAGCGGCTGACGACGAGAGAGCCCGAGCTCGCGGACACGCAGGTCGCGCTCCGCGCCGTTGCTTCAGTTCTGCGCCGCGAGCTCTAAGACGGCGGCTCGAGCGGTGGCCCGGCGCTCTTCATGATCTGGAAGACGGCGCCGGCCGGATCCTGAACCACGGCGAGCCGGCCGATCTCGGGCAGGTCGAACGGCTCCATCAGCACGGTGCCGCCGAGCTCCTTCGCGCGCGCCGCGGTCTCGTCCGCGTCTGCGACGGCGAACGTGACCGACCAGGACGGCGGCTCGCCTGCGACAGGCTCGCGCACGCCGCCGATCCCCCTGCCGTTCACCTTGAGCACGCGGAACGGCTGCTCGCCGCCCATGTCGATCTCGTCGACCTCGTAGCCGAAGACGGCGACGTAGAACTCGGTCGCGCGCGCGGGATCGGGCGTGTGGCACTGGTTCCAGAGCTGCGTGCCCGGCTCGTTGGCGAGCTGCGCGCCGATGTGCCCATTGGCCTGCCAGACGCCGAAGGTCGCTCCGGTCGGATCCTGCGCGACCGTCATCCGGCCCGAGTCGAAGACGTCGAACGGGTCCATGAACACCGTGCCGCCGGCGTCGCGGATCTTCGCCGCGGTGTCGTCGGCGTCGTCGCTCGCGATGTACGTCGTCCAGTACGACGGCATCCCCTCCTGCTGCGGCGGGCTGCCGGCGGCGACGAACTTGTCGTCCAGCGTGAACATCGTGTAACCGCCCGCTTCGGGCCGCGGATCCTTCTCGGCTTCCCAGCCGAAGAGGCCCTTGTAGAACTCGATCGTCTTGTCGAGCTCGGGGCTCGTGACGTCGACCCAGCACGGGGTTCCGTGCGCGTATGAGGTGAATTCAGGCATGGGGCGATTATTCCAGGCGTAGGGCCATCAGGATCGCGTCGACGTACTCGGTGCCGCGGCGGTAGTGATCCTTGCGGAGGCCCTCGCGCTCGAAGCCGAACTGCTCGTAGAGCTTGATCGCCGGCTCGTTCCAGGGGAAGACGTGCAGCTCGAGCTTGTGGATGCCCGCGTCGCGGGCCCAGGCGACCGCCTGCTCGAGCATGGCTCGGCCGACACCCCGGCGGCGATGGCTCGCGGCGACCATCAGGCCGAGATCGGCGACGTGACGGCTGGCGGAGTGCGGATCGCGGGCGACGGAGAGGCGGCCGACGATGGCGCCGTCGTCGTCGGCGACGAACACCGCCGCGTCCGGGTGGCGCTTCAGCGCGCGCAGGTAGCGGCGCTCCTCGGTCACGCTGCGCCAGCCGTCGGTGTTCAGCAGCCAGGCTTCCGGCTCGCGGCCGATGCTCGCTCCGAGCGCGACGAGGGTCGCCGCGTCCTCCGGCCGCGCGGCGCGGATCGTGACGCTCAACCGACCACGATCCCGTGGCCGCCGCGGCGCGGGTCGCCGGCGGCGGCGAGGCTGCCGTCGGGCCGGCGCTCGACCGCGGCGACGCCGCCGAAGTAGAGGTTGCGGCCCGCCCAGCGCACGGTTTCCCAGCCCTCGGGAGCGAGCTCCGTCAACCCGCCTTCGAGGTGGAGGACGTCGCCGTCGACGTGGATGCGCGGGCGGTCGATCGCCTCCTCGACCGGCGTGCCGCGGAGGACCGTGTCGGCGACCTGCGCGATCGCTCCGGCGAGCCGAACGGAGCCGGCGCTGCCGAGTGCGAGGCGCGGCCGGCCGTCCTCGAGCACGAGCGTCGGCGTCATCATGCTCGGCAGCCGCTCGCCGGCCGCACGGGGGCCGTGGCCGATGACGTCGAGCTCGCCGAGCATGTTGTTCAGCTGCGTGCCGCCGCGGAAGACGCCCGAGCCGGAGCCCAGCGTCGAAGAGAGCGCGGCGGCGTTCCCGTCGGCGTCGATCACGGAGATCTGCGTCGTCCCGGCGACCGTCAGTGGCGGCGCCGCCGCGTAACCGTGCTGGAGCGCGCGGGCGCGCTCGTCGAGCGTCTCCGCGCTCGCGAGGCGCTCGAGCGCGGCGGCGACGATCGCACCGCCGCGCGAAGGCGGGGGCGTCGTCAGGACCTCGACCTCGCCGATGCGCGTGCGCAGCGGCTCGGGCGTGGCGACGCGGTAAGCCGCGATGTCGTCGGCGAGCTCCGGGATCAGCTCTGCGACGGCCTCCGAGCCGCCGTCGCGGATCCGCTCGAGCGTCGGGACGAAGTCTGCCGTCTCGATTCGCCCCGGCACGCCGTAGATCCGGCGGCCGCCGTCGTCGCGCTGCAGGATGCCCGTCAGGATCAGGTGCAGGAAGCGCTGCGCCTCCGTCGCGTCCACCCCGCGCTTGGCCAGGTCGATCGCAGGCTCGACGAGCTGCGGCCAGGGCATGCTCGCGAACCGGCGCTGCGCTTCCTCGAGGCCGGCGACGAGGCCCGGCACCGCGACCGAGGCCTCGCCGACGTGGAAGATCTGCGTCGAGGCGTCGCCGAAGTCGATCACGATCTCTTCCATCTCGCCGAGCGGACGGCTGGGCGCCGCGAAGAAGCAGTCGAGCACGGTCGCCTCGCCGTCGACCCAGGCGAGCAGGAAGCCGCCGCCGGCGGGACCGGTCAAAGGGCCCTCGGTAACGGCTGCGGAAAAGGCGGCTACTATGCAGGCGTCGATCGCATTGCCGCCTTCCGCGAGCACCTTCGCGCCTGCCTCGGCGGTTATCGAATTTCCAGCGGCGATCGCTCCCTGCATGAACAAAGCGTAAAGATCTGGCAGGTATGCCGATTACCCCTTCAGGAACCCATGATCGATACCGAAGACTGATCTAGATGCACCTGGAACTCGAACTGCGGAAACGTCACGCTGCCATGTTCGTGGGCTCGATCGCAGTGCTCATTGCGATCGTGACCATGCCGCAGCTGCTCGGTGACCGGGTCGCCGACGCCGTCGACGGGCTCGGATCGGCTGACGCCGGCTGGCTCTGGGTCGCCGCCTTCGCGTTCGGAGCCTCGCTGTGCGCATCGGCATCGGGCTGGGCCTCGGCTTTGACGCGCTGCGGCGGGACGACCACGCGCCCGGACGCGACCGCCCGCTACTGCACCGGCTCGCTCGTCAATGCCGTCGCGCCCGCGCGGATCGGAAGCGCCGTCCGCTTCGCGCTCTTCGCGCGTGTGCTCCCGAACGAGGGACGGATCTGGACGGCAGGAGGGGTCGCCGCGTCGCTCGGCGCCATCCGCCTGCTCTGGCTCGCGCTCGTGCTCGCGCTCGGCTCGGCAATCGGGCAGCTTCCGCGCTGGCCCATCGCGCTGCTGCTGTTCGGCGTCGCAGCCGCGATCGCAGTCGCCTGGCGCGCTCGCGACTCACGACCCGGAAGGCGCTTCTCACACGTGCTCGACGCCTTTCGCGTTCTCGGACAGTGCCCCCGCGCCGCCGCGCAGATCGCCGGCTGGATCGGGCTCGGAATGGGGATGCGCATTGCCGCGGCGGCTGCAATCGCCGCTGCCTTTGGGATCGACAATCCGCTCGCCGTCGCGCTCTTGATCATCCCCGCGCTCGACCTCGCGGGACTGCTCCCGATCACCCCGGGCAACGTCGGCGTCGCGAGTGCCGCCATCGCGTTCGTGCTGGCCGCGCAGGGGGTCGGATCGGACCTCGCCCTCTCCGCCGGAATCGCCTTCGGCGTCGTCGAGACGCTGACGACCTTCACGCTCGGCTGCGGCAGCCTCCTCTACTTCGCCGGCTGCCGGACCGACGCACGCCGCTGGCACACGGCCGCGGTGAGCGTGTGCGGCTGTCTCGCGCTCGGCGCCGCCTTCGGCGCGACCGTGCTCGCCCCGCTCGTCTAGTCCACGTCGAGCGCGGTGAGCTCGCGCAACGAGTCCTTGAGGCTTGCGACGGCGGCGGGACTCAGTTGGGAGCGAACGGCGCCGTCCAGCTGACGTAGCACCTCCGCGGCCACCGGCTCGAACTGTCGCGTCCGCTCGGTCAGGAAGACCAACGTGGCGCGCGCGTCCGCCGGATCGACCCGCCGAGAGACGAGCCCGTCACGCTCGACCCGGCGGACGAGTGTCGTCATCGTCTGCTTGCTCAGCCGGGAACGGCGCGCCAGCTCGCCCATCTGCAGGCCATCCTCCTCGAACAACGGCAGCAGGACCGAGCCGTACGAGGGGCGGACATCGGCATAGCCCGCCCGTGCGAAGGCCTCGGCGAGTAGCTCGTTCCATCGCTGTGTCGCCTTCGCGAGCAGGAAGCCGAGGTCGTCGCGGCCGAGCGTGCTCGTCGTCACGCAAACACGCGCCGAATGTTCTCGAACTCCCGCAGCAGTGACTGGTACTGCGATTCGAACAACTCGTCGGGCATGCCGGGAGCCTGGAACATCGTGAAGCTGTACGCGCTGCGGCCGTCGGGCAGCGACACGACTCGAGTCGGGAACACGCCGAGCTCTTCCTCGGTCGGCCCGGCGTACATGTCGATCACGCCCGTTTCCTCGTCCGCCGCGATCGAGAAGTAGAACTCGCCGAGGCCGTTGACGACCTTGGCCTTCCCCTCCTCGTACCTCAGCTCGCGCGCGAACTCCGAGGCCCATTCCGGGAGGTTCTCGACCCTCGAGAGGTAGTCGAAGACGTGACCCTTCGGGGCATCGAGCACGGTCGTGACGGTGTGAGTCTTCATCGTCGCTCCTTTCGTCTGCATCAGTACTAATTAGTACGATAGCAGACTACTCTGGCGCAGCGCACCACACCGCGCTCGGATGGAGACGGCTAGCTGCGCAGGAAGCTCGGCGGCTCGAGCGGGTCTTCGCTGCGTGTGGGGCTCGTGTACGCCGGTGAAGGTCGGCGTCATGCGGCGGCGGGTGCCGCCCAGGCCCGTGGCGACGACGGTCACCCACACCTGGCCGGCGAGGCGCTCGTCGACGGTGGCTCCGAAGATGATGTTCGTGTCGTCGGTCGCGGCCTGGCGGACGACCTCGGCGGCGTCGTTCACCTCGAGCAGCGTCAGGTCCTCGCCGCCCGCGATCGAGAGCAGGATCCCGCGGGCGCCGACGATCTCGGTGTCGATCAGCGGCGACTTGAGCGCACGCTCGGCGGCCTGCTTCGCGCGGTCGTCGCCGGTGGCGAAGCCGATCCCCATCAGCGCGGAGCCGGCGTCGGACATGATCGTGCGCACGTCGGCGAAGTCGAGGTTGATCAGGCCGGGCATCGTGATCAGGTCGGTGATGCCCTGGACGCCCTGGCGGAGGACGTCGTCGGCGATCTTGAACGCGTCGAGCATCGACGTCGAGCGGTCGAGCACCTCCAGCAGGCGGTCGTTCGGGATCACGATCACGGTGTCGCAGGCTGCGCGAAGCTCCTCGACCCCCTGCGTCGCCGAGCCCATCCGGCGCGTGCCTTCGAAGCGGAACGGCGTCGTGACGATGCCGACGGTGAGAGCACCCAGCTCGCGCGCGATCCGCGCGACGATCGGAGCGGCGCCCGTGCCGGTGCCGCCGCCTTCGCCCGCGGTCACGAAGACCATGTCCGAGCCGCGGAGCGCGTTCTTGATCTGGTCGTAGCTCTCCTCGGCGGCGCGGCGGCCGATGTCCGGCTCCGCGCCGGAGCCGAGGCCCAGGGTGAGATCGCGGCCGATGTGGATCTTCACCGGCGCGTCCGAGAGCTGGAGCTGCTGCATGTCGGTGTTGACCGCGACGAACTCGACCTGCGAGATGCCGGCGTCGATCATCCGGTTGAGCGCGTTCAGGCCGGCGCCGCCGACTCCGGCGACGCGGATCACCGCGAGATACGAGGCGGAGTCGCGCGGGGCCGCGTACTCGAGCCGGGGCGCGGGCTCGGGCATCGCCTCGTAGCGGGTGACGGGCGGTTCGTACGGCTCGTAGACCGGCTCGCGGGCAGGCGGCGGCGCCGGGGGTGCCGGCGCAGGTGCGGGCGGCGCGGCGGCGGCCGGCTCCTCGCGCTTCGGCGTCACCGGCGGCGGCGCAGGCGGTGCGGGAACGGGCGCAGGGGCAGCCGCGACGCGGCGCCTCCTTGGCGAAATCGGGGACGTGCTCGACCGTCTTCTCCTGCGGCTCCTCGGGGGTGACCGGAGGCGTGGCGGGCTCCTGTCCCTCCGCTTGCCGCTGGGCGGCTTCCGTCGCACGGAAGAGCTCCGCGAGCGGGCCCTCACGCATGCTCGCGCGGTTTCGCGCCATCGAGCACCTCCTTCGCCAGATCGCGGTAGCCCTCGGCCGCCGTCCCGGACGGATCGTATTTCAGCACGGATTGCCCCTTCACGGGCGCCTCGGCATAGCGGACAGTCTTGCGGATACGCGTCTTGAAGACCAGGTCGCCGAAGCTCTCCTCCAGGATCTCGACGGCCTCGCGCGAGTGCAGCGTGCGCCGGTCGAACATCGTCGGCAGGATCCCCTCGATCTTCACGTCGGGGTTCAGGTTCTCGCGCACCATCGCGAGCGTGTTCTCGAGCTGCACGAGCCCGCGCAGCGAGAGGTACTCGCACTGCACCGGCACGATCACGCCGGTGGCGGCGACGAAGGCGTTGATCGTCAGCAGGCCGAGCGACGGCGGCGTGTCGATCATGATGAAGTCGTAGCTGTCCCTCACCTCGAGCAGCGACTTCTCGAGCGCGCGCTCGCGGCCGATCATCGAGCTGAGCGCGAGCTCGGCGCCGGCGAGGTCGATCGAGGAGACGGCGACGTCCACCTCGGCGGTGTGGATGATCTCCGAGATCGGCAGCCGGTGGACGAGCACGTCGAACATCGAGCGCTCGATCGCGTCCGGGTTCATGCCCTGGCTCATCGTCAGGTTTCCCTGCGGGTCGAGGTCGACGACGAGCACGCGGAAACCCTGCTCTTTGAAGGCGACGGCAAGGTTCAGCGTCGTCGTCGTTTTCGCGACGCCTCCCTTCTGGTTGGCGAACACGATCACCCTCTGCAACGACTTCTCCTCGGTGGTGGTGTGCGCTCGAACATTCGGGCGCGGTAGCAGACGCATGAGTCCCATGTGGGAGCGCCTTTCAAGGGTACAGCCGCTTTTCCTTCACCCTACGGTTACTGCGGCTCCGCCGTCGCCGTAATCGAGGTCCTCGAGCCGGGCGATCAGTGCCCTGGTCGCGGAGATACTAAATCGGCACACACTTGTGACGGAAGCGCGAGTCTCCTGTCACGACCTGAGCGCTAGCGTCGTCTCCATGGAGGAAGCTCGTGTCCTCGCCCGGCTCGACCGGATCGACGCACTCGACCGCGAGGGCGCGGCGCCCGGCGAGCTACTCGCGGAGCTGCGGGGGCTGCTGCGCGAGGCGGAATCGTGGACGCGCGAGCGACGTCAGCCTGAGAGCGACAACGAGGAGGTGGTCGAGCGCCTGCGCACGGCGCTGGTACGGGACTGATCGGCATGCTGATCTGCCAGACGGGCTAAGCCGTCTCGGCCAGACGCGGCGCCGTCCGCAACCCGAGCAGCACGTCGTCGAGCGAGCGCACGAGCGCGACGCGGTCACCGTGGCGGAGCGTCTCGACGAGCGAGCGCCGGACGGCGTCCTCGGCCCGCTGCGACGCCTGCTCGCCCGAGGCGAGCGCACGCAGCGCGGCGTGAATGGCGCGACGCTCCTCGCTCGAGTCGCCGAGGAGCACCGCGGCGCGCAGCTCCCAGGTCTGGCCGAGCAGGCCGGCGAGAGCGCCGCGGAGCTGCTCGGAACGGAACGGCTCGTGCTGGAAGAGCGAGAGCTCCCAGCGATCGAGCGCCTCGGCGAGCGCAGTGTCGGCGTCGGCGAGCCCCAGGCGTGAGAGCAGCTCGCGCGCGAGCTCGGCGCGGAAGGAGTCGAGCCGCGTCGGCTCGCCCGGAGGCTGCGTGGCCGCGATCGGCAGGACCGGCTGGATCCCGAACGGCCGCCAGTCGAGCCGCTCGAACAGGACCGGCCCGGCGGCGACGGGAGCCCCGGTGGCGAGGCGGATCGCGGAGACGGCGTCCGCAAGCTCGGCGGGCGCGTCGGGCGGCTCCGCGCCCGGCCTCGAGACCGCGTTCCAGCTCGAGCACGCAGTACCGGTCGACCTCGCGCCCGAAGTCGCGCGGGAGCAGGCCCTGCGCCTCGGGCCAGTGGTGGGCGAGCTCGCCGGTCGCGGCAGCGCGAATGCGGATCCCCCCACCGAGCTCGACCTGCGTCACGACCGAGATCCCGACGAGCGGCGCAACAGCGGCATAGGCGCGCTCGGTGCCGAACAGGGAGGTCTCGAGCTCCGCGTAGGCGCGCTCGAAGGAGGTGTCGTCCCAGTCGAAGCCGCCGCAGGACTCGGCGGTCGAGATCAGCAGGGAGACCAGGACGGTGCGGAAGAGCGCCTGCTCCTCGGACGGCCTCGGGCCGGCGTGCGCGCGCGCGAAGATCGCGGCGGCCGGCTCCCGCAGCAGCTCGTCGAGCGCGATCCGCGCGTCCTCCCGGCCTTCGAGCGCACTCGCCCGCGACTCGACGAACGTCCGCACGAGCGGCCGGTACTCGTAGAGCGCCGGCCCGCCCCGCTGGACGTGCTCCTCGAAGGCGAACGGCAGGTCGTCGCCTTCCTCGAGCGCACGGCCGAGGAAGACGAAGGCTCCCAGACAGAAGGAGCGGAGGGTGAGGTGAAGGTGCGGAGCGCGGACCGCCATCCGTCCTGCTTACTCCCCCGGCGGTCCCGCTCCTGCCTGGCACGTCGGGCACCAGTACGCCGTCCGGTTGTGGTCGCCCTGCCCCCGCGAGCGAACGATCGTGCCGCAGCGAAGGCACGGCCTGCCCGCGCGCCGGTAGACCTGGCGGCCGGGCCTGCCGGTCGCGAGCGCCTCCTGCATCAGCCGCCGGGCGGCCGCGACCGCGTCGCGCAGCACCGTCGTCCGTTGCGTCTGCGACGCGCAGCCAGGGCGAGACCTGAATCGTCCAGAGCGCCTCGGCCATCCACATGTTCCCGATCCCGGCGACGAGCCGCTGATCCTGGAGCGCCTCGCCGAGCGAGCGGTCGCCTGCGCCGCGCAGCCGGGCCACGGCTGCCTCGATGTCGAAGTCGTCGGCGAGCACGTCCTGGCCGAGCCGGCGCAGCTGCCGCGACTCGAGCGTCAGCACCGGCCCGTTCCAGAGCACGCCCTCGAACTCGTCGCCGCGGAGGACGAGCCAGGGGAGCCCGGTCCGCGGCTTGCCGCGCGGCTCGAGCTGCCAGCGGCCGGTCATCCGCAGGTGGCTGCGGACGACGATCCCGTCCTCGAACCGGAGCAGGAGGTTCTTGCCGACCGCCTCCACCGACTCGAGCACGCGGCCGTCGATGCGCGGGGCGATACCGGTCGCCTGCGCGCGCGGGTTCGGCGACTCGACCTCGAGCCTCTGCCCGACGAGCGGCTGCAGTCGCCGCGCCGCGCGGTGAACGGAGTCGCCCTCGGGCACGCCGCGAGCCTAGCCGCGCGCGAGCCGATCAGGCGACGCGAGTGAGCGCGTGCTTGGCCACGTACATCGCCGCGTCGGCGGCCGCGAGCAGTCCGTCGGCTTCGCGGGAGTCGGTGGGATAGATCGCGAGACCGATGCACACGTCGATCCGGACCTCGACCGCGTCGACCGGGAGCGGATCGGCGAGGAGGTTGCGGATCCTCTCGATCACGGTCCCCGCGAGCTCGGGCGCGTCCTGCACGTCGAGGTCGGCCAGCAGGATCAGGAACTCGTCGCCGCCGACGCGGGCGACCACATCGGTGGCGCGCGCGCCGGCGCGCAGCAGGTTGGCGACCTCGACGAGCGTCCGGTCGCCGTAGGCGTGACCGAGCGAGTCGTTGACCTGCTTGAAGCCGTCGAGGTCGAGACACAGGACGGCGACGGCGAGCCCGCCGCGGCGCGCGCGTGCGAGCGCGAGATCGAGCTGCTCGCCGAACAAGCGCCGGTTCGGCAGCTGCGTCAGCTCGTCCGTGCTGGCGAGCACGGTGAGCTTGCGGTTCGTCTCCTCCAGGCTGCGCTCGACGGCCTTCAGGTGGGTGATGTCCGTGACCGCGGTGCCGACTCCGACGATTCCGCCTGGGCCGGGCACGGGGTAGTAGCTGACGAGATGGCACTTGC
This sequence comes from uncultured Gaiellaceae bacterium, assembly GCA_963822205.1. Taxonomy (GTDB): domain Bacteria; phylum Actinomycetota; class Thermoleophilia; order Gaiellales; family Gaiellaceae; genus Gaiellasilicea. The sequence goes on along the minus strand of CAWGGO010000004.1, from coordinate 256,320 downwards.
CGTCGGCGTTCTCGATCTCGATCCCGATCACTGCTTCCCCCGACTCGATCACGCTACGCGCAAGCGGCTCGAGGATGTCCTCCGTTCATCGGCGCGAGCTCGCGCAGGGTGCGCCCTTCGATCTCGTGCCGCTCGTGCCCCATGATCTCTGCGAGCGCTTGATTCACGCGCTTGTGGCGGAGATCGCGGTCGAGCACGCCGAAGCCGGCGTGCGCATTCTGGAAGAAGGCATCGAGCGTTGCGCGGTGAGTCGTGGCCCGCTCGGCCGCACGCAGCAGCCGGTCGCGCATCGAGCAAGTCATCGCGGCAGCACCCGCGAGCGTGCCCGCACCGAGGATCCAGATCTGCGCGGCGTCGGCGATCGAATGAACGTGGCCGAGAGCGACCGCCCCGAGGCTGACCGCGACGATGAACTGCGCAAGCGCCTGCCTGCGGCTGAAGAAGAACGAGACGTAGATGATGATGCCCAGATACAGGGGTGCGTAGCGCTCTCCGGACGGCTGGAGGAAGGTCAGCTCGGCGATGATCAGCGTCCCCGCGAGAGCAATGCAGCCGGTTGACGTGACGTCCCAGCCGCTCGTAGCAACAGACGAGAATCAAGGCGAGCGCAAGCGAGGCCGCTGTGGCGACGACCGCCGCGCTGCGCAGGTCGTGTCCGGCGGCGGCGGCGGCGAAGACGAGCGTCGCCAACGTCAGAAAGCCCATTGCTGCGGCACGGGCCGCGAGCAGGGTGCGGCGCACGTCCGGCGGCAATTCGGCGGAATCGAGTCCCACTCGCTGGGCGAAAGTTGGCGTCACGGCCCTGTGATCGGGCAGGGCGGCGGCGAATTTAGGTGAATTACGGTCGCAGCACGGCGCGGCGCGGGCCGGCGAGGAACCCCGCCTCGACGAGCAGCGGCATGATCTCCGTCTCGGTGACCGGGCGGCCGTCGAAGCGCTCGACCGCGAGCCGTTTCGCGCCTCCGGCCCGGACGTACTCGACGAGCGCCGCGACGGCCGGCCGCAGCCATTCCTCGTCGGGCTCGCGCAGCGGCACGAGCGTCCTCCCGCCGCGCTCGACGAAGAGCGCCGCCTCGCCTCCGAGCAGCACGACCTGAGCGCCGGCGACGCGCGCGGCGCGCGCGCCGGCGCGCTTCGGCCACGGCAGCGCGGCGCCGTACGGCTGCGCGGGATCGGCGGCCGCGAGCACGAGCGGCTCGGGCTCTTCCTCCGCGCGGAGCTCGCGCAGGCGCTCGACCGCGCCGGGCAGCGCGAACTGGGCGCCGCCGAGCCCTTCGACGAAGTAGCCGCGCCGGCAGGCGCCGATCGTCTCGAGATCCTTGAGCTCCGAGTAGACGGCGCCGTAGCCGCCCGGGATCCCCTCACCGCGCACGCCGTCGCGCGTGACGATGCCCTGCCGCTCGAGCAGCAGCTCCGCGAGCGCACGCCGGTCGGGAACGCCGGCGAAGAGCCGCTCGGTCGGCGACCAGCGCCCCTGCGTGCGACGTGATCGAGGCGCCGCGCGTCCGGGAGAAGCGCCGCGGGTTGCGCTGCGCGCGCGGCGTCTCGTAGCGGCGGCCGGCGCGCAACGGCGTCCAGGCGTCGTTCGTCACCTCGCCGGCCCAGACGAGCTCCCAGAGCGCGGGCAGCGCCGCCTCCGGCGTCGAGCTCGGTCTGCGGCGAGCAGGTCGCTCCAGAACATCGCGCTGCGCCCGAGAGCCTCGCGGATCGCGGCGGCCTCGGGGGTTTCCGGCGGCGGTGCTCCGGCCGGCTGCCCGAGCACCGGCGCGTCGTCGCGGAAGTAGACGGCGACGCGGTCGAGGCCGGCGCCGACCCAGACGAGCTCGCCGGCGGCGCAGAGCCCGTCGAGCCAGGCGGGCTGGTAGCCCGGCACGCGTCGCGGCAGCACCTCGCTCTCCCACAGCGACACGGGGAGCGCAAGACCCTGCAGCGGGACGAGCGCCTCGCTCAGGCTGGCACGACGGCCGATCCCGTGCCAGGCCGGCAGGAAGCGTCCGAACGACGCCTGCTCGGCCGGCTCGACCTCGCGCCGGAGCGCGGCGAGCGAGGCCCTGCGGAGGCGGCGGAGCACCTCGGGGTCGCACCACTCGCGCTCGCTGCCGCCCGGCCGGAGCTCGCCGCGCACGAGGAGATCCTCGCGTTCGAGCTCGTGCAGCAGCGCTCTCGAGCGCGAGGCCGAAGCGCTCGTCGGCCTCGGCGGTCGTGAAGGGGCCGCGACCCTTCGCGAAGCGCAGCACGAGCTGACGGAGCGAGTCGGCGCCGCCCGCGAGGAACGCCTCGGGCAGCCCGCCCGGCGGCATCGCCCCGAGCGCGTCGCGGTAGCGGCCGGCATCCTCGGCGGCGATCAGGCGCTCCTCGCCCGCGAAGCGAACGGCGAGAGCGCGGCGCTCGGCGAGCAGGATCGCGGCCTGCCCCTCGTCGTACTCGCCCGCGCGAAGGTCGCCGCGGCGGCGGAGCACGTCGTGGAGCTCGTCGGGATCGCGCGGGTCGCCGCGCAGCTGCCGCTCGACCTCGGCGAGCGCGTCCGGATCGATCAGCTCGCGCAGCTCCTCCTGGCCGAGCAGCTCGCGCAGGAGGTCGCGGTCGAGCGAGAGCGCCTGGGCACGCCGCTCGGCCGGCGGCGTGTCGTCCTCGTACATGTAGGTGGCGATGTAGTCGAAGAGGAGCGAGCTCGCGAACGGGCGACGCGGAGGCCGTCTCCACCTCGACCAGATCGAGCTCGCGCGTCTGCAGCCCGTGCAGGATCCCCTTCAGCGCCGGCAGGTCGAAGACGTCCTGGAGGCACTCGCGATACGTCTCGAGCACGATCGGGAACGAGCCGTACTTGCGCGCGACCTGGAGCAGGTTCTGCGCCTTCAGGCGCTGCTGCCAGAGCGGCGTGCGCTGGCCGGGCCGGCGCCTCGGGATCAGCAGCGCGCGGGCGGCGTTCTCGCGGAAGCGAGCGCCGAAGAGCGCGGTCTGGCCGACCTCGCCGACGACGAGCTCCTCGATCTCGTCCGGGCCGATCAGCAGGTCGGCGGTGCTCGGCGGCGCATCGGCCTCGGGGAGGTGGAGCGCGATCCCGTCGTCCGACCAGATCGACTGGACGTCGAGCCCGATCGACTCGCGCAGGCGCGCGGCGAGCGCCATCCCCCAGGGTGCGTGCACGCGGCCGCCGAACGGGGTCAGGATGCAGACGCGCCAGTCGCCGATCTCGTCGCGGAAGCGCTCGACGACGATCGTGCGGTCGGACGGGACGACGCCGGTCGCCGCCGCCTGCTCGCGCAGGTACGTGAGCAGGTTCTGCGCCGCCCGCGGGTCGAGGTGGTACTCGTCGCCGAGCCGTCGCGAGCGCGCTTGGCGTCCGAACGCGCAACGAGCTCGCGCGAGGCGCGGCCGATCTTCTCCCCCAGCTCGTAGGGGCGGCCGACGCCCTCCCCCTTCCAGAACGGCACCATGCCGGGCATGCCCGGAGCCGGCGAGACGATGACGCGGTCGCGCGTGATCTCCTCGATCCGCCAGGTCGAGGCGCCGAGCATGAAGGTCTGGCCCTGGCGCGCCTCGTAGACCATCTCCTCGTCGAGCTCGCCGACGCGACCGCCGCCGTCGACGAGGTGGACGCCGAAGAGGCCGCGGTCGGGGATCGTGCCGGCGTTCGTGACGGCGAGCCGCCGCGCGCCGGTGCGCCCGCGGATGACGCCCGCCGTGCGGTCCCAGACGATGCGCGGCCGCAGCTCGGCGAACTCGTCCGACGGGTAGCGGCCGGCGAGCATGTCGAGCACGTTCTCGAGCTGGGTGCGCGAGAGGTCGGAGAACGGGTAGGCGCCGCGAACGAGCTTGTGCAGCTCGGCGACCTCGATCTCCTCGTCGGCGACGATCGCGACGATCTGCTGCGCGAGCACGTCGAGCGGGTTGCGCGGGATCTTCGTCTCCTCGATCTCGCCGCCGCGCATCGCGCGGGCGACGACCGCCGACTCGAGCAGGTCGGCGCGGAACTTCGGGAAGATGCGGCCCTTCGAGGTCGAGCCGAGCTCGTGGCCGGCGCGGCCGACGCGCTGCAGGCCGCGCGCGACCGACTTGGGGCTCTCGACCTGGATCACGAGGTCGACCGCGCCCATGTCGATCCCGAGCTCGAGGCTGCGACGTCGCGACGAGGCACGGGATCCGCCCAGCCTTCAGGTCCTCCTCGATGAGCACGCGCTGCTCGCGGGCGAGCGAGCCGTGGTGCGCGCGGGCGATCTCTTCCTCGGCCAGCTCGTTGAGCCGGATCGCCAGCCGCTCGGCGAGGCGGCGGCTGTTGACGAAGACGATCGTCGAGCGGTGCTCCCTGACGAGCTCGAGCGATCGCCGGGATAGATCGAGGGCCAGATCGAGCCGGCCTCGGTCGGCTCGCGCATGTCGTCGAGCGGCACGACGACCTCGAGGTCGAGCTCCTTGCGGGTGCCCGCGTCGACGAGCTGGATCGGGCGATCGCCGGAGACGAAGCGGCCGATCTCCTCGAGCGGGCGCTGCGTCGCGGAGAGGCCGATCCGCTGCACCGGCTTGTCGAGCAGCGCGTCGAGGCGCTCGAGCGACAGCGCGAGGTGGGCGCCGCGCTTCGTCCCGGCGACGGCGTGCACCTCGTCCACGATCACGGTCTCGAGCGAGCGCAGCGTCTCGCGCGCCTGCGAGGTCAGCATCAGGAAGAGCGATTCCGGCGTCGTGATCAGGATGTCCGGCGGCTCCTTGACCAGCTCGCGGCGCTCCTTCTGCGTCGTGTCGCCGGTGCGGACGCCGACGCGGAGGTCGGACTGGAGGCCGGCGAGCGGGCCGCGCAGGTTCCGCTCGACGTCGTAGTTGAGCGCCTTCAGCGGCGAGACGTAGAGCAGGCGGAGCCCGCCGCCGGGGTTGCGGTCGAGCTGGTCGATCCCGTAGAGGAACGCGGCGAGCGTCTTGCCGGAGCCGGTCGGCGCCTGGATCAGGACGTTGCCGCCGGTGGCAATGGCGGGCCAGCCCTGCGCCTGCGCGGGCGTCGGCCCGGCGAACGCGCGCTCGAACCAGGCCCGCGTGCGAGGGCTGAAGGGGTGGAGCGCCTCCACCCCTTCAGCGTACCTTCGCTCAGCGGGCCGGCCGGAACTCCTCACGCGAAACGGCGCCGCTCTCGATCTCGCCCACCTGCACGGTCGCGCGGTGGTAGTCGTCCGTCAGCCAGAGCCCGATCTGGTTGCCGAAGAACGACCCGAACGGGTTGCCGCTCGCACCGCCCGGCGTGACCTGGACGGCATTGGGATGCGAGCGCTGCGTCTCGGCGACGAAGCGGCGCGCAGGGCCGCTCCCGAAGCGGAAACCGTTCAACGAGGCCGCGCGCGGGCTGTGCGACGAGGCATCGACGACGCTGAAGCCGCCGTCGGTCGCGACGCCTGGAAGCCCCGCACCGAGGTCTGCAAGCCCGCCGCCCGGCGGCAGCGAGAACGCCGGCCCGAGCGGGTGCGAGAACGTGATCCGGTGCAGCCGCCCCCAGCGGTAGTCGGCGAGCGTCGTCGAGCCGCCGAACGCCGGTGCGAACGCCGGGCTTGCTGCCAGGTTGAGAGCGCTCTTCACGGCGCCGAGCACGCGCAGCGAGCGGTCGACCGGCCCGGCGAAGAACGGGAAGCCGGAGACGCCGGTCCCGTTCGACGCGAGCAGCCGCCGGAGCGCCGTCATCGCCTGGTTGCTACTCGGCGTGAAGCCGCCGAGCCCGGCCGCTGCGAGCGGGCCGTCGACGATCGCGGCGAGCGCCTGACCGCGCCACAGGCTGTAGATCGTCGCGGCAACGCTCGCGTCGATCTCGGCGGCACTCGGCGCGCCGCGCACGCCGTCGACGTCCACGGCGTCGTAGCCCTCGGCGATGCCGGTCGGCGTCGAGAAGTCCCACGCGGCGAGCCGCGCGACCGCCTCCTGCACCTTCGGGTCGGCGCCGAGCGCGGCGAGCGCCGCCGGCGCGCCGGGCGTCTGCGCCGCCTGGAGGGCGCGCGACGATCGACGGCACGAGCACCGACGCGTCGTTCAGCTTCACGTCCGCCTGGATCGACTGCATCTCGGCGAACGAGACGCTGCCGTCGGCGAGCGCATCGCCGATCCGCGAGGTGATCCGCGTGTTCCGGTTCCCGTCCTCGTGCCCCGGCGAGAGGTAGAGGATGCCGCCGCCGGGCCGCAACTCGTTCAGCGGATCGTTGTCGAACGTCTGCCCGGTCGGATCCTGGTTGGCGTTCGAGATCCAGCCGCGCGCGGGATTCACGAGCTGGTCGAGCTCGGCGTCGGGGAGGATCTCGAACGGGATCGCGTGGCTCTCGGGCCGGGCGCCCTTCGGGATCCACTCGTGGCGGAGCGTGCCCGTGCCGTCGCGGATGAAGTACGGCGGCAGGCCGTCGACCGTCCCCGCCTGGAGGTCCTCGCGGAGCGGCACCTCGCGGTCGGTGTAGTAGGCGATGTTGCCGCTGTCGTCGGCGAACATCCAGTTCTGCGCGCCGAAGTCGAAGTAGCGCAGCGCGTGCTTCGCCTCGACGACGTCGTCCGCCCGTGCGAGCTCGCGGAAGTAGTCCGGCTCGCGGGTCGCGTAGAACCCGCTGAACTGCACGCTGAGGTTCGGCGCGATCAACGGCCCGTGCCGGGTCTCGACCGCGATCGGCGGCACGCTCGCCGACGGCGGCACCGTCACGAGGTCGTCGGGCGTCCCGTTGCCGGGCTGGTTCGCCCGGTAGCTCTGCGGGAAGATCTGCGTCGGCACGGGAACGCCCTTGAAGATCGTCGCGACCGGGACTCCGCCCGACGTCACGACGGTCTCCTGGAACACGTCGGTGACGTCGGTCGGGTTGACCGTCGAGCCCCAGGCGATGTGCTCGTTCATGCCGTGCACCACCGCGGGCGCGCCCGGGAACGTCACGCCGTAGAGCACGAGGTCGCGCGCGCGGATCCCGAGCTCGTAGAACGTCGACGGCGACGGCAGCGAGAGGTGCGGGTCGCTGGCGACCATCGGCCGGCCGCTCGTCGACTTCGCGCCGGACACGACCCAGACGTTCGAGCCGGTGTCGGGTGACGCGCCGATGCCGGCCGCGTCGAGCTTCCCTTCGCCTCCTTCGCCTGCCCGAGCGTGGCGCTCTCGAGGAACGAGCTCGACCACGCCGGTTTCCCGTGCGTCTCGAGCGCGCCGGAGGTCTCTCCCGGCAGGATCGACGCCGCGTGTGCAAACGGCTCGCTCCGCATCAGGTCCTGGGTGAACAGCGCCGTACCGGCCGCCGGGCCGAGTGCCGTCTGGTAGGCGATCAGCTTTTGCGTGTTCGCGATGTCGTTGGTCTCGAACGCGAGACCGAACGCAATCAGCTTGATCACGGAGACGCTGTCGAGCACGCTCCACGGCTGGAAGTTCGTGAGCTCGAGCGCGGCGTACTCCGCCGGCAGAGGGTGCGACGCGGCGTACGCGTTGACTCCAGCCGTGTACGCCTCGAGATCGGCAACCGCGGCAGGCGACAGCACCGCCAGGGACTTCGCGGCGGCGCGCCTGAGCCCGAGCGTCCGCAGCTGCACGTCGCTCGCGAGCGCGCGCCGAACCGAGCAGCTCGGCGAGCGTGCCGCTCGCCTGGCGGCGGCTCGAGTCCATCTGGAACAGACGGTCCTGCGCGTGCACCCAGCCGACCATGAAGTACGCGTCGTGATCGGACTTCGCAGAGATGTGAGGGACGCCGAGCGAGTCGCGAACGACCTGGGCCGGAGCCTGGAGACCGGCTACGTCGACAACCGTGCTTGCGCGCGGCGCTGCCAACGAGCCGCCGGCGAACGCGGCGGGCAAGGCGAGCGCGAGCAGTGTGAGCAGGAGCCTGCGTCCGGCGTGCATGATCAATCCTCCTCAGTCGAGACGGCGAAGAGCAGAAACTGCGTGAACTGCGCCGGAGCGAAGTTGTTGTCGCTGACGAGAATGAGCGAGCGCCGGCCGTCCGGCAGATCGGGGCCGAAGGCCATGCCCTCGACGTTGTCGAGCGGCAGGCCGAGAGCGTCGAGGTTGAGCAGCAGCGTCTTCTTCACCGGCTGGATCCCGCTGAGCAGCGTTGCGAGGCTGTCGAAGCCGTTGACGTCGTCGGCCCCCGGCAGAGCGACGCTGTAGAGCTTGATCTTGTTGCCGGTACCCGGCGCGCCGACCGAGAACGACCGCTCCATCGAAAGCAGGAACTGGTTGTTGAGCGGCAGCAGCTCGACAAGGCCGCTGACGGCGAACTGGGTCGCCGGCACAGGCGGCTCGGCGATCGGGTCGGTCCAGTAGACGTACTGCCGGTCGAGCTTGCCGGTCTGCAGGTTGTAGCGGAGCAGCCGCGCAGGGCTGCCGGCCGCGAGCGTCGACGGCGGGCCGTCCTGAACCAGGGCGCCTTCAGTGCCGGTGAAGAAGAAGCGGCCGTTCGGCGCCGTCGCCGCGCTCTCGAAGCCGAGGTTCGGGCGCACGCCGCGCGTGCCGCCGGCGATGGGAAGGAACGCGCTCGGGACCGGCAACGAGCGGAGCTGGTCGCCGCCGAGAGTGAACTCGCGCACCCAGGGGTCGATCAGCCGGGCGGCGAAGCCTTCGGAGGTGAGCACGAGCGTGTCGTCCTTCGTCAGCGCCAGCCCTTCCGGGTCGACTCGTCCCCCTCGCGAACGGCTGGCCCGACGCATCGCGCAGCGTCGTCACGGCGAGGATCTGGACGACCGGGACGCCGGTCGAGACGCCGATCCGGAGCGTGTAGAAGCGGACGTTGGCCTGATCGTCGGAGAACGCGTAGAAGACGTTGCGGCGCTCGTCGTAGGCCATGCCGGACAGGCCGCCGAACGGGATGCCACTGCCCTCGGGGAACACCGTCGCGGTCGGGATGATCTGCTGGCCGAGGAACTCGAGCTCGGTCGAGGGCGCGCTCTGCGCAACCCCGGGCGCGATCGCCGCCGCGAGCGCGACCACGATCCCTGCGAGCCGTGCAGCCTCTTCGGTCCGACTGTCATCTCACACCTCCGGTCGAAAGCCGCGGAGACGTGCCTCTTACGCCAGCAGATAGACCGTGAAGACGATCGCGAGCATAACCGCGACGACCACGAGCACGGCGAGCTGCATGCCGCCCAGGATCAGCCACGGCGTGCGGGCGCTCTTCCCTTCGGCCGCCTCGTGGGCGAGCTCCTCCACTTTCTCCTCGGCCTTGTGCAGCGGTTCGGACATGGCCCTGGCGTACCCACCTCGCTAGGATCGAATCGTGCCGGACGCGCTCCACTTCACCGGGAACGCCGAGGCGGACGAGCTGATCGCCGCCGAACCGCTCGCGTTGCTCATCGGCTTCGTCCTCGACCAGCAGGTCACTGTGCCAACCGCCTTCTCGGGCCCGCTGAAGCTGAAGCAGCGCCTCGGCCGTCTCGATGCGGCCGAGATCGCCGGCCTCGACCCGGACCGTCTGTTGGAGGTCTTCCGCCAGAAGCCTGGCATTCACCGCTTCCCGGGGAGCATGGCCAAGCGCGTGCAGGACATGTGTGCCGTCGTGGCGGAGGACTACGGCGGCGACGCGAGCCGGGTGTGGCGGGATGCGACGGACACCGCCGACCTGAAGCGGCGCATCGAGGCGCTGCCGGGCTTCGGCGAGATGAAGGTGAAGGCGCTCGCGTCGGTGCTCGCGCGCCGGCTCGGCGTCGAGCATGGCCGAGCCGATCGTGCCGAACCACCCGATGCTCGGAGACGTCGACTCACCGGAGGCTCTCGCCGAGTACCAGGCGGCGAAGCGGGCATACAAGGCCTCGCTCCGGGCTGCGAGCGGTTGATCGAGCTACGGTTCTACCGCGACGGTGGCCAGACCGCCGTCGACGTCGCGAACCAGGTGGCCGAGTTCTTCGGGGCCGCGCAGCAGAGCCTCGAGCTCGCGCTCTACGACATCCGGCTGCACGACGAGGCGGCGGAGATCTTCAAGCGGGCTCTCCTCGGCGCCCAGGACCGCGGCGTCGCGGTCCGGCTCGTCTACAACGTCGACCACCCCGGGCCGATCCCCGTGCCACCGCCGCCGAAGACCGCGCCGGAGCTGCTCGAGGCACTGCCGATCCCGACGCGCGCGATCGCGGGCGTCCCCGACCTGATGCACCACAAGTACGTCGTGCGCGACCGCGAAACGGTCTGGACGGGCTCGATGAACTGGTCCCAGGACTCGTGGACGCGGCAGGAGAACGTGATCTCGATCGTCCGTTCCCCGGAGCTCGGCCGCGCCTATGGGATCAACTTCGACCAGCTCTGGGAGGACGGGAGCATTCTCGGTGGCACCGTCGACCCGCGGCCGGTCGACGTCGGCGGCGTCGAGGTGCGGCCGTGGTTCACGCCGGACCACGGCGAGGCGCTCGCCCACCGGATCGCGAAGCGAATCGGCCAGGCGAAGCGGCGAATCCGGATCGCCTCGCCGGTGATCAGCTCCGGCCCGATCCTCGGCACGCTCGCGGAGGTGTGCTCGGACGGGAAGGTCGACGTCGCGGGCGTCGTCGACGACACGCAGGTGGACGGCGTCCTCTACCAGTGGCGGATGAACGGGAACGCGAGCTGGAAGGTGCCGGCGCTGCGGCGCTTCCTCGAGACGGCGCGGTTCACCGGCAAGCCGTCGACGAAGTGGGCGCCGGACACCGTCCACGACTTCATGCACGCGAAGATCACGGTCGCGGACGACATCTCCTTCATCGGCAGCTTCAACCTCTCGCACTCCGGCGAGATGAATGCGGAGAACGTGCTCGAGATCCGCGACGCGAAGATCGCCGACGAGCTGGCTGCGTTCGTCGACGAGATCCGGGCGCTCTACCCGCTCGTGACGCTGCCGGAGGACAAGACTCTTCCGGTCGCGGCGTCTCCGCTTCTGTGAGAAGACTCGCTCTGCCCGTCCTCGGCGCGCTCGTGCTCGGCGTCGCCGTCGCTTCCGCCGGCAAGCTGCCGCAGGCTCCCGCGTGCCCGGTCTTCCCGGCCACGAGCCCGTGGAACCAGCGCGTCGACAAGCTGCCGGTCGCTCCCAACTCGGCCCGGATCGTCGCCGCGATCGGCGTCGACGACAACGTGCACGCCGACTTCGGCTCCGGCCTCTGGGAAGGCGGGCCGATCGGGATCCCGATCACGGTCGTCCGCGGCACGCAGGCGAAGTCCCGCGTCGCGTTCGAGTACGCGGACGAGTCGGACAAGGGGCCGTACCCGATCCCGGCGAACGTCGCGATCGAGGGCGGCCGCGGCTCGGACGGCGACCGGCACGCGCTGATCGTCGACCGCGACCGCTGCAAGCTCTACGAGCTGTTCGCCCTCTACCCGACCGCGGCGGCGGCTGGAAGGCCGGCTCGGGCGCGATCTTCGATCTCCGCTCGAACAAGCTCCGCCCGGCCGGCTGGACGTCCGCCGACGCGGCCGGCCTGGCGATCCTGCCCGGCCTCGCCCGCTACGAGGACGTCGCGCCGCGGCCGGATCGACCACGCGCTCCGCTTCACCGTGAACGACACCCGCCGGGCCTACGTCTGGCCGGCGCGGCACTTCGCCAGCGACAAGACCGATCCCGACCTGCCGCCGATGGGGATGCGCTTCCGCCTGAAGCAGAGCTACGCGATCGGCGGCTTCCCGCGGCAGGCGCGGATCGTCCTCCAGGCGCTGAAGGAGTACGGGATGATCCTCTCCGACAACGGCTCGGACTGGTATCTCAGCGGCGCGCCGCACCCGAAGTGGTCGAACGACCAGCTGCACACGCTGCACCGCGTGCCCGGCTCGGCCTTCGAGGTCGTCGACGCCTCGAAGCTCCGCCGGCCGTAGCATCGGCAGGGTGCGCCCGCCGCCTCAGCGACTCGAGCGGCTCCCGGAGCAGTACTTCGCAGCACTGCTCGGCCGAATCGCGGCCGCTGCCGCGCGCGGGGGCAAGCCCGTGATCGACCTCGGGCGCGGCAATCCCGACATCCCGCCTCCCGCGCACGTCGCCGAGCGGCTCGCTGCCGCCGCGCTCTCCCGCGACGCGGCCGTCCACGGCTACGCGCCGTTCTCGGGCCTGCCGGAGCTGAAGGAGGCGGTGGCACACCGCTACCGCGAGCGTCTACGGGGTCGAGCTCGATCCCGAGCGCGAGATCTCGATCGTGCCCGGGATCAAGACGACGCTCGCAGAGTTCGCACTCTGCGTCGCCGAGCCCGGATCGTCGCTGCTGCTGCCCGACCCCGGCTATCCCGACTACCTCTCCGGCGTCGCGCTCGCCGGAGCTCGGGTCGTGCCGCTTCCGATCGAGCCGCGGCCCGACTTCGACGCCGCGCCCACCGATGTGGCCGCCGTCTACCTGAACTACCCCTCGAACCCGACCGGCCTGGCCGCCGGCGACGGCGTCTTCGCCGAGGCCGTGCGCTTCGCGGAGCAGAGCGGCGCGGCGGTGCTGCACGACTTCGCCTACGGCGACCTCGTCTTCGACGGCCGCCGGCCGGCGAGCTTCCTCGCCGAGCCGGGCGCGAAGGAGGTCGGCATCGAGCTCTTCGCGATGTCGAAGACGTACGGGATGGCGGGCTGGCGTCTGGGCTTCGCCGTCGGGAACGCGGAGCTCGTGCGCCGGCTCGAGTTGATGCAGGCGCACCTGCGGGCGGGGATCTTCGCGCCGCTCCAGGAGGCGGCGATCGCAGCGCTGCTCGGCCCGCAGGACAGCCGTCGAGGAGCGGCGCGCGCTCTACGAAGCACGGCGCGACCGCGTCGTCGCGGCACTTCCGGGCGCGCGGTCGGAAGGGACGTTCTTCGCCTGGCTACGGCTGCCGGAGGGCCTCACGGCGGAGCGGATCCTCGAAGAGACTCGGGTCGGGGTCGCGCCGGGTGAGGGATTCGGCTCCCGCGGCGCCGGCCACGCGCGCATCTCGCTCGCCGTCTCGGACGAGGTGCTCGACGAGGGCCTCGAGCGGCTCGCGCCGTTGTTCTAGCGGGGTCGCGTCGTGTAGACCTCGACGCGCATCGGGAGCACGTACCTGCCCTCGGCAACGATGCGGTTCAGCTCTGCGGCGATCTCTGCGCGTTGGTCAGGCGGACGCGCCGTGATCGACGACTGCGAAAGCAGATACGAGACGTATTCGTCGCGGTCGACCGAGTGCTCGAACGGCACCACGGCTTCGCGAAGCTCCTCGAAAGGGCCACCCTCGAAGGCCCGCTGCCATTCGCCGGAGGAAGAGATGCTCGCACTCCACCCGCCCGGAGTGCTTTCGCGCATCCCTTCGAGAAATGCATCGACCTCAGGCACCGGGGGTCTCGTCTCGCCGTTGCTGCGCGTCCAGAAGAGCGCGAGCGTCCCGCCCTGCCGCAGGACGCGGGCGATCTCCGCGAGGGACGTCTCGTTGGCGAACCAGTGGAACGCCTCGGCGGCGAAGACCGCGTCCACCGACGAATCTGGGAGCGGGATCTGTTCGGCGGATCCCTCGCGCACGTCTCCCCAGCGAATGAGCTGCGCGCATCGCGTCGTCGGGCTCTACGGCGGTCACATGCGCGAACCGCTCGGCCAGCAGTCGCGTCAGCTTTCCTGTGCCGGCGCCGAGATCGAGCACATGGGCGTCCGCCGGCACACCTGTCGCGTCGATCGCCTCGGCAGGCCAGACCGGCCGCCCGCGCTCGTAGTGCGCGGCCGCGACCCCGAAGCTCCGCGCGCGCAGCTCGGACATCTAGCCGACGCCGGCGAGGAGGAAGGCGCGGCTCTCGCGCAGCATCTCGCGGGCGATCACGAGCCGCTGCACCTCCTGCGTGCCTTCGTAGATCTGCGTGATCTTGGCGTCGCGCATGAAGCGCTCGACCGGGTACTCCTTGATGTAGCCGTAACCGCCGAGGATCTGGACCGCGTCGACCGTGACGTCCATGGCGACGTCGCCGCAGAAGAGCTTCGCCATCGCCGAGGCCTTGGTCAGCTCGGAGTCGTCGACGCCCTCGTCGCACATCTGACCGAAGCGGTAGAGCAGCCCCCGGGCCGCCTCGCACGCCGTCTCCATGTCCGCGAGCTTGGCGGCGATCAGCTGGTGCTCCGCGATCGGCTTGCCCATCGTCTCGCGCGACTTCGCGTACTCGAGCGCGTAGTCGGTGGCACCCTGCGCGATCCCGAGCGCCTGCGCGGCGACACCGGGCCGCGAACGGTCGAGGATCCGCATCGCGATCTTGAAGCCCTCGCCCTCCTCGCCGAGCAGGTTGCCGGCGGGGATGCGGCAGTCGTCGAAGGTCAGCTCGCCCGTCGTCGACCCGGAGATCCCCAGCTTCGGCTCGAGCCGCGCGACTGCGAAGCCTGGCGTGTCGGACTCGACGAGGAACGCGGAGATGCCCGAGTGGCCGGCATTCGGATCGGTCTTCGCGAAGACGGTGTAGAGGTTCGCGACGCCGGCGTTCGTGATGAAGCGCTTGCTGCCGTTGAGGACGTACTCGTCGCCGTCGCGGACCGCGGTCGTGCGCATCGCGGCCGAGTCGGAGCCGGAGCCGGCCTCGGTCAGCGCGTAGGCGGGCAGCCACTCGCCGCTCGCGAGCTTCGGCAGGTACTGCTCCTTCTGCTCCTGCGAGCCCGCGAGCTTGAGCCCGAGCGAGCCGAGCTCCTGCACCGCCAGCAGCAGGCCGCTCGTCGCGCAGACCTTCGAGACCTCCTCGATCGCGACCAGGGCGAGCAGCGTGCCGGTGCCCGAGCCGCCCCACTCCTCGTCGAAGAGGAGGCCGAAGAGCTCGTGCTCGCGGAAGAGCTCGACGATGTCCCACGGGAACTCGTGCGACTCGTCGATCTCGGCCGCCCGCGGCGCGACGCGCTCGCGCGCGAGCGTGCGCACGAGGTCGCGAATCTCGCGCTGTTCCTCGCTCAGAGCGTCCCAGGCCACGGCCTGAGTCTAGTCGTCGGAGCTGTACGCAAATCGCGACGTGAAGGCGCAGTTCCCGCTGAACTCGTCCTCGTACGGCTCGTCGTCCACGCGCAACAGCTCGGCGTAGAGCTCGCTCCCCGGCTGGTCGTGGCCCGGGATCACGCACGTCACCGTCTGGTCGGTCTCGACCGGCCGCGAGATGCGCAGGAGCACCCGGTCGGCGACCCGGAGGAACCGCCGCTCGCTGACGTGATCGAGCTCGATCCGGCTCGCGCTGACACCGCACAAGATGCTCGGCTTGCGGTTCCAGGGCAGCCCGAGGATCCGGTCGCCGCCGCGCCGTCCGAGGAAGATGTGGGCCAACGCAGTCTGTGCCTCCGGAGGAGCGTTGTCGTCGACGTGCAGCGAGATCGTCCACGGCGAGCCCGGCTCGTCGTCGTCGTAGCGGCAGACGAGTGCGACGGCGAAGCGCGAAAGCTCGATGTCGTCGGCTCGCCCGTCCTCGACGAACCACGAGAGCGCGCCCATGCAGATGCCGTGGGTGGAGCGGCCGCCGGGAACGCCGCCGATCTTCCGGCAGGGGCAGATCGCGTCGCAGTTGCACGACTCCAGATAGGTGCCGGAGAGCGACCAACTCACAGCGCCAAGCCTAGTGCGAATACCCCAACGGAGTGATGACTGGCGGCTCATCTCGACAAAAGGTGCGCAGGACTGATTCCTGCGGCCGAAAGGCGGAACAGAATGAATGCGGCAGAACTGAAGCGGAAGCTTCGCAACTCGCCCTTTGCATCGCTGCAATGGCGAATCCTGTTCGGTAGCTAACGCGCTGCACAGCGACCCGCGACGGCAACCCCCAGGGCCGTCGCGGCTCAGCTTCGCCAAGTCCTCTCAATAGGAGGACTTGGCCGAGCGGAGCACTCCTAGACGATGCGGCCGCGGACCTCGCCGAGCGGTTCGCTGCGAAAGACGACCTCGTCGCCGTCCTCGAGGAACATTCGCTCGCTGCCGTCCTCGAGAAGGACCGGCTCGGTGCCGTTCCAGGTCAGCTCGATCAGACTGCCCTCGCTCCCGCGCTCCCGGCCGGAGATCGTGCCCGAGGCCATCAGGTCGCCGGTGCGGATGCTCGCACCGTTCGACGTCGCGTGCGCGAGCTGTTGCGGCATCGTCCAGTAGAGGCTGCGGGCGTTCCCGCTCGAGATGACGGTGCCGTTCAGCTCCACCTCGAGCGCCAGGTCCAGGGCCCAGTCGCCCTCGACGCGGAGGTGCGGGAACGGCTCAGGCTCCTGGGGCGGGGCGGCGACACGGCGATCCTCGAGCAGCGCGAGCGGGGTCACCCACGCCGAGATCGAGGTGGCGAAGCTCTTGCCGAGGAACGGGCCGAGCGGCACGTACTCCCAGGCCTGGATGTCGCGAGCGCTCCAGTCGTTGACGAGCGCGACACCGAAGACGTGCTCGCGGAAAGCGGCTGTAGGCACCGGCTCGCCCCGCGTGCTCGGGACACCGACGACGAAGCCCAGCTCGAGCTCGAAGTCGAGTCGCTTCGAGGGGCCGAACACCGGCGTGTCGGCGTCGGGCGACTTGGCCTGGCCGTGCGGCCGGCGGACGGGTGTGCCGCTGACGACGACCGTGCCCGCGCGGCCGTGGTAACCGACGGGCAAGTGGCGCCAGTTCGGCAGCAGCGGCTCGGAATCGGGGCGAAACATGCGGCCGATGTTCGTCGCGTGCTCGAGCGACGAGTAGAAGTCGACGTAGTCCGCGACCGTGAACGGGAGGAGAGGCTCGACGTCGGCGAGCGGGATCGTGTCGCCTGCGGCCGCTGCGGCGACGGCCTGCTCGGTCGCGCGCTCCCAGGCGTCGCGGCCCTGCGGCAGGAGCGCGTCGAGAGAGCCTTTGCCGAGGTCGACGACGGCGTCGCCGGAGCGGAAGCCCAGGTGTGTCTCGCCGCGGGACGTGAACGTCCCGAATCCTGCGCCCAGCATGGAGCCGAGTCTAGAAGCGGCCAGAGGCTTGATGTGAAACATGGGCGGGCCGTGGAGCCGTCCCAGACGCGGCGTCAGGCCGTCCCGGCGTCCTCACGTAGGCAACCAGCCTGCGCTTCGGACGCCGGAACACCCTGACTTGGTCTGGAACGCCTCCACAGCGCGCCAATTCCACATCAAGCCTCTAGCTGCGGCGGAAGACGATCGTCCGGCTGAAGCCGCCCAGGTAGCCGGCTCCGGCCTGGTTGATGCTCATCGCGATGCGGAGCGTGGACGCCCCGCGAGGAAGGGAGGCCCGGAAGGTCACCGGCCGGATGGTCACGGCTGAACGGCTGTTCAGGCGCTGACGCTTGATGGTGACCCACCGGCCCGCCGCCGTCCGCCGCTGGAGCTGGACGACGCGGCCGGCGAAGGAGCGCGCGCCGCGAACGCGTGTCGACAGCAGGCCGGTCGCGGTTCGGCGAAGCGAGACAGCCGGCCTGACCCCCACGGCCGTCGCCGAGCTCATGCCGCGGTTCCAGCTTGCCATGTACGACGTGCGGATCACCGGCTTCGCCAGATAGCGCCACGTCCCGTCGGCGGCCGTCAGGACCGTCGCGATCGACCTGAACGATCCCTCGCCGAATGGCTGAGCGAAGATCGTTACGACCTCTCCCGCCCGCTTGAGCGGGACGGTTCCCGACAACGTGATGCCACGCCCGTACACGACCCGGAGCGCGGGAGTCGCGAGCGTCACGCCGACCGTGGCGAACGAGACGTCGGCTCCCCGACTCGTTCCCGCGTCGCTCGTCGCGACGAGCCTGTAGTGGTAGGTCGTCCCCGGAGTGAGGCCCGAGAGCGGTGCGCCCACGCTCCGCGCCCCTGAGCCCGAGCCGGCGCTTCGCTTCGGCGTCTGCGACCCGTAACGCGTGGAGGTCCCGTACTCCATGTACCACGTCGTCGCACGCCCCCTGGGGTCGATTGAGCCCACGGCCGTCGCCGTGGTCGCCCCGACGGCCTGCGCGGCGCCCGTGACCGCGACTGGCGGCAGCGCGGTGCTGAAGCTCCGGTCGCCGCCGAAAGTCGTCCCGGACGCATTCGTCGCGACCAGGCGGTAGTGGTAGGTGGTCGCGGTCCTCAGGCGGGTCAGCGACACGGCGACCCTGACGGAGCTCGTGCCCGAGCCCGCACTTCTGGGCGGCCGTCTTGGTGCCGTAGCTCGTACTCGTGCCGTACTCGAAGTACCAGGTCGCAGCCTGTCCGTTCGGCGTGACGGTGCCGTTGAGCCTCGCCGACGTCAATCCGATCGAGCTCGCGGACCCGGTCACCACCGTGGGCGCCCCAATCGTCGAGAAGGTCTGGTCTGCGCCTCGGCTTGTCCCGGCGTCGCTCGTCGCGACGAGGCGGTAGTGGTAGAGCCGTCCGCGCGTCAGGCCCGACACCGGAGCCGAGACGCTCACCGCGTTCGTGCCCGCGCCTGCGCTCTTCTCGGACGTCTTCGACCCGTAGCTCGTGCTCGTGCCGTACTCGAAGTACCACGCCGTTGCCCGGCCGTTCGGATCGACGGTTCCGTTGAGTGTCGCGGACGTCACCGTGATGCTCGTCGCCGAGCCGGTGACCGCGACCGGAGCCGAGGACGTGGTGAAGATTCCGTCGGCGCCTCGAGCCGTGCCGGAGCCGTTGGTTGCGACCACCCGGTAGTGGTAGGTGGTGCCGGGCGTGAGGCCGGTGAGGTTGGCGGACACCGCGGTGTTGGCCGTGCCCGACCCGGCGCTGACGCTCGCGGTCTTCGCGCCGTAGCTCGTGCTCGTCCCGTAGTCGACGTACCAGGTCGTCGCCTGGCCGCCCGGGTTGACCGTGCCCGTCACGGTCGCCGTGGTCGGACCGACCGAGGTGACCGGGCCGGTGATCGCTGACCGGGACCGCGGCCACTGTCGCGCCGCCGGCGGCGGCCGACACGAGCACGATCGTTGCCACGAGAACTCCGGTGCCGAGAGGTCTGCGGATGTGTCCGCCCTTCGTGTTCGTTGTCACCAGTGGATACCCACCGGTGGTAAAGCGAGTGCAAGGAGTCTGCAAAGGTTCTGTTCGGAGCTAGGCTCACCGCCGATGATCCTGGAGAACGGCGTCGTCAGGTCGATGGATCCGTCCCTCCCCGCTTCGCGGGCGCTCGCGATCGCGGGCGCGTACGTCGCGGGGGGAGTCGGCGTGCACGAGACGGCCCTGGCGAGCCCGGACGTCGTCGACCTCGGCGGCCGCTGCGTCCTGCCTGCGTTCACCGACTCGCACGTCCACTTCCCGACCTGGTCGCTCGCACAGCGGCAGGTGAAGCTCGACGGCTGCTCGTCGCTCGACGAGGCGCTGGCACGGGTCCGCCAGGCGGAGGTCACGCCCGGTCGCTGGCTGCGCGGCTACGGCTGGCGCGACGGCGACTGGAGCCCGCGCCTGCAGCCGACGAAGGAGGCGCTCGACGCCGTCACGGGCGAGACGCCGACGATCATGATCTCGAAGGACTACCACTCGGTCTGGCTCAACTCGGCCGCCCTCGCGGCGGCGGGCGGCGACCTCGAGGTCGCAGGCGGGGTCGTCGAGCGGGACGAGCACGGCGAGCCGACGGGCATCCTCCGCGAGGAGTCCGCCTGGCGCTTCCGCGACCGCTACGTGCTCACGACCGAGGACGAGTGGGTCGAGGCGACGCGCGCTGGGATCAAGCTGGCGAACTCGCGCGGCGTCGGGACGATTCACGACAAGGACGGCTGGCTCGGCGCGCCCGGGATCTTCCAGCGGCTGCGCGACGAGGGCAATCTCTCGCTGCGCGTCTGGGGCTCGATCCCGCACGAGCGGCTCGACGACGCGGCCGCGCTCTCGCTCCGCTCCGGCTTCGGTGACGAGTTCCTCCGGATCGGCTACCTGAAGTGCTTCATGGACGGAACGCTCGGCTCGCGGACGGCGCTGCTGACGGACGGCTCGGGCGTCGAGATCACGAGCCGCGAGGAGTTGGAGGAGATCGTTCGTCGCGGCGCCGAGCGCGGCTGGCCGGTCGGCGTGCACGCGATCGGGGATCAGGCGAACCGGAACGCGCTGGACGCGTTCGAGGCGACCCGCGACGCCTGGGAGCACAAGGGCCTGCGGCAGCGGATCGAGCACGCGCAGTGCCTCACGGCAGAGGATCTCCCCCGCTTCGCCGAGCTCGGCGATCGCCTGCTCGGTCCAGTTCTCGCACGCTCCCTCGGACCGCGATCTCGCCGAGCGCCTCTGGCCGGACCGGCTCGAAGGCACGTACGCGTTCCGCTCGTTGCTCGACTCAGGCGCCGTCGTCGTGAACGGCTCGGACGCGCCGGTCGAGGAGCTCGACCCGCTCGCCGGGATCGCCGCCGGAGTGCTGCGGTCGATCGACGAGCGGCCCGCGTGGCGACCCCAGGAGGCGTTGACCGTCGAGCAGGCCCTGCACGCGACGTGCGTCGCACCTGCCTGGCTCTCCCATGACGGCCGCCGCCGCGGCAAGCTCATTCCCGGCTACCTCGCCGACGTCGTCGTGCTCGACCGCGACCCGGTCACGTGCGAGGCGGAGGAGCTACGCGAGCTCGAGGTCGTCGCGACGATGGTCGGCGGCCGCTGGGTGCACAACCCGCCTCCCTGGGACTTGAGGCGACGTAGCCGGCTGGCCCGCTCGGCCCAGACGCGGGCGAGCTCGACGATCATCGCGGCCGCGGCGGCCATATCCTGGACGCTCGCCCACTCGCGCCGGGAGTGGTACTCGGAGCCGCCGGTGAAGAGGTTCGGCGTCGGCAGGCCCCGCTGCGAGAGGCGGGCGCCGTCGGTGCCGCCGCGGATGATCGTGCGCACGGGCTCGAGCCCGATGCGGCGTACGGCCTCCTCGGCCACCTCGATCACCTCCGGATGGCGTGAGATCACCTCGTACATGTTCCGGTACTGCTCCTCCTCGACGACGTCGACGGAGGCCCGCGGTTCCCGCACCTCGATCTCGGCGGCGAGCCGCCGCAGCAACTCGACGTGCTCGGCCATCTTCGCCGCTGTCGTGGTCGCGGACGACCAGCTCGACCATGGCCTCCTCGGCCGCCGCCGTTGATCTTCGTCGGATGCACGAAGCCCTCGCGCTCCTCGGTCGTCTCCGGCGAGAGCGAGTCGCGCGGGCAGCGCCGCGACGAAGTCGGCCGCGAGCTTGATCGCGTTCACGAGCTGCCCCTTCGCGGTGCCGGGATGCGTCGAGCGGCCGCGGATCGTGACGACGACCTTCGCCGCGTTGAACGTCTCGGCGTCGATCTCGCCGGGCGCCGCGCCGTCGAGGGTGTACGCGTACTTGGCGCCGAAGCGGTCGAGGTCGAGGTGATCGGCTCCGCCCGCGACCTCCTCGTCGACCGTGAAGCAGACGCGGATTGGAGCGTGCGGGCCGCCGGGATTCCGCTTCAGGTACGCGACCGCGGCCATGATCTCGGCGACGCCGGCCTTGTCGTCGGCCCCGAGCAGCGTCGTGCCGTCCGAGGTGACGAGGTCGTGGCCGACCTTCCCCTTGAGCAGGGGCAGCTCCTCCGGATCGAGCACGACGCTGCCGATCGCCGGGCAGCTCGATCCGGCCGCCGTCGTAGCCGCGGTGCACCTGGGGTCGACGCCGGTCCCGGTCACGTCCGGCGACGTATCGACGTGCGCAATCAGCCCGATCGGGGGCGCCGACTCCGCGCCCTCGAGCGAGCCGTAGACGTAGCCGTGCTCGTCGAGCCGGACGTCGTCGAGCCCGATCTCCTCCAGCTCGTCGCGCAGAAGGCGGGAGAGGTCGAGCTGCTTCTCGGTCGACGGCGAGGCCGTCGACGCCGGCCTTCGACTGGGTGTCGATGCGGACGTAGCGGAGGAAGCGCTCGAGGACGTCGTCCGCGAGCTCGGCCGCGAGCGGCGTCACGAACTGGGCTTTAGGAGAGGTCGCCAAGGCGGGTGTAGAGCTCCTGGATGGTGGCGACCCCGCGCGGGAAGAACTCGACCAGCATCCGCTCGTTCGGGCGAGTGGATGTTGCTCTCGGGGAGCGCGAACCCGGTCAGGATCGTCGGGATGCCCTGGTCGGCGAGCGCGGGCATGATCGGCAGCGTACCGCCGGAGCGGGTCAGGATCGGGCGGATGCCGAACGCGTTCTCGAACGCGTCCTGCGCGATCTTGATCACCGGCGAGCTCGGGTCGACGAGGCCCGGGCGGGTCGAGCCCTCCAGCTCCTCGACCTCCACGGTGGCGCCCTCGGGCGCGGCCTCGTGCAGCAGGCGCTCGACCTCGGGCGCGATCACCGTCGGGTCCTGCCCGGGCGCGAGCCGGACGGTGAAGTTGGCCTGCGCCTCGCTGACGACGGTCGTGTTCTTCAGGCCGGGCTTGCCGCCGAGGATGCCGTTGACGTCGACGGAGCTCTCGGCGGTCGTGCGGAGGTAGAACTCGTCGGCGGCGGCGGAGTCGTACGGGATCGCGCCCGCCTCGCGGAGCACCTCGGCGCCGGTCGGCTGCAGCTCCCAGCCCGCGCGCTCCTCGTCGGTGACCGGCGCGATGCCGACCCGCAGCGCATCGGGCACGCGGCCGTCTCGCGGCAGGATCCCGCCCAGCGTCGTCGCCAGCGCATGGATCGCGTTCAAGGCCGCGTTGCCGTACATCCCCGAGTGCAGGTCGCGCTCGCCGGTGCGGACGCGGATGTTGAAGGCGGCGAGCCCGCGTGTCGCGATCGAGAGCGCCGGCAGGTTCCTGCTCTCCATGCCACCGTCGAAGATCACGCACGCGTCGGCGCCGCGGTCGTCCTGCTCCAGGAACTGGACGATCGACTGGCCACCGACCTCCTCCTCGCCGTCGGAGACGACGCGGATGTTGATCGGCAGCGCGCCCTCGGCGGCGAGCAGGCCGGCCGCGTGCAGCAGCATCCAGAGCTGGCCCTTGTCGTCCGCCATGCCGCGGGCGTACAGCCACTCGCCGCGAATCGTCGCCTCGAACGGGTCCGACTCCCAGAGCTCCAGCGGCGCCGGAGGCTGGACGTCGAAGTGCCCGTAGCAGAGGATCGTCGGGGCGTTGGCGGCGTCGCTCGAGGCGGGGATCTCGCCGACGACGAGCGGCCGCTTCCCGTACGGCACGAGCTCGGCCTCGCCGCCGCTGCGGCGGATCTTGTCCGCGACCCACTCGGCCGCATGCTCGAGGTCGTCCTGGTGCGCCGGGTCGGCGCTCACCGAGGGGATGCGCAGCAGCTCGGAGAGCTCGTCGAGCCAGTCCTGGGGGAGTTCGCTCACGGCGGCGAGTCTAGTCAGACCCGCCGCTGCGGCGATGGAACTAGGCGACGTCGCGCAGCTGTGCGGCGAGCGCGAGGGCGCGAAGCTTCTTCAGGCCCTGGTTCTCGATCTGGCGGATCCGCTCCCGCGTGACGCTGAACGCACGGCCGACCTCGTCGAGCGTCCGCGGCTGCTCCCCGTCGAGCCCGTAACGCAGCTCGAGCACGCGCCGCTCGCGTTGCGAGAGCGACTTGAGGATCGAGCGAAGCGCCTCGTTCCGCAGCGTCTCCTCCGCCAGCTCGTCCGGCAGCGGCGCCGACGAGTCGGTGAGGAAGTGCCCGAACTCGGACTCGTCCTCGTCGCCGACCGGCTTCTCGAGCGAGATCGGCGTCTGGGCGCTGCGCCGGATCTGGTTGACCTCCTCGGGATGCAGATCGAGCTCGAAGCCGATCTCCTCGGCGTTCGGCTCGCGGCCGAGCTTGGCGCGAAGCGTGCGCTCGGTGCGAACGATCTTGTTCAGCTTCTCGACCACGTGCACCGGCATCCGGATCGTGCGCGCCTTGTCGGCGAGCGCCCGCGCGACGGCCTGGCGGATCCACCAGGTCGCGTAGGTCGAGAACTTGAATCCCTTGCGGTGGTCGAATTTCTCCGCCGCACGCACGAGCCCGATCGTCCCCTCCTGGATCAGGTCGAGGAACGGCAACCCCTGGTTGCGATAGCGCTTCGCGATCGAGACGACGAGACGGAGGTTCGCCTCGACCATGGCCTGCTTCGCGGTGTGCTCGCCGCGCTCGATCCGCTTCGCCAGCTCGACCTCCTGCGCCGCGGTGAGCAGCGGCACCTTGCCGATGTCCTTCAGGAAGAGCTGCAGCGTGTCGGTCGAGACCTCTCGTGCCTCCTCGACCTCAGCCTCCGGCTCGTCTCGTTCGACGACCTCGATCTGCAGCTCGTCGAGCGCCGAGTAGAACTCGTCGATCTGCGCTGAATCCAGGTCGAGCTCGTCCAGAGCGCTCGCAATGTCCTCCGCGAGCAGCTTCCCTGCCTGCCGCCCGCTCTCGAGCAGCGCCTTTGCCTCGACGGTCGCCAGGAGATCGAATGCAGGCGCCTCGACGGTGCTGGTGCTTCCAGTATTGTTGAACCCCTTGCGCTCACTTCGGCTCCCCCTCCGATTGCGCTCACCGTAGTCGCGATTCGGTGAAATCGCAACACTCTCCTAACAAAGCTGCGCAAGCGTGCCAGAGCGTGCGGTCCGCCGCATAGGCCGTTAGGCCCATCTTTCCGTTCAGTCGGTCCCGACTTTCGTCAGCTCGGCGAGGTACCGTCCGGCTTCGCGGGCGATCCGGCTCCCCGGCTCGCTCTCCTGAGCCAGCCGCAACTGCCGTTTCGCCTCCTGCACGTTGCGCTGCCAGAGCAGCAGCACGCCCAGGTGGAAGCGCACCGTCGCCGCCTGCGGGAAACGGCGCGTCAGCGGCCCCGAGCCGCGAGAACGCCGCCGAGGGGTTGCTCTTGTCGTACCGGCCCACCGCGTCGGCGACGAGCGCGTCGACGTCGTTCGGCGCCAGCTGCAGCGCCTCGGCGAAGGCGCGCCGCGCGGAGACGGGCCGCCCGAGCCGCTGCAGCGCGACCCCGTAGAGGATTCGTCCGCTGCGCGGTCCGGTCGGCACGCAGCGACTTCGAGCTGCGTCCGCGCGGCGTCACCGCCCTCGATCCGAGTACGGGAAGCTCGGGACGAACGTCGGGCAGCCCGGGCGCGAACTCTTTCGCGTGGATCAGATCGTCGGCGCGCACCGCGTAGGGCGTGTCGGGCTCGACGTCGCGGGCCTCGCGCCAGGCGCTCAGCGCCCCGCCGGTGCCGGCCCAGAAGCGCGCGAGCCCGACGTGCAGCTGGACGAGCGCGCTGCGCGGATAGAGCGCGCCGAGCTGCTCGATCCGGTCCTCGCTCGCCGGCCAGACCGCGAACGAGGCACCCAGCTTCGCCTCGAGCGAGTCGAAACGGCCGAAGATCCGCGCTGCCTCCTTCGCGGCGGCCGGCCTCGTAGAGCTCGACTGCGCGCCGGAGCTCGCGCGCCTCGGCGTCGTCGCGAACGCCCAGCGAGAGCGCGAGCGGCGGGAAGCCCTTGCGCGGTTGCGGCTGGACAGCAGTCGCCGCTCCGGAGTCACGCTCGTCCGCGGAGAGCACCGCCGCGCCGGCGACGACGACGGCCGCGAGCGCCGCGAGAGCGGCGACGATCAGCGCGGTGCGCGCACGAGGGGACACGCGGCCAGCCTAGCCACGCGGTGACGAACTCCTCGACCACGGTGGCCGCCTCGTCCACGGTGGCCATCTCCTGGATCTCGGCCGCGATCGCGCGCGCCGCCGTCCGCGAACGCAGGCTCCCCGAGGACTCGCCCGAGCGCCGCGCGCACCGACTCCGCCGTCACCTCGCCCGGCCGCAGGACGACGGCCGCGCCGGCCGCCTCGGCGCGGGCGGCGTTGTCGAACTGGTCGGCGGCCTGGGGTACCAGCACGAGCGGCAGCCCGTGCGCGAGCGCGCCGAGCGTCGTCCCCGAGCCGCCGTGCGAGACGACCGCCGGCGCTGCGCCGGAGGATGTGCGCCTGCGGCACGAACCGCTCCACCCGGACGCGCGGCGGCAACGGCGCCGAGCGCGTCCGGCTCCACGTTCCGGCCGACGGTGACGAGCGCCGCGACGCCGTCGAGGCCGTCGAGCAGCGGGCGGAAGAGCTCGGGCTGGTTGTAGACGGTCCCCATCGTCACGTAGACGAGCGGCTGCTCGAGCTCGTCGAGCCAGGCCGGCGGCGCTTCCGCGGTGTCGGGCACGGGCCGAAGGCGAACGACCTCGCCGCGCGGCTGCTCCCACGCGAAGCTCGGCGGCGCGAGGTCGACGAACAGGCCGCGGAAGGCACCCGCGTACGGATCGGGCTCGAGCCCCTCGCCGCGCCACAGAGGCTCCAGGTACCCGCGCGCCGCCTCCAGCGCCGCAAGCGGGACCATCGCGCCGAAGGAGTGGTTCACCGACGGCAGCCCGAGCGAGGCGGCGGCGATCGGCGCCGCGAGATCGCAGCTGTCGTACACGATCGCGTCGGCGCGCCACGACCGCGCCACGCCGAGCACCTCGGGAAGCTTCGCCGGCGCGTGGATCATCGCGAACAGCGCCGAGAACTGGTGCGGCCGGCGGACCTCCGGCGGCAGCTGGAAGATCTTCTCGCGAAAGGGCGCGAACAGCGCCTGGCCCTCGTCTCGCGTCATCCCTGCGGCGAGCAGCGGGAACCCTTCCTCCGCTGTCCGCGGCTCCCACTCGGCGGCCGCGGCGAACGCGATCGTCGTGCCCGCGGGCCGAGAGCGCGTGCGCAAGTGGCACGAGCGGCCGGAAATGCCCTTCCCAGGGCATGCAGCTGAAGAGGATGCGCATCTCCCGATCATCGCTGCACGGGAAGAAGCGCGGCGCATCTATCGTTTCCGAGAGAGATGGCGACCTATCAGAGAGCTACTGGCCCAGGTGCAGGGCGGAGATCGACGAGGTCGGCGCCGCCGAGGCGCGCGAGCGCCAGGGCGCGGCGCTGTTCGTCGACGTGCGAGAGCGCGAGGAATGGGAGGAAGGCGCCGTGCCCGGCGCGGTCCACGATTCCCCGCGGCCGGCTCGAGTCGCGGATCGAAGGGCTCGTCCCCGACCGCTCGACCGAGATCGTCCTCTACTGCTCCGTCGGCGCTCGCTACTGTCTTCGCCGCGAAAGTCGCTCGGCGAGCTCGGCTACGAGAACGTCACCTCGCTTAGCCGGCGGCTTCACCGACTGGAAGCGGAACGGCTTCGAGGTCGAGACGCCGCATTCGCTGACGCCGGACCAGCGGCGCCGCTACTCGCGCCACCTGCTGATCCCCGAGGTCGGCGATGCGGGCCAGGAGAAGCTGCTCGCCTCGCGCGTCCTGCTGATCGGCGCCGGCGGGCTCGGCTCGCCCTCGTCGCTCTACCTCGCCGCCGCCGGCGTCGGCACGCTCGGGATCGTCGACGCGGACGTCGTCGACGACTCCAACCTGCAGCGCCAGATCGTCCACTCGACCGACCGGCTCGGCGAGCCGAAGGTCCTCTCCGCCAAACGGACGCTCGAGGCGCTCAACCCGGACGTCGAGGTGAAGACGTACGAGGAGCGGCTGACCTCCGAGAACGTCGAGCGGATCCTCGCCGAGGGCTGGGACGTGATCGTCGACGGCGCCGACAACTTCCCGACGCGCTACCTCGTCAACGACGCGTCGGTCTGGCATCGAGATTCCGGTCGTGCACGGCTCGATCTACCGCTTCGAGGGCCAGGTGACCGTCTTCAATCCCCCTGAGGGGCCCTGCTACCGCTGCCTCTTCCCCATGCCGCCGCCGCCGGAGCTCGCCCCGAGCTGCGCCGAGGGCGGCGTGCTCGGCGTGCTCCCCGGAATCGTGGGCTCGCTGCAGGCGAACGAGGCGCTGAAGCTGCTGCTCGGCATCGGCGAGTCGCTCCAGGGTCGGCTGCTCCTGGTCGACGCGCTCGGGACGACGCTGGACGAAGTCGCGGTCCAGCGCGATCCCTCCTGCCCGGTCTGCGGCGAGACTCCGACGATCACCGAGTACGTGGACTACGTCGAGTTCTGCGCCGGGGTGCGCCCGATGACGAGAGTCCGGATTCCTCCGACGCTGCGGAACGAGGTCGGCGGCGAGCGCGAGCTCGTCGGCGAGGGCGAGACCGTCCGCGAGGTGCTCGAGGACCTCTCCGGCCGGTACCCCGCGCTCGAGGCGCAGCTCTTCGACGGCGGTTCGCTCGCGCCGTTCGTGAACGTGTACCTCGGGGGCGAGGACGTCCGCACGCTCGACGGGCTCGAGACCCGCGTCAACGGGTCCTCGGTCATCTTGCTGCCGGCGATGGCCGGTGGCTGCTAAGACGGTCGCCCCGAGCCTCCTCGACCTCGTCGGGAACACCCCACTGGTCGAGCTGTCTCGCTTCGCGCCCGGACAGGTGCGCGTCTACGCGAAGCTCGAGGGCCAGAACCCGACCGGCTCGATCAAGGACCGCGTCGCGAAGGCGATGATCGAGGCCGCCGAGGCCTCGGGCGAGCTGGAGCCCGGGCGGCGGCTGCTCGAGCCGACGAGCGGCAACACCGGCATCTCGCTCGCGCTGGTCGCGAAGCTGAAGGGCTACCCGCTCACGTGCGTGATGCCGGAGAACGCGACCGAGGAGCGCCGCAAGCTGCTCCGCCTCTACGGGGCCGAGATCGTCGAGTCGCCGGGCGCCGAGGGCTCGAACGGCGCCGTCCGGCTGGCGCTCTCGCTCGCAGAACGCGATCCGTCCTTCTTCATGCCGTTCCAGTACGCGAACGAGGCGAACCCGCGCGCGCACTTACGAGGGCACGGGCGCCGAGATCGCCGAGGCGCTCGACCGCGTCGACGTGCTCGTCGCCGGGCTCGGCACCGGCGGCACGCTGATGGGTACGGGCGCACGGCTGCGCGAATCCTTCCCGGACGTCGTCGTCGCCGCCGCCGAGCCGCTGCCCGGCGAGGCCGTGATGGGGCTCCGCTCGCTCGCCGACGGCTACGTGCCGCCGATCCTCGACGTCGAGCGGCTCGACCGGAAGATCCTCGTCTCGAACGAAGACTCTGTGACGGGGCTGCGCGAGCTCCTCGACACCGAGGGGATCTTCGGCGGCGTCTCCGCCGGCGCCGTCGCCCACGTCGCCCGCAAGCTGGCCGGCGAGCTCGAGGACGGCGTCGTCGTCTGCATCCTCGCCGACGGCGGCTGGAAGTACCTCTCGGCCGAGTTCTGGGAGACGGACGAGGTCGAGCGGTCGATGGAGCGAACCGTCTGGTGGTGATCCCGGGCGAGGTTCGCGCGGAGCTGCGCGCCCACGCCGAGGAGGAAGCGCCGAACGAGGCGTGCGGGCTCGTCGTCCTCAGGGACGGCGTCGCCGAGCGATACGTGCGCGGGCGCAACGCCTCCGCCTCGCCGTACCGCTTCGAGCTCGAAGTGCCGCCGGAGACGTGGTTTCTCGAGGACGAGGGCTTCGAGCTCGCCGTCTTCCACTCGCACCTCTCGTCCCCACCGCGTCCCTCGCGCACCGACGTGGAGAACATCGGGCTCTGGCAGGGCAAGCCGTACCTGATCCTCTCGCTCGGCTCCGACACGCTCGCCGGCTGGACGATCGTGGACAACCGGATCGAGCCCCTCGCCGATCGTGGAATGATCGGCGCGATGGACGAGCTGGCTCCCGGACTCTGGCGCTGGACGTCGATCCACCCGGACGCCGAAGAGAGCCCGCAGCCCGGCAGCCCCGCCGATTGGCCGCCCGAGGTCGGCTCGGTCGCGTACGTCGCGGACGACACGCTCGTCCTGATCGACCCGCTCGTTCCGGACGAGGTCTGGCCGCTGCTCGACGAGCTCGCGCGCGACCGGCGCGTGCTCGTGCTGACGACGATCGCGTGGCACCGGCGCAGCCGCGACGAGGTGGTCGCGCGCTACGACGCGTCGACCTCTCGCGCGCGCAACAACCTTCCCAGCCAGGTCGTGCCGATCCCGCTCCGGGGCGCCGGCGAGACGATGTTCTGGCTCCCGGACGTGCGAACGCTCGTCCCGGGCGACCGTCTGCTCGGACGCGGCGACGGCGGCATCCGCGTCTGCCCGGACTCGTGGCTCCGCTACCTCAAGAGCTCGATCGACGGGACGCAGTTGCGCGTCCTGCTGGCGCCGCTCCTCGACCTCCCGGTCGAGCGCGTCCTCACCTCCCACGGAGAGCCGGTGCTCTCCCGCGGACGCGAGGCTCTCCGCGACGCGCTCGCGTGAACGTCTCAGAGCTCGCACCCGGTCTGTGGCGCTGGACCGCGCTCGCACCCGGACTGGAAGGACGGGCGAAGGCTGGGAGCAGGAGGTCGGCTGCGTCTACTACGAGGCAGCCGACGCCACCGTCCTGATCGACCCGCTCGTGCCCGCGGAGCAGGAGCGGTTCTTCGCTGCCCTCGACCGGGACGTCGAGCGTCGAGGGCTGCCCGTGGCGATCCTGCTCACCTGCGCATGGCACGCGCGCAGCGCCGCCGAGCTGACCGAGCGCTACGACGCCGCGACGACGCGCCGCCGAAGGGATCGAGCCGTTCGTCGTCTGCCGGAGATCGAGGAGACGCTGTGGTGGCTGCCGGAGCACGGGACCCTCGTCGCCGGCGACGTCCTTCTCGGCGCGGCCGGACGGCGTTCGCAGTCTGCCCAGACTCCTGGCTCGAAGGCCACCGTCGCCGGCGGCGATCCGCGCCGCGCTCCGCCCGCTCCTCGACCTCCCGATCGAACGGGTGCTCGTCTCGCACGGCGAGCCGGTGCTCGAGCACGGCCGCGCCGCGCTCGAACGGGCGCTCAAAGCGTGACGCTCTCTCCCGACTCCGCGGAGCGGTAGAGCGCCTCGATCACCCTGGCCTGCGCGAGCGCGTCCTCGCGCCCGAGCAACGGCTCCGCTTCCCCGGCGATCGCGGCGGCGAAGTTTGCGAGCTCGAGCGTGTAGGAATCCGCCGCCGGCACGTCGACCTGCTCTCCGTTGAGGAGCACCCGTCCACCCCAGTCCGCCCGCCAGGGCGCCTCGAGCACGAGCGTCCCGTCCTCGCCGACGGCCTCCAGCCGCTGGCGGTCGGGCAGCGTGAACGAGGCGTCGAACTGCGCGACGACGTCGC
This sequence comes from uncultured Gaiellaceae bacterium, assembly GCA_963822205.1. Classification (GTDB taxonomy): domain Bacteria; phylum Actinomycetota; class Thermoleophilia; order Gaiellales; family Gaiellaceae; genus Gaiellasilicea. The sequence continues at coordinate 225,678 of CAWGGO010000004.1, read as the reverse complement.
CCGGGAATCGGAGCGTCCCGTAGAAGTCGACGTCGACGCCGGTCGGGCCGAGCACCTGCTCGCCGTAGACCCGCTCGGGCTCGCCGCCGAGCAGCCGTGCGCCGCTGATGCAGTAGCAGCCGACGTCCATCAGCGCGCCGCCGTCCAGATCGGCCAGCATCCGGACGTTGCTCGAGGTCGTGCAACGGGAAGCTGAAGGTCGTGCGGATGTCCCGGAGCCGCCCGATCGCGCCGTCCTCGACGAGCGAGCGCGCGACAGCAGCCTGCGGATGGTGACGCCACATGAAGGCCTCCATCACGATGACGCCCGCGCGAGCGGCCGCGTCCCACGCCTCCTCGGCCTCGGCGGACCGGCGCGAGTAGGGCTTCTCGACGAGGACGTGCTTGCCGGCCTCGATCGCCTTCAGCGTCCATTCGTGGTGCATGCCGTTCGGGAGCGAGATGTAGACGGCATCGATCCCGTCGTCGTCGAGAAGCGCCTCGTAGCTGCCGTGGGAGCGCGCGATCCCGTGCTCGTTCGCGTACGCCTGCGCGCGGGCGCCGTCGCGGCTCGCCACCGCGGCGATTTCGACCTCCGGAGGCGGGGCCTTGAGCAGCGCGTTGTTGATCTTGGCGGTGGAGAGGAGCCCCAGCTTCATCGCGAGTCCAGTCCCGCGGCGGTCGAGCGCCCGCCGCGCGATCGCGTCGTCGTCCGCGCCCGGCAGCCCGCTGACGCCGACCGCGCCGACGCGCTGCTCCCGCTCGAACGCGGCGACGCCGCCGAGGAAGAACGTGAAGAACGGATCGAAGCTCGCGAGCTCGGCCGGCTCGCCGCCGACCTTCTCCGCGAGCGCGCGGGTCGAGACCGCGTCGCTGCGCGCCGCCGTGTACGCCTTCCGCTGCGCGTTCAGCCGCGTGTCGGGGGCGGCGCCGTCCATCGTGGCGGCGGCGACCAGCTCGCCGTGCTCGTCCGCAACGAACACGGAGAGGGCCGCCGGCGCCTCGCCCAGCACCGTCTGCACGATCGTCTGCGCCTGCTCCAGCGTCACCGTGACACACTACGCCACGCGAATGGCGAGCGAGATCGGCATCGGCATGCTCGGCTACGCCTTCATGGGCAAGGCCCACTCGCGCGCGTTCCAGGAGATCGCCCACCTCGACACGCCGCTGCAGCCTCGGCTCGTCGCGGTGGCCGGGCGGAACGAGGACGCGGTCGCGGCAGTCGCCGCCCAGTTCGGCTACGAACGCTGGACGACCGACTGGCAGGACATCGTCGCCGACCCGACGATCGGCCTGTTCGACAACGGCGGCCCCAATTCCCTGCACGCAGCGCCGACGATCGCGGCTGCCGAGGCGGGCAAGCACGTCCTCTGCGAGAAGCCGCTCGGCCGCGACGCGGACGAGAGCTACGAGATCTGGCAACGCGTGGCGGCGACAGGCGTCAAGCACCTCTGCGGCTTCAACTACCGCTTCGTGCCTGCGGTGCGGCTGGCCCGCGAGCTGATCGAGGCGGGCGAGCTCGGCGAGATCCGTCACTTCCGCGGCCGCTACCTCCAGGACTGGGGCGACAACCCGACCCTCGCCACGTGGCGCTTCCAGGCCAAGGAGGCGGGATCGGGCGCGCTCGGCGACCTCGGCACGCACGTCGATCGACCTCGCCCGCTTCCTCGTGGGCGAGATCTCGACGGTCGCCGGGCTCGTCCACACCTTCGTGCCGGACCGGCAAGTCGACGACGCGCTCGAGGCGGCCGTCACGTTCGAGAGCGGCGCAATCGGAACGGTCGAGGCGACGAGGTTCGCCCTCGGCAGGCGCAACGCGTTCCAGTGGGAGATCAACGGCTCGAAGGGCTCACTCGCGTTCGACATGGAGCGCTTGAACGAGCTGCAGGTCTTCAAGGACGACGGCGACCGGGCGCGGGGCTTCAAGACCGTGCTCGTCTCCGAGGCCGAGCATCCATTCTGGGAGCACTGGTGGCCGCCCGGCCACATCATCGGCTGGGGCGAGACCTTCACGCACGAAGCGCTCCACTTCCTGCGCGCGATCGCGGAGGACACGGACGTCGCCCCGTATGCCGCGACGTTCGAGGACGGCTACCGGGCGGCAGAGGTGTGCGACGCGATCGTGCGCTCGAGCGAGACCGGCAACCGCGTCACCGTTCCCGTACCGCTCCTAGTAACAGACTGTTACAAGGACGCTGCGAGCGGCCACGCGCTGCGGCTCGAGCCAAGTAACAGACTGTTACTTGGCGGTGGTCAGCGGCCCGCCTTGCGCTGGCGCCGGCGGAGGATGGTGTCGAGGGTGACGGCGAAGAGGAGGATGCCGCCGGTGGTGATGTAGATCACGCCCTGGGTGAGGTTGAGCGTGTTGAGCCCGTTCGCGATCGTCGCGATCACGGCCGCTCCGAAGAGGGCGTCCCGGACCTCGCCGCGGCCGCCGAAGAGGCTCGTGCCGCCGATCACGGCCGCCGCGATCGCGTCGATCAGGAGCGTGCCGCCGCCGGCGTTCAGGTCGACGCTGTTCAGGCGCGCCGCGAGCACGACGCCGCCGAGCCCGGCCATCGCGCCGGAGATCATGAAGACGAGCACGCGGACGCGAGCAACGTTGATGCCCGCGCGGCGTGCCGCCTCGGCGTTGCCGCCGACCGCGTAGACGTGGCGGCCGAACGTCGTTCGCTTGGCGAGGAACGTCAGAATCAGGAGCGCCGCGATCATCAGGACGAGCACGAAGGGGACGCCGCGGTCGCGGTTGCAGATGATCACCGTCACGATCGTCACCGCGACGACGATCACGACCTTGGCGACCAGAACGAACGGGTCTCGCACCGGCACGCCGTGCCGCCGGGCGGAGATCGCCCCCAACAGGACGCTTGCGGCGTACACCCCGCAGACGAGCGCAGCGATGATCCAGCCTGCCCGCTCGGAGAAGAAGTAGTTGGCGGTGTTGTTGACCGTCTCGTTCTGGATCACGATCACGCCTTCTTCCTCGATCGACTTCTGGATCACGCCTTGCCAGATCTGATAGCCGGCGAGCGTGACCACGAACGCGGGCACGCCGATGAACGCGACGAACGAGCCCTGGAACGCGCCGATCAGCACACAGGCTGCCGACCGCGAGCAGGATTGCGACCAGCCCGGGCAGCTCGAACGAGCCGTCCGGCAGGGTGAGCTTGGCGACGACGACCCCTGCGATGCCGCTGATGTAGCTGATCGAAAGGTCGATCTCGCCGATCAGGAGCACGAAGACGACCCCGTAGGCGAGCAGGGTCGTCCCGGCCATCTGCGTGAGGATGTTCGAGAAGTTGCCGGGGCTGAGGAAGTTGTCGGCCTTGAACGAGAAGAAGACGACGATCAGGACGAGCCCGATCAGCACGGGCCAGCTGCCGAGGTTGCCGCCGCGGATGTTGTCGAGCGTCCGCCCGAGGAAGCTCTCGGGCACCGCCACGGCCGGCGCGGCGGCGGTGGGGTCGGTGGTGCTCACGCAGGCTCCGGATCGGTCGACGGGATCCCGGACACCTTGGTCGGGACGCCGGCGGTGATCGCCTGGACGACCTCCTGCTGCGTCGTCTTGTCGCGCTCGTAGACGGCGATGCTTCGTCCGAGCCGCAACACGGTGATCCGGTCCACGACGGCGAAGATGTCGTGCAGGTTGTGCGAGATCAGCACGACGGCGAGCCCCTGGTGCGCCAGGCGCTCGACGAGCTCGAGCACCTGCTGGGTCTGCGCGACCCCGAGCGCCGCGGTCGGCTCGTCGAGGATCACGAGCCGGGAGTTCCACATCACCGCCCGGGCGACGGCAACCGACTGCCGCTGGCCACCGGAGAGCGTCGCGACCGGCTGGCGGATCGAGCGGATCGTCGTGACCGCGAGGCTCTTCATCGTCTCGGCCGTCTTCCGCTCCATCACCGGCTCCTTCAGCCGTTGGAAGACGTCGTGGGCCTCGCGGCCGAGGTACATGTTCTGGACGACGTCGAGGTTGTCGCAGAGCGCGAGGTCCTGGTAGACGACCTCGATCCCGAGCTTGGCAGCGTCCTTCGGCCCGTGGATGTGGACCTCGTTGCCGTCGAACAGCACCTGTCCGCTGTCCGGAGAGTGGGTCCCGGCCACGCACTTGATCAGCGTCGACTTGCCGGCGCCGTTGTCGCCGACGAGCGCCATCACCTCACCGGGCCGAACCTCGAACTCGACGTCCGACAGCGCCTGCACGGAGCCGAAGGCCTTCGAGATCCCGTGGAGCTCGAGCAGGGGCGTCGAGGCCTCGGCCGTCGTCATGGGTGCAGAGGTAGGTGGGGGCGCGCCTTGAAGACGGCCCCCACCCGATCGCTTCCTAGTCGCAGTACTGCTTGTACGTGCCGACGCAGACCTTCGACTTCTTCAAGTAGCCGTTGAAGAGCTGCTTGTAGTTGGCCTTGGTGATCGCTACCGGCGGAATGATGAAGGCGGGCAGCAGCTTGCTGCCGTTCTTCACGACTCCGGTCCGCGCGGGCACCCCGCCCCTCGCAAGGACGATGGCAGCCTGCGCCGACGCGGCCGCGAGCTTCCGGGTGTCCTTCCAGACCGTCATCGACTGCCAGCCGGAGATGATGTTCTGGACGCCCTGCTCGGTCGCATCCTGGCCGCTGAGCGCGATCGGCTTCAGCTTCCGCGCCTTCAGGGCGACGACGACGGCGTTCGCGAGCCCGTCGTTGGCCGCCGCCACGCCCTGGATGTTGTTGCTCGTCTTCACGAGCATCTGCTCGAAGATCGTCCCCGCCTTCTGGTTGTCCCAGCCCGGCGTGAACTGCTGCGGCCCCTTCGTGAACGTCCCGTTCTTGTAGAGCGGGTTCAGGACCGACTCGTAGCCGCCCTTGAAGAGGAACGAGTTGTTGTCGGTCTGGCCGCCGTGCAGCTCGGCTACGACCGGCTTCTTCGAGTACGTGCCGAGCGTCTTCAGGCCGGCGACGACGCCCTTGCCCTGCAGCACGCCGACAGCACGACCGTCGAACGAGATGTAGATCGCAGCGCTGCCGCCGATCACCTGGCGGTCATACTCGATCACCTTCGCGTCCCTCGACTTCGCAGCAGCCTCGATCGCGATCGAGGAGCCCTTGTCGAGCGAGACGAGGATGACGACCTTGGCGCCGTTGGCGAGGCACTGGTCGGCCTGCGTCTTCTGCTTCTGGGCGCTGCCGTCCGCGTTGGTGATCACGTACGACACGCCGGCCTTCTTGAACGCGGCGACGAGCGCGGGCCGGTCCTGCGTCTCCCAGCGAACCGAGGACTTCGGGTCCGGCAGCAGGACGCAGATGTCGGCGGTCGCCGACTTCTTGCCCGACTTCGCGACCGCACCTGTGACGGAAACAGTCACCGTCAACATCGGCGATCGCGAGCACAGCAATGAGCTTCTTCACAATCATTCCCTCCAGCCTCGTTGGATTCAGAAAGTGTGTTGCGTCAAACGGACGGGCGACCAGTCCCTGCTGGCATTAGCCCGAAGCCAAACTAACCTCGCCGCCCGCCTCAGTCAACCTGAGCCTCAGCGGCGCGCCGAGCCGTCGAAATACCGCTGTGCGAGCGCCAACGCGCGCTTACCCGCGGTCGAGCCTACCCTCCGGCCCGCGTAGTCGTCGGCCGTGATGTGGATGCCGCCGTAGATGCGGGAGATCCCCGCCTGGTCGGCCGCGTCGTAGTAGGTCGCCGCCTGGAGCTTCACCGGCGCGCTCGGGCCCTTCTCGAGCGTCAGCGCTCCGGGCGCAAAGGTCTCCTCGAACAGGCCGCCTGGGAAGTACGGGCTCCCGGTGATCCCGGTCATGACCTCGGCCGCAGCACGGCTGAAGGTGCTGTGGCCGGAGACGAAGCCGGGGAACGCAGGCGTGACGAACGTCGGCCGCTGGTAGGTCGACCAGTTCACGCCGAGATCCCAGCCGACGCCGCGACTGCCGCGCCAGTAGCGCACGGCAACCTCCCCGACGTGCCCTGAGAGCGCGGCATGACGCTGCCCGGGCGCACTCGAAGCGGCAGTGACGACCTCGATCAAGCCGGGGACGAGCGGCAGCCCTTCTCGGTCGTACGACGGTCCGGCCGGGTCGGTCGACTGGCCGTTGCCAGCCAGGTAGCGGACCATCGAGATCGGGCGGACGCCGTTGTACGCGCGCTTGATCCCCCACGCGGCGATGGCCGCGTCGTGCTCGGCGCCGTTGAGGGCGAGGTACAGCCGCACGTCCCACTTCAGCCGGTTCGCGGCTCCGGGACCGATGCGCGCAGCGAGGAGCGGCGAGTCGGAGACGACGTTGGCGAGCACGTTCCAGTGGCCGGGCGGCGTCTCAGAGCTGGGGCCGTCGGCCCAGAACTCGGTCACGATGCGGGCGAAGTCGGCTCGCCGGACGACGTTGGCGGCATACGGCGTGCCGGTGGCCGGGTTGAGGTCGTAGCCGTCGCCGTTGTTCGTGCCGAGCGGGTTGTCGCCGCGAGCGCCCGGGCCGATGTCGATCGTCGTCGGGTCACTCGTGTCGAGCTCGGCGCTCGCCCGGATCACCTCGACGGCCTGCTGCTTGTACGAGTCGCTGTCCGCGGTGCCGAACGGTGGCTTACCCGGGTCGATCGGCAGGCCCTTCTTCGAGGCAGGTAGGGCGAAGCCGCGTACGTGCCCCCACCCCGCGCCGATGAACGACTGCACCCGGCCGGGAACGGCGATGCCGTTCTGGGAGATGATCTGCGCGAGTGCGAGCGGCTGCCAGAAGAGTCGGGTCATGCATTCTCGTTCCCGGCTGCGCCACGACCAGAGGCTCGTTGACGGCCTTGTAGCTGGTATCGGCGTAGCGCTGCCGCTCGAGCGAGCCGTCGCTGAGCCCCGCGTTGATGACCGCAGCTGCGATCCGATTGCCAAGCGCCGCGGGAGAGTCGCCTTTGGTGCTGGTGAAGTCGGGCCGGTAGCAGAGTGACGCCATCGTCCTCGTCAGCTCGTCGAAGGTCGTCTGTAGGCCCGTTGCAGCGGCGTAGCGCCACAGCAAGACGCGGTAGGCCGCGTAGCTGATCGCCGCCTCGCGCGCTGCCTGCACGTCGCCCGCCTTGCGCTTCTCCGTCACGAAATACCCGTCGGCGGTCCGGTCGTACGCCGCCCACGCGTCCCACATCGCGGCCGAGAGATGGAAGAGGTTGCGCGCGTGCGTCGTCGGAGCGGGCGTATCTCGCCTGATCGCATCGAGGACAGCGTCGTCCCAGACGTGCGCGACCGAGCGTCCTCGGAGGTCCGGCACGCAGCCATTCAGGCGCCAGGGCTCCTCGCGCACGGTGACCAGGCGGTTGGCGGGGACCGCGAACAGACGCGTCTCGCGGCCGCTCGGAAAGCGAACGATCAGCTCGCTCGCGCTCGTCGCCTGGCCCAGTCCGAAGTGGAGGCGGGGATCCTCCGACGAGAGGTAGCTGCTGCCCGCCTGCACCTCACGGACGAGTCGGCGGCCGTCAGGGAGCGCGACCGTCACGCGCGTGCCCGGTCGGAAGGCGGACGTCGCCACCTCGAGCCAGTTTCCGGCCGGGGCAGTGAACTTCAGCAGCTGAAGCCGGCCGCCAACCGAGTTGACCGCGACGTCGAGCCGGCCGTCGTTGTCGTAGTCGGCGACGGCGAGACCGCGACCGACGACGCGCGGCAGTCCGACGGCGCCGATCGTTCCACTGGCATCCGTGAACTGCCCGGGCGTCCCCTGTGCGGAGCGATTCTCGAGCACCTGGATCGGCTGGGCGTTCCGGGCGAGGTTCGTGACCGGAATGGCGCCGTTGGTGAGTACCAGGTCCGGGTCGCCGTCGAGGTCGAAGTCGGCCCACGACGTTCCCCAGCCGGTGAACGACTGTCCGAAGGCGGCCTCGAAACCGGCCCGTCCGTCGGCGAACGTCGAGCCGTTCTTCACCGGCGGCAGACCTGTGAACACCGCGTGCTTCTGGCCGCGTGAGTTGCTGACGAAGAGATCGGTGAGCCCGTCGCCGTTGACGTCCGCAGCTGCGACGCCCATGCCGGCGTTCGGGTCCGCGGCGGCGGCGCCTGCTGCACGCTCCTCGAAGCGGAACCCGAGCCCGGCCGGATCAGTCCTGACGCCGCCGGGCCAGTTGACGTTCTCGTAGAGCCGGTTCGGGTCCTCGTCGTTCGCGACATAGAGGTCGAGGCGACCGTCGCGGTCGAGATCGGAGAAGACCGCCCCGAGCGTGTGGTCGAACCGCGCCGTCTCGAGGCCCGCCTGGCGGCCCACCTCGCGGAAGCGGGCATGCCGCCCCTTGCCGCGGCCCTGGTTGAGGTAGAGCAGGTCGCGAACGCCCGCGTGGTTCGTCGGGAACCCCGCGTCGGAGCCGGAGATCGGAGCGTTCAGATCCGTGTAGCCGCCGACGTAGAGATCGGGCCGGCCGTCGCCGTTGACGTCGCCGACCGCGGCAGACGTGCGCCAGCCCGAAGCGGCAACCCCGGCCGCCGAGGCGCCTTCGCTGAACGTGCCGTTGCCGTTGTTCCAGAGCAGGGCGCTCGTCACGGCAGTGGTGACGTAGAGATCGGTGTGTCCGTCCAGGTCGAGGTCGGCGGCCACGCACCCCGTCCCGCGAACGGCGAGGGCGGCACCTGCGCGGCGGCTGACGTCGACGAACTTCCCCTTGACGTTGTGGAAGAGGGCGGATCGCGGCAAACCGCCGTTCCGCTCGTACCGCGCGGTGTCCCGCTCCGAGTACGAGTTCACGACGAAGAGGTCGAGCCAGCCGTCGCGGTCGTAGTCGAGCCAGCAGAGCCCTCCGCCCATCATCGCGACTTCATCGTCCCTGGCGACCCCGTAGCGAAATGCGCCCTGACGAAACGTCAGCCCGGCCCGCGAGGCGACGTCTGTGACACGGACGTCGGTCATCGCGGCCGTCGCCGCACCACTGCTCGCGAACGGCGAGGCTCCTGGGACGTTCGTGAGCATGCCCAGCACGAGGGCGGCGGCAATCGCGACGAACAGCCGGAGCCCGCGCATCGGTCCAGGGTACTCAGTCACGGCGCCGTCTTCAAAGCCCTCGGCATTAAGCTCGTGGCGTGGACACGTCCGAGGTTCTCACCAACGACGCCGTCGCGTTCCTGACGGGCCTGGAGCGCGAGTTCGGCGCGCGGCGGCGCGAGCTGCTCGCGGCGCGGCAGGAGCGGGCGCAGCGCCTGCGTGACGGCGAGCTCCCCGACTTCCTGCCGGAGACCAAGGACGTACGCGAGGGCGACTGGCAGGTCGCGCCGGTGCCGGAGGAGCTGCACGACCGCCGTGTCGAGATCACCGGGCCCGTCGACCGGAAGATGGTGATCAACGCGCTCAACTCGGGCGCGAAGATGTTCATGGCCGACTTCGAGGACTCGAACTCGCCGACCTGGGCCAACTGCATCGAAGGCCAGGTCAACCTCACCGATGCGCTCGAGCGCACGATCACACTGGACACCGGCGAGAAGCAGTACTCGCTGAACGACGAGATCGCGACCCTGCTCGTGCGGCCCCGCGGCTGGCACCTCGACGAACGACATTTCCAGGTCGACGGCGCCCCGATCTCGGCGAGCCTGTTCGACTTCGGCCTCTACTTCTTCCGCAACCACGCCCGCGGCGGCACGTGGTTCTACCTGCCGAAGCTCGAGTCGCACCTCGAAGCGCGGCTCTGGAACGACGTCTTCGTCTGGGCGCAGGACGAGCTGGGCGTGCCGCAGGGAACGATCAAGGCGACCGTCCTGATCGAGACGATCCTCGCCGCCTTCGAGATGGACGAGATCCTCTACGAGCTGCGCGAGCACTCCGCCGGCCTGAACGCGGGCCGCTGGGACTACATCTTCAGCGTGATCAAGAAGCTCGGCCACCGGCCCGAGTTCGTGCTCCCCGACCGCGCGGCCGTGACGATGGCGGTGCCGTTCATGCGCGCCTACACCGAGCTGCTCGTCAAGACCTGCCACGCGCGCGGCGCCCACGCGATGGGCGGTATGGCGGCGTTCATCCCCTCGCGGCGCGACCCGGAGGTGAACGAGGTTGCGCTTGCCAAGGTGCGGGAAGACAAGGACCGTGAGGCGGGCCAGGGTTTCGACGGTACCTGGGTCGCCCACCCTGACCTCGTCCCGGTCGCGATGGAGATCTTCGACCGCGTCCTCGGCGAGCGCCCGAACCAGGTCGAGCGCCGGCGTGACGACGTCGCGTCGACCGCTGCCGACCTGCTCGACGTCGCCTCGACGCCCGGCGAGATCACGCTGGAGGGCCTGCACAACAACGTCTCGGTCGGGATCCAGTACCTGGCCGCGTGGCTACAGGGCTCGGGTGCGGTCGCGATCTTCAACCTGATGGAGGACGCAGCGACGTCCGAGATCTCGCGCTCGCAGGTCTGGCAGTGGCTGCAGCACGGCAAGGTCGCACCCACCGACGTCGAGGCGGCGATCGAGGAGGAGATCGCGAAGCTCGGCGACGGCTACGACGAGGCGCGCGAGCTCTTCGAGCAGGTCGCGCTCGGGGACGAGTTCGTCGAGTTCTTGACGCTGCCGGCCTACGAGCGGATCGACTAGGAGGGTTTGGCGGAATGTCGCTCGTCGCCGGGGTGTGCTGGGGCGTTCCGAGGCAAGGACGCAGGGAGCGCCGATAGCGGTTGCTATCGACGCGACTGAGGACGCCGCATCGGGGCGTCCAGCGCGGCCCGGCGGCTCAGCCGATATTTCGCCAAACCCTCCTAGGACCTTCGGACCTCGAAACGGGCCGCGTGGCCCATTGCATCGGGGTACCCGCTGCCGACAACATCGGCAGATGAACGACGGACAGATCCTGCTCTGGTGCGTGGTGCTGATCGTGTTGGAGCTGCAGCACCTGAAATGGATCATCTGGGAGCACTGGGACTGCCGCCGCTGCGGCGTCAAGCACAAGCAGTGCGACCACGGCGTCAAGCTCGTCCGCTACTTCTATCGCTAGTCGCCGGCGACGAAGAACTGCCAGTCGCCGTCGGCGGTGATGGCCGTGCGGTAGCCGAGGTAGCTGCCGCCGGCCTTCATCGAGTCGATCTGCTCCTGCGTGTAGAGCCCGGCGACCACGAGCACCTGCCAGGCCTCGTCGGTCGGGCGACTCGTTGTACGCGGTCGGCCAGGCGTACGAGCCGGACTCGTTGCGCGTGTACGGCATCGTCAGGATCGTCGCGAGTGCGAGCATCGGCATCGGCTCGCTCGGTCCCCGTCCTCCTCGACCTGCGCCAGTACTCGGCAGCCGACTCGCCGCTGCCGTAGCTGAACGTAAAGCCCGCGCCCTTCTCGAGCGCGATCTGCTCCAGCGTCTCGTAGTCGCAGGCGACCGCGGCGCCGAAGATCCGCTCGCGCACGTCGGCCACCTCCGGCGGCAGTTCCTGCTCGGGCAGCGTCAGGCGCACACCCGCGGTCGAGCACGTCACTTCCGGCTCCTCGGGGACGGTCTGCGTCTCGGTGACCGTCTCGGTCACGGTCGCGGGCTGGGTCGAACCGGCTTCCTCGGTTCCGTCCGTCGAGCCGCAGCCGGCGAGCGCCAGCGCGAGCGCGAGGGCGGCAGCGAGTGGGAGCCTGAGCGTCATAGGTGCAGCGAGCCCTGTGCGAGCGCATCGCCGTTCGAGTCCTCGGCGCGGACGAGCACGACCCGCACGAACGAGCCGCGGCCCGAGACCTCGGCAGGCTCGACGAAGGCGCCGAACGGCTGCACGACCTCGCCGTCGACCGAGAGCTCGCCCCGGAGCACACAGCCGATCCCGGGCCCGGCCGCGGGGCCGCCGTCGAGCTCGCAGCGCATCGCGTAGTCCGCCCAGGGATCGAGCGCGACGTGGGCGGAGAGCTTCGCGTCGTCGGCCGACCATTCGGTCAGCTCCCAGCGCAGGACCGTCGCACCGTCGCTCCCGGCGGAGATCGTCGACTCGTCGGCGCCGAAGGCGGCCCGGCCGGCGTGCAGGCCGGCGAGCTCGCCGGAGGCGACGTAGACGATCCGGCCGCCCGCGGGCAGCGCGAGCTTCTCGTCCGGGGCGAGCAGATCCTCGTAGAGGGAGAGTGAGGTCATGTGCCCATGCAGACGTACTTCAGCTCGAGCCAGTCCTCGACGCCGTACTTCGATCCTTCGCGGCCGATGCCCGACTCCTTCATGCCGCCGAACGGCGCCACCTCGGTGGAGATGAAGCCGGTGTTGACGCCGAGGATGCCGTATTCGAGCGCTTCGGAGACCCGCCAGACGCGGCCGAGGTCGCGGCTGTAGAAATAGGCGGCGAGGCCGTAGGGCGTGTCGTTCGCGAGCCCGACCGCCTCCTGCTCCGACGCGAACCGCTGGATTCCGGCGACCGGGCCGAACGTCTCCTCGCAGCTCATCGCCATCGCGCTCGTGACGCCGGTGAGCACCGTGGGCTCGAAGAACGTGCCCTCGAGCCGGTTGCCGCCGCGGACGAGCTCGGCGCCGCCGGCCGTCGCGTCGGCGACGTGCCGTTCGACCTTCTCGACCGCCGCGTCGTCGATCAGCGGGCCGACCTGGACGCCGTCCTCGAGCCCGTTTCCGACCTTCAACGCACCGACGGCGGCGTCGAAGCGCGCGACGAACTCGTCGTGGACGGCGTCCTGCACGAGGATCCGGTTGGCGGAGATGCAGGTCTGGCCGGAGTTGCGGTATTTGCAGATGATCGCGCCCTCGACCGCCGCATCGAGGTCTGCGTCGTCGAACACGACGAACGGCGCGTTGCCGCCGAGCTCGAGCGAGATCTTCTTCACGGTGCCGGCGCACTGCGCCATCAACAGCTTCCCGATCTCGGTCGACCCGGTGAAGGAGAGCTTGCGAACGGTCGGGTTCGACGTCAGCTCGCCGCCGATCACCGGCGCGTCCTCGGCGTCGCCGGTGACGACCTGGAGCACGCCCTCCGGAACGCCGGCCTCCTCGGCGAGCTCGACGAGCGCGAGCGCCGAAAGCGGCGTCTGCTCGGCCGGCTTGATCACGATCGTGCAGCCGACGGCAAGTGCGGGCGCCGCCTTGCGGGTGATCATCGCGGCGGGGAAATTCCACGGCGTGATCCCGGCGGTGACGCCGATCGGCTCGCGGAGCACCACGATCCGCCTGTCGGCTTGCTGGGCTGGAATCGTGTCGCCGTAGACGCGCTTGGCCTCCTCGCCGAACCACTCGAAGAACGAGGCCGCGTAGGCGATCTCGGCGCGCGCCTCGGCGAGCGGCTTGCCCTGCTCGCTGGTGAGCAGCCGTGCGAGCTCGTCCTGCCGCTCCAGCATCAGGTCCGAGAAGCGGCGCAGGATCAGCGCTCGCTCCTGGGCGGTGCGCGCGCGCCACGCCGGCTGCGCACGCTCCGCCGCGGCGATCGCGCGGCGAGTCTCCTCGACGCCGTGGCGCGGCACGTCCGTGATCACCTCGCCGGTGGCGGGATTGGTGACGGCGAACGTCTTGGTGGACGCGACGGCGGTCATCGCTGAAAGGATAGTCAGCAGGTTGCTCGCCGACGCTCACACCGACCTGCTGCTGGAGCTCGCGCACCGCGAGCATCGGCTCGGCGAGACGAACGTCTTCGCACAGACGTGGCTGCCGCTGCTCGAGGCCGGCAACGTCGGCCTGCAGGTCTGCCCGGTCTTCATCGAGCTCGAGCTCCAGCCCGAGGGGAGCCTGCGCGAGGCGCTTCGCCAGGTGACCGCTCTCCACCACGCCGTGCGCGAGAACCCCGAGCGTGTCCTCACGGTGCGGACGCAGGCGGATCTCGATGCGGTCGAGCGCGGCGAGCGGATCGGGCTGATGCTCGCCCTCGAGGGAGTCGAGCCCTTCGGGTACGAGGTCGCGACGGCCGACCTCTTCTGGGAGCTCGGCCTGCGGATGGCCGGGCTGACCTGGAACAGGCGCAACCCGTTCGCGGACGGCGCTGCCGACGACGGCGGCCTCTCCGGGCTCGGACGGCGGCTGCTGACGCGCTTCGCGGAGCTGGGCGTGATCCTCGACCTCTCGCACGCCTCGCCGCGGCTCTTCGACGAGTGCCTGGAGACCTACGCCGGCCGCGTCTGCGTCACGCATGCGGGCTGCCGCGCCGTCAACGAGACCCCGCGCAACCTCACCGACGAGCAGCTGCGTGCGCTGGCCGACCGTGACGGGGTCTTCGGCCTGATGCTGCACCCGATCGCGATCGACCCACAGCGGCGCACGATCGAGCGGGCGATCGAGCACCTCGAGCACGCCGTCGAGGTGATCGGGGCCGATCGTGTCTGCCTCGGAGGCGACTGGACGAAGCGGCTCAACGTCGCTCATGCCCGGCCCTGCACCGCCCGACGGTCTGATGCCTCCCGGGCTCGCGGCGGGATCGACGATCGAGGGGCTCTCGGGTCCGGAGGACTACCCGGCGCTCGAGCAGGCCCTCCGCGCCCGCGGCTGGGACGACGACCGGATCGACGGCATCCTCTCGCGGAACCTGCTCCGCTTCGTGCGCGAGTCGCTGCCGGCGAGCTAGCTAGGGCGTCGACGAGCACGCGGCCGGGCTCGCCCGCGAGGCTGGCCTGGAACGCGTCGTCGGCGCGGTCGAGCGGGAACGAGGGGCCGACGAGGCTCGCGAGGTCGAGTCGGCCCGAGCGCACGAGGTCGATCAGCTGCGGCAGCGCCACCGCCGGATCCTCGGAGCCGTAGATCGTTCCCGTCAGCGTCTTCTCCCGGTTCGAGAACTCGAACGGATCGAGCTCGAGCTTCTCGCCGCCCGCAGGCAGGCCGACGACGACGGCCGTGCCGCCGCCGCGCGTCCAGCGGAGCGCGAGCTTGGTCGTCGCGGGCGCGCCGACCGCGTCGAAGGCGTAGTCGACGCCCTCGGGATCGAGCTCCTTCATCGCTTCACGCAGATCGTCGGGCGCGCACGCGCGGGTCGCGCCGAGCCCGAGCGCCTGCTCGCGGCGCGCCTCGACCGGGTCGACGACGAGGACCTCCGCTGCGCCGGCGATCCGCGCGCCCTGGACGACGAACTGCCCGACGCCGCCGGCGCCGATCACGAGCGCGGTGAAGCCCGGCTCCGGCCGCGCCGCGTTCAGCACCGCGCCGACTCCGGTCAGGGCGGCGCAGCCGAGCAGGGCGGCGTGCTCCAGCGGCACGTCGTCGGCGAGTGGCATCGCGGCTTCCGCGGCGACGACCACGCGATCTGCGAGCGCACCGGTCGCCGTCCCGCGATACACGGTCTCACCGCCGAGCGAGAGCCCGGTCCGGCCGCCGAGCAAGGTGCCCTTCCCGATCGCCGAGGAAAGCGGCCCGCACGCGGCAGGCCTGCCGCGGCGGCACGGGCCGCACTCGCCGCAGGCAGGCGCCCAGGAGAGGACGACGCGGTCTCCCTCACGGAGCACCCCGGCAGCGCTGCCTGCGGCCTCGACCACACCGGCACCCTCGTGCCCGAGCACGATCGGGGTCGGTCGGTCCCACTCGCCCTTGTAGGAATGCAGGTCGGTGCCGCAGACGCCGACGGCGCTCATGCGGACGACGACCTCCCCTGGCAGCGGCTCCTCGACGTCGAGCTCCTCCAGCACCAGCGCGCCGGGCTCGTGCATGACGGCGGCGCGGGTCCTCATCGCATCAGCATCCCGCCGTTGACATCGAGGGTCGCGCCGGTGACGAAGCCCGCCGCGTCCGAGGCGAGATAGGCGACGGCGGCGGCCACCTCGTCGGGCTGGCCGAGCCGGCCGACCGGGATCGTCTTCAGCATCGCCGCCAGCCGCTCCGGCGCGACGGTCGCGACCAGCGGGCCGTCGATCGCCGCGGGCGCGACCGCGTTCACGGTCACTCCCGAACCGGCCAGCTCGGTCGCCGCATGGCGTGTGAGGGCGATGATCGCCGCTTTCGAGGTGGCGTAGTGGACGCCCGTGACCGCGCGGCTGTTCTGGCCGGCCACGGAAGCGAGGTTGACGATGCGGCCCGAGCCGCGGTCGCGCATGTGCGCTCCGATCACGCGGCAACCGAGGTACGTGCCGCGCAGGTTCGTCGCGAGCACGTCGTCCCATTCGTCGACGTCGATCTCCCAGAAGGAGCGGAACTCGGTGCGGGCGGCGTTGTTCACCAGGACGTCCACGTCCCCCGCAACGCCGAGCAGACGCTCCCAGGACTCGACAGCGCGCACGTCGTGCTCGATCGGCGTGCCACCGATCTCCGCGGCAACCTCCTCGGCGCCCTCGAGGTTCAGATCGGCAAGCAGCACGCGGTCGCCGTCGGCCGCGAGCCTGCGCGCGATCGCGGCGCCGAGCCCGCGCGCCGCCCCGGTGACGACGGCTGTCCGGGCCACCTACGACGCCTCGGCGTGGATCCGCTGCTTCGTGTCCTTGAGCGGGCCGCCGGCGCGGCCGTTCCTCGCCGCCAGCGCCTCGGCCAGGATCGAGAGCGCCGTCTCCGGTACGGAGTCGGCGCCGAGATCGAGCCCGCACGGCCCCGAAATCCGCTCGAGCGCCTCTTCCGCGACGCCCGCCTCGCGCAGGCGCTCGCGTTTCTTCTCCTGGTTGCGCCTCCCGCCGATCAGGCCGATGTAGAAGGCGTCGCCCGCGAGCGCCAGCTCGAGCGCGGGCAGGTCGAACTTGTCGTCGTGGGTCAGGACGACGACCGCGGTGGCATGGTCGGGGGCGACGTGCGCGAACGCCTCCTCCGGCCAGGCGACGATCAGCTCGTTCGCGCTCGGGATCCGCTCGGGCGTGGCGAACTTGCCGCGCGCGTCGGCGACGATCGTCGTCCAGCCGAGCAGCTTCGCGGCGGCGGCGAGGGCTTCCGCGGTGTCGACCGCGCCGTAGACGAACAGGCGCGGAGGCGGGCCGTAGACCTCGGCGAAGACCTTGCGCCCGGGTAGCTCGAGCGTCTTGTTGCGGGCGCCGCGGATCAGCTCGTCGGCGTGCTCGGCCAGCTCAGGCGGTCCGTCGCCGAGCTGTCTCGCCGCCCTCGACGACGAGCAGCTTCGAGCCCAGCGCTTCCCCCTCGATGACCGTGAGGACGACGCCCCGGCCACCCTCGCGCTGGAGCCGCGACAGCCGTTCGATCACGGCAAGCGCTCGACGAAGACGTCGATCTCGCCGCCGCAGGGAAGGCCGACCGCCCACGCCTCCTCGTCGGAGATCCCGTACGAGAGCAGCTTCGGCTCGCCGGTCTCGAGCACCTCGCGCGACTGCTCGAAGACGTCGCCCTCGACGCAGCCGCCGGAGACCGAGCCGCAGAGCTTGCCACTCTCCGAGATGGCGAGGCTCGACCCGACCGGGCGCGGCGCCGAGCGGCGGCTGCCGATCACCGTCGCGACGACCACCCGCTCGCCCTCCTCCTGCCAGCGCTCGATCTCGGAGAGGATCTCCTGCACGCTTCGATTATCGCCTGCGGACGCTCTCCTGGAGCGGGCGGCGGTTCGCGCGGGCGCTCCACTCGGCGGCCGAGCGCGACTCCGGGTCGCGTGGCTTCGCCGGATAGCCGAACGAGAGGACGATCGCGATCCTCTCCTCGTCGTCGAGCGCGAGCGCCGCGCGAGCCGCCGGCTCGTCGGCGATCGAGTTCGGACAGGAGCCGACGCCCTCGTTCCAGGCGGCGAGCAACATGTTCTGCGCGGCCCGGCCCGCGTCGAACGAGATCGGCCCCTTGCCGCGGACGACGATCGCGACGACGAACGGCGCACCGCGCAGGTTCGTCGGCTCGTAGACGAGATCGGCGAGAAGCTCGCCCGGGACGACGTCGAATCGCCACGGCTGTCGGTTCTTCGAGCTCCCGGCGAGACGGCCCGCGTCGAGGATGCGCTCCTCGACCTCCGGCGGCAGCGAGCGCGGCTCGTAGTCGCGCACCTCGCGCTCGCGATGCGAGGAACGTGTCCATGGGCGATAGCCTGCCAGCGCCTACCACAGCGAAGCCTGAGTCCCGGGCGCCTGGGCGGCGCGATGCGGCGTCCTCGTCGCCCGATATGACCATATCGGCGCTCCCTGCGTCCTAGCCTCGCACCACCCACGCACTCCGGCGACGAGGCCTCACTAGGTAGGCGCTCCATGACCGACCAGGCCGCCGTGAGCCTCCTCCGCTGGCTGCGCCGGCAGCTGCGCGAGCCGACGCCGTGGCGCGAGCGGCTCGAGGCGGCGGTCGCGAACGACGACCCGGAGGAGGCGCGGCGCCTGCTGCGTCAGATGGACTTCACCGACGCACAGCGGCGTCACGTCGCCGGCCTGCTCGACCGCTGGGCGGAGCGGTCGTTGAGCGTCGAGGACGAACGCGAGGCTCGTCCGCCGGATCATGGAGGCGTTCGCGAACAAGGAGGGCTTCGCGCTCCGAGACTGCTTCGCCGAGGACGCGATCTGGCACGTGCCCGGCGGCGGCGTCATGTCGGGCACCTACCGCGGCCGCACCGAGATCTTCCGCTTCCTCGCGCGGCTGCCGAAGCTGACGAACGGGACCTACCGCTCGACCTTCGTCGACGCGCTCGCCAGCGAGGAGCGCGGCGCCGGGCTCTACCGCGCGCAGGGCGAGCGCGACGGGCGCGCGATCGACATCGACCAGGTGCTCCTCTTCACGATCCGCGACGGGCTGGTCACCGAGGTGCTGGCGCTGCCCGAGCGATCCCGGCGCGTTCGACGCCTTCTGGGCCGAGTAGCTACTCGCCTCGGGTGCGTCCGGCTCCGGGAGCGCTTCGCGGAACTCGACCTCGAGCCGCTGGATCCGCGAGCCCTCGATCTCGATCACGCGCAGGGCGAGGCCGTCGACGGTGACCTCGTCGCCCACCTCGGGCGCATGTCCGATCTGGCCGAAGACCATCCCGGCCATCGTGTGGTAGTCCTCGACCTCGAGCTCGGTCCCGAACTGCTCGTTGAAGTCGTCGATCGGGAAGGTGCCGTCGATGCGGATGTGGGTGTCGTCGATCCGCTCGACCGACTCGTCCGGCAGGTCGAACTCGTCCTCGATCTCGCCGACGATCTCCTCCAGCAGGTCCTCCAGGGTGACGATCCCCTGCATCGCGCCGTATTCGTCGACGACGACGGCCATGTGCTGGTTCTGCCTCCGGAACTCACGCCAGCAGCGCGGCGAGGTCCTTCGTCTCCGGGACGATGTAGGCGGGCCGGAGGAGCTCCTCGATCTCGACCTGCGCGATCCCGCGGTCGTGCAGCGCGTGGAAGAGGTCGCGCACGTGCAGGATCCCCGCGATCTCGTCGAGCGAGTCGCGGTAGACGGGATAGCGCGTGTACGGCGAGTCGAGCAGCGAGGCGAGCGCCTCCTCGGAGGGAAGCGAGATCGAGATCGCCACCACCTCGGGCCGGGGCACCATCACCTCGTGGACTTCCTTGTCCGCGAAGTCGAAGACCTTGTAGAGCATTTCCTCCTCGTCGGTGGCGATCACGCCCGCGTCCTCGGCGCCGGCGACGATGTGCCGGATGTCCTCCTCGGTGTGGGCGAGCACGCCTGCGGGCGCCGGGGTGACTCCGAAGAGGCGCGTCACCGCGTTGGCCGAGATCTGCAGCAACCAGTTGAAGGGCCGCACGATCGCCTGCAGGATCTCGAGCGGGATCGCGAGCAGCTTCGCGATCGTCTCGGCCCGCTGGAGGGCGAGCGCCTTCGGCACGAGCTCCCCGAGCGCGACGCTGAGGTAGGTCAGGATCAGGAACGCGAGCGACGTACGCGATCCCGTTCGAGAGCCACGGGTCGAAGTAGCCCGAGAGCAGTGGCTGGCCGATGGCGCCGAGCGCGATCCCGAAGACGGTGATCCCGATCTGCACGGTGCTGATGAACTTGACCGGATTGTCCATCAGGTCGAGGGCGGCGCGCGCCCGGCGGCTGCCGGCTTCGGCGTCCGGCTCGAGGCGCGTCCGCCGCGCCGTCACCAGCGCGTATTCGGCCGCGACGAAGACCGCGTTCCCGAGCACGAGCAGGAAGATCGCGAGGATTCGAAGGGCGTCGCTCAAGCCCCGCTCTCCGGGGCCTGGGTACTAGAAGGATCGTCGCCAAGCTGGCGCGCAGTATAGGCAACGACCCCGACGTCCTCGCGCCGCTCGGCACGCTCCTCGAGGACGAGCCGCTCCAGGTGCGACAGCGTCTCGGCGACGGCGAAGCGCCTGGATGCGGGCTTCAGCTCGGCGCCGAAGAGGCCGAGCGAGACCTCGTAGCCCGTGCGGGGACGGTCGTCGAGGATCGACTCCGTGAACGCGAGCCGTTCGCGGTGGTGCTCGATCAGCTGGTGGGCGCGGCCGACGGGGTCGGCGATCGGGTCGCCGTGCCCCGGCAGCGCGATCTCCGGCGCCAGCTCGATCGTCCGCTTCAAGGACTCGATGTAAGTCCCCGAGCGGATCGGGGCGGCTCTCCGGCCAGAGGCCGACCGTCGGCGTGATCCGCCCGAGCAGGTGGTCGGCCGAGACGAGCACCCGGTCCTTGAAGAGGCAGAGCTGGCCGTCGGCGTGCCCGGGCGCGGCGACGAGCTCCCAGCCGTCGAGCCGGTCGCCGTCGCCGACGAGCTCCGGGTCGGGCTGATAGCGGATGAACGGGCCGGTAGACGTTCCCGGAGCCGATCAGCTCCTCCGTGATCTCGCTCGGGACGCCGTGGGTGAGGAACCAGTCGGCGATCCGGCGCGGCCACTCCTCGTTGCCCCAGACGAGCTCGCACTGCGCGTAGTCGAGCTCGCCCTGGCTGACCGGCGCACCCGTCAGCTCGGCGACGTCGGCCGCGGCGCCGACGTGGTCGGGGTGGAAGTGCGTGACGAAGATCCGCGCGACCTCCGCGCCGTCGAGCGAAGCGGCCCAGATCTCCTGCGCGTCGGGCAGCCCGATGCCGGTGTCGACGAGCGTCCAGCCGTCCTCGCCGGGCAGCAGGTACGAGTGGACGTGGCCCGGCCGGGTCGGCAACGGCGTCGTGATCCGGCGGATGCCGAGCGGCAGCTCCATCGGGCCTATCCAACACTTTTTGCGCAGGTTCGGAATCTGCGGGAGCAGATTCCGAACGCGCGAAGACCCCTGAAGTGTCGCTTCGCTCCAATTACGAACATATGTTCTATAATGGACGGATGCGGGCCGAGTACCGCGAGGAGGCGTGCCGGAGCGCGCTGAACCGCGTCAAGGGGATGCCGTTCGCCTGGTCCCTCAACCCCTACACCGGCTGCGTGCACCGGTGCACGTTCTGTTACGTCCGCGCGTTCGAGCTGCGGGCGGACCGGCCGGCCGACGACCGCTACGGCCGCTCGATCCGCGTCAAGGTCAACGTCGCCGAGGTGCTCGCGCGCGAGCTCGCGCGCCCGTCGTGGCAGGGCGAGCAGATCGCCATCGGCGCCGCGACCGACCCGTACCAGCCCGCCGAGGGCCGCTACCGGCTGACGCGCGCATGCATCGAGGTGCTCGGGCGGGCGAGGTCGCCGTTCGGGATCATCACGCGCGGGCCGCTGATCGTGCGGGACGTCGACGTCCTGCAGGAGGCGTCCCGGCGGACGGAGGTCTCGGTGATGTTCTCGGTGCCGACGCTCGACCCCGTGGTGTGGCGGACGACGGAGCCCGGCACGGCGCCGCCGCGTCAGCGGCTCCGTGCCCTCTCGACGCTCGTCGACGCGGGCATCAAGGCGAGCGTCGGCATGGCGCCGATCCTTCCCGGGCTCTCCGACCGGCCGGAGCAGCTCGCCGAGGTGGTCAAGGCCGTGCGGGCGGCCGGCGCGACCAGCGTGTGGGCGAACCTGCTCTATCTCAAGCCCGGGACGAAGGAGCACTTCCTCGAAGCGCTCGCACGGGACTGGCCCGAGGAGCTCGAGCGGTACGAGCAGCTCTACGCGCGAGCGCGCGTATCTGCCCTCGCGCCGAGGTCGATCCGGTCCGCGACCAGGTGCGCTCGCTCGCCCGCGAGCACGGCGTCCGCGACCGGCGGAAGCAGCCGCTCACGCCGCCGCCGGAGCCCGTTCAGCTCACACTGGGTGTCTGATCGCCGGTTCCCGCAATACACTTGTGCGGCGATGCCCGAAGAGATCACCTGCCTGATCGTCGATGACCACGAGGTCGTGCGCGAAGGACTGCGCCTCTCCCTCTCCCGCGCGCCGCACGTGCGCGTGATCGGCGAGGCCTCCGACGGCGCCGGCGCGGTCGCGCTCGTCGAGCGCCGCCGCCCTCAGGTCGTGATCATGGACGTCCGCATGCCCGGCATGGACGGGCTCGAGGCGACCAAGCAGATCATCGAGAAGGTCCCCGAGACCGCGGTCCTGATCTTCACGGCCTACAGCGAGCGCTCGCTGCTCGGGCGCGGGCTCGAGTCGGGCGCCAAGGGCTACATCCTCAAGGAAGCCCCACACGCGACGCTCCTGCGCGCGATCGAGAAGGTCGCCGGCGGCGAGAGCTTCGTCGACCCCGCGCTGATGCCGACGTTCCTGACCGGCAAGGAGCAGAACGACATGCTCACGGCGCGCGAGCGGGAGATCCTGCAGCTGCTCGCCGACGGGATGTCGAACGCGGACGTGGCGGCACGGCTGTTCATCAGCCAGGAGACGGTCAAGAGCCACGTGCGGCACATCCTCGCGAAGCTCGAGGCCGACACGCGCACGCACGCGGTCGCGATCGCGCTGCGCGACGCGATCATCGACTGATGTCCGATCAGATCCCTGACGACGACCGCGAGCGGCTCGTCGAGCGGATCATCACCGCCGAGCAGGACGAGCGGCGCCGCCTCGCGCTCTTCCTCCACGACGGCCCCGTGCAGAACCTCGCCGGCATCGCGCTGATGCTCGACGCGGCCGTGCAGGCGATCGACGACGGCCGGCCCGAGGCGGCGCGCGGGATCATGGCGTCCGCGCTCCAGCGTCATCGCGAGACGATCCGCTCGCTCCGCGACCTCTCCTTCAACATCGAGCCGGTCGTGCTGCGCGACCAGGGCTTCGGCGCGGCCGTGCACGAGCTCGCGAACCAGCTCGGGCTGGAGCACAAGGTGCAGATCGAGGTCGACGTGGCCGGGCGGAGAGCCTCGGCGAGATGGAGCAGGTCGGGCTCTACCAGATCGTCCGCGAGTCGCTGAACCAGGCGGTGCGGCGCGGCCCGCCGTCGAAGATCTCGGTCGCGATCCGGGACACCGCGGAGGGCGAGATCGAGACGGTCGTGAGCGACAACGGCACCGGCGAGCGGCGCACGGCCTCCCTGGACGCGATCGGCGAGCGGGCCTCGACCCTCAACGGCCGCTTCTCGGTCGAGCAGGGATCGGACGGCGGCACCTCGATCCACGTCGTCCTCCCCCCTACGCCGGCAACCCCTAGCAACTACAATCCGCCGCCGATGGCGGAGGAGAACGGACACCACGGCGCGGCGGGCTACGTCCTCTTCGTCTGGTCGCCGGCCGGCTGGACGCTGCAGCAGCGCGACGGCGACGCGCCGGCTGTCGGGGAGACCGTCGAGGCGGGCGACACGATGCTGCGCGTCGAGCAAGCTCGGCCCCTCGCCGCTGCCCGGCGACCGCCGCCGCTGCGCCTACACGCAGCTTGCTTAGCGCAGGATGAGCATCCGCTGTCGCGGATACCCATCGCGCGAAGACCCCTAAAGGGGCCGCTTCGCGGCCCAAGAGCGCGCCATTCCCGCTTGTTAGCGCAAGGCGGTCTCGGCGGCGATGCGGCCGAAGACGAGCGCGGCGGCGAGGCCGCTGCCGTAGCCGCCGGTGAAGATGCCGCCCGCGTCGGCGCCCGCGGCCGAGCAGGCCCGGGACGGGCCGGCCGTCCGTCGTCGAGCACCCGCGCGCGCTCGTCGATGCGCAGGCCCCCGATCGTGTGCGTCACGGCGGCGTGGACGCGGATCGCGACGAACGGCGCGCTCGACGAGCTTGGGTGAAGCAGGCAGCGCGAACGGAAGCTCCTCCGCCGGCCTCACGTCTCCTCCCGCCGCTCGCGCGGCGTCCACCAGGTCGGCCACCGTCCGCTCCCGCACGGACTGACGAAGCGCGCGCGCATCGACGACGTACCAGGCCCGGCCGCCCGGCAGCCGCTGGACGAGATCGCTCTCGTGCCAGGCGGCGTCGCCGAGGTCGCGGCCCTCGTCGTCGAGCACGAGCGCGTGGCGCGCGTACAGCTGCGCTGCGGAGACGTAATCGCGCTCGTCGACCCCGCCCGGCAGCGCGCGGCCGTAGAACTGGTCCAGACCGTCGGTCAGGCTCGCGCCGCGCGCGACGCCGTAGTCCAGCCCGTCGCCCTCGCTCCACTCGTTGGCCCGCAGCAGCAGGCCGCGCTCGACGGGCCAGCCGGGCGCCGAAGCCGCCGGTGGCCAGGATCCCCGCCTCGCTGAAAGGCTCCTCCAGCCGCACGTCGCCGGCGGCCCGGACGAGCACGTCGGTCAGGACGCGGGTGTCGTAGCGCCTGCCCACGGTGAGCGGGTTGCCGGTCTCGCGAGCAACCGGCTCGACGCCGAGCGACTCCAGCCAGTCCAGCGCGTCGTCGAGCTCCTCGACGATCCGGCGCTGCAAGACGGGGTCGCCGTCCGGGCACTCCGCGTGGAAGTCCTCCAGGCTCGCGGTGACGCCAGACGACGCCGCTCGAGAGCAGCATCGAGCCTCCCGGGCGGTCGCCCTTCTCGAGCACGACCGGGGTCGCGCCGAGCTCGCGCGCGCGGGCCGCGGCGACGAGGCCGGCCATGCCGGCGCCCGCGATGGTCAGGTCAATGAGAACGAGGGCTTGTGCTCGATGTACTCGAGCTTCACGCGGTCCGGGCCCCAGACGAAGAGCGCGAGCGTGTTCGGCGCGTCGACGACGTCCTCGATCTCGACGCCGAGCTCCTCGGCCTCGGCCTGGTGCTCCTCGACCGAGTCGACGAGGACGCCGATGTGGTTGAGCAGCGGCCGCTCGGTCGCGCCGGGATCGCCCTGCCGCAGCTCGAGCCAGGCACCGCCGACCTCCAGCCGGCCGTCGTCGCCGGGCGAGAAGCCGAGAGCCTGCCACTCGACCGCCGCGGCGGCGGGGTCGGCGGAGACGAGCGCGATGTGGTCGAGGTCGAGCTCGGAGTCGGTCTCGGCCTCGACCAGCACGAGCTCGAGCCCCTCCCCCAGGTCGACGACCGGGTCGCGGCCGTCGAGAGCGGAGACGCGCAGGCCGATCCGCTCGAGGGCGCCGCGCTCGCGCGGGCCCCTCCGGCGTCGAAGAGCGTCAGCTTGCCGCGCCGCGCGTCGGCACCGAGCAGCGTGAACCGCTCCGTCTGCTCGATCACGCGGAGCCCGATCCGGCCGGCCGCCTCGGCCATCCGACGGCGGTCCGCGACCCAGAGCGCGACGTGATCGAGCGTCCGGGGCTTCACTCGTCGAGGATAGCCGTCGCGGCCTTCTCACCGCTTCTTCGCGTCCACCGCGCGCCGGAGCTGATCCTTCGTCATCTTCGAGCGGCCCTTGACGCCCCTGTTCTTGGCCTCTTCGTAGAGCTGGTCGCGCGTCCGTCCCTTCGTCCG
The DNA here is from genome assembly GCA_963822205.1 of uncultured Gaiellaceae bacterium. Lineage (GTDB taxonomy): Bacteria > Actinomycetota > Thermoleophilia > Gaiellales > Gaiellaceae > Gaiellasilicea. Next base: position 200,389 of record CAWGGO010000004.1, on the reverse strand, counting down.
GCTCGTGCCGGACCGAAGGCCGCCCCGCCGGCCGGACGAGATGTCCTCACGCGAGAGTCGTGACGACGTCTTCGCCTCGCCCTTCCGCGCCCGCTCCTTGTTGACCGTGCGGGCGGCGATCTCCTCCGCCTTGTCCTCGGACGTGCCCCGGTCCTCGAGGCTGTCCTTGATGTGCTCGTACTGGCGCTCGCGCTTGTCGCTCCATGCCTCTGGCGGCATGACCCCTCCTTCGCTCGTGGAGCTGGAGGCTTTCCCGTTTTCGAGCGGTGTTATGCCTCGTCGAGCGGGGGGTTCTGGACGTTGTGCTCGGTCGCGTACTCGTCGACGAGCGGGTCGATCGCCGCGGCGCCGCCCTGTACGCGTAGTTGATCTTCACGAACGGCTCCCACTTGTCGGGGAGCGCGTCCTCCGGGAAGATCGCCTCGACCGGGCACTCCGGCTCGCAGGCGCCGCAGTCGATGCACTCCTCCGGATCGATGATCAGCATCCGGCCGAACTCGTGGATGCAGTCGACCGGACAGACGTCGACGCAGGAGCGATCTTTGATGTCGATGCACGGCTCGGCGATGATGTACGTCACGCGGCGAGTCTAGCGAGGCGGATCAGACGCGACGGCGCGGTCAGCTCGGCGACGAGACCCGGCACGCGCTCGGCGAGCGACGACTTGACGAGCACGTGGTCGAAGCCGGCCGTGTGCGCGCGCTGCAGGCCCGTCTTGTCGGTGTGGTTCGTGAAGCCGAGGATCGGAATGTCCGGCCACGAGTCGACGACCTCGTCGGGTTCGATGCGCGCGATGTCGCAGATCACGAGGTCGGGTGGATCGACGCTGTCGGTCGTGATCAGGTGATGCCCTTCGAGCAGGGCCTCGAGCTTCCCCCGAAAGAAGAGGTCGACTCCCGCGAGCAGGATCGTCGCCACGGGGCCGAATCTATAGCGCAAGCTTCTGCGCGACGAGACCCCTGAAGTGTCGCTTCGCTCCGGCAGCCAGAGATTTCTAGCCGATGCCCAGTGCGTCGAACAGGCGGTTCAGGTAGACGCGCAGGCGCCAGAACTCGCCGGCGAAGAGGAGCGCCCCGAGCGAGACGAGGATCAAGCCGCTGACGAACTGAATCGCCACGTAATGGTCCCGCACCCGGCGGAAGAGCCCCATCGCCGGCACGAAGAGCGCGGCGGCGATCAGGAACGGGACCGCGAGGCCGAGGGCGTACACGGCAAGCAACAGCGAGCCCTCGAGCACGGTGTCGGAGTCGCCTGCGAGTACGAGGATCGAGCCGAGCACGGGCCCGATGCACGGCGCAGCGCACACCGCGAACGCACCGCCGAGCAGGAACCCGGAGCCCCGCCGCCGCGCTCCCTGGACGAGCCCGGCACCGACGAGCCGCTGCGGCCAGGGGAGCAGGCCCATGAAGACGAAGCCGAAGACGATCAGGATGAAGCCGGCAACCTGCTCGAGCAGGAACTGGTTGCGCATGAAGGAGAGCCCGACCGCGGCCGCGCCCGCGCCGAGCAGCACGAACACGCTGACGAGGCCGGCCACGAACGGAAGGCTGGAGATGACGACCCGGCGGGACGCTCCCGGCTCGCCCAGCCGCTCGGCCTCGACGGAGGACACCGCCGACAGGTAGCCGGGAACGAGCGGCAGCACGCACGGCGCGAGAAACGACACGAACCCGGCGCCGAAGGAGACGGCGACCGCGGTGCCGCTCATTCGAACGTCTCGAGGGCGTCGTCGAGGCGTCGCTCGAGCACGGGATCCAGCGGCTCGCCGTCGCCGGCGTCGTCGTCGTCGCGACGGCGGCTCCAACGCCATGCGAGCGCACCGACGACGACGAGAGCGATGCCCAGTCCGGCGAGCGGGAGCAGCCAGGCCACCAGGTCGAACCCGCGCCGCGGCGGAACGGCGAGCACGCTGGTGCCGAACTGGTCGACGAACTACGCCTTGATCTCGCTCTTCGTGTCCCCCGCAGCGATCCGCTCGCGGATACGGGCCTTCATCAACCGCGCGACCGGGGCGTCGGAGGAGTCGAGCGTCGTCTCGCAGACGGGACAAACGAGCTCGGACTCGAGCTCGGCGGGAGTCGGCTTCTGCTCGCTCGCCGAGGCCGGCGCAACGACGAGCAGGGCGAGCGCGACGGCACGGGAGCGCGAGCAGCCGCCTGGTCACGCCGGCGCTGAGCGCCCGCTCGATCCCCTCGTCGAGGTCGGACGGCTCCTCGACCGGGCCCGCGATCCGGTGACGGACCTTGCCGTCCGCGTCGATGAAGTACGTCTCCGGGTAGCCGGTGACGCCGTACCGGCCGATCAGCGAGCCCTTGCCGTCGTAGACGTTCGGATACGTGACGCCGTAGCGCTCGAGGAAGGCGCGCGCATAGCCGCGGTCGTCCTTCGCGTCGACGCCGACGAAGACGACGTTCTTGCCCTGCCAGCGCTTCGAGCCCGCTTGCAGCAGCGGCATCTCGTCCCGGCACGGGCCACACCAGGAGGCCCAGAAGTTGAGCACGACGGTCTTGCCGCGCAGCGAGGCCAGGGTCAGCTCGCCGCTCCTGTCGAGCCGCTCGAGCGTGAAGGCGGGCGCGACCGGCGACCCCCCGCGCGCGAGCTCCGACGTCACCTCGCTGTCACCCTGCGCAAGCTTCCAGACCGAGCAGGCCGAGCAGCGCGACGACGACGGCGACGGCCACGACCTGCGCGCCGAGACGCAGCCGGCCGACTCATCTGCAAGATGTAGACCGGGCGTGCCGATGTCGACCTGGGTGAAGAGCCACTCGACCTCGGGGATCCGCATGCGGATGCACCCGTGCGAGACCGAGTAGCCGATCGAGGCCGGGTCGGGCGTGCCGTGGATGCCGACCGCCGGCGCGGAGATCCCCATCCAGCGCGTCCCGAGCGGGTTCCCGGGGCCGGGCGGGATCGGCTCCGCGTCCTTCGCCCAGTCGGACGCCGGCGGGTACCACCACGGGTTCCTCCACTTGACGACGATCTCGAAGTGGCCGAGCGGCGTCGGATACCGGGACTGCCCGGTGGCGACGCCGAACGCGCGCCGTTGCTTCATGCCGTCGTAGAGGAAGAGCCTGTTCAGGCCGCGGCGGATCACGATCACGTCGCCGACCGACGCGCGCGTCGTCTTCGGCGTCACGACATCGAGCCGCAGCACGAGCGGGGCGCGGAGCATGCGTCTTCAGGCTGCGGAAGAGGTCGCGCACGGCGAGCACCTGGCGCAGCCTCTGCGCCCGGCTTCTCCTTGGTCACGAACGGCTTCGAGTCGCGCAGCAGGAGCTTGGAGTCGACCGGCTCGCGGTCGAACCGCTTCGCGAGCACGCGCACGTACCGCTCGAGGCGCTGCTGCGGCGCCGCGACCTTCAGGGGACGTTCCCACCGGGGAACGCGATCCGGGCGCGGCGAATCGCGTCGCCGACGTAGGCCGAGGCGCCCAGCTGCTTCGGCGTCACGCGCAGCGTGACCGTGCCGAACTTCACCGTCACGCGGCCGGCGCGAAGAACGCTTTCACCGCAGCGGTCGCCGCGGCCGGGGACAGGCCGCCGACGAGCACCTCGCCGGCGACGGTGACGCCCGCGGCGATCGTCGTCGGACGCGGGACCGTCGGGGTCGTTGTGGTCGTCGTCGTGGTCGTCGTCGTCGTTGTGGTCGTCGGCGGGGCGGCGGCACGGTCGTCGTCGTGCCGGTCGTCGTCGTCTCCGTCCCGGTTCGGCGGTCGCCGACGGGGTCGCGGCCAGCAGCGCCGCGGAGAGCACTCCGGCGGCGGCGCACGCGACGAATAGGGCGAATGTGAGTCCTCGACGCCTCACGCGGGCCAGTGTAGCCATGCCTCCGAAGATTTCGGGATCATTCGAGATCACTGCGTCGACACCGGCCGCATCGAGTCGCGCGAGCTCCGCTGGATCGTCGACCGTCCAGGCCCAGACCGCCGCGCCGGCCGCGTGCGCGCGTTCGACGGCCGCAGCGGACACGACGGCGTGATGGAGCATCAGGGCGGCCGCCCCGGCGCGCTCGATCATGCGCCGGGATCCGCGCGACCACGAGCGCGGCGCAGCGCCAGCGTGCCGAGCCGGATCGCCGGCTGGAGCGCCCGCCGCCGCGAGACGCCGTACCGGTCCTCGGGATACGTGAAGCCGATCGGGATTCGCGGAGCACGGCGTCGGCGAAGGCGGCAAGGCTCGCGAGGTGGAACGAGCTGACGACGGACCGCTCGGCGAGCCCGTGCCGCACGAGCCCGTCGGCGACCTCGTCGAGGCGCGTCGTCAGCTTCAGGTCGACGTGGAGGCCGACGTCGTGGGCGGCCAGGAACTCGAGCGCCTCGTCGAGCGTCGGCAGCTCCGGGGCGACCTCGCGCAGCTCGTCGAGCGAGCGCTCGCGAACGGTGCCGGCCGCGGCGCCGTGACTGACCTCGGCGAGATCGTTCGAGTGCGCGAGCACGAGCGGCCCGTCCGCGAGGTCGAGCACGTCGAACTCGATCGCGTCGACGCCGCGCGCGAGCGCGGCCTCGAACGAGCGCAGCGTGTTCTCGGGCGCGAGCGCGGCCGCGCCGCGGTGCCCGACCCGCAGCAGCGGCACCGTCTCCTCGCAGGAGCCTCACGGCGCTGGTCGGCAGGAGGTCCTCGTCGAGCTCGCCGCCGCGCGCGGCGTACTCGACGATCATCCGGTCGGTGACCCACTCGACCGGGGCGCGGTCGTCCGTCCACGGGCGCTTCGCCTTCTCGGTCACCGGCCGGAGGCCGCGCACGCAGCAGCTCCCACAGCGGCTCGCAGCTGCTCGCGGCACGTCTCGCAGCGGTCCGGCGCGGTCGCAGCGGCTCGGTCGAACGCGAGCAGGATCTTGTTGAAGCGCAGCGCCGGCCAGACCGCCACCGACGGCGAACTCGTGGGTCAGCGTCCCCGAGATCCCGTCGAGCAGGCTCTCGTCGCCGGGCACGGACGCGACGTTGAGCGCGAGGATCCCGCCCGGTTCGAGCCGCTCCCGCGCGAGCCGGAAGAACTCCCGCGTCGCGAGGTAGAACGGCACGTAGGGCTGGTGGTAGGCGTCGACGACGATCAGGTCGTAGCGCTCGTCCGTGCGGCGCAGGAACGGCCGCGCATCGGCGTCGTGCACGGTCAGGCGCGGGTTGTCCTCCAGGCCGAAGTAGCGGCGGCCGACGCGGCTGACCGCCGGGTCGAGCTCGACGCCGTCGACGCGCGCCTCGGGATAGAAGACGCCCGAGCGCCCGCGCGGTCGTGCCGGCCGCGTTGCCGAGGATCGCGACCGAGCGCAGCGGCCGGTCGAGGAGCGGCGGCAGCGCCAGGAACGCGTCCCAGACGCCGCCCGTGAGCACCGTGTCGCGGCGCCAGACCGAGTGGACGGCGACGCCCTCGTTCAGGCGCAGCAGCCGCTTGCCGTCGGGACGCTCGACGACCTGGATGAACTGGTAGAGCGAGTCCTCCTCGTGCAGCAGGCCGGGCTCGGCCTTGACCGCACCCGGCGGAACGGCGACGAGCGCGGCGAGCGCCGCCGCGAGGACGAGCACCCTCCGACCGAGCAGGAAGGAGGCGGAGAGCGCGAGCAGCGCCGCCGTGCCGAGCAGGGTGCGCTGCGTGCCCGACGAGCGGGATCGCGATCAGCGCGGGCACGAAGGTGCCGAGCAGCGAGCCCGCGGTCGAGAGGGCGTAGAAGCGGCCCGCGACCGCACCGGCCGTCTCGACGTCGGTGATCGCCAGCCGGATCGCGAACGGCGAGACCATCCCGAGCAGCACGACGGCCGGCGCGAACAGGAGCAGGACGGCGAAGAACGAGCCGATCACCGCGCCGGCGGAGGCGTCGTCGAGGTTGCCGACGGCCGCGTCGAGAAACGGCCGCGCGATGAACGGCGTGATCGCGACCCAGACCGCGGCCGCCAGGACGATCAGGCCGAGCAGGCGCGGCTCCGGCCGCCGGTCGGCGAGGCGGCCGCCGAGCCAGTACCCGAACGCGAGCCCGGCGAGCACGATTCCGATCAGGTTCGCCCAGACGATCGTCGAGGAGCCGAAGTACGGCGCGAGCAGCCGCGAGGCGGCGATCTCGGTCGCGAGCGAGCCGATGCCGGCGCCGAAGACGAGCGCCGCCAGAGCCACCTGCGGATTTCTTCATTGCTCGCCGGACGCTTGATCACGACGACGGCGAAGTCGTCGGTCAGCTCGCCCTCGGTCCAGTCCCGGCACGCCGCGAGTGCGGCCTCGGCGATCTCCCGCGGCGGCAGCGAGCGCCGCTCCGAGAGGAGCGCGTCCAGCCGCTCGATCGCCGTACTGCTCGCCGTCGCGTCGCGCCTCGACGACGCCGTCCGTGTAGGCGACGACGATCGCGCCCGGCGCGAACGTCGGCCGTCACCGTCTCGTACGCCTGGGGCGCGTCGATCCCGAGCGCCAAGCCCGCGCGCGAGGATCCCCTCGACGGTGCCGTCCGGCTGCACCAGCCGCGGTGCGGGATGGCCGCCGCTCGCGCACGCGACCTCGCCCTTCGCGGCGTCGATCACGAGCTCGACCATGGTGATGAACCTGCCCGGCGCGATCTCCGAGGAGACGACCTCGTTCGCGGCGGCGAGGAACTCCCCGGGGTCGACGTGCTCGCGGGCGAGCGAACGGAAGACGTACTTCGCCATCGCCATGTCGGCGGTCGCGTCGACGCCGTGGCCGGTGACGTCTCCGAGGACGACGGCGAGGCGGCCGTCCTCGAGCGTGAGGTAGTCGTAGACGTCGCCGCCGACCTCGACGCGCGCGGCGGACTCGTAGACGTCGCCGAGCTCGAGGCCGGGCAGCTCGGGCGCCGCCCGAGGCAGGAGCGAGCGCTGCATCGTGTCGGCGAACGCCTTCTGCTGGCCGTAGAGCCGGGCGTTGTCGATCGCGAGCGCGGCCTGGCCGGCGATCGAGAGCGCGGTCTCGGCGATCTCGCCCGCGACCGGCCGGCCGGGGTGCAGCGAGACGATCGTCAGCGTCGCGAGCAGCTCTGCCGGCGTCGCGATCGGGATCGACGGCCGCGCTCGACCCCTTGCGCAGGAACGGCGCCAGCAGCGCGAGCGCGCCGCCGAGCGCCTCCGCCCGGTCGGCGTCGAGAAGCAGCGGCTCGTTGCGCTCGAGCAGCGCGAGCAGCTCCCGCCGCGGCAGCTGCTGCGGCCGGGACGAGCAGCGCGCGCGCAGCCGCGTCGACGCGCTCGTCGTTCACGTGCACCGCCCGCGCGACCAGCTCGACGCCGCGCTCGTCGGGCATCCGGATCACGGCGGCGTCGACGCCGAGCAGCGTCACGATCGACTCGGCGAGCACCTCGAGCGTCGTGTCGAGCGACAGGCTCTGGGCGAACGAGCGGGAGATCTCGTACAGCGCGTGGAGCCGCTTTGCCGCCTCGCGCTCCGATGCGAGCGCCTCCTCGCGCTCGCTGCTCAGCTCCTGCGCGCGCTCGTGCAGCCGTGCGTTCTGGACGAGTACCGCGAGCTGCGCGGCGAGCGCGACGAGCAGCGCGCTCTCGTTCGCGCTCAGCGGCCGCGGCTGCCGCGGGTAGACCGCGAGCACCCCGATCGGCTCGTCACCGACGACGAGCGGCAGCGCGAGCGCGGACTGGACGCCCGACTCGCCCACCTGGGCTCGCGCGGGCTCGAGCCGCTCATCCGTCGCCGCGTCGTCGACCTCGACGATCGCTCCCCCTTGACGCGAGCGCAGCGCCGCGGCGAGCAGCGCATCGGCGATTGCCTCGTGCGGCCCCTCGATGCCTCGGCTCGCGGCGACGACCGTCCGGCCGTCCTCGCGGAGATAGACGGCGACGCGGTCCGCGCCGAGCAGCTCCGCGACCCGCTCGATCGCCGTGTCGAGCGTGTGCGAGAGCGACAGGCGAGCGATCGCCTCGCCGACGACCGACAGCAGCGCGCGGCTCCGCTCGAGCTCGAAGCCGGTCTCGCGGGCGCGCTCCGACGAGCGGAGCGCGTGCGCGGCGCGGACGGCGAAGCTCGCGAGCTGGGTGCGGCCGCGCTCGTCCGGCGAGCGGCCCGGGCGGAAAGCGCAGCTGCAGCGCGCCGAGCGGCGGCTGGCCGAGCTGCAGCGTCACGCGTCTCGCCCTCGCGCCGGTCGCCGCGCACCGCGATCGTCCCCTGCTCCTCCTCGACGGTCGAGCGCGCGACGGCCTCGAGCTCGGCGTCCGGCTCGATCGGGCCGTGGCTCCCTCGACCTCGAGCTGTCCCGCCGCGCAGGCGCCACACGAGCGCTGCTTCCGCTCCGGCGGCGATCACGGCGAGGCGGGCGACGCGCCCGGCGGCACCCTCGTCGTCCGCGACGGCGGCGAGCGCGTCGCCGGCGACGTCCAGGGCGCCGGCGCCCTCACGGCCCGACGCGCGCTCCGTCCTCGCAGAGTCGTGCGGCGAGCCCGGACAGGTCGGCTGCGAGAGCCGCGACGAGCATCGCCTCGCCGTCGAACGGCCCGCCGCGACGCACGAGCTCGAGCATCCCGGTCGTTCCGTCGCCTTCGAGCGGGACGTTGAGCGTCGCGACCTCGCCCTCGAAGCGCGCGCTGACGAGGGTGGCGGCTGCCTCGACGGACTCCGTCCGCCGCCCCTCGAGCTCGGCGGCGAGCGAGCCGGACGAGGCCCAGACAGCGCGGGCGACGAGCGTTCCGGTGCGGTCCGGGAGCCAGACGGCGGCCACCTCCGCGCCGGTGCCGTGGGCCGCCGCCTCGACGAGCTCGCCGAGGATCGGCTCGAGCGCTGCCGCCGCTTGCGAGCGCCCGGCCCGCCCGCGAGAAGCGCGGCCAGCGCCTCCGACACGTCGGTGCGGGTCTCGATCACGAGCGCTCAATCAGAGCCCGAAGAGCCGCTCGACCTCGCGCCAGATCGTCAGCGTCAGCAACACGCTCACGACGACCAGGCCCAGGAGCACGAGCCAGAAGCGCAGCCCCGCCCGGCGACGGGCGCGAGAGCGCTCGATGCGCGCACGCCGGCGCGCGCGCTCCTGCAGATAGGCGCGGTCGACCGCAACCGGATCGAACGGCGGCGCGTCGTCGCCTGCCGGAGCGCGCGTCGCAGGCTCGGCCATGCCGAGACTCTAGCGCTTGTCGCGGAGGCGCTTCTTGCGAGCGTCGCGACCCTGTCGGGAGTCGGAGCGCGCGGGAACGATCAGCGGAACTATCGCGCTGCGCGGCACGGCTGCCTCCGCAGCAGCCGCGCCAGCTCCTGACGTCGACGAACGCCGACCCGCGTGACTTTCACCCTCGGATATGCCCATACTTCGCTCCGTGGAAACGCCGGAGCCGCTGATCGAGCCGACTTACGACCCCGCCGAGGAGCCCTCGGCGGGGCTTCGCCGAGCCGGGGCGTCGCTGTGGGGACTGGGCGAGCGGGCGACGTGGGTCTCCGGGCTGGTGCTCGCCCTGTCCGCCCTGACCGGGTGGTACGCGGGGTCCGGCGAAGGGGTCGACGTGGCCGTGCTCGGCTGGAACACGGGCGTGCTCGGGAAGCTCGTCTTCTTCATCGGGCTGGCGGCGATCCTCGTCGTCGTGCTCAGGCAGTTCGGGTTCGACCTCCCGGCCGCCGTGCCGGAAAGCCTGATCGTGATCGCGCTCGGCGCGCTCTCGACGATCTTCGTGCTCGTGCGCGCGATCTCGATTCCGGACGAGTTCTTCTTCGCCCATCGTGGTCTCGGGCTCTGGATCAGCCTCGCCGCGTCGCTGGCCCTGATCGGCGCAGGACTGCTGCAAGCCTCCGAAGAGCTCTAGGAGAGCTTCAGCCGATCAGACAGGAAGCAGTTGCTTCGTCGACTCGATCAGGGAGCTCGGGTCGAACGGCTTGCCGATGAACCCCTGCGCGCCGCGCGACTCGGCTTCCGCGGCGGAACGTTCGTCGACCTTGCCGGAGAACATGATCACCGGGATCGCCCCCACGCCGGTGTGCTCATGGATCTGCTGCAGCATCTCCCAGCCGTCCACCTGCGGCATCATCACGTCGAGCAGGATCAGGTCCGGCGACTCCTCGCCCAGCGCAGCGAGCCCTTCTGCCGCGCTCGCCGCCTCGCGAACGACGTAACCCTCCGCCTCGAGGTTGACCCGGACGTACTCGCGCAGGTGCTGGTCGTCGTCGACGATCAGCACGACTGGCCCCGCGCCGCTCGAGCTCACGTCGGACGGGGGCCCTGAGCGGTCGAGGAACTGGTCGAGGTCGGACCGGCGATAGCGACGGTGACCGCCGGGCGTGTAGAAGGCCGAGACGCGGCCGAGGTCGGACCACTTGCGCATGGTGCTCTGGGCGACCCCGACATACTTGGCAGCCTGGCCCAGCGTCAGCCATTCCGGCTGCGCCGCCGCATTGCGCCTGCTCCCCGGATAGGCCATCGCACCGACAAACCTACCCAAACCTGCAAACTCAAACCAATTTCTTTGACCCTCAAAAGGCCTGCTCGCGGCCCAAATCGCCGTCAGCCCGTCGTGACGGTGACCGTCACGGTGCGGGCCGCCGGCGGTAGAGGCTGTGGCTTCAGTGTCGCACGCTCGTCTGCGTGCCGCCCGGGCGAGGGCCCGTCCTCGAGCGCGCGGCCGAGGGAGACGCCGAGGAGCAGCGCCGCGACCAGGCCGACCACCGCCAGGAGCGGCCGCCAGAGCGGATTGCGCTTCCGGGCGTCGCGGGCGACGCTCGGCCGACGTGTGTCAAGGCTGGTAGTCCTGCGCGCCGCGGGCGTAGAGGTGGAACGCCGCCGCCTCGACCAGCGAGAGCGTCCGCGGCCAGCCCGGCGCCGGAGCCTGCTCCGACACGACCGCCCGGCTCCATTCCTCGGAGCGGGCGTACGCCGCCGCCAGCTCCCGCAGCGTGAAGACGCCGCCGACCCGCCGCCGGAGCTCGGCGGCGACGACGTCGACCTGGGCCAGCAGCCGTTCGCGGGTGGCCTCGTCCCGCGCCTGCTCGAGTGAGGCGACGGTGCCCCTCCTCCCACTCGCGCCGCGCGCTCTCGACCTCAGCCTCGGTGATCACGGCTCCGATCCTAGAACTCGGTACAGCAGCGTTGCGGCGGCCAGAGCGGGTCGATCTCGGCGAGCACGCGCTCGCCGAGCAGGTAGCCCGGGTTGGCGAGCGCGTAGGCGGCGTGGGCGTGCAGGCACTTGAGGCGGCGCGGGTTGGCGCTGCCGGCGATCCCGAGCTCGAGCGAGGAGCCGCCGTCGCGGCCCGTCTGCCCGGCGGCGAGCTCCCGGCGGAGCCGCCGCTGCTCGTCGGTGGCGCGCTCGAGATCGGCGGCCAGGTCGGGATCGCGCTCGAGCTCCGCGCTCCAGCGCTCGACGCCGCCCGCGGCCTCGAGCCGGGCGATCGCGGCCACGAGCTGCGGGCAGGTGAGGTAGTACGTGGTCGGGAACGGGTCGCCCGCGTCGTCGTACGGCGCCTGCTCCGTGACCGCCGGCGCGCCGAACGGGCAGCGCGCCGCTACGCGAAGGAACGCGCGCGGCGGGCGGCCGAGCTGTCGCTCGACGAGCGCGCGGTCATCCATCCCGCCCGATGCGTAGCCGCGTGGGCGCGGCGCCACTCCTGGACGCCCTTGACGATGAAGAGCCGCTCGCCGGGGCGCACGAGGCTCATCCGCCGCGCCTCGCGGGAGAGCGCCTCGACCGTCGCGGAGTGCTCGAGCCGCGCCTGCAGGCGAGTTCGCTCCTGGCGCAGCAGCTGCACCTCGGCCGCGCGCTCGTTCAGCGCCGCGCGCGTCTCGAGGTAGCTCGAGAGCGGCTGGTAGTAGAGAAAGGCGACGAAGCCCGCCGCGGCGAGCACGCACCAGCGCAGCAGCACGGTCGTCCGCTGGGCGCGCGCGGCGCGCTTGGGCGCCCGCTTGCCGCGAGCGGAAGCGGCCTTCGCAGGACGCGCATCGGAGCGAGAGGTTCGGCGGGCCACGGGACTCGATTCAGCGGCGTGCGCGCCAACCCCTTCTAGGCCATGTCGACCTTGATCACGTTCGTCGAGCCGGGAATGTTCACGGCGGTGCCTGCGGTCAGGACGACTCGGTCGCCGGGCTCGACGATCCCGGTGCTGCGCGCGGCCTCGAGCGAGGTCGCCCAGAGCTCCTCGACGTCGGCGCACTCGGGCACGTGCACGGGGGTCACGCCCCACTCGAGCGCCATGTGGTAGAGCGCATAGAGGTGGTGGGTGAGGCCGATGATCGGCCGGCGGGGCCGCAGGCGCGCGACCGCGGACGCAGTGCGGCCGGTGAAGGTCGGCACGAGGATCGCCCTCGCCTCGAGCGCCTCGGCGATGTCGCAGGAGGCGTTCGACATCGCCTGCCCGATCGTCGGCTGCTCTTCGGCCTGCGGGATCTCGTGGCGGTAGCCGAGGCTCGGCTCGACCGCACGGGCGATCCGGTCCATGAATGCGACCGACTCGACCGGGAACTCGCCGATCGCCGTCTCGCCCGAGAGCATGATCGCGCTCGTGCCGTCGAGGACGGCGTTCGCGACGTCCGAAGCCTCGGCTCGCGTCGGCTCGGGCGCATGGATCATCGATTCGAGCATCTGCGTGGCCGTGATCACCGGCTTTCCGCGCTCCAGCGCGCGCAGGATGATCCGCTTCTGCAGCAGCGGCACCTCGGCGGCGCCGATCTCGACTCCGAGGTCGCCGCGCGCGACCATGACCGCGTCGGCCTCGCGAAGGATGTCGTCGAGCACGGCGATGGCCTCCGCCTTCTCGATCTTCGCGATCACGTGCGCGGTCGAGCCCGACGCCTCGATCAGCGTCTTCAGCGCCTGGACGTCCGAGGCGGTGCGGACGAAGGAGAGCGCGACGAAGTCGCAGCCGAGCTCGAGCGCGAACTGGAGGTCGTCGATGTCCTTCTTCGTCAGAGACGGGATCGGGAGCGGGATCCCGGGCAGGTTGACGCCCTTGTGCGAGCTGACCGTGCCGGGGACGATCACCTCGCAGATGGCACGGCCACGCTCGACCCTGCCGACGCGCAGCCTGACGGCGCCGTCGTCGATCAGGACGTCGAAGCCGGGCTGGAGCACCGAGCCGAGCACGGCCGGCGCAATCGGGAGGTCGCCGTCCTGTGCCGCGTCCTCGCCCGAGATCGTCACCTCGTCGCCGCGCATCAGATAGCGCGGCTCCGGGAGCTCTCCGATCCGGAGCTTCGGCCCCTGCAGGTCGGCGATCAACGCGACCGGCCGGCCGACCTCCTTCTGCACGGCGCGGATCGCGTGCGCTCGCGCGGCATGGTCGTCGTGCGTGCCGTGCGAGAAGTTGAGGCGGGCGCCGTCGATCACGTGCATCAGCGGCTCGAGCACGTCCGGCACCGACGAAGCGGGCCCGATCGTGGCGACGATCTTCGTGCGGCGCGGAACGACGGCCATGCCGACAGGCTAGCGGCGCGCTCTCGGGAAGGCCGACCAGCCGGGATACTCGGCGCGACTCGCCCGAGCTCCTCCTCGATCCGGAGGAGCTGGTTGTACTTGGCGGCGCGGTCCGAGCGGGCGGGCGCGCCCGTCTTGATCTGGCCGGTGCCGAGCGCGACGGCGAGGTCGGCGATCGTCGCGTCCTCGGTCTCGCCTGAGCGGTGCGACATGACCGCGGTGTAGCCGCTCGCCTGCGCGAGCCGGACCGCCTCGACCGTCTCGGTCAGCGTCCCGATCTGGTTCACCTTGACGAGGATCGAGTTCGCGACGCCGCGCTCGATCCCCTGGCGCAGCCGCTCCGGATTCGTGACGAAGAGGTCGTCCCCGACGAGCTGGACGCGGTCGCCGAGCTCGCGTCGTCAGCTGACCCCAGGCGTCCCAGTCGTCCTCGGCGAGCCCGTCCTCGATCGAGACGATCGGGATAGCGCTCGACGAGGTCGGCCCAGAAGGCGGGCATCTCCGCGCTCGACTTCTCGCGGCCCTCGAAGCGGTAGACGCCGTCGGTGAAGATCTCGCTCGCGGCCGGGTCGAGCGCGAGCACGACCGCGTCGCGATGCCCGGCGCGCTCGGCGGCCTCCAGGATCGCCTCGATCGCCGCCTCGCTCGACTCGAGATCCGGGGCGAAGCCGCCCTCGTCGCCGACTCCCGTAGCGAGCCCGCGCTCGCCGAGCACTTTCTTCAGCGCGTGGTAGACCTCCGCGCCGATCCGAAGACCGTCCGCGAACGTGTCCGCGCCGACGGGAACGACCATGAACTCCTGCAGGTCGATCGAGTTGGCCGCGTGCGCGCCGCCGTTGATCACGTTCAGCATCGGCACGGGCAGCGTCGTGGCGGCCTCGCCGCCGAGGTAGCGGTAGAGCGGCTGCCCCGTCTCCGCGGCGGCGGCCTTCGCGACCGCGAGCGAGACACCGAGGATCGCGTTGGCGCCGAGCCGGCCCTTGTTCGGCGAGCCGTCGAGGTCGATCAGCCGCCGGTCCAGCGCTGCCTGGTCGAGCGCGTCCAGCCCTGCGACCTCGGCCCGGATCTCGGCCACGTTGGCGACCGCCTTGGAGACGCCCTTGCCGCCCCACTCCGGGCCGCCGTCACGCAGCTCGACCGCCTCGTGCACGCCCGTCGAAGCCCCGGAGGGAACGGCGGCGCGCCCGAACGCGCCGGACTCGAGCTCGACGTCCACCTCGACCGTGGGATTCCCCCGCGAGTCGAGGATCCAGCGGCCGCGCACGTCCTTGATCGAGCTCACCCGGTCTCCTCCTTGGCCCGATCGTAGTACCGGTCCTGCTCGTCGAGCGGCAGCTCGCTCCAGCGCTCGCCCTGCGCGGCGGCGAGCTCCTCCGCCCGCTCGACCCGGGAGACGAAGCGCGCGTTCGTCGAGCGCAGCGCGAGCTCGGGATCGACGTTCAGCTTGCGGGCGAGGTTGACGACGGTGAAGAGGAGGTCGCCGACCTCGTGCGCGACCTTCGCGTCGGGCTCGGTCTCGGGGCTCGGCTCGCCGGTGCGCAGAACCTCCGCCTCCAGCTCGCCGAGCTCCTCGCGCACCTTCGCCAGCGGCCCCTCGAGGTCGGGCCAGTCGAACCCGGCCGCGACCGCTCGGCGCTGCAGCTTCCGCGCCTGCAGGAGCCCCGGTAGCGACGCGGGCACGTCGTGGAAGATGCCGTCGCGACCCTCTTGCTCGGTCTTCACCTGCTCCCAGCGCTCGCGAACCCGGCCGGCGGTGTGCGCCTCGACCTCGCCGAACACGTGCGGATGCCGCCGGACGAGCTTGGCGTGCACTGCCCGAGCCACCTGCTCGAGGTCGCCCTCACCCTTCTCCTCGAGCAGCAGGGCCAGGAAGTAGACCTGGAAGAGCAGGTCGCCGAGCTCGTCGAGCAGCTTCGCCGGATCTCCCGCGCCCGCGGCGTCGGCGACCTCGTAGGCCTCCTCCACCGTGTGCGGCACGATCGTGCGCGCTGTCTGCTCGCGGTCCCAGGGGCAGTCGCGGCGCAGCCGACGCGTCAGTGTCTGAAGCTCCTCGAGCGCCTCGCCGAGAGGCATACCGACTATTCGGTGTTGGTGGACGTCGTGCCGGTGGTGGCAGCCGGCGGCGGGTTGAAGCCGACGGCGTACGAGACCTTGTCCTCGTAGTCCTTCTTCAGCTCCTCGACCCACTTGGTCATCGCTTCGTTCTTCTTCGTCTGCGCCAGCTGCTGGTTGATCGAGTCCTTGACGTCCTTCAGCGGGGTCACCTTGGCCTCCTTGACCTCGCCGATCGGCTGGATGATGTGGAAGCCGAACTCGGTCTTCACCGGCCGCGAGATCTCGTTCTTCTTCAGCAGGAACGCGGTCTGGTCGAACGGCGCCACCGTCTGGCCCCGCGAGATCGTCAGCTTGCCGCCGTTCGCCTTCGAACCGGTGTCCTCCGAGAACTTCTTCGCCAGCGCGGCAAAGTCGGCGCCGCCCTTCAACTGGTCGTACAGGCCATTGGCCTGCGCCCGCGTCTTCACCAGGATGTGGCGCACCTCACGGCTCTCCGGCTGGCTGTACTGCGCCTTGTTCTTGGCGTAGTACTCCTCCACCTGCTTGTCGGTCACCTTCACGTCGCCCGTGACCTCCTCGAAGATCTTCTCCGAGACGATCTGCGAGCGGATGTCCTTGCGCACCTGCGCTTCGGTGAGACCCTGGTCCTTCAGCTGCTTGTCGAACTTCTTCTTGTCGCCGCCGAAGTACTGCTTCTGGATCTGCTCGAGCCGGGCGTCGACCTGCTTCTCGGTGATCTCGACGTCGAGCGCCTCCGCCTCCTGCTCGAACTGCTCGCGCTGGACGAGGAACTGGACGGCCTGGTTCTTCAGCGTCTGGAACTCCTGCGAGCCCGCCTTCGGGAACTCCCGCTTCTGGTTCTTGTAGCTCTTCTTCGCCTGGGCGAGCAGCGCGTCGTAGTCGCTCCTCGCGACCTCCTCGCCGTCGACGACGGCGACCGCGTCCGCGGGCACCTCGTCGTCGCCGCCGCCGCAGCCGGCGAGGACGAAGCGTGAAAGCGAGCGCAAGCGCACAGAGAGAAAGCGGAAGGCGAGAGATCTTCATGGGTAAGAAAGCTCCAGGTAGTCGCGGGGGCGCCCTATCAGGCCGCCTGACGGGCTACCACGATAGCATCGACGAGGCCGATCGCCCCCTCCAGCGCTTCAGTGCGCTGGGAGACCTCGCGCTTGGCGCTGGTGTAGACCGCCGTGTCGGAGACGTCCCGCAACGCTCGCAGCTCGGCAGAGCCGAGCACGAGCGGGCCGACCGTCGCCCGGCCGCCGCGATAGATGAGGTAGTCGGCGCCGAGGCGTGCCAGCTTCAGCTTCGCCTCCTGGATCGCGAACAGGTGCTCGACAGGATCCGGCACGGGGCCGTAGCGGTCCTCGAGCGTCGCGTGCAGCTCGCGCAGCTCGTCATCCGACTCTGCCAGAGCGAGCCTGCGGTGGATGTCGATCTTCAGCGCCTCCGAGGCGACGTAGCTCGCCGGCACGTACGCGTCCACGCGAGCGTCCACCCGCACGGGACGCGTCGCCAGGCGCCGCTGACCCTGGAGCTCGGCGACCGCCTCGGCGAGCATCTCGACGTAGAGCTCGAACCCGAGCGCTGCCACATGTCCCGACTGCTCGGCGCCGAGCAGGTCGCCGGCGCCGCGGATCTCGAGATCCCGCATCGCGATCTGGAAGCCGGCGCCGAGCTCGGTGTGGTCGGCGAGCGTCGAGAGCCGGGCGCGGGCCTCGGGCGAGAGCTCCATCGCGTCCGGGTAGAGCAGGTAGGCATGCGCGGTCACGTCGGAGCGGCCGACGCGGCCGCGGATCTGGTAGAGCTGGGACAGTCCGAGCGCGTCCGCTCGCTCGACGATCAGCGTGTTTGCCTGCGGAATGTCGATGCCGGACTCGATGATCGTCGTCGAGACGAGCACGTCGCCGTCACCGCGCAGGAACGCGTGCATCTTCTCCTCCAGGTCGCGCTCCTTCATCTGCCCGTGCGCGACGATGAAGCGGAGCTTCGGACACATCTGCCGCAGCTTTTCGGCCGCCTCCTCGATCGTCTCGACCCGGTTGTGCAGGTAGAACGCCTGCCCGCCGCGCTCGAGCTCGCGCTCCAGCGCCGTCCGGACGAGCTCCTCGTCGTACTCGCCCACCGTTGTCCGGATCGGGCGCCTGCCCTCGGGCGGCGTCTCGATGATCGAGATGTCCCGCAAGCCCGAGAGCGACATGTGCAGCGTGCGCGGGATCGGCGTCGCGGACAGCGCGAGCACGTCCACCTCGAGCCGGAGCGAGCGAAGCAGCTCCTTCTGGGCGACACCGAACCGCTGCTCCTCGTCGAGGATCACGAGCCCGAGATCCTTCGGGATCACGTCGCGGCTGAGGACGCGGTGCGTACCGACGAGCACCTCGATCTTCCCTTCCGCGAAGTCCTTGAGGATCTGCTTCGTCTCGGCCGGCTTGCGGAAGCGCGAGACCATCTCGACGCGGACCGGAAAGTCGCGGTAGCGGGCCTTGAACGTATTCCAGTGCTGCTCGGCGAGGATCGTCGTCGGGCAGAGGACGAGCGTCTGCTTGCCGTTGACCGCGGCGGCGAAGGCCGCGCGGACGGCGACCTCGGTCTTGCCGAAGCCGACGTCGCCGCAAACGAGCCGGTCCATCGGCCGCGGTGCCTCGAGATCCTCCTTCACCGCCTCGATCGCACGCGCCTGGTCCTCGGTCTCGCGGTACGGGAACTCCGCTTCGAGCCGCTCGAGCCACTCGTGCCCGAGGTCGTACGGCGTGCCGGGCGCCTGCTGCCGCTGCGCGTACAGCGCGATCAGCTCGGTCGCAAGCTCCCGCACCGACTCGCGGGCGCGCGCCTTCAGGTTCTGCCACGCCTTGCCGCCGAGCTTGGAGAGCGCGGGCGAGCTGGCGTCGGCGCCGATGTACTTCGAGACCTTGCCCAGCTGCTCGTGCGGGACGTAGAGGCGGTCGTCGCCGCGGAACGCGAGGAAGAGGTAGTCGCGCGTGACGCCTGCGACCTCCTTCGTCTCGAAGCCGAGCAGCTTGCCGACGCCGTGGTCCTCGTGGACGATGAAGTCGCCGCTGCGGAGGTCGGCGAACGAGGCCAGCGCGCGACCGAGCCGCCGGTCGGCGCGCGGCGGGCGCTTGCGGAAGACCTGCGTGTCCGGCAGCAGCACGAGCCCGAGCTCCCGCCAGACGAACCCGCGGCGAGCGGGCGCGACGGCGAAGAGCAGCTCCGGCTGCTCCGGGAGGTCCTGGCCGGCGGCGGCGACACGGGCGTCGACGCGCTTGAGCAGGTTCTCGGTCCGCAGCGCCTCGCCCGCATGCGGGAACGCGACCACGACGCGGTTGCCGCCCCGGACGAAGCCGGTGAGCTCCGTCTCGGCCTCGGCGAGCCCACGCGCGGCGATCGCCGGCCGCTGAGCCTCGAAGGAGTAGGCCTGCGACTGCGGGAACGGATCGAGCTCCGACGTGCCCGCGAGCGAGATCTCGGGCAAGCCCTCCTCGGCCCAGACACGCCGCACCTCGTCCGGCTGCCAGACGAAGTCCGGCACGCGCTCGAGCACGGGCACGAGGTCGTTCGGGATCACCACGCGCTCCGGCTCCTCGTCGTCCGCCAGCGTGGGCTCGCTCAGATCGGCCTTCCGCTCCGCGGCCGGGTAGACGACCGCGTCGTCGACCGTGTGCAGCGCCCGCTGTGTGAACGGCGAGAAGGCGCGCACCTGCTCGATCTCGTCGCCGTAGAGCTCGACGCGGAGCGGCTCGCGGCCCGTCGTCGGGAAGACGTCGACGATGCCGCCGCGGACGGCGAACTGGCCACGCTCCTCGGCACGGTCGACGCGCTCGTAGCCGGCGAGGGCCAGTGACTCCGCGAGGCCGTCCAGGCCTGGCTCGGCGCCCACCTCGAGCCGCACCGGCGTCGCACGCTCCGACACGGGCGGCGTCCCTTCCGCCAGCGCCGTCGCCGAGGCGCAGACGAGCCCGCCCTGGGCGAGAACGTCGAGCGCGCGGGCCCGCTCGCCGACGAGGTGCGGCGGGGGCTCGAGGCCGGAGCCCCAGCGCACGCCGCGGCCGGGCAGCAGCGCAACGCGCTCGGCGCCGATGAACCAGCCCGCGGCCTCCGCGGCGTCGCGCGCGTCGGCATCCTCGGGCAGCAAGCAGACGAGCCCCCGCTCGAGCTGTTCGTGCAGCGTCGCCAGGAGCAGCGGCAACACCGGCTCCGAGACTCGCGCTCGCGCGGGCAGGGCGGCCGCAAACGCCTGCAGGCGATCGAGCGCGAGCAGTTCTCTGACGAACGCGTGGAGTACGGGTCGGTCCATGACGAACGCCGGAACACGCGGTTCCGGCGGCGTCATGGTATCCCTAACGACCGCCGTGCCAGGACTCCCAGAGCGCGGCGTACGAGCCGTCCTGGTCGACGAGCTCGTCATGCGTGCCGAGCTCGGCGAGCTTCCCGTCCTCGACGACGGCGACACGATCGGCGTCGTGTGCGGTCTGGAGGCGGTGCGCGATCGCGACGACCGTTCGCCCGTCGAGCACGGACGCCAGCGAGCTCTCGAGATGGCGGGCGGCGCGCGGGTCGAGCAGTGACGTCGCCTCGTCGAGCACGAGCGTGTGCGGGTCGGCGAGGACGAGCCGGGCCAGGGCGACCTGCTGTTGCTGTGGCGGCGTCAGGGGGAACCCACCGGCGCCGACCACGGTCTCGAGCCCTTCCGGGAGCGCCACCACCCACGGCCGGGCGTCCACCGCTTCGAGCGCCGCGAGCAATTCCTCGTCGCGTCGATCCCACGCGCGCGAGCCGCAGGTTGTCGGCCAGCGTGCCGACGAAGACGTGCTGCTCCTGTGTCACGAGCGCGACCTCGCGCCGCAGCGACTCGAGGTTGAGGTCGACGAGGCGTACGTCACCCACCTCCACCCGTCCCGTTCGCGGCGGATGGATGCCGGCGAGCAGCCGTCCCAGCGTCGACTTTCCGGCCCCGGAGGGCCCGACGACGGCGATCCGCTCTCCCGGCTCGAGGTCGAGGTCGAAGCCGTGCAGCACGTCGCGCCCCTCGACGTACGCGTAGCGGACGTCCGACGCTCGCAGCCGTTCGTGCCCGGGCTCCTCCCCCGTCGCCTCGCGGTCGTCCGGAACCTTGGCGACGCCCATCAGCCGCGCGAAGGACGTCGCCCCGACCTGGATCTCGTCCAGCCACGAGATCAGCCGGTCAACGGGGTCGGCGAGCAACTGGATGTAGAGGGCGACGGAGGTCACTTCGCCGATCGACGCGCGGCCCGTGGAGACGAGCCAGCCGCCCCAGACGAGCGCGGCCGCCACCGGCAGCACGTAGGCGATCTCGACGGTGGGGAACCAGACGGTGCGCAGGTAGAGCGTCCGCCGCTCGGCCCGATAGGCGTCTTCGAGGTCGGCGTCGATCCGCTCGATCCGGCGGCGCCCGAGGCTGAGCGCCTCGACTGTGCGGCCGCCGTCGACGGTCTCGCCGACCGTGCCGGTCATCGTCGCGTAGGCGGCGCGCTCCCACAGGTAGCCCTCGGGTGCGCGGCGCAGGTACCAGCGGGTGCCGATCACGATCGCCGGGAGGCCGACGATGCACGGGAGCGAGGCGATCGGGCTGACCAGGATCGCCGCGAGGACCGTCAGCACCGTCGTCACTGCCGCGATCATCGTCTCGGGGATCGCGAACCGCACGGTCCGCGCGAGCGAGTCGACGTCCGCAGTCGTGCGCGAGACGAGGTCGCCGGTGCCGGCACGCTCGACGGTGGAGAGCGGCAACGCGAGGACGCGGCTCATGAAGTCCTCGCGCAGCCTCGCGAACACCCGCTCGGAGAGGACGAAGGACGCGCGGCGCGCGAACCACGTCAACACCGTCTGCGCGAGCACGAACACGGCCAGCAGCGCCACCACGCGATCGATGTGGGACGTGGTCGTCCCGTCCTCGACCGCCTGGACGAGCTCGCCCGAGCAGGCGCGGACCGGCCAGCCCGGCGACCGCAGCGAGCCCGTGCAGCCCGAGCACGACGACGAGGGCGCCGCCGGTGCCGCCGGAAGAGCGCAGCCGCATGCGCGCGCGGACCTCCGGCCCGTCGGCGATCGGAAGCGCTCGCTCACAGCGGCTTCCTCACGCGTCACTGTCCAGCGGTAGGCAGGCGACGACTGCAGCAGCTCCCTGTGGGTGCCGATCGCCGCGACCACGCCGTCCTCGAGGAAGACGACGCGCTCGGCCTGGTCGAGCACGAGCGGGCTTCCCGTCAGGATCACCGTCGTGCGTCCGCGCCTCGCCTCGCGCAGCCGCCGTGCGATTCTCGCCTCGGTGTGCGCGTCGACCGCGCTCGTCGGGTCGACGAGGAGCAGGATCTCGGCCTCGGCGAGGAGCGCGCGGGCCAGGACGAGCCGCTGCCGCTGACCTCCCGAGAGCGAGCGCCCGCGCTCCTCGACGAGCCCCGCGAGGCCTTCGGGCAGCGCGTCGAGCACGTCCTCCGCGTTCGCCACCGCGATCGCGGCCAGCACCTGTGCCTCGGTCGCGCGGTCCCAGGGGTCGAGCTCCTCCTGCAGCGGGCCGGAGAAGAGCATCGGGTCGGTCTCGCTGACCACGATTCGCCTCCGCACGGCCTCGAGCGGCAGCGACTCGAGCGAGACGCCGCCGAGCAGCACGCCGTCGTCGTGGACGAAGCGGCCGAGCCGGTCGACGAGCTCGACGCCTTCCTGCGGCACCGCCGAGACGATGCAGGTGAGCAGCCCCGGCTCGACAACGAGACCGGAGCGCCTGTCGGTGAGCGGCAGCCCCGGAGGCGGCTCGACGGCGGGAGCAGACGGCTCGGCCACCTGCGGCGGGATCCTCAGGATCTCCAGCATCCGGTTCGCGCCGACGTAGGCGCGCGTGACCTTGTCGACGGTCTCGGCCGCGGTGCGAAGCGGGATGACGAGGAAGGCCGCGTAGCCGTAGAAGGCCACGAGCTCGCCGGGCTTGATGCTGCCCTCCACGGCCAGCCGCGCCCCGAGCCAGGTGACGATGACGACGAAGATCCCGGGCAGCAGGACCTGGGCCGAGTCGAGCGTGGATTGCGGCAGCGCGACGCGGACGCCCGCGCGGCGCACCTGCTCGGAGCGGCTCCGGTAGCGGTCGAGGAAGACCTGTTCGCCCCCGATCCCGCGCAGGACGCGCAAGCCCGACACCGTGTCGGCGCCGAGGGCGGTCAGCCTGCCGACCTGCTCGCGCTGCTCGCGCTGCCGCGCCTGCAGCGGCCGGATCACGAACGAGAGGCTCAGCACGAGCACGGGCACGCCGAGCAGCACGACGAGCCCGAGCACGGTCGACGACGAGAGCAGGATGATCGCGACGACGAAGTAGGAGGCGATTGCCCCGGCGAGGCGCGCTGTGATGTCGAACGCGCCTCCGGCGCGCATGGCGTCGTTCGAGACGGTCGCGACGACCTCACCCGTCGTCAGCTTCGCGCGCACGGCCGGACCGCCGCGCGCCGCGTGATGCGCCACGACCTGAACCATGCGGAAGGAGGCCTGGAGCCAGTTGCTGACGGCCGCCCTGTGCCGCGACACGCCGGCCACGGCCTGGACCGTCCCCAGCGCCAGCAGCACGCCTGCCCAGGCCAGAAGCGCGCGGTTGTCGCCCGCGACCAGGCCGTCGTCGACCGCACGGCCGAGGGCGTAGGGCAGCAGCGCCTGGGCGAGCATCCAGATGGTTCCGAAGAGCATCCCGAGTGCGAGCGTGCCGAGCTGCTGCCGCCCGACCCAGAGCAGAAAGCGGGTCGCGGAGCGGGTGTTCGGGCGTCCGGGATCGGCGAAGGGGAGCAGCTTCATCGGCGCTTCACCGTACTGATCGGCCATGATGGGTTCGTGGCCGAACGCTCACACGAGTCGATGACCGCGGCCCAGAAGGAAGCGCTCGCCGCCGAGCTCGCCGAGCTCGAGGGGCCCAAGCGCGCCGAGATGGTCGAGGCGATCGCGACCGCACGCGGGTTCGGCGACCTCTCCGAGAACTTCGCCTACCACGATGCGAAGAACGAGCAAGGCCTGCTCGAGCGCAAGATCACGATCCTGCGCAACCGGATCGAGAACGCCGTCGTCGTCGAGCACGCCGCCGAGGGTGTCGTCGGGGTCGGCTCCGTGGTCGAGGTGGAGGACGAGCAGGGCGGCCGCTTCGAGGTGGAGATCTCGAGCGTCGGCGGCGTCTCCACCGACTCGCCGCTCGGCGGCGCACTGCTCGGCGCCAAGGTGGGCGACACGGTCGAGGTGAACGCGCCGAAGGGCTCCTGGAACGCCCGCGTCGTCTCGGTGCGCTCGAGCTAATTGAAGCGGCGCTGGGCCTCGTCGAGACCGTCGCGCGCCAGCGTTTCGACCGCGTCGGCGGCCCGGCTGACGAGCGTCTCTGCGTCGTCCTCGGGCGCGAACGGCGAGAGCACGTAGTCGGCAACCGGCCGGCGGTCGCCGCGGCCGGGACGGCCGACACCCACGCGGACTCGCAGGAACTCAGCCGAGCCGAGCGACTGCCGAATCGAGCGAAGCCCGTTGTGACCGGCGAGCCCGCCGCCGAGGCGCACCTGGATGCGGCCGGGGTCGAGGTCGACGTCGTCGTGGACGACCGCGATCTGCTCGGTCGGCAGCTTGAAGAAGCGCGCGGCGGCCGCGAGCGAGCTGCCGGAGAGGTTCATGTACGTCTCCGGCTTCAGCAGCGCGAGCTTCAGGCCGTCGACGCGGATCTCGGCGAGCCGGCCGGAGAACTTCGACTTGAACGAGCCGTCGTGCCGCCGCGCCAGCTCGTCGGCGACCATCCAGCCGACGTTGTGCCGGTCGCGCGCATGTTCGCGGCCCGGGTTGCCGAGGCCAACGACGAGGAGATCGAGCGTCGAGGCGCTGTCGCCCCGACGGAAGAGGCGCACTAGCTCTCTGAGTCGGAAGAGCCGGACTCGGCCTCGGCGTCGCCCGCGGGCGCTTCGCCCTCGGCAGCCTCGCCCTCGGCGGCCTCGCCCTCCTCGCCCTCGAGCAGCTCGCCCTCCTCGCCCTCCTCGGGCTCGGGCTCGACCTCGGCAATCGGGGCGGAGACGGTGGCAATGACGGTCTCGTGCAGGTCGTCGAGGAACGTGACGCCTTCGAGCTTCGGCAGGTCCTCGAGGCGAAGTGCGTCGCCCATCTCCATGCGGCTGACGTCGGCCTCGATGCTCTCCGGGACCTCCATCGGCAGCGCCTCGACGTTGAGCGTCGAGCTGGGCTGCGAGAGGACGCCGCCCTCCTTCACACCGGGCGCGTCCTCGGCGCCGTGGAGGTGGACGTTGACGGTCGCCTGGATCGCGACGTCGAGGCGGACCTCCAGCAGGTCGATGTGGCTGACGTGGCCGCGGATCGGATCGCGCTGGTACTCCTTCAGGATCGACGAGTGCGTCGCGGACTGGCCGTCGAGCACGACATCGAGCACGGCGTGCAAGCCGGAAGAGCCGGTCAGGGCGGAGCGGAGATCACGCTCGTTGACGACGAACGCCTTCGCGCCGTCCTTGCCGTAGAGCACGCCGGGAACGAACCCCTGCTTGCGCAGGCGCCGCGACTCGGGTGAGCCGAGCCGTTCGCGTTCCTTTACCTCGAGACGAAATCTGTCGCCGGCCACGGCGGCGGATTGTAGCGCAACCCTAGTAACAGTCTGTTACTTGATCACTGGAGGTCGATGCCCAGCAGAAGCAACGGCCAGAGCAGGATTGCCAGCAGGGCCGAGAGCGACCCGCTTCAACGTGTCGAGGTTCTCGAGGTAGTCCTTCGAATAAGCGAGGAAGACGCCGACCGCAACGTAGATCAGGCCGAGAAGCTTGCGCGGGAGCCGGAGCAGCATCAGAACAGCTGGTTTTCCCCCGCGAGAAAGTTGATTCTCGCCGCGAAGATTGCCGAAACCGAGTCGTCGGAGAACACGTTCTGGATCGTCTCGGCGAGGAGGCCGGAGATCGAGAGCACCTCGACGTTGGCCGGCTTGTTCAGCTCGTCGACGGGCACGGTGTCCGTGACGACCACTTTCTCGAAGGCGCTGTCGGCGATGCGCGCGAGCGCGGGGTCGTTGAAGAGGGCGTGCGTCGCGCATGCGATCACCCGCGTGGCGCCTGCCTCGCGCAGCGCCTCGGCTCCGGCGCAGAGCGTCCCCGCGGTGTCGATGATGTCGTCGGTCATGACGGCGACCTTGCCGTGCGACGTCGCCGATGACGCCGGTGACCTTGGCCTGGTTGTGCCCCGGGCGCTCCTTGTTGAGGACCACGAGGCCCCCGCCGATCATCTCAGCGAACTTGCCGGCGAGCTTCGCGCGCCCGGTGTCCGGAGCGACCGCGACGCGCTCGACCTCGGTACCGAGGTAGTCGCGAATGTGCTGGGCGAACATCGGCACGGCGACCATGTGGTCGACCGGGATGCGGAAGAACCCCTGCACCTGCCCGGCGTGCAGGTCCATCGTGATCACCCGGTCGACGCCCGCGGTCTCGAGCAGGTCGGCGACGAGGCGCGCCGTGATCGGCTCGCGTGGACGCGACTTCTTGTCCTGACGAGCGTAGAAGTACCAGGGGATCACCGCCGTGACCCGCTTCGCCGAGGCGAGCTTCGCGGCGTTGACCATGATCAGGAGCTCCATCAGGTGCTCGCCGATCGACGGAGCCGCGGTCTGGACGATGAACATGTCCGCGCCGCGCACCGAGTCCTCGAAGCGGAAGTAGGGCGAGCCGTCGGCGAATCGTCGCCCGCTCGACCTTCGTCAGCTCGACGCCGAGGTGGCCGGCGATCTTCGTCGGCGAGCAGTGGGTGCGAGCTGCCCGCGACGACGGCGAGCCGCTTCTGCGGCGTCAGCGAGACGGCGCGGCCGACCGCCAGCAGCGGCGACGTGGGCGTCGACTCCCTGCCCTCCAGGCCGGGGAGCGCCTGCTCAATCGTCACGCTTTCCACCGCGACCCTCCTTGTTGACCTGCTTCGGGGGAAAGCCCGCGAGGGCGTTGTCCGGGACGTCGTCGGTGATGACGGCCCCGGCCGCAGTCCACGCATCGTCGCCAACAGTGACCGGAGCAACGAACATAGTGTCTACTGCCACGCGGACGTTGCTCCCGATCGTCGTCTTGCCCTTGGGCTGACCGGCGCGGTGGGGGAAGTTCGCCGTGATCGATCCTGCACCGATGTTCGTCCCCTCTCCGATCTCCGCGTCGCCGATGTACGAGAGATGCGGCACCTTGGTGTCCTGCCCGATGGTCGACTTCTTGATCTCGACGAACGCGCCGGCCTTCGTGCGCGGCCCGAGGACGGTTCCGGGGCGAAGGTAACAGAAGGGACCGACCGTCGCATCGGCGCCGATCTCGGCGTCGATCGCGACCACGTGCGAGCCCACCTCCGCTCCCGCAGCGACTTTCGTGGTCGCCGCGAAGGATCGTGAACGGGAGGATCACGGCGTCCGCCTCGATCTCGACCTCGGGCTCGATCCAGGTGGACGAGGGGTCGGCGATCGCCACGCCCGCCAGCATGTGCTCGTTGTTGATCCGCTCGCGGAGCGTCGCCGCGGCGGCGGCGAGCTCGATGCGCGTGTTCACGCCCTCCGTCTCGGCTGCGTCGGCGGCGACGTGTGCGACGACGCGGTCGCCGTGCTCGACGAGGTCGCGAACCGCATCGGTCAGGTAGAGCTCGCCCTGAGCGTTGTGGGGCTCGAGCCGGTCGAGGGCGGGCCAGAGCAGGTCGGTTTGGAAGACGTAGATCGAGGAGTTGCACTCCGTCAGCTGGAGCTGATCGGGCGTCGCGTCGGCGGCTTCGACGATCGCGTCAACGGTGCCGTCCGCGCCGCGAACGACACGACCGTATGAGCGGGGGTCGTCGGGGACGAAAGAGAGCACGGTCGCGGCAGCCTGCTCGCGACGGTGGGTGTCGACGAGCTCCTGGAGCAGCTCAGTGGTCAGGAGCGGCGTGTCGCCGGAGAGCACGACGATGCTCTCCGCGTCGTTCCCGACGGCTTCGCGGGCAGAGCGGACCGCGTCGCCGGTGCCGAGCGCGCGCTCCTGCACCGCGACTTGCACGTCGCCGAAGGCGTCGCGGGTCTCCGGCGATGCGATCACGACGAGCGGCGCGGGCCCGAGCGGTCGCGCCGCCTCGAGCACCCAGTCCACCATCCGTCGGCCGAGGATCGGGTGCAGGTGCTTCGGCACGGCCGAGCGCATGCGCGTGCCGAGCCCACCGGCCATAACCACGGCTGCCAGTCTCGAGTCGGCCAGTGTCGAGTCGGTCATCGGGGAGGGCAAAATGGCTGGGGCGCCAGGATTCGAACCTGGGATCGCGGGACCAAAACCCGCTGCCTTACCGCTTGGCTACGCCCCACGGTTCGGTCGGAGAACAAACTCTACCGTCGGTCGCGCAGGAGGACGACGAGCGCGACGACGGCCAGAATCACGAGCGCGACGACGGCGAAGACGGTGAGGACGAGCGCGAGCGCGGGCACGAGCACGACCGCCACCTGAGAGACCGCGAAGATCCAGGAGGCCTCTCGCACCTCCTCGCGGCCGGCGTTCCGGCCCCCGGCGACGTAGAGCGCGACCGCGGCGATCGCGACGAGGACGACCGACCACCACGGGATCTCGCCCAGGAGGACGAGCACGCCCTCGACGAGAGCGAAGATGAGCGCGATCCGGAGCCGGTTCTCCCGCAGGGCGCGGCCGAAACGATTGCCGCCTTGTTCGATCGTCAGGGGACGGTCCACGACACAACCGTACCGCTCAGCCGTACCAGACGGGAACCGTCAACCACGTCCGGCCGGCGCTCCGGAGCGCCCGCCGCGCCGCTTCTGCGTGGCGCCTGTGGTGGAAGAGCCCGTAGACGGTCGGGCCCGGCGCCGCTGACGTCGGCCCGGAAGGCGCCGAGCCGGAGCAGCTCGGCGGCCAGCGGCGACGAGGCCAGGTCGTTCGGGGGCAGGGCGGCTAGGTCGCGCGGGCGTCGAACGGCCGCCAGCTGCCTCGTTCGAGCGCCGCGCGCCGCCGCTCCCAGCCCTGCGCTCCGTCGCGCTCGTCGAAGCTTCGGTAGACGGCTGCGGTCGAATCCTTGCCGGCTCCCGGCGGAAGCACGAGGACGATCCAGTAGTCCTGCGGTAGATCGAGCGGCGCGAGCTCGGATCCGTCTCCGCGACCGAGCTGCGGCCCATCCGAGAGGAAGAATGGGACGTCGGCTCCGAGCGCGGCCGCGAGCGTCGCGTAGGCGCTCGTCGGGCAACGGCGCGGCGAGGGTGTCGTTGGCGAGGCGGAGCGCGG
Organism: uncultured Gaiellaceae bacterium; assembly: GCA_963822205.1. Taxonomy (GTDB): domain Bacteria; phylum Actinomycetota; class Thermoleophilia; order Gaiellales; family Gaiellaceae; genus Gaiellasilicea. The sequence goes on along the minus strand of CAWGGO010000004.1, from coordinate 171,798 downwards.
TCGCGGCGTCGGAGCTGCCGCCGCCGAGCCCGGCCGCAACCGGGATCCGCTTGACGATGGTCGCCGACCAGCGCGGCTCGATGCCTGCGGCCGCGGACAGGGCGACGAGTGCTTCCCGCACGAGCGTGTCGCCCGCAAAGCCGGTCACCCGCAGAGCTCGGCGCCGCCGCGATCGCCACGCGGTCGCCGAGGTCTATCCGCTGCAGCACGGTCGAGACCTCGTGCTTCCCGTCTTCGCGAACCGGCCCGACCACGAGGGCGAGATTCAGCTTCGCCGGCGCTGGCGCCCGCATCACAGAGCCTGTGTCAGCGCCACGAACTCCGCGGGCTCGAGCGCCTCGGCCCGTGTCTCGGGGCGGCGCCCGATCGCCTCGAGCGCGGCCGCTGCGCGGTCTCGTTCGGCCAAGCCAGTGAGTGCGAGCGAGTTCGGCAGCGTCTTCCGCCTGTGCGCGAACGACCCCTCGACGACGGCCTTGATCCGGTCGAAGCGCTCCGGCAGCGGGACGCGGCGGAAAGCGACGAGCGCCGAGTCCACGTTCGGCGGGGGCCGGAAGACGGTACGGGCGACCGGATGGAACCCGGTCCGGCGGGCGGCGAGCTGGATCAGCACCGAAACCGCGCCGTACGCCTTCGTCGAGGGCTCGGCGAAGAAGCGATCCGCTACCTCCCGCTGCACCATCACGCACCAGAGCTCGAGGCCGGGTAGCCCGGTCAGGCTCTCGGCGACGACAGGCGTCGCGACGTTGTACGGGAGGTTCGCGACGAGTTTCGTCGGCGTCGGCTCGAGAGCGGCCAGGTCGAGCGTGAGCGCGTCGCCCCAATGCAGCTCGACGTTGGAGCGCTCCTCCAGCTCGCGCAGGTGCGGCGCGAGCGAGCGATCGAGCTCGACAGCGTGAACGTGGCGCACGCGTTCTGCGAGGTAGCGCGTCAGGACGCCGAGCCCGGGGCCGATCTCGAGCGCGACGTCATCGGGAGCCAGCTCTGCGAGCCGACCGATCACGCCGAGGATGTTCTCGTCGGCGAGGAAGTGCTGGCCCAGCTGCTTCTTCGGGATCACGGTCACGGCAAGGCGAAGGCGGCGGTCGCGTTCGCGTCGATCCGCGCCGCGAGCTCGTCCGCATCCTCTCCGCGTGCCTCGGCAAGGACGGCGACCGTGTGGACGACGTGCGCCGGCTCGTTCGGCCTGCCGCGCAGCGGCTGCGGCGCCAGGTAGGGACTGTCCGTCTCGGCCAGGATCCGGTCGGCGGGGGCGGCAGCGGCGGCCTCGCGCAGCTCCGCCGCTTTCGGATACGTGACGTTGCCCGCAAACGAGAAGTACCACCCCAGCTCGAGCCCGGCCGCGAGCAGACCCGGCTCGGAGAAGCAATGCATCACGACCGTGCCCTCGTGCGCGCGGAGGATCGCCTCGGTGTCGTCGTTCGCCGAGCGCGTGTGGACGACGACTGGCAGGCGAAGGTCGCGTGCGAGCCTGAGCTGCTCCTCGAAGAGGTGCCGTTGCTCGTTCTTGCTCTCGGCGCCGTAGTGGTAGTCGAGGCCGGTCTCGCCCACGGCTACCGCGCGCTCGTCGCCGAGCAACTCCCGCAGCTCGCCGACCCGGTGCGCCTCGGCCGTCGCCGCCTGATGCGGATCGATCCCGAGCGCCGCGTACACACCGTCGTTCTCCCGCGCGATCGCGAGCGCGGCGCGGCACGAATCGATTCCCGTCCCGATCGTGATCACGCGCGTCACCCCCACCTCCTGCGCCCGCGCGAGCGGCGGCGCGCGCGTCCTCGAGCGCATCGAGGTGCGCGTGCGTGTCGATCACGCGGCGGCGGGCGCGTCTATCCGCGGGAAGAGCGGCGGCGCGGCCTCGATCCCCGAGACAGGCACCGTCAGGCCGGGCGCGACGTTCTCCCAAGCGACGTCGGCCGACTGGCCCAGCGCAGCCAGAATTTGCGTCGCCGTATCCGGCAGATATGCGGACAGAGCGACCGCCGCGATGCGCAGACCGTCGGCGAGCTCGTAGAGAACCCGGTCGAGGGCGGCTTCGCGCTCGGGATCCTTGGCGAGCTCCCAAGGCTTGGTCTGCTCGACGTGACGGTTGAGGCTGCGCACGTAGTCCCAGATCGTCGTCGAGCGCTCCGGTGATGTCGAAGCGGTCGAGGGCGGCCGGGACACCTTCGTGCAGCGCCCTCGCGGCGGCCGCGAGCTCGCCCTGATCGACGGGCACGCTCCGCAGCTCGCCGTCCCGGTACCGGGCGATCATCGCCGTCGTTCGCGAGAGTAGGTTGCCGAGGTCGTTGCCAAGCTCTCCTTCGTAGCGGTCGCGGAAGCTGTCGAGCGTGACATTGCCGTCCTGCCCGAACGGGACGACGCGAGCCGCCCAGAACCGAACTGGGTCGACGCCGTACTCGTCGATCAGGTCGAGCGGGTCGAGCACGTTCCCGAGCGACTTCGAGATCTTGCGATCGTCGAGGTTGAGGTAGCCGTGCACGAACAGTTGCTTCGGCACCTCGTATCCGGCTGACAGCAGCAGGGCCGGCCAGTAGACGCAGTGGAAGCGGAGGATGTCCTTCGCCAGCAGGTGCCGCGCGGGCCAGAGGCTCAGGTCGGCGCCCGGGGGCATAGCTCAGCGCACTGAGGTAGTTGACGAGCGCATCGGCCCAGACGTAGGCGACCTGATCCGGATCCCATGGGATCGGGATTCCCCACGTCTGCGTCGCGCGGCTGATCGAGAAGTCGCGCAGGCCGCCGGAGATGAAGCTCTTCGCCTCGTTCGCCCGGAAGCCGGGCAGCACGAAGTCAGGCCGCTCGTCGTAGAGCGCGAGCAACTTGTCCTGGTACGCCGAGAGCCTGAAGAACCAGTTCTTCTCCTCGATCCACTCCGGCTCGACGCCATGATCTGGGCACTTGCCGTCGATGAGCTCGTCCTCGTTCTTGAAGGCCTCGCATCCGACGCAGTACAGCCCGGCGTAGACGTCCTGGTAGACGTCGCCGTTGTCGTAGATGCGCTGTAGGAAGTCCTGGACGAAACGCTTGTGACCTTCATCGGTCGTTCTGATGAAGTAGTCGATCGACGCGTTGACGCGCGCCGGCAGCTCTTGCCAGGCGACGACGATCTGGTCGACGTACTCCTGGGGCTCGAGCCCTTGCTCCGCAGCCACCCGCGCGACCTTGTCCGCATGCTCGTCGACGCCCGTGAGGAAGAACGTCTCCTCGCCGCGCTGCCGGTGATGGCGCACGAGGATGTCGGCCGCGATCGTCGTGTACGCGTGGCCGATGTGCGGCGTCGAGTTGACGTAGTAGATGGGTGTCGTCAGGTAGAAGCTCATCCCCATTCATGATAGGCGCAGGCTTGCGCCTGACCCGGACGGCGACACCGGCCGCGAGAGCGAGCCCAACGAACATGAGCACGAGCCGGCCGCGGCCGAATTCCGCGCCGTCCGCCTCTGGCGCCGGCGTCCCCGCTGGGCGAGCGGCGTCGCGGGGCAGACTCCGGATCTCGACGCGGGAGTGGCGGCTCGGACCCGACGGGACCGGCCTCGGTCGAAGACGGGTCGGCCTCCGCGCGGGCTGAGCGGGTGTGGAGATCTGGTCGTGGGCGGGCCGAGCCTCCGGGCCAGTGGCGCGCACGCTCGGCGTGACGGCGCTCGATCCCTTCACGGACCGCCCCGACGCAGCCTGCCGCACGGCTCGCGCGGGGCGTTGGCGCAGGTTCCGCCCGCAGGGTCGATGGAACGGCGGGCGGCCGCGCTTTGACGCACCTGTTTCCCAGTAGGAAGCGCGATCGGCGACTCAGCCACGGCTTCGGCGACAGGGCCGTCCTCCGCCGGTGCAGGCGCGCGCCGGCTGCGGCACGGAAGACGCGGCAGGATCGGAGGAGCCGGCGTGGCTCTGGGCCGTGGGCGTGACGGGTGCAGTCGGTCGGTGGCGCCGGCGCCGCGGGGCTTTCTGGAGACGGAGGAACGGGCTCGGCGGCGGCGTCGGCGCCGGCTGGAGACGGCGCGGGGAGCAGGCCGAGCGGGTCGACGTAGCCGTCCGGATCGGCGGCGATCCGGACGCCGAGGTGGACGTGCGGCGCAGACGTGACGGCGTCGACGCTCGCGCCGACGACGCCGACGACTGCTCCTTCGGTGACGACGCTGCCGCTCGAGACGCTCGTCGAGCCGAGCTGCAGCAACGTCACCGCGTAGCCGTCGGCGGTCTGGATCGTGACCGCCCGACCACTGCCCGGGATCGAGCCGGCGAACGAGACGGTGCCTGCTGCCGGGGCGACCACCTGGCTTCCGAGCTCGGCGCCGATGTCGACGCCACGATGCTGCCCGCCCGCGTAGGGGTCGGGGCCGAGCGAGAACGGTCGCAGCACCGGCCCCGCCGCAGGCCAGATCCAGGCGTGCGCCGTCGGGGCCGTGGCGAGCGCCGCGAGCAGGACCAGGAGCGAGAGAGTTCGCCGCATGAGTGACCGCCTTCGCTGAAGTGGAGGGAACTCCCGACCACGCTAGCGGCGTGAATCAGCGGCTTTTCAACGATTCTGAGTACAGCGTGTTACGGGAAACTCGCGCCAGCCGCGCGACCACGTCGGCTGCCTGGCGCCGCGGCACGCCCGCCGCGACGAGCTCGACGACGGCTGCCAGCGGCAGGACCAGCGCCTCCCCAGGCTCGACCTGCGCCGCCTCCGCACCACGACCCCCGACGACGAGCGTGATCTCGCCCTTCGGCGGGTCGGCGAACCGGGCGGCGAGCTCCACCGGGGTGCCGCGCGCCACCTCCTCGAAGCGCTTCGTCAACTCGCGGCAGACGGCGACCGGCCGCTCGGGCAGGGCGGCCGCGAGCGACCGAAGCGTTGCCGGCAGGCGCCGCGGCGACTCGAACGCCACCGCGGGATGCGGCCAGCCCGCGAGCTCGGCCCACAGCGCCGCGAGCGCCTTCTCGCCGCGCGGCAGGTAGCCGAGAAACTGGAAGCGCTCGCCCGCGAGCCCGCTCGAGACGAGAGCGGTCTCCACCGCCGAGGGGCCGGGGAGCACGGTCACCGGAATCGCGGCCTCGAGCGCGGCCGCAATCAAGCGCGCGCCAGGGTCGTTCACGCCGGGGAGCCCGGCGTCCGACACGAGCGCGATCCGCTCGCCGCCCTCGAGCCGGGGCAGGAGCTCAGCCGTCCGCTGCGCCTCGTTGTGCCGGTGATAGCTGAGGAGCTTCGCGGCGATCCCGTGCCGGTCGAGCAGGCCCTTCGTGTGCCGTGTGTCCTCGCAGAGCACGAGATCGGCCTCCGCCAGCTCGCGCAGGACGCGCAAGGTCACGTCCTCGAGGTTCCCGATCGGCGTCGCGCAGACCGCCAGCGGCATTAGCCGCTCCAGCGTCTCGAACGCGAGCAGCCCGGCGCCGATCAGGCCGGCGTCCGACCCGAGCTCCGCCTTGACGATTCGCAGGTTGACGCGGGAGGAGTCCAGCAGCGCCTCGCGGTGCGCCACCTCGAGCGCCTCGGGGAAGAGATAGTCCGCGGCGGCGGTGCCGAAGCCACCACCGATGACGACGAGCTCGGTTGCGAAGATGTTGAAGAACGAGCCGATCGCGGCGCCCAGCAGGTGACCGATGTCCGAGAGCGCCTCCAGTGCTTCGGCGTCACCCTCCGAGGCGCGGCCGACGAGCAGCTCAGCGGTCGCACCCTCTCCCCAGAGCTTCTCGGCGGCTCGATCTGCGGCGCTCCCGGAGGCGAGGCACTCGAGGTGGCCGCGGCCGGTGCAGTTGCCCTGGCAAGGAGGACCATCGGCGACCACGACCACGTGACCGAGCTCTGCCCAACCGCGATAGAGCGCTCCGCCGAGCACCAGACCACCGCCTACCCCGGTGCCGAGCGTGAGCATGACCATGTTCTCGGCGCCCTGCCCTGCGCCCAGCCGCCACTCGGCGAGCGCCGCGGCATTCCCGTCGTTCTCGACCGTCGCCGGCACCCCGAAGCGCTCGCTCATCACGCGGCCGAGCGCGACGTCCTCCAACGGGATGTTCACGGAGCCGAGAGACTGCCCGGTCGTACGATCGATCACCGACGGGATCCCGAACCCGAGTGCGGCCATGCCTCCCTCGGCCAGCGGCTCGATCGCCGCAGCGATCCCCTCGATCAGCTCGCCCTGCGAGCCGGTCGGCGTCCGCACCTCGTGACGGTCGAGCACTCCTCCCTCGGCGTCGATCGCACCCGCCAGGATCTTCGTGCCGCCGAGATCGACGCCGATGACTCGTTGAGGGCTCACGGGCCGCGGCTACCATACCCGGCCGGATGGCGGAAGGAGAGAAGCCCTACCGGGTCTACAAGGGCGGCCGGACTCGGGGAAAGGTGCCGACCGCCCCGCGCCCTGGGCGCCAGGAGCAAGTCGAAGGCCGCCGCGCGGAGGCGCCGGGCCGGCCGCGCTGGGGGCGACGGATCGGACTCGGACTGCTCCTCCTGTTCGTGCTCCTCGTCGTCTGGAGCGCCTTGAGCTACCTGTCCTTCCGCGCCGGCGTGGCCGATGCGAACGCACGGCTGCCCAAGGCTGTCGAAGCGGGCCTCGCGCAGCAGGAGGGAGCACTTGCGTCGAAGCCGTCGCTGATCCTGCTGCTCGGCACCGACGGCGACAAGACCGCTGCGCGGGCCGACGCAAGCCGCTCCGACTCGATCCTGCTCGTTCGCACCGACCCCGGCCGGCACCGGCTGGCATATCTCTCGATCCCACGCGACCTCCGCGTCGACATCCCTGGCCACGGGCCGAACAAGATCAACGCAGCGTTCCAGCTCGGCGGGCCCTCCCTGACGCTGAAGACGGTTCGCGCGCTCACCGGCTTGCACCCGAACCACGTCGTCATGGTCGACTTCGACGACTTCCGCAGCGTCATCGACGCGCTCGGCGGGGTCGAGATCGACGTGCCGAAGCCGATCCTGTCGAACCGCTTCGACTGCCCCTACGCGACCGAGGCTCGCTGCCAGCAGTGGCAGGGCTGGCGTTTTGCCAAGGGGAAGCAGAAGATGAACGGCAAGCGCGCGCTCGTCTATTCACGCGTGCGGGAGAACCGGCTCGACCCGTCCGACAACGACCTCACGCGGGGCGAGCGCCAGCAGGACGTGGTCGAGGCGATGACCGACAAGCTCGTCGGCCCGGGCACATTCGTGCGGCTCCCGTTCATCGGCGGCGACCTCGTCCAGCCGTTGACGACCGACCTCTCGACAGGCCAGCTGCTGCAGCTCGGCTGGGTCCGGTTCCGCGCCAACTCGAGCCGCGCGCTCCACTGCCGGCTCGGCGGGGAGAACCAGAACATCGGCGGCCAATCAGTCATCGTCGGCACGGAGGAGAACACCGCGGCGATCGCGATGTTCACCGGCCGCTCGGCGCCGCAGCCGCCGCCGCCCGGCACGACCTACGGCGCCGGTTGCCTCGTGGGACGCTCCGCCGATTAGTCCGCCGCGGCCGCTTTCTTCTCGCCGGCGCCCGAGTCCGAGTCGGACTTCTTCTCGGACGGGCCGGAGTCGCTGCCGCCGTCCTTCGAGGGCTCGGTCTTCTTGCGGCCGCCGCGCCCATAGTCGGTCGAGTAGAAACCGGAGCCCTTGAAGTGGACCGAGACGGGGTAGAGCACCTTCTCGACGGGGCTCTTGCCGCAGATCTCACACTTCTCGATCGGCGCGTCCGCAAACCGCTGAAAGACCTCAAAGGTATGCCCGTCGGGACAGCGGTACTCGTAGATCGGCATGGCCGAGAACCGTAGCAGCGAGAATTGACGGCAACGATGAGCGATACCGCACAGGCAGAGCGTTTCGGAGCCCGAGAGGGAGCCGCTGCGCGCGCGTGGGTAGCCGCTCACTGGTTCGGCCTCGGAGTGGCCGTCGTCACGGCTGCAGCGGCCGGCTTCCTCTTCCACCAGCTGCTCGCCTGGCCGCCGCACGAGGACGAGGCGCTGCCGTTCTTCGTCGGCCGCCACCCGCTCGGGGAGCTGTTCCAGGTCGTGCTCGAGGAGCGCGGCGGCGCGCCGCTCCATTTCCTGCTCGCCTGGGTGGTCGCGCATCTCGACCTCGGCCTGACGGGACTCCGGACGCTTTCGGCTCTCTTCGCCGTTGCCAGCCTCCCGGTCGTCGCGCTGCTCGCCGCGCGCCTTGCCGGCCGCGTGCCCGCCCTGTTCGCCACGGTGATCCTCGCCTCGAGCTGGACGTTCCTCTTCCACGGCGTCTACGGCCGGATGTACAGCCTCTTCCTCTGCACGAGCGCGCTCTCGTACCTCGCCCTGCTGGGCGCGCTCGAGCGAGGAGGACGGCGGGCCTGGACGTTGTGGGCGCTCGCGATCCTGGCAACGGTGGCGACCCATCCGTACGGCGCGCTGGTGCTCGCGTCCCAGGCCGCCTTCGTCGTCGCGGCACGCCGCGACCGCCTGCGCGAGGCCCTCTGGGCCTTCGGGGCGGTCGGCGTGCTCGGGATTCCGTTCTGGCTGACCGATGTCGTGCTGGCCGGCCGCTTCGACGCGGGCGTGGCCGGCGGCGGCCGGATCAACCTGGTCGAGTACGTGTGGCACGCGACAGGGGACTTCACGGCCGCGTTCCCGGTGCTGCCGGCCGTGCTCGTCGCGGCGGCCGCCGGCCTCGCCGTCCTGCCCCGCGAGACACGCCTGCTGGCCGCCTGCGCCGCCGGGGTACCGCTGCTCGCGCTCGTCGTCGCGCGCAGCTCGGGCTCGCCGGAGACACGGCACCTGATCTTCCTCCTCCCCTTCGTCGCGCTCGCGATCGGCGCTGGACTCGTGCGGCTCGGACGCGTGTGGGCGCCGCTCGCGCTCGCGGCGCTCGTAGCGGCACAGGTCGCGTGGGCCTGGGACCGGACGCCGGAACTGTTCACGTGGGAGCCCGAGGTCCGGCAGGAGGCGCGTGCCGACGCAGCCGCGTACCTCGCGGCGACGACCGGCCCTCGCGACGTATTGCTCGGCTACGACCCGCTCTTCCTGCAGGCGTGGGAGCAGAACTCGGACTTCCCACTACTGGTGCTGCCGCGCGCCGACGCCGATCTCGCCCTCCACAATCTGCTCCAGCTCGAGCGCCCACTCGGTCACGGCGTCTGGGTCTTCGACGCGAGCAAGACGACGAACTTCGAGCGCGCGCTCGAGATCCCACGCATCTCACCTCGTCCGGCTGCAGCGTTCGAGGTCCGTGACTTCGGCCCCTTCCTGGTCATCCGCACCCGCGCTCCGGTGCTGACGCCCGAGCGCTACCTGCTTCGCGCCGGCCAGGCGATGCTCGTCGGGAAGCGGCTCTTCCTCGGCGACGCCGACATCAACCTGCCGACGATCGAGCGCGCCGCCCGCGCGCTCCGCGGCTACGGCGCGTCGCGCTCCCTCTCGACCAGCTCGCGGTAGCAGGGCGCCTCCTCGAAGGCGGCGAGCCCGGCGGGCGTCTCGCGCTTGCGGTCCTTGGGCCGCAGCCTGCGGGCCGCTGCGATCGCGGCTGACGCGCCCACGGCCGCGCCCACGAGGAACGAGCGCGTTCGCGAGCGGCGTGACTCTCCGTCCATGGGACGATCGTAGGCGTGATCGTGACGTCGGTGACCTCCTCCTGGACGTGATCGTCCGGCTCTCGCAGCCGCTCGCCGAGGGGGCGGACGCGGATGCGGTCACCCAGCTCGGCCCGGGCGGGCAGGCGGCGAACGTCGCGGCGTGGGTGAGCGAGCTCGGCGGCGCCTCCCGCTTCGTGGGCAAGCGCGCAGACGACGAAGCGGGACGCACCGCCGCCGCCGGGCTGGAGCGCTACGGCGTCGAGGTGCGCGGCCCCGTCGTGGCGGGCCGGACCGGCACGGTCGTCTCGCTCGTCGCAGTCAACGGCGAACGCACGATGGCTTCGGACCGTGGCGTCTCGCCCGATCTGCGCCCGAACGAGCTCGACCCGGAGTGGTTCGTCGACGAGTGGCTCCATCTGCCCGGCTATTCACTCCTACGGTCCCCGATCGACGACGCCGCCTTGTGGGCCGCCGCGCTCGCGAAGGACGTCTCCGTCGATCTCTCGTCCTGGAGCGCGATCCGCGACTTCGGCCCCGAGCGCTTCCGAGCCCGGCTCGAGCAGCTCGAGCCGGCCGTCGTCTTCGCGAACGAAGCGGAGGAGGAGATCGTCGGCGGGCCGATCCCGGGCACGACGTGGATCGTCAAGCAGGGCCCGCGAGGCGCGCGCTTCGGCGACGACGAGCTGCCGGCGCGCACCGCCGACGTGGTGGACACGACCGGCGCAGGAGATGCTTTCGCCGCGGGCTACCTCGTCGGCGGGCCAGAGCTCGCGCTCGAGGCGGCGTCACGCTGCGTCGCGAAACTAGGCTCCATGCCATGAAGGACTTGCTCCGCGTCTCGGACGAGGTCGGGCACGCACTCGCGGACCGGCGGCCTGTCGTCGCCCTCGAGACGACGCTCGTTGCGCACGGGTTTCCGCCCGGCGAAGGCGTCGCCGTCGGGCTCGAGAGCGAGCGTCGCGTCAGGGAGGCGGGCGCGGTCCCGGCGACGATCGGCGTGCTCGACGGGGTGCTGTGCATCGGCCTCTCCGAGCAGGAGCTCGCCCGCTTCGGGCCGGACGCGCGCAAGGTTGGCCCGCGCGACCTCGCCGCGGCGCTCGTCCAGGACGCCGTCGGCGCGACGACGGTCGGCGGCACGCTCGCTGCCTGCCGCGCGGTCGGAATCGGCTTCATGGGCACCGGCGGTCTCGGCGGCGTCCATCGCGGCTTCCCGAACCCGCCCGACGTCTCCGCCGATCTCGGCGAGCTCGTCCGGACCGAGGCGCTGATCGTCTCGTCGGGCGTGAAGTCGATCCTGGACGTGCCGGCGACGGCCGAGCTGCTCGAGACGCTCGGCGTGCCGGTGCTCGGCTACCGCACCGACGACCTGCCGCTCTTCTACGCGGCGCACGGCGGCCCGCCCGTCTCGGCCCGCGTCGAATCGGCCGAGGAGGCCGCCCGGGTGGCGCGCGCGCACTGGCGCCTCGGGCGGCACACCTCGATCCTGCTCGGCCGTCCGGCCGAGGACAGCCTGGATGACGTCGAGCCGCTGATCCTCGACGCGCTCGCCGAAGCGGACGAGCAGGGTGTCTCGGGCCAGGACGTGACCCCGTTCGTGCTCTCGTATCTCCATCGTGAATCCGGCGGGCGAACGCTCGTCGCCAACCGCGAGCTGATCGCCGCAAACGCGGCCCTCGCAGGGGAGGTGGCCGTCGCCTATGCCGCTCTATGACGCCGTCAGGGACCTGAAACTCGCCATCGAGCGCGTCGAGCTCGAGCCGCACGAGCTGCCGCTGAAGCACTTCACCCGCCGCACGACCGTCGTCCATCTGCACGGCGTCCGGGCACGAAGGAGTCGGCGAGGACGTCAGCTACGAGGAGGACCTCCAGCTCGCGTTCACCGACGACGCACTCCCCGACTTGACGGGGGAGCACACGCTCGACTCGTTCTCCGCCCTCGTCGCCGACCAGCCGGGCTACCGGCCGTGGGGACTCGAATCGGCGGCGCTCGATCTCGCGCTGCGACAGGCCGGACGCTCGCTCGCCGACGCGCTCGGGCGCGAGCCGCAGCCCGTCAGGTTCGTCGTCTCGCAAAGCGCGGTGCGGGAGTTGCTCGACCTCTACCCCGCGCTTCGCTTCAAGCTCGACGCGAGCGACTCGTGGACGGACGAGGTCGTCGCCGAGCTCGCCGCGACCGGTGCCGTCGACGTCGTCGATCTGAAAGGCCTGTACGAGGGCGACTGGCTCGACGCGACGCCGTCCGCGGAGCTCTACCGCCGCGTCGCAGAGGGCTTCCCCGACGCGTGGCTCGAGGATGCCCGTCTGAACGACGAGACACGGCCGGTGCTCGAGCCACACCGGCGGCGGCTCACCTGGGACTTCCCGATCCACTCGGTCGCCGACGTCGAGGCGCTGTCCTTCCCGCCGGAGTGCCTGAACTCGAAGCCGTCGCGCTTCGGCTCGGTCCGGCGGCTCTTCGACTTCTACGACTACTGCGCCGAGCACGGCATCGCGGTCTACGGCGGCGGTCAGTTCGAGCTCGGGCCCGGTCGCGGCCAGATCCAGCACCTCGCGTCCCTCTTCCACGCGGACGCGCCGAACGACGTGGCGCCGAAGGAGTACAACGAGGGCGGCCCGAGGCCGGGCCTGCCGCAGAGCCCGCTCCCACCGGCATCCCCGGAACCGGGCTTCCGCTGAGTCGACGGCCGTCGTAGGATCGGTTCATGTGGAGACTCGCGGTCGTCCTCGGGCTCGCTGCGCTGGCGGTCGGCGCAGCGGGGGCCGCACCCGTGCCGGTCGAGACCCGGGCGGAGGCGATCCTCGAGCTCAACGCAGCGATCGAGGACGAGCGCCGCGCGCTCGAGCTGCTGAAGAAGGACCCGCCCCACCTCCGGGCGGCCCGGGACCGGATCTACCGGTCCGCCGATCGCGTGAACGGCGTCTACGACTTCCTCAGCGGCGTGCCCGACGCAGCGGCCGGCCAGGACGCGCTCGGCGGCGCCAGGGCCGACGACTACGCCTCGGCGCACCTGCTCCCGACGCACTACGGGCCACGTCCGCGCGGGGTTCCGCGCGCGATCGAGTTCCTCGAGCGGGCGTTGCTGCGGAAGCGCGCCGCTCTGCCGTTCGTGGAGGACGCGCAACCTCCGCCCGCGGTGCGCCAGTGCTCGGACGGCAAGGACAACGACGGCGACGGGATCACCGACTGGCAGTTCGAGCCGGGCTGCTCCTCCTCCCGCGACGTCCGCGAGAATTCCCGCTTCTGGTGCGGGTTGGACTCGAAGATCGCAGGCGGACGGCTGGCGCTCTCGGGCTCGTGCTCGGGCGCGTTCTCCGAAGTCGAGTTCTCATTCCTCGACGGCGTCCAGCTGCACGGCCGCTACGACCTGCGGCACGCTCCCTCCTGCGGCACGGCGACGGTCACCAGGGTGCGCTGCAAGACGAAGAGCGGGCGCCGCAAACGTCGGTCGGCTGCTCGACGCGCGCTTCACGACGACGTCGAAGGACCCGACCCAGCGCGTGCAGCTCCGCTTCTTCGACGTCCGCAAGCGCCAGATCGGGCGCTTCGTCGTGCCGCCGGTCGTGGTGCCGCAGACTCCGTAGGAGGGTGCGGGGGCCGCTCGCGCAGCCCCCGCAGTCTGCTCTAGCGCTTGACCTTGCCGTCGCGGGCGATCGTGATCTCGCCGGTGCCGAAGTCGCCGGTCGCGATGAATCCTCCCCTTGCCGTCGAGACCCGCGTACGCCCCCGTACCGCCGACGACGTGCCACTTCCCGCGCACGAACGAGCGCGGCGGCGAGCCGGGCGGGTACGGACAGGCGAGCGCATCCGTACGGACGGACAGCGTCCCGCCTGCGCCGGTGAGGACGTGCGTTCCCGTGAGGCTTCCGCAGCCACCCTTCACCGGCACGAGCGTGAATGTCGCAGCCACAGAGCCCGCCTCGTTGACCGCCCCCGCGGACTGGAACGTTCCGGCGAGCGTTCCGGCTCCGGTCGCCGGCACGAATCCCGTCACCTGCAACCGTTCGGTCAGCACCATCCGCTTCTCGTCGCCCGCGTTCGCCGCGAGCGGCACGACCACGGCGCCTGCCGCGATGACAGCCGCAGTCAGGGCCAGAAATCGCTTCCTCGTCATTCGCCCCTCCTCATCGATGAGCTTTCCCGGGCCGAAACACTAAGCGCTCCGCGCGCTAGGCGTCGAGCACGCCGAGCAGTGTGTCGAGGTCGATCAGCTCGAGCGACTGCAGCTTCGCGCTGCCACGCGCGCCGAGCGCGAGCGAGACCTTCGCCACCGTCGCGGCGTCGGGCGCCTCGAGGATGTTGACGAAGTCGTACTCGCCGAGTGTGGCCCACTGGTGCAGCACCTTGGCGCCGAGCTCCTCGACATCCCGGTTCACCTCGCGCAACCGGCTCGGATTCGCCTTCAGCGTCTGGACGCCCTGTGGCGTCAGCGTCGAGAGCATCAGATAGGTCGGCATGCCGCCTCCTTGACGGTCGGGGGCGCGAGCTTATCCCCCACTGCGCCCGCGACGCGCCTTGACGCCGCCCCCGGAGCGCTTCCTCGAGTCGCTGCTCGACACCCGCGCGGCCTGATCGACGTAGAGGAGCGCGCTGCCGAGGAAGAGGAGCGGCGAGACGACGAGGTCGCCGAGCCCGAGTGCCGCCCGCTCGCCGGCGTCGCCCAGGTCGCGCAGGAGCAGGGTCAGCGTCAGCTTCACGAGGCCGAAGAGAACGACGAGCGTTGCGAGCGACGCGACCGCGTGGACGTAGTCGACCCGGGAAAGCTCGATCGCACGACGGAACGCCGCGGCGACCCCGGGGCGCTCGATCACGAGCACGGGCACGACCAGGCCGACGAGAGCGAGCCAGGCGACCGCGGGCAGCACGTAGAGGAGCGTGAGGAACGCCGCGGGGACGAAGACGATCGCACCGACGACGATCGCGCGCGCCGCATCGGCCGCGGCTGGCCTCACCCCGCCGACGATCGCCGAAGCGCCGACGAACGACGCGGCCATCAGCGGCGCCCCGGCCGTGAGCACGAGCACCTGGAAGACCGTCTCGTGCCCGGCGGAGACCTGGTTGATCAGCGTGACGCTGAGCCCGAGCGCCAGCGACGGCCAGAGGTGGTCTCCGTAGAGCTTCAGGGTCTCGGCGACGAGCTGGCCCACCGTGCGGGTCTCGGGTGGGAGTGGCGGCGGCAGCGGCTTCTTGCTCGCGTGTCTCGTCACGGCCCGGACGCTACAGCGACCAGCCGGGGCAGCGTCTCGGCGAGGAGCGCGAAGGCATCGTCGAAGCGCCAGCGTGCGCGATCGGGCTCGTCGATCTCATTCGAGACGACCCTCACCTCGACCGCCGGCACGCCGGCGAGCTCGCACGCGCGGAGCACCGCGAAGCCCTCCATCGCCTCGACGTCGAGCTCGTGCTGAGCCACCGACGCGCGCGCTCGTCCCGATCGGGCGCAGCACGGCCTCCGGAAACGCCTCGTGCAGCCGCGCGAGCAGGTCGCCGTCGGGCAGCGCGAGCGCGGGGACGAGCGGCCCGGCGGCGTCGCAGTAGACCGCCTCGGTGCCGAGCACGACCGTCAAGGGCTCGAGCCCGCGGGCGCCCGCGATGCCGACGTGGAGGACGGCGTTCGGCCGGTCCTCGGCGAGCGCCCGCGCGGTCGACCACCGCCGCCTCGACCGGGCCGACCCCGCAGACCACCGTCCGGCCCCCTCGACCGACACGAGCTCGCGCTCGGTCGCGGCGACGACGAGCAGCACATTCCGCCAAACCCTCCTAGTCGTCGAGCTGGGCCGCGAGCTGCTCGGCTTCGTCGACGAGCACGCCGATCGCATCGAGGCCCGCCGACCAGAAGCCCGGGTCGCCGATGTCGAAGCCGAGCCGGGAGGCGAGCTCCGCCGGCGGCGCCGAGCCGCCTGCCCGCAGCAGGTCCAGGTAGGGCTCGACGAGCGCCTCGCCCTCGTCGAGGTAGCGCCGGTAGATCGCGAGCGAGAAGAGATAGCCGAACGAGTACGCGTAGACGTAGCCCGGCGCCTGGATGAAGTGCGGCACGTAGCTCCACCAGATCCCGTAGTCGTCCGTCACCTCGACCGCGTCGCCCAGCATCCGCCGCTGCTCATCGCTCCAGAGCTCGGAGATCCGGTCGACCGGAAGCTCGCCTTCCTCGCGCCGGCCGGTATGGATCGCGTGCTCGAAGCGGTTGAGCGCGATCTGGCGGAAGACGGTCGCGACGGCGTCGTCGATCCGGCCGATCAGCAGGTCGAGCACGGCACGCGGGTCGTCCTCGCGCTCGCGCAACGTCTCGAACGTGAGCGCCTCGCCGAAGACGGACGCCGTCTCGGCGAGCGTCAGCGGCGTCCGGGCGTTCAGCAGGCCGAGATCCTGGGCGAGCGTCCCGTGCAGGCCGTGCCCGAGCTCGTGTGCGAGCGTGAGCACGCTGCGCCGCTCGCCCGCGTAGTTCATCAGCACATACGGATGCCGTTCGGGAATCAGCGTCGCGCAGAAGGCGCCGAGCATCTTCCCGGGGCGCACAGCGGCGTCGATCCAGTCTCGCTCGAAGAAGCGGCCGACGATGTCGCCGGCGAGCGGCGAGAAGCCGGCGAAGGACTCGAGCACGATCTCGCGCGCATCGTCCCACGCGATCGCGCCCTCGACCGCCTGCAGCGGGGCGAATCGGTCGTAGTCGCGCATCTGCTCCAAGCCGAGCAGGCGCGTCTTCAGCGCGTAGAAGCGCTGCGGGATGTCGTAGCGGGAGACGATCGCGTCGACGAGGCTCTCCGCCGCCTCGTCCGGGATCTCGTTCGAGAGGTTGCGCGCGGAGATCCAGCTGTCGTAGCCGCGGAGCCGGTCCTCGATCGCGCGCTCGTTCAGGATCGTGTTCAGCACGTAGCCGCGCGTGCGAACGCCCGGCCGGAGCGCCTCGGTGACCGCCGCCGCGACCCGGCCACGCTCGGCCTGGTCGGTCAGCCGTGCCAGCTTCGACAGCACCTCGTCGAGCGACAGCTGCTCGCCGTCGAACGAGACCCGCAGGTCGGCGAGGAGCTCGTTGAAGAGCCGGCCCCAGGCGCTCACGCCGGTGACGCTCTTCTCCGTCGAGATCAGCTCCTCCGGCTCGGTCAGCTGGTACGGCTTGTAGCGGCGCTCGGAGCGGAGGACGGCTGCGTAGCGCTCGAGCGCGGGGTCGGCGAGCAAGCGCTCCGCGATGTCGTCCTCGAGCTCGCTCCATTCGAGGTCGAAGAAGAGCATCTCGGTCTCGATCTGCGTGTTCCGCTCGCGCACCTTCTGCACGAGTGCGCCGCGCGCCTCGTCGGTGCTGTCGGCCGCCTGCCGCAGACGGGCATACGTCTCGACTCGCGTCGAGTTCGACTTGATCCGTTCGAGCTCGGCGACGGCGTCGTTCAGCTCGGCTGCAGACAGCTCGCCCAGCTTGCCGCGGAAACGCTCGCGGAACGTGCTCGCGGCGGCGCTTGCCTCGTCGAGCTCGGACTCGATCCGCGGGTCGTCCGGCCCCTCGTAGAGGTCCGAGAGGTCCCATTCGACCTGCTCTGCGCCGGTAAGGGTGGCCGCCACGTCCTAGAACCTACCGTGCGATAGTGCCCTCGTGGCGGGGATGCGGCCCGAGGACGTCTACCAGCTCACAGGGGTCACCGACCCCCGGCTGCGCCCTGGCGGCGAGGAGGTCGCGTACGTCGTCTGGGCGATCGACGGGGACGAGAACGAGTACCGCCAGTCGATCTGGATCGCGCGCACGGACGGTTCGGCAGCCGCCGCGCCGGTTCACGACCGGGCAAGAACGACTCGCAGCCGCGCTGGTCGCCGGACGGCGACCGGCTCGCGTTCGTCTCGAAGCGGAGCGGCGACGAGAAGGCGCACAGCCAGCTCTACGTGCTGCCGGCCGGCGGTGGCGAGCCGGAGCGCCTCACCGACCTGAAGGAGGACGTCGGCGAGCCGGCCTGGTCGCCGGACGGGACCCGGATCGCCTTCTCGGCTCGCGTGCCGGACGAGGCGTACGAGGAGGAGGACGAGAAGAAGCGCGCGCCGCGGCGATTCACGCGGCTCCAGTTCAAGCTCGACAGCGTCGGCTGGACCGGAGACCGGCGGCGTCACCTCTACGTCGTCCCCGCCGACGGCTCCGCCGAGCCGAAGCAGATCACCGACGGCGACTACGAGGACTCGCGCCCGACCTGGACGCCCGACGGGAAGAGCATCGCGTTCTCCTCGGCGCGCGGCGAGGACTGGGACATCGAGCTGATCAGCGACATCTACGTCGTGCCCGCCGACGGCGGCGAGCCGAAGCGGCTGACCCCCGGCGACAGCAACCACTACGCGCCGCAGCTACTCGCCGGACGGGACGCTGCTCGCGGTCAAGTGGGATCCGGGCGGATTCGACTTTCCGCGCCACCCGCAGATCGCCGTCGTCGACGCCGAGACGGGCGAGAACCGGCGGATCCTGACCGCGTCGCTCGACCGGACGTGCGATCCCGTACCCGGAGATCCGGCGAGCCGATCTGGGACGGCGACTCGATCGTCTTCGCGATCGAGGACGCGGGCAACATCCACCTCTACCGCGTCGCGGCCGTCGGGCGGCGAGCCCGAGCTCCTCACCGGCGGCGAGATCGTCCTCTCGCGGCTACGACGCGCGCGACGGGCAGCTCGTCCGCACCGGCTCGACCGCGCCGAACCTGTCCGAGCTCTACGTCGGGCGACCGGCAGCTCACCGACATCGGCAGCGAGTTCGCCGGCGGCCGCGAGCTGGTCGCGCCGGAGCGCTTCACCGCCGTCTCGAAGGACGGCACCGAGGTGGAGGCCTGGATCGCCCGTCCGGCCGGCTTCGAGGAGGGCAAGCGCTATCCCGTCCTCCTGAACATCCACGGCGGGCCCGTTCACCCAGTACGGCAACGGGCTTCTTCGACGAGACCCAGGTCTACGCCGGCGGCGGCTACGCGGTCGTCTACTCGAACCCCCGCGGCTCGTCCGGCTACTCGGAGGAGTGGGGCCGCGCGATCATGGGGCCGGGCGAGCTCGGGCCCGGGCTGGGGCACCGTCGACTACGAGGACCTGATGGCCGTCGTCGACACGGCGCTCGAGCGCTACGACTTCCTCGACCCCGAGCGGCTCGGCGTCCTCGGCGGCTCGTACGGCGGCTACATGACCTCGTGGATCGTCTCGCACACCAACCGCTTCAAGGCCGCCTGCTCCGAGCGCGCCGTCAACAACCTCGTCTCGATGTACGGCTCGAGCGACATCGGCTGGGTCTTCAAGGGCTACCACGGCGAGTTCGTCCACGACGAGGTCGAGAAGTACCTCGCAGATGTCGCCGTGGACGTACGCGAAGCAGATCGAGACGCCGCTCCTGATCCTCCACTCCGAGCAGGACCTCCGCTGCAACATCGAGCAGGCCGAGCAGCTCTTCACGACGCTGCGGCTGCTGAAGAAGCGACGTCGAGCTGGTGCGCTTCCCCGGCGAGAGCCACGAGCTGACGCGCTCCGGCAATCCCGCGCACCGCGTCCATGCGCTTCGAGCTCGTGCTCGAGTGGTTCGACCGCTACCTGAAGTAGTACGGCTAGAGCCGCACCCCCGAGACGCCAGCGCAGCCGCATTGTCGCGGGCGCGGCCGCGTGCGCGATGGTGTCGCCATGTAACAGGCGACCACCGAGGCCCCCCTACGCCACCGCCGGCTCCCTCCCCTTCGCCGGCGTGAAGGGCACCGCCGCCTCCCCTTCCCTGTCGCCACTTTCTCTCCCTGCCTGAAGCGGACGTGTCCCAGGGCCAGGCCCTGGGACATGTCCGCAATGGCCATTCGTGTGAGAATGGCGCCGTGGGCTACACGGTCTTCCACGCAGGCGAGCTCGACTGGCAGCCGCGCCGCGAGAGCGACCCGCGCCTCGCCGCCGGCGCTCTCGGACGCGATGACGCAGTCGCGGGCGAACCTCTTCCGCTATCCGCCCGGCGCGGTCGGGCGCCGCCACATCGACCCGATCCAGGAGGAGGTCTTCGTCGTCCTGGACGGGACGCTGACGGTCCACCTGGGCGAGGGCGACGAGCCGGAGCAGCACGAGCTCGCGAAGGGCAGCGTGCTGGTCGTCCAGCCCGGCACCGCGCTCCAGCTCTCGAACCGCCACGACGACGAGCTGCGCCTCTTCATCGTCGGCGCCCCGCCCGAGCGCGGCGAAGCGACCTTCCTCGAGACGAGTCGAATGAGCGCGTTCGACGACGTCCGCTCGATCGTCCCGCGCCAGGTCTGGGACGGGATCACGGCGCGCGCCGTCCACGGCGAGCGGCTGACGCTCGCCGTCGTCGAGCTCGAGCCGGGCGCGATCGCGGAGGAGCACAGCCACGACCACGAGCAGCTCGGGCTCGTCCTGCGCGGCTCGATCCGCTTCCGCGTCGGCGACGAGGAGCGCGAGCTCGGCCCCGGCGAGACCTGGGAGATCCCCTCGAACACGCCGCACCGCGCCGAGGCCGGCCCCGACGGCGCCAGCGTGCTCGACCTCTTCGCGCCTCCCCGCTCCGAGTGGGAGCAGGGCGAGCCGGGCGAGCCCGGCCCCGGCCGCTGGCCCTAGACCGCCGCGGCTCGGCAGCGGCGCCGGCGCGCTCGAAGACGAGCTCGCCGTTCTGGGCGTCGACGCGGATCGTGTCGCCCTCGGCGAACTCGCCCTCGAGCAGGCGCTGCGCGAGCGGGTTCTCGACCAGCCGCTGCAGCGCGCGCTTGAGCGGCCGGGCGCCGTAGGTCGGATCCCAGCCCGCCTCGGCGAGCACCTCCTTCGCCGCGTCGGTCAGCTCGAGCGAGAGCTTCCGCTCGGCGAGCCGCGCGCGCAGCCGCTCGAGCTGGAGCTCCGCGATGTCGGCGAGCTGCTCCTTGCTCAGCGGCTCGAAGACGACGATCTCGTCGATCCGGTTCAGGAACTCGGGCCGGAAGTGCTCGCGCATCTGCTCGGCCGAGCGGATGTTCGAGGTCATGATCAGCACGGTGTTGCGGAAGTCGACCGTGCGGCCCTGGCCGTCGGTGAGGCGCCCGTCGTCGAGCACCTGCAGCAGGACGTCGAAGACCTCGGAGTGCGCCTTCTCGATCTCGTCGAGCAGGACGACCGAGTACGGGCGCCGGCGCACGGCCTCGGTCAGCTGGCCGCCCTCGTCGTAGCCGACGTAGCCGGGCGGCGCGCCGACCAGGCGCGACACGGTGTGCCGCTCCTGGTACTCGGACATGTCGATCCGGATCATCGCCCGCTCGTCGTCGAACATGAACTCGGCGAGCGCCCGGGCGAGCTCGGTCTTGCCGACGCCGGTCGGGCCGAGGAAGACGAACGAGCCGATCGGCCGGTCGGGATCCTGGAGCCCGGAGCGGGCGCGACGAAGCGCGTTCGAGACGGCCTCGACCGCCGCGTGCTGGCCGATCACGCGCTGGTGGAGGCGCTCCTCCATGTGGATCAGCTTCTCGGTCTCGCCCTCGAGCAGGCGCGAGACGGGGATGCCCGTCCAGGAGGCGACGACGGCGGCGATGTCGTCCTCGTCGACCTCCTCCTTCACCATCGGCTCGGCCGGCGCGTCGCGCTCCTCGAGCTCCTTCTCGAGCGCGGGCAGCTCGCCGTAGCGGATCTCGGCGACGCGCTGCAGGTCGCCGGCGCGCTCGGCGCGCTCGGCCTCCATCCGCAGCTCGTCGATCCTCGTCGTGATCTCGCCGATCCGGTCGAGCGCGCCCTTCTCCTCGGCCCAGCGGGCGGCGAGCTCGGCGTGGCGCTCCTTCGCGTCGGCGAGCTGCCGCTCGACCGGCTCGCGCACGTCCTTCGACTCCTTGCCCATCGCCGCGAGCTCGATCTCGAGCTGCCGCACGGCGCGGTCGGCCTGGTCGAGCTCGAGCGGCGAGCTGTCGATCTCCATCTTCAGCCGGGACGCGGCCTCGTCGACGAGGTCGATCGCCTTGTCGGGCAGCTGGCGGTCGGCGATGTAGCGGTCGGAGAGCACCGCGGCGGCGACGAGCGCCGCGTCGCGGATCCGCACCCTGTGGTGCGACTCGTACTTCTCCTTCAGGCCGCGCAGGATCGCGATCGTGTCGACGACCGACGGCTCGCCGACGAAGACGGGCTGGAAGCGGCGCTCGAGCGCGGCGTCCTTCTCGATGTGCTTGCGGTACTCGTCGAGCGTCGTCGCGCCGACGGCGCGCAGCTCGCCGCGCGCGAGCATCGGCTTCAGCAGCTGGGCGGCGTCGACCGCGCCCTCGGCCGCTCCCGCGCCGACGATCGTGTGCAGCTCGTCGATGAAGAGGATGATGTTGCCCTCGGCGTTCTTGATCTCGGCGAGGACGGCCTTGAGCCGCTCCTCGAACTCGCCGCGGTACTTCGCCCCGGCGAGCAGCGCGCCGACGTCGAGCGCCCAGACGCGCTTGCCCTTCAGGCCCTCGGGCACGTCGCCGGCGACGATCCGCTGCGCCAGCCCCTCCGCGATCGCGGTCTTGCCGACGCCGGGCTCGCCGATCAGCACCGGGTTGTTCTTCGTGCGGCGCGAGAGCACCTGGATCACGCGCCGGATCTCCTCGTCGCGGCCGATCACCGGGTCGAGCTTCCCCTGCTCCGCCGCCTCGGTCAGGTCGCGGCCGAACTTGGAGAGCGCCTGGTAGGTGCCCTCGGGATCCTGGCTCGTGACGCGCTGCCCGCCGCGCACGTCCTTGATCCGCGCGAGCAGCTGCGTCGCGCGGGACGACGTCGAGCGCGAGCAGCAGGTGCTCGGTCGAGACGTACTCGTCCTCGAGCTTCTTCGCCTCGTCGAACGCCTGGTCGAGGATGCGCGAGAACGCTGCACCCGCGACGGGCTGCTGCGACGCGCCCTGGATCGCCGGCTTCGCCGCCAGCTTCGCCTCGGTCTCGGTCGCGCAGCGCTGCGGCATCCGGCACGAGCTGCTGCACCAGCTCCTGGTCGAGCAGCGCGAGCAGCAGGTGCTCGGGGTAGAGCTCGGGGTTGCCCGCCCGGCGCGCAAGCTCCTGCGCGGCCGCGACGGCCTCCTGGCTCTTGATCGTCAGCTTGTTGAAGTCCATCAGTGTCTCTCGGTTCCGGGTGCCGTTCGGCCTGGTAGACCACGATCTCCCGCTTGTACGAGCGATGGACGCTCCGGATCTCCTCGCGCAGCTCGCGCTCGAGCCGGTCGGCGCGGGCCTTCTGCTTGCGCAGCTCGTCCTCGAGCCGCAGCACGTGCTCGACGCCCGCGAGGTTGAGGCGGAGCTCGGTCGTCAGGCGCTGGATCACGCGCAGGCGCTCGAGGTCGGCCTCGGAGTAGAGCCGCGTGCCGCCCGGCGTTCGCCCGGGCCGCACGAGCCCCTTCGCCTCGTACAGGCGCAGCGTCTGCTGGTGCATGCCGACGAGCTCGGCCGCGACCGAGATCATGTAGAGCGGGTGGTTGTCGGTCACCGGCTCACCTTCCGCAGCTCCTCGAGCAGCTCGCGCTCCTTCTTCGAGACCTTCTCGGGCACGGTCAGCTTCAGCCGGGCGAGCAGGTCGCCCTTGCCGCCGCCCTTCAGCTTCGGAGCGCCGCGGCCCTTGATCTTCAGCAGCTTGCCGTGCTGCGAGCCGGCCGGCACCTTGAGCGAGATCGGGCCGTCGGGCGTCGGCACCTCGAGCGACGCGCCGAGCGCCGCGTCGGCGTAGGACACCGGGACGTCGACGACCAGGTCGGCGCCGCGGCGCTCGTAGACCGGCGAGTCGGGAACGCGCGCGATCACGTAGAGGTCGCCCGCAGGCCCGCCGTTGCGGCCCAGCTCGCCGCGACCCTTCAGCCGGATCCGCGTGCCGTCCTTCGCGCCGGCCGGGATCTTCACCTGGAACGTCTTCTGGACGCGCTCGCGACCGGAGCCGCGGCACGTCTTGCACGGCTTCTCGATCACCGTGCCGTTGCCGCGACAGCGGGGGCACGGATGCGAGAGCGAGAAGAGGCCGTGCGAGTCGGAGGTGACGCCGCGGCCGCCGCACTGCGGGCAGACGATCGGCGCGGTCCCGGGCTCGGCGCCCGAGCCGCCGCACGTGTGGCAGGCGGTCTCGACCTCTGCGCGCACCGGCACCTGGACGCCCTGCAGCGAGTCCTCGAACGAGACGTGCACCTCCGCCTGGAGGTCGGCGCCGCGCTCGGGCTGCGGCCCGCGCTGCCGGCCGAAGCCGCCGCCGCACCGCCGCCGAAGAGCCCGCCGAAGAGATCGCTGAGGTCGAAGTCCTGGAACTGCGCCCCGCCCGCGGCGCCGCCTCCGAAGGGGCCGCGCCCGTTCGTCGACCCGAACTGGTCGTACTGCGTGCGCTTCTCGGGGTCGGAGAGCACGTCGTACGCGCCCTGGATCTCCTTGAACTTCGCCTCGTCGCCGCCGCTGTCGGGGTGATGCTCGCGCGCGAGCTTCCGGTAGGCCTTCTTGATCTCGTCGGCCGGAGCGTTCTTGGGAACGCCGAGCGTGTCGTACAGATTGGTCATTCGGCGACGATCACCCTGCGCGGGCCGGAGCACCTTGTCCCCGAGCCTGTAGCCCTTCTGCAGCACCTGCAGCACCGAGCCCTCCTCGGCGCCCTCGGCGGGCTGCGCGAGCAGCGCCTCGTGGACGTGCGGGTCGAACGCTCCCTCGGTGCCGATCTCGGTCAGCCCGTGCCGCTCGAGCAGCGAGGCGAGCGAGCGGTGGACGAGCTGGACGCCTTCCTCGAGCTTCGCCTCCTCGTGCTCGGCGGCCGCCTCGAGCGCCCGCTCGAGGTCGTCGAGCACGGGCAGGAGCTCGTTGACGAGCCGCTCGTTCGCGCGCGTCGTCAGCTCGGCGTGCTCGCGGGCGACCCGCTTGCGGTAGTTGTCGAAGTCGGCCGCGAGGCGGAGGTAGGAGTCGTCCGGAGCCGGCGCGGATTCCTCCGCGGCCGGCTCCTCGACGATCTCCTCTCCTCGATCTCCTCCTCGACCGGGCGAGACTCGTCGGTCACGACGTCTTCGCCTCTTCCTCGTCGATGACCTCGTAGTCGGCTTCCTCGACGACCTCGTCCTCGGTGGACGCGCCGCCGTTCTCACCGGTCGCCCCGGCCTGCTGCCTGGGCGCTCGCCTGGGCGTAGAGCACGTCGGCCAGCTTCCGCGACGCCTCGTTCAGCGCCTCGGTCTTCTGCTTGATCTCGTTCACGTCCGTGGACTCGAGCACGCCGCGCAGCTCCATGATCCGGCCCTCGATCGTCGAGGCATCCGACTCGTCGAGCTTGTCGCGGTGCTCCTTGAGCGTGTTCTCGGTCTGGTACGCGAGCTGCTCCGCCGTGTTGCGCGCGTCGGCGAGCTCGCGCAGCCGGTGCGCCTCGTCCGCGTGCGCCTCGGCGTCCTTGACCATCCGCTGCACCTCGTCCTCGGAGAGGCCCGAGCCGCCCTCGATCTTGATCTGCTGCTCGTTCCCCGTGCCGAGGTCCTTCGCGGTCACGTGGATGATCCCGTTCGCGTCGATGTCGAAGCCGACCTCGATCTGCGGCATGCCCCGCGGCGCCGGCGCGATGCCGACGAGCTGGAACTTGCCGAGCGTCTTGTTGTAGACCGCCATCTCCGTCTCGCCCTGGAGCACGTGGATCTCGACCGAGGGCTGGTTGTCCTCGGCGGTCGAGAACGTCTCGGCCTTCCGGGTCGGGATCGTCGTGTTCCGGTCGATCAGCTTCGTGAAGACGCCGCCCTTGGTCTCGATCCCGAGGGACAGAGGGGTGACGTCGAGCAGGAGCACGTCCTTGACCTCGCCCTTGAGCACGCCGGCCTGGATGGCCGCGCCGATGGCGACGACCTCGTCCGGGTTGACGCCCTTGTGCGGGTCCTTGCCGAGCAGCTCCTTGACCTTCTCCTGCACCGCGGGCATGCGGGTCATGCCGCCGACGAGGACGACGTGCTCGATCTTCGAGGCGTCGAGCCCCGCGTCGGCGAGCGCGGCCTTCGTCGGGCCGACCGTCCGCTCGATCAGGTCGGCGGTGATCTCACCGAGCTTCGCCCGGGTGAGCTGCAGGTCGAGGTGCTTCGGGCCCTCCGCGGTGGCGGTGACGAACGGCAGGTTGATCTGCGTCGTCATCGTCGAGGAGAGCTCGATCTTCGCCTTCTCGGCGGCCTCGTAGAGCCGCTGCAGCGCCATCTTGTCGACGGCCAGGTCGATGCCCTGGTCGCGCTTGAACTCCGAGACCATCCAGTCGACGATCGCCTTGTCGAAGTTGTCGCCGCCGAGGTGGTTGTCCCCGTTGGTCGACTTGACCTCGAAGACGCCCTCGCCGAGCTCGAGCACGGACACGTCGAACGTGCCGCCGCCGAGGTCGAAGACGAGGATCGTCTGGTCGGCGCCTTCCTTGTCGAGCCCGTACGCGAGCGCAGCCGCGGTCGGCTCGTTGATGATCCGCAGCACGTTGAGGCCGGCGATCTTGCCGGCGTCCTTCGTCGCCTCGCGCTGCGCGTTGTTGAAGTAGGCCGGAACCGTGATCACCGCGTCGGCGACCGGCTCCCCGAGGTACGCCTCGGCGTCGGCCTTCAGCTTCTGCAGGATCATCGCGCTGACCTCTTCGGGGGCGTAGTCCTTGCCCTCGACCTTGACGCGCGCGTCGCCGTTCTCGCCCTTCGCGACCTCGTAGGGGACGATCGTCATCTCCTCCGAGACCTCGTCCCACTTGCGGCCGACGAAGCGCTTGATCGAGAAGATCGTGTTCTGGGGGTTCGTCACCTGCTGGCGCTTCGCGGGCGCCCCGACGAGCCGCTGGCCGTCCTTCGTGAACGCGACGACGGACGGCGTCGTGCGGCCGCCCTCGGCGTTCGGGATCACGGTCGGCTCGCCGCCCTCGAGCACCGCCATGCAGCTGTTCGTGGTGCCGAGGTCGATTCCAATGGTCTTTGCCATGCTGTTTGTCTCCTTCGTGCTGATGGTTGCTACGTCAGAAAATCTGAGCGTAAGTCTATCAGATCATACGGAAGAGACCGATCAGGACGCCGCCGGCAACGACGAGCGCGGCGCCGGCGAACAGGCGCGGACCGACGAGCTCGTGCCTGCGCAGCAGCAGCGCCGAGAGGCCGACGCCCCAGAGCGACTCCGTCGCCACGAGCGGCGAGACGACCGAGACGGGGCCGCGGTAGAACGCCTCGAACAGGCAGAGATAGGAGAGGCCGAAGCAGATGCCCGGCCGGAACGAACGCGGCCAGACCCCGGCCCGGCAGCCGGCGCCGCGTCACGAGCAGCCACGCCGCGACGGTCAGGCCGCCGGCGAAGAGCGTCGCCGCAACCGCGAGCGCCGGCTCGACGCTCGGTGTCCAGGGAGAGATGGCGGACGACGTTGTCGCGCGTCGCGAACAAGATCGCCGCGGCAAGGGCGAAGGCGAGGCCGATCCACTTCACGTGCTCGGGCCGCCCCGGCTCGCGCGCGAGCAGGATCCCGCCGACGACGATCAGGACCGCCCCGCCGAGCACCCCCGCCTTCGCCGGCTCGTCGAGCAG
The DNA here is from genome assembly GCA_963822205.1 of uncultured Gaiellaceae bacterium. Taxonomy (GTDB): domain Bacteria; phylum Actinomycetota; class Thermoleophilia; order Gaiellales; family Gaiellaceae; genus Gaiellasilicea. Next base: position 144,908 of record CAWGGO010000004.1, on the reverse strand, counting down.
GAGGAGCGCGATCGCGACGGAGAACAGCGGCGCCGTGCCCACGGTCACCGAAGCCCGCGACGGCCCAGCGTCGCGCACGGCCAGCGTGAAGAGAAGCTGCGAACCGCCGGGGCCGAGCATGCCCGCGAGCAGGAACGGCCACGTCCCGCCGAGGTCGATCGGGCCCGCCGCGACGAACGGCAGCGTGACCGCGAACGCGACGACGATCGTCAGCAGCGCGCCCGCCTCCGCGTCCGGAACGCGCGCGAGCGCGAACCTGAGCGCGACCGTCATCGAGCCGAACAGCGCGGCCGAGACGAGCGCGAGCACGACCGCATCCACGAGACAACGCTACAGCGACTACGATCCCGCGCCGTGACGGACCCGCGCATCAAAGAGCTGGCCGAGCTGCTGGTCAACCGCTGCCTCGACGTCGCAGCCCGGCTGGCAGGTGTCGGTGCGCGCGTCGCCGCTCGCGCGGCCGCTCGTCCGGGAAGTCGCGCGCGCGATCGGCCGCCGCGGCGCCTACTACCTGCCGCGGATCAACTGGGGCCCCGAGCGCTTCCGCGCCGACCTCGACTGGGCGCTCGAGGCGCCGCTCGAGCTGCTGGGCGAGCTGCCGCCGATCGAGCGCCACCAGGTCGACAACGAGGACGCCCGGCTGACGATCCGCGCGCCCGAGGACGTGCACGCGGGCGCCGAGCTCGACCCCGAGCGGCGGAAGCTGCTCCAGCAGGCCGCCGAGCCCGCAAGCCGGCGGGCGCGGTCGCTCGACGTTCGCTGGGCGGTCGTCGAGTACCCGACCGAGGCTGCCGCGGCCGAGGCGGGCATGTCGCTCGAGGAGTACACGGACTTCATCTTCGACGCGTGCCTGCTGGACTGGGACGCGGAGGAGCAGCGGATGCTGCGGATCAAGGAGCGCTTCGACCGCGGCCGGCCGGTCCGCATCGTGGGCGAGGGCACCGACCTCACGGTCGGAATCGAAGGCCGCGAGGGCGTCGTCTCGGCCGGCTTCCGCAACATGCCCGACGGCGAGGTCTTCTACAGCCCGGTCGAGGACAGCGCCGAAGGCGTGATCACCTATGCCGAGTTCCCTGCGATCTACCTCGGCCACGACGTCGTCGGCGCGCGGCTCGTCTTCCGCGAGGGCCGCATCGTCGAGGCGAGCGCCGACGAGGGCGAGGAGTTCCTGAAGCAGGTGCTCGCGACCGACGCGGGCGCGAGCCGCCTCGGCGAGCTCGGCCTCGGCTGCAACCCGCGGATCACGCGCTTCACCCGCAACGTCCTCTTCGACGAGAAGATCGACGGCACCGTTCACCTCGCCGTCGGCGCGAGCTACACGTACACGGGCGGCAAGAACGAGAGCGCCATCCACTGGGACATGGTCAAGGACCTGCGCCCCGGCGGCGAGCTGCACGTGGACGACGAGCTCGTCCAGCGCGACGGCGCCTGGCTGATCTAGCAGTTCGAGCACGTCAGTCCCGGCGGGTTTGAACCGTTCGCGAGGTCGGCTGCGAAAGCGCGTGGCGTAATCCAACTCCAAGGAGGCTCACGCCATGTCCGTCCTCACACGCAGTGTCGTCGCCGCAGTCGTTGTGGCGCTGCTCGTCCCGCTCGTCGCGCTCGCCGGCGACGGCGGCAAGAAGCACGGCTTCGTCACCGCCAAGCAGTCCCGGCTGCTCTTCGCCACCGACAACGCGGGGAACCTGCTCCGCTTCCGCGAGCACTCGCCGTGGCTCGTGCGCTCGAAGCCGATCACCGGCCTGGCGGCCGGCGTCTCGCTGAAGGGGATCGACTTCCGCCCGGCGACCGGCGACCTGTACGCGCTCGGCAGCGACCGCGTCGTCTACCGGGTGAACCCCGAGACGGCGATCGCAGTCGCCGAAGGCCCGGCGTTCGAGACGACGCCGACCGCGCTCCAAGGCGACCGGATCGGCTTCGACTTCAACCCGACCGTGGACAAGATCCGCGTCACGAGCGACGCAGACGACAACCTCAGGCTGGACCCGGATCCGGGCAGCCTGCTGATGAACGACACGAAGCTGACGCCCGCTGACGTCACGGTCGTCGGCTCGGCGTACACGAACTCGTCGTTCGCGGCCTTCGCGAACCGTCCGGCCACGACGATGCTGTTCGCCTATGACACGTCGGGCAAGCAAGATCGCCTGTGGCTGCAGAACCCGGCCAACGCCGGCACGCTGATGAATCCGCTCTCGACCGGGCTCGACCTCGGCAGCGACGTCGGCTTCGACATCGCCGGCACTGCGAACCGGGGCTATGTCGCCGGCACGCATTCCGGGGGCTCGGGTGCACGGCTGTACACGATCGACCTGACGACCGGCAAGACGCGCCCGCTTGGCCGGATCGGCGGCGGCAGCGTCGTCGTGACCGGCCTCGCGGCGTGGCAGGACCAGTAGGAGGCAGGACCGGCGGGGACGGGTCGCGCGCCGGCCCGTCCCCGCCGAACCGAACCGCGATGTCTGCGAACCCCTCGGTGCTCTCCCGCCCACTGTTCCGCACCGAAACGCGATCCGCTGCCGCACTGGACGAGGCTGCGCTCGTCGCCCGCCTAGCCGCCGGGGATCGTGAGGAGGCGCTCGCGGCCCTCTACGACGTGTACGGGCGGCGCCTCTACGCCCTCGGCGTGCACCTCCTGCACGACTGCGGGCTCGCGGAGGACCTCGTTCAGGAGACGTTCGTGCGGTTGTGGCGCTCCGCGGATCGGTACGACCCGACGCGCGCGTCGGTGCGGACGTTCGTCTACACGCTGGCGCGACGCGCCGCCGTCGACCTGTGGCGGAGGAGCTCGAGAGAGCCGTCGACCGCGGCCGACGGGCCCGACACGGAGGACGGCGTCGGCGGAGCGGCGTTCGACGAGGTCGTGCTGCGGCTCGACGTCGGCGAGGCGCTGGAGGCACTGACACCCGCCCACCGCGAGGTGCTCGAGCTCCAGTACCACGGCGACCTCACGCAGAGTCCAGGTCGCGGAGCGGCTCGGCATCCCGCTCGGCACGGTCAAGACGCGCACGCTGCACGCGCTGCGTTCACTGTCCACGGAGTTGAAGGAGCGCGGTCTCCTTGACTGACGCGAACGAACACGAGCTGCGAGCTCGAGACCGCGGCACGCCTTCTACGCGACGCCGTGACGGTCGTCGCGCCGCCGCCCGGCCTGAAGGGCCGAGTGCTCCTCGCGGTCGAGCAGGCGGCGACCGGACGGGAGCCGGCGCCCCGAGCCCCTTCGCCGTCGCCAGTGGTCGCGGCCGGCCTTTGGCGCCGCAGCGCTCGCCGCAGCAGCCGCGATCCTGCTGCTCGCGGTTCGCGCGGGCGGCCCGGCGGGCGAGCTGGAGCTGCAGGCCGTCCTCGGCGCCCCGAACGGCGCCGAAGCCACGGTCGAGGTGCGGAAGACGGGGATCGGTCGCGTGATCCAGCTGCAGACGGACGAGTTGCCGATCCTGCCCAAGGGCGACTACTACGAGCTCTGGTTCGTCGGGCCGAGGGACACGCCGGCCAGGCCGAACCGGATCTCGGCCGGCACGTTCCATCCAGACGAGAACGGACGCTCAGACGTCACCTTCGCCGCGGCCGTCGACCCCGCCCTGTACCCGGTGCTGAGCGTCACCGCAGAGCCGGGCGACGGCGACCCGCGCCCCACAGGGCCCGAGGTGCTTCGTTCCGGCCGCTGAGTGCGGGACCGATCAGCGGCCGACGAGCCGGCGCAGCGTTCTCCCCGCCTCCGGCTCGGCGACGACGATCCCGGCCATGATCAGCGCACACGCCGCCCCAGCCGATTGCGCCCAGCCGGTCGCCGGCGAGCCAGAAGCCGAAGAACCCCGCCCACACCGGCTCCAGCGCGAAGGCGAGCGCCGTGCGCGTGGCGCTCGTGCGCTGCTGCGCCCACGTCTGGACGAGGAACGCGAGCGCGCTCGCGAAGATCCCCGTCACGAGGAGCGCGCCCCAGACGGTCCAGCCGTGCGGCACCTCCACCTGGCCGAGCCCGACCGCGACGACGGCGAAGCCCGCGAAGGCGGCGAGCATCTCCGCCTGCGTGAACGCAACCGGGTCGTAGCGTGGCGCGAACCTCTCCATCAGGACGATCTGCAGGGAGTAGGCCGCAGAGCCGAGGAGAACGAGGAGGTCCCCGAGCGGATCGCCGGCGCCGACCCCGGAGAGCATCGCGAGCCCGACGACCGCGAGCGCGACGCCGATCCAGACGGCTCTGCCGACGCGCGTGCGGAAGAGGAGCAGCGCGAGCAAGGGCGTGAAGACGACGTAGAGGCCGGTGATGAAGCCGGCGCTCGAGACGGTCGTGCGCTCGAGCCCGGCCGTCTGCAGCGCGTAGCCGAGCGCGAGCAGCAGCCCGAGCGCCGAGCCTGCGACCCAGCCCGAGCGGCCGAGCGACCGCAGCCGCTTGGCGGCCGGAACCGCGAGCACCATCGACGCGATCGCGAAGCGGAGGGTCAGGAACGCAAAGAGCGGATAGAGCTCGACGGCGTCCTTCACCTGGACGAAGGTCACCCCCCAGACGGCGGTGACCGCGACGAGTGCGAGCAGCGCCGGCATCGGCCGAGATTAGAGTCCGCCGTCATGGTCGTGCCGCCCCTCCTGCGCGAAAACCCGCGCTTCCGGCGCTTCTGGCTCGGCCAGTCCATCTCGCTGGTCGGCGACCAGGTCAGCCTGATCGCGCTGCCGCTCACCGCTGTTCTCGTCCTCGACGCGAACGCCGCCCAGATGGGCTACCTCGTCGCCGCCGAGCTAGCGCCCAACCTGCTCTTCTCGCTCCACGCCGGCGCCTGGGCCGACCGCCGCGGCCGGAAGCGGCACACGATGATCGCGACCGACCTGGGCCGCGCGCTCCTGATCGGCTCGATTCCCGTCGCCTACGCCTTCGATGCATTGACGTTCCCGCACATGCTCGTCGTCGCGTTCCTGGTCGGGACGTTGAGCGTTCTCTTCCACGTCTCCTACAGCTCGCTGTTCGTGGCGCTCGTGCCACGCGACCGGTTCGTCGAGGGCGGCTCGATCATGCACGGAAGCCGGGCGCTCTCGTACATGGCCGGCCCGGCCATCGGCGGCGTGCTCGTCCAGGCGCTCACGGCGCCGGTGACGCTCGTCCTCGACGCATGCTCGTACGTCGCTTCGGCACTTTTCCTGCGCGGCGTCCACGTCGAGGAGCCGGCGACCGAGGCGCCCGGGAAGGGTCACGTCCTCGCCGGCATCCGCTGGGTCTTCGCCGACCCGATCGTGCGCGCCGCGCTGGGCGCCACGGCGACGATCAACTTCTTCAACTTCGTCTTCTTCGCGCTCTTCATCCTGTATGCGACGAAGTCGCTCGACGTGCCCCCGGGGACGCTCGGGCTGGTGCTCGGAGCCGGCGCGATCGGCGGCGTGGTGGGCTCGATCGTCACCGGCCGCGTCGCCCGCAGGATCGGCATCGGTCCCGCGTTCGCGGTCGGCTGCATCGTCTTTCCCGCGCCGCTCCTGCTCGTGCCGCTGGCGCAAGGCCCGCGCTGGGTGGTCCTCGGCTGCCTCTTCCTGGCCGAGTTCGGCTCCGGGCTCGGCGTGATGATGCTCGACATCAGCGTCGGCGCGATCTTCGCCGCGGTGATTCCCGATCGGCTGCGCTCGCGCGTCTCCGGGGCCTACATGGTCGTGAACTACGGCGTCCGGCCGCTGGGCGCGCTCGTCGGCGGCGCGCTCGGGAGCTGGATCGGACTGCGCGAGACGCTGTGGATCGCGACCGCGGGCGCACTGCTCGGGTTCTTCTTCCTGCTGCCGTCGCCGATCCTCGGGCTCCGGGAGCTGCCGGAGCCCGAGGACGCAGGCGGCTAGACCTTCTTGTCGACCTGATCCTTGACGGCGTCCGCGGCGTCCTTGGCGGACTCCAACGCGTCGTCGCCGAGATCCTTCGCGCTCTCGTAGGCATCGTCGGCGCTGTCCTTCGCCTTGCCCCACGAGTCCTGGGCCTGGCCCTCCTTCTCGAGCGCTTCGTCGTCCTTGAGCTTGCCTTCCGCTTCCTTCAGGTTCCCTTCGATGCGATCCGAATCCATGTGTGACCCCTTTCCTCGATTGCGGGCCATATTCCCGAGTTCGGCACGTCTCAACCACCCTGCAAACGGCTACGTTGACGGCGTGCGCGACATCCTCCCCACGCTCGTCCGTTGGCGGTCAGAAGGCTGCCGCGTCGCGATCGCGACGGTCGTCGAGCTGCGGGGCTCGGCTCCGCGTGACCCGGGAGCATCGCTGGCTCTCAACGAACGCGGCGAGATCGCGGGCTCCGTCACCGGCGGCTGCGTCGAGCCCTCGGTGATCCGCGAGGCGCAGGAGGTGCTGGACGGCGGCAGCGCCCGCGTCCGCGAGTACGGGATCGCCGACGACGAGGCGTTCGAGGTCGGCCTCTCGTGCGGCGGCACCGTCGGCATCCTGATCGCGAAGCTCGACACGTCGCTGCTTCCCGAACTCGACGAGTCCGTCCGCGCCGACAGGCCTGCTGCTCTGACGATGACCGCGACCGGTCCGAGGCTCGGCGAGCAGCACCTGCACGACGGCGCCGAAGGACCGGTCGCGCAGCTGCTCGCGCGCGGAGAGAGCGCCCTCGCGGACGTCGACGGCGAAGCGGTGTTCGTCCACTCGCTGACGCCGAGGCCCGCCATGTACGTCTTCGGAGCGATCGACCACGCCGCAGCCCTCACGCGCGTCGGCAAGCTGCTGGGCTACCGGGTGACCGTCTGCGATGCCCGCGCCGCGTTCGTCACCCCGGAGCGGTTCCCGGACGCCGACGAGCTCGTCGTCGAGTGGCCGGACCGTTTCCTGCAGAGCGCGCCCGTGGACGAGACGACGGCGATCTGCGTGCTGACGCACGACCAGAAGTTCGACGTCCCCGCACTCGTCGCGGCGCTCGAGACGCCTGCCGTGTACATCGGCGCGATGGGCAGCAAGGTGACGACCGCCGACCGCGAGGAGCGCCTGCGCGCGGAGGGTGTCGGCGACGCGGGCATCGCCCGCATCCACGCCCCGATCGGGCTTGCGATCGGCGCTCGCTCGCCGGAAGAGGTCGCCGTCGCGATCGGCGCCCAGATCATCGAGGCGACCGCCGTCGCGCGCCGCCGCGCCGCCGCGGAACGCGCATCCGTGTCCGTTCTGACCAGCTGAGAAACGCCGAAGGCGCCGTCGCCGGCGCCTTCGTTCGAGCTTTCGAGCGGTCGTCGGCTACTTGACGACCAGCACGCCCTTCATGCCCGCCGCCGCGTGGCCGATGACCGTGCAGACGTACGGGTACTTGCCCGCCTTCGTAAAGGTCACCCGCAGCGTGGCGGCCTTGCCGGCGCCGAGAACCACCGTCTTCTTGCCGTTGACCTTGAAGTTGTGGCCGAGCTTCCCCTTGTTCGTCACCTTGAAGACGCCGATCCCCTTGAGGATCGTCTTCCTGGACAACGTGTACCTGAGCTCCGACGGCTTGCCTGCCGTCACCGCCACCGTTGTCGTCGCCGTCTGCTGCGCAGAACCGCCGAACGCGGAGACCGCGGCCGCGAGCGCCACGAGCGCCACGATGACGACCAGCGCTGACCCCTTGCGAAACGTGCTCAAAGAACCCTCCTCGTTGGTAACTTTTCCCCACTGTAGCCCTAGGTCGCTACGCTCGCTACATGAGCTTCGACCGCCTTGGCCGGCCGCTTCGCGATCTCCGCATCTCGGTCACCGACCGCTGCAACTTCCGCTGCGTCTACTGCATGCCGAAGGAGGTCTTCGGCAGCGACTACCGCTTCCTCGACCGCAAGGAGCTGCTCACGTTCGAGGAGATCGAGCGGGTGGCGCGGATCTTCGTCGGGCTCGGCGTCAACAAGCTCCGGCTGACGGGCGGCGAGCCGCTCGTGCGGAAGGATGTCGAGAAGCTGATCGCGCTCCTGGCGCCGCTCGGGGCCGAGCTGACGCTGACCACGAACGCATCGCTGCTGGCGCCGAAGGCGAAGGCCCTCGCCGCTGCCGGGCTCGACCGCGTCACCGTCAGCCTCGACTCGCTCGACGACGAGACCTTCCAGGCGATGAACGACGTCGACTTCCCCGTCGCGCGCGTGCTCGAGGGGATCGATGCGGCGGCGGCCGAGGGCCTCCCGGTCAAGGTGAATGCCGTCGTCAAGCGCGGCCTGAACGAGCACGCGATCCTCGACATGGCGCGCCACTTCCGCGGCACCGGGCACACCCTGCGCTTCATCGAGTACATGGACGTCGGCGCCACGAACGGCTGGCGTCTGGACGACGTCGTTCCGGCCGCGGAGATCGCCGAGCGCATCTCCGCCGAGTTCCCGCTCGAGCCGGTCGACCCCGGCTACCGAGGCGAGGTCGCGAAGCGCTGGCGCTACCGTGACGGAGCGGGCGAGATCGGCCTGATCGCCTCGGTCACGCAGCCGTTCTGCGGCGACTGCACGCGCTCCCGGATCTCGGCCGAGGGCCGGCTCTACACCTGCCTCTTCGGGCTCCGGGGCCACGACCTGCGCGCGCTCGTCCGCGGCGGCGCGTCGGACGACGAGCTGCGCGACGCGGTCGCCGGGATCTGGGGCAAGCGCACCGACCGCTACTCGGAGCTCCGCACGGAAGCGACGTCCGCCCTGCCGAAGGTCGAGATGAGCTACATCGGGGGCTAGAAACGGCCGGGAGAACGGCCGATAGAATCTTCGACCTCGTGTCTGCCTCTCCCGAAGCAATCCCGACGACTCGAATCCTTCCCCGCGGATGGGCGCACCTCGCGCTCCAGTTCGGCTTCTGGATCGGCTTCTACTTCGTCTACCAGGCCGCTCGCGGGCTCGCCGACCGCGACGGCGTCGTGACCGCATTCGCGAACGGCGAGCGAATCATCGACTTCCAGCGCAGCCTCCACTCGATGATCGAGCTGACGCTGCAGCGTGCCGTGGAGAGCTCGGGCTTCCTCATCCAGGCGACCTCGATCTCGTACTGGCTCTCGCAGTTCGCGGTCGTCGGGCTCGCGCTCACGTGGGTCTACTTCAAGTCCCACGACCGCTTCTACGCCTTCCGCAACACGCTGATCCTCGGCAACATGATCGGCCTCTTGGGCTACGTGCTGCTGCCGACGGCGCCGCCGCGCATGTTTCCGGGCGCAGGCTTCACCGACACGCTCGCGGCGCACTCGACCGTCAACCATTCCTCCACGTTCGTCGCCTTCTCCTCGAACCCATACGCGGCCATGCCGAGCCTGCACGCGCTCGACGCGCTGATCGTCAGCGTCGTGATGGCGACAGTCGTACGCCACCGCTTCGCCAAGGTCCTCTGGCTTGCCTGGGCGCCGTGGGTCTGGTTCTCGGTGATGGCGACCGGCAACCACTTCTGGCTCGACATCGCGGCCGGGATCCTGGTCGCGGCCGTCGCCGGTGCGATCGTCTACCGGCCGTGGCGGCGTCTGCGCCCAGCGGCATGAGCGTCAAGACGGCTTACACGACCGGCGCCCGAGTGATCGCGGCCCGGTCGATGACGGGCCTCGCGCGCACGCGCGTGACGCCGAACATGCTCACGGCGGCGGGCGTGACACTCTGCGCGGTCGGCGCCGTACTCGTCTACTTCGAGTACCGGACGGACTGGTTCTTCTTCTTCGGCGGGCTGGCGTTCGTCGTCGGCTCGGTGCTCGACATCCTCGACGGCGCGCTCGCGCGGGCCGGCGGGAAGCAGACGCCGTTCGGCGGCTTCCTCGACTCGACGCTGGACCGCGTCGGCGAGGGGCTGATGCTCGGCGCGATCGCGCTCGTCTTCATGCGCGACGGCAAGGAGCTCGCGCTCGCACTGGCCGTCGCCGCGATCGGCGGCTCGTTCCTCGTTCCGTACGCCCGCGCGAAGGCGGAGGGCCTCGGGATCAAGGGCGACGTCGGCATCGGCTCCCGCGCCGAGCGGGTCATCGTCATCTCGGTCGGCCTCGCGCTCGCGCCGTGGGGCGTGCTGCCCTGGGCGATCGGCTTCCTCGCCGCGACCGCCTGGATCACGGTGGTGCAGCGGATCCTGCACGTACGCAAGGAGCTCGATAGCCAGACCTAGACGTGTGAGGTGCCGCCGCTCTCGGCGAGCGCCCGCGCGGTGAGCGTGTAGTTCTCGCGCCAGACGTCCTCCGGGGTCGGCGGGAGAATGTCATCCCAGATCGCGGCGAGGCTCGTCGTCACCTGCGGCAGCCGCGCCGGCCGCGCCATGAACCAGATGTGAAAGTGGAAGCTGCCGTCACCCCAGCGGCAGACGTGCACCCGACCGATCCCCTCGAGCCGGTTGATCGCGCGCTCGATCCGGACGATCAGCGCTCCGAGCTCGGCCGCCAGCTCAGGAGTGAGCTCGCCGAGGTCGACGTGCTCGCGCGTGCACAGGATCACGACGAGCGGGAAGCCCGATCTTTCCTGTCGGGCCAGGAGGAGCCAGCGCTCGTCCGACCAGATCGCCTCGCGCTCCCCGTTCGCGCACGTCAGGCACTCCTGCGGATCCTCACCGCGGCGCGGCGCTTCCGCCGCGAGCGGAGGCAGGAGCGGCCGAACGCGCAGGTCGCCGTCGAACGGGAACGCCTCCCAGTCACCGACGTCTGGCATCGGGAGGCGGCCCTCCGCGTCCGCTGCGGCGAGGGCCCGTTCGTAGATCTCCTCTGCACTCTCGGCCATCCCCGGACCTTAACCGGGACGTGTTCAGCGCGGATGCGCTAAACTGATAGCAGTTTGGCTGCTAGCACTTCACGTACCGAGCGAACGAGCGTGCTCGTCCGCATGCCCGGCCCGCTCAAGCGCGCCCTCGTCCGCGAGGTCGCGCGCCGCGAGTCGAACCTGAACGACGTCGCCGTCGCGCTCCTCGCCGAGCGCTTCGGCGTCCCGTTCTCCCCCAGCGGCCGGCGCCGCAAGGTCATCCCCGGTGCGGCCGGCGCCGTCGTGCTGCGCATGCCGCCGGAGCTCCGCCGCGAGCTCAAGGCCGTGGCGCGGCGCCGCAAGCTGAACGTCAACGACCTCGTGCTCGTCACGCTCTCCGACGCGCTCGAGATCCCCTTCGCAAGCAATCGATCTGGCAATCGAAAGGACACAATGGCTTCCACGAACGGCTCGACCAACGGCAAGGCGCGAGGCAAGGACAAGGTCCGCGTCGCGATCGTCGGCGTCGGCAACTGCGCCAACTCGCTCGTCCAGGGCGTGCAGTACTACAAGGACGCCCCGGACGACCAGTTCGTCCCCGGCCTGATGCACGTCAACCTCGGCGGCTACCACGTCTCCGACATCGAGTTCACGGCTGCATTCGACGTGACGACGGACAAGGTCGGCAAGGACCTCGCTGACGCGATCTGGGCGCACCCGAACGACACGATCAAGTTCGCCGACGTGCCCAAGACCGGGATCACCGTCAACCGCGGCATGACCCACGACGGCCTCGGCAAGTACATCTCCGAAGTCGTCACGAAGGCGCCCGGCGAGACCGACGACATCGTCGGGATCCTCCAGGAGACCAAGACAGACGTCGTCGTCAGCTACCTCCCCGTCGGCTCCGAGGCCGCAGCGAAGTGGTACGCGGAGCAGTGCCTCGAGGCCGGCGTCGCGCTCGTCAACTGCATGCCCGTCTTCATCGCCCGCGAGAACTACTGGCAGAAGCGCTTCGAGGAGAAGGGCCTGCCGATCATCGGCGACGACATCAAGTCACAGGTCGGCGCGACGATCACGCACCGCGTGCTCACGAGCCTCTTCCGCGAGCGTGGCGTCCACCTCGACCGGACGATGCAACTGAACGTCGGCGGCAACTCGGACTTCCTCAACATGCTCGAGCGCACCCGCCTCGAGTCGAAGAAGATCTCGAAGACGAACGCCGTCACCTCGATGCTCGACTACGACATGGGCGAGGGCAATGTCCACGTCGGCCCGTCCGACTACGTGCCGTGGCTGACCGACCGCAAGTGGGCGTTCATCCGCATGGAGGGCACCTCGTTCGGCGACGTGCCGCTGAACATCGAGCTGAAGCTCGAAGTCTGGGATTCGCCGAACTCGGCCGGCATCGTGATCGACGCCGTCCGGATGGCGAAGCTCGCGCTCAACAACGGCATCGCCGGCGCGCTCGAGGGCCCGTCGAGCTACCTGATGAAGTCGCCGCCGAAGCAGATCGTCGACGACGAGGCGTACGAGGCGACGGAGAAGTTCATCGCCCAGAACGCGCTCAAGAAGGTCGCCGCTCCGACGAAGGCCTAGCTTCTTCCTGGGCGGTGCCGGCCCGCCGGCACCGCCCAGGACTCACCGCGCCCGCGAGACGCATCGCATACTTGCAAAGACGTCTTTGCATTGCGTTACCGTGCGGTGCGCGCCGCGATTGCGGCGGTATCCAAGGGGAAGGGGAGCACGTGAAAAGATGCGTAATCGCGCTCGCGGTCGCGTTCGCGGCTGCGGTGCCGGCGACAGCATTCGCCGACGACGATCACGGTCAGGGCGCGGCACACGGTCACGACAAGATCAAGAATGGCGACCAGATCGACGTCGGTGACGATGCCGCTGCGCGGGGAAAAATCAAGCTTTCGAAGAAGGATGCGCCGAGCCAAGCTCAGGTGCAGGCCACGACCGCGGTGGCCGTGTCCACGTTGCAGAGTCCGCAGGTCGGTGCGCAGCGGATCTGGCCGCTGGTGAACTTCGTGACCGGCGGTGCCCGTTTCGAGATGTTCACGCTCCGGTCGGTGGGCACACACACCGAGATCTGGGTTTCGAACACGTTGGACTTTCCCGCGGGCGACTGTCGTAACGACGGTCAACGGAACGTGATCACCACGGATCAGACGGACTACCTCACCTCGGAGTTCGACGGGAAGATGTATCCGATCGAGTCGCAGTACTTCAGCACCCCGCCTTCGCGCGAAGGAGCGAACGCGACGCTCTACACGCTTCTCCCGGCGAACTTCCCGAGCGGCTACTTCACCGGTCCCGGGGACAAGGTTGTCACGTTGATCGCGAACATCCGTGACGAGAACTTCGCGACGATCACGTTCCCGTCATACGTCGGCGGCTATCACTCTTCGGGGATCAATGCGTTCGTGGACCGGAACGTGATGACGATCGACTCCTATGACTGGTTCCATCGAACTGGAGCCAACCCACCCGACGAGCCGTCCACGGTTCTCTGCGACAACAAGCCCGCGAAACCGTTCTCGTACGAGGCCACGTTCGCGCACGAGTACCAGCACCTGCTCGAGTTCTGGGCGTCGCCGGGAGAGCGGACCTGGGTGAACGAGGGTCTGTCGGAGTTCGCGATGGGCCTGCTGGGCTACGCGGCGACGCAGAAGACGATCGATGAGCTCGGCTGGGACGGGCACATCCAGACGTTCCTCGGCTGGCGGCTCAAGCAGACACCGTTCAACCAGATTCCGCAGCCGAACGGCGGCCCTGAGAACTCCTTGACGGCGTGGGATGACCAGGGGCCGCTGGAGACGCTCGCTGACTACGGGGCGACCTTCACGTTCCACGAGCTGCTCGCGCATCGGTACGGCTCTCCCTTCATGAGCGACCTCCACAACGAGGACGTCAACGGGATCCCCGGTCTGCAGAAGGTGCTCGACAAATACCTCACGGGGAAGACGGCTCAAGAGCTCTTCCACGAGTGGGCGGCGATGGTCGCACTCGACCGGTCGCTCGACGACGGCGTCAACCTGCGCGGCCGTCCAAACAAGGCCGACTATCAAGTCGGTTCGCTTCACTCGGCGATCTACTGGGAGAACCCGCAGGCTTACAACAGCACGGGCTCGCCGCCGAACGGTGCCGACTACGTCGCGCTCCGTGACGGCGCCGGAGCGTTCTTGAAGGCCGCCCAGGTCAAATCGCTCGAGTTCAAGGGGGCGAAGACGCACGCATTGCTCCCGGTCACCTGGCAAGTCGATCCGAACCCGCCGGCCCATACGGGGAATGCTGCGCTCCAATCGGCCGCGGCCGACAACCTCAACCGGATGATCCTTCGCGACGTTGCGGTGCCTGCAGGGCCCGTGGCACTCACGTTCGAGACCCGTTATGGGCTCGAGAACCAATGGGACTACGCCTTCGTGCAGGTCTCGACCAACAACGGGCAGACGTGGACGAGCCTCTCGAACGCGAACACGACAGTCAGCCACGATCCGGGTGCCAACCCCAATATCGTGGCGCAGCTGCCGGGCTTCACCGGGGACGCGGACTGGCACACGGAGACCTTCGATCTCTCCGCCTACGCGGGCCAGAACGTTCTGCTCGCATTGCGGAACATGACCGACACGAACACCCTTGGGAACGGCGGCGCGATCGGCGCCGGAGTCTGGGTCGACAACGTGGCGATCAATGGCCAGCTCATCAGCGACGGATCCTCGCTCGAGGGGTGGCGTGCGGAGGTAGCGGCTCCGGCCGTGCACGGGTTCACCGTCCAGCTCGTCGGGATCTCGTCGACCGGTGCAACCGCCTCGATCCTGGCGCAACTCCCGCTCGACGCGAACTTCCACGCGTCGCTCTCGGGAGGCGCATTGCGTCGGCTGATCGGAGACGAAGTCGACTTGGTCGGAGCGATCGTCACCTACGACGAACCGACCGAAGCGGTCACTCGCTACGCACCGTACGAGCTGAAGACGAACGGGGTCGTCCAGCCCGGCGGCTGACCTCCACGAATGAGGACGAGGAGGGGCCTGGGTACCGGGCCCCTCCTCGTGTTAGTCGAAGCTGATCACGCTGCGGATGCCGTCCTGGGCCTCCATCAGCTCGAAGCCGTCGTTCACCTGGTCGAGCGTGAGCCGGTGCGAGAGGAACGGCTCGACGTCGATGTCGCCGGCGAGCCAGCGGTCAACGAGCTGCGGCACCTCGTCGCGGCCCTTGAGCCCGCCGAACGAAGAGCCCGCGACGCGGCGACCGGTGATCAGGAAGCGCGGCACGATGTCGAGCGTCTCGCCCTTCCCGGCGACGCCGGCGACCGTGCAGAGCCCCCAGCCCATCCGCGCCGACTCGACCGCCTGACGCATGACCGAGACGTTGCCGGTCGCCTCGAAGGTGTAATCGGCGCCGAAGCCGCCCGTGAGCTCGAGGATCCGTTCGACGGTGTCGGGCCCACCGAGCATCGTCTCGGTCGCACCCTGCCCTTTCGCCAGCTCGAGTCGCTCCTCCGAGAGGTCGACGCAGACGATCCGTTCTGCGCCCTGGAGCCGGCAGCCCGCGACGGCGCCGAGCCCGACCATCCCGGCGCCGAAGACAACGCAGGTCGAGCCGGGTTGGACGACAGCGGTCTTCATCGCCGCGCCGAGCCCGGTCGAGAGCCCGCATGCGAAGAGACAGGCGCGATCGAGCGGCGCCTCCTGGTTCACCTTCGCAAGCGAGATCTCGGGCATGACCGTGTACTCCGCGAATGTGGACGTGCCCATGAAGTGGCGGACCGGCTCGCCCTCGCGCGAGAGCCTCGTCGTCCCGTCCGGGAGGTGACCCTGGCCCTGCTGCTCGCGGATCGCGAGGCAGAGGTTCGTCCGCGTGCTCTGGCAGTGGACGCACTCGCGGCACTGCGGCGAGAAGAGCGTGACGACGTGGTCGCCCTCGACGAGTGAGGTGACGCCATCGCCGACGCGCTCGACGACTCCGGCGCCCTCATGGCCCAGAACCGCGGGCGCATAGCCGGACGGGTCTGCGCCCGAGGCGGTGTAGAGATCGGTGTGACAGACGCCGCACGCGACGAGGCGCACGAGCACCTCGCCGGCCCTCGGCTCGGCCAGGTCCAGCTCCTGCACCTCGAGCGGGGCACCGAACCGCTCGAGCACCGCCGCCCGGATCTTCATGTACGCGACTCTAACTAGACTCAGTGGGTGAGGATTTGCCTCGTGACCCCGTTCGCGTGGTCACAACCGCACGATGTCAACGAGCACGTCGCCGGGCTCGCGAAAGAGCTGCGCGTGCTCGGCCATGCGGTCACGGTCCTCGCCCCCTCCGGGCGCACGGCGGACCTGATCGCCGGGCACCGGGCGCTCGCGCGCGGCGAGAACGCCGACGTGATTGCCATCGGCGCCGCAGTGCCGATCTCCCGCCGCTCGAGCCTCGGCGTCCCGGTCGGCGTGCGCGCCAACTTGAACCTCGCGCTGCAGCAGGGGCAGTTCGATGTCGTCCACGGCTTCGAGCCCGGCCTGCCGAGCATCTCCTATCTCGCCCTCCGCGACTCGGAGGCGCTCGGCGTCGCCAGCTTCTTCTCGCCGGAGCGCCTGGGCTACCCGCCACGACGCTCGCTCCGCGAGAAGCTGCTCGCCCGGCTCGACGCGCTGATCGCCACCTCCGAGACGACCGCGGCAGCAGCCGCCGATCGCTTCCCCGGCGACTACCGGATCGTCCCGCTCGGCGTCGACACCGAGCTCTTCAAGCCCGGCCCGAAGCGGAAGCTGGTCGTGATCGAGCTCCACTCGGGCTCGCTCCCAGTTGCCCGCGCGGCGCTTCGGTCGCTCCGCGACCTGCCCGGCTGGGAGGCGGTGCTGCTGCGGACGAAGCCGCTCTCGACGCGGCCCGGGATTCCGCTGGCGCTGCGCGACCGCGTCCGTGTCCGGTCCGGCCGCAGGCCCGCAGCGCGCGCAAGCGTGCTCGCAGAGGCGGCGATCGTCGTTCCGGCCCCGACGGGCTCGGCGCGGCTCCGGCTCGAGGCGCTGGCCTCGGGCGCCGCGCTGGCCGAGCCGCCAGGGGTGCTCGAGCAGCCCGAGCTCGCCGCGGCGGCGATCGCGCGGCTCGCTGACGACGAGTCGCTGCGCGAGCGGCGGGCGCAGGAGGCACGCGCAGCCGCCGAGGCGCAGAGCTTTGCGGCCGTTGCCGGAGAGCTGGACGCGATCTACAACGGGCTCGGCGGGCGCCGTCGGACGCGCCGGCGCGAGGCAGATCCGCTCGCCGACCGCCCTTGGATCCTCGCCGACCTGCACATGCACACGCACTGGTCGCACGACTGCTCGATCGAGGTGGACGAGCTGCTCGACCACGCGGAGTCCACGGGTCTCGGGGCGATCGCGATCACCGACCACAACGTCTTCGGAGGCGCCGCCGAGGCGGTCGAGCGGGCGCGTGGGCGTGAGCTGATCGTGATCCCCGGCGAAGAGGTCAAGACCGACGATCAGGGCGAGGTGATCGGGCTCTTCCTCCGCGAGGAGATCCCGCGTGGGATGTCGTTCTCCGAGACGGTTGCGGCGATCCGCGAGCAGGAGGGCGTCGTCTACCTCCCCCACCCCTTCGACCGCATGCACGCGATTCCGTTTCCGGCGACCCTGCACCGGCACCTGCACGAGCTCGACGTGCTCGAGGTCTACAACGCCCGGCTGCTCTTCGAGGGCTACAACGACGAAGCGCTCCGCTTCGCGCGGAAGTACGGGCTCCCGGCGGGCGCCGGCTCGGACGCGCACGTCCTGCAGGGGGTTGGCACCGGCGCCCTGCGGATGCGGTCGTTCGAGGGCCCGGAGGAGTTCCTGCTCTCGCTGCGCACGGCCGAGGTGCTGCGCCGGCCGAAGTCGCTGGCGTACCTCCAGAGCCTCAAGTGGGTGGCTCAGGTCAAGGAGAAAGTGCGCTAGAAGAGAACCGAGAGATGACTCCTGTGAGTGCCGTGCCCACCGACGAGATCTACGAGCGTTACCTGCAGAAGGCGATCTCCGAGATCAACGAGCTCGGCGACGAGATCGGCCGCGCAGGTGACGAGACGCACATCCCTGTGCTCGGTTCCGGGCACCCGCTGGCCGACGTCTTCCTGCTGAAGTACACGCCGCAGCCCTCGGAGGTGCACGAGGGCGTCGCGTTCTACGGCCGTGCCGGACAGGCGCTCCTGAAGTCGCTCCAGCGGCTCCGGGTCGACCCGATGGCCGTCTACGGCACCAACTGCCTCAAGTTCGGCGGCGAGGAGCCCGAGGAAGCGCGGCCGTGGCTCACACGGGAGCTGCACATCGTGCAGCCGAAGCTGCTCGTCCTGATGGGCGAGCGGACGGTCGAGTTCGTGAACTCGCTTTCCTTTCCGCTCGCCGATCCGATCGATCCGGCCGGCGGCGCGCTCCAGCGCTTCACGGGCACGGTCGAGGCGCTCGTCGTCCCGGACATCGACGCCGCGCTCGACGAGGCGCCCGCGAAGACCGCCTTCTGGAACGCGTTCAAGGCCGTGGGTGCGTGGTGGCAGGAACTGCCGCCCTATTGATGCAGCACGCCGAGCTGCCGCCCTCATGAGTCGTAGCCGCTGGGCCGCCCTCGCCGGGCTGACCGCGGCGCTCGCCGCCTACACCGCCGGCGCCGGCCATCTGTGGAACTTCGGGCTTTGGCCGGACGTCGTCTTGCTCTCGGTCGTCCTCTTCCCCGCGACGCTGGCGCTGGTCTGGCTGGCGCTGCCGCTGGCCGGCGGACGCGGCCTGCTCCCAGCCGGGCTCGTACTGGCGGCGCTGTCCGTGGTGCTGAGACTCGCCGAGCTGGACGTCCTCTTCAACCTCGCGAAGCTCTTCGCTCTCATCGCGCTCGGCTTCTGGTTCCTGACCTACTTCGAGACCGTTGCCTGGGCCGTGCTCGTCGCGGCGATCATTCCCTGGGTCGACGCCATCTCCGTGTGGCGCGGCCCGACCGATTACGTGGTCGAGGAGCAGCCGCAGATCTTCGACAACGTCTCGATCGCGTTCCGCCTCCCCGGCGAGGAGGGAACCGCGAACCTCGGGCCGCCGGACATCCTCTTCTTCGCGCTCTTCGTCGCCGCCGCCGACCGCTTCGGCCTGCGCCCATTCTGGACCTGGCTGACGATGACCGCGCTGATCGGCTGCACGTTGGCTCTCGCCGTCGCCACCGATGTCGGCGGCCTCCCTGCCCTCCCCGCGATCGCGATCGGCTTCCTGCTCGCGAACGCGGACCTGATCTGGCACGCACTGCGCCGGCGCGGGCGCGCGCCGGTGCGGATCTACGGGAGGACGGATGCGAGCTTCTACGACCTCGAGGCCGACGTGATCGAGCGCGGCCAGGCGGCGGTCGTCGTCCTCACCCGGGACCGGCCGCCCGTGATGGCCACGGTCGAGCCGGTCCGCGAGGGGGATTCGTTCCCGGCCATGACCGCTGAGTTGCCCGCGTCGGAGCTCCTTTGCCGGCTGACGATCGGCGGGGCCGACGCCGGCGAGGCCCTCGTCCACGACCTCCCGAACGGGATGGTGATCGTGCCGCGCGACGAGAACCCGAGGACTCTGTACGACGTCCACCCTGAGCAACTGGCCGCGGATGAGGCCAAGGTGGAGCGCCTGACCCGCGAACGGCGCTAGCGTTCCACCGATGAGCGACCAACTCGAGGAGTCGATCAGACAGGCGCTCGAGGACGCGCGGCTCGATCTCTCGCTTCAGTTCCACCGGGCAGCCGACGGCACCAAGTCGGGGACGATCCAGATCAAGGACGCCGGAGGAGAGATCGTCGCAAGCGTGCCGCTCGAGAGCCCG
Organism: uncultured Gaiellaceae bacterium; assembly: GCA_963822205.1. Classification (GTDB taxonomy): domain Bacteria; phylum Actinomycetota; class Thermoleophilia; order Gaiellales; family Gaiellaceae; genus Gaiellasilicea. The sequence goes on along the minus strand of CAWGGO010000004.1, from coordinate 125,538 downwards.
GAGGCGATGAACGTCGCCCTCGCACGGCTCGTGCTCCTCGGGTTCCGCGAAGACCCCGCGACGACGGCCGCGCCAGCCTCGCCGCGCGTCCCGCGAACAGAAGCCGGCGTTCTCGTCGCCGGGGTCGACGGCTACCGCAAAGGCTGGGTTGCCGTATCGCTCGACCCGAGCGGCGACGTGCAGGTGTCGACCCACCCAACGTTCTCCGAGGTGCTATCACTGAGCGCGCGCGTGATCGCTGTGGACATTCCGATCGATCCGCCTGGGCGAGGCGCGCGGCCGACCGACGCGGCGGCACGGGCGTTCGTGCGCGGTCGTGCGAGCAGCGTCTTCGAGACACCGCCTCGGGCCGCGCTCGAAGCGCGGACGTTCGCGGAGGCCTCGGAGATCTCGCGAACGATCACGGGGAAAGGGATCTCACAACAGGCGTTCGCCCTGGGGAGCAAGATTCTCGAGGTCCATGCGCTCGCCGAGGTCGACGAGCGTGTGATCGAGATGCATCCCGAGGTGTCGTTCTGCCAGCTGGCGGGCGAAGCGCTTGCCGAGTCGAAGCACACGTTTGAGGGACTCGAACGCCGCCGCGCGCTGCTCGCAGCGGCTGGGATCACCCTGCCGGGAGCTGTGCCCGGCGTTCCCGAAGCCGACCTGCTCGACGCCGCGGCCGGCGCCTGGACGGCCGCCCGGTACTCGTTGAGCGAGGCACGAGCTTTCCCGTCTGAGCACCGCGCACGCCTCGGAGCGATCTGGGCGTGATCCAGGACGTCGCCGAGGGACTCTGGGTCTGGCGCCTCCCGTATCCGGACTGGCGCGAAGGACTCGGGTGGGAGCAGGTGGTCACCTCGACCTGCGTCGAGTCGGGCGGCGAGGTCGTGCTGCTCGACCCGCTCGCGCCACCCGAGGACGCGACGGAGGTCTGGGAGCGGCTCGACGCCCGGCCGCCCACGGTCGTCGTCGTGCTCAAGCCGGATCACGTCCGTGACACCGATCTCTTCGTGCGGCGATACGGCGCACGGGCTTTCGGCCCGTTCCTCTTCTGGCGGACCAACATTCCGGAGACCGAGCTCGAGGGAATCGAGCCCGGGAGCGAGTTACCCGGCGGTCTCGTCGCGCTCTACGACGGCCGCGGCCGCAACGAGACCCCGGTGTGGCTGCCGGAGCAACGAGCGCTCGTCTTCGCGGACGGGCTGACCGCACCCGGCGGCGAGCTCCGCGTCTGGTCGACCCCGTGGCACGAAGAGCGGACGCTGCCCGCGCTACGGGCTCTGCTCGAGCTCCCGTTCGAGCACGTGATCGTCTCGCACGGCGAGCCGGTGCACGACCGGGCCGCGTACGAGCGGGCGCTTACCCGCCGGCCGTGGACGGGCGAGTGAGCAGCGCGACCGTCTCGACGTGCGGGGTGTGCGGGAACATGTCGACCGGCCGGGCGCGGACGAGCTCGTAGCCGTGCTCCTGGCGCAGCACCTTCACGTCGGACGCGAGCGTCGTCGGGTTGCAGGAGACGTAGACGATCCGTGACGCCCCGAGGGCGCCGGTGCGCTTGAGCGCCTTGCCGGCGAGCCCCGCGCGCGGCGGGTCGACGACGACCACGTCCGGCTGGCCCGCCCGCTCCAGCAGCTCCTCGATCGACTGGCCGACGTTGCCGGCGAAGAAGGCCGCGTTGCCGATCTGGTTCAGGTCCGCATTCTCGATCGCGCACGCGACCGACTCCTCGGAGATCTCCACCCCCCACACCGTCAGCGCGTTCCGCGCCATCGCGAGCCCGATCGTGCCGGTGCCGCAGTAGAGGTCGTAGACGGTCTCGCCGCCGGTCAGCGAGGCGTACTCGATCGCGAGCGCGTACAGCTTCTCCGCCATCTCCGTATTCGTCTGCAGGAACGCGTTCGGGCGCACCCGGAAGCGCAAGCCGAGCAACTCCTCCTCGATCGCGTCCTCGCCCCAGAGCAGCGTCGAGGGTAGGTTCGTCACCTCCGAGGGAGAGTCGTTCACGGCCCAGTGAATCGACTTGACCTCGGGGAAGCGGGTCAGAACCTCGACGAAGTACCCGCGCTCGAACTTCTCGCCCGGCGCGGTCACGAGCATCACGAGCACCTGCCCGGTGTTCCGGCCCTCGCGGACGACGAGGTGGCGGAGGTAGCCGGTGTGCTCGGCCTGGTCGTAGGCGACGAGCCCTTCCTCGCGCGCCCAGTCGCGGACGGCGTTCCGGATCGAGTTGCCGAGATCGGTCGTGAGCCAGCACTTCTCGATCTCGAGCACCTCGTCCCAGCGGCCCGCCTTGTGAAAGCCGAGCGCCGGGCCGGACGGCGTCTGCGTGAACGAGTACTCGAGCTTGTTGCGGTAGAAGAACGGGGAGGCGGCGGCGAGAATCGGATCGAGCGGCGGTTCCGGGATCCCGCCGATCCGCTTGAGCGCGTCTCGCACCTGGTCTTCCTTCGCCGCCGCCTGCACCGCGTAGTCGAGATCCTGGAAGCGGCAGCCGCCGCAGGCCGGGTAGTGCGCGCACGGTGCCTCGACGCGGTGCGGCGAGGGATCGAGCACCTCGGTCGCGAGCGCCTCTGCGAACCCGCGCTTCACCTTCGTCACACGCGCGCGCACCCGATCGCCCGGAAGCCCGCGCCGGACGAAGACGACGAAGCCGTTCAGGCGCGCGACGCCGTTGCCGCCGTAGGCGAGCGAGTCGACCTGGAGCTCGAGCTCCTCGTGCATCTTCACCGGCGCGGCCATCGCCGCAGGGTACTTACGTGATGTCGCGGCGGCGCGTGCGCATCGACGCCGGCGAGGCCGATCAGCTGCGATCCAGGCGAGCGAGACAGCCGACGCCCGGCCAGTACGAGAGCAGGTCTGCTCGCCACCGCTGCCGTCGGCGCGCGTCGAGCGCCGGAACGGGAGGTACTGGCCGCAGCGTCCAGTCGAGCAGACCCGAACAGATGCCCAGCAGCAGCGTTCTCAACGAGGAAGAGCCAGACGAGCGTGCCGACCAACGCGGCCACCTGGCTCTGCACGATCGCGCCGATCGCGACGCCCATCAGCCCGACAGAACCGCGACCGAGAGCTCTGCTCGGCCGCGCGCGTCGACGATCTCGCCGTCGAGCTGAGATGCGTGTCGACGTCGATGATCGCGAACCACGGGAGTCGCGACGGCGACGATCACCAGGAGCGACAGGAGCGCGAAGCCGATCGCGACGATGACCGCCGCGATCGCTCTTCGCGCCGATCACCTGCTCGCGGTGCGGCGCCGCGAGGAACGTGGGTGTGACCGTTCCGTGGCGGAACTCGGCGTGATGATCGTGATTCCGAGGATGATCGCGATCAGCACGGCGACCGCCATGGTTTCGACGAGATCCAGCTGGAAGTCAGCGGTGCCACGCTCGGCAGCTCGACGGCCGAGCCGATCGTCCCGCTGCCCCGAGCGCCGAGAGCAGCGCGATCACGATCAAGTACGCCCACCAGCTGCGCGTCGTCCGGATCTTGAGCAGCTCGGACGCGGACGAGCGCGATCACTCCGTCGTCTCCCCGCCGGTCAGCTCGAGGAAGACCTCCTCGAGCGTCGCGCTCTCCACGGTCAGCTCGTGGAGGACGATCCCGTTCGCCGCGGCAACCTCGCCGACGCGTTCCGGCGCGAGGTCGGCCGCGAGCGTCCCCTCGCCCACCTCACGTGACGGTTGCACCTTGGGCGGCGAGGAGGTCGCGCAGCCGCTGCGCCTCGGGGCTCCGCACGCGGGTAGCGCCCTGCGCGCCCGCGAGCACCTCGGCGATCGTCGCCTGCTGGATCAGCTTGCCGCGATGGATGATCACGACGCGGTCGGCCGTCTGGGCGACCTCGGAGAGCACGTGGCTGGAGACGAGGATCGTGCGGCCCTCGGCTGCGAGGGAGCGCAGGAAGTCGCGGAGCCACCTGATCCCGGCCGGGTCGAGGCCGTTCGCCGGCTCGTCGAGCACGAGCACCTCGGGATCGCCGAGGAGCGCCGTGGCGAGGCCGAGGCGCTGCCGCATCCCGAGCGAGTAGCCCTTGACGCGCTTCTTCGCAGCCGCGCTCAGCTCTACGAGCGCGAGCACCTCCTCGACCCGTGAGCTCGACAAGCCGGCAGCTGCGGCTTGCACCCGCAGGTGGTTGCGGCCCGAGCGTCCCGGGTGCACCTCGCTCGCCTCCAGCACCGCGCCCACGCGGTGGAGCGGCCGGTCGAGCTGCCGGTACGGCACGCCGAGGACGGTCGTGCTTCCCGCATCGGGGTGGACGAGCCCGAGGATGGAGCGCAGCGTGGTCGACTTGCCGGCGCCGTTCGGGCCGAGGAAGCCGGTGATCGTGCCCGGCTCGACTCGGAAGCTCAGCCCGGCGACCGCTTGGGTCTTGCCGAAGCGCTTGCTGAGGTCGACGACCTCGATCACGCGAGCGCCGTCACGTAGACGGAGCGTTCACGAGGACCATCGAACTCGCAGAAGAAGATGCCCTGCCAGGTGCCGAGGGCGAGGCGCCCGTCACGCACGGGCACGAGCACGTTGGAGCCCATGAACGCGGCCCGAATGTGCGTCGGCGCGTTCTCCTCGCCCTCCTCGATGTGCTCCCAGGGCCAGTCCTCGGAGACGATCTTCTCGAGCGCGGCCTCGAAGTCGCGTGCGACCGCAGGGTCCGCGTGCTCGTTGATCGTCACGCCCGCGGTCGTGTGCGGAACGTAGACGAGCGCCGCGCTCGCGCCGTCGAGGTCGCCGAGCGCTGCCTTCACGAGCTCGGTGATGTCCACGAGCTGGCTGCGCTTCTGTGTTGTGACACTGAACTCTCGCACGGCGCGTATCCTAGGCAGCGTGGGCGAGGGAACGTTCAGCGACCGCGAGCTCGACGGCTACCGCGCCGGCGCCGACCGGTTCATCGCGGAGCTCGACGAGGAGTACTACCTCCACTACGCCGGCCTGAAGCCGGAGTTCGAGCTGCGCTCGATCTACGAGCGCCACGCCGACCTGACCGACCTCGAGACGATCAAGCGCCTCGGCGAGACGGTGCACGGCAAGGAGAACCTGGAGCTCTTCCGCTTCGGCTGCGAGGGCTACCTCGGCGAGCTGACGCGGGAGAACGCCGAGAAGATCGCGGAGCTCGAGGCGAAGCTCGAGATCCAGCACGAGGGCGAGCCCGTCGGCTACCGGATGCTGCCGCCGACGATCGCCAACACCGCCGACCGCGACACACGCGCGCGGCTCGAGCAGTCCCGCAACGAGCTGACCGAGGAGCACCTGAACCCGCTCTACCTCGACGCGGTGCACGCGACCCAGCGCGCCGTTCCCGAGCTCGGCGGTCCCACCTACTTCCACCTCTATCGCGACCGCTTCGAGTACGACCTCGAAGGGCTGGCGGGCCAGTGCCGCGTCTTCCTCGACTCGACCGAGCGGCTGTACGAGGAATCGATGGACCGGGTGTTGCGCGACCGCGTCGGCATCGGCCTCGCCGAAGCCGAGCGCTACGACGTCCGGCGCTTCTTCCGCGGCTCGAGCTGGGACAAGGCGTTCCCCGCGGACCGGATGCTGCCGGCCCTCCGCGGCACGCTCTCGAACCTCGGGATCGACCTCGACTCGCAGACGAACGTCCACCTCGACGTCGAGGAGCGGCCGACGAAGAGCCCGCGAGCGTTCTGCGCGCCGATCGAGATCCCCGACAAGGTGATGCTCGTGATCCAGCCTCAGGGCGGGCCGGACGACTGGTACGCGCTCTTCCACGAGGCCGGCCACACCGAGCATTTCGCCTTCACCGACCCGAACCTGATGATGGAGGAGAAGCGCCTCGGCGACAACGCCGTCACGGAAGGGTGGGCGATGCTCTTCGACCACCTGATCGACGATCGCGCCTGGCTGGGCAGCATGCTCGACTTCCCGCGACCGGAGGCGTACGCGGCCGAGGGCGCCGTACAGCTGCTCTTCTACGTCCGCCGCTACTGCGCCAAGCTGCTCTACGAGATCGAGTTCCACGCGGCCCCGGACCCGACGCAGATGCGCAGCCGCTACGTCGAGTTGCTCGGCGACGCGCTCAAGGTCGAGCCGAGCGCGACGGACTATCTCTCCGACATCGACTCGAGCTACTACGTCACCGCCTACCTGCGCGCGTGGGCGTTCTCGGCGCAGATGACGAGCTTCATGCGCGAGGAGTTCGGCAGCAACTGGTTCAAGCGCCGCGAAGCCGGCCTGCTCCTGACCGATCTGTGGGCGCTCGGACAGCGGCCGACCGCGGACGAGCTGCTCAAGGACGTCACCGGCGCAGCGGTCGAGCTGGAAGCGGTCGCGGAGCACGTCCGCGAAGCGATTCCCATGCCTGGCTTAGAGCGCGCCACCCGCCGCCGGCGGCGCACCGGCGTCAACCCCTGCGTCGCCGACCGTTTCGCGCGCGAGGTAGTCCTCGATCAGCATCACGTTCTCGCGCGAGCGCTCGACGACCGTGAGGAGCGCGCCCATCGACGAGACCTCCTCGCGCTGCTCCTGGAGGAACCAGTGCAGAAACTGCTCGCCGACGAGGTCTCCCTCGGAGCGCGCGAGCTTCGCCAGGTCGGAGATCTGCTGGGTGACGCGCTTCTCCTGCTCGAGCGCGAGCCGGACCGGCTCGACGACGTCCGCGAACTCCGTCTGCGGCGCCGCCACGCCCGGGATCAGCACGCGCTCGTCGGCATCGAGCAGGTACTGGACGATGATCATCGCGTGGTTCCGCTCCTCCACCGCCTGGCGGTAGAAGTGCGCCGCCAGCCTTGGCAGCGTCTGCGCGTCGTAGTGGACCGCGATCGCCACGTACTGCTGCGACGCCGCGAACTCGTAGCCGACCTGCTCGTTCAGCCCGTCGGGAAAGGCACCCATGTTGTGACTCTATCGCCCGGATAGCATCGCGCCGTGCTGCCGCTGCGCGACAACGTGCCGACGCGCTCGTTCCCGATCGTCACCATCGCGCTGATCGTGGCAAACATGCTCGTCTGGGTGCTCTACGAGCTTCCCGACCTGCAGGCCTCCGTCACCGAGCTCGCGTACCAACCGTGCGAGGTGGTCAACACCTGCCCGACGGTGGGGCAGGGCTGGGAGGTGACGTGGCTCACCGCGATGTTCATGCACGCCAGCTGGGCGCACCTGCTCGGAAACATGCTCTTCCTCTGGATCTTCGGCAACAACGTCGAGGACGCGCTGGGCGGGCTTCGCTACCTCATCTTCTACCTCCTCGGTGGGCTTACGGCGACCGCCGTCCAGACCTTCGTCACGCTTGCCTACGCAAGCGACGCGGAGGCGGCGATCCCGAACGTCGGGGCGAGCGGCGCGATCTCCGCCGTGCTCGGCGGCTATCTGCTGCTGCTGCCGCACGCGAAGGTGCTGACGATCATCGTCTTCGTGCTCCGCGAGGTGCCCGCGGTGCTCTTCCTCGGGATCTGGTTCGGCTTCCAGCTGCTCGACGGCAGCCTCTCGGTCGCGCACCCGGAGGCGGGCGGCGGCGTCGCCTTCTTCGCCCACATCGGCGGCTTCGTCTTCGGCTTCCTCACTGTCAAGCTGTTCCAACAGCGCCAGCCGCTCTCCCCCCATTACTGATGACCTTCGACGACCACGTACGAGCAGCGCTCGACTCGCTCCCGCCGAATCTGGCGAAGGCGCTCGACAACGTCGCCGTCGTGGTGGAGACGCAGAATCGGGAGGAGCCCGACCTCTACGGGCTCTTCGACTGGCCCGAGTACATGCCGGCGAAGATCTCGATCTACCGCAAGCCGCTCGAGGAGGACTTCCCCGACCCCGCCGAGCTCGAGGAGCAGATCCGAATCACGGTCCTGCACGAGCTGGCGCACTACTTCGGCTTCGAGGAAGACCGGATCGCCGACCTCGGCTACGACTGAGGAACGGCAATGTTGCGATTCTGTTCAGCCGTTGTCGAGCTGGAATCTGCCCGCCGCCCCGCGCGTTTGAACAGGTATGAAAACGATCCGTGAAATTCATGCCGAGATCGAGCGCCTGAGCGAGGTCCGTGGGGAGCTGTGGCAGACCCTGTCCTACGGACGTCAGCAGGCGGTCGTCGACGAGATCAAGCACATCGACGAGCAGCTCGTCGCGCTCTGGGACGAGCACCGCGCCGAGCGCGCGCGCATCCGCTTCGGCGAGCGCGACGACATCGTGCGTCGTGCCCGCCAGGAAGAGCGCCTGGAGCGCGCGGCTTAACTGACGTACCATCGGGTCCAGAATGGGCCTGAAGGGGTTGCTCGATCGGAACGAGGAGCCCTCCGACGTCGAGTCGGAGCGTAAGGCGCTGCTCCGACAGCGAGCCGAGGCGGCCGCCGAGCTGGAGAAGCTGAAACGAACGCTCTCGGAGCGCGTCACCGCAGTGCAACAGCGCGAGCGCGAGCTGGCCGACGCGCTGGCGCGAGTCGAGAAGCGCGAGCTGAAGCTCGACACGGCGGCGGAGCGCGGCTCGCGGCTCGAGTCCGTGCGGCTACGGCTGGCCGAAGCGAAGGAGGCGCGGGCCGCCCGCGGAACCGAGCCCGCGGAAAGTGTTGATTCAACACAAAGTCCGACTCCAGCGACCGCGGCGGAGGAGAAGCTCGCCGCCCGCGCGAAGGAGCTCGACGCGCTGCAGGCCGGGCTCAGCGAGCGCGAAAGCACGCTCGCCGAGCGAGAGGCAGAGCTCGAGCGCTCGCGGGAGGAGCTCGAAGTCCGCTACGAGGAGCTCGACGCTCGCGAGCAGGAGCCCGAGGCGCCCGCGGAAGAACGTGTCTCAACACCAGCTCCCGCAACCGCTGACGAGCTCGCAGCGATCGAAGCCAAGCTCGCCGAGCTCGGCGCGGCCGAGGAAGCGTTCGCCCGCACCCACGCCGAGCTTGCCGCACGCAGCGACGCGCTCTCGGAGCAGGAGGCGGCGCTGGCCGCCCGCGAGCGCGCCGTCGCCGCCAAGGAAGCAACGCCGGAGCTCGACGCGCTCGAGGCACGGATCCGCCGGCTCGAGCACGGCGGACGCAAGCGCGGTCCCGAGCCGCAGAGCTTCAGTGCCGGCCTACGCGCGCTCGAGGAGCGCGGCCTCCGCGGGCCCGACCGCGAGGGACCGTTGCACTAATCCAACGGTTGTTGCATGTGTCTCCACGGCAGGTGTGCCAAACTCCGCCGCGCACAGCGAACCGACCTGAGGGGGAAACCATGAAGAACCGTGCCTTTGCACGGACACTCGTTGCGATGATCCTTGCCGGGCTCGTCGCGACCTCGAGTGCTGCGTCCGGCGCCGCCCCCGGTGCCACGGACATCGCACTCGAGTACGTCAAGAAGAACACCCACCAACTTGGGCTCTCGGGCTCGGACATCAACGAGATCGCGATCTCCGACACCGTAGCGAGCGCTCACAACGGCGTCACGCACGTCTATCTCCAGCAGCAGCACCGCGGGATCGACGTCTTCACCGGCCTGATCAACGTCAACGTCGCGCGTGACGGGACGGTGCTCAGCGCCGGCAACCGCTTCGTCTCGAACCTCGCCGCCGCAGCCGGCGGACAGAGCGCGAAGAAGGCAGCGGTCGAGGCCGTCTCGGCTGCAGCCGATCAGCTCGGGCTGAAGCCGAGCAAGGCGCTGAAGGTGTTGGACCAGAAGGGCGGCGCGGCGGCGAAGACGTCCGTCTCGGACGGTGGCATCGCCGAGGGCGCAATCGAGGCGGAGCTCGTGTGGCTCCCGACCGACGGCGCCGTCCGGCTCGCCTGGAGCGTCCGGCTCGACGAGGCCGACCACTGGTGGAACGCGTTCGTCGACGCCGAGAGCGGGGCCTCGCTGGGTCAGTTCGACCTGATCATCCACGAGGACGCGAAGGCGACTGGAGAGGCTCTTGCGCCGTCGTCGTCGAACGCCAGTGCACTACCGGCGTTCCCTGCGACGGACAACGCGCGCTATCGCGTGTTCCCGATCCCGATGGAGAGCCCGAGCGACGGCGACCGGGTGCTCGTGCAGAATCCGGCCGATCCGAGCGCGTCCCCGTTCGGCTGGCACGACACGAACGGTGTCGCAGGGCCGGAGTTCACGGTCACGCGCGGCAACAACGTTCACGCGTACGCCGACCGGGACAACAACAACGTGGCGGATCCGGGTAGCGACCCGAACGGCGGGCCGAGCCTGACCTTCGACTTCGCGCTCGACCTGGACGCACGGCCGCTCGACTCTCAGGCCGCCTTCGTCACGAACCTCTTCTACTGGAACAACGTCATCCACGACGTCATGCAGAACTACGGCTTCGACGAGGTGTCGGGGAACTTCCAGCAGACGAACTACACCGGGCTCGGCCTGGGCAGCGACTATGTCCGCGCCGAGGCGCAGGACGGCAGCGGCCGCAACAACGCCAACTTCGGCACTGACGTCGACGGCGTCCGGCCGCGGATGCAGATGTTCGAGTGGCGCTCGTCGGCCCCGAACCCGATCGTCGTCAACAGCGGCCCGCTCGCCGGGCGGACGTTCTTCGGGCCGATGGCCGGCTTCGGCGAGAGCCTCGTCACGACGGGCCCGATCACGGGTGAGGTCGTCTACGTCGGGCGCGGTTGCGACCCGGCCTACCCGATCGGCAGCGCGCTGCCGATCCCGCTCGACCCGTACCTCGCGAACCCGGCAGGCAAGATCGCGCTGATCGACCGCGGCACGTGCGCGTTCGTCGGCAAGGTCAAGAAGGCCGAGGATCTCGGGGCGCTGATGGTGATCGTTGCGAACAACATCGCCGGCCCGGCGACCGCCATGGGCGGTGCCGATCCGTCGATCACGATCCCGTCGGTGATGGTCACGCTCGAGGACGGGAACACGCTCAGGCCGAGCGTGGGCAACGTCGTCACGATCTCGGACGGCACGGGCGGGGTGCCCGACCGCGACTCCGACCTCGACAACGGCGTGATCGCGCACGAGTACGGCCACGGCATCTCGAACCGCCTCACAGGCGGCCCGGGCGTGATCGGGTGCCTCAACACGGCCGTCCACCTCGAGCACATGGGCGAGGGCTGGAGCGACTTCTACGGCCTCGTGCTGACGACGAGCCCGTCCGATACGGCCACCACGGCCCGCGGCATCGGCTCGTACGTGAGCTTCCAGCCGGCGGACGGCCCGGGCATCCGCCCGACGCCGTACTCGACCGTGATGTCGGTCAACCCGTCGACGTACGACTCGATCAAGGACACGGTCAACATCTCCCAGCCGCACGGCGTCGGCTACGTCTGGAACACGATGCTGTGGGAGGTGTACTGGAACCTGATCGCGAAGTACGGCTACAACCCGAACGTCTACGACGACTGGTTCACCGGGGGCAACAACCTGGCGATCCAGCTCGTGACCGACGGAATGAAGTTCCAGCCGTGCGGTCCCGGCTTCGTCGACGGTCGTGACGCGATCCTCACAGCCGACAGGGCGTTGACAGGCGGCGCGAACCAGTGCGAGATCTGGCGCGGGTTCGCAAAGCGCGGCCTCGGCACCGGCGCGGTGCAGGGGTTGTCGACGAGCCGGACAGACAACTCGCAGAACTTCAGCGTGCCGGCGACCTGCTCGGCCACGGCGGGCTCGTTCCGGCCGCCGATCAAGGCCGCGCCGACGCTGAACGAGCGCGACGCGGGCGACACCGTGCCCGTGAAGTACTCGATCACCGGGCTCGCACCGGGGCAGGACGTAACGCTGGTCTCCGAGCCGGTGGGTTGCGACGACCTGCGCTCGACGGCTGCCCCGACGCCGATCCAGACGACGGGCAATCCGACGAAGAAGGGCAACGAGTTCCAGGTCAACTGGGTCACCGACCCGACCTGGGCGGGCATTGCCGCCGGCTGACGCTCCAGATCGAGGGAGCGAGCAGCTCGGTGGCGTACTTCCGCTTCGGCTAGGAAGCCTGCTCGCCAAGGGGGAGCGCCGCTTCGCGGCGCTCCCCCTTCTCACGGCTTCTCTACACTGGGCGCCGTTCGGGGCGTTAGCTCAGCTGGGAGAGCGCCGCGTTTGCAACGCGGAGGTCGCCGGTTCGATCCCGGCACGCTCCACTGTACTGCGCAGGTCAGAAATCTGCAGGAGCAGATTTCTGACGCGCTAAGACCCCTGAAGCTGCGTGGGTCGATGCGGGGGCTCGTACAGAGGATCTTCCTTACTCCGCTCCACGGCCTGGATCCAGTCGAGGGCCGGCGGCAGGCCTTCGCGGTAGGAGATCTGCGGGTCGTAGCCGAGCTCTCGCCGCGCCTTCTCGATCGAGAAGCGCTGGTTGTAGTAGAGGAACCGGAGCCTGCTCCTGTTCAGGGGCGGCGGGGTCTTCGCCCCCACGGCGCGCGCGACCGACTCCATGACGGCGGCGGCCGCCCTGGCAAAGGCAGCCGGCACCCGCCTCGTCGGTGCCGGCACGTCGAGATAGTCGGTGATGAACGTCACGAACTCGCGGATCGTCGTGTTCCGACCGTCCGTGATGTTGTACACCTGGCCCGCCGCGGCGGCGGTCTCATCGGCCAGCAGAGCGGCACGGACAACGTCGCGGATGTACACGGTGTTCATCTCCTTGCTGCCGTCGCCGATGAATGCGAACCGCCCGCTGCGCAGCCGTTCGACCAGCGGCACGAGGATGTGGTTGTCGCCGGCGCCGTAGACGAAGCCCGGGCGGAGCACGACAACCTCGATCCTGCCGCCGGCCGCGAATTCGCGCGCCACCTGCTCGCTGTCGATCTTCGTGTCCGTGTACGCGTCCCCGTAGACGTACGGACCTGTTTCGTCGGTGCCGTGATGGTGCTTGGTGCCGAGGACCGAAAGGGAGCTCACGTGCACGGCGCGGGTGACACCCGCCTCGACGGCTGCCGCAAGTAGGCGACGCGTCCCTTCGACGTTGACGTCCACGGCCTGTCGGCGATCGAGCCAGTCGCCGACGAGCCCGGCGGTGTGGAACAGGCGATCGACGCCGTCCACCGCCCGGCGAAGAGAAGCCTCGTCGGTCATGTCGCCCTGCACGAGCTCGACCCCGAGCGTGCTCAGGTCGGCGGCGCCGGCGGGATCGCGCACGAGCGCTCGCACCTGGTCGCCACGCTCGACGAGCGCCCGTGCCAGCCGGTTGCCGACGAAGCCCGAGCCACCCGTGACGAGTGAGACGGTTCGCCGTTCCGCCGGGGCCGGCTCCGGCGAGCCGCGAAACGGACGGAGGAGCGCCTTGACGAGCTTCCCCTCGAGCGAGTCCCACATGCTGTTGCCCTCGATGCGGTGGCCGAGCCACTGCAGCGTGTAGCCCACCACGAACGCGGCCCCGGCTTCGAGCCAGCGGCCGCGAGCGAGGAAGTAGAGGAAGAGAACGGGCGCGAGCGGGACCCCGACGAGGTGGAGGGCGCGGTTCCACGGATTGGTATGCCGCGCCATGTAGTCGCGAACGAACACCGCCCGGGCGAGTATCACGCTTGACGGCGCCTGCGGCAAAGGTCAGCCTCGCGGTTGTGAGCGAGCTCGCTGCCGCGGTACCGATCTTCGAGAGCAGCAGGCGCTGGTGGTCGCTGGCGGTGCTCTCACTCGCGCTGTTCATGATCTACGTCGACCTGACGGTGGTGAACGTCGCGCTCCCGGCGATCCAGGCAGAGCTCGGGATCGGGCTGTCCCAGCTCCAATGGACCGTCAACGCCTATGCGCTCGCATTCGCCGTGTTCCTGCTTTCGGCCGGCAAGCTCGCGGACCATCTCGGGCGCCGCAAGATCTTCGTCCTCGGCCTCATCGTCTTCACCGTCAGCTCGCTCGCCTGCGCCCTCGCCGGGAGCGGGGGCCTGCTGATCGCGGCCCGCGCCATGCAGGGCCTCGGAGCGGCGCTCGTCCTGCCCTCCACGCTCTCGATCATCTCGGCCACGTTTCATCCCCGGGAACGGGCGACCGCGATCGGCATCTGGGTCGGCGTCTCGTCGATCGGGCTCGCGCTCGGGCCGCTCGTCGGCGGAGCGCTCATCGAGACGATCAACTGGCACTGGATCTTCTACGTCAACGTGCCGATCGGTGCGGCAGGCGTCGTCGCGGCGCTGCTGCTCGTGCCGGAGTCGCGCGACCGCTCGCTCGACCGGGCCCTCGACCTCCCGGGGCTCGCCTCGTCCGCAGTAGCGCTCTTTGCGCTCACGTTCGCGCTCCTCGAGGCGAACCGTTACGGCTGGACGTCGGCCCCGATCGTCGCGTGTCTCGCCGCGGCCGCCGCAGGTTTCGTCACGTTCATCGTGGTCGAGCTGCGGTCACGAAAGCCGATGCTCGACCTCTCGCTGTTTCGCAACGGCACCTTCAGCGGCGCCAACACGGTCAGCCTGCTCAGCTTCTTCGCCCTCTTCGGCGTCTTCTTCTTCGTTTCGATCTACCTGCAGAACGTGCTCGGTTACAGCGCACTCCGCACGGGCGCGACCCTGCTGCCGTTCACGATCCTCCTGGCGCTGAGCGTTCCAGTTGCCGGAAGGCTCACCGACAGAGTCGGCGCACGTTGGCCGATGGCGGCCGGGATGGTCGTGCTCGGCGTCTCGCTGCTCCTCGAGTCCCGCCTCCGTCTCGACTCGACGTTCGGCGACTTGCTGCCGGGGCTCCTCTTGGGTGGGCTCGGCGTGGGCATGACCCTCGCGCCTGCAAGCGCCGCAGTGCTCGCCTCCGTGCCGGACGACAAGGCGGGTGTCGCCTCGGGCGTCGTGACGACGTTTCGCCAGACCGGCGGCGTGCTGGGGGTCGCCGTGATGGGCGCCATCTTCGCAGCGCAGATCGGCGACCTCGACCCCGGCGATCCGCGGTTTCCCGTGGCGTTCATGGACGGGTTCGAATACGCGCTGCTGGCGGGAGGGATCGTCGCGATCGCAGGGGGTCTCATCGCTGCTGTCACGGTCGCGTCCGATCAACGCCGCCTTTAGGAACTGCCCCTAACGAGGGAAGTCGTATTCCTGCAAAGAGACTAGGCTTAGTGGGTCTAATCAACCTCTTAGGGAGGAAAAACACCTTGCGGAAGCTTCTACTCGCAGCGTTTGCGGCGCTGCTTGCAGCCGGTAGCGCGCACGCGATCGTCAACGGGGAACCGGACGGGAACCGACATCCCTACGTGGTTGCACTGCGTCTCATCGGCCCTAATGGCGCTGCGAATCTCTGTTCCGGGACGCTCGTGTCGCCGACGGTCATCGTGACCGCCGGCCACTGTACGGCCGGCGTGACCGCGCCGGTGATCGTGTGGAACTCGCCCCGGGTCATGGGCTTCCCACCCGCGTCGGCTGGTCGGGCCTATACGAGCCCCGAGTTCTCACCGACGATCGACGTCCCCAACACGGGCGATCTCGGCGTTGTGCGCCTGGAACTCGGCCCGCCGATTGTGTTGGCCGAGTACGGCCGGCTGCCCGTGAGTGGCTATCTCGACTCGTTCTCGACGCAGAAGGGCCAGCAAGATCTGGACGTCACAGTCGTGGGCTACGGCCTGCAATCCCTCGTTGGCCCTGCCTTCGAGCGGGTGACCGGGACGGCCCAGATCCGGAACGTCAACTCGAACAACGTTCGTGGCTACGGGCTCCAGACGTCGAACTCCCGCGGGAACGGAACCGGCGGGAGTGGCACCTGCCTCGGCGACTCGGGCGGACCGATTCTCTACGGCGACTCGAATCTCGTCATCGGCGTGAATTCGTGGGCGCAGAACGCGAACTGCATCGGGAACGACTTCTCGTACCGCACCGACACAGCGTCTGCGCGGGCGTTCCTCGGGCAGTTCGTTCCGCTGCCGTAACGCGTTAGGACTAGTCGCGCGGGTCGTCTCCGACGACCCGCGTCTCGTCCTCCGGAGCCTCCATCGCGCGGCGGACGTCCTCGCGCGGGTCGACCATGCCGACCGTCTGCTTGAACTCGCGCATCCCGCGTCCCAGCGAGCGCCCGATCTGCGGCACCTGCTTCGAGCCGAAGAGCAGGACCAGCACGACCCCGAGCAGGATCAACTCCCAATGACCGATGCCTGGCATGCCGTCCAGCATAGTCCGCTTCGCACGGGCATGATTCTGGCCGTGGACGTGAAGCTGGCCGAGGAATCGCTGTCGGGCTCGTGGCTCTCGAGCCGGCTCGGCGTCGGCACGCAGCGGCTCGACGCGATGCGCCGCGCCGGCGAGTTGCTCGGCGTCCGCCGCGCCGGCGGCTACGACTACCTCTATCCGGCCTGGCAGTTCGGGCCGGACGGAAAGCCGCTGCCGGTGATCGAGCGGCTCGTGCACGCGGGCCGCGCCGCCGGCCTGAGCGACGAGCGGCTGTACGAGGTGCTCGCCGCCCGCACCGGGATCTCCGGCGACGCGCGCCTCGCCGACGCGCTGCGCGAAGGCAAGGACGAGTACGTGCTCTCGGTCGTCCGCGGGGCCTAGATGGCGCTCGTCATCGCTGAACGCCGTCCGCAAGTCGTTCGGCAGCCGAACCGTGCTCGACGGGCTCGACTTCGCGATCGAGCCGCGCGCCCGCGTCGGCGTGATCGGCGCGAACGGGTCCGGCAAGTCGACCATGCTGCGCCTGATCGCCGGGCTCGAGGAGCCGGACGCCGGCACGTCCGTGCGTCGTCGCGGCATCGTCGTCTCGTTCCTGCCGCAGCATCCACTCGGGGACGAGCGGACGCCGCTCGAGACCGTCCGTGCTGCCCGTCCCGACCTCGACGAGCTCGACCGCGACCTGCATCGAGTCGCCGACCAGCTCGCCTCGCCGGAGCTCGCCGCCGATCTCGACAAGATGTCGCGCGTCCTCCGCCGGCAGGAGGAGCTCGTCGAGCGCTGGGAGGCCGCCGGCGGGCCGAGCATCGACGGCCGCGGCCCGCGCGATGCTGCTCGACGTCGGGATCGAGGAAGCCGACCTGACCCTGCCGACGAGCGCCCTCTCCGGCGGCCAGCGCAAGCTGATCGCGCTCGCCGCCTGCCTCGCCCAGGACCCGGACGTGCTGCTCCTCGACGAGCCGGAGGCTCATCTCGACGCGGTCGGCCGCTCGCTGCTCGAGCGCCTCCTCGCCGCCTTCGACGGCGCCGCCGTCGCCGTCTCGCACGACCGCTACCTGCTCGACGAGACGGTCAGCCAGATTGCCGAGCTCGACCGGGGCCGGATCCGGATGTGGCCGGGCAACTACTCCGCCTACACGCTCGCCCGCGAGCTCGAGCTGCAGCGCCAGCAGCAGCAGTACGTCACGCAGCAGAAGGAGATCGAGCGGCTGGAGGAGGCGATCCGGCGCTTCAAGCTCTGGGCGAGCTGGGTGCCGGACCAGCGCAACATCAGGCAGGCGCGCAACAAGCAGCGGCAGATCGACAGCATGGAGAAGGTCGACCGGCCCGTGCTCGAGCGGCGCAAGATCGCGCTGCGGCTCCACCCGCACGTGCGCGGCGGCCAGCGCGTCTTCGAGCTCCGCCACGTCGGGATCCAGTTCGGCGAGGACGTCGTGCTCGCCGACGTCGAGCTGACGGTCATGCACGGCGAGCGGGTCGGCTTCGTCGGCGCGAACGGCGCGGGCAAGAGCGTGCTGCTGAAGACCGTCGTCGGCGAGCTCGAGCCGACCGAGGGCGAGGTCTGGGTCGGCCCGTCGATCCGGATCGGCTATCTCGCCCAGGATCAGGAGACGCTCGACCCCGAATCGAGCCCGCTCGACACCGTCCGGCTCGCGCACCGCTGCTCCGAGGGCGAGGCCGTCTCGCTGCTGATGAAGTTCCTCTTCCCGTACGAGCAGGTGCGGCGGGCGAACAAGCTCCTTTCCGGCGGAGAGCGAACCCGGCTGCAGCTGCTCCTGCTGATGCTCGCCCAGCCGAACCTGCTCGTGCTCGACGAGCCGACGAACCACCTCGACATCGACTCCGTCGAGGCGCTCGAGGCGGCACTCGAGGAATTCCCCGGCACCGTCTGCGTGATCTCCCACGACCGCTACTTCCTCGACCGGATCGTCGACCGGATCGTCGAGGTCGACGGCGGCGAGGCCCGCTCCTTCGAGGGCGGGTACTCGGACTGGTTCGAGCGCTCCCGCGCCGGCGCGAACGTCGTCGCCTGAGGCGCGTTGAACCCCGGAGCGCACCGTGGTAGCGTCGGGTGCCGGGCAATGCGGGTCCGACGCCTCGGAACATGGGGAGAAACCAAAGGAGATTCAGATGTCGTCGTTGCCGCGCCGCCTGATCCTGGTGGCCCTCGTCACGCTTCGTGCTTGCACCCGCGACCGCGCATGCGGCCGGCGTGCGCTCCGAGCTCCGACCCGTCGAGCCCGTCGGGCGCTCCGTTCCCGACCGACCGCTACACGGTCGCAGACGCAACGCAGCTCACGGGCGTGCGCGTGGACCTGCCCAAGCCCAACTGCGCCGTCCGCCCGTCGGACTGCCTCGACATCGACGTCCTCAACACGCTGGACGGCTTCAACCTCCAGCCCCGGCTCTCGATCCCGTTCACGGGCGCGATCGACGTCGCGAGCGTCTCGAGCGAGAACGTCTTCCTCGTCCGCCTTTCCGACGGCGACGTCACCGGGATCAACCAGATCGCCTGGGAGCCCGCGGTGAACACGCTCCACGCCGAGTCGGACCAGCTGCTCGACCAGCACACGCGCTACCTGCTCGTCGTCACGAACGGCGTCAAGGACGCCGCCGGCGACCCGATCGAGGCTTCCTCGCTCCTCCAGGATCTGAACTTCGGCCACGCCAAGGACGCGGCCGACAAGGCCTACCGCAAGGAGCTGATCGCGGCGCTCAACCACTCGCTCCCCGCAGGCGTCGGCAGGGAGGACGTCGCCGCCGCGAGCCTCTTCACGACGCAGAGCGCGACGCGCTGCTCGAGCAGGTGCGCGGCCAGATCAAGGCGTCGACCCCGGCCCCGGCCGACTTCGTGATCGGCACGCGGCGGCGAGCGGACGGTGTTCCCGCTCGCGAGCGTGACGTCGGTGTCCAGTTCACGCGGCAGACGCGCACCACCCCGGCCTTCGCCAGCTCGTTCGCGCCGACCGACCCGCTCTCGTGTCCTCGCCGGAGCGTCGGCACGATCGCGTTCGGCGCCTTCAACTCGCCCGACTACGAGACGTCGTCGAAGGTGATCCCCGCCGTCGGCACCCGCACCGGCGTGCCCGCGGTGCAGGGGACGAACCGCCTCTACTTCAACCTCTTCCTCCCGGCCGGACCCGCTCCCGCGGGCGGCTGGCCGGTCGCCATCTACGGGCACGGCTTCACCGACAACAAGAACGCGAGCCCGTTCGCTCGTCGCCGGCTCGATGGCGAGGCGCGGCATCGCGACGATCGCGATCAACGTCGTCGGCCACGGCTTCGGCCCACTCGGAACCCTGACCGTCATCCGCAGCGACCGGCGCGCCCGTCGCTGCTTCCGGCCGGCGGCCGTGGGATCGACCAGAACGGCGAACGGCGCATCGACATCGACCGAGGGCGTCAACGCGGTCGCCGCCGCAGACGCTCGTCGCCAGCCGCGACGGCCTGCGGCAGACCGTGATCGACCTGATGCAGCTCGTCCGCGAGATCGAGGTCGGGATGGACGTCGACGGCAACGGGGCGCGCGATCTCGATCGCGTCGCGGATCTCGTACTTCGGCCAGTCGTTCGGCGGCATCTACGGCACGAAGTTCCTCGCCGTCGAGCCGAACGTCCGGCTGGGCGTCCCGAACGTCCCGGGCGGCGCGATCATCGAGATCGCGCGGCTCGGCCCGGCCTTCCGGCCGCTCGTCTGGCTCAGCCTCGTCGGCCGGTCGCCGGCGCTCGCGAACCTGCCCGGACTGTTCCAGTTCGACGAGAACATTCCGCTGCGGAATCTGCCGCCGCTCGTCGACACCGTCCCGGGCGCGTCGGCGATCCAACAGCTGCTCGAGTGGTCGGAGTGGACGTCGCAGGCGGGCAACCCGGTCGCGTACGCGCCCCATCTCCGCGCTGAGCCGCTCGCGGGCGTTCCCGGCGAAGTCGATCATCCTCCAGTTCGCCCGGGGTGACCAGACCGTCCCGAACCCGACGACGTCGGCGATCATCCGCGCCGGCGAGCTCGCAGGACCGGACGACGCTCTTCCGGAACGACCTCGCGTTCGCGGCTCGGTCCGGCGTTCCCGAAGAACCCGCACACGTTCCTGACCAACATCGCGGGCACGCCGCCGGTGCGCCCAAGCTGCGGTGGCCGCGCAGGACGCAGATCGCGCTGTTCTTCGCGTCGGGCGGCGCGACCGTGATCGACCCGGATGGCGGCGGGCCGCTCTTCGAGACGCCGATGGTCGGCGCACCGCCGGAGGACCTGGCCTACATCCCGTAACCGACGTGAGCGCCAAGTAACAGTCTGTTACTTGGCGCTCCGTTAACTTCGCCGCATGCGCGAGCTGTTGGAACTGCTCGAAGCCGGGCCTAGTAACAGTCTGTTACTAGGCCTGGCCTGGCTCGCCGGGCAGGGGATCGAGCTCGACGAGGAGGAGGTGCGCGCGACCGTGCGGCGCGCGGAGCTGCTGCTCGCCGCAGGCGGCGATCCCGCGCCGCGAGCTCGAGCTCGACGGCCGCGCCGTCTCGGCGGTCGCGGCCGACCTCGACGAGCCGGGCGCGCGCGCCCGGCTCGAAGACTCCCTCGGCGTGCTCGCAACCGACGCCGAGGGATTGGTCGTCGGTCTCCTCGGCGCTCGCACAGCTGCGCGCGCAGCCGGATCTGGCCTGGCAGTGCTACGCGGGCGCGCTGCTCGCCGAGGCCATCGGCGGCGACTGACCCACCCGGGCCGCCGCACTAGGCGGCCCGGGTGATCTCGACGTCGCCGCTCACCGTCTTGATCTGCAGCCGCGCCTCGGAGCCGCTCGGCGCCTCGGACGGCTGGTCCTTGACGTCGAACTCGGAGCTGATGTCGCCGCTCGTCGACGAGGCGTCGATGCGCAGCCTCGTACCGGGGCGGACGCCGAGCCGGACGTCGCCGGAGACCGACTGGAGCTTGATCTGCCCCTCGCGGATCGCGCCGATGCGCTGGTCGCCCGAGACGGTCTTGCCGGACAGGTCCGACTGCGCTTCGTCGATCGCGAGATCGCCCGAGACGAGCGTCGCTTCGGCCGGGCCGCCGACGGAGCCGAGCCGGACGTCGCCCGAGACCGTCTGGACCCTGGCCTCGCCGTCGACCAAGGCTGCCCGGACGTCGCCGCTCGCGGACTGCAGCAGCAGCCCGGCGACGTGCTCGACGGCAACGTCCCCGGAGGCGGTCTTGACCTCCACCTCTCCGAGCCGGCCCCTGGCGGCGACGTCGGCGGAGGCGGTCGTGCAGTCGAGATCGGCGCCTTCAGGGCAGCGGATGCGTACGCCGACCTGAGGCGTGCGGCCGAACGAGATCCAGGCGGGACCGACGCCGAAGCCCTTGCCGGCGACGCCGATCTCGACCAAGACCTCGTTTCCGTTCAGCTCGACCGTCGCCCTCTCGATCGCCTCGCGTGTGGCATCGTCGTCGCGGAGCGCCACGAGCTCCACGGTCGTCTGGTCGGTCTCGGCCGCTTCGACCGAGATCAGGCCGGAGGGATTGCGGACGCGCAGTCTCGGCTGTCCGGGAGTGTCAAACGTGTGCACGGCGGGCCTCCTTGCGACGCGTCGGCCTGACGACTCGCCGATCGCCGGCGGGGTAGAACCAATCGTCGGGGACGCGCACCAGGCGGCCAACGAACGGGTCTAGGTGAAGATGGGGCATGGTTCCTCCTCCTCTTAGCTGTCTGCGTAGCCGGACAGACGCCGGCTGGAGCGGACGGAACGGGTACGCGGCTCGAGCCCGCGCTGAAGCGCGCGCACGATCCACGTGTTGACGGAGGCGCCCTCGATGTTGGCGGCCACCTCGATCTGCGCCTTCAGCCCTTCGGGCAGGCGCAGGGTGATGCGGGCCGAGAACGAGTCGTCGGCGCCGGCCTGCGTGGGCTCCGGCTCCGCCTCCTCCTCCTCGATGTAGACGAGCTCCGGATCGCGGCCGGAGAGGCGAACCTCGATGCGGCCGGGAACCGAGTCGGACAGCGCGAGCGCCGCCTCGCTGACGACGTCGAGCAGCCGCAGCTGCAGCGACGAGCCGAGCGCCTGCGTCAGCCGGCGCCCGGCCTCCACGGTGGCCTCGTCGGCGGCAAGCGACGCGGCCGCGGCGAGGTCCTCCTGGATCGCGTGGATGTGGTGTGCCATTTGCATGACCTCACTATGACATCATTATGATGTCTTGTCAAGTCACTCCGATGCCAATCTTGATGTCGTAGCCGGTGTCATCGGTGCGCCGAATGGCCCAGCGGAGGCTGCTGGTACCGTCAAAAGCCGCTTTGGATCACGTCGACCCCCCTGACCTAGCCCTCCGGCCGACCCTGCGCCGGCTCTTCCCGCTCTGGTGGGAGCAGCGCCGCCTGGCCGGGCTCGGGCTCGCGTGCGCCCTCGCCTTCACGGCGCTCTCGATCACGATCCCGATCCTGATCAAGAACGTGATCGACGAGGCAATCGTCGGTCCACACGACGGCCGACTGTTGCCGTACCTCGGGATCATCGTCGTGCTCGCCACGCTGCGGTTCGGCGTCAACTTCGCGCGCCGCTTCGCAACCGCCCGAGTCGGGATCGCAGTCGAGGCTCGCCTGCGCGGGATGCTCTACCACGCCTATCTCACCTATCCGCGGGCGTTCTTCGACCGGCATGCGACCGGCGAGGTGATCTCGCGCGCGACGAACGACATCTACCCGGTGCGCTACTTCATCGGCTGGGGCGTCGTCCAGGGAGTCCAGAGCGCGATGATGATCACGGGCGCGGCGATCGTCCTCACGGCTCGTGAACGCACGGCTCGCGCTCTACGCCGCGCTCGCGATGCCCCCGATCGCCGTCCTGACCTGGTTCTTCGCGCACAAGCTCTTCCCGATCTCGCGCCTCGTCCAGGCGAAGAAGGGCCACCTCGCGGAGGCGACCGACGAGGCGGTCGTCGGGATCGAGATGGTGCAGGCGTTCGGCCGCGAGGACGACGTGCGGACACGCTTCCTCGGCCGCGCCGAGGCGGTACGCCACGAGACGATGCGGGCGGCGTCCGTGGAGGCGTACTTCCTCCCCGGCCTCCTCTTCCTGCCGTCGCTCGGGATTGCCGCCGTGCTCCTCTTCGGCGGGCGCGAGGTGATCGCAGGCCAGCTGACGATCGGAGAGTTCATGCTCTTCATCACGCTGCTGCTCCAGCTCGTCTGGCCGCTCGAGGCGCTCGGCTGGATCATCAACCTCGGCCAGCGTGCGGTTGCGTCGGCGGGGCGAAGCTTCGCGTGGCTGGACGGGATCGAGCCGCTCGCCGAGCCGGCCGAGCCGAAGCCGCTCCCGGACGGGCCGCTGCGGGTGCGCTTCGAGGACGTTCGCTTCGCGTACGGGACCGAGGCCGAGGTGCTCCGTGGCGTCGACCTTGCCGTCGAGCCGGGTGAGATCGTCGCCGTCTGCGGCCCGACGGGCTCGGGGAAGACGACGCTCCTCAACCTGCTCCCACGCTTCTACGACCCGACCGGCGGCCGCGTCCTCATCGGCGGCGTCGACACGCGCGACGTGCCCGTTGCGGAGCTGCGCCGGTCGGTTGCGATCGTGACCCAGAAGCCCGTCCTCTTCTCCGTCCTCCTGCGCGAGAACCTGCTCTCCGCGCGGCCCGACGCCGACTGGGAGGACGTGCTCGCCGCCTGCGACGCCGCCGGAGTCTCCGCGCTTCGTCGACGAGCTGCCGGAGGGCTACGACACGCTGATCGGCGAGCGCGGCATCAACCTGTCCGGCGGCCAGCGCCAGCGCGTCGCGCTCGCCCGGGCGCTGCTCGCAGGCGCGCGCGTGCTCGTGCTCGACGACCCGATGTCGGCCGTCGACACGCAGACCGAGCGGCTGCTCGTCGAGAACCTGCGCCCTGCCGTTGCGGGCCGGACCGTCCTCGTCGCGACGCAGCGCCTCTCGACGATCGGCGTCGCCGATCGCGCGGTCGTGCTCGACGGCGGCCGGGTCGTCGAAGAAGGCCGGCCGGCCGCGCTGCTCGCCGCGGGCGGGCTCTTCACCGCTCTGTTCGGAGACGAGTCCGTTGCCGCGTAGCGCGTCACACCGGCCTCTCCCGCCTCCTTCCCTACGCCGCCGAGCGCAAGGGGCAGATGATCGTGATCGCCGTGCTCGCGGCGCTCTCCGCTGCTGCGCCGGTGACCGGCTGGCTCCTGGTCGAGGACGCGACCAACAACGGTATTCGCGCCGGAGACGAGCACCGGCTGCTGCTCGCGGTGCTCGCGTACGTCGGCGTCAACGCGGCGGCGTGGGTGCTCGGCACGCTGACCTGGCTCGGCCTTGCGAGCGTGGGCCAGCGGATCGTGCTCGAGCTTCGACGCGACCTCTTCCACCATCTCACCTCGCTGTCGCTGCGGTACTTCTCGCAGCAGAAGGCGGGCTGGATCATCTCGCGCCTCAACAGCGACGTCGACGCGCTCTCGGACGTCCTCAACCAGGGACTGACGACGCTCGTCGTCAACTCGCTGACGTTCGTCGCCGCCATCGGCGGGCTCTTCCTGCTCGACTGGCGCCTCGGACTCGTCGCGCTGTGCGTGCTCCCGCCCGGCATCGTGATCACGCGCTGGTTCCAGCGGATCTCCCACATCGCCGCCGCGGACGTGCGGACGCGGATCGCGATCGTGACGGCTCAGCTGGCCGAGTCCGTCGCCGGGCATGGCGGTGATCCAGGCGTTCAACCGCGAGCGCGCCTTCCAGGCCGAGTTCGACGGCCTGAACGAGGAGAACCGCGTTGCGAACGTCCACGTGCAGAAGATCTACTCGGTCTTCTTCCCGGCGATCGAGCTGCTCGGAGCCATTGCCACCGGCGCCGTTCTGTACGCCGGCGCGCAATTCATCGGCGCCGGCACGATGGAGATCGGGACGCTGATCGCGGCCGTCGGCCTGCTCGCACTCGTCTTCCAGCCGCTCCAGGAGCTGTCCGAGCTCTACGGCCAGGTGCAGGCCGCCAGCGCCGCGATGGACAAGATCAGCTCGGTGCTCGACGCCGAGAGCGACGTGGCCGACAAGCCGGACGCCCGCACGCTCGGCCGGATCGACGGCCGGCTGGAGCTCGACCGAGTCACCTTCGCCTACGGCAACGAGCCCGTGCTGCACGAGATCGAGATCTCGGTGCCGCCGGGCGGCTGCATCGCTCTCGTCGGCGAATCCGGCGGCGGCAAGTCGACGACCGCGAAGCTGATCGCCCGCTTCTACGATCCCGACGAGGGCGCAGTGCGCGTCGACGGCACCGACCTGCGCGACGTCGAGCTCGTCGGCTACCGGCGCCAGCTCGGCGTCGTGCTCCAGGAACCGTTTCTCTTCAGCGGCACGATCGCCGACAACATCCGCTTCGCGAAGCCGGACGCGTCCGACGACGAGGTGCGTGCGACCGCGGCGGCCGTCGGCGTCGACCGGGTGGCCGCCCGCCTCGAGCACGGGCTCGACCACGTCGTCCGGGAGGGTGGCGCCGGCCTCTCGGCAGGTGAGCGCCAGCTGATCTCGATCGCGCGCGCCCTGCTCGCGGACCCGCGGATCCTGATCCTCGACGAGGCGACGTCGAACATCGACCGGCCGACGGAGATCCTGATCGAGCGCGCGTTCGACCGGTTGCTCGCCGGACGCACGTCGATCATCATCGCGCACCGCCTTGCCACGGTCCGCCGCGCCGACGAGATCCTGGTGCTCGAGCACGGCCGGATCGTCCAGCGGGGCACCGAGCAGGAGCTGATGTCGCAGGCGGGACCGTTCCGCCGGCTCGCGCACAAGCTCGTGGAGGATGCGCTGCCGGCGGCCTCCGAAGAGGGCGCGCCGGCACGCCTAGCGGCGCCCTAGCGATCCGGCTGCCAGACCAGGCACGGGAGGTTCGGCGCGGCCGTGGGCGAAAGTCAGTCGCCCCAGTCGAAGTCGCGCGACTTCGACCAGAGGCTCGTGTCTTCCGCGGGTCTCTGCGTCGGCGGACACGACGTCCTCGACCGTGTTTTCTCCGGGCCAGGCCAGCACGGCGGCCTCGATCTGCACGGCCGGCTCCTCGCCGTCCATGGTCTCCTCCAGCCGGGCTTGCTCCTCGGTCTTGAACAGCGGGTGGTTGTCGAACGGATCGTCGATGCGGTAGCCGTCGATCGGCATCGCGGGCTCGAGCTCGGCGTTACGGCGCTTCAGCTCGAGGTGATCCTGGATGACGCGGGCGAAGAGCGAGGGGGTCTCAACCGGCATGGTGCCTCCGTGGTCGTGGACAGGACGGTCAGTGCGAAAGGCGATCGTGTTGGGGGTCGATTGTAGCGCAGTCCCCGGAAAATCTCCTGCTTTGCGGGCGTTTCCCTACTGCTGCGTCACCGGCTCCGTGCCGGCGTAAACGCGATCCTTCCCAGCCCGCTTGGCTCGGTAGAGAGCCTCGTCGGCGGCCGCGACGAGCTCTGCGAGCGTGGTCGAGCTCGTCGATGCGGCGGCGCCGAAGCTCGCGGTGACGTGCAGCGGTTCGCCGACCACCGAGAGAATCTCGCGCTCGGACAGCGCCACGCGGAGACGCTCTGCCAGCTGCGCGACGCCCTCGAGGTCAGTGCCGGGAAGAATCACCGCGAACTCCTCTCCGCCCCAGCGGGCGGCAGTGTCGATCTCGCGCACCGTCTCCCGGAGCGTCTCGGCGAGGTCGCGCAGGACGATGTCGCCCGTCGGATGGCCGTGACGGTCGTTGACCGCCTTGAAGTCGTCCACGTCGGCGAGGATGAGCCCGACCGGACCGCCCAGGCGCTCCGCGCGCACGAGCTCGCTCGCAAGCGTCTCGTCGGCCTGCCGCCGGTTTGCGAGCCCGGTGAGCCCGTCCACGAGAGCCTGTCGCTCGACGATCCGGTGCTGGCGCGCGTTCTCGAGCGCGACGACGGCCTGGCCGGCCAGCAAGGCCGCGGTCATCCGCTCCTCCATCGTCGAACGCCGAGCCGACGACGACGAGCCGCCCGAAGCCGCGCCGGCCCGCCGTCAGGTCGAACTCGAGCCGCTCCGGCCCGGTGACGACGTCACCGGTCTGGATGACCGAGCCGTCCTCGCCGATCAGGAGGCCCCCGTCAGCCTGCGTCGCCTCGACCGCCGACTCGACGATCACGCGCCGAAGCTGGTCGGAGTCGAGCGCGGATGCGAGCGCGTCGCCGAAGCGGGCGTTCGCGTCGCGCAGCCGGCGGCGCTCGGCTTCGAGATCCTCCAGCCGAGCCTCCAGCTGAGCCGCCATTTCGTTGAAGGCGCGCCCGAGAGCCGCGAACTCGTCGCGTCCCCGGACCGGCACGCGCTCACGAAGGCGCCCCGCAGCGATCGAGTTCGCGGCTGCGACGAGCGGGCCGAGGCCACCGACGATCGATCGGCCGGCAAGGTAGGCGACGCACGCGATCAGCACGAGCGACCCGATCAGGCCGAGCAGCAGCCGCTCGATCGCCGAACGCTTCTCCCCGGAGATGCCCGAGCTCGGCGTGACCGCCGCGAGCACGATCCCGTTCTCCGGCACGAGACGCGCTGCAACAGCGCGATAGCTACGGCCGCCGATCGCTTCCGTCGCGACCCGCCCGGGGACGAGATCCACGGCGCCCCGGAGCGACGGATCGGAGGAAGCCGTGATGCTGTCGTCGAAGCGCACGACGGCGAGCTCATCGGGTGCCGCGAGGCCGGACCGAGCGTGCAGCCTGTTCGCGAGCGTCCGCGTCAGCGGCACCGCGGCGACGATCGTGACCGAATGGCCGCCGGGGCCGAGGAGCGAGACGTCCGTCTCGGCGGCGAGCGGCGGGACCGGGCCGATCGTACGGCCCGCCGGGCATCTCCACCCGCAGCGAAGGCGATGCGGGGAGCAGGTCTGTGATGGCGGCGCGGTCGTCGCGCGCCACCGCGGCCTGGAAGGCCGGGTCGCGGCCAAGTCGCTCGGCGGCGCTCCCCGCCCGGCGGCGCTCGTCTTCGAAGGCCACGAGGGCGGCGCTGAGGCCGGCTTCGAGACGATCGTCGGTGCTACTCGTGACGCTCCGCTCGGCCACCTGGCTGAAGCCCCAGAAGGCCGCCGCGAGCGGCAGCACCGAAAGCGCCAGAAACGTGCCGACCAACTTGAGTTTGAAACTCCCCAGCATCTTGCCCTTCAGGTTTCCCGATTGGCGGCCGATAACTCCCTTAGGAGTCTTTTCGGCAGGAGGGGGGAGGATCATGAGGCCGACCATCGTGCGAACGCTCACCGTAGCGCTCGCAACCGCAGGAACCGCCGGCGCAATCGCGCTGCCAACGCTGACGCTGGGCGCGGCCAAGCCCCCGGCCTCACACATGTTCGCCGTTCCCGCGCCGACCTCCGAGGTCGTGATCCAGGCGCACCGGCTCCACGAGCCGGCGGACTGCCCGTCCAGCTCCGCCAGCGCCACGACCCGCTGCACCGACACCCGACATGCCCCGGCCCTCGTCGTCGTGCGGGCCCCACGCACCAGCGCTCCGCGCTGCGGCGGCGCTCCCAGCGGCGCCGGTTCCGGCGCCCGTCCCGGCCGCCGTCCCGAGCGCGCCTCCGGCCCCCACTCCCGCACCGCAGCCGGCGCCCGCACCCCAGCCGCAGCCCACGCCGACTCCCCAGCCCCAGCCCCAACCCGCGCCGGCGCCCCCAGTGCTGGCCCGTGGCGTCCGTCTCGGTCCAGGAGCAGCCGAGCGCGGTCGCGGAGACCGCGCCGAAGAAGCACAAGCAGCACAAGGAGAAGCGCCACAAGGAAAAGCCGAAGCACGACAAGCCCGTGCAGCGCCCCGATCCCCCGCTCGCGCCTGCGCAGGCGGAGCCGCCGGCCGTCACTGATCCCGTGGTTCCCGTCGAGCCGGTGGAGCCGTCGCGGCCGACCAGCCCGAGCGAGCCGAGGACCGCGAGAGTAAGGACGGCAAGGAGCACGGCAACAACGGCCACGACAACAACGGCAACGGGAACCACAAGAAGAAGTGAGCGCGACCCGTCGCGGGTTGTGCGAACATGGGTCGATGCCGCGCTTCCGCCCCACCAGCCCGCTCGGGCTCGCCTTCGGCGCCTACCACCTGTGGCGCCGGCTGCCTCCGGCACAGCGCCAGCAGGTGCTGCAGAACCGCCCGCATCCATGGCCCCAAGGTCGCGGCCGCGATCCTGGCGCGCCGCAAGCTCCGCTAGAGCTAGCGTTACGCCGTCCCCAGCGCCTCGCGCACGATCCGGTCCTGCTCCAGCCGGTGCGCGGTCGGGTAGCCCTCGCTCGGGCTCGCGCGCCAAGGGCGGCCCACGTACCGGACCGCGACGCCGTCGGGTGCCGCCGCCTCGAGCCGGTGGCGGATCGACCGCCACGCTCCCATGTTCTGCGGCTCCTCCTGCGCCCAGATGAGCTCTTGCGAGGTTCGGATACGAGGCCGTCAGCGCCGCGGCCGGCTCGACCGGGAAGGGATAGAGCTGCTCGAGCCGCGCGACCGCCACCGCCGTCGCGGCCGCCCGGTCCTCGTGACCGTCGATGTCGTAGAAGATCTTCCCGGAGCAGAGGACGAGCCGAGTCACGCTGGTCCGATCCACGGTCGAACCGATGCGCGGGTCGTCGAGCAACGGCCTCGAAGCGGCCCTCGCTGAGGTCGGCCAGCGTCGAGCCGGCCTGCTTCAGGCGCAGCAGCCCCTTCGGCGTCATCACGACGAGCGGCCGGGCGGTCGCGTCGAGCGCCTGCCTGCGCAGCAGATGGAAGAACTGCGCCGCGGTCGTGCAGTTCGCGATCCGGATGTTCTCCTGGGCGGCGAGCTGCAGGAAGCGCTCGAGCTTCGCGCTCGAGTGCTCTGGGCCGTTCCCCTCGTACCCGTGCGGGAGCAGCAGCGTCAGGCGCGCCGTCTGGCCCCACTTGGAGAGCCCGGCGACGAGGAACTGGTCGACGACGATCTGAGCGCCGTTGACGAAGTCGCCGAACTGCGCCTCCCAGAGCACGAGCGCGTCCGGGGCCGCCACCGCGTAGCCGTATTCGAAGCCGAGGCACGCGTATTCGGACAACGGCGAGTTGTAGAGCTCGATCGACGCGGCGGCGTCGGGGAGGTGCTGGATCGGTGCGTGCGTCTCGCCCGTGCGCTGGTCGTGCAGCATCGCGTGCCGGTGCGAGAACGTTCCCCGCTCGGTGTCCTGGCCGGTGAGTCGGACCGGAATCCCCTCGGTGAGGAGGCTGGCGAGCGCGAGCGCTTCGCCCTGCCCCCAGTCGATGCCGCCCTCGCGGAACGCCTCGCGCCGGCGCTCGAGCTGCTTCAGCAGCTTGGCGTTGCCTTCGAAGCCCTCCGGCACCTCGAGCAACTGCTCGTTCAGCTGCTCGAGCCGATCCGCCGGGACTGCGGTGACGACCGCCTCGCCCGTGTCGGCGGGGATCTTCCCTTCCTTGATCGCGCGCGGCACCGCAATCGACGCCTTCAGCCGATCGTGGGCTGCGCGCAGCTCCGCCTGCACCTCGTCGAAGACGGCAGCCGCCTGCTCGGCGCTGACGACGCCTTCCTCGACGAGCTGCGCCGCGTAGAGCGTGTGTACGGTCGGGTGCGCTGCGATCTGCGCGACCATCAGCGGCTGGGTGTAGGCGGCCTCGTCCTGCTCGTTGTGGCCGAAGCGCCGGTACCCGATCAGGTCGACGACGATGTCGTGCCCGAACTCCTGCCGGTAGGCCATCGCCAGCCGGATCGCGGAGATCGCCGCCTCCGGGTCGTCCGCGTTGACGTGGACGATCGGAATGTCGAAGCCCTTGGCGAGGTCGCTCGAGTACCGCGTGGAGCGTCCCTCCGCCGGGTCGGTCGTGAAGCCGACCTGGTTGTTGGCGATCAGGTGCAGCGTGCCGCCGGTCGTATAGCCGTCGAGGTTCGACAGGTTCAGCGTCTCCGCGACGACGCCCTGGCCCGCGAAGGACGCGTCTCCGTGGATCAGGATCGGCAGCGCGACCGAGGGGTCGTGGATGCCGGCGCCGAACGAGCGGTCGGTCTGCTCGGCTCGCGTCCAGCCCTCGACGACGGGGTCGACGGCCTCGAGGTGGCTGGGGTTCGGTGCGAGCGTGACCGTCACCTCGCCCGACGCGGTCGCGCGAGTGCCGGCCGCGGCGAGGTGGTACTTGACGTCGCCGGTGCCGCCCTCGTCGTTCGCGACGACGGCGTCGATCGTGCGCTCGCCCTCGAACTCGCGCAGGATCGACTCGTACGAGCGGCCGACGGTGTGGACGAGCACGTTGAGCCGCCCGCGGTGAGCCATTCCGATCACGACCTCGTGGGCGCCTGCGCCTGCCGCGATCTCGATCGCTTCGTCGAGCATCGGCACCATCGTGTCGAGACCTTCGAGCGAGAACTGCTTCTGGCCGAGGAAGGCGCGCCGGAGGTACTGCTCGAAGCCTTCGGCCCGTGAGACACGGTCGAGCAGCCGCACCCGCTCCTCGACGCTCAACGGCTCCCTGTAGCGGCCGGATTCGATCGCCTGCCGAAGCCACACGCGCTCGGCGTGGTCCGAGATGTGCTCGATCTCGTAGGCGATCGTGCCGCAATAGACCTCGCGCAGGGCCGGCAGCGCCTCCAGCAACGTCTCGCCTGGAACGTGCACGCGGAGCAGCTTTGCGGGGATGCGCGCCTGCAGCTCCGGAGTGAGCGGCGGGATCAGCCTCGTTTCGTCGAGCGCCGGGTCGCCGAGCGGCTCCGACCCGAGCGGGTCGAGCCGCGCCGCAAGGTGCCCGTGCATCCTGTGCGCCTTGACCAGCGCCATCGCGGCGGCGACGCCGCCGAGCAGCGTCTCGTCGATCTCGCCCGTGACCGCCGCAGGCGCCGGCGCGCTGTCTGCGACCTCGGACAGGCGCGCGGCGCGGTGGGCTGCATGCCCGTTGCCGCGGTCGAGCGTCTCGAGCAGGCGGAGCAGGCCCGGGATGGGAGGCGACCAGCTCGCTGTCGCCGCTCTCGAACAGCTCGCGCCACTCGGCCGGGACGGAATCGGGATTCTCCAGATAGTCCTCGAGCAGAAGCCGGGCATAGCCCGAGTTCAGCCCGTCGACGTCGTGTGCGCTCACAACTATGTTGTACCGCAGCGGGTCTAGTACAGGGGGTTCTCCGTGATGACCGCGATCGTCATGCCAAGGGTCCAGCAGATCACAGCGGCCGCAATCGCGATGCCCGTGAGGCGCTGCTGCCGAGGGGACATGCGCGCGGCGACGAACGCGAGCAGGACCGCGAAGGGAATGAGCCGCACCGGCCGGTAGGCGAGACCGACGGCGCTCGTGAAGATCGAGACGGTGGCCAGCAGCCCCGCAATCGTGTCGGTGGCCGTCCAGCGGGACGTAGGCTCGGCGTGCGCGTCGACGCTCACGAGCTCGCCCTTGCGCTCGCGCGGGCGTAGCGCGACCCGTCGCGGCCGACCGACGCGCCCGCCACCACGCGGCACCGGTCCGCGTCGGAGCACGCGGGCACGGCGGGTTCGCCAGTCGCACTCGGGCCGCGGCCCCAGCGAGAGCAACCGCACCGGCGCCCTCGAGCGGGCGCGGCTCGGCCTTGATCGCCCACCAGACCACGGCGCAGAGATACACGACCGGGATCTTCAGGATCACGAGCATGAAGACGAGCTCCCAGAGCACGCAACAAGTCTAACGGGAGAGCCCAGGAGCGAGTTGGTGCGGCTCCTCGGTTCTCCCGCCGGACTTGAACAGAACGACCGTCACGATCCAGCCGGCCACGATCAGCAGGATGGCAGCGATCACCACGGGGATCACGATCCGCAACGGGTGCTTCATCGTGCTGCCGCTCCTAGCTCGTGCGGGTGAGCCATGCGTTTCCGTAGGAGTCGAATTGGGCCTCCATCCAGAGCGTGTCGTTCAGGCGATACCACCACGGCGTCGCGCACGAGAAGTCGGCCTCGTGATGGACGATCACCCAGGAGTACCCAGCTCCTCCCGCGACCCTCCAGTCGCGCGCGTTGCTGCCCGAGCACACCCCGTCGACCCGCGCCGAGGTGCTGCTCGCGCGGTAGGTGATCGACCCGCCGTAGTAGTAACACCAGTACGTCTGCCCGGAAACCCAACGGTGGTACGGGAAGACGCCGCGATGAGTGGCGTACTCGACGACACGACAACTCGTGGTTGCCAGCAGCGATGCGCCGGCGACCGCGGCCGCGGCTCCCGTGACGCGAGCGACCGCTGCAGCAGGTGAGAGGCCCTCCGCCTCCGCCGCCAGCGCGGAGACCTCCTCCACGGACGCATCCCTGGCGGACACGATTCCCGCGAAGCCAGGCTGTTCGAAGAGCCGCTGGGCCTCTTTCGCCTCCTGCGGCTTGGGCTGACTGGGCGACCCCGGCGGCTTCGCCGAGGCCGAAGCGGGCGCGAGCACGGCCGCGAGCGTCAAGACGACCGCGACGCGCAAGGGCAGCGTACGCATCCTGCAACCTCCTGTTCGACGACCCTTCCGACGCTAGGGGCCAAGTCCGAACAGGTGGGTGACGGCTTCGTGCCATCTTCGTCAAAGTCGCAGAGAACCGGGCGCGGCGCCAGATGTCCATTTCGGACAGGGGCCGGCCAAACGGTTAGCATCGGCGGGCTGTGGGCAAATACCGCCTGTGATGAGCCGCGAGACGCTCGCACCGATTCTGGACGCCGGCGAAGAGGCCGGCTGCCTCAACCTGTCCGAGTTCAGCGCCGCCGTCCAGGATCTGGAGCTGGAGGAGGAGGAGCTCGAAGCGCTCTACGCGGAGGTCGAGGAGCGCGGGATCAGCCTGTCCGACGACTGCGGCCGCGCCACGGCGGCCGGCGCGACGTACGTCAACGGCGACCTCGCGAACGCGACGACCGACTCGCTGCAGCTCTTCCTGAACGAGGCCGGCCGCTACGCGCTCCTGACCGCGGCGGAGGAGGTCGAGCTCGCGAAGAAGATCGAGGACGGCGACGTCGAGGCCAAGAACCGCATGATCAACTCGAATCTCCGCCTGGTCGTCTCGATCGCGAAGAAGTACCAGGGCCACGGCCTGTCGCTGCTGGACCTGATCCAGGAAGGCGTGATCGGCCTGATCCGCGCAGTCGAGAAGTTCGACTGGCGGCGCGGCTTCAAGTTCTCGACCTACGCGACGTGGTGGATCCGGCAGGCGGTCCAGCGCGGCGTCGCGAACAAGTCGCGCACGATCCGGATCCCCGTCCACATCGCCGACCGCGAGCAGAAGATCGGCCGCGCCGAGCGCGAGCTGATCGTCAAGCTCGGCCGCGCCCCGACGGACGAGGAGATCTCCAAGGCGTCGAAGATCTCGCTCAAGCACCTGCGCGAGGTACGCGAGGCTGCCCGTGCGGTGACGAGCCTCGACAAGCCGCTCGGCGACGACAACGGCGCCGCCGATGGGCGACCTCATCGGCGTCGCGGAGGGCGGAGTCGAGGAGGAGGTCGAGGTCAGCCTGACCGAGGACACCCTGCATCGCGCGCTCGACAACCTGCCCGAGCGCGAGCAGACGGTCCTGAGCCTGCGCTACGGCCTCGGCCTCGAGGAGCCGCAGTCGCTGGAGGAAATCGGCCGGCGCCTCGGAATCACGCGCGAGCGCGTCCGCCAGATCGAGGCGACCGCGCTCGAGCGGCTGGCGGTCTCACGGGAGATCGAAGCGCTCAGAACCGCAGCGTAGAGCCGTTCTGGGCGAACCTAACACGCTCCTCACACGCGCTCGCTAGGGTGGCCGAGTTCCCTCTTGAAAAGGAGATTGCCCGTGAAACGAGCTCTGCAGCTCTTCGTCGTCGCAGCCTTGGGAGCGCTGCTCGCACCCGCGTTCGCAAGCGCCGCGCCCCGCATGCACGTCGGCTTCCACGATGACCCCAACTTCCGGTACGAGGAGCGTCGCACCGAGATGCTCGATCAGGCGCGCGCTGCGAACACCACGATCGTCCGCACGCTCGTGACGTGGGCGAACATCGCGCCCACCCGGCCGGCCAACGCCGCCGACCCGTTCGACAACGCTTACCGCTTCAACGATCTCGACGAGCTCGTGCGGAACACGCAGGAGCGGGACATGGAGGTCCTGATCACGATCTGGGGAACTCCGAAGTGGGCGAACGGCGGCAAGACCCCCAACTTCATGCCGACGAGGCTGAGCGACCTGACCGCGTTCTCGCGTGCAGTCGCGAGCCGCTACTCGGGCCGCTTCTCCGGCTATCCGTTCGTGCGCTTCTACTCGATCTGGAACGAGTCGAACCTGCAGCTCTTCCTCGCGCCTCAGTTCGACGCGAAGGGGAAGTCCGTCGCGCCGCGGAACTACGCGAAGCTGGCCGCTGCGGCTTACTCGGGGATCAAGGCCGGCAACCCGATGCGCGAAGATCGCAGTCGGCAGCACGTCGTCGGCCGGTCGCGACAAGCCGCTCGCGGGCAAGTCCGCGACGCATTCGCCGGGTCGCTTCGCGCAGCTCGTCGCAGCCGCGAACCCGCGGCTGAAGTTCGATGCGTGGGCGCAGCATCCGTATCCGGTGCCGGCCAACCAGAAGCCGACTCAGAAGGTGCGCTGGCCGAATGTGACGCTCGCGTCGTTCGGGCGCTTCGAGAAATCGCTCGACACGTGGTTCAAGCGAAAGAACGTCCGCATCTGGATCACCGAGTACGGGCACGAGGTGAAGTCGGACGGCGAGCCGAACGGCGTCTCGCGCGCGCAGCAGGCGGCGTACGCCGCAGCAGGCGCTCGCGCTCGCCAAGGCGGACCCGCGCACCGACATGTTCATCTGGTTCGTCTTCCGTGACCACACGACCAGCTTGTGGCAGAGCGGCCTGCGCACGAAGAGCGGCGCCGCGAAGCCGTCCCTCGCGCGGTTCACCACGGCCGCCCGCTCGGCCGATGCACGGAACGCGATCGTGATCGTTCAGCGGCGGCATCGCGAACCCGACCGTGACCGTTCCGCTGCGCGCCTACGCGGCCGGCACGAAGCCGGGTGAGCTCGTCGGCTTCGACGTCACAGTGACGTGAGAAGGGCAAGCTCGTCGCGAACAGCCAGCCGACCGCGCCGTTCGGGCGCGATGCGACGGCCCGCGTCCGCCTGTCCGGCTTCCGGCCGGTGAAGGGCAAGACGTACACGGTCGAGGTCGAGGCGAACGTCGAAAGCGGCGGCGGCGTGCGGCTGACGCGCACGCTGACTCTGATCGCGACCTAAGCACTCCGAACACGCCGGTGGGGACTCGGGCCTGCCAGAGGCCCGGGTCCCCACCGCGACGCCTACGATCCAGCCATGACGGCGACGATCCGGGTCGGCACCTGCTCGTGGGCCGACGAGACGCTGACGAAGGTGTGGTACCCGAAAGGCGTGCGCTCGGGCGAAGCGCGGATCCGGCACTACGCGGAGCGCTTCGACACGGTCGAGGCGAACTCCACCTACTACCGGCTACCGGACGCCGAGCTCGTCGGCAACTGGGCCGAGCGGACGCCCGAGGGCTTCACGATGCACGTGAAGGCGTTCGGGCTGATGACACGGCATCCCGTCAAGCTCGAGGCGCTGCCCGAAGACCTGCGGGACGCGATGCCGGTGGACGAGCGCGGCCGGGTCGACCGGCCGCCGCGCGAGCTCCGCGCCGAGGTCTTCCGCCGCTTTGCGCGCGCGGTCGAGCCGCTGCGCGAGCGCGGCAAGCTCGGCGGCATCCTGCTCCAGTTCCCGCCGTACATCGTCTACAAGCCCGCCTCGCTCGACTACATCGAATGGGCTGCGGCCCAGCTCCCCGGAGACGAGATCCTGGTCGAGTTCCGCCACCGCAGCTGGCTCGACGAGGAGAACCGCGCCCAGACGCTCTCGTTCCTCGAGTCGCGCGGCCTCACCTACGTGATCGTCGACGCGCCGAAGACCGAGGCGAAGAACCTCGTCCCGACCGTCGTCGCCCGGACGAGCGAGACGGCCTACGTGCGCTTCCACGGCCGCAACGCGGCACCTGGAACAAGCGAACCGGCAGCGCCGCCGAGCGCTTCGACTACCTCTACTCGGAGGAGGAGCTCGAGGAGTGGGTCGGGCCGCTGCAGGAGCTCGCCGGCGAGTCCGAGTCGGTCTACGCGATGTTCAACAACAACGGCCGCTCGGAGATGCCCGCGACCGGCCTCGAGGGACTCGAGCCGGAGGAGGTCGCCGGCGATCCCTCGAAGGGCGAGGTCGCGCAGGCCCCCGCGAACGCCCTGATGCTGAAGCGGCTGCTCAGCGAAGCTTGACGAGCGTCTTGCCGCGGTTCTCGCCGCGGAGCATGCCCATGAACGCGGCCGGGGCGTTCTCCAGCCCCTCGGTCACGTCCTCGCGGTAGCGGAGCTTGCCGTCGGCGAGCCAGCCGCCGAGCCGCTGCAAGCCCTCGGGGAAGCGATGCACGAAGTCGTAGATCAGGAAGCCCTCGAGCCGAGCTCGGAAGACGATCAGGAAGCCGAGATTGCGCGGCGCGAGCTCCGGCTCGGCGAGGTTGTACTGGGAGATCTGGCCGCAGATCGGCACGCGGGCTCCGAGCGCCAGCCGGCGGAAGACGGTCTCGGAGATCGCGCCGCCGACGTTGTCGAAGTAGACGTCGACGCCGTTCGGACACGCCTCCTTCAGGACGGCGTTGACGTCGTCCTGCTTGTAGTCGATCCCGACGTCGTAGCCGTAGAGCTCCTTCAGGTCGGCGACCTTCTCCGGCGTGCCCGCGAGCCCGACGACGGTGCGGCAGCCGGCGATCTTCGCCAGCTGGCCGACGATCTGGCCGACGGCGCCCGACGCAGCCGAGACGACGACCGTGTCGCCGGGCTTCAGCTTGCCGACGTCGTAGAGGCCGAAGTACGCGGTCAGGCCGGTCGCGCCGAGCACGTGCAGCGCCGTCTGCGGCGGCGCGAGCGCGGGATCGAGCTTCCGCAGCGTGCCGCCGCGCGCGACGGCGTAGTCCTGCCAGCCGAGCTGGCCGACGACGGTGTCGCCGAGCTCGAAGCGCGGGTCGTTGCTGGCGACGACCTCGCCGACCGCCTGCCCGGTCATCGGCTCCCCGATCTGGGTCGGCTTCGCGTACGAGCGCGCCTCGCTCATCCGCCCGCGCATGTACGGGTCGAGCGAGAGCCACTGCGAGCGCACGAGCACCTCCCCCGCTCCGGGCCGCGGGATCTCGGACTCGACGAGCGCGAAGTCCGAGTCCTTCGGGAAGCCCTCCGGGCGGCGCGGCGAGCGTGATCTGCCGGTTCACGCGGGCAGCGTCTCACATTTCGAAGCGAGTCAGCTCACCAGGTCGCGACCACCCGCGCCGGGCCGCCGGAGCCGTCCTCCCAGGGGATGACGCCGACGAACGCCGTCGCACCCTTGGGCGGGATCGCGCCGAGGTTGGCGAGGTTCTCGATCCCGAACTTGTTCCTGGACAGCAGCGCGACGTGCGCGACGAACGCGGTCGCGTTCCCTGGATCGAGGCTGAGTGTGTCGACCCCGAGTGCCCCGATGCTGCGCTCGTCGATCAGCCACTCGACCGCATCCTCGCTCCAGGCGGGGAAGTGCATCGTCCCGGAGGCGTCTGTGTTCCGGTACGCCGCCTCGCTGCCCGCTCGGGCGTCCCACCCCGAGTTCATCGCCACGAGCGAGCCGCGCTTGATCCTTCCGTGCCCGCGCTCGTAGCGGCGCAGGTCGTCGGTGGTGACGACGGTGTCCGGATTGGTCGCCGCGCGCTCGGAGATGTCGATCACGGCGATCGGCGCCATCAGCTCGTCGAGCGTGAGCTGCGGCGTCGTGCGGCCGCCGACGATGAAGTGCGCGGGCACGTCGAGGTGCGTCCCCGTGTGCTCCCAGAAGTTCCAGATCTGCCCGTAGAAGCCGTTCACGGGCACAGTCACGAAGGTCGTCTTCGACGGGCGCGGCACGCCCGGGAACATCGGCGTCCCGACGCGGAAGACGTGCGTCAGGTCCTGCGCCTTGTTTCCCGCACTCCGCCGCCCGGCCGCCAACGCGCCGCGCTCGGGAACGCCGTTGCGAGCGCGGCTCCCGCGCCTGCGAGCAGCGCCGCACGCCGGTCGAGCCGCGGGCCGCTCCCTCCTGTCTCCGCGTGCTCGACATGGCTGCGAACGGCCTCGATCGTCCCTGGGACGCACATCGAATCCTCCTCTCGACGATTTGCGCAGCGGACGCTAACGCCTCCGAGCCGTCCGGAGTGCAAGCAAGCGACCGCCGAGCGAGCCCCCAATCCGACCCACGCAGCTTCAGGGGTCTTAGCGCGTCAGAAATCTGCTCCTGCAGATTTCTGACCTGCGCAGATCAGTGGAGCCAGCCGGGCTCGAACCGGCGACCTTCTGGCTGCCAGCCAGACGCTCTCCCAGCTGAGCTATGGCCCCTGGGTCTCGCCGATTGTAGCTAGGCCGTCGCCGCTTCGACGTCGACCGCGGGGACGTCGCCCCAGAGGTCCTCGAGCCGGTAGAACTGCCGCGTCTCGGGCGTGAAGACGTGCAGGACGACGTCGAGGTAGTCGGCGATGATCCACTCCGCCTCCTTGGTCCCGTCGACCGCGCGCGGAAGCAGCCTGCTCTCCTGCTTCAGCTGCCCGTGCACCTCGTCGTAGATCGCCTTCGTCTGGCGCGCGTTGCGGCCGGTCGCGAGGACGAAGAAGTCCGTGTAGACGCACACGGGCCTCATGTCGAGGATGACGACGTCTTCAGCCAGCTTCTCGGTGGCGAGAGCGGCGATCCGTCTTGCTTGTTCGAGGGAGCTCAGAGCACTCATTGTAGCTCGGAAACCCGGTCTCTACGCGTCTCGGTAGAGATCGTGCTCTGCGATGTACGCGGCGACTGCGGGGACGACGAAGCCGTCGATCGGCTCGCCGCGCCCAGTCGCGCTCGCGAATCTCCGTGGACGACACCGGCTGCGGCTCGAGCTCGAAGACCTCGATCCGGTCGGAGCTGCGCTCCGGCTCCCAACCAGGCCGGGTCGCGACGCCGAGGCGTGCAAGCTCGAGCACTCGTTCGGGCTGCTTCCACGTCGGGAAGGCGGCGAGCTCGTCGGCGCCGATCAGGAAGATCGGATCTTCGTAGCCCTTTTCCTCGAGCGCGTCGACGGTGTAGCCATGCTGCTCGAGCTCGACGGTCGCGGCGAGGCCGGCGAACGTGAGCCGCGCCATCGCGAGCCGGTGCCTCGGCCGACGCCTCGGACTGCTTGTGGGCGGCGTCGGCGACGACGGTGACGTGCAGCTCGCCGAGGCCGAAGTGCTCGATCGCAGTCCGCGCGAGCGCGAGGTGGCCGAGGTGCGGCGGGTCGAACCTGCCGCCGAAGATCCCTATTGCCATTCCAGGACCTCGTCCCCGATCTCCACGTCCTGGCCCTTGCGGGCGCCCGCGGCCTTCAAGACCGCCTCGAGCTCCTCGCCCGTCGGCGCGTCGCCGATGATCCGGAAGCCGCGGTCGGTGCGGTAGATCCGGTAGGTGCGCCGGGTCGGTGCCTGCGGCCTGTACTCGAGGAAGTCGGGCAACTCGGGTGCGTCGTCCTCTTTCGGCTCGGGCGCCGCGGGGCAGAGCCGGAAGAGCGCGAGCTTGAGCTCGTCGATCCCCGCGCCCGTCGCGCAGGAGACGCGGAAGACCTGCACGATGCGCTCATCCTCGACGGGGAAGTCCGGCGGCTCCGGCAGCAGGTCGATCTTGTTCAGCACGATCGCCTGCGGCCGCTCGTCGAGGCCGGCGCCGTAGAGCGCGAGCTCGCGATCGATCGTGCGGAAGCGAGCTTCGACGTCTTCCTCGGAGCAGTCGATCACGTGCAGGAGCAGCCGCGCGCGCTCGAGGTGAGCGAGGAACTCGTGGCCGAGCCCGATCCCCTCGCTGGCGCCCTCGATCAGGCCGGGCACGTCCGCGACGGTGAGCTGCGCGCCGTCCGGGGACTCGACCGTCCCGAGCACGGGCGCGAGCGTCGTGAACGGATAGTCGGCGACCTTCGGCGTCGCGTTCGACAGCCGGCGGAGCAGCGACGACTTGCCCGCGTTCGGCAGGCCGGCCATCGCTGCGTCCGCGAGCAGCTTCAGCCGCAGCTCCACCTCGGCCTCTTCGGCCGGCTCGGCCACCTCGGCGAAGCGCGGCGCCTGCCGGGTCGGCGTCGCGAAGCGCGCGTTGCCGCGGCCGCCGTTGCTGCCCCGGGCGAGCACGACGCGGGCGCCCGGACGGGCGAGGTCGGCGATCAGCTCGCCCTCGTCGCCGAACGCCTGCGTCCCGACCGGGACGGCGATCTCGATCGTGGCGCCGTCTGCTCCGTGCTTCCGCGCTCCGGTGCCCGGCTCGCCGCGGCCCGCCTTGAACTTCGTCTTCGCGCGGAACGCCGAGAGATCGCGCAGGTCCTTGTCTGCGACGAGGACGACGTCGCCGCCGCGGCCGCCGTCGCCGCCGTCGGGGCCGCCCTTCGGCACGTGCTTCTCGCGCCGGAAGCTCAGGCCTCCGTCGCCGCCGCGGCCCGCCTGCACCTCGATGCGGGCGCGATCGTGAAACATCGGGAGCTAGTTCTGGTCGGTCTCGGCGGTCTCGGCCACCGAGATGAAGCGCTTCTCGCCGCTCGTGCGGAACTCGACCGTGCCCTCGCGCTTGGCGAAGATCGTGTCGTCCCGGCCGATGCCCACGCCGGCGCCCGGCCGGAACCGCGTGCCGCGCTGGCGGACG
Organism: uncultured Gaiellaceae bacterium; assembly: GCA_963822205.1. Classification (GTDB taxonomy): domain Bacteria; phylum Actinomycetota; class Thermoleophilia; order Gaiellales; family Gaiellaceae; genus Gaiellasilicea. Next base: position 84,141 of record CAWGGO010000004.1, on the reverse strand, counting down.
ATGATCATCCCGGCCTTCACCTTCTGGCCGGCGAAGATCTTGACGCCGAGACGCTTCGCGTTCGAGTCGCGACCGTTTCTGGAGGAGCCGAGACCTTTCTTGTGTGCCATTAGCTTTGCTCCTTCTCTTCGAGCGCGGACTCGAGCGCGGCCAGCGCGCCCTTCCGCTTGCCGTGCTCCTGCTCGTACTCGAGCGCCGCCTCGAGCATCGGACGATTCCAGCCGGACGCCTGCTCCTTGATCGCGGCGACCGTCAGCTCCTCGTAGCCGGCGGGCATGCCCTTGACGCGCTCCTCGGCGGGAGCCATGCGGCCGCCTTCGGCGCTGCGGTCTCGGGCGCTGCGGTCTCGGCCTTCGGAGCGTCGGCCTTCGGCTTCGCCGGCTCGGTGCGCTTCTTGCCGCCGATCGACTCGATCTCGATCTGCGAGAGGCTCGCCCGGAAGCCGGTGTGCTTCTTGTAGCCGTTCTTCGGCCGGTACTTGCCGATCCGGATCTTGTCGCCCTTGACGTCGGCGACCACGCGGGCGGTGACGGTGAAGTCCTTGGGCGAGATCTGCGTCTCCGAGCCGCCGCCGCCGACGAGCAGCACGGCCGGGTTGAAGGTCTTGCCCTCGCCGTGGGCGAGCCGGTCCACGAGCAGCTTCTCGCCCTCATGGACGCGGTACTGCTTGCCTCCGACGGAGATGATTGCGTAGGTGTTCATAAGCGTGGAAAAACGCGGGGGTCGCCCGCGAGCCGAGAAATAGTAGCGGACTACGCGTCCAGGTCGTCGAGCCACTCGGACATCGGGACGTACTCGTCGGTCGTCGACTCGGCTGCGGGGTCGGCGCCGTTTCCGGACGCGGCCACAGGCTCCGGCACGGCTTCCTCGACGGCCGGCTCGGCGCCGTTCTCGCTCTCGACGACCGCGCGCACCGGCGGCGGCGGTCGCGCCCGCGGGCTTCTTGCGGTTCCGGCCGCCGCGGGAGCCACGGCGAGTCTTCTTCTTCGCGGGAGCCGGCTCGGCCCCGTCTTCGTCGCGTGGCGACCGCCTCGACCTGTTCGTCCGCCGCGACCGCCTCAGCCGCTTCATCCGTGTCTTCGTCAACGGTCGCCTTCGGCTTCGCCGGAGCGCGCTTGCGCGCCGGCTTCTTGTCACCGCCGTCGCCGAGCTCGAAGTCAGGGACGTGGATGCGCGGCGCCGCAGGCGAAGCGGTGTCCGCGTCCTCGCTCGCCGACACCGTCTCGATCGCGGCCTCGGCCTCGGGCTCGTCGCCGTCGGCCTCGGCGGTCGCGCCGGCGGGCTTCTTCTTGCGGTTGCGCCCGCCGCGCGAGCCGCGGCGCGTCTTCTTCTTCACAGGGGTCTCGCCGGCCTCGCCCTCGATCGCCTCGCCGGGCTCGTCCTCGGGCTCGTCCTCCGCCTCGTCGTCGACCTCCTCGAGCTCGGCCTCGCCGACCTCGGGCTCTTCGACCTCGGGCTGCTCGACCTCGGTCTCGTCGGCCGCGTCGACCGCCGCCTCGATCTCGACCTCGATCTCGGTACCGGAGTCGGTCGGTCTTCTTCGCACGGCTCGGCGCGCGCGTCGGCTTCTCGGCCTCGCTCTCGAACGTGATCGGCTCGGCCGGCTTCTCGGCGCCGGCGAGCAGCGTCGCGTAGGCCGTGCCGTCGAGGACGCGGTCGATGCGAACCTTCGCCTTCTTGCCGACCAGCTTCGCGGCGCCGCCGACGACGACGTCGATGCCGTCGAGCTTGCCGACGGCCGACGCGGCGTCGTGCTTGTCGAGCTCGACGAGCTTGACCTCGACCTCCGTGCCCTCGGCGAGTGGCGACTCGGGCTGCAGGTCGGCGAGCTTGCCCTCGGCGAGCACCGCCGCATGGTCTACGTGGACGCCCTCCTTCGGCACGAGGAAGAAGCGCTTCTTGGCCGCCTCTTCGATCTCGGCGAGGCGTGAGCCGCCGGGCCCGAGCAGCAGCGAGGCGACCCTCGGGCTCACCTCGACGCGGAACGCCTGCGCGCGGGAGCCCGCGGCGAGCGTGCGCAGCCGCCGCTCGACCTCGAGCGCGGCGGACGCCTCCGAGAGGACGATCCCGTCGCCTGCGCAGGTGGGGCACTTCTTGGTCAGGATCTCGCGCGGGCCGTCGGTGACGTTCTGGCGCGTCATCTCGACGAGGCCGAGCGGCGAGATCTCGACGACGTAGGTCTTCGTCCGGTCGCGCTCGAGCTCGGTGCGCAGCGCCTCTTCGACCGTGGCCCGGTTCTTCGGGTTCGCCATGTCGATGAAGTCGATGACGATGATCCCGCCGATGTCGCGCAGCCGCAGCTGGCGCACGACCTCCTTCACGGCCTCGAGGTTGTTCTTCGTGATCGTGTCCTCGAGCCGGCCGGTCGAGTTCTTCGAGCGCGAGCCGACGAAGCGGCCCGTGTTGACGTCGACGACCGTGAAGGCCTCGGCGTAGTCGAAGATCAGGTAGCCGCCGGAGGGCAGGTCGACGCGCCGGTTCAGGGTCGAGCGGATCTCTGCGTCGACGCCGGTGCCCTCGAAGAGCGGCGTCTTCTCCTTGTAGTGGTGGACGCGCTCGAGCATGTGCGGCGAGGTCTTCTTCAGGTAGCCGACGATCCGCTTGTAGGTGCGGTCGTGGTCGATCTGGGCGCTCTCGAAGTCGCCGGCGAAGAGGTCGCGGACGATCCGGAGCGGCAGCTCGGCCTCCTGGTAGACGAGCGCAGGCGCCTTCGCGGTCTTCGCCTTGGCCTGGATCGTCTTCCAGAGCCGCTGCAGGAAGACGAGGTCGCGCTCGATGTCCTCGGCCGAGGCACCCTCGGCGGCGGTGCGGACGATGATCCCGCCCTCCTTCGCGTTCAGGCCCTTGATCACGTCCTTCAGGCGCGCGCGCTCGGCGTCGTCGAGCCGGCGCGAGACGCCGAGCCCTTCGCCCTGCGGGACGAACACGAGGAAACGGCCCGGGAGCGAGATCTCGGTCGTGAGCCGCGCACCCTTCGTCTTCATCGGGTCCTTGACGGCCTGGACCATGATCTGCTGGCCGCGGGCGATCAGGTCGGTGATCTTCTTGCCGTGGTGCCGCTTGCCCTCGAGCTCGGGCACGACGATCTCGTCGACGTAGAGGAAGCCGTTCTTCTCGAGGCCGATCTCCACGAACGCGGCCTCCATCCCCGGCAGGACGTTGTCGACCGTCCCGAGATAGATGTTGCCGGCGATCGAGCGGCGCTCCGGCCGCTCGAGGTACACCTCGGCGACGCGGTCGTCCTCGAGGATCGCGACGCGCTGCTCGCCGACGTCGACCGAGATCAGCAGCTCGCGCTTGGCCTTCGGCAGCGGCGCGCGCTTCTGAGGAACGCGGCGGCGCTGGCCCTGCTGGTTGGCGCGGCGCTCCTGCCGCTGGCTGCGCTGCGCCTCCTGGCGCTGGCTGCCTTGGCTGCGCTGGCCGCCCTCACCGGCTGGGCGCGCGCGCTCGCGTCTCGCGGGCTGCTCGGTCTTCTGCTCGGACGTCGCCTCGCCCTCGGCGCCCGCGACGGCGCCGGGCTTCTTGCGCCCGCGCCCGCCACGATTGCCGCGACGGCGCTTTCTGGCTGGATCTGTTGTCGCGTCGGCGGTAGCCGCCGCAGCGGGGACTTCAGCCGGTGCGGGCTGCTCTACTGCAGCGGGCGCCTGTGGAGCCTGCTGCTCGGTCGTTTCCTTGCGCTTCCTTCTGAACCAGGGTGACAAATGCTTCTCCTAGAGTGAGCGCGCGCAAAAACACGGCCGCGGATGCGGCCGGTCGCGCGCTGCGGGTTATGGTCAAAGACGTAGGCATGGCCTGACCACAGGCTAGCAGCCCTTTCAGACCGCAACGGAATCGCCCAGGAGGGTCGGAACGTGCTCGTCGCCAGCTCCTAGGCGGCGGCGGGGCGAAGCCGGGCGCGGCGCGTGCGGACGGCGCGCAGCCGCTGTGAGAGGCGGGCCCAGGCCCACGGCTCGACCTCGGCGTAGCGGGACTTGCTCTGTGCCCGCGTCGACTCGAGGTACTCGAACCAGGCGTCGGCTTCCTCGATCTGAAGCAACTCCTCGGCGTGCTCGAAACCTGCCATCCCGCCTCCCTCCAAGGGTCGGTTTTCCCGAACCTTAGGACCCGGACCGGACAGCATCGTCTACGGCACAGGCGCCGGCCCGGCCATCCTGTGGAAGTAGCGGTGCGCTGCCTCGCCGAGCGCGCGGGTGCCGACGTACGCGATGCCGCCCTTCACGAGCCAGCCGGCGACGGGGACCGCCCCGAGCACTTGACGAGCGACAGCACGGAAACCGAATCCCGCGCCGACCGTCGCGAGCACCTCGGGCAGGCGGCTCTGGTCGATCTCGACTCCGTGAGCCGCGGCAAGGCGAAGCACGAGGCGGATCTGGTTCAGCGTCAGGACCGCGAAGTCCGCGCCGGGGACGAAGACCGCGACGCCGATGATCCCGTTCTGGCGGGAGAACCGCTCGATCAGCGCTTCGCACACCGGCTCGCGCAAGCACGGGCACGCGCGCTGCCAGTGCGGTGCCGCGCCTCGCCGAGCCGGGCCGCGATCGCAGCGGCGATCTCCTCGAGCGGGAAGCCCGCTCCGGGCTTGCACATGACCACGTCGGTGGCGAGCACGTACGGGACGTCGAAGGCCTCGGTGCCGGTCTGGACGGCGACGACCGGGACTCTGCGCCCGCTTCGCCTCGCGGAGCTCGCGCTCGTCCTCTTCTGTCGGCGCACCGCCGAGCACGCGCACGAGGACGGCTGCGTCCTCGATCGGGCCGCCGGAGCGCACCGCACCCGGCGCGGCGCCGCGCCCTAGCTCCTTCTCGAGCTGCGAGGCAAGCGCCCCGGTCACAAGGAGCGGCCGCGTGTCCTCGGCCGCCACCCGCAGCTCCTTCACGAGCCCCCACACGACCATCGGACTCAGCGTCTTTGCCATCAGCGCGCCCGCCGGCGGCCGACGCTGGCCGCGCGCGTAGATCGCTTGCAGCACGCCGATCGCGACGAGGTTCGCGACCATCGACGAGCCACCAACAGTGACGAACGGCAGCGGGATGCCCGTGACGGGGGCGATCCCCATCGTCATGCCGACGTTGATGAAGATCTGGAAGAGGAACGCGATCACGATCCCGCCCGCCGCGATCGCCCCGAAGGCGTCACGCGAGACGGTGATCACGCGCAGCCCGCGCCAGACGACGAGCAAGTAGAGACCGAGCAGGAGCGCCGCTCCGAAGAAGCCGCGCTGTTCGGCCAGCGACGCGAAGACGAAGTCGGTCGCGTGCTCGGGCAGGTAGTCGAGCCGCGTCTGCGTGGCGGCGTCGACGCCGCGCCCGTCGAGGCCGCCCGAGCCGACTGCCGTGATCGACTGGTTCAGGTTGTAGTTCACGCCCTCGAGGTCGCGATCGCGATTCGCGAAGGCCGTCAGTCGGTCCACCTGGTACGGCTTCAGCACTTCCACGCCCGCCGCGGGGAAGAACCAGACGACGCTCGCGAAGGCGAGCGCGGCCAGCGAGACGAGCGCGGCGAGATGCGTCCAGCGCACGCCGGCCACGAACAGCCCCGCAGTCAGCGCGGCGACGTAGACGAGCGAGGTTCCGAGGTCGGGTTGCAGGAAGACGAGCAAGACCGGCACGGCCGCCAGCGCGATCGTCTGCAAGACCACCCTCGGATCGCCGAGCCGGCGCGCCCGGTCGGCCAGGAAGCCGGCGAGCGCGAGCACGAAGAGAAGCTTGCCGAACTCGGACGGCTGGAACTGGAAGGGGCCGAGGTCGATCCAGCGCTTCGACCCGCGCGTCGTGTCCGCGAGCGGGAAGACGAGCAGCATCAGCAGCAGCGTGAAGGCGTAGATCGCCTTCTGGGCGCGGCGGTAGCGGTCGGGATCGATTGCGAGCGCGACGAGGAACCCCGCGAACCCGAGCCCGGCGGCGATCGCCTGACGAACGACGTAGTAGCTCTCGTCGCCCTCGACGTCGTAGCGCGTGATCCCGGCAACGGCCCAGAGCCCGTACGCGACGAGCGCCGCGACCGCACAGAGCAGGAACCAGTCGAGCCGGCGGACGAAGCCGACGACGTCGGCGTGGTCGCGGGACGACGCCCGGGAGCCGGAGGGGGCGTAATCAATCACTCGCGACCACCCCCTGGACGCCGGCCTTCTCCTGGAACCAGTGCTCGAACACCCTCAGCGCGGCGGGCGCCGCCGCGGTGCCGCCGTGGCCGCCGTTCTCGATCACGGCGCACACGACGAGCGGTGCGCGCTTGGTGCCGCTGCTGGTCACGTGCTCGTTCCCGTCGAACGGCCCCCAGCCGCACCACCACGACTGATCCTCGAGGTGCCCGATCGGGTAGCCCGGCAGATTGACGACTTTCTCGGCCGTCCCGGTCTTGCCTGCGACCGGCACCGGGAAGCTGCCGAAGACGCCGGAAGAGGTGCCCTCGGCGTCGTGGGTCGCCTGGTAGAGGCCCTCGCGCACGACGCTCAGCCCGGCCGGGTCGACGTCGATCGGCCGCGGCGGGTCGGGCGGGAACGTGTACAGCGGCACGGGCGGCGAGCCGTCGTTGCTCGGCTGCTCGATCGAGGAGACGATGTACGGCGTCACGAGGTTGCCGCCGTTCGCGATCGCCGCGTAGAAGCGGGCCATCTGCAGCGGCGTCACGTTCATGTCCTTCTGACCGATCGCGAGCTGGATCAGGTCGCCCGGGTTCCAGGCCTTGTCCCAGGCCGTGCGGCCGACGCGCTTCCGCCAGGCCGGAGTCGGCAGCAGGCCGGCCGCCTCGCCGCCGATGTCGAGGTCCGAGGACTGGCCGAAGCCGAACTTCTTCGCCCAGCTCTGCATCTTCGTCCAGTACGCGCGCTCGTGCTCCCCGCGCGTGTAGTAGCGGTTGCCGATGTCGTAGAAGTACGTGTCGCACGACTGCGCGAGCGCGGTCGTCAGCGACATGGGCGCGTTCGTGAACGGGTTCCAGTTCTCGAAGCGGAACTTGTCCAGGCCGTACTCGGCGTACGGGGTGCACTGGATGTACTCGTACGGCGAGAGCAGCCCGTCCGAGATCGCGGCCAGCGCGGTCAGCGGCTTGAAGGTCGAGCCCGGCGGATAGACCCCGGCGATGGCGCGGTTGATGCCCGGATAGTTCCGCTGCTTCGCCACCTTCTCGACCGTGAGCGGCTCGAGCTTCTTCGGATCGACGCGGCCGACGTAGACGGAGGGCTTGTAGGTCGGATTGGACGCCATCGCCAGCACCGCTCCGTCACGGGGGTCGAGCGCGACGATCGCGCCCCCGTTCGCGTTCCACTCGTCGTTCTCGTGGGCGAGGTCGATCCCGTAGCGGAGCGCCCGCTCGGCGGCGCGCTGGAGGCCGACGTCGAGCGTCAGGCGGACGTTGTTGCCCGGCTGGGCCGGTCGTCGCTCCGTGAACGTCGCCCAGCGGCCGGCCGAGCGAGTCGACCCGGAGCTGAGCGGCGCCCGCGCGTCCGCGCAGATACGTGTCGAACGCCGCCTCGACGCCGGTCTTGCCGATCTTCTCGCCGCCTCGATAGCCGTCCTGCTCGAGGCGCTTGAGCTCCTCGGGTGAGATCTCGCCGACATAGCCGAGCACCTGGGCGGCCAGCGCCCGGTTCTCGTAGTCGCGCAGGTAGGTGCCGACGACCGAGACCCCCGGGAACTCGTGCGGACGCTCGAGCAGCGTCGCCACCTGGTCCTCGTGCACGGCCGTCTTGACGAGGATCGGCGTCAGCGGGTCGTCCATGCCCTCCTCGAGCGCCTTGGTCAGCCGCGGCAGCGGCACGCGCAGGACCTTCGAGAGCCGTTGCAGCATCGCGTAGCGGCCCTCCTTCGGCAGGTCGGCGGTCCAGATCTGCACCGCCGTGCCGGGCACGTTGGAGACGATCGTGTTGCCGGCGCGATCGAGGATCGAGCCGCGCGGCGCCTCGACGGGAACGGTGCGCAGCTGGTTGTTCTGCGCCGCGTTCAGGTAGCGGTCGCCGGAGAGCACCTGGAGCGCCCACAGACGCAGGAAGAGAACGCCGAAGATGACGAGCGCGAGCGCGGCGAGCACGCCGACGCGGAGCGCGAGCTGGGGCGTGAAGCGGTACGGCTCCGTCGTCCGGGGATCCGGCGGCAGGAAGCGGCGGGACGGCGAGCGGCGCTGGGGGAAGGAGCTAGCCAAGCAGCCGCACCTCGGTGACGCGGTCGGAGATCGTCGGCCTGCGCAGCACGATCCGGCTCAAGGCCCAGACCGGGCCGGCGAGAAGCAGGTTGAGGGCGAGCCCCGGCAAGAGCGCGTCGAAGAGCGCCCGGCGCGCCGACACGTCCTCGCCGAGCAGGGCGTGGAGGCCGAGCCCGGCGAAGGCGATCGCGATCGTGACCACGACCACCGCGAGCAGCGGTGCGTGGGCGCGGTCGCGCCCAGTGGTCTCGCCGTAGCGACCCGTCCAGTAGCCGGCCAGGGCGAAGAGGAGCGCGGAGAAGCCGAGCGTGTCGAGCGTCATCACGTCGACGAGCAGCCCCCCGAAGAAGCCGGCGACCGCCCCGGTGACCGCGCCGCGCATGAGCGCGATCGCGAGCAGCGAGAGCACCAGCACGTCCGCGGTCCCGCCGGCGACGTCGATGGACGCGAACAACGTCACCTGCAGCAGTGCGGCGACGAAGACGAACACGGCGACCGAGACGTTGTCGTTCACGCTTACGGGAACTCCGGGGCGGGCCGCTTGGAGACGAGCACGATCACGGCGTCGAGCGCGGAGAAGTCGACGTCGGACACGACCAGCACCTGCTGGTAGAGGTCGGTGTTGAGCCGGCCGACGAACGTGACGCGGCCGATCGGGATTCCCTTCGGATAGAGAGACGCGAGCTGCCCGGTGCGCCAGCCGGCCGTGATGATCTCGTCCCCCTCCCTGCACGAGCTCCTTCTTGGAGACGCGGTCGAGCACGAGCGAGTCGCCCGACGGGCCGTGCCGGACGATCCCCGCCGCGCTGGTGCGCAGGTCGAGCGCGGACACGGCGCTCGACTCGTCGGTCAGCAGGCGCACGCGGGCGGCACCGTCGGTGACGCTCGTCACGGTCCCGACCAGCCCGTCGGCCGTCACGACCGGCGCTTCCGGCACCACCCCGTCCTCGGAGCCGGCGGAGACGACGATCGTCTGGTCGAAGGAGCCCGACGGCCGCGCGATCACCTCGGCCGGGACGCCCTCGTAGTCGACCGGGAACGCCGGTGAGCTCCGGTACCCGAGCAGCGCTCTCAGGTTGACGTTCTCCTGCAGCGCCGACTCGTTCTGGATCACCTGCTGCTGCAGCTGCTCGTTCTCGGCCTTCAGCCGCTCGTTCTGAGAGCGGGCGGTGAAGAGGTCCTTCGTCCAGCCGTAGGCGTCGCGGAACGGCCGCGCGACGCGCTCGACGGCGACCTCCAGCGGTTGCAGCGCGTTCGCGACCGCCGCTTGCGCGCCGTGCAGCGGCCCGTCGGACTCCTCGCGGAACGAGACCGTGATCAGGGCGAGCGACAGCAGGACCAGCGTCCCCAGCACGATGCGGCGCCGGAGGGCGCTGCTGGTGCGGGAGGTGTGCGATCGCGAGGCGGAACGCCGGACGGGGAGGCCCAGCACCGCCGATCTTGCGGTGCGGTTGCGTTGCAAGCGGTTCAGTCTAGCCACCTCACCGGCAGGCGTTCATGCCGCGAAGGGCTAGTAGCGTCGGCCGTTGCGCCGGGGGCGGGCGCGGGCGCTGCGGTGGATCGCCTCGAACTCCTCGAGGCTGCGGCCAGAGCCGACGGCGACGCACGTGAGCGGGCTCTCCGCCAGGTGCACGGGCATCTGCGTCTCGTGGCGGAGCCGCTCGTCGAGACCATTGAGGAGGGCGCCACCCCCGGCGAGGACGATCCCGCGGTCCATGATGTCCGCCGCGAGCTCCGGCGGCGTCTTGTCGAGGGTCGAGCGGATCGCGTCGATGATCTGCGCTGACCGGTTCCTCGAGCGCTCGCCGGACCTCCTCCGAGGAGAGGATGACGGTCTTCGGCAGGCCGGTGAGCATGTCGCGCCCGCGCACCTCCGCCTGCACCTCTTCGCGCATCCGGTAGGCGGAGCCGACCTCGAGCTTGATCTCCTCGGCGGTCTGCTGGCCGATCAGGAGCTTGTACTCCTTCTTGATGTGGTTGACGATCGCGTCGTCCATCTCGTCGCCGCCGACGCGGAGGCTCTGCGAGACGACGATGCCGCCGAGCGAGATCACGGCGACCTCGGTCGTGCCGCCGCCGATGTCGACGATCATGTTCCCGGTCGGCTCGGCGACCGGGAGACCGGCGCCGATCGCGGCGGCCATCGGCTCCTCGATCAGGTACGCCTGGCGCGCGCCCGCCGAGAGCGTCGCCTCTTCGACCGCGCGCTTCTCGACGCCCGTGACGCCCGACGGGACGCAGACGACGACGCGCGGGTGCGCAAAGCGGTGCTGGTGCACTTTCTGGATGAAGTGCCGGAGCATCTGCTCGGTGACGTCGAAGTCGGCGATGACGCCGTCCTTGAGCGGGCGGATCGCGGCGATCGTGCCCGGGGTGCGCCCGAGCATCCGCTTCGCCTCGACGCCGACCGCGTGCACCTCGCCGGTGCGCTGGTCGATCGCGACGACCGACGGCTCCGACAGGACGATGCCGCGCCCGCGCACGTACACGAGCGTGTTGGCGGTGCCGAGGTCCACGGCCATGTCGCGGCCGCCGAAGCCGGTGAGAGAGCGAAAGAAGGCCATACGGAGTCACCGAGTCTAGCCGTGAGAGACTCGAATGGTGATCTCGCGCGCCGTTCTCGTCACCGGCTGCTCGTCGGGGATCGGCCGGGCGACGGCGCAGCGTCTGGCCGCCGGGGGTTGGACGGTCTACGCGAGCGCGCGGCGGCTCGAGACGGTCGCGGACCTGGACGGCTGCCGCCCGCTGCAGCTCGACGTCACCGACGACGCCTCGATGCGGGCCGCGGTCGAGCGGATCGAGGAGGAGGAGGGCGCCGTGGGCGTGCTCGTCAACAACGCCGGCTACAGCCAGAGCGGCGCGGTCGAGAGCGTCCCGCTCGACGACGCGCGCCGCCAGTTCGAGACGAACGTCTTCGGGCTCGCCCGGCTGACGCAGCTCGTCCTGCCCGGCATGCGCCGGCAGGGCTGGGGGCGCGTCGTCAACGTCAGCTCGATGGGCGGCCGGCTCACGTTCCCGGGCGGCGGTTGGTACCACGCCTCCAAGCACGCGGTCGAGGCGCTGAGCGACGCCCTCCGCTTCGAGGTGCAGGGCTTCGGGATCGATGTCGTCGTGATCGAGCCCGGGCTGATCCGGACGAGCTTCGCCGAGGCGGCCGTCGGCTCGATCGAGCAGGACGACGGCCCGTATGCGCGGTTCAACGCGGCCGTCGGAGCGGCGACGGCGGGCGTGTACGAGAACCCGTCTGCGCGCAGTCGTTCGGCGGCGGGCCGGACGCGGTCGCGAAGGCGATCGAGCGGGCGGTGGCGGCGAAGCGGCCGCGCACGCGCTACCGGGTGACCGCGTCGGCGAGGCTCTTCATGAGCTCCGGCGCCTCCTGCCCGATCGGGCCTGGGACGCCCTCGTCGGCCGGACCTACCCGAAGCCGTAGGTGCCGGGGAAGCGCTCGGCGAGGATCCGGACGAGCAGCGCCGCCGGTAGCCCGACGACGTTCAGGTAGTCACCCTCGATCTTCTCGACGAGCGCGGCGCCTCGGCCCTGGATCGCGTACCCGCCGGCGCGTCCCTCCCACTCTCCGTGCGTCATGTGGTGCGCGAGCTCGCGCGGCGTCACATCGCGGAAGGTGACGCGCGTCGACTCGTGCTCGACGAGCTCCCAGGCCGGGGTGACGAGGCAAAGCCCCGAGACGACGACGTGCGTCTCGCCCGCGAGCTCCTCGAGCATCCGCTCCGCCTCCTCGGCGCTCGCCGGCTTGCCGATAGATCTTCCCGCCGAGCGAGACCGCGGTGTCGACGCCGAGAACCGGCCGGCGTCCCGCCTGCGCGGCGACCGAGCGCGCCTTTCCGCGCGCGTGCTCGCGCACCAGCTCGACCGCGTCGGCGTCGGGCGGGTCGTGCTCGACGTAGCTCGGGTGCGACGACGTCGAAGAGGATCCCGAGCTGCTCGAGGATCGCGCGGCGCTGCGGGCTGGTCGACGCGAGCAGGATCGGCTCGACCGTATGCGAGCTCATGCCTTCCGCGCCCGCCAGATCTCCTCGGCGGGCCACTTCCGCGCCCAGTCGGCGGAGACGAAGTCGTAGTACTCGTGCGACGCAGCCGATTCGGGCGCCTGGAGCTCGACGAGGTCGAGGATCTCGAAGCCGTTGTCGCGGAGGAGGCGGATCCAGTCGCCGTGGGCGAGGTGGAACTCGACGCCGTCCCACCAGTCGACGCGGTGCAGGCCGAACTGGGGCCTGACGAGTTGCTCGCCGGCAGGGACGTCGCCGTCGGGCGAGCAGAGGATGACGAGCGTCGAGTTGCGCAGGAAGACGAGCTCGCCGCCCGGCCGGAGAAGCCGCGCCGCCTCCGGGAATCCAGCGGTAGGGATCGACCCAGATCGACGCGCCGTACTCGGAGACGACGAGGTCGGCGGAGCCGTCGGGCAGGCCGGTCTCGGCCGCGTCCGCCTCGATCAGCGGGAACTCGAGCCCGAACTCCCGCTGCATCGTCCGCGCGGTCTCGAGCTGCGCGGGCGTGATGTCGACGCCGACCGGACGGGCACCGCGACGCGCGAGCCAGGCGGACACGTAGCCGGTGCCGCAGCCGAGCTCGACCACGTCCTTGCCGTCGAGCTCGGGCAGCACGCGGACGTCCGCCTCCGGGATGTCGAAGACGCCCCAGCGTGATCTCCTCGGCGGCCCAACGCGTCGCGCGCCTTCTCGCCGGTGTGCTCGGCGTTCGACTTCGTCCAGAGCTCGCGATTGCGAGCCGCGTCGTCAGACCAGCTCATCGTCGGCGAACCAGAGCGAGATCTCGCGCTGCGCCGACTCGGGCGAATCGGAGCCGTGGATCAGGTTGTTCGGCATCGCCGTGGCGAGATCGCCGCGGATCGTGCCCGGATCGGCGTCGGCGGGATTCGTCGCGCCGATCGTCTTCCGCATCGTGGCGATCGCACCCTCGCCCTCGACCACGAGCGCCCAGGTCGGCGCGGAGACGATGAAGTCCACGAGCTCGCCGAAGAAGGGCTTCTCGCTGTGCTCGGCGTAGTGCTCGGAGCCGAGGTCGCGGTCGACGCGGAGGAGCTTGCCGCCGACGACGCGGAAGCCGCGGCGCTCGATCCGCGCGAGGATCTCGCCCGCGAGCGCGCGCTCGGTCGCGTCCGGCTTGATCAGGATCAGAGTTCGCTCGACGGCCATGCGGCCGCGGATGTTACTCAGATCATTCGGCGGCGCGCTTGCGAGGTGCGCGGCGAGGTGCGGTCCAGGTGTCGCCGATCGTGTCGTCGATCCCGGGCAGGCTCGGCGTCGAGACAGGCGTCGCGCAGTGCGGGCAGATCTGCCAGAGCGCCTCGAGCGGAGCGTTGCACTTGACGCACGCCTGCTTCAGCCGGGTCGTGCAGACCGGGCAGACGAGGAAGGTCGACTCGACCGCGGCACGGCAGACCGGGCAGTGCAGGTCGCGCTTCGAGAGCCGATCCTCCATGGCGCGGATCTCGAGCTCGCGCTCGCGTACGTCCTCGATGTACTCGGGCGGCCGGAAGAAGAGGTAGATGATCGGCCCGACGAACGGCGGCACGAGCCCGAGCAGGGTCGCCATGGCCACGAGCCACGGATCCTCGATCCGGCGCCGCGCGTCCTTGTAGACCCAGTAGGCGGTCGCGAGCCAGAAGACCGCGACGAAGAAGATGGTCAGGTTGCGGATGACCATCCACGCGCCGGAGTCGAAGAAGTCGTTGACTCCGCCGAGCAGGTCGTCGTTGCTGGTGGTGGTGGCGGCGAGGATCACAGAAGCAGTCTTCCCACGAGATAACCAATTGCGAACGCGGAGCCGACGATGAAGCTGAGCACCGCGAGCGCGAACGCGAGCACGGTCACGCGTTCGCGCATCTTCGTCATGTTAGGCGTCGTTCCTTGAGAGGTCGCCGATCAGATAGAGGGATCCGGTGACGAGCACCGGCCCATGTTCGCGCGCGCGGGCGAGCGCCGTAGCGGGGTCGGGCTCGATCTCGATCTGCGCGAAGTAGGGCTCCGCGACCCGGGCGAGCTCCTCGGCCGGCAATGCGCGGGGATTCGAGGACTGCGTCGCGACGAGGGTGCTGCCGAGCGCCGCGAGCTCGGCGAGCATGGCGGTCGCATCCTTGTCCCGCAGCACGGAGACGCACAGCACGTAGTTCGCGGGTGCAAGCTGCCGGGCCAGCCAGGCGGCGCCCTCGGCGTTGTGCGCCCCGTCCCACACCTCCTCCCCACGTCGCTCGAGCCTTCCCGGCAGCGAGACCTCGACCTCCTGCTCGAGCCGCCGCCCGAGGAACGCCTCCGCCGCCTCGCGGGCGCCGCCGAGGACGACGTTCGGGCCCGCGAGGCTGCGCGAACTCCTCGTCGGGAAGCACGGCGATCGTTCCCTCCTGCACGACCGCGAGCTTCTCGGCGGCGATCTCCTCACGCGTCTCGCCGAGCACGTCCGTGTGCTCGAGCCCGACGTTCGTCAGCAGGACGACGTGCGAGCGGAGGACATTGGTCGCGTCGAGCCGGCCGCCGAGGCCCGCCTCGACGACGGCGACGTCGATCCGCCGCGCCGCGAACTCGGCGAACGCCGCCGCGCAGACCGTCTCGAACTGCGTCGTCTCCTGCGCCTCGGCCTCGGGCCGAACGCGCGCGACCGCCGCCTCGAAGTCGGCGGGCGCGCCGTCGACGCGGATCCGCTCGGCCCAGCCGCGGATGTGCGGCGAGATCGTCGAGCCGACCGCGAGACCCTCGGCGCGGAGCAGCGCCTCGATCGTCAGCGTCGCGGTCGACTTGCCGTTCGTGCCGACCACGTGGATCGCCGGGTAGGCGAGCTGGGGGTCGCCGAGCGCCGCGAGCAGCGTCCGCATCCGCCCGAGCCCGAACTTCTTCGGCCACGGCGTCTGCGAGTCGAGCCAGGCGGCCTGGCTAGCCGGAGAGGGCATCGAGCTCACGCCGGTAGCGGGCGAGCTTCTCGCTGCTCGGCCTCGACCACCTCGGGCTTGGCGTTCGCGACGAACTTCTCGTTCGCGAGCATGCGCTCGCCCCGCTCGATCTCCTTGCGGAGACGCTCGATCTCGGCGGCGGCGTTCCCGTTGACCTTCGACCGTTCCGGGCGCACGACGGCGGCGAAGATCCGCTGCTCGTCGCCTTCGAGCGGCACGGCGACCCCGCTGCGCCGGAAGATCGCCGCCGCCTCCTGGACGGCGTCGAGCGCGTGCAGGTCGGCGGCGTACTCGCCGATCGTCTCGGGCCACGGGGTGACCATCAGGCGATCGTCGTGGAACTGCGACCAGATCTCCTCGGTCACGTGCGGCATGACCGGGTGCAGAAGTCGGAGCAGGAGTTCTCGAGCGCCGCCAGCGCGGTCGCCGCCGCATCCTCTCGCCCTCCCGCAGCCGCGGCTTGATCGCCTCGGCGTACCAGTCGCAGAAGTCGTCGAACGTGAGCCGGTACAGGGACTGCACCGAGTGCGAGAAGTCGAACCTCGACCACGCTTGCTCGAGCTCTGCCGCGGGTAGCCGTCGAGGCGCGCCAGGATCCAGCGCTCTTCGAGCTCGCGCGGCCTCGCCTCAGGCTCGACGCTGCTGCTGGAGCAGCAGCCGCGAGACGTTCCAGAGCTTGTTCGCGAGCTTTCGGCCCTCTTCGAGCGAGCCCTCCGCGAAGCGCACGTCCTGCGTCGAGGACATCTTGAGGAGGCCGTAGCGGGTCGCGTCGGCTCCGTGCGTCGCGATCAGGTCGAGCGGGTCGACGCCGTTGCCGAGGCTCTTCGACATCCGGCGCCCGTCGCCGGCCAGGATCGTCGAGTGGATGATCACGTCCGTGAACGGGATCTCCCCCATCAGCTCGAGCCCGGTCCAGATCATCCGGTTCTCCCAGAGGCGGATGATCTCGCGCGCGGTCGAGTTGACGTCGCCCGGGTAGTAGCGGTCGAGCTCGGGTGTCCGCTCGGGCCAGCCGAGCGTCGCGTAGGGCCAGAGCGCCGACGAGAACCACGTGTCGAGCACGTCGGGGTCGCGCTCGATCTGGGTCGAGCCGCATTCCGCGCACGCGTCGGGCGGCGGCCAGGTGCACGTGACGTGGCCGTCCGGGCAGTACCAGAGCGGCTGCTGGTGACCCCACCAGAGCTGCCTGGAGATGTTCCAGTCCGGGATCTCCTCGAGCGAGCGGATCGCGAACTGGTGCTGCGACTCGGGGTGGTAGCGGACGCGCCGCTCCTGCAGCGCCTGCAGCGCCGGCTTGCGCGGCTCCTCCATCGCCACCCACCACTGCAGCGACACGAGCGGCTCGATCCGCGTGTGGCAGCGCTCGCACGTGCCGACGGCGTGCCGGTAGTGCTCCCGCTTCTCGATCCGGTCGTGCTCCTTCAGCCACGCGAGAATCGCCTCGTCGGCCTCGGCTTGCGTCTTTCCCGCGAGGTCGCCGGCGTTCTCGTTCATGCGCCCGTCGAGACCGATCACGGTGATCGTCTCGAGCTGATGGTCGCGGCCGATCTCGAAGTCGATGGGATCGTGGCCGGGCGTGACCTTGAGCGCACCGGTGCCGAACTCCGGCTCGACCCGCTCGTCGGCGATCACGGGCACCGCGCGCTCGACGTACGGGACGAGGACCTGCTTGCCGATCGCATCGCGATAGCGCTCGTCGTCGGGATGGACTGCGACGGCGACGTCGGCGAGCATCGTCGCCGGCCGAACCGTCGCGATGACGATGTGCCCCGAGCCGTCGACGAACGGGTAGCGCGCGTAGGTCAGCGTGTCGTCCATGTCGACGTGCTCCACCTCGAGGTCCGAGATCGCCGTCTCGTGGAACGGGCACCAGTTGACGATCCGGTTGGCGCGGTAGATCCAGCCGCGATCCCAGAGGTGGACGAAGAAGCGCATCACGGCCTCGATGTAGGCGTCGTCCATCGTGAACCGCTCGCGGCTGTAATCGAGCGAGGCACCGAGGCTCCGGAACTGGCCCATGATCGTCTTCCCCGTGGCGTCGAGGTGCTCCCAGACGCGCTCGCACGAACGCTTCGCGGCCGAGCTCCTTGCGCGAGCGTCCCCTCCTGGACGAGCTGCTTCTCGACCACGTTCTGCGTCGCGATGCCCGCGTGGTCGTAGCCGGGCTGCCAGAGCGTGTCGAAGCCCTGCATCCGGTGCCAGCGGATCAGCAGGTCCTGGATCGAGCCGTTCAGCGCGTGGCCCATGTGCAGCGCGCCGGTCACGTTCGGCGGTGGGACGCAGATGACGAACGTCTCGTCGCGGCGCTTGCCCGCGCCGGCGCGGTAGAGGCCCTCCTCCTCCCACGTGCGCTGCCAGCGCTCCTCGACGCCTTCAGGCTTGTACAACGGCTCCATCGCCGCATTGTAGGAGCCGCTAGCGACGTCCCGTTCGCGGCCGAGGTTGAGGAAGAACGAAGCGAAGACACCGGCGATCCCGGAGACGAGGAAGAGCGCCGTCAATTCGAGCAGGATGTCGACGATCCGGCCGCCGGTCGTCACGGGGTTCGGCATCTGCGACGAGACGGTCAACAGCTGCACCGTCGTGAAGAAGAACGCATCCCAGAGGTTGTGGATCTCGCTGCGGCCGACGTCGTTCTCGAAGAGCCACATCAGGACGGTCCCGGCGGCGTCGACCACGGCCACGAGCACGAGCGCCTCCGTCAGACGGCGGCGCAGGACGTGATGCGGCCGCGGCGGCTCTCGGCTGAGGAGCAGCCGGGCGTGGCGCACAGCGTGCACGAACCGAGGATCGCGAAGCGGCCGGACGGCGGCGCTAGCGGCCGACCGCGTAGCCCTGCATCCCGCGTGGGTTCGCTCCGGCCTTCAGCAGGCCGTCGGGCTCGCGGGCGACGGCGGTGACGCGGCCGAGCGACCACGGGCCGGCGACCTCGACCTCGTGCCCGCGCCGGCGCAGGTCGGCGACGACGTCGTCCCCGAACCGCTCCTCGACGGTGACGGAGCGCTCCGCGAAGCCGCGCGGGTAGAAGGACGAGATCAGGTGGTCGGTGTGGAAGTCGGGAGCGTCGATCGCCTCCTGCAGGTTCAGCCCGCGGTCGACGTGGTTGAGGAAGACGTGCAGCGCCCACTGCTCCTGCTGGTCGCCGCCGGGTGTGCCCCAGGCCAGATACGGCTGACCGTCGCGGAGGGCGAGCCCGGGGCTGAGCGTCGTGCGCGGCCGCGCGCCCGGCCGCAGCGACGACGGCAGCCCCTCCTCGAGCCAGAACATCTGCGCGCGGGTGCCGAGCGGCCAGCCGAGCGCGGGGATCACGGGCGAGCTGTGCAGCCAGCCGCCGCTCGGAGTCGCCGAGAGCATGTTGCCCCATCGGTCAACAACGTCGAGATGCACGGTGTCGCCGCGCGTCGGCTCGCCCGCGCCCGGGGTGGCCGTCGCGCCGACGACGCTCGGCAGCCTGCCCATCCCGGGGATGTAGTCGGACGACGCCTCCTCGCCGATCAGCGCGCGGCGCTCGTCGTTGTACGCCTTCGAGAGGAGTGTCTCGAGCGGCACCTCCACGTCGCCGTAGAGCGCGTCGCGGTCGGCGAAGGCGAGCTTGGCGCACTCGGTGACGACGTGGACGAGCTCGGCCGGCGAGAGCTCGGCGAGATCGAAGCCCTCGAGCAGCGCGAGCTGCTGCAGGCCGACCGGCCCGGCGGCCCAGGGCAGGGTCTTGCAGACGGTCAGGCCCCGGTACTCGAGCGAGGCGACGGGCTCGAGCGACGCGCGCCAGCGCGCCATGTCGTCACCGGTCAGGAAACCGCCCTCCGCGGCGACGAAGCGATCGATCTCCTCGGCGACGAAGCCCTCGTAGTACGCGCGCCTGGCCTTCTCGATCTCCTCCTCGCGGGAGCCACCGCGCGCCTCGTCGAGGATCCGCTTGTACGTCGCGGCGAGCGCCGGGTTGCGGAAGAGCGAGCCGACGTCGGGCGCGGGCAGGTAGAGCTCGCTCGAGCCGGGCCAGGTGCGCAGGAGCTCCTCGGTGCGCTCGATCGTGGCGCGGATCCCGGCGACGAACGGGAAGCCGTCCTCCGCATAGCCGATCGCGAACGCGAGCACGTCCTCGAGCCGCCACGTGCCGAACTGCTCGAGCAGGAGCAGCCAGCCGCCGAACGCGCCGGGAACGCAGGCCGCGAGGACGCCGGTGCCCGGGATGAGCTCGTGCCCGAGCTCGCGGTAGCGCTGATCGTGGCGGCGGCGGGAGCGACGCCCTGGCCGCAGAGCGCGATCGGCTCGCCGCGGGAGACCGGCCAGAGCAGCGCCGGCACCTCGCCGCCGGGTCCGTTCAGGTGCGGCTCGACGACCTGGAGCGTGAATCCGGTCGCGACCGCCGCGTCGAAGGCGTTGCCGCCGCGCTCGAGCACCGCCATCCCGGCGGCCGAACCGAGCCAGTGCGTCGAGGCGACCATCCCGAACGTGCCGCGCAGCTCGGGACGGGTCGTGAAGCTCATCGCGCTACATGATCAAGCACGTGGTCGTACCGTGCGCGAGCAACCGGCCGGCGGCGTCCGTGAGCTTCCCTTCCGCGGTCGCGATCCGCGAGCCCTTGTGCAGCACGGTTCCCTCGCAGCGGATCAGCCCGGTGTCCGCCGTGATCGGGCGGACGAAGTTGGTCTTCACCTCGAGCGTCGTGTAGCGCACGCCGGCCTCGAGCAGCGTGTGCACGGCGCAGCCCATCGCGGAATCGAGCAGCGTCAGCGCGACGCCGCCGTGCACCGAGCCGATCGGGTTGTAGTGCTCCGGGCCGGGCTCCATCTCGAACACGGCCCGACCGGACTCGGACTCGACGCCGCGGAAGCCCATCAGCTCCGCGATCGGCGGCGGCGGCAGCTCCCCGCCGAAGATCGCGCGGATGTAGTCCATCCCCGAGAGCTCGAGCCCGCGCGCCGCGACCGCAAGCGGATCCACTGTGCCGTCGGTCGTCATCACTCGACTCTATGCGACCAGCTGGGCGGCGACCGACGGCTTGTGCTCGTCCGCCAGCACGAGCGCCGACGAGGACGCTGTTGCGTAGAGGACGCCGGCCCGGTCCACGAGCCTCGCCTCCGCGGTCGCGATCCGCGAGCCCGCGTGGACGACGGTGCCTTCGACGCGGAAGACGTCCGTGGTCAGCGTCACCGGCCGGACGAAGCTCGTCCGCAGCTCGACCGTCGCGAGCCCGACGTCGGCGTCGAGCACCGACTGCATGGCAGCGCACATGGCGGTGTCGAGCACGGCGGTGACGATGCCACCGTGGACGGCGCCGAGCGAGCTGTAGTGCTCCTCGCGCGGCTCGTACTCGAACGTGACCCGGCCGGGCATCACGTACGTGCCGCGCAGGCCGATCAGGTCGGCGACGGGCGCGGCGGGGATGAGGCCGGAGGTCTGGCGGTGCAGGAACTCGAGACCCGTCAGGCCGTGACCGTACGCGGCGCTCTCGACGGGGTCGTTCCAGGTGATCGTGCGCGAACGGGTCATCGTCCCTCCAGTCGGTAGCACTTCACTACTGACTCTACCGGAGTGCGTTGCAAAATGCAACCCTGTGTTGTACCCTTCGCGCATGAGCCTCGTCGACTGGGATCGCGGCAACTGCTCGGTCGCCCGCGCGCTCGAGCTGATCGGCGACCGCCACACCGTCCTCGTGCTGCGCGAGGCGTTCGTCGGCGAGCGGCGCTTCGACCGGATGCAGCGGCACACCGGGGTCGCGCGCAACATCCTCAGCGACCGCCTCAACAAGCTCGTCGCGTACGGAATCCTCACCCGCCGCCCCTACCAGGAGCGCCCCGTCCGGCACGAGTACGTCCTGACGGAGAAAGGGCTCGACCTCTATCCGGTGCTCGTCGGCCTGATGCAGTGGGGCGAGCGCCACGGCGGCGGCGAGACACCGATCGTGCTCCAGCACAAGGCTTGCGGCGCGACCGTCGAGCCGCACCTCGCCTGCCCCGAGTGCGGCGAGGCGGTGGGCGCGCGCGACATGCGGGCGCTACCCGGCCCGGACGCCGTGCTCAAGCAGACCGCCTGAGCTTCGGCTCATCGGACTGAACGGCCTCCTGTTTCGCGGCCGGATGCTCTGGCTTGCAGTGCAAGGCAAACGCTGCTAGCTTGTTCCGCATGGCAGCTGTCGAGGGCCGACGAAGCCAATTCCTACGCGGAGTGCTGGACCTCTGCCTGCTGGCGGTGATGGAGGAGGGGCCCGCGTACGGCTACGAGATGACGAAGCGGCTCCGCGCCCGCGGTCTCTCGACTGTGGGCGAGGGCTCGATCTACCCGCTGCTTGGCCGCTTGGAGCGCGAGGGACTCGTGGAAACGCATCGCGCTGCGAGTGACGGCGGACCTCCTCGCAAGTACTACCGTCCTTCCCGCAAGGGGCGGCTGGCTCTTGCAGCCGGGGTGTCGGAGTGGCGGGCGGCCCGCGATGCTGTCGATGCCGTGCTGGATCCCGTCGAAGCGGAGGTGGCATCGTGAACGAGTTCGTCGAGGAATGCCGCCGTGAATGGAAACGGCTCGGCGTCCCCGACCCGGTTGCCAACGAGATGGCGGTCGAACTCGAGGCCGATCTCGAGGAAGCCGAGGCGGAAGGGGTCTCCAGCGAGGAAGTGCTCGGCAGCGGCGCGTTCGACCCACGCGCGTTCGCGACGGCCTGGGCAGCCGAACGAGGAGTCATCCAGTCGAACGCGCCCGATGGTCACGGATTGCCGCGGAGATCTCGCCTGGTCGCCGCGATCTGCGTCTTCGCTCTGGTCGCAGTCAGCGGCGGCGCGCTGGTGGTGGGCGCACCGTCCGCCGAGCCGACGCGGCTGGCGATCACAGCCTCCGGCCCGCCGATGGTCGTCGGACCCACCGGCCGGGTCGCCCTCTGGCCGGCGCCACCACCGGTCGAAATGGTGCGCATCGCCGAAGCTGCGCGCGACGCGGCGGCGTACGGCGTAGCCCTGCCGCTGCCGGCCGGCGATACGCGGATCGTCGCGGTCCCCCACGACTCCGGGGAGGACGTCCGCATGCTCGGCTGGGTCCTGCTCGCCGTGGGCCTCGCAGGAGCCACGGCGTTGACGACGCTCCGGCTGGTCGCCGAGGGCTAGGCGGATTCTTCGGCGAGCGCGTCGGACTCGTCGGCGATGCCGTCGGCGCTCGTGACGAGCGTCGGCTTCAGACCCTTCGAGATCGTCTCCTTCGTGATCACGCACTTGGAGACGTCCTTGCGCGACGGCAGCTCGAACATCACGTCGAGCAGCGCGTTCTCGATGATCGAGCGAAGGCCGCGGGCGCCGGTCTCGCGGATGAGCGCCTTGTCGGCGATCTCCCAGAGCGCGTCCTCGCGGAACTCGAGCTCGATCGAGTCGTAGCCGAAGAAGCGCTGGTACTGGCGCGTGAGCGCGTTCTTGGGCTCGGTCAGGATCTGGACGAGATCCTCGCGTCGCAGCTGGTGCACGGCGGAGATCACCGGCAGCCGGCCGATGAACTCGGGGATCAGGCCGAAGCTGAGCAGGTCCTCGGGCATCACGTCGGAGAGCAGCTCGGCGCTCTCCTCGGAGTTCTTCGAGCGCACGTCCGCGCCGAAGCCGACCGAGTTCTTGCCGACGCGGCGGCCGATGATCTTGTCGAGGCCGGCGAACGCGCCGCCGCAGATGAAGAGGATGTTGGTCGTGTCGATCGAGAGGAACTCCTGGTGCGGGTGCTTGCGCCCGCCCTGCGGCGGCACCGAGGCCACGGTTCCCTCGAGGATCTTCAGGAGCGCCTGCTGCACGCCCTCGCCGGAGACGTCGCGCGTGATCGACGGGTTGTCCGCCTTGCGCGCGATCTTGTCGACCTCGTCGATGTAGATGATCCCGGTCTCGGCCTTCTTGATGTCGAAGTCGGCGGCCTGGATCAGCTTCAGGAGAATGTTCTCGACGTCCTCGCCGACGTAGCCGGCCTCGGTCAGCGCGGTCGCGTCGGCGATCGCGAACGGCACGTTGAGGATCCGCGCCAGCGTCTGCGCCAGCAGCGTCTTCCCGCAGCCGGTCGGGCCGAGCAGGAGGATGTTCGACTTCTGCAGCTCGACCTCGCCGTCCTCCTGGCCCATGCGGACGCGCTTGTAGTGGTTGTAGACCGCCACCGCCAGCGTCCGCTTCGCTTCCTCCTGCGAGACGACGTAGTCGTTCAGCACGGAGTAGATGTCGAGCGGGCGCGGCAGGTTGTCGAGGTCGAGCTGAGTCGGGGTCGTCAGCTCCTCGTCGATGATCTCGTTGCAGAGGTCGATGCACTCGTCGCAGATGTAGACCCCGGGGCCCGCAATCAGCTTCTTGACCTGCCGTTGGCTCTTGCCGCAGAAGCTGCAGAGGAGCTGTTCGTTGCCTTCGGATGCGCGGGCCATATCTTCTTGTACCTCGGATTCGGGAAAACCGCTACTGCCTAGCGGTGTTCGATGACTCGGTCGATGATTCCGTACTCGTCAGCTTCGTGCGCGGTGAGGAAGTAGTCGCGCTCCATATCCTTCGAGACTTTCTCGATGTCCTGCCCGCTGTGGTGCGCGATGATCTCCTCGAGCCGTCGCTTCAGCGCGATCGTCTCGCGCGCTGCAATCTCGATGTCGGTCGCCTGTCCCTGGAAGCCGCCCGACACCTGGTGGATCAGAATCTTGGCATTCGGCAACGCGAATCGCTTCCCTGCCGCACCGCCGCCGAGGAGCAGCGCGCCCATGCTCATCGCGATCCCGATGCACGTCGTCTGCACGTCCGGCTTGACGAACTGCATCGTGTCGTAGATGGCGAGGCCCGCATACACAGAGCCGCCCGGCGAGTTGATGTAGAGCGAGATGTCCTTGTCCGGATCCTCCGACTCGAGGTGCAGCAGCTGCGCCACGATCAGGTTCGCGATCTGGTCGTCGACGGGGGTTCCGAGGAAGATGATCCGCTCGTTCAGCAAGCGGGAGTAGATGTCGAACGAGCGCTCGCCACGCGAGGTCTGCTCGATCACCATCGGGATCAACGGGCTCATGCAGGCTCCTTACTACCGGGGGTCCACAACTTCGTCTCTTGCTCGGGCTTTTCCTTGTCGGGCGTCCAGATCGCTTCGCGCGCTTCCGCCTGCTCGATCGGGATCGGCTTCACCTCGGCTGCGACCCGGTCGAGCGCCGCGCGCAGGCGCAGGTCCTCGCGCAGGTCCTCGTGCCGGCCGTGCTGCCAAAGATCATCGATCACTTTGTCGGCATCTTCGCCCGCGGATTCAGCCTGTTCGCGCACGAGCTCCTTCACCTCGTCGTCGGAGACCTCGATTCCGACCTTGTCGGCGACCGCCTCGAGCGCGAGCTCGCGCGCGACCGAGAGGGCGGCCTCGAGCTGCATCGACGACGTCAGCTCCTCGGCCGTCCGGCCGGTCAGCTGCAGGTAGGTCTCCGGCGCGATCCCGCGACGCTCGAGCGAGCGGATGAAGCCGGAGAGCAGCTCGCGGGTGCGGGACTCGACGAGCGGCCCTGCCGGGGACACCTTGGACGCCGTCACGAGCGCGTCGACCGCGTTGGCGCGGAAGGCGTTCTCGATCTCGGCGTCGAGCTGCTCCCGCAGCCGGCCCTCGATGTCGGCGCGCAGGTCGGCGATCGTGTCGAACTCGCTGGCCGAGCGCGCGAGCTCGTCGTCGAGCTCGGGCAGCACCTTCGCCTTGATCTCCTTGACCGTGATCTCGACGGCTGCCGACGACTCGTCCGCCAGCTCGTACGCGACGCTCTTCGTCTCGCCGGTCGACGCGCCGACGAGAGCCGCCTCGACCTCCTCTACGAGCCTGCCGGCGCCGAGCTCGACGACGGTGTCGCGCTGGGCCTCGCCGTCGGGAGAGACGATGTCGACGACGAGCGTGTCCCCCTCCTGCGCCGGCCGGTCCTCGGCCGGGACGAGCTCGGCGACCGATTCGCGCAGCGCCTCGAGCTCCTGGGCGATCAGCTCCTCGGGCACCTCGGCTTCCGGCTTGCCGACCTCGAGCTGCGTCCAGTCGACGACCTCGACCTTGGGCTGCACGGGCACGGTCGCCTTGAACTGCCAGCCGGCGTCGTCCTCGGTCGGCAGCTCGTAGTCGAACTGCGGCTGCGCGACGGGCCGGATCCGCGCTCGCGCGGCCGCGTTCCAGAACCAGCCGGAGATGTGGCTGTCGACCGCCTCGGCGAAGATCCGTTCGTTGCCGAGCCTCTGCTTCAGGATCGGGAGTCGGGACTTTGCCCGGCCGGAAGCCCGGAATCTTGACCGAGGAGGCGAGATCGGAGGTGGCGTGCTCGACCGCGTGGTGGACGTCGTGCGCCGGCACGTCCACCGTCAGGCGGACGGTGTCGCCGTCGAGCTCCTCGACCTGCGTCTCCATCAGGCCATTCAAGCAGAGGCCGTGCGCGTGGAGTCGAGCTCTCGGGCGAGCTGCGCCACCCGCCGCTCGATCTCGTCGCGGATCTCGCGCACTCGCTCGAGCGACTTGCCGGCGGGATCCTCGAGGCCCCAGTCGACGTAGCTCTTGCCCGGCAGCACCGGGCAGACGTCGCCGCAGCCCATCGTCACGACCACGTCCGCCCAGGCGGCGTCCGCGTCCGGCTCCAGCTGGCGCGGCGTGCGGCCCGAGAGGTCGTAGCCGATCTCGCCCATCGCCTCGACCACCTCGGGATGGAGGTGCTGCTCGGCGTGGCTTCCGGCCGAGCGCACCTCGTGCCCACCGAGCCGCTCGAGGAAGGCGTGCGCCATCTGCGAGCGCCCGGCGTTGCCGATACATAGGAAAAGGACGTTCACGGGCGTAGGCTAGCCCGATGCGGCTCTTCGTCCTCGTCCGGCACGGCCAGTCGGAGCTCAACGTCGACGCACCGCGTGAACGGCGATCCGTCGGTGCCGGTCGGGCTGACGCAGCAGGGCGAGGCCGAGGCCGCCGGCGCTCGCGCTTCAGCTCGCCGGAATCGAGCTCGACCTCTGCGTGCACACGCGCTTCGGGCGCACCAGGGCGACGGCCGAGATCGCGCTCGGCGGCCGGCCGGTGCCGCTCGAGGAGGAGCCGCTGCTCGACGACATCGACGTCGGCGAGCTCGAGGGCCAGACGATCGACGAGTACCGGGCCTGGAAGGCGGAGCACACGCGGCAGGACGCCTTCCCGGGCGGCGAGAGCCTGGACGACGCCGCACGCCGGTACGCGACCGCCTACGAGCGCCTGCTCGCGCGCCCGGAGCGGCGGATCCTCGTCGTCTGCCACGAGATCCCCGTTCGCTACGCGATCAACGCCGCCGCCGGCTCGGACGACGCTCGACGCGCCGGCCCACGGGATCGGCAACTGCATCCCGCACCTCTTCGACGAGGACGGACTGGCGCGCGCCGTGACGGGCATCCGCCGACTCGCGACCGGCTAGACCGCTCGCCGGGCCGCTACTTCTCCTTCTTTTCTTTCTTCTCCTTCTCCAACCCGGGCGGCCCGCTGTGCTCGTGGTTCTTGTCCCCCTTGCCCCAGCCCGGCCGCTCCTCGACCGGCGCCGTGGTCGGAGCGGGCTGCGCGGGCGTCGGCGCGGCCGGATCCGGTGTCGGGGTCGAGGCGGGAGGTGCAGGCGTGCTCGGCTCGGAGAGGAGGTGTGGCGGTCGGCGTCGGCTGCGGCTTCGGCTCGGGCTTGGGCTTCGGGTCGGGCTTCGGGCTCGGGCTTCGGGCTCGGGCTCCGGCTTCGGGAGGCTCGGCGTCGGCGCTCGGCGTCGGGCGTCGGCGTCGGCTGTCGGCGTTCGGCGTCGGCGTCGGAGTCGGAGTCGGAGTCGGCTTGGGAGCGGGCGTCGGCTTGGGCGTCGGGCGTCGGGCTGCGGGCGTCGAGCGAGGGGCCGACACCGGTGTCGGTGCCGAGTCCGGTTCGCCGTCGGGCGTGCCTCGTTCGAGGAGCCCACCGAGGTGAGCTCGGCCGCGTCGGCTGTGGTTGCGCGAGACCGCGGGTTGCGCGGCGACGCTTGGGGCGCCGCCGCCTTGCCGGGTGTCGACCGCCTGGCTCTCCGAGCCTGCGGGCGGCTGCGCCGGGATCACGATCGATGGCAGCTGGTCCCGAACGCCGTCCTGCGCGGGCTCGCGCGCGATTGCCTCGGGCGGGAAGAACCGCTGGGCGCTGTCCGGCTGCTCGAGCGCTCCACGCCAGAAGTACCCCGATGCCGCAGCGGACGCGACGAGACAGGACAGACGCAGAGCTCCCCAGGGCATGCGCACAGACCCGAGTATCGTGCCACGGCCGGACGTCCCTGTGGTTAAACGGCGGCGGCGGCCTTCGCGGCGACGACCGTGTTCTTTCCTTCCGCCTTCGCCCGGTAGAGCGCGGCGTCGGCACGCCGCAGCAGCTCATCCGCCGTTTCGCCCTCGACGAGCTCGGCGACGCCGAAGCTCGCCGTCGCGCCGATGCTCCGTCCGTCCCGCTCGAGGAGCGGCGATCTGCGTCAGCAGCCGCTGCAAGCGCTCGGCGACGGCAACGGCGCCGGCGAGCGGCGTCTCGGGCAGGAGCACGGCGAACTCCTCCCCGCCGAGCCGCGCCGGAATGTCGATGTCCCTGACGCACTCGAGCATCGCCCGCGCGAAGGACTGCAGCAGCTCGTCGCCGATCGGATGGCCGAAGGCGTCGTTGACGAGCTTGAAGTCATCCAGGTCGGCGAGGATCAGTGCGGGTGGAACGAGGCGCGAGGCGCGCGCGATCTCGCTCTCCAGCGCGGTCATGAAACGGCGCCGGTTGACGAGACCGGTCAGCTCGTCGGTCACCGCCTGCCGCTGAACGGCGTGGTGGAGGTGCGCATTCTCGAGCGCGATCGCAGCCTGTGACGCGAGCCAGGCCGCGAGCCGGCCCGACTCGGCGTCGAAGCCGCTCGGGAGGTGGGTAGAGCAGCATCGTCGTCCGGCCGTCACCCCGCGAGGCGAGCTCGAGCTCGAGCGGCTCCACCCCCGGCGGGATCAACCCCACCGCCGCGGTCTCGGTTCCGGCCACGAGCAGACGCCCGGCCGCGGCGCCGGTCGCATCGGCGGTGGCGCGCAGGATCACCGGCAGCAGCGCTTCCGGATTGTGGGTCGCCGCGAGCGTGTCACCGACGATCGCCAGTGCTTCGCGCGGGTCTCGCGCCGCGGTGTGCTCGCGACGATCGCGACGGCCGCGGTGCGCCGCTCGGTTGAGCAGCTCCGTTCGCAGCGTCACGAACAGGAGCGCAAGCGTCGCCAGCGTCGCCATGACCGCGAGCACGAAGAAGAGATCCTGCCGCGATCCTGCCGCAAGCACCGCTGAGAACATGGTCGTTGTCATTGCCGCATCGATGACACTAGAGCTGTGTCCCCCTTCGCGCCCCCGAGCCGAGCTCCCATCCCTCGAAAAGGGGACTTCTCCCCCAGCAGCCGCAAGCGACACCTCCGGCGGGCGACCGTGCGACTCTATGGTGCTTGCCGCCGCTGAACCGGAGGGTGGCGGACGGGGCTCGAACCCGCGACCACCGGGACCACAACCCGGAGCTCTACCAACTGAGCTACCGCCACCTCGCGCGAGTAAGGATAGCGCGACCGCTGCGGCATACTGGCCGGACGACTCGTCCAGACCTGGCCCCGTAGCTCAGTGGATAGAGCGGCAGGCTTCGAACCTGCGCGCGGAGGTTCAATTCCTCCCGGGGCCATCTGTTCCGCGCGCAAGATCGGAATCTGCGGAAGCAGATCCCGGATCGCGCAAAGATCCCTGAAGGGTCGCTTCGCTCCCGGGCTCAGTCGCGTACGTTCGCGCGACGACTATCCTGGGTCACATCCGCGGGCGTGGCGGAACTGGCAGACGCGCCGGGTTTAGGTCCCGGTGGGCTTCGGCCCTTGGAGGTTCAAGTCCTCTCGCCCGCATTGCCTTTTTGCGCAAGGACACGGGCAAAGCCCGTGCCCGCGCGAAGACCCCTAAAGGGTCGCTTCGCTCCCGGGCTCAGTCTGTCGAAGGGGTCGCGCCCTACGGCCGGTTACGCCGCACCAGCGCGCTTGAGGCGGTCGAGCACGTCCTCGAGGAGTGGCGCGCTCTCGACGTCCTCCGGCGCTTGGCGGCGAGCTCTGATTGCGAAAGCGCGCCGTAGACCTCCGCCATCGCCTCGAAGAGCGCCGGCGTCAGGCCCGCGCCGGCTTGCGTCGCGGCGATCTCGCGCATCTCGCCGACGAACCGCTCTGCCTTCGTCGTCGACACCGCGATCGACCGGGCCGCCCGGTCGATCTGGGCCGGAAAGGAGTCGTGCAGGTCGTCGAGCACCTGCGGGAGCACGCCGTGCGCGTGCGCGGTCAGCAGCGCGTGCGCGAGCAACGCCGTCGAGCCCTTGTACATCGACGCGGTGCACATCTTCACCGCAGAGGCCAGCCCGACCTCCGCGCCGACGACCCGCGCGTCGATCCAGGCCGGCGCGGCGGCCGCGAGCGCTTCGGCGCCCGGTCCCGAGAGGTACACCCGCGTCGTGTAGTCGGCGCGCGGGGGACCACCCGAGATCGAGCCGTCGACGAGCTCGAGCTCGGCGCCCGCGAGGATCCGCTCGAGCTCGCGGCGGTCGCCGGCGAGACGGCGTTCCAGTCCGAGACGAGCGGACGGGCACCGGTGCGTCCGGCGGCGGCGGCGATCGCCGCGGCCGTCGCAGCCGCCTGGTCGGGCGGCACGATCGAGAGCACGAGCGCCGACTCGGCGACGACCGCGTCCAGGTCGGGCACGAGCTCGATCCCCGCCGCCTCGGCGAGCGCGCGCGTTCGCTCGCTCCTGCCCGCCACCGTGGCGACGACCCGTTGCCCGCCCGCGGCGTACGCGGCGCCGACCGCGCTGCCCATCGCGCCTGGGCTGACGATGCCGACGGTTTCCATCGCCAGACCATAGACGCCCATTGCTCGCGGTTCCTGGCGCGTCCCTGGCGGTGCGTAGGCCGGGTGGACAGTGCGCGAGCACGGACTCCCGGCTGGAGCGCCGCCAGGGACGCGAGGGCGGCGGAGGCCGGCTCCGCCGGCCGGGAGCCGCCCGCCCAGGGATCGCGAGTGCGCCCGGGAGGATTCGAACCTCCGACCAACGGATTAGAAGTCCGTGCTCTGTCCACTGAGCTACGGGCGCTCGCGGACAGGGTATCGCCGCGAGGGTTAGGTTCTGGCGCCGAAGTCGCGTGGTGATGATGACGACGTCGCGGCCGCCGAACACGCCCGGTGCGGCCGGCACGGAGACGGCGGAGAGGCCGATCTCGCGCCAGCCCGGCGTGAGGATGTTCTTGCGGTGGCCGGGGCTGCCCATCCAGAGCTTCAGCGCAGCGGGCAGCATCGAGCCCCGTGGTCGACCAGAGCAGGTTCTCGCCGACCGACCAGCCCCCGTTGCTGCCCGGGCCGTAGAAGCTCTTGACCCGCTTCCAGAACGGCGAGCCGTCGCGCGAGGAGTGGCTGAAGAAGCCGTAGGTGCCCATCGCCCGCGAGTGCGAGTCGGCCGCCGACGAGAGCGGGCGCGAGAGGCGCAGGGGCACGAGGTCGTGCGCGCGCCGGATCGCGTTCAGCTCGGCAAGCACCTGGGTCTCGAGCTGGTTCGCGGCGCTGAGCGTGCGGACCGGGTTGTCGGCGGCGGTCGCCTGGCCGGCCCCGAGGCTCAGAAGCGCGAGGACGGCAAGGACCGTGATGTGAGCCGCGCGGATTCGCACATCAGGTGAATCGGGATCTCAACCGTGGGGTGCCATCCCTCCAAACGAGGGATGCTCTGTGGCTCTCCTTCAGATAGCGGGTGTGCGTCGCAGCAGGCGGCTCGCCGTGCCGGGCGCGCCGTGTGCTGGAGCCAGTCGACGAGAAGCACCTGGATTGCGCCTGCGACCGGGATCGCGGCAAGAGCGCCGATCACGCCCGCGAGCTCGGCGCCGATCAGGACCGCGATCAGCACCGCGAGCGGCGAGAGTTGCACCGTCCGGCTGTAGACGACCGGCTGGAGCACGTGGTTCTCGAGCTGCTGGTAGACGATGAAGAAGACCAGCACGATCACGCCCGGACGTGGTCGAGTCGAGGAACGCAACCGTGGAGACGAGGATCGCGGCAATCGTGGCGCCGGCGAGCGGAATCAGGTCCAGGATCGCCACGAGCAGCCCGAGCGCAACCGCAAAGGGAACGCCGACGCCGAGCAGCACCGCAGTCGAGACGACGCCCGCGATCAGGCTGATCGCCAGGTTGCCGGTCACGTAGCCGCCGATCGTCCGGTAGATGTCGTGCCCGACCTTGCGCCAGCGCGGCTGCTTCTGCTCGGGCAGCAGGCTGTAGAGCCGCTCCACCCACGCCGGCCCCTCGAGCAGCATGAACAGGGTCAGGAACGCGATCGTGAGGGTCGCGACGACCGCGGTGACGACGCCCTTCGTCACGGCGAGCGCGGTTCCCGAGATCCCGAGCACCCTCGCAGCACCGCCCTCGGAGAGCGCCTCGCGGACGCGCTCGGTGATCTGGTACTCGCGCTCGAGGAAGCCGAGGCGGCCGCGGCCGGCGGTCAGGTCCTCGACGTAGCCCGGCACGGCGTCGATGAAGTCGTTCACCTGCGCGACGATCGTCGGGATGATCGTGGCGGCGAGCGCCACGATCGCGAGGATCGCGCCGACGAAGACGATCGTGACGGCGAGCCCGCGCCTGGCGACACCGCGCCGCTGCAGCGCGTCGACGGCCGGATTGAGCGCGGTGGCGAGAAAGATGGCGGCGAAGATCCAGATCAGGATTCCGCGCGCCGCCTGGATGATCTCGATCAGCACGACCGCCGCGAGGATGATTCCGAGGACGACCAGGACCGCGCGCGGCCGGAAGCTGACGAGGCGCTCCTCCATCGGAGGGAGCCTACGGAGGGGCGCGGACGGCGCTCATGAGCCGCTCGATGGAGAGCTGCGAGAGAGCCGGTGGAGGGAATCGAACCCTCGTAACTAGCTTGGATTGCGCCGTAGATGTGCTGAACGATCGCGGTAGCTATGGACGCTCAGACGGCAGGTGTCGCGCCACGCGCACCAGGTTCGTGCGCTTCCGCGCGGTCGCGGTCGCGAAGGCACGACTCCACGCGTCGACTTCGTGATGCTCGCAGGCTCGCTGGGCAACGCTCCGGCTCGCTGCGACCAGCACTAGCGAAGCCTCGCGCGTGACCACGTGTGAGCTCCGCATGGCCGGTATGGACGATTGTCGCCGAGATCCGCTGCGTGGCGTTCTACGTCGGCTGCGAAGAACCCCTGACGGATGCATCGCGAGCTGCAGCGGGCGACGCACGCGTCGCGATCCCGGTTCGCGAAAGCACGGTGCGCGGTAATCGGATTCGACCTCTCGCCAACCTGGTTGACGCGGGCTGTACGCGCCCAGGAAGCCGAGTTGCAGTCGACATACGGTCGGCGACATGCGCGACTCCGGATAGATCAGCCGGCTGCGCTCGTGTACTGCCCGTCCGCGCGTGCTTCACTTCCGGCCTGCGGCGGCGACGCACGTTTGGCAGTCGCTGCGCGCTGATCCGGTCTGGCGCGGTCCCTCTGGGCGGCGCTCGCCATCGCGTCGCCGTTCAGTTGGATGGCACACCTTCGGACGCGCGTGCCGCAACGTCCACTGACTTCGTCAGTGACCACCGCATCGATGTCGCGCTCGCTGTGGTCCAAGAGCGTGTTCTGGGGCATCGAAGACGAATGGCTGGGACTCATCGATGTCCCGACTGAGCTGGCCCTGTACTGCACTTCGACCGAGAACCGTTACTGTCGCGAGCCGCGAGTACGTCTTGTCGCTAGACGCCGCGTTTCGCCAATCCTCCTAGTTCCAGCCTCCCGCGCTCAGTATGCGTCGAACGCTCGGCGCCTCTTCCGCGCGCGCCGTTGCCGCCGTCCACCTGACGGAGCGTTCAGCGGTCTTGGCGCATCGCTACTGCCTCAACGCGTAACCCGCCAAGCAAGCGGTCCGTTGCGCGCCAGAGCCGGTGGAGGGAATCGAACCCTCGTAACTAGCTTGGAAGGCTAGGGCTCTACCATTGAGCTACACCGGCACGGGTGACGTAGCGTAGCCGCGTGGATCCCTATTCGTGGTCGTGGAACCCGGAGGCGCTCATCGTGCTCCCGGCCCTGACGGCCGGCTACATCTGGGCGATCCGCCGGTTTCCCGCCGCGCCCTGGCGAGTCGCTTGTTTCGCCGCCGCGATCGTGCTCCTGCTCGCCGTCACGATCACTCCGATCGAGACGATCGCGCTGAACTACCTGCTCTCGGTGCACCTGATCCAGAACGTCGTCCTCGCCGAATGGGCGCCGCTGCTCGCAGTGCTCGGGATCCCGCCGGCGCTCGCCACGCTCGCGCCGACGGTGCCGCCGTTGCCTGCGCTCGCGCTCTGGGTCGTCAACTACGGCGTCTGGCACCTGCCGTGGATCTACGACGCCGCCCTGCGACACCCCCACTCGCTCCTCCACCTCGAGCACGCCCTCTATTTCGTCACGGGCGTGCTGCTCTGGTGGCCGATCGTGCACGGCCGGCTCGCGCCCGGTCTGAAGGCGGCCTACCTCTTCGCGGCGTTCCTGCTCGCGAGCCCGATCGGGCTCGTCATGGCTCTCGTCCCCAACGCGGTCTACGACTTCTAC
The DNA here is from genome assembly GCA_963822205.1 of uncultured Gaiellaceae bacterium. GTDB lineage: Bacteria > Actinomycetota > Thermoleophilia > Gaiellales > Gaiellaceae > Gaiellasilicea. The sequence goes on along the minus strand of CAWGGO010000004.1, from coordinate 50,544 downwards.
GTCGAGGGGCCGGGACTCTGGGGGCTCTCCCCGATCGTCGACCAGCAGATCGCCGGCGTCTCCATGGCGGTGGCCGAAGCGGTCGTCTTCTTCGCGGCGTTCGCGTTCTTCTTCGCGCGCTTCTTCGCCGAGCAGGACGCCGCGACTTGAGGACGAATGTCACGAGCATGAATACGCTGCGCCGCTGGCTGCGCTCCCTGCTCGGCGCCGAGCCGACGTCCCGGTCCGAAGCAGACCGCCGTGCCACCTCGGACCGCCGTTCAGGCAGCGAGCGCCGCGCCGGCCTCGCCGACGCTCAGCGAGACGAGGACCGCCGCTCCGGCAGCGACCGCCGCTCGGGCCGCGACCGCCGCGACGGCTAGCTGAGCACTCACTACGACTGGTAGCGCCGGATCCACTCGGCGAAGAACGGCTCGGCGATGCGCCAGCCGTGCTCGTCACGCATGACGATCTCGTCCTCGGTCATGGCCCTCAGGCCCTTTCGCGCCGTCGCGTCCGCGGGCAGGTTGTGCCTTCGTCGCAACTCGTCGCTGACGTGCTCGATCGTCCCCTGAGCGAGTGCCTGGAGGATCAGACGGTGGTTGTTCGGCGCCTTCGTCCAGATGCGGCTGAAGTGGGTGTGCTCGGAGCGGAGCACCTTGGTGATGGCGGTCTCGAGCTGCGCTTGGTGGGCCGCCCATCCCTCCGGGACCTCCTCCCACAGGAAGTAGCACAGCTCCTGGGTGCCGTAGGGGTGCCCGTGTGTGATCGAGAGGATCCCCGCGACCACATCGTCGTCGACGCCGCGATCCGTCGCCTCGAAGCGCTCCTTGATGAACGGCGCGAAGTGCTCGGGCGCGATCATCCCCAGCTCGACCTTCTTCGCGCTCCGCCAGAAGGGCTCGTTGGCGTCGTTGAAGATCTTCTCCATCATGGTCCGCTTGCTGCCGAGATAGACATGTGCCACCTCGGGCTGCCTCTGGAAGATCGACCGCATCAGCGGCAGCAGCCCCGGGTCGATGTCGAGAATCTCCTGGAACTCGTCGATGATGACCGCGGCGCGCTGCTTCCGATCAGCTGCGAGCTGAGCCGGTAGCTCGAACAACCTCTCGAGCGTCGAGTCGATGTCCTCCTTGCGGGCGCCGGCCTCGAACCGGAAGCTCAGCGACGCATCCAACGGGTCGAGCGTGATCGTCGGCGTGATCGTCAGGCCGCTGAACACGGCTGCCGCCTTCTCACGCACCCTGAACACGATCGAGGCGATGTCCTCGTAGATCGACTTGGCGAGCTTTTCGGCGAGCTTCTCCTTCGAAGGAGTCGCCATCAGATCGACCTGGGCGATCAGCACCTCGTTCTTCGCCAGCAGTTCCTGGGTCGCCCGCCAGACGAGCGATGTCTTGCCGAAGCGACGAGGGGCGAAGATGACCACGTTCTGGCCGTTCCGGATGTCGGCCTTCAGCTCCTTGATCTCGTCCCGGCGATCCGTGAAGGCTTCGTCCAAGGCGAGATCGCCGTAGCGGAACGGGTTCGTGAAGCGGGGCTCGGACGCAGGAGCCATCGCACCAAAAGGTAGCAGATGGACTGCACCATCTAGTACAACACCTATTGGTTAGATCAATATCTAACCAAACGGTGCGATACCATCTGGTTCGACGAGTGCAGTCGGGGCGGCCGGATTCGAACCGGCGACTTCTCGCTCCCAAAGCGAGCGCGCTACCAGGCTGCGCCACGCCCCGTTGCCGTGAACCAAGGACTGTACTCGCGTGGACGGCGAGCTAGCCTAGGCCGTCGTGCACCAGAAGCGCATCGACATCCGCTGGCGCGACCTCGACGCGTACGGCCACGTCAACCAGGCCGTCTATCTCACCTTCGCAGAGGAGGTGCTCGACGATTGGTTCCGCGCCAAGTTGGGACGCGATCCCGGCACGGTCTGGGACTACGTCGCCCGGCGGACGACGATCGACTACCGCGGCGAGCTGCGGCTGGAGGATCGTGCCGCCGTCGGATCGGCCGAGCTGGTCAGTCTGGGCACGACGAGCGTGACCGCCAAGGTGACGCTGAGCGCCCCCGACGGGCGCGTCGCGACGGAGCTCGAGCTCGTGGTCGTTGCGATCGACGGCAAGGGCGGCGCCGCCCGGCCGCTCACCGAGCAGGAGCGCGCGGCGCTGTCCTCATAGGCGTCAGTCCACGGACAACAGGTCGACCACGAATACCAGCGGCTCGTGCGGCTTGATCGCATTGCCCGCTCCTCGTGCGCCGTACGCCATGGCCGACGGGATCGTGAGCTTGCGCCGGCCACCGACCTTCATGCCTTGAACGCCCGCGTCCCAGCCGGGGATGACCTGGCCCTTGCCGAGCTTGAACTCGAACGGCTGGCCGCGGTTCCACGAGGCGTCGAATTCCTCGCCCGAGGAGAAGGCGACTCCGACGTAGTGCACCGACACCTTCGAGCCCTTGGTGGCCTCCGGGCCGTCGCCAACGGTGATGTCGTCGATGCCGAGCTCGAAGGGGATGTCACCCTCCGGCTTGTCGACCTGCGGTCGTTCATGCTGACACGAGTGACCCCCCGATCTCTCTGCGATTGGCCGGACGGCCACCGCAGCTCAGAACCTACACAGTGCGCCGCATAGGATGGCGCGATGACGTTCGAGGTCGCCGCAGAGGCCTACGACCGGTTCATGGGTCGATATTCAAAGCAGCTCGCACCCCAGCTGGCCGAGTTCGGCGGCGTCCGCCCCGGGCAACGCGTGCTGGACGTGGGCTGTGGCCCAGGCGCTCTGACAGGCGAGCTCGTCCGGCGAGTCGGCGGGGAGGCAGTCACGGCAGTCGACCCATCCGAATCGTTCGTCGCCGCTGCGAAAGCGCGCCACCCGAGCGTCGATGTGCAGCTCGCGTCGGCTGAGCACCTGCCCTTCGACGACGGCGTTTACGACGCCGCGCTCGCGCAACTCGTCGTCCACTTCATGGCCGACCCCGTGGCAGGGCTGCGCGAAATGGCGCGTGTGACGCGCCCCGGTGGGGTCGTCGCGGTGTGCGTCTGGGATCACGCCGGGGACCGCACGCCGTTGGCCGCGTTCTGGCACGCTGCGCGCGAGCTCGATCCGGCGGTGCAAGACGAATCCGCACTTGCGGGAGCCCGCGAAGGCCACCTGGGTGAATTGCTCGCGCAGGCAGGTCTGAAGTCGGTGCAGGAAGGGACTGTCGAAGCAGCCGCCGAGTTCCCGACCTTCGAAGAGTGGTGGGAGCCGTTCACACTCGGCGTCGGCCCTGCAGGCGCCTATGCAAAGAAGCTCGACGATCCGGCACGCAACCTGCTGCGAGATCGCTGCCGGCAGCTACTGGCACCCGCGCCCTTCACCGTGAACACGACGGCGTGGGCGGCCCGCGGCTCCGTCTGACGGAGCTGACGTGGCGAAGCTGATCTCACAGGCTCTGGCCAGGGCTAGGCCTCGGCGGCAGGCGACGCCGGCGGACTACCAAGAGTGCAATGACGCCGGCGAGCAACGCCAGGAGCGTCACGACAGAGAGCAGGCCGAGGGGCGCGCTGCGGTCGTTGGCGACGGCCGGGTTCGCGGCGCCCACGGCGACAGCGCCGCCGGAGGCGACCGAGAGGTAGATGCGGACGCCGACTCGGTTCACGAGCGTCATGCCACCCGCCGCCGACGCCGGCTCAGAGACCTCGGCCCAGACGACGGCGTAGCGCTCACCGGACGAGGCGTCCACCGGTACGTCGATCAGTACCGTCTCGAACGCCTTCGTTCCCGGCGCCAGGCGCAGAGCGCCTCGACTCACCGACGTCCAGCTCGAGAGCTCGTTTCTGCCGCGGCCCGAAGCAAAGGCGAAGTTGCCGCGGCGGAGGGCTGCGGCGGCCGGGTAGACCGCAACGTCCGCGGTCGAGCGGGTGCTGTTGACGATCTCGATGCGGCGCTGGATGCTCGCGCCCGGAGCCACCCGGTCGACGATGTAGGAGCGAGCGCGAGGATCGTTGCGAGAGTCCGCCGGCACGTTGACGAGCCGAATTCCGATGCTGCCCGAGCCTGCCGCGGGTGCACTCGAAGCCGGGACGACGACCCCGACCAGCACCGACAGGGCGACAAGGTGGATGCGCACGATGTGTTCGCGGTCCGGTTAGGCGACCGAGTGCGTGATCGTGGACGTGTAGACGCCTGCGGCGAAGTCGGCTGGCACGGCGACCGAGATCGTCGGGTTCCAGCTGACGGTGCCGCTGCCGGTACTCGCGCCGTTCACGACCGGAGACACTCCGCTCAGACCCGGTGCGGCAACAGCCGTTCCGGACGCGAGGCCGAAAAACGTGAGCGGGCCGGCCGAGTAGCTGATCGCGCTGGCCGCAATCGCCGTGCCGGTGGGGACAGGCGTAAACGACGTCGCAATCACGGAGGCGACCCAGGTCCTCACGCCGCCGCGCTCATCGGAGACGGTGACTGTCCCGAGCTGGCCGGAGATCGTGGTCGCAACATTCGCGGACACCTGCGATCCGAGCGCCACGTCGCCGCCCGGCGTGCTGATCGACAGCGGCCCCGGCGCGATCAGCGTGAATGACAGTGTGTCCGCGTCCGCGGACACCGCAACCGTGCCGGCGATTGCCACGCACATGCTGACAAGAAGCAAGAGCTTTCGCATATGAACCGACCCCTCGGTTGACAGGCCGCCAGTACGGCGTGCCTTGCTCGTGTCATCGGCAACGAACGCTCGGTCTTGAGTCCCCTCAACCAGTCGACCCAAGACGCTGAGTCGCAACCGGTTCTGGGTGATGAGCTCACGCGGATGTTGGGCTGCATTGTCGGTCGGCTATGCCGATCACCGGCGTATGCGTATTGGCTCTGCGGCCGTCACTCTGCTTCGCCCGTCTGGGATGTTCGCGCTACGCCGGGGTGCACTTGCACTGCCAATCGGGATCGCTTGGCTGATTCTCTTCGTCGTCGCGACGTGGTTCGCAACGGGGCACGATCTGGCGTCGAAGCTCGTCAGTGATGTCCTGTATGTAGCCGGCGTCGGGGCCGCGGCGACATTCGCCGTGGTCGCCGCCTTCAAGGTCCAGCCGCATCAACGAATCTTCTGGGTGCTGCTCGCGGTCTCGAACGTTCTCTGGCTAGGTGGTGAGGTTGTCTGGAGCGTGCTCGAACTCGGCCTGGGCAGAGAGGCTCCGTTCCCCTCGTTCGCCGATGTGCTCTACCTGAGCTCCTACGCATTGGTGTTGCCGGCGATCCTCCTTGGCTTCTCGCGGACGGTTCGCAGCCGACCGTTGCGGTCGCTGCTCGACACGTCGATCGTCGTTGTGGCGATCGCGTACGTGGGCTGGGTTGCGCTGATTCAACCGCAGACGTCCTGGGGTTGGTCCGCAGCGACCGCAACCGGCATCGCGTATCCGCTGCTCGGCGTTGCGATCCTGATGCTGCTCGCCGGCGTGGCTCTCGGAGTCCGCGCGATCCCGACGTCGTTCGTCCTCGTCGCAGTTGGTTTTTTCGTCTCCGCACTGGCGGACAGCGCGTTCACGTACCTCGTCGTGATCCATGAATACGTTCCTGGCTACTGGCTGAACGTCGGCTGGCAGCTCGAAGCGGTGCTGCTGTGCCTGGCTGCCGCCTCTGCGATTCGCGGAGAGGCCGCACCCCGCGAGGCGCTGCTTCGGCGCGATGTCGGGCTCGGCGTCGTGATTGCCGGAACCGCATCGGTTCTCGTGATCGTCGCCAGCGAGCTGACCGAAGGCGACCTATCGGTATTCGCGGCCGCCCTGGGTGGTTTCGCCATCGTCGCGATCGTGCTCCGGATGTACCTCACCTCTCGGGAGAAGGAGGAGATCGCGCGTCGGCTCGACCGGTCGCTGTCGCTGCTCCAGGCGACGCTCGAGTCGACTGCGGACGGCATCGTCGTCGTCGACCGCACCGGACGCATCAGCCACTGGAACATGAAGTTCGCCGAGATGTGGCGCATCCCGCACGAGCTGCTCGCGGCGCACGACGACGAACGAATCCTCACGTGCATCAACGACCAGACAGCCGATCCCGATGCGTATCGAGCGAAACTCGACGAGTTGGCCGCCACCCCCACCGCTGACAGCTTCGACGTGGTCGAGTGCCAAGATGGTCGCGTCTTCGAGCGCTGGTCGCAGCCGCAGCTGCTGGACGGCCGCTCTGCGGCCGGGTCACGAGCTTTCGAGACGTGACGGTGCGCCGCCGGCTGGAAGACGACCTCCGCCAGGCGCAGAAGATGGAGGCTGTCGGAAGGCTGGCGGGTGGGATCGCTCATGACTTCAACAATCTCCTGACCGGGATCAGCGGGTATGCGGAGATGATCGAGGAGAGTCCGTCAGGCGCAGACGTTGCCGACGACGCTCACCAGATCCGCCGCGCAGCGGGACGGGCGGCCGAGCTGACACACCAGCTGCTCGCGTTCGGCGGCAAGCAGGTTCTGCGCCCACAGCACGTCGACCTGACCTCGATTGTCGAGAGCGTCGAGCCGCTCCTCCGCTCGCTCGTCGGGACACACGTTCGCCTGGAGCTCGACCTCGCACCGGCTTCGTTCGTCGAGGTCGATCCCGCGCAGATCGAGCAGGTACTCGTCAACCTGACGCTCAACGCTCGCGACAGCATGGTGGGTGGCGGAGTCCTGATCATCCGCACCGTTCGCGCGAGCGACACCCACATCCGGCTCGAAGTCATCGACACGGGCGAGGGAATGAGCGAAGAGAACCTCGCGCGCTCGGTCGAGCCCTTCTTCACGACGAAGCCGCTGGGCGAAGGCACTGGTCTCGGCCTGCCCACCGTGCTCGGAATCGTGGAGCAGAGCGGCGGCACGTTCGGCCTCACGAGCCGTCCGGGCGAAGGCACGTGCGCGAGCATCGTGTTTTCGACAGTGGAAGCGCAGCTGGCGGCGTGACCGTCGCGGCTGCACAGCCCGTGGTGCTGCTCGTCGAGGACGAGGATCTCGTTCGCGTGATGACTCAGCGCTATCTCTGTGCGAGTGGGTTCACGGTTCTTGCCGCCTCGACGGGAGCGGACGCAGTTCGCCTCATCGCAGCTGCCAGACCGCACGTGGACGTCGTGCTCACCGACGTCGTCATGCCGGGGATGTCAGGACCGGACCTCGTCCGGCGCCTCGATCCGATGCTGGACGAGCCCGCGGTGATTTTCATGTCGGGCTACACGGCGAACAAGCTGGGGCCGCTCGAGGGATCGACGGAGTTCGTGTCCAAGCCGTTCGCGCTCGACGCGCTCGCGAAGACACTCGAGCGCGTGATCGGCGCCCGCCGCGCAAGACCGCCGAGGTTGCTGGTCTGAACCCGGGCTGAGGAGGAGGCGCTGGCGAAAGAGCTCGACGAGCTCTGCCAAGCGAGCGTCAGGTGGCTGGCAGCTGGCGGTCCCCGTGGAAGACCGCTTCGACGTTGTTCCCGTCCGGGTCGATGACGAACGCTGCGTAGTACTCGGCGTGGTACTGCGGGCGAAGACCCGGCGCGCCGTTGTCGCGGCCACCGGCCTCGACAGCGGCGCGGTGGAACTTGTCAACGGTGGCTCGGTCGGCGGCGGCGAAGGCCACATGAACGGGAGCGGCCGGAGGTTCCCCTTCCCCGATCCAGAAATCTCCACCGCCCTCGATGGCGAACCCAGGCCCCTGCGAGCTCTCCACTACCGTCACTCCGAACGGCTCGAGAGCCTGCTCGTAGAAGGTGCGGCTGCGTCTCAGGTCACGTACTCGCAGGGCCAAGTGGTCGATGAGGGGAAGCGTCACGGGCAGCGACACGCCCTCTATCTTAGAGCGCGATCTCCAGGGCACATTCCTGAAAGCTGGGGCAGGCGGCGGCCGCCGCCGTGCGTGCGCGGTCTGTTCGCAACATCGACGTACCTCAGGATGAGCAGGGCTTTTTGAAGAAGTACGTCCGTCGTTCGCAGGTGTCTCCCCATGTCGACGGGGGGTGGCACCCAAGCGTATTGCGAACGAGTCAGCGTAAAGCGCTCTAGCAAGCCATTCGACGGCTGAGACTCGCTCAGCACCGACGCCGGGGACGGCTTGACGGGAAGCACTTCGCTGCCTGACCGATTGGTTGAAAGCGTCCTACGCTGGACGCATGGATAAATCAGGCGACACCCCACGTGGGAAGCAGTTCACGAGCGCGGCAGCCAATGCCGTCTTCGCCGCTTCCTGTGCTCTTGACTTCCGCGGCTGACCAGTACGGATTTACTCCGCTCAGCCGATTAGGAGCGCTGCCTCCCGCCGCGGCGCCCGGTCCAGGCACGAGGGGCCGCCTCAGGAACCGGCGGCCCCTCGTGTCACTTTTAGGGAGCTGTTAGCGGAGCGCCACCGTCTTCGGAACCGTCCAGGCACCGCGGTTCGCCGCCCGGTCGGTCGCCCGGACGGAGTACTGGTAGCGCTGGCCAATGCGTCCGGTGAGCACATAGCGTGATCGTGTCGTTGACTTCAAGACCGTCTTCCAAGTCGTTCCAATCCGAGAGTTGCGGATCCTTAGATCGAATCCCTTCACACCGGAGCGGGCCACGTTGACGAGATCAGGATCCTTGCCGCTCCAACTCACGATGGCGCTGCCCTTGCCCACTTGAACGGTAGCGGCGGCGCTGGCGCTCGGTGGGACATGGTCGGGCTTCAGATCCTTCGCCTTCCCCAGCTTCTCAAGTCGGACGTAGACGGTGTAGTGGCCCTGGTATCGCGGGTCATCCCGGTACTCGAATGCACGGAGACCTGGCACGCCCAGCAGGCTTGTCTTCAGCAGAGCTTCTGCTCGGTCATAGTTCAACACCAGCAGCTTCGGCGAGAATCCGTACGAGCGTGGGGACGTCGCGGGAGTGACTTCAACCATCCCGATAGGTCTGTCCTGTGCTTGTCCGAGGAGGCCCGCTTCGTTCATGCTCGAAGCGATGCCGAGACCGGCCTGGACGGACTCGATGACGGTGTCCACGACTGTCCCGCCCTTTGTGTACTTCTTCACTTCTTCACCGATCTTTGCGACTGCTTTTGGTAGCCATGCCGACCAGTCACCGAAGGCGTCCCGACCGCCATCCCATTCCCAAATCGACGGGGCGACGACAAGCGCGTGATCCCCCTGTACGAGGTCGCCTTCCCACACGACCCACGGTGGGTATCGCCGACCGACGGTCGGTTCCACGACCCGAACGTAGGGAGGCTCGGCGGGGTACGCGTTCCCGTTGACGAAGCCTCCTGCCCCGCCGACACCGTTAGCTGAACCGCCCGGCTGCCGCCCGGGGTGGCCGTTGGTGTCACCTATCGTCTGGCTGGAGACCTCGTCCGACAGGACCGGGTCACCTTCTCGATCCATGTAGACGACATTCGCGGAAAGGAACACCTCGTCCCCCTTGCCGTCAACCTGGAGTATGTGATCCCACGTCGCGTACCCACCGTGAAACCTTCAATCACGACGCGGTAGCGGCCGGAAAGCTTGGCGGCCTCAAGCGTTTGCACGCGAACCGAGGAACCGTCGCCTTCATCGGGCGCGCCTCGGGCCGCGGGAATTGCCGTGCCGCAGAACACGGCGACGAGCGTTAGAAGTAGGCGCTGAACTGGCATGACTCCGTCCTTCCTGTCGTGCGATCAAACGTCGGTGTTCGATCGCTGTGCGGTATTGGCGGCAGCTTCGACAGCTGCGCTCACACCGCGCTCACACGCCGCTAACACCATTTGTCACCGCGACCCGGAGAGGGTTCGAGCGGACATGGCTGGGTCGCGGGCGCCGACGCGTCAAGGCTGTGGAGCAGAAAGCCAAGGAGCTACTCGCACAGGTCGATGCCTATGGCCGAGCCCGCCAACGATGTGGGCATGGGAGTTCCGTCATCGCCGATGTGGCCCAGGCGAGAGCCGCGTTACCGAGGGCTCCTTCGGACGCGCCGAGCCTCCACGATCACCACCAGGAGCCAACCCCACTTCGGCCATCTCGGCTGGATGGCCAGTGAGGCTCGGGAGCTTCAGACGACGGTGCTGCTCATTGGCGCTATGCCGACGGCGGCTTGACGTTTACCGCGAGCCGTTGCGTGACAGCACCGGTGAACCCCACGACGACGAGGGCAAAGTAATCCCATAGAGGATCGGACCCAAATGTCTCCGAACCATCGATGTACTGCGCCTTCAGCGCAACAAAGCAAATCGCGAGGAGTGTGGCTAGACCGAGCAGGACGCGGAGGGAGAGCCGCCATACCCGCCGCGATGCGAGGACAGTCCAGTCGTCTAGACCACCGAGCCTTCGCCAGAGCCACTGTACGAGTCGCCAAACTCCAGTCGGCAGTGACTCAACGGCGTTGTAGTGCTGCGCCGCATACTGGACGTTGAGAATCGCCTGATCCAGAAAGTCCATCATTCTGACATCGGCCTGGTCGGCATCGCCGATCTCCTTCTTGATCTCGTCGAGCTTCGTCTTTGCTGCACTGTCTTCTCCAAGCTCTATGAGGTCCCGCACGGCGTTGAGTCTCTCCTTGTAGGCCGGAAACAACCTTTCGATGTCAACCATGGCTTCAAGTACACCGATCCGCTTCTCGACCGCCCTCATGATCTCCACAGCAGCGTCGATCTGCCCATTCTTGATCTCGTCGCTTGCTCGTCGCAATGCCGGTTCAACGCGGCGTGATTCCGCACCTAAGACCTTCGTCGCACGCGAACGCAGGGCTTCAAGCTTCGAGTACGCCCGATACTGGCTGTTCTTCCGACTACCGATGCCGAAGAGGAGCGCGGCGAGCGCTCCCACGAACAGCGCGGCCAAGGCGTTCAACGGACCGTCCTTGACCGTGATCTCGACCGGGTACGAGACGGGTGTTTCGACCCCGGCTACGCTCAACCTGAGAGCCCCTGTATACCGATCCGGTTTGATCTTGTTCCCGCTGAGATTCACCGTAACCCGGATGAGGTTCGTCGCGATCGTCTCCGATCCGGCCTTGGCTTGCCCCTCATTTAGGCTCTTGCGATGTTTGTCGCCGATTGCAACGACGATGGCGTCTGTAATTTCAGTCGGTACACCGGCAGGCGTTTCGAATGAGATCTGGGCAAGGTCAGAATCCTTGCTCGAACCCGCGATCCGCTCGATCGAGCAGATGGTGCAGCGCACGAGCGCTCCCTTGACCTTGTCCAGGCTGCCCGTAGCCACTGCCAGCGCGGGCGTGCCCTTGGCGTTCACGACGATGGGGACACGCGTGCCACGGTCACGTGTTTGACCTCGTGGCACGAAGACCACTTCCCCGATATAGAGCCCAGGCTTCGTGACATCCTTGACCTTCACCTCGAACGGAACCGACTCGTTCTCCGGCAGTTCCTTTGATCCGCCTACAACTTCGAAGACTGTGCCTGGTAGCTGCTGGATCGCTGTGTTGGTTGGCCGAAAGGAACTCGCGAAATAACTAAAGCCCGCGATCGACTTACCTGAACTGGTTAGAACGAGCGTTTCTCCGAACGTCGCAGCTTCACCAACTCGGGCGCGAATCTCGATTCGCCTCGGGTCCGCAAGAATTCGCTCGCTCGGCGGCTGGCGAGGCGAGATCACGACTGTTAGCGGGAGCGTCAGCCTAAGGCCCCCGGCGAAGAATCTGAGTAGTCCTGTATATCGGCCGGGTTGAGGGACGCCGGACACGACGATGATTGCATCGGTCGGATCGCCCGGCTGCAGAGATATCGGCGCCGCCAGCTTCACATCGGTTCGGACTATGGCGACACCGGAGTCCTCCGAGTCGACCAGCTTCGTTGCTTGGAGGCGCAAGTCTTGTATCGCCTCATCGGCCTCAAGACCCACCACGACTCGATAGTCCGGCTTTCCGAATTGATCCTGGATTAGTAAGGGAAGGTCGGTCGGATTCGCCCTGACTGGCTTTGGATCGACTTGGGCAGCCGCAGCGTAGGCCGGAAACGCGATCAGGGAGAGTGCGAGAGCAGCTTTAGCGACATGTCGGCCGATAGTTGGGCGATACTAAGTCGTCGCAGCGATTTCTACAAGCGTCTGTTGAGTCGCGGCTCATCCGCGGACAGACTAGCTGCGGGGACTGCTATTGGCCGCAGGCGGTCGGGATGACACGAACCAGTGGGGCGAGGGCGACTTACCTGCGTTCGCAATGCGTAGGTTCGCGTTCTAGCCGTCACGATGGGTCATGGAGCCCGCCAGATTCGCGGCTGAGTTAGCGCTAGACCGGAGTATCAGAACGCCTGAACGACCGGCGACCGCCTATCGCGTCGAGGATTTCGTCTCTACTGACTCGGTCGTCGCGAAGGTAGTGACCGTGCTCGTCCGGCCCGGCACGAAACAGCAGACTTCGCGTGTGGGCAACCCAGATGATGAAGGCGAACTCTCGTTGTCGCGTGCGTCGCCATGGGGACAGGCTGCGCCGCCTGACGAGGGGCAGGCCGCCCTCGGCGACCGTGGCGAAGAATGTCGCCAGAGCGTTCGCGCCAGCGTCGAGAAGTAGCTTGTCGGTCGTTTGGCGGTGCTCCTCTTCGGGAGTCTCCACGAAGACACGCCCGTCTCGGAACCACGTCGCTGACGGGGACCACCACGCCCCGAGACCTTGGGTGATCTCCGTGACGTCGAACCCGCCAACTGCGGCGTACAGCTCGGCGTGCTCGCGGACGTCCAGCTCAGCCGCGAGTTGATCCCCAACAGTAGCGACGACCGGTCCCTCGTGGCTGCTCATGGCCGCATACGCAGCTCGTGCCTTCTCGACCCACGGATCGTCTGGTTCTCCGAAAAAGCCGTACAACTCCCGGCGCTTGGCCGCGAACTCGGGGTCGAATTGGTTGCCGTTGATTCCTTGACGAAGTTCGAGGAGTGCCAGCTCAGCGGACGGGTCCGTCTCAAACCCGTCGGCACTCAAGGCCGTTCTCCCGTGGCCACACGGCGCACGAAGTGAGCGGGTCCATCATCTAGACAGAGCAGTCGCAGCGCATACGGCGCCGTCTCGTCCTTGTCGAACGCCATTAGCGACTGTAGCCCCACGGTTTCCGCGGCAACTTGGACATCTCGCTTCGTCCGTAGCTGCTCGAACCGACGCAAGGCCGCGAAGCGATCCGTCAACGAAAACTCGTCCAACGCGCTCACTACGTCCTGAGTCGCAGTGTCCACGATTCCGGCCAGAGCGTGGCGACGCTCCGAATGCGACTCACCGTCCTCGTCCGACGGCTCGAACGGTCGGTCCTTCCGCCCGGTTCGCATGAAGCAAGCGCCGTCGGCAGGCATCTTCACCGTGAGTTTCGCCTCTCGGATCTTGGGATTCGAAGTCGTGCGACGCACCTTCCGAGCAGCTTTCACGGTGCCCGTAAAGAGTGGGCCGATCAGACGGCCGACGGCCGGGAGACCAGCGACCTGACCAGCGACCTGACCCGCGGCAGGTATCAGTCGTGCCACTTTCGATACGACGGACTCAGGGTGGTCGAAGGATGTCGTCGCTACCAGCCGCGTCGCGCCGATGCGGCTTCGAGCGGTATCGAACACAAATAGCTCTGAAAGGGCAGGATCGCCTCCGGCAAGAAGAACCGTGGCGATATTCCCTGTCTTATCGTTGAACTTCGACGCCCCGTCACCATGTTCGCCGATGTGCAACGTGATGCAGGTCGCCCCTCCCGGCGTAGAGAACTCGACGCTGCTGTAGCCGAGCCTCCGTAGCTGCTCGGGGGCAGCGCGCCGCGACTGATTGACAAATGCTGTCGCCGTTCTCGCCACCACGTTCCCAGGTGCAAACCGCGGGGCACGCACCTCGACGTCAGCCTTGCGCTTCCCGCCGCCATTGGGGACAAGCGGCCGCAGTCCATTCATCGAATCGGGTCTCCGAGTTGGGCTTGGGTTCGTCGAGCCTACCGCGCTTTGGCACCGTGCGACACCAGGTAGATCTAAGGATTGATTCATGCCTCGCGACCCTCCTACGATCGCACCGTTCGCGGAGAGGCTGAATGACGCAGCGCTCTCATGTCCGAACGCAGCGTCGACCGTCGCGGCGGAAGGACGGCCGGCTGCGGCGAGGGGCCGGTGCTACAGCTGGATCCGTGTCTTCCGCTCGGCTCACGCTAGCGGGAGACTAGGCAAAGCCAGACGCGCAAAGTGAGACACATTGACTGTGGCGCCCAGCGACCGAGGTTCGCGCCTCTGCAATCCCGCCGATCGAAGAGTGGGCGCCGTGGCCGCATTTAGACTCGCATCCCGTGGCCTGGCTCTCGGACGAAACCGTGCAGGTGCCGGAGCGCGGCCATCCCGGCCCTTCACACTGGAGATTCACGAGATGCGGCCGACGGCGAGTCCCGGTGCGGCCCAAAGTTCCGCGAGTTGCGCGGGAAACCGATGGATCCCGTGCCCCTCGGGCCGAGCTGGGTGACCTGCAAGCGCTGCGCCGGGATCACGGGTCACTGATGACTAATTAGCCCACACCGAGGGCGGCACGGGGATCGAGCAGTACGACCTCGGCATCGTCATTTGGGGAGAACGGCCGTCCAAACCCGCCGTTCTTTGCGCAACAACGAAAAAAAGCCTGTTTGCAGCATCTTTGACTCGCTCCAAGATTGCGAACGAAACTCGGAACGAGCCTGCGCTACTTGATCAGCGTCAGCAGCTTGAACATCGGCAGGTACATGCTGATGATCACGATGCCGACCATGATCCCGACGCCGAGCATCATGATCGGCTCGACGATCGAGGTCAGCGCCTGGATCGAGGCGTCGACCTCGTCCTCGTAGAAGTCGGCGATCTTCCCGAGCATCTTCTCGAGCTCACCGGTCTCCTCGCCGATCTTGACCATCTGGCTGACCATCGCGGGGAAGACGGGGTTCTCGATCAGCGGCTGCGCGATCGGCACGCCCTCTCCGACCTTCTGGCGGACGCCGGCCAGCGCGTCCTCGACGACCCAGTTGCCGGCCGTCTGGCCGGTGATCTCGAGCGCCTTGATGATGTCGACGCCGGCGGCGACGAGCGTCGAGAGCGTGCGCGAGAAGCGCGCCATCGTGATCTTCCTGACGACGTCGCCGATCTTCATCGGCAGCCTCAGCTTGATCCGGTCCCAGCGGCGGCGGCCGGTGTCCGTCTTCAGGAACTTCCTGATCCCGAAGATCGCGGCGATCGTGCCCGGGAACAGGACGAACCACGTCGCCTTGATGAAGTTGGACGCGTTCAACACCCATTGCGTCAGCGTCGGCAGGTCGCCGCCGAGCTGGTCGAAGATGCCGACGAACACCGGGACGAGGAAGAGCAGCATCCCGACGAGGACGAGGGTGGCGAAGATCAGCACCATCGTCGGGTAGATCATCGCGCCCTTGACGCGCCGCTTGATCGCGGTCGACTTCTCGATCTGGAAGGCGACGCGGTCGAGGACCGTGTCCAGGATGCCGGCCGCCTCGCCCGCCTCGACCATCGAGACGTACAGGCGGTCGAAGACCTTCGGGTGCCGGGCCATGGCCTGCGAGAGCAGCATCCCGCCCTCGACGTCGGCCCGGAGCTCGCGGATGATCGCGACGAGGTACGTGTCGTCGGTCTGCTGCTCGAGGATGACGAGTGCGCCGACGACGTTCAGCCCGGCCTCGATCATCGTCGCGAACTGGCGCGAGAAGATCTGCAGCGACTTCGGCTTGACCTTCTTGAACGCGGTGCGCGCCGACTCCTCGCCCGCGGACGGGAGCTCGTGCAGGCGGGTCGCGAGCAGGCCGCGGACGCGCAGCTGCTCGCGCGCCGAGTTCGGATCGGGCGCGTGGACCTCCCCCAGCGACTCGACGCCGAGAGAGTTGATCGCGTTGTACGCGTAAGCCGCCATTCCTCAGCTGATATCGGCAGTAGCGGGCGGCCGCTTGAGCTGAGCTTCTAACGTGATGGGGCCTCGTCGCCGGGGTGCGCTGGGTGGTGTGAGGCAAGGACGCAGGGAGCGCCGATATGCAGGCATATCGACGCGACTGAGGACGCCGCATCGCGCCGCCCAGCGTGCCCCGGCGGCTCAGCGCTTCATCGCGTTAGGAGCTCTACAAGCCGGTGGACTGGTCGAACGTGGACGACACCCGCGCGAGCACGTGGAGGTCGGAAGCGCGGCGGACGACGATCGTGACGAGCTTGTTCGCGCGGCCCGTGGGAGGAGTCTGCGCGACGATGTACGTGTCGACCCGGTACGAGCGCTTGTCCGGTCCGGGAACCGTCTGACGGGGATCGCACTGCGGCGTCATGGTCGCGCAGGTCGTGAGCTGCTGCGTCTGCTGGTTGGCACCGCCGCAGGCGCCGGCGGCAGAGACCCTGTTGGCGTAATCGCACTGGTAGGTCGTATCGGTGTTGGCGGTCGTGACGGAGGTCGAGTCGAGCGCGATCTCGGCGTACTTGAGCGCGCGGTAGAGCTCCATCTGCTTGTCCGCGAGCACCGATGCACTCGAGACCTCGCTGGCGTGCTTGAGCGCCACAGCGCCGGAATTGAACGCCGTCACGATCGCGAGGATGCCGACGTTCAGCATCACCATCGAGATGACGAGCTCGATCAGGCCGAAGCCTTCCTCTGAGCGAAGACGCGCGATCACGACCGGTGCATCGGCAGAACGCCGCCGATTCTCAAGCGATCTACCCCTTCTGCTTGGGCAGCGGGGAGCCCTTGATCGAGAGCAACTCGAGCTCGTAACGGCTGCCGTCGGCGGTGTTCTGCAGCGTGAGCTTCTTCCCGAGGAGCAGCTTCAGGGTCTCGCCGCCGCTCGCGTACTCGCCGCCGTCGACGCCGATCTCGCACCGACTTGCCGTCCTTGGCGACCGAGACGAGCACGAACGTCGGCTCCGAGACCGGGAACGGCACGTCGACCGTGACGTCCTCGGCAACGCCGTTGACGGCGATCGACGTCGCGGTCGCGAGCGTTGCCGCGCTCGACGGGCTGCCGCCGCCCGTCGTGAAGCCGCCGTCCGTGGGATTGGTGGCCGGCGGTTGCCGGGTCCTTGGGGTCCTTGGCCGGATCGGCTGCCGGGTCGGTCGCCGGCGGCTTCTTCGCCGGCGGCGCCACGACGGGCTCGGCCTGCTGGGCGAACGGGTCCTTGCTGGAGAAGCGCTCGAAGGTCGCGAGCTGGCCCTCGTCGACCACCGGCGCCTGGTCGGAGTCCGGGACGGACGCGAGATCAGCCGGCTGCGGCGGTGGCGGTCGTGCCGGGAACCACGGCCGGGCCGCCGCGGAGACCGCGGCCGGGCCGCCTGCAGCCGGGCCGCCTGCGGCCGGCCCACCGGCAGGCCCGCCGGCGGTCGTCGCGGTGACCGCGGCCGGCTTCGACCCCTTGAGCATGTTCAGCATCTTCGGGCCCTGGATCACGAGCACGCCGACGAGCAGAACGACGAGACCGATGGCGATCTTCTTCTGCTTGGCCGCCTTCGCCTTCGCTGGGTCGACGCGCTTGGCGGCCATCAGCCCGTCGCTCCTGCGCCGGCTTCCGCCGCAGCGGTTGCGGGCGGCGCCTCGGTTCCCTCGGCCGCCGGCGGCGCCGCGGAGGGGTCGGCCGGCGGCGGAACTGTGGCGCCTGAGACGCCGGCTCCGTAGACGTAGGCCTGGAGCTTCAGTGCCGCAGCAAGCTTCGGAAAGCCCGTTTCGGCCTCCGAGAAGTTGACGGTCTCGACGGAGAAGAGACGCCCGGCCGCGTGCAGCTCGCCGCGCCGCACCGAGACGAGCGTCCGCAGGCGGAAGAGGAAGTCCGAGAGGGCGTAGAACGAGCCGTCGAAGGTCACGTCGATCGGCACCGACGCGTACGCGCCGATCACGAGCGCCGACTGCGGGGAGATCGACTTGAAGCGGA
This sequence comes from uncultured Gaiellaceae bacterium, assembly GCA_963822205.1. Lineage (GTDB taxonomy): Bacteria > Actinomycetota > Thermoleophilia > Gaiellales > Gaiellaceae > Gaiellasilicea. Next base: position 32,831 of record CAWGGO010000004.1, on the reverse strand, counting down.
TGCCCGTCTCCTCGGCGATGCGGGAGAGCTCGAGCAGGATCCCGGGCATGTCGGGCGAGCTCGGCATCGCCGTCGCGAGCCGGAAGATGTCCGCGACCGCGATCGGCTGCGTGTCGTCCTGCGCTTCGGCAGCGGCGCGCGCAGCCGCCAGCTCCACGCTTGTCGCGGCGATCTGCTCGTCGAGTCTGATCGCCTCACCCTTCTTCGGGCTGACGACGAGGAAGTAGCCCGCTGCGCCGTAGAGCAGGATGCAGACGCCCGCGAGCACGCTGAGCGTGCGGGTATCCAGCTTGCCTTTCACGAGCCCGCACCGCCCGCAGGGTCGCCCGGCCCACGGACGTCGGCCAGGATCGTGAACTGGACGAGCTGGCGCTCGTTGACGAGCACGCTCTCGCTCGACTGAAGCCGGACGTTCTCGAGGTCGGGGATGACGGAGAGCCGCGAGAGGAACCGGGCGACGCCGTTCTGGGAGTACGTGGAGCCGATGAGCGTGAAACCAGAGGCCGGTGGCCGCGCCGGCAGCGGTTGCCGGGCTCGGCGCGGTCGCCGAAAGACTCGTCAGCCAGACGTCCTCGGGGAGGACGAGGGAGACCTGGCGGAGCACGCGGTCCCAGGCGACACGGCTCGTGAGCGCGGCCGACATGCGCGCCGACACGGGCGCTCTTCTCGGCCGCGAGCACGTCGTTGGTGTTCGCGTCCTTCACGACGGGGGCCGGGATCGCGGCGATCTCTGCGCGGAGCCCGTCGAGCTCGGCCTGCTTCTCTCCGACGGCGCCGCCGGCGCTGATCGTCATCGAGACGAGCGCAGCCGTCGCGAGCGCCGCGCCGAACGCTGCGCCGAAGATGACGCCACGCTTCGCTTCGAAGCTTCGCTTGACCTCGTCGCGAGGGAGAAGGTTGACGGCACGCATCGGACTAGTCGTCGATCCCGAGGCCGATGGCGACGGCGAGCGAGCCGAGCTGATCCTGCTCCGCCGCCTTCTTGGAAACCTTGAGACGCGTGAGCGGGTCGGCGACCCGGACGGGCACGCCGATCAGCCGCTCGAGCTCCGCGCCGAGGCCGGGCAGATGAGCGGTCCCACCCGTGAGCACGATCTCGCCGATGCTCAGCGAGCCGGGCTGGTTCTGGTAGAACTGGAGCGAGGAGACGAGCTCCCGCGCGAACGTCTGCAGCTGCCGCCTGGCGGCTTCCCGCGCCGTTGCGAGCTGCTCCTCGTTGAAGCCCTCGGGCACCGCGGCGTTGTCGGCGAACGAGAGCGCCCGCTTGATTGGCTCGACCTCGCTGGGCGAGGCGTCGAGCGCACGTGCGATCGCGACGTTCAGCGACCAGCCGCCCCACTCGAGCACTCGGGTGAACTCGCAGACGCGGCCGTCCGAGACGGCGAAGGTGGAGCGGTCATGGCCCACGGAGACGGCCACGAGAGCGGCGCGCTGCGTTCCCGGAACCGGATCGTGCGGCGCCGCGACAGCGCGCAGGAGCGCGAAGGCCTCGAGGTCGATTCCGACGACCTGGATGCCCGGCCTTCTTGCAGGCGTAGACGTAGCGGTCGACGAGCTCGCGGTAGGCGACGACGAGCATGACGCGGGTCACCTTCTGGCCGTCGTCGTTCACCGACTCCGAGAGAATCTGATAGTCGAGCACCGCTTCTTCGAGCGGAATCGGCAGCACTTCCTGCGCGCGGAAGCGGATCGCGTTCGCCAGCTGCTTCGGATCGTCGATGCCGGTCACCTCGAAGGTGCGGACGCCGATCCGGTTGTTGGCGATCCCCAGGCGCACGCCGCGCTTGGGAAGCTTGTGGCGCTGGAAGAATGCCTTCAGGGCAACCGCGAGCGCCTCGGGGTCGCGGAGCTCGCCGCCGACGACGATGCCGTGCTCGAGCGGCTCACGGACAGCCTGGACGAGCTCCGGCGAGGCACCGTTGTTCACGCGGGCGGCGGCGATCTGCGAACCGCCGATCTTGAGCCCGACGATCGTCTTCGCGCTGCGGCCCCCAAGCGTCGGCAGCGCGGGCAGCTGCAGCGACGGGAGGCGCAGCTTGGGCTTCGACTTCGGCTCGGAGACCGGCTCGGCGGCGTCCCATTCCTGTCGCGCCGCGCTTGAACGACAGCTGCCGCTTGTAGAACGGAACCTTGTCTGCCACGCTCGGCCTTCGCGGGGCGCTCGCGCTTGGCGCGCGGGCGTCTTGGGCGCCTTCTCGGCCTTCGGCTTGTCCTCGCGCGGCGTCCGCTTGCGCCCGAGCTCCCGCTTGTAGAAAGGCACCTTGGCCTCGGCCTCAGCTTCGGCTTCGGCCGCCGGCGCGGTCTCGACGACAGCGGGCAGCGCGAGGTCGGGCAGCACGGCGGCCGGTGGCTCCGGGAGCTCAGGCAGCTCGACGAGCTCGGGCACCGCGGCGGCCACCACGGGCAGGTCGAGATCGAGATCGAGTGAGCTCGAGCTCGAGCTCCTGCTCGGACACGCTCGGCGCGACCTCCTCCGCAGCGGCTGCAGGCAGCTCAGCGGGGACGAGCGAGACAGGAGAGACGAGCGTCGGCGCCTCGGCAACAGGGTCGACGGCAGGCAGCTCCTCGAGCAGAGGAACGGAGGCGAGCTCCTCCGGCGGCTCGGAGACCTCTTCGAGCGGCTTCGTCAGCCAGCTGTGCTCGACCGCAGCCGCCGGCTCGGCAGCGGGCTCGGGGACAGTGGGCTCAGGACTGGGGCCCGCGATCAGCTCGAGCGCAGCTGCGACTGCCGGATCGAGCTCCGGCTCGGCGGCGACGGCCTCCGGCTCGACCGCGTCGTCCTGCGGCTTCTTGCGGAGCGAAAGCTCCTTCTTCCAGATCGAACCGGCGGCGGACGTCGACTCCGAAGAGCCCTCAGCGGCGCTCTCCTCCGCAGGCTTGCGGCGGAACGACATCTCCTTCTTCCAGATCGAAGTGGGCTTCTCGTCGTCGCTCGGCATCGTCAGCTCCCGGCCAACCGCAGCGCGGGTGACGCGTCTTCGACGTGGTCGTCCTCGAAGCCGGCCCGTTCGAGCAGGCCTTCGAGCTGGTCGGGGCGGCTCGAGCAGGACAGCGCGGCGTCCTTCGTGATCATGCGGCGCAGGACGAGCTGCGCAAGCGACTGCTCCATCGTGATCATCCCGCGCGCCGTGGCGGTCTGCATGATCGAGTAGATCTGCTCGACCTTCCCCTGGCGGATCAGGTTCCTCGTCGCGTCGTCCGGGAGCAGGATCTCGAGGGCGGCGACGCGGCCCTCGCCGTCCGCGGTCGGGAGCAGCGCCTGGGTGACGATGCCCTGCAGGGAGCCGGCGAGCATGATCCGGACCTGCTCCTGCTGCTCGGCCGGGAAGACGTCGATGATCCGGTCGACCGTGCCCGGGGCGCTCTGGGTGTGCAGCGTGCCGAGCACGAGGTGGCCCGTCTCGGCGGCGGTCAGCGCGGTGCCGATCGTCTCGAGGTCGCGCATCTCGCCGACGAGGATCACGTCCGGGTCCTGGCGAAGCGCGGCGCGGAGAGCCTCGCCGAAGCTGGTGGCGTCCACGCCGATCTCGCGCTGGTTGACGATGCAGCGCTTGTGGCGGTGGACGAACTCGATCGGGTCCTCGATCGTGAGGATGTGGTCGGAGCGGTTGCGGTTGACCTCGTCGATCATCGCGGCGAGCGTGGTCGACTTGCCCGAGCCGGTCGGGCCCGTGACGAGGACGAGGCCGCGGGGCTGCATCGCCAGGCCGGCGAGCGACGCCGGCAGGTTGAGCTCCTCGAGCGTCTTCAGCTCCTCGGGGATGACCCGGAAAGCGGCGCCGAGCGCCTCGCGCTGGAAGTAGACGTTGACGCGAAAGCGCGCCAGGCCCGGCATCGAGTGCGAGGTGTCGATCTGACGCTTGATCTCGAGCTGCTTCTGCTGCTCCGTCGAGAGAATGCGGTAGAGCAGCTGCTGCGTGTCGTCGGGCGTCAGCCTCGGATAACCCTCCAGCCGCTCGAGCTCGCCCCTGACGCGAACCGCAGGCGGCGTCCCCACGGTCAGGTGGAGATCGGACGCGCCACGGGCGACCATCGCCTCGAGCAGCGTGTCGATCGAGTTCAGCGCAGACGGGTCGTAGGGCAGCATGCCGGTCACGAAGTGGGCTATCGGCACGCGCCCTGGGTAACTTGAGTGAGGGATCGCCGGCCTCGCGCACGCGTGCGGGTTCCTTCTTACGGTCGGACCGGCGACTCACCCACCGTGGGGGATGCCGTGGGTGACCGTTCCCCCTTTCGAGGGGTCAACCGTGGGTCGCCAACGGTCGATCCCTGGTCAGCCACGCAAGTTAGATCGTCCCTTCGGAAGGAGACACATCAATGCTTACGATGCTGCGCAAGCGGCTTGACGCGAAGAGCGAGCAGGGCTTCACCCTGATCGAGCTCCTCGTCGTCATCATCATCATCGGCATCCTGCTCGCGATTGCGGTCCCGTCGTACCTCGGCTTCCGCGACCGCGCGGCGAAGGCTGCCAACCAGGCCAACGTCCGCGCGGCGATCCCGTCAATCGAGACGTTCGCCGCCGACAACAACGGGTCGAGCTCCGACATCGACGCCACTGCGGCCACGACTGGCTACTCGGGCATGACGACCACGCTGCTCCGCACGATCGACGCGGGCCTCTCGCCGAGCATCGAGCTTGGCGCCACGGCACCGACGGCGACGTACTACTGCATCCAGACGCTGAACGCGGCGACGACCACGTTCCCGTACCACTACCAGCAGGGTAGCTGGTTCCGGCAACGGCGTCATCACGGCGGGCGCCTGTCCGTAAGCCTCACTGATCGTCGCTTGACCGAGAGGGCGCGGGAGACCGCGCCCTCTCTCGTTCTCCTACAGGACTGCCACCCCGCTGCCGATAAGGAATGAGATGGAGAAGATCAGCCTCCCCGTCCGGATCTTCGCGATCCTGATCGTGCTCGCCGGCCTGGCCGGCATGCTCGCCATGCGCACCATGAGCCCCAGCGTGGACGCGTCGGCGCCGATCCCGCAGCCGGTGAAGAAGACCCAGGCGGCGGCGCCCGCAAAGGCCGCAACGCAGCCGGCCAAGGCCGCTGCGAGCGCCCCAGCGCAAGGCGCCGAAGCCCGCACCGGCGAAGCCGAAGCCCGTCTTGAACCCCGTCGTCCCGCCGACCGGCTTCCCGGTCGTCGTCGACAGGGCCCTCCGCCAGAACGCGGTCGTCGTCGTCTCGCTCGTCGTCCCCGGCGCACGCGTCGACGAGCTCGCCGCGGCCGAGGCCGAGGCGGGCGCGAAGCTCGGCGGCGCCGGCTTCCTCGCCCTGAACGTCCTCAACGAGGGCGTCGGCCGGGCGCTCCTGACCAAGCTCGGCGCCGCCCAGGATCCGAGCCTGCTCGTCCTCAAGCGGTCGGGCGAGGTCGCAGTCCAGCTGGCCGGCTTCGTCGACCGCGAGACGGTGGCCCAGGCCGCCGCGAACGCCTCGCCGTGAGCGCGGCCGCTCAGCCCAGCACGGCCGCTTCGCCCGCCGAGCACGAGCTGTTCGTCCGCCATGCGCGCAAGGAGGGCCGCTCGGTCGCGGTGCTCCGCGCGGTCGACCACGGCGACTCCTGTGTTGTCGAGACGGAAGTCTTTCCCGTGGGGGCTGCAAACGGCGCCGACCCGGTCCGCCCCGGTCCCTACACCTTCGCGAACGCCGCCCAGGCGACGCAGTTCGTCACGGAAGCCGTCGAGGCACTGATGGTCCTCGGCTGCGACGTCCAAGCTCAGTAGAGGCCGCGATGGAGGTGGGCGCTCCCCTGATCCCTGCCGTCGCGCCGCCCTCGCTCGCTGTCTCCGCCGCCAGGCGCCTTACGACCGCACCGATAGCAGTCGCCGCCCTCGTCGCGCTCTCGAGCGTGATCCACGCCGCGCTCGCTTGGCGTCGCGCGACGCCGGGCTACTTCCCCGACGAGTACATGTACGCCGAGCTCGGCCGCTCGCTCCTCGAGACCGGCACGCCGCTCGTGCGCGGCGAGAGCGCCCAGTTCCTCCCGTTCCTCTATCCCCTGTTGACCGCGCCCGCGTGGCTGTGGGAAGACGTCGAGCTCGCGTACCGGACCGTCCAGGCGTTCAACGCGGTGGCGATGTCGCTGGCGGCGATCCCCGTCTTCCTGCTCGCCCGCCGGCTCCGCGTCGGCGACCGGCTCGCGCTCGTAGCCGCAGCGCTCGCCGTCGTCTTGCCGGAGCTCCTCTACTCATCGTCGCTGCTCGCGGAATCGCTCGCCTATCCGCTCGCGCTGGCCGCCGTCGCGGCCGCGGTCGCGGCCGTCGAGCGGCCCCTGCTGCGGCTCCAGCTGGCGTTTCTCGCCTGCTCCGGCCTCGCCGCCTTCAGCCGGCTCCAGCTCGCGGTGCTGCCCCTCTGTTACCTGGCCGCGGTCGTGGCTGTCGGCCTCCGCGAGCGGCGACTGCGCACGACGCTGCGCGAGCACTGGCTCGCCGTGGGAGCGACGGTTGCATTCCTCACCGGCGGGCCTCGGTCTCGGTCTTGTCGGCTCGCTCGGCCTCTACGGCAGCCTGACGGCGTACTCGGTCGAGCCGGTCGGCGCAGCGAAGGCGATCGGCGTGAACGCGCTCGTCCTCGGCTATGCCGTGGGCTGGGCAATCGTGCCGGGCGCGCTCCTCGGCCTTGCGCTTGCCCTCGCTCGGCCACGCGGGACGGGGGAGTTCGCTTTCGGAGTCCTTGCCCTCTCGCTCCTGGTGTCGCTGCTGATCCAAGCAGCGGTCGTCGGCGACGTCGGCCGCGTGCAGGAGCGCTACGCGATCTACGCGCTCCCCCTCCTCATCTGCCTCTTCGCCCTCTATGCGGCCCGGGGCTGGCCGCACCTCCGCTTGCACGCGCTCGTCGCCGCGGTGGCCGCCACTGCGGCCGCCGTCGTGCCGCTGGCGGGCTATGCCGCCGGCGGGGGAACCGGCCAGTCGTTCGTGCTCGTGTCGCTGCAGGAGCTGGAGCGGTACGTCGGGGACGTCGGCCTGGCGTCACTCGTGTTCGCGGCGGCCGCCACGATCGCCTCCGCGTTCGTCCTCGCCGCTGCCTTCCTGCGACCCCGGCTCGGGACGGTGGCGGCGCTGGCCGTGACCGCCGCCGTCGGTGTGGGAATGACCGCCGCGGCCAACGCCCACTACGAGGCGAACCGCTCAGCCGTGAGGGCGATCTACCTTCCCGCCGACCCGTCCTGGGTCGATGCTGCCGGGAGCGGCCCGGTGACCCTTCTCGTCGCGCCGCGCTCGGTCCGGGGAGACCTGCATACGACCCTGTTCTGGAACCGCTCGGTGCAGCGCCTCGTCCTGCTCGACGACGCCGCCAGCCCGGATCCGTTCGCGGCGCCGTCTGCAGACCTGGACGACGCCGGGCATCTCGTCGGCACCACCGGTCTTGTCCTGGCCGACACGTACGGCTCCTCAGTCGTCCTCCGCAACGCGGTGCGACTCGCCGCCGGCCCGACCAAGACCCTGTGGCGGCCGCGCGGCACACCACAGCTTCAGCTCACGATGACCGGCCGCTACTTCAGCGGCGCTCTCTCGGGCGAAGGCGAGATCCGCGTCTGGCCCGAGCACGCCGGCGGCAAGCTGGCGGGATGGCTCGAGCTCGACCTCTCCGCGCCGAGCGGCAGCCGACGCCGCTGCCATTCCGGGCTCGAGCTTCCGAACGGACGCCACAGCGAGCACCGCATCCGCGCCGGACGGGTCACGACGATCAGGGTTCCGGTGTGCGCAAGCCGGCGTCTGGAAGGCGCCGTTCTCGGCCGGAACCGATGCCATCGTCCACGGCACGCGAGTCGGACTCCAACTCGTCGGAGCCCCGTCTCGTCGACGACGCGGCCGCCTGCCCGTAAGGCCGGCTAGACGCCGCGCAGGAGCTCGTCGGCGACCGCGGCGACGAAGTAGGTCGAGCCGGCGGTCGTGAAGTGGCTTGGATCCCAGAACGTGAGCTGGTCGACCGCGTCCGCGACCCGGGCCAGGCAGCCGTCGTGGTTGCAGAGCACGTCGAGCGGAGCGACGTAGGTCACGCCAAGGCGGCGCGAGAGCTGCCGCAGCTCCCGGTCGGCCCGGGCCTGCTCGCTCGACGGGTGCTGCTTCATGCGCATCGGAAAGCGGGCGAGGTTCTGGCGCTTGACCTCGTTGTAGAGCGTCTGCGGCAGGCCCAGCTGCCAGCTCGGGGACGGGCCGACGACGACGATCTGCTCGACACCGAACCGCCTCAGCTCGGTGACCGTGCGCGCGAGGTAGCCGAGGTCGCGGTACTCCTCCCAGCGGGCGGACAGGACGACGCTGTCCGGCCGCAGCTCACGGGCCTTGGCGAGCACGCCCGCATTGATCGCGTGGCACTTCGGGCGCTCGGACGAGCGGTAGTCGAGGAGCGGCGGGCAGGCACTCGCAGTCAACTGGGCGAGCCTGAAGCCCCGCTCGCGCGCAGCCGACCTCAGCCCGGGGTAGAGGTGGGCGGCGTGGGAGTCTCCCCAGACGAGCAGCAGCCTGCCCTTGCCGGAGTCGACACAATCCGGCTTGAAGGCCCGCAGTCCCTGCCACGGCTGGAGGAAGCACCGGCTCTCGCGATAGGCCGTGCGGTGGTCGAACGGCGACCGTCGTCAGGCGCTGGATTTCGACCGGCAGCCGGCCGGGCAGGCCCGCGGCGAGGAAGACGGCGATCCCGGCACAGCCGGCTGCGGCGAGCGGGGCGACGACCACCACAGGCCGCCAGCCACGGTTCGCCACGAGCGACGCGCACCGGCAGCTCGATCAGCCGGTAGGTCGCATAGGCGAGCAGGGTGCTGACGGCGACCACGACCAGCGTCACGGGACGGAGAGCGACGGCCCCCACTGAATGCGCGCGAAGACGAGCAACGGAAAGTGCCAGAGGTAGAGCGGGTAGCTGATCCTCCCGAGCAGGACGACGGGAGCGAGCGCCAGGAAACGCCGGTTGACGAGCGCGGACGGGCCGGCGGCGATGAGCAGGACCGCGGCGACGGTGGGGGCGAGCGCCCACCAGCCCGGGAAGAGGCTGCTCGACGTCGGCCCGAGGAAGGCGATCGGGAGGAGAGCCAGGCCGGCGAGCGAGGCGCCGTCGGCGAGGCGGGGCCGACGCCGTGTAGTCCGCTCAGCTGGACGTAGGCCAGCACGCCGCCCAGCAGCAGCTCCCAGAAACGCGAAGGCAGGAGGTAGAAGGCCTGGGCCGCATCCGTTCCGGCGGTGTGGACGTTCCACGCGAACGAGCCCGCGAGCAGGAGCGCGAGGACGCCGCCCGTCAGCCGCCACGACCGCCTCGTGAGCAGGAGGAGCAGCGGGAAGACGAGATAGAACTGCTCCTCGACCGCGAGCGACCAGAGGTGGGTCAGCGGTCGCAGCGCCGCGTTCTCAGTGAAGTAACCCGCGTCGTGCCAGAGCACGAAGTTCGACACGAATGCGGCTGCGGCGGCGACATCCTTGCCGAGCGTCTCGTAGGCGTCGGGCAGCAAGAGCCAGCGGCCGGTGACCAGGGTCGCCGCGAGGACCAGCGCGAGCGCCGGGAAGAGGCGCAGCGCCCGGCGGCCGTAGAACCACGCGAGCGTGAAGCTCCCCTCGTCGAGCCGCCTCCAGATGATGTGCGAGATCAGATAGCCGGAGATGACGAAGAAGACGTCCACCCCGGTGAAACCACCGCGAACCGCGCCCGGGAAAGCGTGAAAGGCGACGACGGCCGCAATCGCGACCGCACGCAACCCGTCGACGTCCGGCCGATAGGAGAGGGGACGTTTGCGCACTTGAACCGTAGGTACGCGGGCTAGACCAGGACGCGGGCGAGTTCTTCGACCGAGGTGAGCCCGGCGGCGACCTTCGCGAGGCCGTCGTCCCAGAGCGAGCGCATTCCGGCGTCCATGGCCGCGCGCTCGACGTCCTCGCGGCTCGCGCGGGCGACGGCGAGCTGGGCGATCGACTCGGTCATCGTCAGCAGCTGGTAGACGCCGACACGGCCCTTGTAGCCCGTCTGGTTGCAGCGGGGGCAGCCCTTCTTGCGATAGAAGACCATCCCGTCCGAGGCGGCCGCGACGTCGGGGGCGACGCGCGACTGCAGCAGCTCCTCGTTCGAGGGCTGGTACATCTCGCAGCAGTGCGAGCAGAGCTTCCGCGCCAGCCGCTGGGCGAGCACGCCCGTGACGGCGGCACCGGTGAGGAACGGCTCGACGCCCATCTCGTTCAAGCGGGTGATCGCGCTCGGGGCGTCGTTCGTGTGCAGCGTCGAGAGCACGAAGTGACCGGTGAGGGCGGCCTCGATCGAGATCTTGGCCGTCTCGCCGTCCCGGATCTCGCCGACCATCACCACGTCCGGGTCGGAGCGCAGGATCGAGCGCAGCGCCGAGGCGAACGTGAGCCCGGCGCGAACGTTGATCTGCACCTGGTTGACGCCCCGGAGCCGGTACTCGACCGGATCCTCGACGGTGATGATGTTGATCTCGGGCCGGTTCATCGTCGTCAGGCCCGCGTAGAGCGTCGTCGACTTACCGGAGCCGGTCGGACCGGTGACGAGGAGGGCGCCGGTCGGCTTGGCGATGATCTCGGCGAGCCGCTCGCGCATCTCGTCCGAGAGCCCCAGCTCCTCGAGCGTCGGCGCGCGCCGCGACTTGTCGAGGAGGCGCATGACGACCTTCTCGCCCTCGACGGTCGGCAGCGTCGCGACACGGATGTCGAGCATGCGGCCGGCCGCGGCGGCGTTCAGCGAGATGCGGCCGTCCTGAGGCTTGCGCCGCTCGGCGATGTCGAGCTTCGCGAGCACCTTCAGGCGCGTGGTCACGCCAGGCGTCATCCGCTTCGGGATCCGCTGGACTTCCTGGAGCACGCCGTCGACGCGGAAGCGGACGACGAGCGCGTCCTCCTGCGGCTCGAAGTGGACGTCGGACGCGCCGTCCTCGGCGGCCTGGAAGATCACGGAGTTGACGAGCCGGACGAGCGGCGCGTCGGAGATCCCGTCGTCGGCCTCGAGATCGTCGTTCTCGTCCTCCTCGGCGATGCCGAGGTCGGCGTCGACCTCCTCCAGCACCGCGCGGGTGCCGAAGGCCTCGGAGGCGCGTGCCATCCGGCGCAGCTCGGCGAGGATGTCCTCGCTCGAGGAGACGCCGAGATCGAGCGGATAGCGGGTTGCGAGCCGAAGCTCGTCGATCCCGTGCAGGTTGCCCGGGTCGGCGACCGCGACCCGCAGCGTCCCGTTCTCGAGCGCGTACGGGATCGCGACCACGCGCTCCAGAACGTGCAGCGGGACCTGCGCGGCCGCCTCCTTGTCGACGCCCGCGAGCGCGAGGTCGACGAGCGCGATCTGATAGCGAACGGCGAGCGAGCGGGCGATTCCCTCCGGCGGCGCAACGCCCTCGTCGACGATCGCCTGCGCGAGCGAGCCCTGGCCGGCCCGGCCACGCACGAGCGCGAGCTTGTCGGGCGCGACGAGTCCCGTCGCCTCCAGGAGGTCGACGACGAGCTCAGCCGTCGCGTTGATGGCCATGCCCGAGGCAAGCGGCGGCGCGCCGGTGTCGGCGGCCTGCTCGCCGGGCGAGCCGACGGTGCGCAGATTCGGTGGACGTTCGGAGTCCATATCCCTCGTTCGAGTTATCGGCAGCGGCAGCCCGTTGCTTGACCGCTTGCACCAGGGGTAGCGAGCTTTCGGGGCAGCTCCCCGAACCCCTCGCCGGATCCCTCGTTCGAGCTGAGAGGGGGTTAGAAGTGGTTCAGGTACGCGTCGAGCAGCTCGTCGCCGAAGAAGAGCGCGACGACGCCGCCGATCGAGAGGAACGGCGCAAACGGGACACCCATCTTCCGCGCCGCGCTGCCGTGACGCGCGAACAGGACGATGGAGGGCACGAGGGCGGCGAACATCCCAATCATCAGCGCCACCGGCACCGTGCGGCCGAGCATGGCGCCGAGCAGGAGCGCGAACTTGACGTCGCCCATGCCCATGCCCTTCGGATACGCGAGCGCGGCGAGAAAGAGGAAGAACGCCGCGCCGAAGGCCCCGAGCGCCCATTCCGCGCTCGGCTCGAGCACGGTCATCGCGGCGAGAACGATCGCCGCCGCCGGCAGCACGATCACATTGGGGACGATTCGGTGCGAGAGGTCCGTCGCGGAGATCACCACGAGCGTCGCGCAGAAGAACGCGGCGACGAACGACTTCCCCGACCAGCCGAAGGCCAGGAAGGAGGCTGCGACGAGGAGGGCGGTGAGCAGCTCGACCGCCGGATAGACGAAGCCGATCGAGACGCCACAGCCACGGCAGCGGCCGCGCAGGGCGAGATACGAGACCACGGGGATGTTCTCGTACCAGGTGAGCTCGTGCCCGCAGCTCATGCAGGCCGAGCCGGGGCTGACGATCGAGCGCTTCAACGGGACGCGGGCGGCAACGACGTTCAGGAAGCTTCCGATCGCGAGGGCGGGCGCAAACGCCGACGGCGGCCAGGGCGAATGACATCGGGCTCCTACCCCTCGTAGACGGGCGCTTGCGGTTCCGCGTAGGCGACGGGGTTGCCGGGCATTCCGGAAGGAACGACGGTGAACGCCGGCCAGGTCGAGTTGACGGTCTGCCCCACCTTCACGGGAGCGCCGTCGAGGGGCCCGTCCGAGTTCGACGTGGTGGCGATGTCGATCCCGTAGGTGGCGTACAGCGCTCCCTGGAAACGGGCGCTGTTGAGCAGAACGCTGTTTCCGGTGCCGGTCTGCGACTGTGCGCCGGCATTCGATCCGTTCCCGTTGACGACGAAGACGAGCATGCGCGAGTTCGAGGTCCAGTTGCTGGTGCTGCAGGCGCCGGCCGCGATCTCCGCGCACATGCTCGAGTTCTTGATCAGGAGCGTTCCCGACAGATGGATCGTGGCGAAGCCCGTGTACGAGTTGACCGACCCGTTCTCGATCTTCGCGCTCCCGTCGATGAACATCGTTCCGTTCACGGTCAACACCTTGGTGGTCGCGTTCCAGGTCAACTCACCCCCGACTGTGTGACAGGTGTACGAGCTCGACGGCGTCAGGTCGACGACCGAGAGGATGCTGTTGTTGCGCTTCGTCAGGTCGACGTTCGGCAGGACGCCCTGGTCGCCGCTCTCGAAGGCGGGTGGGGTACCGGACACGGTGGTGCACGGGTAGTACGGCCCCGGGTTCGCGTTGGCGTACCAGCCGTCCCAGTTGACGCTCGGCGGCGGGATCGCAGGCGGGTTGCTGGACATCGAGTTCGTATAGATATGGACGGCCGCCCCGCCGGTGCAGGGATTCTGGGAGGCGGCACTCGGGTTGCTCTTGGAGCAGCCGTTCCCGATTGCCGCCGAGCTGACGGGCGTCGGCCGCCGTGCCGATCGTGTTGCCGTTCGTCATCGTCACGCTACCCGCGACGACGACCGGGCCCTTGAGCAGCGAGGCCGAGTTCTCCAGGCAGAGGTTGCCCGAGACGAGCAGCGGCGAGTTGATCGGCGACGCTCTGCTGGATCGTCATGTCACAGCCGCCGGGAGTGTTGACGCTCCGCGAGTAGATGTAGTTCCAGGCCGTCGAGTTGAGCGGCTGCGAGAGCGTCGGGATGACGTCGACCTGAGCGACGATCCGGCGGGAGACCGGCGACGCAGTCGGCCCGGTGGGATTCCGGACCGAGCTCACGGACGTGATCGTCCAACGGGCGTTGAACACGTTGAACGAGCCCGACCAGGTCACGCTGCCCGCTTCGTATGCCGTGGTGCGCGACGGCAGCAGCGTCTGGTTGAGCGCGTTGTTGCTCGGATTCGCGAGCACGGACATCGCGTTGTTGACGCCTGCCTCGGCGAGGGCATACGCCGTCAGGTCCGCTTTCGACTTGTGTGCGCCTCGTCCGGCCGCCGACGAGTACTGGATCACGGTGACCAGGATGACCGAGGTCACGAGCATCGTTCCGAGGGTCATGATCAGCGCGATGCCCCGTTCTTCGGACAGTCGGAGGCGCGCCATCATGCTGTTCGGAGGCTGTTGCGAAGCACGATGTCGTCGTCCAGGGCGTACGTTCCCCTGACTCTCGCCGGGTCCGTATTGATCTGGAGGTTGAGCCCGATCTTGGCCCGCCGGTTGGCGGTGGTCTGATAGTTGAACGCGTTCTCGACGATGAGATAGTCGGCGACCTTCACGCCCGTCGCCGCGCTGCACGAGGGGCCCTGAGAGCGATAGAGGCCGTACCGGCTCGACCCGTTCGCCACGGTGCACCAGGTCACCTGGATCCCACCCGAGGCGGGGCAGACGCCGGCCGCCACGTAGGTCAACGTCACCGCGGCGGCTGCGCCGACGGGATCGGCCTTGCAAGCTGCGTGTCCCTCGCGGCGGAACCGCTCGAGCGCAGTGCGCGCCTGCGTCTGGGCTTGGAACTCCTGGTTCATGCGGGCATCGGCGTTCGTCGCCGAGACCAAGACGACGGTGAGAGAGGCCATCACGGCCCCCAGGATGGACATCGCGGTGAGCAGTTCGACGAGGCTGTAGCCGCGCTCGTCGCGCCGAAGCGCCGCCAGGCGAGCCCTCACTTCGACTCCGCCTTGACGATTGCGAGGGCGGAGCGGGCAACCTGCTCGCTCTCGAGCGCCGACACCCCAGAGCTTCTGGACGCGTGCGTCGACGGCGACGAGCGTGTCGAGCGCCGCCGCGCCGTCCGACCAGCCGAAGCGGGCCCCGGTGACGATCCAGTTGTGCTGGTAGAGCCAGTGGTTCACGTTCGCGGCCGTGCGCTGCGGGTGCGCCTCGACCCAGGCGGCAAGCCGCTTCGCGCGTGCGCTCAGCAGGATCTCGTCGGCGGGCTCCTTCGGCGCGCCGGCGACGGTGAAGGCGGGCTGGCGGACAGCGGTCTTCGCGGGCGTCGCGGTGGGCTTGGCTGCCGGCTTTGCAGGCGGCGACGGGCTTGACGGCGGCCGCGGGCTGCGCGGTCTGCAGGCTTCGGCTTGGTCGCGCCGACGAGGCGGGCCACCTTGCCGGGGTAGGGCGAGACGTTCTCGGGCATGCCTTCCTGCTTGTAGCCGCCGTTGCGGCTCAGCCGGAGCACGACGATCGGGGCGCCGTCGGGAACGACGCGCGAGCCGGGCGCAGGGCTCTGGGAGACGACGACGTTGGCGGCGAAGCCGGCCACGCCTCCCTCGACGCGCCAGGCGAAACCGTCCTGCTCGAGCGTGCCCTTCGCGAACACGTATGCCTGCTTGCGTACGTCGGGCACGACGAGCGGCTCCGGCGCGGCGGCGACGGGCGTCGCCGGCGGAGTCGTGGGCGCGGACAGGGTCGAGCTCGCCGCAAAGGTGATCGTGGCCGTGAAGAGGCCGACACCGCATGCGATCGCAGCGGCGCGCGGCATGCGTCCGAAGACTCCCGCAGTCATACCGAGTATGTCGGCAGAACGGGCCACGGACTCAACCCCCGTCAAGGGTGAATTCGACCACGTCTTCGGCGGGCTGATCCGGCTCCCCTGGGCGGGACGAGCGAGAAGATCTGCGTCGTCCGGACTGCCGGCTCGAGGGACCCCTCCTGCCAGGTGAACGCAAGCCCCGAGAACTCCTGGAACCACGGCATCTCCTGCGGATAGCGCGCCGGCTTGAGCCCGAGGTGGAGGTGCGGCCCGGTGGAGTTGCCGGTGGAGCCGACGAGGCCGACCCACTGGCCTGCGGTGACGAGCGTGCCCGGTTGGACGTACGGGTCGCGGTAGGAGAGGTGGCAGTAGACCCAGTCGAGGCCGTCGAGCGAGCGGAAGGTGAGCCCGGTGCCGCAGGCTCCGTCGTCGGTGAGCGAGAGCACGACGGCGTCGGTGAGCGCGAACACCGGCGCGCCGGTCGGGGCGGCGATGTCCGCAGCGGGGTAGTCGTGATGGTCGTGGCCGACGGAGACGATGCCGGGACCGCCGCCGACCGGGAAGACGTAGCCGTCGGCGCGGGTCGGCATCCGGAGCATCGCGGCCGCCGCGGGCGCGAACGACGCCGACTGGGCGCCGCTGCGGACGGTCTCCAGCGTGGCCTGCCACTGCGTCAGCTCGGTGCGGAGGCGCTCGACCTCGGCGCTCGCGGCGGCGCGTTCCTGATCGGCCTCGAAGGCTTCCTTCTCCTTGAGGATGCGGTCGGAGAGGAGCTGGTCGAGGTTCCCGGCCTGCTGCGCGAGCGCGTCGGCGCCGGCGGTCAGCTCGGTCTCGCGCGACTCGGCCGCGCTGAGCTGTTCGCTCAGCGAGGCAACCTGCTCCTGTGCATCCTCGAGCGCGATCGACATCCGGTCGAGCGTGAAGACGACGTCCGCGCCGCCGCCGCCGCCGAAGACCGCCGCGAGCTCGAGCACGTCGTCGACGTACCACTGGGCGTGGTTGTAGGCGAAGATCCCGCGGGAGATGTCGGTCGGCCCCCCGGCTGCGGCGAGATAGCGCGCCGCCGAGAAGACGGCGTCCTCGGCGTTCCACGGATCCGCAATCCCGTCGCCGCTCGCGTCCATTCCCCAGCGCAGCCAGGTGTCGGGCATGAACTGCATCCAGCCGACCGCGCCGGCCGAGCTCGGGCCCATGTTCCGGCCGAAGTTGGACTCGATCTTGTTGATCGCGGCGAGCACCTGCCACGGGATCCCGTAGGCGCCGCCGGCGCGCAGCCAGAGGGCGTGCAGATCCTCATACGCGAGCTCGGACACCGGCAGGAACGGCGCGTCGAAGGCCGCGGGCGGCAGCAGCAGCGCGCCCGCCTCGTTCGGGACCTCGGCCGACGGGAGCGCCGACCAGACGGCGGGCGCCTCCGGGATGACTGCGAACGTGTCGGCGGGCGTCTCCGGGACGACCGCGAACGTGTCGGCGGACGCGCTGCCGGCCCCGAGCGCGAACACGAGCGCTCCGGCGGCGAGGAACGCGCGCACCAAGCTCGTCATCACGCCCCGGCGGGGCGGACGACACGCAGCGCGGGCGCGTCTGCTTCTGCGGCTGCGGCCGTCTCCTGGGCGTGCACCTGCGCGACGTCCGCGTTCTGCTGCTTGAGGGCGTGGTCGATCGCGACGAGAAAGTCGTGGTGGTTCGAGGACGCGTTCGCCGCAACCTCGCGCTCGACGGTGCCCGCGAGCACCTGCTCGATCAGCGCCTGCTGGAAGGTCTGCATCTCGAAGAAGGCGCCCTCGGCGACCGCGTCGGGGATCTCCTCGGTGCGCTCCTCGCGGATCAGGTCGGAGATGCGCGCGTTCATGACCATCACCTCGACTGCGGCGACCCGGCCGCCGCCGACCCGCGGCAGCAGCCGCTGGCTGATCACGCCGCGCAGGACGCCCGCGAGCACGGAGCGGATCTGCTGCTGCTTCGCGGGCGGGAAGAACTCGATCATGCGGCCGACGGTCTCGGCTGCGTCGATCGTGTGCAGCGTCGAGAAGACGAGGTGGCCCGACTCGGCGGCCTGGAGCGCGGTCTGAGCCGTCTCCGCGTCGCGGAGCTCGCCGATCAGGATCGTGTCGGGATCCTGGCGGAGCACGCGCCGCAGCGCCTGGGCGAAGTCCGCCGTGTCGAGCCCGACCTCGCGCTGGTTGACGATGCAGTTGTGATCGGCATGGAGGATCTCGATCGGGTCCTCGATCGTGACGATGTGCTCGTGGCGCGTGTGGTTGATGTGGTCGATCATCGACGCGAGGGTCGTGGTCTTGCCCGAGCCGGTTGCACCCGTGACGAGCACGAGGCCGCGGTGCTCCTCGGCGAGCCGCTTCACGCCCGGCGGGCAGATTGAGCTGCTCGAAGCTCGGCACGTCGCGGGGGATCACGCGGAATGCGAACGAGATGTTGCCGCGCTGGCGGAAGGCGTTGACGCGGAAGCGCGGCAGGCCCTCGGCGGTGTACGCGATGTCGAGGTCGCCGCTCTCGTGGAACGTCTTCAGCTTCTCGGGCGTGACCCGGGTCACCGTCTCGAGCGCGCCGAGCAGGTTCTGCTCGCTCAGCGGCGGGCAGTCGTCGAGCGGCGCGATCGCGCCGTCGCGACGCAGCATCGGCGGCTGGTCCAGCTTGAGGTGGATGTCGCTCGCGCCGAGTTCAACGGCGCGCCGGAGGAGGGCATTCAGGTCCATAGAGCAGTCGCGGAAGGAATCGGCAGGTTCGGTGCCGTGCTTTAGAGGCGCGCGAGCAGGCGCAGCGGCGGCCGGGCCAATCCGCGAGCGTCCCTCGGATGAGCGACGTCGCCGGAGATGAGTCCGGCGATCACACGCCAGACCCCAGGGAGACGCGCGATCGCGAACGCGGCGCCGGGATGACGGTCGAGGACGAGCTTCGCCTTCCACGACGTCTCGGCGTAGCCGTCGAGCAGCGCGACGAGCTCCTCTTCGTAGTTGTCGAGCCGGCCCTCGAGGATCGCGGCGGCGGCGAGACGGGCGGAGACGAGCGCCTCGTAGATGCCGTCACCGGAGAGCGGATCGACGAGACCGGCGGCGTCGCCGACGAGGAGGACGGGCCCGCGACGGGCCGCGTTCGTACGCCGGATCGGGAGGCGGCGGCCGTGCAGGTCGGTCAGCGCGGAGCTGTCGACGCCGTGGGCGTCGCAGAGGCGCCGCAGGTGCTCGCGCAGCCGCGGCCCCTCGCTCGCCCACCCGCCGACGCCGTAGTTCGCATGACCGTCCTTCGGGAACACCCAGCCGTAGCCCCCGGGGATGACGCCGAGCTCGACCGTCGCACGCCCTTGCTGTCCGGCCGGAAGCGGCCCGTTGCCTTCCAGCGCGATCCCGTAGACGATGCCGCCGCCGATCCCCGCGGCGCGCGCGAGCGAGCCGTTGACCCCGTCGGCGCCGACGATCGCAGTGGCCCCGACGCGCTTGCCGCCGACGGTGAGCTCCCCTCCGTCCGGTCCGATCGTTAGACCTTCGATCGTGACGCCGTCCCGAAAATCCGCTCCGGCCGCCGCCGCCTGCTCGACCAGGAAGGCGTCGAGCCGCCGCCGCCGGGTCATCAGGACGAGCGGCGCTTCGCTGCGGCCCTCGAAGCGCTTCCGGTAGCGGAGGCGCACCTCGAGCGAGCGCACGACGTCCTCGACGACAGGGTCGATGGCGCACGGCAGCTCGCGCACTGCCCGCCCGGTCACCCCGCCGCCGCAAGGCTTGTCGCGCGGAAAGCGGGCGCGGTCGGCGAGCAGGACCCGCGCTCCCCCGCGCGCGAGCCGGATCGCCGTGGCCGAGCCCGCGGGCCCCGCGCCGACGACGATCGCGTCGAACCGCTCCACCGAGCGGATCGTACGCCTCTCGTCCGGCTACACTCCGCACTCGCGCAGGGGTGCCCGAGCGGCCAAAGGGAGCGGGCTGTAAACCCGCCGGCTCAGCCTACGAAGGTTCGAATCCTTCCCCCTGCATATAGAGCGGGCGCAATCAGGATCGGGATCTGCGGGAGCAGATCCCGATCCGCGCCAAGACCCCTGAAGGGTCGCTTCGCTCCCGGGGCTCGCTACCGAACGTCTCGGTACCGGGCGGCTAGACTTCCGCTCTTGCCCTCTTAGCTCAGTTGGTAGAGCACCTCCATGGTAAGGAGGGGGTCGGCGGTTCGAGTCCGCAAGAGGGCTCACGAGAAAGGCCCGCAAATGCGGGCCTTTCGTTTCTCGCTGAAATCGGAATCTGAGTTTCAATCCGCGTTGGTCAACCTCTGGGCAAGCTCCGGGTTGACGCCGACTCCGAAGACGCTCAGCTTGGCGATGTTTTCCCGCCGGGCCTGCGCGTCCTAGCGCGGCTGCACGTAGCTCTTCCACCAGGTCAACTCGTCTTGCCCCGTCAGCGCCGCACCCTCGTCCGGCGAGATCCCCGACTCGACCACGAACGGCGAGGACTGCCTCACGCGGGGGCTGGCTCGGCGCTGAGTTTGGTGTGCTTCAGCAGCCAGGCGTGGACCTCGGGGACCCGGCGCTCGGCGAGCGTGAGGTGACCGTCCTCGGCGGTCAGCCGGGCGTCGACTCCTGGGATCTGCTCAGCGAGCCAGACTCCGTGCCCGAACGGCACGAACTTGTCCTGCTCTCCTTGCCACAGTTGGACCGGCACACGGATCGAGGCGAGGTCGAACCCCCACGGCGTAACGAATGCAAGGTCGTCATCCATCCAGCCGTCTCCGCTTGGACCGATCCCGGCGCGGATGTGGTCGAGCAGAAAGGCCGCCAGCACCCCAGTTGCCACCTCGCGATCGGATGGCCCAAGCAGCGTCTGCCAGAGCTCGACGAGCTGCTCGGGAGTCGCCGAAAGCATCTCGTCGCGCCCCTTCTCCATCGACGCGTGGTGCGCAGCCTCGCCTTCGAAGATGACACCGAACTCCTCCAGGATCGGCGACGATCGCTGTGAACGCGGGCACCGTGGGAATGGCCCGCTCGCAGTCTGGTACGCGCGGGCATCCGGGGCACACCGAAAAGCATGGAGGCCCGGAACAGGTCCGGGCCTCCATGCTCTCAGCGGCGCTAGTGCGTCATTCGCCGCCGCAGGCGGCCTTGGCAAAGAACAGCTTCGGGCCTTCGGGTCCCTCGAGAAAAGTGAAGCTGACCTTGAGGATTGCCGTGCTGCCGTCGGCGAACACGATTTCTCCATGCGCCACGGCCCCGAACACTGCGATACCGCCGGGTGCCCACTGCTCGAATTGGTGGGCCGTGTACGTCCACGTGCCGACAAATGCGCCCAGCTCGGGATTCGAGGGTGATCCCGATGCCTCGTAGAGGGGGACGCTCCCCGTCAGGGACACTTGAACGTGCGCCCCCAGCTTGACGGTCTCGGTCACCCGGAACGAGCCCGAGGTGAGCCCTGCTCCGGCGACCGTGGTTGGCGCGCCGGTGCACGCGAACTCGCCCATGAACCAGGAGGTCGGTTCGTCGGTCCAATCGCCCGAGAACTTGACGACCCCGGCACTGGCCGTCGCGGCCAGCACGAGGAGTGCGGCGGCGAGCACAGCCGTTGCAATACCGATGAGCTTGCGCATTTCCGTTCCTTTCGGTGGTGGGATGTGTCCGTCCTGTGAAGAAGCCCTTGGGCGCCGCCACTTGGCTAACCGGTGCTCGGGATGAACCCGACTCGCTTCAGTGCCGCCCAGGCGACCGCGGCTGCCTTTGCGTTCCCTTCGAGCGAGAAGTGGTTGAGGTCGGTCCGAGATCCACTCACGCCGGTCAACGGCGCGCCCGAAGGCGCCACCGTCGTAGCGGCAGCTGGCGACGGCCTTGCAGGCGGTGGCGACCGCTGCCTCGTAGCGGTGGATCACCGCATCGAGGTACGCGAGCTGCTTCGGGCGGATGGCGCCATTTACGTCGATGAAGCCGCATGGCCCGCTTACGCCGCCGACTCTGATTCGCTGCTTGAGGGTCAGCGCCCTCGCCCATGTCCCGGGGCTGCCGAACTGGCTGACGACGAAGATGCGGCTGTCCGGCAGTCCGGCGGCGAGGGTCTCGAGCACGCTGGCGAACGCCACCTGGAACGGCTTGTGACTGACGGTGTCGCAGGCGATGTCGTTGTCGATGCCCTGGACGACGACGAGTTCCGGCGTCGGCTTCAGCCCTACTGCTTTCTTCGCCTGCAGCAGCATCGAGGCGGCGTCGGCGCCGTTGATCGCCAGGTTGAATTTGTTCCCTCGAATCGCTGGATTGCGAGCGAGGATGCGCGAGTAGAGGCTCTGCACGGCGGGGCTGTCGCCGGTCACCCAGGAGCTGTGGGGCCAGTTCGTGCGAGGCCCCTTGACCCCGGAGCCGTTCGTGTCGGAGTGGCCGATGGCGGCGATCGAGCTTGGGTAGCCCGGCACTGCCGCGGGCGCTCCGAGCGCGGTGGCATTTGCATCGCGTGTGGTCGCACCAATGGCGAGCGCCGTCGCCACGAACGCGAGGGCGAGAGTCAGGATGCTTCCGTTGCGTTTAGTCTTCATGGGTTCTCCCTCGTTCTCTCAACGCCTGAATGTGTCCCGGCGGACGTACGCCGGATCGACGTAGGCGGCGAAGAACCCCTCGCCGCCTACTGAATGCGTGCGCTCAGCGAAGCGCGAGCCAGCCGACGTAAACCTCGCTGATGCCGGTGGGCTCCGCACCGATGGGCGTGTACGAGCCCGTGAAAGTCCCCCGCCCAACGAGGTTGACGTAGTCGCCCGTTCCGCTCAGCACAACCCATTGGCCGGACGTGCCGTCTCCTACGTTGAAGCCGGTGCGGCCCTGGATCAGCAGCGTGAATGTCCCGCTCCCATCGTCGCAGCTGATCGTCTTCCGGTCGTGGAG
The DNA here is from genome assembly GCA_963822205.1 of uncultured Gaiellaceae bacterium. Taxonomy (GTDB): domain Bacteria; phylum Actinomycetota; class Thermoleophilia; order Gaiellales; family Gaiellaceae; genus Gaiellasilicea. Next base: position 10,699 of record CAWGGO010000004.1, on the reverse strand, counting down.
GACGATCCCCCGGCCGCTCTGAAACCCGCTCGGGAAGAACTCGTCCGACGTCGAGCCGCTCGCGCAGACAAGGCTTCCGTCGGAGGTGAACTCGCCGGGTGCTTCGAACTCCCCTACCACTGCGAACGTCGCTGTCTGCTGTGGCGCCGCGATCGCAGAGGCTGTTCCCAGCCCAGCGGCGATGACCGCCGCGACAACGAACAGCGCGAGGGCGTGGACACGTGTGGTGCGCTTGCCCTTCATGTTTCCTCCCGTTCTTCGGACATTTAGATGTGTCCTCACGCTAGGAGCAGTCCGCTCGCGCCGAAATGGGGCGCGCCACAGAGCGGTGTTGGTGCCTGCACGGGACCTCGACTCGGCCACGTTGAGGCTAGCCACGCTGTACTCGCTCGTCGCGGGCGGTTGTTCCCTTTAGCTGGCGCGCAGTTGACGGAGCAGCCACTGCGCGCGGTACTTGATCGCCGCGGGGTTCAGGTCGTGGCCGGCGGGGTACCAGCGCAGCTCCTTCGGCTTCCGGGAAGCCTCGTACAGCGCGAGCACGTCGGGTCGCGGGGTCAGCTCGTCACGCGTGCCGTTCTGAATGAGCATCGCGCTGCGGGTCGCTCGACCAACCCACCGCACGGGGTCGACGACGCTGATCTGAGCGACGTACGCGTCGAGCTTTGCTGCGCCGAGCGACTTGCAGAAGATGCGGACGAAGCCAGTGTGGTGCCCGCGTCCCGACGAGAGGGAGAAGGCGGCGATCCGATGGTCGACGCCGGAAAGAGTCGCGGTGATCTCGGCGCCAAAGCTGAAGCCGGCCGCCGCGATTCGTTTCGCGTCGACGTTCGGCAGCCTCGCGGCGAGGTCGACTGCCCGGCGTCGACTGACGACGTAGTTGACGTACAGCGGGAGATCGTTGCGGCAAGGGGTTCTGATGGGCGGGGCGTCGACGAGCAGCGATGCGCCACCGCTCCGGGCGAGATCGACCGCCTCGGGCAGCTGCTCGTTACGGTCGCCGCCTGCACCCGGAGACCAGATGACAAGCGGCCACGGGCCGCCGGAGGCGGGGTGCACGAAGTACGCCTTCAGCCGAAGCGACGCGCCCGCTAGATACGACAGCTCCTCACGTACGACCCCCTGCGACGTCGTAGTCTTGCCCGAGACGATGCCAAGCGGCGCTGAGCGGTCATAGTCGAACAGCCCGGCCCTGACTGTGCTTGCATTCGTCGGCGACACGGAGGACTTTGATTCGGTGGAAACCGAAGACGCGCTCGCGGAAACGACGGCTACGAACAGCGTCACGAGTGCTGCGGTGAATGCGACAAGCTTGGTCACGGTCTCTCCCTCGAGTCGATGTGTCGAAGCGCTGACGCTGCGAAGCTCGCCGTGGAACCGGAGAGGCCCGCGCTTCTGCTTCGGAATTCGGATGCCCTAACGCTACGGCGCGCCTGGTCGGATCGAAATGGGGCGCGCCACAGATCCGGGTTCGTGCCTGCACGAGCATGCGCCTCCCGCACGTTGGGGCTGGCCACGATGATGTGCGCGAGGCGGCCTGCGAACATGAGCTCGAAGATGAGCAGCCTGCGCCCGACGGTCCTGATCGTGGACGACCACGCGGATTTCCGAGCGTCGGCCCGGGCCTTGCTCGAGGCGGAGGGGTTCGACGTCGTGGGCGAAGCCGCCGGTGGTGAGCAGGCGCTCGCGGAGGTGGAGCGGCTGAGGCCGGACGTCGTCCTGCTCGACGTTCAGCTGCCGGGTGAGGACGGTTTCGCAGTCGCCAAGCGGTTGGCGGCCGGGGGCAGCGGCGCGACGGTCATCCTCATTTCGAGCCGCGAGGCGGCCGCGTACGGATCGCGCCTGGACACCGCCGCGGCGCAGGGCTTCCTTGCCAAGCGCATGCTGTCCGGTGAAGCCCTGGCTGCTCTGCTCGCCTAGTGCGCCGCTTCGCGCTCGTGCTGTGGACGGCGGCCGTCGCGATCGGAGTCGCCGCCGAGTGCCACCGCGTACGATTTGGAACAGGTCCGGCACTGGCTTCCCGATCTCGTCGTCGGCTGGACGTTCCTCGGGTGCGGCCTCGTCGCGTGGTCACGGCGCCGCGAGAGCCGCACGGGTCTGTTGATGGCGGCGACAGGTTTCGCCTGGTTCGCGGGGAGTTTCGCCGAGCCGCTCGTCTTTCTCCACCGCGGCCCGCTCGTCCACTGCGTGCTCGCTTACCCGAGCGGCAGGCTTCGCTCGCGTCTCAGTCGTGCGGCGGTGGCAGCCGCCTATGTGGCGGCGCTCATCGCTCCGCTCGGGCGCAGCGAGATCGCCACGATCGTCCTTGCCACGCTGTTCGTCGGCGTTGCCGCGCGTGACTATCTCCAGGCAGTCGGGAGGGAGCGGCGGGCGCGATTCCAAGCGCTCCAGGCGGCCTCGGCGCTCGGACTCGGACTTGCGGGCGTTGCCGCCGGCAGACTCGCGCTACCCGACGGGGTGGCGAACGAGGGGCTCCTCCTCGCGTACGAGGCGACGCTCGTCGCCGTCGCGGTCGGCTTGCTCATCGGGCTGCTGCGAGCGCCGTGGGAGCGCGCGGCCGTGACGGACTTGGTGGTCGAGCTCGGCGACGTCTCCTCGGGCACGCTGCGAGACGCGCTCGCTCGCGCGCTCGGCGACCCGACGCTGCGGGTCGGCTACTGGCTGGCCGAAACCGGTGCGTACGTGGACGGTGCGGGCGAGCGGGTCGAGCTGCCCGAACCCGGTTCTCCGCGTGCCGTCACCTCGATCGAGCGGGATGGCCGTCCGCTCGCCGTACTCATTCACGACCAGGCTGTGCTCGACGATCCCGGACTCGTCGAGGGTGTCGCCGCGGCAGCCCGGCTCGCCGCTGCGAACGCCCGCCTCCAGGCCGAGGTGCGTGTCCAGGTTGCGGACCTCGCGGCCTCGCGGCGCCGGCTGCTCGAGGCGGGCGACGAGGAGCGGCGCCGGCTCGAGCTCCGTCTCCGTGAAGGAGCAGCTCGCAGGCTCGAGGCCCTCGGTGGCATTGCTCGCGACGGCCCGCTCGGCACCCGGTTCAGCGAGCAGCGATCTCTTCGGCAAAGCAGAGCGACAGCTCGAGCGCGCCCTCGACGACCTCCACGAACTGGCCCTCGGCCTGCATCCGCGCGAGCTCGTCGAGAAAGGTCTGGAGGGGGCGGTGAAGGGCCTTGCGGATCGGAGTCCGGTGCCCGTCGAGCTCGACATCTTGCCGGGACGGGTCGCGTCGGAGGCGGAGGCCGCCGCCTACTTTCTCTGCTCGGAGGCGCTCGCGAACATCGCGAAGCACGCGTCCGCCTCGCGGGTCGCGATCCGGATCACCCGGACCGAGAGCCGACTCGCGATCGAGGTGGCCGACGACGGCGTCGGCGGCGCCGATCCTGCTCGTGGCTTCGGCCTGCGGGGCCTCGTAGACAGGGTCGAGGCGGTCGGCGGCGCGCTGCGCATCGACAGCCCGCCCGGCGGAGGGACGCGGATCGAGGCGACGATCCCGCTCGAACCGGCTCGCGCGGGGTTAACGCTCCGCCCGGCGAGTGGGAGAATCGGCCGATGAAGGCAGCCGCGTTCGCTGGAGTGGGTGTTGCCGGCGCACTGCGGCTCGGCGTGTGTCTGCTCGCTCTGGCGGCCGGAGTCACGACCGTGCTTCTCGTTCCGCACTCGGCCGAGCCGCCGACGACATACGGCGGCGGCTCGGGACTCGCGCGTGCCGCAGACGTCGTTGCCGGCCTGTCGCTGCTGGCTGCAGGACTCGCGCTGACGATCGTGCGGCGCCGCAACTGGATCGGGATCGTTGCCCTGCTCGCGGGCGCAGCATGGTTCGCGCCCGACTGGGTCGGCTGGGAAGAGGCGGCCCCGCTTCTGCGGAGCGTCGCGATGGTCGTCGCACCCTTTCTGGCGCCGCTTCTCCTTCATCTCGTGTTGGCGGCGCCGACAGGCCGCCTCGCCGTCCGGAGCAGCTCGCGCCGTCGTTGTCGCCCTCTACGTCGTGGCTGCCGTCGTCAGCATCGGTGAGGCTCTCCTGCGGGATCCGTTTCTCGACCGGTACTGCTGGAGCAACTGCACCGACAACGTCTTTCTGGTGCGACCGGAGCAGGAGCTCGTGCGATGGCTGCAGACCGGATACCTGCTCTCCGTGGTCGCCGGCGCGGTGGCTGTCTCGGCGCTGGTGGTCTCGCGCCTTGCCTCCACCGGGGGCACTCGGCAGGTTGTGCTGCCGGCGGTCGCCGGCGTCGGCGTGGCGGTCTCCCTCGCGGTCTCCGCCGGTGCGCTCCTCCTGGACGGGGCCGAGAATCCCGAAGCGACCTCGTTCGCGACCCTCTTCCTCGCCCGGGCGGCAGCGGTGACGGCGCTTGCGTGCACCCTGGGCTGGAGTGTGTACGTCGTCCTGCGGACCCGGTCGGCCGTCGCACGCCTCGCCGAAGACCTCGGCGCGGCGCCTGCACCGGGGTCGCTCCGCGCATCGCTGGCGGCAGGCCTCGGCGACCCCGACGTCGAGGTGGCGTACCCGCTCGACGGAACGGGACGCTTCGTCGACGCGGCCGGAAGCGCCGTTGCGCCACCGGTCGCGGGGCAGGGGCGCGTCGTCACTCCGATCGTTCGTGACGGGCGGGAGATCGCGTTCGTCGGTCACTCGCGTGGCGACCTCGCCGCGGAGGAGCTTGCGCGGGAGATCGGCGCCGGCGCACGGCTTGCGGTCGAGAACGAGCGGCTCCAGGCCGAGGTGCTGGCGCAACTCCACGACCTGCAGGGATCACGCGCGCGGATCGTGGAGGCCGGAGACACCGCTCGGCGGCGCCTCGAGCATGACCTGCACGACGGCGCGCAACAGCGGCTGCTCGCCCTCACCTACGACCTGCGTCTCGCCCGCTCGGCCGCCCAGTCCGACGGCGACGAGGGGCTCGCGCTCCTCCTCGAAGGCGCCGTCGACGAAGCGCATACGGCCCTCGAGGAGCTGCGCGAGCTCGCACACGGCATCTACCCGACGATTCTCGGCGAAGCCGGGCTGGGGCCGGCACTGCGCGGGCTCGCCGATCGAGCCTCGATCCCCGTCGAGCTGACGGATCATTCCGCGAAACGCTATTCGGCCCCTGCCGAGAACGCCGTCTACTTCCTCGTCGACGACGCCCTCGCCGAGGCCGCCCGGCGCGACGCAACTCACGCACTTGTGCGCGTACGGTCGGATGGGTCGAAGCTCCTGGTCGAAGTCGAAGACGACGGGGCGATGGCCGACTCCCTACCGGTACACGTCGGCGACCGAGTCGGCGCACTGGGTGGTCGGGTGGAGCGAGTCGGCCGCATCGTGCGTGCGGATGTCCCATGCGCGTAGTCGTCGCGGAGGACACCATGCTCACCCGGGAAGGAATCGTCCGGTTGCTCGACGACGCGAAGGTCGAGGTAGTCGCCCAGGTCGAGGACGCGGAAGCGCTGATCCGGCAGGTCCGGCTCGAGCGGCCGGACGTCGCGATCGTCGACATCCGCATGCCGCCCACGCACACCGACGAAGGGCTCGTCGCCGCCCAGCAGATCCGGCGCGAACTCCCCGACGTCGGCGTGCTCCTTCTCTCGCACTACGTGGAGCCGAGCTACGCGCTGCGGCTGCTCGAGGAACGGCCGGAGCAGGTCGGGTACCTACTCAAAGAGCGCGTCTTCGACATCGCGATCCTCATCGACGCGCTGAGGCGGATCACTGACGGAGAGAGCGTCGTCGACCCGACGATCGTCTCCCGCCTCCTCGGCCGCAAGCGCCGTGACGACCCGCTTGCCGAATTGACGCCGCGCGAGCGGGAGGTGCTGGCGCTCGTCGCGGAGGGGCTCTCGAACGGGGCGATCGCAGCCCGGCTTTTCGTCACTCCACGCACAGTAGAAGCGCACGTGAAGCAGGTCTTCCTGAAACTGCGATTGGGCGCGAACCCGGAGTCGCACCGGCGCGTCCTCGCCGTACTCGCCTACCTGGGCGCGGGCGCGTAGCCGCCGGGCCAACACTGTGGCTAGCCCCAGGACTCGCCGGCACCGACTCTCGTGGTCGCCACGATGCCGTGGCCAAGAGGATCGTTCACACTCGGTATCAGCCACCGAGCCTGAGGAGCGAGATCGATGAGACCCTGGAGCGTTCTGTCCAGCATTCTGGCCGCAGCCGCGCTCTCGCTATCGGGAGTGGCTTGCAGTGGCGAGTCCGACAAATCCGGCGGCGATGCCGCACCGACCACGACACTGAAGCTGGCGACCCCGGAAAAGAGAGGTGCGCCGTACGCCGACAGCGTCCTGGAGTTCGCCCGGCAGGTAAAGCAGCTCTCCGACGGCTCGCTCCGCGTCCAGATCATCTGGGACGGCGCCGTGCAATTCCTGGGCGAATATGGCCCGAGAGCCGATCAGGAAATGGCCGGGTTGGTGCAAAGCGGGAAGCTGGCGTCTGCACTGATTCCAGCGCGTGCCTGGGACGAGCTCGGCGTGACGAGCCTGCAGGCCCTGCAGGCGCCCTTCCTCGTCTCGACCGAGGAGCTCCTCGAACAGATCGTGCAGGGAGAACCGGCGGAGGAGATGCTGGCCGGTCTCGACAAGGCAGGAGTCGTCGGCTTGACGCTGCTACCCGAAGGCTTGCGCCACCCGGTCGGGTTCGCGCGACCGCTCCTTACACCGGAGGACTTTGCCGGAGCGAGGATCCGCGCGCCACTGTCCAATGCCTCGTACCGGCTCCTGGAGGCGCTGGCGGCGAAACCGGTCGATATCTCCGGCGAGAATTCGTCGCAGGCAGTCGCCGGCGGCGAGATCGACGGAGCAGAATCGGGCTTCGCGTGGGGAGTCGACCTGCCCCGGCCGGGCACGTTCACCGCCAATCTCACCTTCTACCCGAAGGTGAACGCCATCGTCGTGAACGACGATACGTTCGGCCACCTCAGCGACGAGCACCGCGAAATTCTGCGAGAGGCTGCCGCCAAGACGCTCAGCCACGCGCTCAAGAACACACCCTCCGAACAGGACCGGGCCAAGGTGTATTGCCGAAACGGCGGCACGATCGCATTCGCATCCGATGCAGACGTGGCGGCACTCGAGCGAGCGGCCGAGCCGGTCTACGCGGCGCTGGAGGCGGACCCGCAGACCAAGGAACTGATCGCGCAATTCAGGCGGATGAGAGCGGAATCCTCAAGCGCCCGCGTCCCCGTGCCGGAGGGATGCGCGGCGAGAAGCGAAATACCCTCGACCACGACCGGCTCCGCACCCACGGAGTTCCCCGAGGGCGTCTACCGCGTTGAACGCTCTGCCCAGTACCTGATCGGGAAAGGGATGGATCCGCAAAACGGCATACGAGTTCGCCGGCATCGTGACCTTGACGTTCGAGAACGGCCGCTGGCGTGACCACGGCGAGGGCGCCGTAAAAGACGATTGCGTCGGCGTCTACTCAGTCGAAGCGGGCCGAATCTTGCTCCGCCAAGACCGCGCCGAGTGCGGCGAGCCAGCCGGAACGATCGTCATGAGCGCCCGCTGGACGCTCGAAGACGGCAAGCTTCGCTTCTTCGATGTTCAGGGGACTGCCGCACGTGTGGGACAGCAAACCTTGGACGAAGATCGACTGAAGCGGGCAGGGAGGATAAGTCAGACGGCTTCCCCGTCCCATGTCTTCGTTTGAGAACAGACAACAGCCCGCAGGTATTTTGCTGCTGAAGGCTCATTGTTCTCGGACTTCTCGCTCCTCTGCGTACGCCGCAGGCGAACAAGGGAGTCTGACCTTACTGTTCACGTGCCCTGCGGCGAACTTCGGTTGCGTCGTCGTTTCTGAGCGTGCGCAGCGCTCTACAAGCGGTCCGCTCAGGCCGTGCGAACGTGGTGCGAACATCAATGCGGCCACGGGAGTCCACGCGCGGGTCACGTGCCGTCCGGAGATTCCCTCGGGTTGCGCGGCTTTCGCGCCCTCGCAGACCCGCGCGTGCCCCCACTTCCCTCCCCGGAACCTGAATGGTAAGGAGGGGGTCGACGGTTCGAGTCCGTCAGAGGGCTTCGAGCAAGTCCTGCACATGGGCCTTTTGTTGTCTGTCCAGACGTCGTGACGGCGTCTCGCGGGTACGAGACGGGTACATTTTCGGACTGGCGGGCGCTCGCGGGCACGCGCGGCCTCAGGCGACTCGACGAACAGCTTGGAGGCTTTTCGACGACTGCTGAACGCGCGGCTGATGCTCGCGTCGTCGCCGACCAGCTTGACGGTGAGAGTGCGTTCTCCTTCGGTCAGGCAGGCTCGGCAACGCCTGGAGCACCCTCGCCGGGCGACTGATCTGGCGGAAGCCCATCGCCGTCGGGGCTGAGGACGAAGATCTCCGCAGCGATGTCCGGGTCGAGATGCACCTGGGACATGAAGGCGATCACCTTCCTACCGGTGATCTCTTCGACTGCCTCGCTGAATGGCCGCGCATCGCCATCTGGAAGGACTGTCGCGTTGCCTTGACCTGTTCCCAGTCCCCGGCGTCGATCAACGTCCGCTCGACGAGCGTATAGATGTCCTCCAAAAACGCGACGATGCGGTTGCCCTGGAAAACCGTACGGGTCGTCGTCGCTCCGCGTCCGTATCGGTCGCGGTGGAGACTTGTGATCGCGTTGCCTACTGCGGTCGCCTGACGCGACCGCTCAGAGTGCTCAGTTTCCATTGGCGCCCCGTCATTCCCGCTTCCCGGCAGTAGTCGCCCGGAAGGTCGAGAAGCGGTGAGCAGCCCGGCGGACGTTGCGCACCTCCACTTTAGCCCGCTTTCCGTGAGCTCGAGGTAGACGCGGCTCGGACATATGAGCCGGCGCGCGAAACCATCCCGGTTCCGCGCTGCCCGCCTCAGCGACTGACTTCGTTCGTCGAACCGTCGAGAAGGTAGGTCTCTCCGTCCAGCTTCACGGAGACCGTCGCCAGGCCGCATCAGCCATCCACTTCTCGCGCGCGAGAGCGCTCCCGGCGCGCCCTCCGGAGAAGGAGCTGCAGCGATCGACAACTACCTGAAGGCGCCCCCGTCCGACCACCGCTCGGGCGCCATAATCGGCGAGCGAACCGGCGAGCAGGAACGCCGCCGCCGCTGAGGGCGCCTCGATCTGCAGTTCGGACGAGAAGCCCGCATGCTGACCCGTTCCTGACCCCGTTGATGAGAGCGGCAGGCGGAGCCCCTCGAAGGTCTCCATCGAGCCGTCCGCCGCTCTTGACAACGGTGGCAGCGAACTCCTCCATACTCGCCGCCGCTGCGATCGCGCCAGCGCGCGGATGACCTCGAACGCCTCATCGGGCAGGAAGCCGTAACGGGCGCTCAGCTCAAGCTTCGCCTGTTCTACGACATCGTTCCAATCGTGCGGAATGCCCGTTGCTCGTCCCCGGACGGAGAGGCGAAGCGGCGCAGGGCCTCCACCCGCGCTCTTTCTTTCATGGCCGCCATCGAAACCCCCAAGTCGGCGACTCTACACCTATCGGGGGTTCGAGCCCGGCCGCTCGACCGGTTCCGCACCCAGCGATGCTCGATCAGCTCCCTCACACGGCACGTATGAAGGAACCGCGATCATTTTATCCCAATCTCTAACGATTCCAACGTCCGGTTTGTCGACGTGGACCCGACCGCAGCGGCAAGGCATTTCGACGTGGTTCGGAGACGGGAGTTGGCGGCGGGTGACTCTGTCTTACCGGCCGAGGCCGATGGGCTGGTGCCGCGGCGGTGCGTTCCCTCGGCCACGCAGACACAATCTCACCCCTGATCAAGATGGTTTGACCGGAGGGTTCGCCTTCAGCCGTTACGACTGAATCCGCACCCCACCCTGTGTGTCAGGCCCGTTCACGTCCTCAGCACGTGCGAGCCGGCTCTCACATACCCGGTAATGGCACGGAGTCGAAACCTCAAAATGCCCTACCAGTACCGACTCGGTAGATCCTTGGTGGCAGGGCCCGGACGATCGTCCCATCAGCTGCGAACCGGGAGCCGTGACAGGGACATTCCCAGGCACGATCGGCCGTGTTCCAGCCGACGATGCAGCCCAGGTGGGTGCAGCGACCGGAGAGCGTGACGAGCTCGCCGTCGTCCTTGCGGGAGACGGCGTAGTGCTTGCCGCCGATCCTGACGACGACGCCCTCGCCTGGAGCGAGACGCGCGACCTCGACCTCCCCCGGTCGGCGCCTTGCACGGTCGCGGAAGAAGCGTGCGGCAACCGAGGCGTTCTCCTTCGCGAACGTCACGCCTGCGCGTCGCGGGTCGAACCGGTTGGCGTCATAGAGGTCCTCGTACTCATTTTGTCGGCCGAGGATCGCGTCGGTCAGCATCGACGCCCCCAGAGAACCCTTGTTATCCCCCACTTCGCGAAGCCCGTGGCAACGAGGATGCGGTCGTCGCCGCGCCGGAGACGGCCGATGTAGGGGAGCTTGTCGAGCGAGGCGTAGTCGTGTGTCGACCACCGGTACTCGGCGGTCGCCCCGAAGCGGTCGGCGAGAATGTTCTCCAGTTGCTCGTAGCAGCGGCGGGTATCGGGCTCGGCTCCAGGCTTGTGCCCCTCACCGCCGACGATCACGATCCGCCGGCCCTCCTCGCCGGCCGTCGAGCGCACCGATCGCGTCGGCTGGTCGACGCTGATGTACATCCCACGGGGAGCTGGAGCTCTCGTCCACGGCCGCCGCGATCGCATACGAGGTGGTGGGGCTGGGCCTTGGCAAAGAAGAGCCCGCGGTCGAGAAACGGCAGCTGGGTCCCAATGATCACATGAC
>CAWGGO010000003.1:0-196525 GCA_963822205.1 uncultured Gaiellaceae bacterium | reverse complement strand
CGATCTCGCGCAGGCGGGGAGCCGTGATCGGCTCGCCCTTCTCGGCGACGATGGTCTTGCCGGGCTTGCCGCTCGCGAGCGGCTTGTGAACGTCCTCGGCCAGGATCCGGCCCATGACGGACTTGTTGATCCCCTCCGGCAGGTTGATCGGAAGCTCGATGAACTCCTCGGTGCCGCAGTCCGCCTCGCGGATGATCACGTCCTGCGAGACGTCGACGAGACGCCGCGTCAGGTAGCCCGAGTCGGCCGTGCGGAGCGCGGTGTCGGCGAGGCCCTTGCGGGCGCCGTGCGTCGAGATGAAGTACTCGAGCACCGACAGGCCCTCCATGAAGTTGGCCTTGATCGGGCGCTCGATGATCTCGCCCTTCGGGTTTGCCATCAGGCCGCGCATGCCTGCGAGCTGGCGGATCTGCTTGAACGATCCGCGCGCCCCGGAGTTGGCCATCATGTAGATCGAGTTCAGCTCGTTCAGGTTCTCCTGCATGGCGTCGGCGACGGTGTCCGTGGCCTCCGTCCAGATGTTGACGATCTGCTCGTGCCGCTCGTCCTCGGTGATCAGGCCGCGCTCGTAGTTGGCCTCGACCGCCTTCACCTTGGTCTCGTAGCCCTTGAGGATGTCGTCCTTCTCGGGCGGGATGACGATGTCGTTCTTCGAGATCGTGATCCCGGCCTGTGTCGAGTACTTGAAGGCGAGGCTCTTGATCGTGTCCAGCACGGACGCGATCGCATGCGCTCCGTAGCGGTCGACGAGCTCGGCGATGAAGATGTCGATCTCGCGCTTCGAGAGCGTGCGGTTGATGAACGTGTGCACGCCGGCCTCGCCGACGACGACGGCCTCCCCGAGCGAGCGCTCGACCTCGGTGTTGAAGATCACGCGCCCGGGCGTGGTCAGGATCAGCTCGCCGTGCCAGCGGTACTCGATCGGATCCTGGAGGCCGACGTCCTTCGACTCGAGGTGGAACTCGACCTCCTCCTCGTTCTGGAAGCGCTTGATCCCCTTGACCTTCTGCTCCTTCGCGACAGCCTCGGCGGTCGTCGCCGAGAGGTCGAGGCCGGAGTAGGTGAGGTAGTAGAGCCGAGCACCATGTCCTGCGTCGGCGTCGTCGAGCGGACGACCGTGCGCCGGCGAGAGGATGTTGTTCGACGAGAGCATCAGCACGCGCGCCTCGGCCTGCGCCTCCGCGGAGAGCGGCAGGTGGACGGCCATCTGGTCGCCGTCGAAGTCGGCGTTGAACGCGTGGCAGACGAGCGGATGCACCTGGATCGCCTTGCCCTCGACGAGCACGGGCTCGAACGCCTGGATGCCGAGGCGGTGCAGCGTCGGGGCGCGGTTCAGCAGCACCGGATGCTCCGCGATCACCTCCTCGAGCACGTCCCAGACCTCGGGCGTCATCGACTCGACGTACTTCTTTGCCGCCTTGATGTTCTGCACCGACTTGCGCTCGACGAGCCGGCTCATGATGAACGGCTTGAAGAGCTCGAGCGCCATCAGCTTCGGCAGGCCGCACTGGTGCAGCTTCAGGTACGGGCCGGCGACGATCACCGAGCGGCCGGAGTAGTCGACGCGCTTGCCGAGCAGGTTCTGGCGGAAGCGGCCCTGCTTGCCCTTGAGCATGTCGGAGAGCGACTTCAGCGGCCGGTTGCCCGGGCCGGTGACCGCGCGGCCGCGGCGGCCGTTGTCGAACAGCGCGTCGACGGCCTCCTGCAGCATCCGCTTCTCGTTGTTGACGATGATCTCGGGCGCGCCGAGGTCGAGCAGCCGCTTGAGGCGGTTGTTCCGGTTGATCACGCGCCGGTAGAGGTCGTTCAGGTCGCTCGTGGCGAAGCGGCCGCCGTCGAGCTGCACCATCGGCCGCAGCTCCGGCGGGATCACCGGCACGGCCTCGAGGATCATCCACTCGGGCTTGTTCTCCGAGGTGACGAACGCCGAGACGACCTTCAGCCGCTTGATCGCGCGCTGCTGCTTCTGCCCCTTCGAGGTCTTGATCGTCTCGCGGAGCGAGCGCGACTCCTCGATCAGGTCGAGGTCGCGGAGCAGGTCGCGGATCGACTCCGCCCCCATGCCGCCGCGGAAGTAGACGCCGAAGCCGTACGGGCTGCCGAAGCGGTCCTTGAGCTCGCGGAAGATCTGCTCGTCGTTGACGACGAGCTTCGGCTCGAGCTCGCGGAAAAGCTTCCACGTCTCCTCCAGCCGGCGCACCGCGTCGACCGACGCCTCACGGGCGTCCTCGCGCCGCGACTCGATGTCGGCGTACATCTCGCGCACCTTCAGCACCCACTGGCCGACCGTGTCGAGGTCGTCCTTGCGCGCGCCCTCCTTCAGGCAGAGGTCGTACGCGAGCTCGCGCACGTCCTCGGCGGGTGCGCTCGGGTCGGCCTCCGCGATCACGTCGGCGAGCAAGCCCTTGCCGACCTCGCGCGCCTTCTCCAGGTTCTTCATGTCGACGCCGGCGACGAGCTCGGCGTCGTCGCCCTCGAGCTCGGTGCCCGTGAGCAGTGCGTCGATGACCTTGTTGACGTGCTTGGTCAGCGCGCCCTTCTTCGAGCCGGACGCCGGCCTCGAGCTCGGCGCGGAGCGGCGCGAGCGCCTCCTGGATCTGCTGCGCCGCGGTCGCGACCTGCTCGTGCTCGCGCGGGGCGAGCTTGCGGTCGGAGCGCGTCGCGGTCGCCCGGACGAGCTCGCGGATCTTCTTCGGATCCTCGGTCGAGACGGTGCCTGCGAGCTCCGGGAAGATCCCGGACGCGAGCGAGCGCACCTCCTCGAGCGTCGGGCAGCGCCGGCCTCCTCGGCCCAGTTCGCGAGGCCGCGGGCCCAGAAGTCGTCGTCCTCGTCGAAGCCCTTGTCCTTGCCCTTGGCGAAGTAGTCGCGGCGCCGCTGGAGCCGCTGCTCGAGTGCGGCGAGCGCCTCGTCGCGGTCGACGTAGATCTGCTCGGACTCGGACCTGACCTTGTCCTCGAGGTCGTTCAGGTCCTTGGCGCGCGCCTCGATGTCGACGGCGGTGACGATCGACGCGGCGAAGTAGAGCACCTTCTCGAGCTCGCGCGGGGCGATGTCGAGCAGGTAGCCGATCCGGCTGGGGACGCCCTTGAAGAACCAGATGTGGCTGACCGGCGCGGCGAGGTCGATGTGGCCCATCCGCTCGCGGCGCACCTTCTGGCGCGTCACCTCGACGCCGCAGCGCTCGCAGATGATCCCCTTGTAGCGGACGCGCTTGTACTTGCCGCAGTAGCACTCCCAGTCCTTCGTCGGACCGAAGATGCGCTCGCAGAACAGGCCGTCGCGCTCCGGCTTCAGGGTGCGGTAGTTGATGGTCTCCGGCTTGGTGACCTCACCCGAGGACCAGTCCCGGATCTGCTTGCTGGAAGCAAGCCCGATTCGAATCGCGTCGAAATCGTTGATGTCGATCAAGTGATCAGCGCCTCTTTCTGTTCTTCAGTCGGTTCAGTTCTGGTCTCGTGTCGATCTTTTTGGGATCAGTCGTCGAGCTCGAGGTCTGCGACCTCTTCGGCGAGCGGGCCCACCTGTGCCTGCGCCTCCTCCTCGGCCTCCTCGTCGGGCGTCATGACGACGTCGGCGAGGTCGTCGAGCTCCTCGTCGGCCGCGATCACGAGCTCGCCCTCGGCGTCGACGCGCTCCCGGCCCTCCTCGGCCTCCTCGGCCGTGGGCTGGCGCGCGGCCGCGCGGAGCGAGCCGGGCGAGAGGTCGATCCCGAGCTCCTCCGCGGCGCGGAGCAGCTCGTCGTCCTCCTCCCGCACCTCGACCTCGCGGCCCTCGTCCGAGAGGACGTGGACGTCGAGCGCGAGCGACTGCATCTCCTTCAGCAGCACCTTGAACGACTCCGGGATCGACGGCTCGGCGATGTTCTCGCCCTTGACGATCGCCTCGTACGCCTTGACGCGCCCGATCGTGTCGTCGGACTTGATCGTGAGCATCTCCTGGAGCGTGTACGCGGCGCCGTACGCCTCGAGCGCCCACACCTCCATCTCGCCGAAGCGCTGGCCGCCGAACTGCGCCTTGCCGCCCAGCGGCTGCTGGGTGACGAGCGAGTACGGGCCGGTCGAGCGCGCGTGGATCTTGTCGTCGACGAGGTGGAGCAGCTTCAGGATGTACATGTAGCCGACGGTGACCTTCTGCTCGAACGGCTCGCCCGTCTTGCCGTTGAAGAGCCGCACCTTGCCGGAGACCTTGCGGCCCGTGTCGCGGCTCTGGTCGACGTTGAACTTGATCGGCGAGTCGGGGTTCTGCTTCGACCAGGTCACGAGCGCCTCGTCGACGTCCTCCTCGCTGGCGCCGTCGAACACCGGCGTCGCCACCGGGCGCGGGTTCGGCGCGTTGATCGGAGCCTTCGGGTTGACGCCGCCGTCGCCGTCCTCGGCGAAGACGCCGTGCGCGGCGGCCCAGCCGAGGTGCGTCTCGAGGATCTGGCCGATGTTCATCCGGCTCGGCACGCCCAGCGGGTTCAGGATCACGTCGACCGGGCGGCCGTCCTCCAGGAACGGCATGTCCTCCTCGGGCACGATCTTCGAGATCACGCCCTTGTTGCCGTGGCGGCCGGCGAGCTTGTCGCCCTCCGAGATCTTGCGCTTCTTCGCCACGTAGACGCGAACGAGCTCGTTCACGCCCGGCGAGAGGTCGTCGCCCGCGTCGCGGGAGAACGACTTGACGCCGATGACCTTGCCGCCCTCGCCGTGCGGGACCTTGAGCGAGGTGTCGCGGACCTCGCGCGCCTTCTCCTTGAAGATGGCGCGGATCAGCTTCTCCTCGGCGGTCAGCTCGGTCTCGCCCTTCGGCGTCACCTTGCCGACGAGCAGGTCGCCGGAGCCGACCTCGGCGCCGATGCGGACGACGCCGCGGTCGTCGAGGTTCGCGAGCGACTCCTCCGAGCGGTTCGGGATGTCGCGCGTGATCTCCTCGTCGCCGAGCTTCGTCGAGCGGGCGTCGATCTCGTACTCGTGGATGTGGATCGAGCTGAGCACGTCGTCCTTGACGAGCCGCTCGCTGAGGACGATCGCGTCCTCGAAGTTGTAGCCCTCGAAGGTCATGAAGGCGACCATCAGGTTGGCGCCGAGCGCGAGCTCGCCGCCGTCCGTCGAGGAGCCGTCGGCGAGCACCTGCTGCGCCTTGACCTTGTCGCCGAGGCCGACCACCGGCTTCTGGTGGATCAGGGTGCCCTGGTTCGAGCGCATGAACTTCGTCAGGCGATACTCCTCGCGGGAGCCCTTGCCCTCGATGACGATCTTCTCGGCGTCGACGTCGATCACGGTGCCGTCCGTCTTCGAGAGGACGACGTCGCCCGTGTCGATCGCGGCGCGGTACTCGAGGCCGGTGCCGACGAGCGGCGCCTGCGGGATCATCAGCGGCACTGCCTGCCGCTGCATGTTCGCGCCCATCAGCGCGCGGTTGGCGTCGTTGTGCTCGAGGAACGGGATCAGGGCGGTCGCGACCGACACGATCTGCGCCGGCGCGACGTCCATGAACTCGACGTCCTTCGGCGCCGCCGTGACGGCCTCGCCGAGGCTCGAGCGGCAGAGGACGCTGTCGTTCAGGAACTTGCCCGTCTTCGGATCGACCGGCTCGGAGGCCTGGGCGATCGTGTACTGGGCCTCCTCGGCGGCGTCGAGATAGATGATCTCGTCCGTCACCTTGCTGTTCTTGACGACCCGGTACGGCGTCTGGATGAAGCCGAACTCGGACACGGTCGCCATCGACGCGAGCGAGCCGATCAGGCCGATGTTCGGGCCCTCCGGCGTCTCGATCGGGCACATGCGCCCGTAGTGGGTCGGGTGGACGTCGCGCACCTCGATCGGCGCGCGCTCGCGGGTGAGGCCGCCGGCGCCGAGCGCCGAGAGCCGCCGCCGGTGCGTGAGCCCGGCGAGCGAGTTCGTCTGGTCCATGAACTGCGAGAGCTGCGAGGAGCCGAAGAACTCCTTCAGCGCCGCGACCACGGGCCGGATGTTGATGATCGTCTGCGGCGTGATCGTGTCGACGTCCTCGGTCGTCATCCGCTCGCGGACGACGCGCTCCATCCGGTAGAGGCCGACGCGGAACGCCTCCTGGATCAGCTCGCCGGTCGTGCGCAGCCGCCGGTTGCCGAAGTGCTCGTACTCGTCGAGCTCGGAGCGGATCGGGTCGCGGTTGAGCTGGATCGCCTCGGCGGCGAAGTCCTTCGTCTCGAGGTCGACGCCGAGCTTCATCGGCAGGTCGACGAGCTTGCGGACGAGCGCGACGATGTCGGTCGTCGTCAGCGTGCGCGTGTCGTCGGGGACGGAGACGCCGAGCCGCTGGTTCAGCTTGTAGCGGCCGACCTTGGTCAGGTCGTAGCGCTTCGGGTCGAAGAAGAGCGCGCGGACGAGGTTGCGCGAGTTGTCGAGCGTCGGCGGCTCGCCGGGACGCTGCTTCTTGAACACCTCGACGACCGCCTCTTCCTCGCGGGTCGTCGTGTCCTTGTCCAGCGTGTTCTGGATGAAGGGGGAGTTGTCGAAGAGCTTGAGCAGGTCCTCGTTCGAGTCCAGCGCCAGCCCGTCGTTGTAGTCCTCACGCGCGAGCGCGCGCAGGAGCGTCGTCACCGGCAGCTTCCGCTTCCGGTCGATGCGGGCGTAGACGATCCCCTTCTTGTCGATCTCGAGCTCGAGCCACGAGCCGCGGCTCGGCATCAGGTTCGCGGTGAAGACCTGCTTCGTCGCGTCCTTCGGCTCCATCAGGTAGGCGCCCGGGCTGCGGACGAGCTGCGTCACGATCACGCGCTCGGTGCCGTTGATGATGAACGTGCCCCACTCGCGTCATCATCGGGAAGTCGCCCATGAAGACCCGCTGCTCGCGGATCTCGCCGGTCTCCTTGTTGACGAAGCGGACGGTCATCGAGAGCGGGGCCTGGTAGGTCAGGTCCTTCTCGCGGCACTCCTGGATCGTGAACTGCGACTCGCCGAACTCGAAGTCGCCGAACTCGACGGCGAGCGTGCCGGTGTAGTCCTCGATCGGCGAGATGTCGGCGATCGTCTCGCGCAGGCCCTCGTTCTTGAACCAGTCGAACGACGCCTTCTGGATGTCGATCAGGTTGGGGAGGTCGAGGACGTGCTTCAGGCGTGAAAAGCTCTTGCGCGCGCGGGGCGCGACAGCAGTGCTGCTCAAGTGGTAACAGCCTCCCTTATGGCTACGTGCGAAAAGAGTCAGTGGGCAGAGCGGAACGGGCGATCGGCGGCGCAACCCAGAAGGGTAGCGCAGACAGACCCCTCACCGCAAGCAAGAGCCGCGGCGGAGGCCGAATACTGGGTCCAGGATATCAGACGGGCCAAGAAATAACTGAGGGCGCCTTCGGCGCCCTCAGCGTGACCCCTACTTCCAACGGCACAAACGTGACTCGGGGAGGTACGTCTTACTTCAGCTCGACGCCGGCGCCGGCCTCTTCCAGCTGCGCCTTGATCGAGTCGGCCTCCTCCTGGTTCACGCCCTCCTTGACGGTGCCCGGGGCGCCGTCGACGAGGTCCTTCGCCTCCTTGAGGCCGAGGCCGGTGACGGCGCGGACGACCTTGATCACCTGGATCTTCTTGTCGCCGGCGGACGTGATCACGACGTCGAACGAGGACTTCTCCTCGGCCGGCGCGCCGCCGTCGCCGCCACCCGCCGCTGCGGGCGCCGCGGCGGCCATCGGAGCGGCGGCGGTGACGCCCCACTCCTCCTCGATCGCGTTCTTCAGCTCGACGAGCTCGAGCACGGTCATCTTGCCGAGCGTCTCGAGCACCTTCGCGGTATCCGTTGCCATTACTCCTGCTCCTCCTGCGCCTCGTGCAGTGTGTCTCGTCAGTGGTCTCTTCAGTGGTCTCTTCGGTTTCTGCTCGGGCTCTGCGGCGTCGCCTCCTCGGCGCTCGCTTCTGCCTCGGGCTCCGCCTCGGCGGCCGGCTCCTCGGCGGGAGCCTCCTCGCGGCCGGAGCGGCTTCCGCAGCCGGGGCCGCGTCGGCCTCGGACGTGTCGCCCTGCTCCTTCAGCTGCTCGATCCGGGCGTCGATCAGCCCGACGAGATCGCGGATCGGCGCCGCGAGCAGCGCGACGACGGTCGTCAGCGGCGAGACGATCACCCCCACGAGCTGTGCGCGGATCACGTCGACGGGCGGCAGCTTGGCGAGGGTGTCGACCTCTTCGGCCGTCAGCGACTTGCCCTCGAGCACGCCCCCGCGGATCGCGAGCACCTTCGTGCTCGTGGCGGCGTCGCGAAGCGCCTTCGCGACCGCGACGGGATCGCCGTCGGACTCGACGAACGCGATCGCCGACGGGCCCTCGAGCAGGGCCAGCAGCGCGTCCGCACCCGCGGCCTCGGCCGCGCGGCGGGTGAGCGTGTTCTTGACGACCGCGAAGCGGGCGCCGTGCTCGAGTAGCTTCGAGCGCAGGCCGTCGATCTCGGCGTTCGTGAGCCCGCGGTAGTCGGCGACGATCAACGTCTCCGACGTCCGCAGCCTCTCGGTCAGCTCTGCGACGACTCGCTCCTTGTCACTCTTCAGCATCTCTCACCTCCTTGAAACGATCGAGCCCGCACGGAGGCGGGCTCGGAAAGAGGCGCAGATCACCTTCCAAGCGCCACCTCGGGAAGACCTCTGCGCTGCACTCTGAATGCAGGGCTGCTTCCTTTCTTCGGCGACGGGCTGTGGACGGAAAACCTAGGCCGGAACGGCCTCCTGCTCGAGCTCCTCGACGATCCCGCGGACGCGGGCCGGGTCGACCCGGACGCCGGGGCCCATCGTCGTCGTGAGCGTGATCTGGTGGATGTAGCGGCCCTTGGCGGAAGCCGGCTTCGCGCGGACGATCTCCTCGATCAGCGCCGCGTAGTTCTCGAGCAGGTTCTTCTCGCCGAAGCTCTTCTTCCCGATCGAGACGTGCACGTTCGCGCCGCGGTCGGTGCGGTACTCGAGCTTGCCGCCCTTCGCGTCGGTGACGGCCTTGGCGACGTCGAACGTGACCGTGCCGGTCTTCGGGTTCGGCATCAGGCCGCGCGGGCCGAGCACGCGGCCGAGCTTGCCGACGTTGCCCATCTGGTCGGGCGTCGCGATCGCGACGTCGAAGTCGGTGAAGCCGCCCTCGATCTTCGCGGCGAGGTCGGCGGCGCCGACGACGTCCGCGCCCGCCTCCTCGGCCTCGCGCGCCTTGTCGCCCTCGGCGAAGACGGCGACGCGCACGCTCTTGCCGGTGCCGTGCGGGAGCATCAGCGTGCCGCGCAGCTGCTGGTCGGCGTGGCGTACGTTCAGGCCGAGGCGGAAGTGCGCCTCGACGGTCTCGTCGAACTTCGCGTCGGGCAGCCCCTTCGAGCAGCTTGATCGCCTCGGCGGGCGCGTACAGCTGCTCGCGGTCGATCGCCTGGCGCGCCTCGTCGTAGCGCTTGCCGTGCTTCGTGCTCATCGCTCCACGTCCACGCCCATGCTGCGGGCCGTTCCGGCGATCACGAGCATCGCCTGGTCGACGTCGCGCGCGTTCAGGTCGACGAGCTTGATCTCGGCGATCGAGCGCAGCTGCGCTTTCGAAATCCGGCCGACCTTGTTCCGGTTCGGCTCCGCCGAGCCCTTCTCGAGCCCGAGCGCCTCCTTGATCAGCACGGCCGCCGGCGGCGTCTTCGTGATGAACGTGAAGGAGCGGTCCTCGTAGACCGTGATCTCGACCGGCGTGATGCGGCCGTTCTCCTGCGCGGTCTGCGCGTTGAACGCCTTGCAGAACTCCATGATGTTGACGCCGTGCTGGCCGAGCGCAGGGCCGACCGGCGGCGCAGGGTTCGCCTGCCCGCCCGGGATCTGCAGCTTGATCATGGTCAGGATCTTCTTCGCCATCTCTTCCTACCTCAGTCCAGCTTCTTGACCTGGTCGAATCCGAGCTCCACCGGCACCTGGCGCTCGAAGATGTCGACGAGCACCTTCAGCTTCTGCTGGTCGGCGTTCACGTCGACGATCTCGCCGTCGAAGTCCGACAGCGGGCCGGAGGTTACCTTCACCGACTCGCCGAGGGTGAACTCGACCTGCGAGCGCAGGGCGGCGCCCGAGGCTGCGGCGCCCGTGTGCAGGATCCGGTCGACCTCGCCCTGCGCGAGCGGCACGGGCTTGGCGCCGGCGCCGACGAAGCCGGTGACGCCGGGCGTGTTCTTCACGACCGTCCACGCCTCGTCGTTCAGATCCATGTTCACGAGCACGTAGCCGGGCAGCACGCGCTTCTCGATCTGCACCTTCTGGCCGTCCTTCGTCTCGATCACCTGCTCGGTCGGGACGACGACGCGGCGGAAGCGCGGCGCCTGGTTCATCGAGACGATCCGGTGCTCGAGGTTGGCCTTCACCTTGTTCTCGTGCCCGGAGTAGGTGTTGATCACGTACCAGCGGAACATCGCTACCCAACCCTTCCTATTGACCGAGGAGAACGTTGCGGACGAAGGGCTTGAAGATCTGGTCGGCGGCGTAAAGGTACGTGCCGACGATGACGCACGCGATGATGACGACGATCGTGCCCTGGATCACCTGGGCGCGGCTCGGCCACTCGACCTTCTTCAGCTCGCCCCAGGACTCCTTGACGAAGCGCCCGCGCTCGCGCGGCTCGCGGCGGCCGGTCTGGGTCGAGGCCGGCTGCATGCCGGGGCGCACCTGCGGCTGGCGGGCGCGCGCGCGCTGCGCGGCGCGGCCTTCGCCTCGGCGCGGCTTCCCGCCCGAGTTCTTGCGCTGGTCGCGACGCTGCCTGCGGGTCTCGCGGGCCACTAGCGGGTCTCCCGGTGCACGCGTGTGGTTGCCGCACCAGCGGCAGTACTTCTTGAACTCGACGCGGTCGGGCGTGTTCCGCTTCGACTTGTTCGTCTGGTAGTTGCGCCGCTTGCACTCGGTGCAGGCGAGCGTAATCGCGACTCGAACTCCGGCTGCCATCTAGATCGTGTTCTCTCGGTTTCGGTTGGAAAAGACTGGGTGAGGAGTAGCGGCGGCAGGACTCGAACCTGCGACACGCGGATTATGATTCCGCTGCTCTAACCAACTGAGCTACGCCGCCGCGCGGACGACGAGTGTAGCAACATCGCAGGCCTCGAACGGGGTTGCGGCTCGGGATCGCACTCGCGGCCTTCGCGCAGGCTCATCCGACTCGTTTCGTACGATCCCGCGCGTGATCCGGATCCCCCCGAAGAGCGGCGGCTGGCTCGAGGTCGTCTGCGGGCCGATGTTCAGCGGCAAGAGCGAGGAGATGATCCGCCGGCTGCGCCGCGCGGAGATCGCCGGGCAACGCGCGGTCATCTTCAAGCCGCGGATCGACGACCGCTACGACGCCACGGACGTCGTCAGCCACGCGGGCATTCGCATGCGGGCCGTCCCGGTGTCGGACGTCGCCGAGCTCGTCGAGCGCGCCCGCGGGATGGAGGTCGTCGGGATCGACGAGGTTCAGTTCTTCGACCGCGAGGTCATTGCGGCCGCGCTCGCGCTCGCCGACGGAGGCGCGCGCGTGATCGCCGCCGGCCTCGACCAGGACTTCCGGCGGCTCCCGTTCGGGCCGATGCCCGAGCTGCTCGCCCACGCGGAGTTCGTCGACAAGCTGCAGGCCGTCTGCCACCGCTGCGGCGGCCCGGCGACGACGACGCAGCGGCTGGTCGACGGCTGCCCCGCCCCGTACTCGGGCGCGACGATCGTCGTGGGCGCGAACGAGCAGTACGAGGCGCGCTGCCGCGACTGCCACGAGGCCGGCGAAGAGCCTCGCAGCAGTCGCGGCGTAACGTCGCCTAGCGTCAGCTTGTTGGCCTTGAGGAAGGCCTTGGCCACCGCGGCGGCCGGCTTCTTGTCGAGCGCGACCGCCTTGTTCATCGCGATCATCGCCCGCAGGGTCAGGAGCGCGTTGACCTTGTTGATCGTCGAGGTGAGGCGCGTCCCGTTCTCGGCGACGAGCTTCTTCGAGAGCACGGGCGCGACCTGCTGGAAGCCGAACATGTTGCGCGGCTCCGAGAGGACGACGTACTTCGTCGAGATCAGCTGCGGATCGGTCGTGAAGATCCCGGCGGCCTCCACCTTCCCCTGGCTGAGCAGCGTGTAGGCGCTGATCCCGGCGAGCGGCGTGAACTCGACGTTGCGCACGCCGTAGCGGCTGGCGAGCTGCGGCAGCCACCGCGTCTCGAATTCGGGGAACGCGGCGAGCGTCAGGTCGGGCACCTTGCGCAGGTCGCCGACCGTCTTCAGCCCGTACTTGGACGCGGTCGAGCGGAGCACGGCGATCCCGTCCCGGTCCTGGAACGGTGTCGCCCTGAGCAGCGTCTGACCCCGCTTCTCGTACAGCGCCTTGGCCGGCCAGGTACGTGCCGAGGGCCGTCTTCGGCAGCGTCTTCCGCTTGAAGGTGACCGAGAGCATGATCCCGGTGTACTCCGGATAGAGCGTGACGCGGCCGCTGCGGAGCGACGCGTCGATCAGCTCCGTCGAGCCGATGTTCTCCTTGTACTGAACCTTGAAGCCCTTCGCTTCGAGCGCCTGCTTGTACAGCTGCCCGAGCACGTACTGCTCGGGGAAGTTCTTCGTGCCGATGATGATCGGCGTCGCCTCCGACCGGTCGACCGCGGCCGGCGCCGCGGCGGCTCCCCCGAGCACGATGGCGACTCCGAATGCGATCGCGAAAGCCGCCTTGGCGGCTCTGCGGTTGTGCTTCCTGATCATTCCGACCCTCCTCCTGTCGTGGTTCACCCGGTTAGACGACCGGGCGCACATCTGGTTCGAACGCTGGAATCTCCTCTTTCAATCCAGGCGGTGTCAAGGCGCGCTGCACTGCACCGAGCCCGGCGTCGGCGGCGAGCGCGAGCAGAGAGACGCAGAGCGCCGCGGCCACGAGTCCTTCGACGTCGTAGGCCGCCTGGTTCACGAGGATCTCGCCCAGGCCGCCGCCGCCGGCGATCGCGGCGATCGTCGCGGTGGCGATCGACGAAGACGGCGGCGGTGCGGATGCCGACGAAGAGGAGGGGCAGCGCGAGCGGAAGCTCGACGCGCCACAGCACCTGGAGCGGCGTCATTCCCATCCCCCGCGCCGCCTCGACCGCGTCCGGGTCGACCTCGTCGACCGCGACGTAGGCGTTCGTGAGGATCGGCGGCACGGCGAGGACGACGAGCGCGACCATCACGTTCGTGAAGCCGAGCCCGAGGAACGTGAAGCCCGACCGCGATCACGACGAGCGTCGGCAGTGCACGGCCGATGTTCGCCAGGTTGACCGCGAGGAACGAGCCGCGGTGGAGGTGGCCGAGCAGCACGCCGACGGGAACGGCGATCGCGATCGAGACCGCGAGGGCCGCGGCTGACAGGAGCACGTGCTCCCAGGTCTTCTCGAGGATCAGCTCGTGCCGGTCGACGATGAACTCGAGCGCGCCGACGAAGACGTCGAGGGCGGCGACGATCATGCCGTCCTCCGGAGCGTCGCCCACGGCGTCGAGCGCGCGCTGCGCGAGCACGAGGAGCGCGTCGGCGATGAATGGCCAGGCCGACCGCCAGCGCTCCCGCGGCGAGGATCTCGGTCTTGAAGTTGTCGCGCAGCGCGCCGAGGATCGGCACCGCCGAGGCCCTGCGAGACGACGAACGCGGCGACCGTCGCGAGCGCGATCGTCGAGACGACGGCGATGCGAAGGCCGGCCACGATCGCGGGCAGCGCCAGCGGCAGCTCGACGCGCCAGAGCGTCTGCGTCGGCGTCAGCCCCATCCCGCGCGCCGCCTCGAGCACCTCGGGCGGCGCCGAGCGCAGGCCGGCGAGGATGTTCCGGAAGAGGATCAGGAGCGTGTAGCCGACGAGCGCGATCTCGACGGTCGTCACCGTGAGGCCGGTGAGCGGGACGAGGAGCTGGAAGAGCGCCAGGCTCGGGATCGTGTAGATCACCGCCGAGACGAACGCGAACGGCCGCTCGACGTAGGCGCAGCCGATGCGCGAGCAGCGCGGCGGCCGAGCGAGATGACGAAGCCGATGCCGACCGCGATCAGCGTCAGCTCGATGTGCTCGACGAGCGCGCGGCTGCAGCACCGGATCCCAGTTGTCGCGCACCCAGTCGGTGCAGAAGAAGCGGTTCTCGGAGACGCACGCGCTCGCCTCGCCGAAGTCGGGGATGACAGGCTCGGTCCATCACGACGAGCAGCTCCGTCAGCCGGTCGAGCGTGAGCACGCCGCGTCGGCTCCCGGTCGCCGGCCCGACGACGAGCAGCCCGCGAGCCTTCGTTCAGCATCACCGAGAGCGCGTCGCGCAGCGTCGTGCTGTCCTCGCGCGAGCGGGCCGACGACCCCGTTGGCCGGCTCGAGCTCGAGCTCGCCGAGCCGCGTCAGCGAGAGGCGCTTCAGCCCGCGGTCGGCGCCGACGAAGCGGGCGACGAACTCGTCGGCCGGGTGGGCGAGCAGCTCGCTCGGGCGTGTCGTACTGGGCGAGCACCCCGCCCTCGCGCAGGATCGCGATCCGGTCGCCGACGAGGATCGCCTCGTCGATGTCGTGGGTGACGAAGATGATCGTCTTGCGCGACCTCGCCCTGGATCCGCAGCAGCTCGTTCTGCAGCCGGGTGCGCGTGATCGGGTCGAGGGCGCCGAACGGCTCGTCCATCAGCATCACGGGCGGGTCGGCCGCGAGGGCGCGGGCGAGCCCGACGCGCTGGCGCTCGCCGCCGGAGAGCTGCGAGGCGTAGCGGGCGCGGTAGTCGCGCGCCGGCAGGTCGACGAGGTCGAGCAGCTCGTCGACCCGCGCTGCGGTCTCCGCTTTCGACCAGCCGAGCAGGCGCGGGACGGTGGCGACGTTCTCGGCGACGGTCATGTGCGGGAAGAGGCCCGACCTGCTGGATCACGTAGCCGATCCCGCGCCGCAGCTCGGTCTCGTCCAGCGACGTGACGCTGCGGCCGTCGATGCGGACGTCGCCGGAGGTGAGCTCGACGAGCCGGTTGACGAGCTTCATCGCGGTCGTCTTGCCCCCGCCGGACGGGCCGACGAGGCAGCAGATCTCGCCGGCCGGAATCGACAGCGAAAGGTCGTCGACCGCCGGAGCTGCGCGGCCGGGGTACCGCTTGGTCGCGTGGTCGAAGACGATCTCGACCGCCTGACGCCGAGCCCTCACTGATTCGAACCCTAGTCGCTGGTAGGTTCGCCGACGAATGGCCGACGTCGCCTACATCCCCGGCGAGCCGGGGCGCGAGCGACGGCCCGGCGATCGGCTACGCGATGGTGATCTCGGCCGCGCTGCTCTTCGCGCTCAACGGCACGGTCTCGAAGGTCGTCCTCCAGTCCGGGATCTCCTCGCTCGAGCTGACGCAGGTGCGCGCGACGGGGGCGTTCCTCGGCTTCGCGATCGTGCTCGCGTTCGCGCGCCGCGAGAGCCTGCGGCTGACGCGGCGCGAGGTGCCGTACCTCGTCGTCTTCGGGATCGCGGGCGTCGCGTTCGTGCAATGGCTCTACTTCGTCTCGATCGGGCGGCTGCCGATCGGGATCGCGCTGCTGATCGAGTACCTCGGGCCGATCCTGATCGCGATCTGGGCGTGGGCGGTGTTCAAGGAGCCGGTCCGCCGCCGGATCTGGGTCGCGCTCGGGCTGGCGCTCGTCGGGCTCTCGCTCGTCGTCGAGGTCTGGAGCGGCGCTCTCGCTCGACGGGCTCGGCGTCGCCGCCGCGCCTCGGCGCCGCGGTCGCGTACGCGGTCTACGTGCTGATGGCGGAACGCGGCGTGAAGCGGCGCGACCCGGCCTCGCTCACCTGCTACGGCTTCCTCTTCGCGGCGCTCTTCTGGGCGGCGGTGCAGCCGATCTGGCGCTTCCCGGCCGGCCGGCTCGACGACAGCGTCTCGCTGCTCGGGCACCTCGAGCGGTTCGCGCTGCCCGGTCTGGCTGCTGATGCTCTACGTGGTCGTCGCCGGGACGATGGTGACCTTCCTGCTCGTCGCCGCGGCGCTACGGCACATCTCGGCGACGCGGGTCGGCATCGTCGCGATGCTCGAGCCGGTCGCCGCCAGCGCCGTCGCCTTCCTCTGGCTCGGCGAGACGTTCGGAACGCCGCAGCTGATCGGCGGCGGGATCGTGCTCGCCGCGATCCTGCTCGCCCAGACGGCGCGCTAGCGCGTAGGAGGTTTGGCGATATCCCCCGAACGAGGGATGCCACCGTCCGACGCTTCCGTCATTCTGCCCGCTTATGCATTTTTCGAAACATATCCGTGTCGGTTTGTGCGCGTTTTTTGCTGCATTTGCGGTCATGTCCGGCCGCGGAGGCCGCAAACGCTGAGCCAGAAGGAGCGCACGCTGCTCGAGACGCCGTCAACGACGTCCGCGCCGCCCACAACCTGCGGCCGCTCCAGGTCGACGCGACGCTCGTCCGCGCGGCGCGGGACTACTCGGCGACGATGATCCGCCGCGACTTCTTCACCCACGGCGCGCTCGGCCCGCGCATGGCGAGCTACGGCGCCCGCGGCCCGCTCTTCGGCGAGAACCTCGCCTGGGGCGTGGGCGAGGGCGCCACGGCCCGCTCATCGTCCGCGGCTGGCTGGCGAGCCCCGGTCACCGCGCCAACCTGCTGCGGCCCGGCTGGAAGCGGATCGGGATCGGCTCCCGCACCGGCACGTTCCTCGGCTACGCCGGCGCGACCGTCGTCACCGCCGACTTCGCCGGTTAAGAAACTTCCAGCGTCACTAGGTCTCGGCCATCAGCGCGCGGAGCTCGGCCAGCTTCTCGCTCCGGAGCTCGTCGCGCTCGCCGCGCTCCAGCCGGTCGAGCAGCGCCCGCACGAGCGGCGCCAGCTCGACGGGGTTGAACGGCTTCGTGATGTAGTCGACGCCGCCGATGTCGAGCCCGCGCGCGCGGTCGCGGAACTCCGCCCGCGCGGTCAGGAAGATGATCGGGATGTCCGCGGTCTCCTCGCTCTCGAGCAGGGCCTCGGCCACGCCCCAGCCGTCGAGGCCGGGCATCATCACGTCGAGCAGGATCACGTCCGGCATGCCGGAGGCCGCGGCCTCGAGGCCCGAGGGCCCGTCGCTCGCCTCGAGCACCGACATGCCTTCGGCCTCGAGGTTGACCCGGCAGAGCAGCCGGATCGGCGCCTCGTCGTCGATCACCAGAACCCTCGTCATGACCCGCCCGACCGTGTACCCGAATCTGTCATGTCTCACTCTCCGCGGCGCGAAGCTCGAGCACGAACGTCGAGCCGCGGCCCTCGTCCGAGTCGACGCAGATCCGCCCGCCCATCGCGTTGACGAGGCCCTCGGCGAGGAAGAGGCCGAGACCCGTCGCGCCGGCGCCGACCGCGCCGGCCGCCGCGTCGCCGCGGTAGAACTTGCGGAAGATCCGCTCCTGCTCGGCGTGCGGGATCCCGATCCCCTCGTCCTCGACGCTGACCTCGACGGCGTCGTCGCGGCGGCGCGCGGCGACGGTGACGGTGCCGCCGGCGGGCGAGTAGCGAACCGCGTTGTCGAGCAGGTGCGCGAGCACCTGGCCGAGCTTGTCCCGGTCGGCCGCGGCCGCGAGCGGCTCGTCGGCGAGCGCGACGACGAAGCGGTGGCCGTCCGGTGCCGTCGGCAGCCTCGAGCGTGCGGACCGCCTCGCTGACGACGGCGCCGACATCGGTCTCGGCGAGCTGCACGGCCATGTCGCCCGTGTCGAGCTGCGCGACCGAGAGCAGCCGGTCGACGATCGCCGTCAGCCGCTCGGACTCGGAGGCGATGTAGCGCAGGAACGTCGCGCGCTCCTCCTCGCCGAAGAGCACGTCCTGGCGGAGCAGCGTCTCGGCGAAGCCGTAGATCGAGGTCAGCGGCGTGCGGAGCTCGTGCGAGACGGTCGAGACGAAGTCCGACTTCATCTGCTCGACGCTGCGCTCCGCGGAGATGTCGCGGAAGGCGTAGATGCGCCCGGCCACCGCGCCCGCGGGATCGGTCATCACCGCTTCGCTGAGCGAGAGCCAGACCTCCTCGCCGCCGCGCCGGATCGGGACGAGCCGGCTGCCGCCGACGATCCCCTCGCCCGCCTCGAGCGGCCGGCCGAGCGCCTGCATCGGCGTCCGTCCGAGCGCGTCCGCCTGCGGCACGCCCGTCACGCGCTCGGCGGCGGGGTTCCAGAGCACGACCTTGCCTTCACGGTCGACCGCGACGATCCCGTCGGCGACGTTCGCGAGGATCGCCTCGCTGCGCTGCTGCTCGTGGCTGACGCCCTGGTAGAGCTCGGCGTTCGCGCGGGCCGCGGCGGCGCTGGCGGCGAGCGCGTGCAGCGCCTCGCCTTCCTCCTCGAGCCACTCGCGCGTTCGCCCGTCGTAGACCGCCAGGATCCCCTGGACCGACTCCTCCGGGCCCGATCATCGGCACGCCGAGATAGGCCAGGTAGCCGGCCGCGAGCATCGGGTCGGCCTCGCCGAGGCGGCGGTCGGTGCGGACGTCCGCGACCGCGCGGGTCGAGCGGGTCTGGACGATGTCGCCGACGAGGAAGCCGGTCGACGGAGCGCGCGTGCCGATCGCCTCGTCCTCGCCCGCCCCGGTCGCGGCCCGCACGACCACCTCGTCGTTCTCGAGCATGCGCATCGAGGCGCCCTCGACGCCCACGAGCTGCACGGCGTGGCGGACCGCCTGGTCGAGCACGTTGTCGGGATCGAGCTCGCCGGCGAGCTCCCGCCCGGCCCGGGCAAGCCGCTGCGCCAGCGCCCGCGAGCGGCGCTCGCGCTCGTACAGCTCGCTTCGCTCCAGGGCTCCGCGCGCCGCGCCGGCGACCCGCTCGGCCAGCGCGAGCTGCTCGTCGTCGAACACCTCCTCGCCCTCGAAGAAGACGAGCACGAGCCCGACGCCGTGGCCCGACGACTCCGGCAGGGGAACGGCGAGCAGCGAGCGCCGGTCCGCGGCCGCGGCCGCCGCCTGGGCGAGCCCGTCGCCGAAGCGGCCGTCGTCGAGCCAGCCGGCGCGACGCGAGCACCTTGCCGCCTCGAGCACACGCCGTCAGCGCAGCCGCATCCTCCCGGAGGTAGCCGGCGAGCCTGCCCGGCGAGCTCGTACGAGCCGGCCAGCTCGAGCTCGTCCCCGACCGCCCGCAGCACGGCCGCCGAGTCGCCGCCGAGCGCCTCGGCCGCAGCCTGTGCGACCGCGTCGTGGGTCGCCTCCGCCGAGAGCGGCTCGCTGAGCACCGCCGCGATCCGGTAGAAGCCGCGCTCGACCTGAGCCTGGCGCGTGCTCTCGCGCAGGAGCCGGCTCGTGTCGATCGCGATCGCCGTCTCGTGCGCGATCGCCTCCGCGAGCGAGATCTCGGCGGGCAGCCAGGTCGTCGGCTCGGCACGGTGCAGCGCGAGCACGCCGATCACCCGCCCGAACGAGACGATCGGGGCCGCGAGCACCGCCCGCAGCCGCGGTCGACCAGCTCGCGCACGTGCCCGAGCGTGGCGTCGTTCAGCTCCGGCGCCTCCAGGATGTCGCTGACGGCCAACGTTCGCTGCTCGCGCGCCGCAAGGTTCACGACCGGCAAGTCGCGTCAGATCATCGAGCGGCGCGACGCCCGCCGCGAGCCATTGCGCCGACCATCGGCGTCTGCTCGCCCGGCTCGCCGAGGCGGATGAAGCAGCGATCGGCGCGGATGCCCTTCGCCGTCTCCTCGACGGCGACGCGGAGCAGCTCGTCGAGGTCGCGCAGTGACCGCACCTCCCGGGAGATGTGAGCGATCAGCCGTTCGCGCTCCAGCGCTTCCGCGAGCGCGGCGGACGCTCGCGTGCGCGCGAGCGCGAGACCCGCCTCGGCCACCAGCGCCTGCATCTGCGCCAGCTCGTCGTCCTCGAACAGGCGCGGACGGCGCACGGCTGCGAAGACGACGCCCACGACCTCGCCGCCGCGCGAGCATCGGCATGAAGGCACAGCTCTTGACCCGCGCGAGCTGGTTCAGCCGCTGGTTGACGATCGGCGAGCTCTCCGCGTCGAAGACCGCAAACGCCGCGCCTTCGCGCGTCACGGTGCTGATGCCGGACGGCTCGTTCTCGAGGTCGAGCTCCTGGCCGACCAGGCGCTCGCTGTCGCGACCACCTTCCCGCGCCGCGACGACTCGCGCGCGCCGGCCGCCGTCCTCGATCAGCGCCAGGTTCGCGAGGTCGAGCTCGAAGACCGCCGGCGAGCTCGTCGAGGAGCACGACGCGCGATTCCTGTCCTCGCCCTCCACGTCGAGCAGCCGCTGCGCGAGTGGGCCCGCCTCCGACGACGTTCGCCCCGCCGGCGAGCGAGCGTCGCCGTCCGGCGGGCCGCGACAGAGCGAGGACGGCCGGGACCGCCGGCGAGCAGAATCGCCACGAGCGAGACCAGCGCGTTGCCCGGCGAGCGGCTCCCGGGTGACGAGGATCGCGACGCCCGCGATCGCGGCGGCCAGCCCTGCAGCGCGCGGCCCCAGCCCCGCTCGACGCCCGAGTGCGCGCAGACGCGCCACGCCCACGGCGAGGTAGAGCGCCGCGACGATCAGCAACGGCACCGCGTTGAACAGCACCGCCTGGGTTTCTGCATTCACTGGGGGCACAGATGATAGAGAGTCCGGCTTTCAAAGATGGGCCGTCCGGCCTATTGGAACCCGCGCGGGCGAGTAATAGCGTGCCGTGTCACTGGGCGATGCGACCCGCTTACTGCGGGGAGCATTCGGAAGAGGCCCTGTCGCGACGACCCCCCGGACGCGGCAGGGCCTCTCCGTGCCTACGCACGCCCCCGGCACTCGGCCACAGGTCGAGGCTACGATCAGCGAGATGGTCGAGCGTGTTCTCCTGGCTTCACCCCGCGGCTACTGCGCCGGCGTCGAGCGAGCGGTCGAGACCGTGGAGCTCGCGCTCGAGCACTACGGCCCGCCCGTCTACGTGCGCAAGCAGATCGTCCACAACATCCACGTCGTCCGCGACCTCGAGGCGCGCGGCGCGATCTTCGTCGACACCGAGGCGGAGGCGCCGGTCGGCTCGACGATCGTCTACTCGGCGCACGGCGTCGCCCCGTCCGTGAACGCCGCTTCCGAGGTGCTCGGCCACAACGTGATCGACGCGACCTGCCCGCTCGTGACGAAGGTGCACGTGCAGGCGCGGCGTTATGCCGCGGACGGCTACACCGTCGTCCTGATCGGCCATGCCGGCCACGAGGAGGTCGTGGGCACGATGGGCGAGGCGCCCGAGGCGACGGTGCTCGTGCAGGACGTCGCCGAGGCAGAGGCGCTCGACCTTCCCGCCGACACGCGGCTGGCCTACATCACGCAGACGACGCTCTCCGTCGACGAGACCGCCGAGATCATCGCCGTCCTCCGCCGCCGCTTCCCGGCGATCCACGCGCCGAAGAAGGAGGACATCTGCTACGCGACCTCCAACCGGCAGTGGGCCGTGAAGGAGATGCTCGAGGAGGTCGACCTGCTGCTCGTGATCGGGTCGCGCAACTCGTCGAACTCGAACCGGCTCGTCGACGTCGCCCGCGCCGCCGGCGTCGCCTCGTACCTGATCGACGACGAGACCGAGATCGACCGGCCTGGCTCGACGGCGTCACGACGGTCGGCGTCACCTCGGGCGCCTCGGCGCCGGAGAAGCTCGTCGGCAGGGTCTGCGACTGGTTCCGCGCCCGCGGCGTCGAGCGGATCGAGCCGTTCCGGATGGTGAACGAGGACGTCACCTTCCGCCTGCCGGTCGAGCTGCGCCGCGAGCTCGCGCTCGCCGAGACTCAGCGCTAGCCGCGCAGGCGCTCGAGCAGCGAGCCCACCCGCTCGCGCAGGCCGAGGAATGCGGCGAGGCGCGCGCCTCCCGCTCGTCGATCGAGACCGCAGCTTCGGCGACGCCGCTCTCGTCCCAGACGCTGAAGCGGACATGACCTTCGTCGGTGTAGCGCGAGACCCGCAGGGCCTTGCCGCTCTCGGCGCCCGTGCCGCCGAAGAACTCGACGAGCTTCACCCGCTGCGGCAGGGCACACCAGGGGCAGTAGCGATACGCAGCTCCGATCGACCCGCCGCACTGCTTGCACGCGTGCATCGCGCCTCCTCGTCGGGAGCGTAATACCCGGAGTTCGCCGGCCAACGTGCCGTGGACAGACCCTCGAGCCCCGCCCCCGGCGTTTTCTCTAGCCCGTTGCAGCGAGAACGTGATCCTCGCGAGCCGCCAGCGTCGTGACCCCGCTGATGTGCGCCGCACAAACGTCGTACTCCCTTCGAGCACCTCGTAACCGACGCCGAGTTGCCCTTGGTAGTCCGAGCCGACGCTTCACACGGTCCGTTCCTGAGCAACACATTGGTGTGGTACTGACCGGCCGCGACGACCGTCGCGCCCGCCGGAGCCGTGGTGCGCGTCGGCGCGCCAATCGACTCCGCGCTGTACCCCACCCCCGTCTGCCCCGCCGTTCATGCCCCGCCGACAGCTCACCCTGCTCGTGATCGCGACACGTGCTCGCCGCGACAGCACGTCACCCCCGCGGCCCCTGCGCCTGCACCGTGTCGCCGTTCGCTCGCGCCACGCCGAGCTACCCCGTCGTTGTTTCCCCCCCCCGTGCCGTCCGGCGCGCCGCGCTGTCGCCGCCGCCACGCTGCACCCTCCTACGCGCGCTCTCACGTAGCCGTGGCGTCCGCTCCTGCTCCCTCTTTGCCACCCGGCGTTCAGCGATCGATCGCGGCGGCGTGGTCGACTCGCGCCGCGCCCCACACGTGTGTCCGCCGCCGCCTACCCGTCGCTCGTTTTCCTCTCCGGCTGCCCCCCCTCCCCCCCCTCCCCCCGTCCGGCGGCGCTACGACTCCGTGCCGGCGAGCTCTGCGCGCCGTCGAGCCCGCTCGCTCCTCTCCCTCGCCTTCGCGCCGGCGCGCCCTGCCCCCACCCCACACCGGCCGTCCTTGCGGCGCGAGATGTCCGCTCTCCCGCCGCGTCGCGTCGCACGAGACCTCTTCACCCTTCTCTCCCGCCCCCGCTCTCGTCCCCCCGGCCTCGCCGTGGCACCACGCCCAGCCGCGCCGGCTCGCCGGGCGTCGCGGTAGCTCCGGCGACGCCGTTCGGAGCCCTCTCGTGCTCTTTCCGCCCAGCTCACTCACCGCTCTCTCCGCGCCCCACTCCGTCACGCGATGCTGCCGCTGCAGCGCTCTCGCTCGCGCGTACCTCGGCGATCCGCGTCGACTCCGTTTACACAACCCGCTCCTCCACGTGCCTCGCGAGTCGGGGGGACAGCGTTCGTCTTTGCTCCGAACTCACAAATGTCCTGTTCGTGGCGATCGATGCCGGCGGGTGCCACGATCTCGATCGGCCCTTGCCGATCTCGCGCGCCCGTCATCGACCTTCGTCAGCTGCGGCACTCCTCTCGTCCCCACACCTTCGCGCATCTGACTCTACGCGCCTACCTCCCGCCGCACCACCTCACCCCCCATCCACACTCTCACACACTCACACCCTCCGCTTCGTCGGAACCTGGCGATGCTCGGCCGGACGCCGTCGGTCTCGAGCGAGACCGCGAGCACCTCGCCTCCCTTGATCCACTCCGCGTGGCGCTCGACGAGGTCGGCGTCCGCCTGCGGCAGCGTCACCGCGATCCGGTCGGTCAGCTCGAGGCCCTGCTCCTTGCGCATGGAGTTGAGCGTGTGGATCAGGTCGTAGACGCGGCCCTCGAGCTCGAGCTCCGCGTCGAGGCTGGTGTCGAGGGCGACGGTGACGCCGTCCTCGGAAGCGACCGTCCAGCCCTCCTTGCCCGAGCGCTCGACGAGAACCTCGTCCCGGCCCGAGCTCGTGGCCGAGCACACGGAAGCCACCGTCCTCGAGCTGCTCGAACTCGCCCGCGGCGAGTGCGTCCCGCACCGCGCCGAGCTCCTTGCCGAGCTTCGGGCCGAGCGCGGGCAGGTGCGGCTTGACGTGCAGCTCGGTCGCCTCGACGGGGCCGAACTCGACCTCCTTCACGCGCAGCTCGTCGCGCAGCTCGTCCGCGTGACCCGCGGCGAGCGGCGCTCCCTCGACGACGAGACGACGCAGAGGCTGGCGCAGCTTCAGCCGCGAGGCCGCCCGGACCTGATGGCCGAGCCCGACGACGCGGCGAACCTCCGCGACCTCCGCGAGCAGCTTCTCGTCCGGCTCGGGCGCGTCCGGCCAGCCGGCGAGATGCACCGACGCGGGCGGATCTCCATCGACCTCGCGCACGAGGATCTGCCACAGATGCTCGGTGAGGAACGGCATCACCGGCGCGACGACGCGGAGAGATTGCACGAGCGCGAACCAGAGCACGTGCAGCGCGACGCGGTCGCCCTCCCAGAACCGCCGCCGCGAACGGCGGATGTACCAGTTGGAGAGATCGTCGACGAACTCCTCGTAGGCCCGGATCACGTCGACGGTGAGGAACGACTCGTACGCCGCCGTTGCGTCGCGGACGAGTGCGTGCGTGCGGTCGATGAGCCACCGGTCGAGGGGTTCCAGCTCGCTGCGCTCGGGCAGGTCGCCCCACGTCGGCCGGAACGCCTCGATGTTCGCGTAGTCGGCGAGGAACTTGACCGAGTTCCAGAGCGTCAGCAGCTTGCGCTGGATCTCGCGGCCGGGGCCGAAGCCGAACAGGAGGTTCTGGTTCGGCGGCTGGGCGCAGTACTGCCAGCGCATCACGTCGGCTCCCATCCGCTCGAAAGCGTCGCCGGCCTCGATCGTGTTGCCCCATGAGCTTGTGCATCTCGCGGCCGCTCTCGTCCAGCATCTTCTCGTAGCCGAGCACCTTCCGGTACGGCGCGCGCCCGGTGAGCACGACCGACATGAAGTGCTGCGAGTAGAACCAGAGCCGGATCTGCTCACGCATCTCCGAGACCCAGTCGGCCGGGAACCACTGCTCCCAGTAGGCGTGGTCGTGAAGATCGGCCTTCGTCAGGCCCTTGGCGGCGCCGGTTGCGTATCCCTGCGGGATGAACTCGGGGTTCTCCCAGCCGAGCGTCGAGAAGGGGACGATCCCCGCGTCGAGCCAGACGTCGCCGACCTCTGGGATCCGGCGCACCTCGGCTCCGCACTGCTCGCAGGCGATCGGCACCTCGTCGATCCAGGGGCGGCGCAGCTCCTCCAGCTGGTCGAGGCCGCTGAGCGCACGCTCCTCCAGCTCGGCCTTCGAGCCGATCACGTTCAGGTGCCCGCACTCGCACGGGTAGAAGGGCAGCGGCAGCCCGTAGTAGCGGCGCCTCGAGATGTTCCAGTCGCCCATGTTCCGGAGCCAGTCGTCCATGCGCTTGCCCATGTAGGCGGGCGTCCACTCGACGTCCTGGTTCGCCTCGAGCAGCTGCGGGCGCAGCTCGTCGACGCCGATCAGCCAGTCGTCGGTGACGCGCCAGATGAGCGGTGTGTCGCAGCGCCAGCAGTGCGGATAGCGATGCTCGTACAGCCCCGCCTCGACCAGGAAGCCATGCTCCCCGAGCCAGCCGATGATCTGGTCGGCGGCCTCGACCGTCGAAAGCCCGTGCAGCCAGCCGTACGCGTCGAAGAACCGGCCGGCCTCGTCAACCGGCATCAGCACCGGCAAGTCGTGGATCTGGCCGAGCTCGAAGTCCTCCTGCCCGGCGCCGGGCGCGATGTGGACGATCCCGGTCCCCTCGTCGAGCGAGACGTCCTCCCACGGGATCACGCGATGCTCCACCTCCGCGCCGGGCCCGAGCTCGTCGAACGGGCCCGAGTAGCGCCAGCCGACGAGCTCCTCCCCGCGCTTCAGCTCCATGAAGGCCTCGTCCGGGTACCGGGTCCGACGCGACCCATTCGCCGTTGTCGCGCCGGCCGTACTCGGCGTCCGGCTTGACCGCCGCAGCGACGTTCGCCGGCAGCGTCCACGGCGTCGTCGTCCAGATCACGAGCGACTCGTGCTGCCGGTCGAGCAGCGGGAACCGGACGAACAGGGACGGGTCGGCGCGGTCCTGGTAGACGCCCGAGAGCGAGAGCTCGTGCTGGGAGAGCGACGTTCCGCAGCGAGGGCACCACTCGGTCGACCGGTGGCCGAGGTAGAGCCAGCCGCGCTCGTGGACGCGCTTGAGGAAGCGCCAGACGTATTCGATGTTCGTGTCGCTGAAGGTGAAGTAGTCGCGGCCCCAGTCCATCCACTGGCCGAGCCGCTTCGAGCCCTGGGTCATGTCGCGCCGACGACTGGACGACGACCTCGCGGCAGCGGCGCGCGAACTCGGCCAGGCCGAACTCCTCGATCTCGCGCTTCGAGTTGAGCCCCAGCTGGCGCTCGACGCCGACCTCGATCCAGAGGCCCTGGCAGTCGAACCCGTTCTGGTAGCGCTGGTGGTGGCCGCGTAAGCCTTTGTAGCGCTGGAAGACGTCCTTCAGCGTCCGGCCCCACGCATGTGTGCACGCCCATCGATCCTGTTCGCCGTCACCGGCCCGTCGATGAAGCTGAACCTCGGCCCACGGCGGTTCTGGTCGCGGAGCCGCTCGAACGTGTCCTCGCGCTCCCAGAGCTCGAGGATCTCGAGCTCGAGCGCAGGGTGGTCGGGCTTGTCCGGCAGGCGTGTGAACATGCGCTCGATTCTAGGGAACAGTCCGTCCGGCCCCTGTCGTTTTCAATACGTGAGCGCGGGTAACCCGCTTCTCAACCAGCGAAAGGAATCACCGAGATGGCAACTGCAGTCAAAGAAGACACGTTCGCTCAGGAAGTGCTCGAGAGCGAGACGCCGGTGATCGTGGACTTCTGGGCCGAGTGGTGCGGGCCGTGCCACGCCGTCGCGCCGGTGCTCGACAGGATCGTCGAGGAGCGCGCGGGCGAGGTGAAGCTCGTGAAGGTGAACATCGACGAGGAGCGCGAGCTCGCCGAGCGTTACGGGATCGTCTCGATCCCGACGATCGTCCTCTTCAGGGACGGCGAGCAGGCGGCGGTTGCGGTCGGCGCGCAGCCGAAGGGCGCGCTCGAGCGCAGCCTCGGCCTCGTCACCGACTAGTTTGCGCAGGATGAGCATCCGCAGAAGCGGATGCTCATCGCGCGAGATCCCTAAGGGGCCGCTCCGCGGCCCAAGAGCTCACAGCCGCCTCGCCTACTTCTCTGCGGCTTCTTCTTCCGGGTGCGGGACCGGCGAGACCGCACGGCTCGCCGGTTCCTCGACGAGGTTCAGCACGCGCATGCCGTAGTTGAAGACGACCGACCCGCCGAGCCAGCCGCCGAGCGTGAGCACGAAGAAGCCGATCAGCGTCAGCAGGAACGCGCCGTCCGGCAAGGCACCGTCGATGCCGTCGCTGTAGCCGGCACCGATCGAGATCAGAAAGAAAGCGGTCGCGAGCAGCATCGCGATCATGTGCGCCGTCGCCGTGCGGAAGAGCGGCGTGCCGCGCGTGATCCGGATCCAGTCGGCAAGACCGGTGAGCGCTGTCGGCGCGGTGACGATCAACCCGACGATCAGCGCGAGCGCCCAGCCCTGCGCGGCCTCCTCGCTCCGCGATCCCGACCTTGCTCAGCACCGCGGCGACGGTTGCGAACGTGTAGGTGCCGATCGTGACGTCAGTGAGGGGCGGATGGAGCG
The DNA here is from genome assembly GCA_963822205.1 of uncultured Gaiellaceae bacterium. GTDB lineage: Bacteria > Actinomycetota > Thermoleophilia > Gaiellales > Gaiellaceae > Gaiellasilicea. Next base: position 169,151 of record CAWGGO010000003.1, on the reverse strand, counting down.
GATGCCCGGGCGTGCCGCGGTAGAGCCACTCGAAGTTCACGAGCCGAGCGTTTCCGCGCCCGGCGCCTCGCAAACCCTCAGTCTTCGATGGCTTCGAGGAAGCCGAGGAAGGCGGCGTGCTTGGCGAGCAGGGCCTCGAGCTCGGCCAGGCCGACGGCGGCCCAGTCCTCGACCCAGGTCTCGGAGAGGTCGTCCTCGATGGTGTGCAGGCCGCGTTCGCTCATCTGGCCAAAATGATCGGCTTTCGGCCGGGTGGGTACATGGGCCGAACGGCCTATCTTTGGTGCCGGCCCGGCCTCACTCGATGCAGCTATTCCTCATCGTCAACCCGCGCTCCGGCACGGACTCCCCGAGCGCCGAGGAGTTGCGCGAAGCTGCGCGCGAGCGTGGCGTCACCGTCCACTTCCTCGAGGAAGGAGACGACCTGGCCGAGGTGGCGCGGCAGGCCGGCGCGGACGTGCTCGGGATGGCGGGCGGCGACGGCTCGCTGGCAGCCGTCGCCGAGGTCGCGATCGAGCAGGACGTGCCGTTCGTCTGCATCCCGTTCGGGACGCGGAACCACTTCGCGCGCGATCTCGGCCTCGACCGCAACGATCCGCTGGGCGCGCTCGCCGCATTCGACGACGGGGTCGAGCGGCGCGTCGACGTGGCGCGCGTCGGCGAGCGGCTCTTCCTGAACAACGTCTCGCTCGGCCTCTATGCGCGGCTCGTGCACCGGCGCGAGCACCATCGCCGCCGCCGCGACGCTCTCGCACGGCTGCGTGCCGTCGCGCTGACGCTGAAGGACCGCCGCCGCCGGCAGCGGTTCACGATCGACGGCGAGCAGGTTCGGGCGCGGCTCGTGCTCGTGGCGAACAACGACTACAGCCTCGACCTCCTCTCCCTCGGCGAGCGCGAGCGCCTCGACGAGGGCAAGCTGCATCTCTACATCCCGCACGGCTTCCGGCGGATCACCTGGGAGGAGCGCAGCTGCACCGAGCTCGAGATCGGCTCGCCGCTGCCGCGGATCCGCGCCGCCGTCGACGGCGAGCCGGTCGAGCTCGACACGCCGCTTGCGTTCCGGATCGAGCCGGGGGCTCTACGCGTGCTCGTGCCGCGCGCGCCAGAGTGAGAGGATCGGGACGTAGCTCTCGAACGCGAGCTCGCCGGCGCCGGGCAGCTCGTCGGGGGCGAACCAGCGCAGCTCGGTCAGGTCGTCACCGGCGCGCTCCTCGCCGCCGGTGGGCCGCGCGAGCCAGGTGAGCGACAGCACGTTGCGATCGTCGTACGGCTGCATCCACATGCCGAGAAACTCGGTCGGCTCGATCTCGAGACCGGTTTCCTCGCGCAGCTCGCGGCGGAGCGCCTCGACCGGGTGCTCCGGCTCCTCGACGAAGCCGCCGGGGAGGTCCCAGAGGCCCGCCGCGGGGTCGTCGCGGCGGCGCCCGAGCAGGACGCGGCCGTCGCGCTCGACGAGCGCCTGCGCACCGGGCACCGGGTTCGCCCACACTTCGTTGCCGCACTGTCGTGCACGTGACCTTGCCCGGCTCCGTGCGAAGCGGCCCGGCGCAGAGCGGACAGAAGCGCCAGCCGTCGAGGAGCCCCATCCGGCTAACGTAGCCCACCGTGAGCCCACGTCACGTTCCCGCCACGGCCCACGAGCTGACTCGAGTCGGCCTTCTGTCCGGTCTGCCCGGAGAGCACCTCTCCAAGCTCGCCGCGCGGCTCGAGCGCGAGGAGATCGCGGCCGGAGCCACGGTCGTCCGCCAGGGTGACGAGGGCGACCGCTTCTACGTCGTCCTCTCGGGGATGCTGAACGTGACTCAGGAAGGGATCGGGCGAGCGACGCATGCTCCGTCCCGGCGACACGTTCGGCGAGGTCGCGCTCGCGATGGGGATCCCGCGGACGGCGTCGGTGCGCGCCGTCACGCCCGCGGTGGTCGCGAGTTGCGACCAGGAGACGTTCGACGAGCTCCTGCGGCCGCTCTTTGCAGATGAGTGACGTCCTGCTCCTGCACGCGGGGATCGCGGACCGCCGGATGTGGGAGCCGCAGGTCGAGGCGCTCGAAGCGGCCGGTCACCGCGTGCTCGCGCTCCGACCTGCCCGGGCTTCGGCGACGCCGCCGCTCGAGCCCGGCGACGTCGACTACGTCGCCTTCGCCGCCGAGCCAGCTCGACGCGGCCGGCCGCGGTCGTCGGCTGCTCCTTCGGCGGCCGGCATCGCGCTCGAGCTCGCGGTCGCCCGGCCCGAGCTCGTCGAGCGGCTCGTCCTCGTCGGCGCGGGCCTCGGCGCCTGGGAGTGGTCGGAGGCGGCGCGGGCGGGCTTCGCCGAGGAGGAGGAGGCGCTCGAGCGCGGCGACCTCGCCGCCGCGGCCGCCCAGCAGGCGCGCATGTGGCTCGCCGCCGACGCCGCGGCCGAGGTGCGCGAGCTGACCGAGGCGATGACGCTGCGCTCGTACGAGCAGCAGCTGCCCGTCGAAGGACAGGTGAAGTCGGTCTGGCCGGAGCCCTCGGCCGCAGACGCGGCTCGACGAGATCGCCGCGCCCGACGCTCGTCGTCGTCGGCGACCGAGGACGTCGACGGACATCAAGGCGATCGCCGAGCTGCTCGCGACGGGAATCCCGGGCGCGCGGCTGGAGACGATCGAGGGCGCCGGCCACCTGCCGAGCCTCGAGCGGCCGGACGAGCTCAACCGGCTGCTGCTCGAGTTCCTTCGCTGACGACGGCGTCCGAGAGCGCCGGCCACGCCGTCTTCGACCACTCGCCGAACTCGCGGTCGGTCAGGACGACCAGCGAGAGAGCCCGGTCCGGATCGACCCAGAGGAACGTGCCCGAGCCGCCGAAGTGGCCGAACGTGCGCGGCGACGTCAGCGTCCCTGACCAGTGGCCCTCCTTGCCGTCCTTGAGCTCGAATCCGAGTCCCCAGTCCATCGGGTCGAACCGGCCGTAGTCGGGCAGCACGCCGGCCAGGCCCGGGAACGCCACCGCGGTCGCCTCCGCGAGGGTCTCGCCGGCCACGAGCGTCGGCGCAAGCAGCTCCCGCGCCGAGCGCGACTGCGTCAGCAAGCGTCCCGTGGACGTCCGCGGCCGGCGAGCCGCGGAGCTCCGCCGTCATCCCGAGCGGCTGGAAGACAGCCTCGGCGAGGTAGCGCTCGAACGGCATCTCCGGCGCGGGCAGCGACGTGCGCGGCGAGGGTCTCGAAGCCCTGGTTCGAGTAGATCCGCCGACGCCCGACCGGCGCGATCGGCGGGCCGGCGTCGAACGGCAGACCGCTCGCGTGGGCGAGCAGATGCCGGACCGTCGACCCCTCGGGCCCGGCCGGCTCGTCGAGGTCGACCACCCCCTCCTCCACCGCGACGAGCGTCGCGAGCGCGGTCGCGAGCTTCGTCACCGAGGCCCAGCGGAAGACGTGGTCCTCCGGGCCGTGACGCGAGACCACTCCCTCGGCCGCACGACGGCGGCGGCGGCGTGCGCCGCGCCCCACTCGTCGATCTGGCGAAGGGCTTCCACGGCGGGCGATACTAGCGTCGTGGAGCGCCGCCTCATCCCGGGGCACTCGCCCTACGAGCCGGTCGTGGGCTACTCGCGGGCGGTCGTGAGCGGCGGCCGCGTGTACGTGTCCGGCACGGCGCCGATCCCGCGCCAGGGCGACCCCCCGACGGGCGCCTACGAGCAGGCGCGGCTGTGCCTCGAGATCCTCGGCGGCGCGCTCGGCGAGGCGGGTTCTGGCTTTCCGGACGTCGTGCGAACGCGCATCTACCTGACCGACGTGGACGACTGGGAGGAGGTCTCGCGGGCGCACGGCGAGGTGTTCTCGGAGATCCGGCCCGCGTCGACCGCCGTCGTCGTCAAAGGCCTGTTCGACCCGCGCTGGCGTGTCGAGATCGAAGCCGACGCCGTTCTCCCGGCATGAAGCAGATCTACCCGCACTCGATCACGGGCAAGGGCGCGATGTACGCGGGCAGCGTCCTCGACCACAAGTTCGGCGAGTCCGATCCGTTCACGCTCGGCGTCGAGGAGGAGTACATGCTCCTGGACGGCGAGACCTTCGACCTCGTCCAGCACATCGACACCGTGCTCCGGGCGATCACGGGCCACGAGCTCGAGCCGCGGATCAACGCCGAGCTGATGCAATCGGTGCTCGAGATCGCGACGCCCGTCTGCCGAAACGCCGGCGACGTCCAGCGCGAGCTGCTGAAGCTCCGCGCCTACGTGACGGGGATCGCGGGGCAGACCGGCCTCCGGGTCGGCTCAGCGGGCACGCACCCGTTCAGCCTCTTCGAGCGCCAGCGGATCACGGCGCGCGACCGCTACCGCAACCTCGTCGACCAGCTCCAGTACATCGCGCGCCGCGAGCTGATCTTCGGGATGCACGTCCACGTCGCCGTCGACGATCCCGAGAAGGCGATCCAGGTCGTGAACGGGCTCCTGCCCCAGCTCGGCCCGCTACTCGCGCTGTCGGCCTCGTCTCCCTTCTGGCGCGGCGAGCCGACCGGGCTCTCCTCCTCCCGGCAGATGGTCTTCGCCGCCTTCCCGCGCTCCGGCCCGCCGCCGCGCTTCCGCGACTACGCCGACTACGCCGAGGTCGTCGGCCAGCTGGAGCGGACCGGCTGCATCGCCGACTACACGCACATCTGGTGGGACATCCGGCTGCACCCGCGGCTCGGCACGATCGAGATCCGGATCTGCGACGCGGTCACGCGCGTCGAGGACGCGGTCGCGCTCGCCGCCTACTGCCAGTCGCTCGTCAAGCTGCTCTCCGAGCAGTACGACCGCGGCGAGCAGATCCCCTCGTTCCACCGCATCCTCACGACCGAGAACAAGTGGCTCGCCGCCCGCTACGGGCTCGAGGCGCCGGTGATGGACCTCGCCACCGGCGCCCGGAACCGGATCCCGGTCGCACAGCTCGTCCGGCGGACGCTGCAGGAGCTCGAGCCGCACGCGCGCGAGCTCGGCTCGGAGCGGGAGCTCGAGGGAATCGGCGAGATCCTCTCGCGCGGCAACGGCTCCGACCGCCAACTGCGGGTCTTCAACGCCAACCGCGACATCGTCGAGGTCGTCGAGGAGATCGCGAAGGCGACCGAAGCCGTGCCCGCTGCAGCCGCTAAGGCTTCGCCAGCGTCGTCACCTTGAACGAGCGCGTGTCGACGAGCGCAAGCCGTCCCAGGCCCGGCCTTGGACAGCACGAGCGAGCGGCCGCCGTCCGAGAGCGACAGGCGCACGGCGGACAGGGCCTGCGTATTCGACCGCCACGGCAGATCGACGCAGTACGCGCGCCGACGGGCGGTGTCGAGCGCGTGGACGAACGCAGTGCCGTTCGGCTTCGCGTAGAACGTGTAGGCCCAGGCGCCGTTTGCGCTGCGAGCGCGCGCCCAGGGCGAACCGTTCATCTCCTCGTCCGGCTCGCGCTTGTCGACGAGCGCGCCGCCGACCGGCTTGCCGGTGACGAGGCTGACCGCACGGACGTTGTAGCGCGGGTTCGGTCCGGTGCCGAGGTACTGGGTCGCGTAGAGCATCTGGCCGTTGGGCGAAAGGGCGTCGTAGGCCCAGAGGCCGGGAAGCGTGATCGCCTTCCTGAGCCGGAGCGTCGCTGTGCTCAGGACGGCGAAGCGCGTCTCGCTCTGGTTGGCTCCCACGTCCGCGAGCACGAGCGTCCTGCCGTCGCGGGAGATCCCTTCGGCCGTGCCGTCGAACGCGACGAGCGGAATGCCGAACGTGCCGCGGATCGTGGAGTAGCGGAGCACACGGCCGTCGCTGGTGCGCACCGCGGCGACAGCAGTCGTCTTCGCCGCGGGCAGGGCCACGTAGCGAACGGCGTTCGCCACGTCCACGGCGCCGTCCCAGCCGGCCACCACCCCCGGAGCCGGGCCACCGTTGCCGGCAGCGGCGCTGGCCGCGACGAGCGCGAGCGGGACGAGTGCGAATGCGATCAGTCTGAGCATGGTCGGCCTCCTTCTCGGCGGTGTCACCTCCTCTACACCCGAGCAGCGCCGAGAGGTCCCTGGACCTCCCGGCCGCGCGCTGTCGTACTGAAGGCATGGATCGGCGCGAATTCCTCGCCGCCGCCGCGGCGCCGCTCGTCCTCGGCGCGGCGCCCGCCTTCGCCCGCTCCGCGGGTGGGACGCCGCTCGCTCTCGTGACCGCCGACCTCGAGTCGAGCGTCGTCGCGGTCGACGTCTCGACCGGACGCGTGCATCCGCCGGCTCGCCACGCCGGCCGATCCACGCAGCATCGAGAGCATCGGGCGGGTCGGCGCCCTCGTCGCCCACACGGCCGGCGGCCGGATGACGCTGATCGACTCCGACCTCCGCGTCCGCCCGATCGCCGGCGAGTTCGGTGCGCCCCGCTACACCGCCGTGTCGCCGGACCGTCGCCTCGCGTACGTCACCGACTCGGCGCGAGAGGAGATCGCCGTCGTCGACGTTGCGCGGGCGGCGGGTCGTCGGACGGGTGCGTGTCGGCGGGCCGGCACGTCACCTCGGGATCGACCGGGATCGGCACCCGGCTCTGGGTCGCGCTCGGCAACAAGGCGCCGGCGCTCGCGGTGCTCTCGCTCGCGGAGCCACGCGCGCCCGCGGCTCGTCGGGACGATCCGACCGCCGTTCCTCGCGCACGACGTCGGCTTCACGCCCGGCGGACGCGCGCGTCTGGGTGACCTCGGGCGATCGCCGCCGGCTCGCCATCTACGAGGCCCACACCGGCAAGCTCGTGCGGACGATCGCCGGAGACGCGCCGCCGCAGCACGTCACCTTCATGGGCGACCGCGCGTTCGTCACGAGCGGCGACGACGCCGTTCTGCGCGTGCACGCCCTCGACGGCCGGCTGCTGCGCTCGGCGCCGGTGCCCGCCGGTTCGTACAACGTGCAGCAAGGCCACCGCTGGATCCTGTCCCCGTCGCTCTCCGAGGGAACGCTGTGCACCTTCACCGCGCGCGGCGCGCCGCTGCACGAGGTCCACGTCGCCAGCTCCTCTCACGACGCGTGCTTCATCGTCGGCACGTGACGCGGGACCTCCCGGACCGGCGCGGCCGTAGAGTCAGCGGATGGCCGCCGGCCGCGACGAGCGCGCCTCCGTGCGCGCGGCGCAGCGAGGGTCCGCTTCGGGAATCGAGGCGCTCTTCCGGCTGCACTGGCCCCGGGCCTACCGGGCGGCGTTCCTCGTCGTCCACGATGCGGCCGCCGCCGAGGACATCGCCCAGGAGGCCTTCCTGGCCGCCGTCCGCAACCTCGACCGCTTCGACCGCCGGCGGCCCTTCGGGCCGTGGCTGCACCGGATCGTCGTCAACCGCGCGATCGACTGGACGCGGGCGCGCCAGCTTCGCGGCGAGGCCGAGCTCGTCGATGCGGAGGCGCCCGAGGACCCGGCTCCGCTGGACGCGTCGCTCCTCGGCGCGCTCGCCGCGCTGCCGCCGGAGCACCGGGCCGTGATCGTCCTGCGCCATCTGCTCGAGTACACGCCCGGCGAGATCGCCGAGCTGCTCGGCATCCCGCGGGGAACGGTCAACTCCCGCCTGCGCCGCGGGCTCGACTCGCTCAAGGAGCAGGTGTGAGGAAGCGACCTGGAGCGGATCGAGATCCCGGGCGAGCACGAGGCGCGCGAGCGCTCCTGGGCGGTCGTCCGGTCGGCGTTCGCCGAGCGCGAGCCGACAGCCGCGGCGACGCTCGTGGAAGCCGATCGCCGCGGTCGCGCTGGCGCTCGTCGTCGTCGCCGGGCCTCCTGAGCCCGCCCGGCCGCGCCGTCCTCGACGAGATCCGCGAGGTCGTCGGGGTCGAGCAGAGCGCAGCCGGCGCTGTTCTCGTTGCCGGCTCCGGGGCGGCTGCTCGTCACCGCCGACTCGGGCGCCTGGGTCGTCGACGCGGACGGCTCGAAGCGGCTGCTCGGAAGCTATCGCGAAGCGTCCTGGTCACCGTTCGGCCGCTTCGTCGTCGCGTCGCGGCGGAACGAGCTCGTCGCGCTCGACGCCGGAAGGCGAGGTGCGCTGGACGCTCGCGCGGCCGGACGTGCGCTTCCCGCGCTGGGGCGGCACGAAGACCGACACGCGGATCGCGTACCTCTCGCGCCGGCACGCTGAGGATCGTCGGCGGCGACGGCAAGGGCGACCGCCTGCTCGATTCGCGGCCCGGCGACCGCGCGCCGCTGTGGCGGCCTGGCTCGGCTCACGTGCTGATCTACGAGCGCCGCGACGGCTCGATCCGCGTGGTCGACGTGGACACGGGCGCGCAACTCGAGCGCAAGGTGCCGATGACGTTCCTGAGTCAAGACGACCTGCGAGCTCGTCGCACCGACTTGCTCGGCGCCGGGGAACTTCGGACCGCCGGTCCGCTCGCCCGACGGTCGCTGGCTCGGCTGTCGGCTGGCCGGAGGCGGACCAGCTCGTCTTCGTCCGCGACGCGGGCGGTCGCCAGCTCCGGGCCGTGGCTCGAACGTGTCGACCCAGTTCCGCTCGCGCTCGTTTCCGACGATCAGCGGCTGGTGCTGCGCGTCAGCGAGTAGATTCGGCCGTGTTCTGGCTCGACGACGGCACGGAGATGGAGCTCGAGGAGCTGCTCGAGGCCGGGCCGGTGCTGCTCCTCTTCTACCTCTTCGACTGGTCGCCGACCTGAACGCAGGAGCTGCGGCTCCTGCGTGACAGGAGGACCGATTCGCGCGAGCGGGCGTGCGCGCGTACGGCGTCTCGCGGGACTCGTACTGGTCGCACCGCGCCTGGAAGGACTCGATCGGGATCGACGTGCCGCTGCTCTCGGACTGGAACGGCGCGCTCGCGAAGCACTTCGGCGCCGCCAGGGTCTGGCGGTGGATGGAAGGCGTGCCGCGGCGCAGCGCGTTCCTCGTCGGCGAGGACGGTACGGTGCTCGGATCGTGGCGGTACGAGGACTCGGACGTGCCCGACTTCGACGAGCTGCTCGCGAGCCGCGCGGGATTGTCGGACTAGCCGCGCGCGCTCTACCTCGGCGCAGGGCTGCTCGCCACCTCGCCCGCCGTCTTCGAGACCGACCGCCTCCTCGGCTACGGCGCTCCGCGCGAGGGGCGAGTCACGCCCGGCGACCATCTGCAGACCGCCTACAACCTCTGGCTCCCGGGGCACCAGCTCGCGCGCGGCGCGGCGCCCTGGCTCGACCCGTACAGCTTCCAGCCGGAGGTCGAGCCGCGCGTGAACTTCGCCGGCTGGCCGTTCGCGGCCGTCTACGGGCCGCTGCAGGCCGTCTTCGGGACCGTCGCGGGCTGGAACATCTTCGTCCTGCTCACCTACCTCGGCGCCGGCGGCCTCGCGGCGCTCTGGCTGCGGGCGCTCGGCCTGCCGCTCGGCGCCGCGCTGGTCGGCGGGCCTCGCCTTCGCCCTCGCGCCCTACCGCGTCGCCCAGTCGACGGGGCACCTGCTCGGCCCGATCTCGATGCTGCTCCCGCTCGCCCTCTACGGGGTCGAGCGGCGACAAGACGTGGCTTGCGGCCGCCGCGCTCGCGTCGATCCCGCTCTCCGGCCAGGTGCACCTCGCCCTCGGCGCGATCCCGTTCGTGCTGGCGTACGCGTTCGCGCGGCGGCGGCCGTGGCTCGGCGCGATCGCCGCGCGCGCCGGCGTCGCCGGCGGCGCTGTCGTCTGGGCGCTCTCGCTGCGCGACGCGGCCGAGCGGCCGTTCTCGGAGGTCGAGCGCTACTCGGCGACGCTCGGCGACTTCGTCACCCGCGACCCGGGCGAGTTCGAGCGGTTCGTCTACCTCGGCTGGCTGACGCCCGCTGGCCGCGCTGGCGGGCCTGGTGGGCTTGTGTTGGTTCAACACAAGCCTTCGCTCGCGCGCGCTCGCGACTCGTGCTTGGGGCTCGGCGCGCTCGTTCCGTGCCTGCTCGCGCTCGGCGCGAACCTGCCCGGCTACGGCTTGCTCTGGCGGAACACGCCCCTGCACTCGACCCGGGTGCCCGGAGCGGCTGATGCCGATCGCGTGCCTCTGCATCGCCGCACTCGTCGCCGTCGCGATCGCTTGTGTTGATTCAACACTAAGTCGCTCTCGGCTCGTTGCGGTGGTCGCGCTCGTGCTCGTCGCGGCCGACCTCTGGGTGCCGCTCTACGACCCGCTCAACGCCGACGAGGGGAACGCGGTCTACGAGCGCGTGGAGGCCGCGCCGCCAGGGCGGCTGCTCGAGGTGCCTGTGCTGCCTCCGGACGCCTACGCCGGGAGCGTCTACCTCTACTACGCGATGCAGGCGCCACGCGAGCGGCCGCTCGGCTACTCGACCTCGGCGCCGCCGGCCGCCTTCCGCGTCGCGCGCCAGCTGCCGGAGCGCGCACGAGCGCTCGGCGTCAGCGTCGTCGTCAAGTACCGCGAGGGCGTCCCGAGCGTCGGTAACGAAGCCGTGAACGATGACTTACGGCGTGCTCGCATGTCTAACGTTTGACCGAAGCGAACAAAGGAGCCACCGCAATGGCGGAGAGACCGACGGAACACCGCGCAGCACACGAACGACTAGCGACAGGAGGCTTTGCGCGCTGGACGCGGGCCTGCGCCACGCACCCCTGGCGCGTCGTGTTCAGCTGGATCGGCATCATCGTCGCCCTGATCGTCCTCGTCGGGACGATCGGCGGCAGCCTGAAGGACGAGTTCGAAATCCCCGGCTCCGACACGCAGAAGGCGACCGACCTGATCGAGACCGAGTTCGCGTCCGAGCAAGGCGGCGTCCTGAACATCGTCTTCGCGGTCCCGCCGGGCGAGCGGCTGGATACCCCCGAGCGGAAGCAGGCAGTCGAGGAGGCGGTCGCGACGCTCAAGGGTGCCGCGTTCAAGCCGACCGAGGACGAGGCGGGGATCGAGAGCGTCAGCGATCCGTTCGACCCCGACCGGTTCTCGGACGACGGGCGGATCGCCTATGCGGAGGCCCAGTTCGACCGGGTCATCTTCGAGAAGGACCGCGAGGCGGTCGTGGCCGTCGAAGACGCCGTCCGCGAGGCGGTCGAGCCGGCGGGCGTCGAGGTGGAGTACAACGGCGACGCCGAGTTCCCCCCGATCGAGCAGGGCACGCAGGAGCTACTTGGCCTGCTCGCGGCGCTGATCGTGCTCCTGGTCGTCTTCCGCACGTTCGTCGCGATGTTCATCCCGATCGCACTGGCGCTGGTGGCGCTGGCGACGGCGTTCCTGCTCCTGTTCATCCTCGCCGGCCTGACCGACATCAACACGATCACGCCGCTGCTCGTGTCGATGATCGGCCTCGGAGTCGGGATCGACTACTCGCTGTTCATCGTCACGCGCTTCAGACAGCTGCTGCACGAAGGCCTCTCAGCGCCCGACGCGGCCGCCGAGGCGGGTGCATCGGCGGGCCGGGCGGTGCTCTTCGCCGGCATGACGGTTGCGATCTCGGTCACCGGTCTCGCCTTCTTCGGCCTCGACTTCGTCACGAAGCTCGGAATCGGCTCGGCGCTCGGCGTCCTGACCACGGTGCTGATCGCGAACTCGCTCCTGATCGCGGTGCTCCGGCTGCTCGGGCACAAGGTCGACCGGCTGAAGGTGCCGTTCCTGCCTCCGATCGACGACTCCGAGGCGGCCCGCGACCGGACGCTCGTCGCCCGCTGGGGACGGTTCGTGACCGCGAACGCGAAGGTCGTCTTCATCGTCGTCCTGCTGGGGATCCTCGCGCTCGCGTCGACCTCCGCGCTCGTCCGCCTGGGCGCGGCCGACCAGGGGACGCAGCCGGAGAAGCAGACGGCACGCCGCGCCTACGACCTGCTGGCCGAGGGCTTCGGCCCGGGCTTCAACGGCCCGATCCCGATCGTCGTCGACGTCAACTCCGACCCCGAGGCCCCAGAGCGGATCTACGAGGGCGTGCGTGGGCTCGAAGGTGAAGGTGTCGCCTCGGTCGTCCGAGCCGCAGCTGAACGACGAGAAGACCGTGGGAATCGTCTTCGTCACACCCGCCTCGGCTCCCCAGGACGAGGCGACGGACGAGCTCGTCGACCGCCTGCGCGACGACGTGGTGCCGGCGGCGACGCAGGGCGGCGACGCGGTCGCGTACGTCTCCGGCCTGACGGCGGCGTTCAAGGACATCGGCGAGCGGATCATGGAGCGCCTGCCGCTCTTCCTGCTCTACGTGATCGGCGTGACGTTCATCCTGCTCGCGATGGCGTTCCGCTCGATCGTGATCTCGCTGACCGCGGGGATCACGACCATCCTCTCCGCGTTCGCCGGCTTCGGCGTCCTGACCCTGGTGGTGCAGGAGGGCCATCTGCTCGGGTTGACCGGGCTCGACCGCACGGGGCCGATCGAGACGTTCGTGCCACCGATCGCGTTCGCGATCCTCTTCGGGCTCTCGATGGACTACATGGTCTTCCTGATGAGCCGCATCCGGGAGGAGCACGTCCACGGGTTGCAGACGCGGGAAGCCGTCGAGCACGGGATCGCGGCGATCGGCCGGGTCATCGTCGCCGCCGCGCTGATCATGGGCACGGTCTTCGCGGCCTTCATCCTCACCCCCGACCGGATCTCGAAGGAGTTCGGGATCCTGCTCGCGATCGCGATCCTCACCGACGCGCTCGTCGTGCGGATGACGCTCGTGCCGGCGTTCCTCACCATGCTGGGCGAGAAGTCGTGGTACATGCCGCGCTGGCTCGACCGGGCGCTGCCGAACATCACGATCGAGGCGCCGCACGACGGCGCGCCACCGCGAGGGTTGACGTCGAGCGCCCCGCCGAAGGGCACGCCTAGCCGAAACGGGGCGGCGGAGCACTCGCTCCGCCGCCCTCACATCTTCGAACGGCGGGCACCGAGTCGGCGTAGGATGCTCGTGAAGGTCGGTAGAGCTCTCGGGAGGAGGTCGTTCCTGACCGGCGTCTTGGTGCACACGACTCGCGTCGCCTCCCGGTGACGCCGCGACCGGCGACCGGGTCGGTCCAGGTCGGAAGGTACGCCCTCGAGGTTGGGATGCAGTCCGGCTCCGTTGCGCTCTTCGAGCGAGGGTCGAAGAACGAGCACGCACCTGCGCTGGCCGACGCGCTCGCCGAAGAGCCGGTCGACAGCCCGACGCCGGTCGATGTGCTCGAAGAGCTCACGGAGAGCGCGGAAGCGGTCACCGCCCGGATCGACCACGCCAAGAAGCTCTTCGAAGCCACCGCCGAAGGGCGCCTGCTCGATCGCAACGTCTTGACCGGTGAGCTCGGTTCGCTCCTCGACCTGTTGCAACGGCTCGACAAGGCCGACCGCTACGACGAGGAGCTCCGCCTCGCCCGCGCCCTGCACGGTCTGCTCGTCCTCGCCTTTCGCTGGCTCAAGCTCGTCCGCTCGCTGCGGACGGTCCTCGGCGCCGCCCGCCGAGCCCGCGACGTGGCCGGCGAGGCATGGGCACTGCACGAGCTCGGCACGCTCCACCTCGCTGCCGGGCACGCGACGAGGGCGATCGACCACCTCGAGGCGGCGCTCGCGCTCGAGGAGCAGGTCGGTAACGCGCTGGACCGTTGCACGACCCGTCACAACCTCGACAGTGCCCGGCGCGACCTCGCACAGCGCCTGCTCTGGCGACGGCTGCTGCGCACCGCCGCGATCGTCGGCGTCCTTGCCCTTCTCGCAGGAGGGGGTGCCGCGTTAGCGCTCACCGACGATCCTCCTCCGCCTCTGTCCGAGACGCCCACGCTCGCAGTCGATCTTCGCGGCGGAGGCACCGGCTCGGTCACGCGGGGGATGACGATCTCGTGTCCCGACGACTGTGACGAGACGGTCGAGGCCGGGACCAGCGTGACGTTGACTGCACTGTCCGCCGTCGGCTCGACGTTCATTGGCTGGGAGGACGTGGATTGCGCTGAGGAGGTTCAGAGCCGCGAGACGTGCACCGTGACGGTGGACGAAGACGTCACCGTGGGCGCGGTCTTCGCAGCTCCGGACATGCGGCGGCTGACGGTCGACCTTCGCGGCGGGGGCGTTGGCTCGGTCTCCCGAGGGGAGACGATCGCGTGCCCCGACGACTGCGAAGAGACGATCGAGGCAGGAACCACGGTGAGGCTGACGGCAAACGCCGCCGGTCGCTCGACGTTCGAGGGCTGGGAGGATGTGGACTGCGCGGAAGGGGGTCAGAACGGAGCAACCTGCACGGTGACCGTCAGCGAAGACGTGACCGTGGGAGCGGTCTTCCACGCTCCGGTCGCTTGGACGCTGACAGTCGATCTCCGCGGCGACGGGACGGGATCGGTACGGCGCGGGGACACGATCGCCTGTCCGGGCGACTGTGACGAGTCCGTCGCGGCGGGGACCAGCGTGACCTTGACGGCGACCGCCGGCGAGGGCTCGACGTTCACGGGCTGGGAGGACGTGGACTGCGCCGAAGGGGCCCAGGAGCTCACTACCTGCACGGTGAACGTCGATGAGGAGATTGCCGTTGGCGCGGTCTTCGAGTCCCTCAAGACGGTGTCGCTCTCGGTCCAGGTGATCGGAGGCACTGGGACGGTGACGAGCGATCAGGCCGGCATCGACTGCAGCTCCCCCGATCCGTGCAGTGCCACCGTTGTCAACGGGATGGACGTGACGTTGACTGCGACGCCTGCCGCCGGGGCTTTCGTCCGCTGGGACGGCGTGACCTGCGTGGACGAGGACGATGACGATGACACGGATCCGCCGAGCTGCACGCTGACCGCGACCGAAGACCTGGAGGTGATCGCCGTCTTCAGCGACGTCGATTAATCGCCTCTACATGCCCATCGAGTGATAGCCGGCGTCGACGTAGAGCGTCGTCCCGGTCACGTTCTTCGCATCGTCCGAGAGCAGGTACGCGGACGCGGCCGCGACGTCGTCGGCGTCGATGTGGCGGCGCAGCGGCGCTCGCTCGACGAACATCGTCTCCATCTCGGTGAAGCCGGCGATCGAGCGCGCCGCCAGCGTGCGCACCGGCCCCGCCGAGATGGCGTTGACGCGGATCTCCTTCTCGCCGAGGTCCCAGGCGAGGTACTTGACGGACGCGTCGAGCGTCGCCTTCGCCACGCCCATCACGTTGTAGTGCGGCACCGCCCGCTCGCCGCCCAGGTAGGTCATCGTCACGATCGAGCCGCCGCCCGCCGCCTCCATCAGCGGCTCGGCCGCGCGCGCGGCGGCGACGAGCGAGTAGGCGCTGATGTCGACGGCCATCCAGAAGCGATCGCGCGGGGTGTCGGTGAAGCGGCCTTCGAGATCCTCGGCGGCGGCGAAGGCGACCGAGTGGACGAGCAGGTCGAGCTTGCCGTCCCAGGCGGCGGCGGTCTCGCCGAAGACACGCTCGATGTCGTCGTCCGAGCGAACGTCGCACGGCGTCACGAGCTCCGAGCCGACCGACGACGCCAGCTCGCGGACGTTGCTCTCGATCCGCTCGCCCTGGAACGTGAAAGCGAGCTCTGCGCCCTCCTCGGCGAGCCGCCGCGCGATCGCCCACGCGATCGAGCGCTTGTTGGCGACGCCCAGGACGAGCGCGCGCTTGCCGTCGAACCTGCCCACGGCGGCGAGTCTAAGGCAGTCGGAGAAGAGTGCGGGTACTCTGGCGTTCGTGCGCCGCCTCGTCGGATCGATCGCACTCGGCGTGGCGCTCGTGGCCGCGGCGACCGCGTCTGCAGGCTTCCAGCCGATCGAGCGGCGCCACGGCGAGATCGAGATCCCCCGTGTGCGCGCCGGGACGATCACGGTGCCGGACGCTCACCGCAGCGGGCGGATCACGGTGATCCTGACCCTCGCCGACCCGCCCCTGGCCGCGTACTCGCGCACGCTCGCGAGCAGCAGCTCCACGCGGCGGCTGAACACGTCGAGCAGCGCGGCGAAGGCGTACGTGGCCAAGCTCCTGCGAGCGCAGCGGGCCGCCGCCGCGACGCTGAAGCGCGCGATCCCGGAGGCGCGCGTCCGCCGGAACTACACGATCCTGCTCAACGGCATGGCAGTCGAGCTGCCGGCCACCGAGCTCGCGAGGGCGGCGAAGCTCTCGTTCGCGCGCAAGCTCTACCCGAGCTATCGCTACACGCTCGCTCTCAATCGCAGCCCAGGCCTGATCGGCGCCGCCGCGCTCGCCGCGACCGGCGGCGGCACGGGCGAGGGGATGAAGATCGCCGTCGTCGACGACGGTGTCGACCCCGAGAACAGGTTCTTCGACCCGGCAGGCTTCAGCTACCCGGCGGGCTTCCCGAAGGGCGGCGCGAAGTGGACGACGCCGAAGGTGATCGTCGCGCGCGCGTTCGTGGGTACGGGCGCCGACGAGCGCAGCCGCCTCGCACTCGACCGGCGGGCCTCGTTCCACGGCACGCACGTCGCCGGGATCGCTGCCGGAAACGCCGGCACGACAGCGCCGAGCGGCGGCGATCACCCCGAGACGGCCGGCCTCTCCGGCGTCGCGCCGCGGGCGCAGATCGGCAACTACCGGATCTTCAACGTCCCGACTCCGGCCGGCCACGTCGGCAACACGCCCGAGATCGTCGCCGCCTTCGAGTCGGCCGTCCGCGACGGGATGGACGTGATCAACTTCTCGGGCGGCGGCCCGCAGACCGACCCGGCGAGCGACGCGCTCGTCGAGGCGGTGCGGAACGTCGCCGCCGCCGGCGTCGTCCCGGTGATCTCGGCCGGGAACGACCGGGACGACTATGGGCTCGGCTCGGCGGGCTCGCCCGGAACCGCACCCGACGCGATCTCCGTCGCCGCGCTCTCGAACTCGCACGTCTTCGGGCCCGCGCTCAGCCTGACCGCGCCCGACGCGCCCGCGGCGCTCACGCGCATCCCGTTCGCCCGGACCGCGGGCGACCCGACTCCGGCCGGCTGGGCCGGCGCGGACCAGCAGCTCGTGGATGTCGGCACGTCTGCTGGGCGTCGAGCGGCACTCCCGTTCCGCGCAATCTCTGCGGCCCGCCCGGCAACCTCGACGGAGGCGCCACGCCGCTGCCGGCCGGCTCGCTCACGGGTGCGATCGCGCTCGTCTCGCGCGGGGTCTGCACGTTCGCGCTGAAGGCGGCGCGCGTGAAGGCCGCCGGCGCGATCGGCATCGTCGTCGTCGACAACCGTCCCGGCGAGGCGAACGGCATCCCGATCGAGCTCGCCGTTCCAGGCGGGATGATCTCCGACCGCGACGGCGCGGTGCTGCGCTCCTACCTCGCGGGACATGCGGGCCGGACCGGGATCCGGATCGGCCGCGATCCGCAGGAGATCTCCACCGGCCGCAGCGGGATCGTCACCAGCTTCTCCTCGGGCGGCCTGACTGCTTTCGGCCACATGCTCAAGCCGGACCTCGGCGCGCCGGGCGGCCAGATCCTCTCCTCCACGCTCGCGATCGCCGGCGGGCCGTTCGCCTCCTTCGACGGAACGAGCATGGCGGCGCCGCACATCGCCGGCGCGGCGGCGCTCCTGCTCCAGCGGCACCCGAGCTGGACGCCGCGCCAGGTGAAGTCGGCGCTCGTCAGCACGGCAGCGACCGCCTGGGCGGACACCGCGCAGACGGTCGAGGCGCCGGTGCTCACGGCGGGATCCGGCGAGGCCGACTTGCTCGCCGCGAACGATCCCAAGCTCTTCACCGACCCGGTGTCTCTCTCCTACTCCGATCTGAACGTCAGCCGCGGCCCCGCCGCGAAGCCGCTGCTGCTCGCGGTGTCGGACGCAGGCGGCGGCGCCGGCTCCTGGACGATCGAGGTGCGGCCGCAGTCGCAGCCGAGCGGCGTCGAGATCGTCGTCCGGGCTCGATCACGCTCGCTCCGGGCGGCGAACTTCAGGTTCTGGTCACGGTTCGAGCTGCAGCCGACGCCGGGATCGGAGAGGCGTACGGATTCCTGCTCCTGCGGCGCGGCGACGTCACGCGGAAGGTGGCGTACGCGACGCTCGTGACCCGTCCCGGCTTGGAGCAGGCAGCGATCGTGCCGCTGGGCCAGTTCCAGTCGGGCGACACGCGCAAGGGCGTTTCGCATGCTTCCGTCTACCGCTACCCGGCCGCCGCGTTCGGCCCGGCGCCGAGCTACGTCGGCGCGCCGGTGAACGAGGACGGCGCGGAGACGCTCTACCGGATCCGGCTCGACGAGCCCGCCGTCAACATCGGCGCGGCCGTGATCGCCTCGTCGCCGGGATCACTCGATTCACCCGTGGGTCCTCGGCTCGCCGCGACGAGAACGACGTTCAGGGATACGCAGGCACACCGGTGAACGTCAACAACCTGACGGTCGACTATCCGCTCGACATCGGCGCGGCGGCGACGATCTTCCCGCGCACGAAGTCCTACTACGTGGCGGTCGATTCCGGCCGGGATCAGTTCACGGGCCGCTCGCTGGCGGGGTCGTATGTGCTCCGCGCCTGGGTGGACGACCTGCAGCCGCCGCTGCTCGGCCTGATCACGACCCGCGTCGCGGCGGGTCGACCGACGATCGCGCTCCGCGTCCTCGACCTCGGCGCCGGCGTCGACCCGTACTCGCTCGTGATCGGCTACGGCCGAGCGCTGGTCGCAGCCGCGGCGTACGACCCCGTCAGCGGGATCGCGCTCTTCCCGCTGCCGAGCGCAGGCGCCGGCGCTGAAAGCAGGGAAGCGGCTGCTGTCCGCTTCCGCCGCCGACTTCCAGGAGGCGAAGAACGTCGACTCCGTCGGCGACGAGCTGCTGCCGAACACCGCCTTCGCCTCCGGCAACATCACTGTCGTCAACGGCCCGGCCGTCACCTGGGTCACACCCGAGGCCAACGAGTGCGCCGCGGCCCGGACGCCGCTCCTCGTGCTCGCGTCCTCGACGGCCGCGGTCCGCTCGGTCCGCTTCTTCGACGGCCAGAAGCTGATCGCGACCGCAGAAGCGGGGCGGCGCGGGCCTCTTCTCCGGCGTCTGGAAGCGCGGCGGAGCGGCGAAGGGCAAGCACACGCTGCGGGCGATCGTCACCGACGCGAAGGGTCGCAAGGCCGAAGCACAGCGCGTCGTACGGGTCTGCAAGTAATCACGCCGGCCGCGTGAGGGTGGCCGTCGTCACCGGTGCGTCCAGCGGCATCGGCGCCGCGACCGCCCGCGAGCTTGCGCGTCAGGGCTGGCACTGCGTGCTGGTCGCCCGCAGGCAGGAACGGCTGGAGCCCCTGGCCGCCGAGCTCGGCGGCGAGTACGAGCTTTGCGACGTCTCCGACCGGAGCGACGTCGACCGGGCCGCCGCGGCGATTCTCACGCGTCACCCGAGCATCGACCTGCTCGTCAACAACGCGGGCATCCCCGGCCGCGGGAGCTTCTTCACGCTCGAGCCCGAGCGGATCGAGGCGGTGCTGCAGACGAACTACCTCGGCGGCGTCTGGTTCGTGCGCGCGCTGGAGCCGGGGCTACAGCCGGGCTCGCACGTCGTCAACGTCGTCTCGGTCGCCGGCGTCGTCGCCTTCGGGCCGGCCGGGCCGTACGCCGCGTCGAAGCACGCGCAGCTCGCGTTCTCCCGCTCGCTCGCCGGCCTCCTCGGCACCCGCGGTGTGCAGGTGCACACCGTCCTCCCCGGCTTCGTCGAGACCGAGGGCTTCCCGCAGAGGAGCGTGCTCACGAGCGCCTTCTTCCGCCGGGCCGTGATCGGGCCGGAGCTCGTCGCCGAGCGGATCGTGAAAGCAGTCGAGTCGGGCAAGCGGGAGCTCTTCGTCCCCCGCTGGTACCGCGTCTTCGCGCTCGTCCAGGCGCTGCTGCCCGGGCTCTCGGCGCGACTCGGCGCCCGCTCGGGCTACCGGCGGCCCTAGCGGGTCTTCGCGAACCGCTGGACGGCGGCGAGCAGCTCGTCGGTCTTCGCCCGCGCCTGCGCCTCGTCGCCGGACGCGAGCGCGCCGGCGACGCAATGGTTCACGTGGTCGTCGAGCACCTTCAGGCCGACGTTCTCGAGCGCGGTCATCGCGGCCCCGACCTGCGTCAGGATGTCGATGCAGTAGCGCTCCTCGTCGACCATCTTCTCGATCCCGCGCACCTGCCCCTCGATCCGCCGCAGCCGCTTGCCAATCGCGTCCTTGTCGTAGCCGTGGGTCATGTCGCGCACGCTCCGGAAGCGGCGCAGCCGCAGCGAATTCGAGACGACGAAGACGCTGGAGAACGCCATCGCGGCAGCGGCGACGATCGGGTTCAGGAGGCCGGCGACCGCCAGTGGAATCGCCGCGACGTTGTAGGCGAAGGCCCAGAAGAGGTTCCCCTTGATCGTCCGCAGCGTGCGGCGGGCGAGCCGAATCGCGTCCCCGGCGGCGCGCAAGTCGCCGGAGACGAGCGTCAGGTCGGAGGCCTCGATCGCGACGTCGGTTCCCGTGCCGATCGCGAGCCCCAGGTCGGCCTGCGCGAGCGCCGGCGCATCGTTCACGCCGTCGCCCACCATCGCCACGACCTCACCCTCACTCTGGAGCCGCCGCACCTCGGCGACCTTGTCCTCGGGAAGGACCTCCGCGAGCACGCGCTCGATCCCGACCTCAGCGGCGATCCGCTCGGCCGTCTGCCGCGAGTCGCCCGTGAGCAGCACCGGCGTCAGCCCGAGCCCGCGCAGCTCGCGGACGGCCTCGGCGCTCGTCGGCTTGACGGTGTCCTCGACGACGAGGCGGGCGCGCAGCTCGCCACCCCAGCTGACTCCTTCGCGATCGACCAGGATCTCGCGCCCTTCGACGGTGCCGACGACGCCCCGCCCGGGCACGTTGCGAAACGCGGTCACGGACGGCAGCGGCCCGAGCTCGGCCTGCGCGGCTCCGGCAACCGCCCGAGCGACCGGATGCTCGCTGGCGCTCTCGACCGCTCCTGCGAGCCGCAGCGCCTCCAATCGCGAGGTCCCGTTCAGGAGCACGACGTCCGTCAGCCTGAGCTTCCCTTCGGTCACCGTGCCCGTCTTGTCGAGCACGATCGTCGTCACGCGGCGCGTGCTCTCGAGGATCTCCGGCCCCTTGATCAGGATCCCGAGCTGCGCGCCACGGCCGGTGCCGACCATCAGCGCCGTGGGCGTCGCCAGGCCGAGGGCGCACGGGCAGGCGATGATCAGGACCGCGACGGCAGCCGTGAAGGCTGCGGAAACATCGCCGGTGAGCGCGAGCCAGCCTCCGAGCGTGGCCAGCGAGAGCACGAGCACGACCGGAACGAAAACTGCGGAGATGCGGTCGACGAGGCGCTGGATCGGAGCCCGGCCGGCCTGCGCCTCCGCGACGAGGCGTGCGATCTGCGCGAGCGCCGTCTCCGCTCCGACACGGGTCGCCCGGACGACGAGCCGCCCGTGCGAGTTGATCGTGCCGCCCGCGACGGCGGCGCCCGGGCCGACCTCGACGGGAAGCGACTCGCCCGTCAGCAGCGACTGGTCGATCGCGGAGGCGCCTTCCTCGACGATCCCGTCGGTGGCGATTCGCTCACCCGGCCGGACGACGAAGCGCTCGCCTCCAACCAGCTCTTCGACCGGGACGACGACCTCGACCCCGTCGCGAAGGACGCGTGCCTCCTTCGCCCCCAACTCGAGCAGCGCGCGAATCGCCTCGCCCGACCGGCGGCGTGCTCGGCTCTCGAGGTACCGGCCGAGCAGGATCAGGGTGGTGATCACGCCGGCGACCTCGAAGTACATATCGGCCTCCACCGAGGCGACGAGGACGACCGCCGACCACGCGAAGGCTGCGACCGTGCCGATCGAGATGAGGGTGTCCATCGTCGCAGCCCCGTGCCGCGCGTTGAGGAGCGCTGCACGATGGAACGGCCATCCGCCCCAGGCCACGATCGGCGTGGCCAGCGCCAGCGCCACCCATTCCCAGCCACCGAACTGGAGCGGCGGAATCATCGCGAGCAGCACCAACGGAGCGGTCAGGGCAGCTGAGACAACGAGGCGACGCCCGGCGTTGGACGTGTCCGGCCGAGCCTGCTCGCCCGGCAGCAGCGCCCGGTAGCCGGCGGCCTCGACGGCCGCGACCAGCTCGCTCGGAGCGACGGCGGGCGCAAGGGCGACGGTGGCACGCTCGGTGGCGTAGTTCACGGTTGCGTCGACGCCGTCCAACTGGTTCAGCGCCTTCTCGACCCGGACCGCACAGCCGGCGCACGTCATTCCTTCGATCGGCAGCTCGAGCCGCTGGGCGTGCGGCGAGGTCTCCATTCGTCGAGTATACCCTCCGGGGGTATCAGCTGTCGACGATCCCCCGCCGTGTCCGCTCGGGCGCCCCGTTGATCCCGGTGACGAGCTCGTAGGCGATCGTTCCCGCGACGCGCGCATGAGCCTCGGCTTGGACGCCGTGGCCGAGCAGCGTCACAGGTGTCCCGACCGGCAGCTGGCGGTCGAGCTCGACCGAGAAGGCGTCCATCGAGATCGTCCCCACAACGCGCCGCGGCTCCCCGGCCACGCGCACCTCGGTTCCGGTCAGACCGCGGCGGAAGCCGTCCGCATAGCCGACCGGGACGATCCCGATCCACGTCGGCCGCTCCGCGACGAAGCGACGGCCGTAGCCCGTGGACTCCCCCGGCTGCAGCTGTCGCACCTGCGCGAGCTGCGAGTCCCAGCGCAGCGCCGGCTCGAGCCCGTCCTCCGCCGGGTCGGTATTGAACGGCGAGATCCCGTAGAGCGCGATCCCGCAGCGCGCAGCGTCGAAACGCGCGGACGGGTAGCGCAACGCCCCGGCGCTGTTCGCCAGGTGCCGGGTCAGGTAGGAGTGCGCGTCGGTCGCAGCCCGGAACCGCTCCACCTGCTGCTCGGTGAAGGCGGCGTCGCAGTCGGCGGAGGCGAAGTGGCTCATCAACCCCACGACCTCACGGGTCGGCGCGGGCAGTTCGGCGAGTCCCCACCGCCCCATCCCGGTGTCGAGCTTGAGGTGGACGCGGACGCCCTCGGGAATCTCGCCGTCGACGACCACGAGCTCGAGGCCGGCGTCGCGCGCCTCGGCGATCTCGCGGCTCGAAGCAGGCCCCAGCACGAGGATGCGCACCGGGCCCAGCGCCCGCCGCAGCGCGAGGCCTTCCGGGACAGTCGCGACGCAGAGCGCCGTCGCGCCGGCGCCGAGCGCCGCGGCACCGACGTCGATGGCGCCGTGGCCGTAGCCGTCGGCCTTGACCACCGCCCACAGCTCCGCTCCGTCCAGCGCGCCGAGCAGCCTCCGCGCGTTGCGGCGGATCGCGCCGAGATCGACCGTCAGCTCCGAGCGGGCCATGACCCGATGCTAGTCCGCCGCGCAGGATGAGCATCCGCGGGTGCGGACGCTCATCGCGCACAACCTTGGGGCTTACTGGATCTGCGTCTCGCAGGTCGTGAACGTGTCAGTGCCCGGGCCCGCCGATGCAGACGTCAGTCCCTGGCGCCGCCGGTGATTGCGTCGTTGCCGGCCCCACCGACCAGGCAATCAGTGCCCGCCTTGCCGTCCATGTTGTCTACGCCGGCGCTGCCCAGAACGAGCTCTGCAGCGTTGGTGCCGTTGATGGTGCCCGCGCCGGTGACGAGCACGGTGACGGTGATCGCGTTGCAGTCGGGCTTCGGCTTCTTGGCGTCGATCGAGATCGCACTCACGTCCCGCTCGGCATTCGATCCCGGCACCGTGTTCGTCGCGGCGAGCGCCGAGATCAGCACGAGGCCGACCGAAGCCCCGATCAGCGCGATCTGGAGCGAACCTACCAATCCTCATTGTCACGCCTTCGCGAAAAGCGCCTGCGTGGCTGGTGACGCTTGGCGGGCTGCCCGCCGGGGACGAGCGCGGGTTCGGCCGGCTCCGCGGGCTCCGCTTCGTCAGCTCGAAGTGACGGCGGCAGCGGCGGCGGCGGCGGCACGTGCACGGGTGCCGGCTTCGTCCGGTAGCGGAACACCGAGCCCCCGTCCTCGACCACGTACGAGTGCTCGCCGCCCTCGCTGAAGTGGAAGATCATGCGTTCGCGCTGCTCGGCGAGCCGGACCAGGCTGCCGATGTCGGCGAGATCGGTCGCTCGGGCCCACTCCTGCGGGCGCGAGCGAACCGGAACCAGGAGCTGGCCGTAGCGGGCAGCGATCCGTTCGTGCTCCTCGCCTCGGTACCGCTGGAGCAAGGCTGCGAGCGCCAGTGCACCGAGCAGGAGCGCGGCGAACAATCCGATCAGCGAGAGCCGCCGTGCCGTTCGCACCGGCAGCGACAAGGCGCCGAGCTCGAGCTGACCGGCGGCGACATGCGTGCCGCCCCCCACCTCGCGCGGCGCGAACGGGCCTACGCCCGGCCCCGATTCCTCGAGATTTGGCTGCAGCCGGAGGTCGGCGACGTCGAACGGAAGCGACGGAGCGAACGTGGCATCGATCGGATCGTTTCCCGCCTTGCCGGTCACGGTGACCCGCGGCAGGACGGTCAGCGTGTACACGCCCTGGCTCGAGCCGGTCAGCCCGCCGACCTCCTCGACGAGTGCCTGCATCGCGCGGAGGTCGATCGTTCCGCGAACGGAGACCTCCTCGCCCCGGAAGCTCCGTTCCGGCGCGAGCTGCACGAGTCGCTCCCAGCCGCGGCCGTCGCTCAGCCGTGCATCGAGCCGGACGCGGCCGTTGCGCCTGAACGGGCTGTTGCGCCTCGAGCTGGTATCCGAACGTGACTCGTAGCCTGGGCACGAGCCGGAGGAAGATCGGCTCGCCGGTCGTCACGCGCCCGTCGGGATACACCTCGTTCCGGCGGACCGAGGCCGAGTACTCGAACCGGCCCTGGTGGACGTATGCCTCGGCGACCGGTTCGGTCACGGTGGTAGGGCGGGTGAACGCGAGGATTGCAAGCACGGCAAAGAGCACGGCCGAGACGCCGAGTGCGCCCAGCCAGGGGAGCGGATCGCCCGCAGCGCCGCCGGCCGCCGGCCGCGTCGTGGGCTCGGCAGGAGCCGCTTTGCCCACGCTCCGGCGACGTCGCGCGGCGCCCACACCAACGCCGCCGCCCAGCGCGAGGAGCGTCGCCAGCCCGACGAGGAGCGCCGCGTGCGACGGCTCGTTCAGCCACCCGGTGACCCGGCCGACCTGTGGCGCGCTCAACCAGAGCTTGCCCACGATCTGCTCTTCCGTCGGCTGCTCGCTGTCGAGGAAGTCGTTGTTGTCGCCCTTGAGCACGAAACGGCCGTCCTGCACCCGAACGATCCGGTGCAGAACGTTTGAGCCGAGCTCAGAGGCCTCGTAGAGGACGACGTCACCGACCCGGTATGTGCTCTCCTCCCGGATGACGGCGAGGTCGCCGCGGTGCAGCATCGGCTCCATCGACGTCCCGACGATCACTGCGTACGACGTCGAGCCGCCGAGCTGTGTCGGGCCGAGGAACAACCAGCCGGCCGCGAGCAGGAGCAAGCCGAGCGCGCCGGCGAGAACCCGGGTGAGGCTTCGCCGTTTCATCTGTCTCGACAGGATACGGCCGGGCGGAGCATGTTCCTGCCCCGCCCGGCCGTCCTGAACCGAATCCTTAGGAGGTGGCGATCACTGACAGCTGGTCTGCCGTCGTGATGGCGATGTCCGGGCTGAACGAGCAAGTCACGTTGACGCCGCCCGCAATCGAGCAGTTCGTGTAGGTGCTGCTGCCGCTGACGATCTTGGCCTTCACCGTCGTGGCGTTCGAGCTGAGCGTGAACGTCATCGTGTCGATGTCCGTCGGCGTGGTCGCGTTCAGCTGATACGCGACGGCCGAAACCGTGTAGCCGCTGATGGTGCCGCTGCCCGAGCCCGCGTCCGAAGTCGGCACGGTGTTGGTCGCCGTGAACGCATAGGCGCCCGTTGCCATCGCAGCCGCGACGACCAGGGCGCCGAGGAAACGGCTCTTCCCAATAAGTGCTCGCATCATGATTTCGCTGTTCTCCCTTAGACCTGGTGTGACTAGTGACGCCCCGGCTTCTCGATCTTCACTACCGCAATGAGTGAGGGCGGGTACGCGCTTCAGTTGTCTTATCGCCCATTTCGGGTGACGGCGTGCCCCCCGGAAGGGTGATTTGTGACGAATTGCTACGAGAGGACGGACGGAAGCGCGGCGATCACGTCGCTCGCGATCATCCCGACCTGGCTGTCGCTGCTCGCGCGCCGCGAGGCCGTGCGCGGTGGCGGCAGCCGCCGCGGCGAGGCGAGGCTCCACGCCCTTGGCCAGGAACGCGGCCAGGATCCCCGTCAGCACGTCGCCGGTCCCGGCCGTGGCCAGCCCGGGCGCCTTCGTGACGCAGACGAGCGCGCCCTCGCCGGGCGCGGCGACGATCGTGTCGGCGCCCTTGAGCAGACAGACGGCGGCGAACCGGTCCGCACCGCGCTGTGCCGCCTCGAGGCGGTGCGCGTCCACCCACGACGACTCCTCTCCGAGCAGGCGCGCCAGCTCGCCCGCATGCGGGGTCAGCACAGCGCGGCCGGCCCAAGCGCCCGGCTCGAGCTCGTGCAATGCGTCCGCGTCCAGCACGACCGGTTGCTCCCCTGCCGCCAGCAGCTCGTCGCGGAGGCGCAGCGCGTCCGGCCCGCGGCCGAGCCCGGGCCCGATCGCGAGCGCCCCCGCCTTCTCCGCCGCCTGCAGCGCCCCGGCCCACGTCACCTTGACCGGCTCCAGCAGGCGCGCCTCGACGATGGGCAGCGAGCGCTCGGGCACGGCGACGGCGACGTAGCCCGCATCGGCCCGAAAAGCCGCCTCCGCCGCGAGGCAAACGGCTCCGGTCATCCCCGGTGAGCCGCCGGCGACGAGCACCGCGCCGGCCGTGTACTTGTTGTCCCTCGGCCGCCGGCGCGGGACGACCGCCAGGATCGCCGGCGTCACCAGCCGCAGCTCCGTCTCGGCCGGCTCGAGCCCGATCTCCGCGATCGTCACGTCGCCCGTGTGGAAGAGGCCCGGCGCGATCGCGAGGCCCGCCTTGACGCCGTGGAAGGTGACCGTCAGCGTGGCCCGCACGGCCTCGCCCGCGATCTCACCGGTAGACGCGTCGACCCCCGAGGGAACGTCGACCGAGACGACAGGTGCGCCGGCGGCGTTGATCCGCCCGATCGTGGCGGCGGCCTCCGCACGCGGCTCGCCGTGGAAGCCGGTGCCGAAGAGCGCGTCGACGATCACGTCGGCCTGCTCGACGGCGGTCGTCTCGACCGCGTCGCAGCCTTCCTCGCGGAGGATGCGGGCGGCGATCCGGCCGTCGCCGCCGTTCGAGCCGCTGCCGCAGACGACGGCGATGCGGCGTGCGTCGGGGAACCGCTGCAGCACCTCGCGGGCGACCGCGGCCCCGGCCCGCTCCATCAGCTGGTGACGTCGTGGCCCTCCTCGGCGGCCCGCATCTCGGCCGCGCTGTACAGCGGCTCGAGCATCAGGGGTCGTCGACGACGGCGACCGCGGAGGCGAGCTCGCGCGAGTGCGTCATCGAGAGGTCGATCGTGCCCGCTTCGACCCTCTCCGCCCAGGCCGCGACGCGCCCGGACAGCCGCACCGACGGCTTCGGCCGGCCCGCGATCTCGATGTCCTTCCAGGCGAAGGCACGGGCGACGCCGAAGCCGAGCGCCTTCCCGACCGCCTCCTTGCCCGCGAAGCGCCCCGCGTAGCTCTCGGCGGGGTTCTTGCGCGAGTCGCAGTACGCCTGCTCGGCCGGCGTGAAGCAGCGATCCTTGAAGCCCGCGTAACGCTCGAGCGACCGCCGCACGCGCCCGATCTCGATCAGATCGACGCCGACCCGGGTCACGGCGTGCGGTTGATCCAGTCGGGCACCTGCGCGATCGAGCTCAGCACGGCGTCGGGCACCGTGCTCGAGCGCTCGAGCGTGTCCGGCCGGAACTTGCCGGTGCGCAGGAGCAGCGTCTTCATGCCGAAGAGCTGCGCGCCGCGAATGTCCTGGTCGAGATCGTCGGTGACCATCCACGTCAGCTCGGGCTCGGCGTCGAGCGCGGCGAGCGCGGCGGCGAAGGCGGCGGCGCTCGGCTTGCCGACCAGCGTCGCCTCCACGCCCGTCGCGTACTCCAGCGCCGCGACGAACGCGCCGCTGTCGAGCATCGGCCCGCGCGAGGTCTGCCACCACGGGTTCCGGTGCAGGCAGAACAGGTCGGCGCCTGCCTGGATCTCGGAGAACGCGCGCGCCAGGTTCATGTAGCTGAAGACCTGGTTCGGCTCGACGGTCTCGTCGCAGCCGCCGACGAGCACCGTGTCCGCGCTGTCGCCGACGAGCTCGATGCCGGCGAGATCCGGCACGATCGCGGACATGACGAGCGCATAGACGCGGCGGCCGCCGAGCAGCTCCGCCGCCGCGATCGGAGTCGTTTGCAGGTCGGTGTCCTCGAGCTCGTGGCCCATGCCGCGCAACTCCTCGACGAGGGTTGCCCGACAGCGTGTCGAGTCGTTCGTGACGAAGCGGAGCCGGTGGCCCTCGGCCCGCAACCGCGCGACGGCCTCGACCGCGCCCGGGATCGGCTCGCCGGAGACATGGAGGACGCCGTCGACGTCCATCAGAATGGCGGCCATGGAGCCGGACTCTATCCGCGTCACGCGCTCGGTCGTACTCCCTCTCGCAGAGGTGGAGCTGCGCTTTTCGCGCTCGAGCGGCCCCGGCGGCCAGCACGCGAACACCGCCGAGACGCGCGTCGAGGCGATCCTCGACGTCGAGGCGTCGTCGGCGCTCACGGACGCGCAGAAGCGGCGCGTGCTGGCGAAGGCGGGCCCGACCCTGCGGGCGATCGCGCAGGACGAGCGCAGCCAGTGGCGCAACCGCGAGCTCGCCGTCGAACGGCTCGTCGAGCAACTCCGGAAGGCGCTGAAGGTCGAGCGCCGGCGCGTCGCCACGAAGCCGACCAAGGCTTCACGCGAACGCCGGCTCGAATCGAAGAAGCGGCGCTCGGCGACGAAGAAGCTCCGCCGTCCGCCGGGCTAGACTCGGAGCGTGGACGTGCTCCGCCTCGCAAGCCTGCTCGAGGAGCTGCCGCCGGAGCGCACGCGGCTGCTCGACAACCTCGGCCGGCTGCGCCGCGAGGTCGGCCCGATCACGCCCGAGCTCTCCGACGCACTCGCCGACCGGATGAACCTGCGTCATGGCGACGTGCACGAGGTCGTCTCCTTCTATTCGTTCCTGCAGGTGCCGGTGGACGCAGTTCGCGTCTGCACGGGACCGATCTGCGACTGCGCCGGCTCGCGCGCCCTGCTCTCGGACGACGCGATCGAGGTGCCGTGCCTCGGCCATTGCGACCTCGCGCCGGTCGTCCTGCACGGTGACGAGGTGCTCGGCGGAGTCACCCACTCGACGAACGGCTTCCTGCTCGACGCACCGACGAGACGCTCGCCGACCACGAGCCGCGCGGCGGCTCGATCTCCTCAGGACCTCCCGAGGTCGCCGATCGTCGCAGAGCTGGAGGCGTCCGGCCTGACGGGGATGGGCGGCGCCGGCTTCCCGACCTGGCGCAAGTGGGACGCCGTCCGGCGCGAGCCCGGCCCGCGCGTCGTGATCGTCAACGCCGACGAGGGCGAGCCCGGGACGATCAAGGACCGCTACGTGATGGAGCTGCGCCCGCACCTCCTGCTCGAAGGGCTCGCGGCCGCGATGCGCTTCTGCGAGACCGACGAGGCCTACATCTACCTGCGCGAGGAGTACGCCACCGCGCGAGCGCGCCTCGATGCTGCGCGCGGCGAGTACCGCACCGCGGGACTCCTCGACGGGCTTTCGCGTCGAGCTCGTGATCGGCGCCGGCGCGTACATCTGCGGCGAGGAGACGGCGATGCTCGAGTCGATGGAGGGCCGGCGCGGGATGCCGCGGCTGAAGCCGCCCTTCCCGAGCCAGTTCGGCTACCTCGGCCGGCCGACGCTGATCAACAACGTCGAGACGCTCGCGCACGTCCCCGCGATCCTGCGCAACGGCGGCGCCTGGTCGGGCTCGGCGACCCGGGCGTCCGGCTCTGGTCGGTCACGGGCGCGGTCGCGCAACCCGGCTGCTACGAGGCGCCGATCGGGATCACGCTCCGCGCGACTGATCGACGACTACGCAGGCGGACTGACCGCGGAGCCCGGCGCGATCGTTCCCGGCGGCGCCGCGAGCGGGATCCTGCCGCCCGACGCGCTCGACGTGCCGCTGACGCGCGACGGGCTCGCCGAGTGGGGCTGCGGCGTCGGCTCCGCCGCCGTCCAGGTCTTCCCGGCCACCTACTCCCCGCTGCGCCTGCTCGCCGAGACGATGCGCTTCTTCGCCGAGGAGTCGTGCCAGAAGTGCACCCCCTGCCGCATCGGCAACCGGGCGCTCCACCACGTCGCCGAAGAGCTCGAGCACGGCCGAGCACCCATGACTCGCGGCCAGGTCGACGAGTGGCTCGAGGCGATGGCGCTGACCTCGATCTGCGGTCTCGGCCAGGGCGCACCGATCCCGGTCCGGAACGCCTTCCAGCACTGGCCGGAGCTGTTCGAGAAGATGCCCGCATGATCGAGTTCACGCTCGACGGTCGAACCGCGTCCGCGTCCGAGGGCGAGCTGCTCGTGCACGCGGCGGCCCGGAACGGCGTCTTCATCCCGACGCTCTGCCACGACGACAAGCTCGCTCCTTACGGCGGCTGCCGCATGTGCGTCGTCGGCGTCGAGGGCTCGCCGCGGCCGCTGCCGGCGTGCGCGACGCGCGTCACAGAAGGGATGTCCGTCTCCACGCAAGCAACTGGAACCGCGGCGAACGTCCCCCAACTCCGGAAGACGCTGACGGAGATGCTCCTCTCCGAGCACCTCAACGCCGACCCGGGCGGACGGCCGAACGAGCTCACCGACCTCGCGCTCGAGCTCGGCGCGGAGGCGCCGCTGATCCTGCCGGACGCGAAGCGCGAGCCGTACGCCGACCGGAACAAGCTGATGGGTTACGAGCCGGACACCTGCATCCTCTGCAACCGCTGCGTCCGCTACACGCAGGAGGTGATGCAGTGCTCGGCGCTGTCGCTCGAGGGCCGCGGGCCCGAGGCGCGGATCGTCCCGACCTGGGAGCGCTCGTGGCTCGACACCGAGTGCGAGCTCTGCGGCGGCTGCCTCTCGACCTGCCCGACCGGCGCGATCTACGAGAAGTTCCTGGAGAACGCCGGCGTCCAGGAGCGGGCGCTGGAGCAGGTGAAGACGACGTGCACCTTCTGCGGCGTCGGCTGCCAGGTCGATCTCAACGTCGATCCGGAGACGAAGCGGATCGTCAAGGTGACGTCGAAGCCGGAGTACGTCTCGAACGAGGGCAACCTCTGCGTCAAGGGCCGCTTCGCCTTCAACTTCGTCCACCACCCCGACCGGCTGACGGAGCCGCTCGTCAGGGGCGAGGACGGTGAGCTGCACGCGACCACGTGGGAGCACGCGCTCGAGGTGGCGGCGACGGGGCTGAAGGGGGTGATGGAACGCCATTCGCCCCAGGCCGTCGGCGTGCTCGCTTCCGCCCGCCTGACCAACGAGGAGAACTACCTGATCCAGAAGCTCGCCCGGACGGGGCTCAAGACGCACTCCGTCCATTCGTGCGAAGCCACCTGACACGCTCCCACCCTTTACGGCCTGGTCAGGTCGCTCGGCAGAGGCGCAACCACCAACTCGATCCCCGAGATCGAGAACTGCCGCTTCCTGCTCGTGATCGGCTCGAACACGACAGAGGCTCATCCGGTGCTCGCGCTGCGGATCAAGAAGGCGGTGCGAAACGGCGCCACCCTCGTCGTCGCCGACCCGCGCGCGATCTGGCTGACGAAGCTCGCGAAGCGCCACCTGCAGCTGCGCCCCGGCTCGGACGTCTGGCTGCTGAACGCGATCATGCACGTGATCCTGGAAGAGGGTCTCCAGGACGACGCGTACATCGCCGCGCACTGCGAGGACTTCGAATCGGTGCGTGAGGTCGTTGCCCGCTACACGCCCGAGGAGGCGGAGCGGGTCACCGGGGTGTCGGCCGAGGCGATCCGCGCGACCGCCCGTGAGTACGCGACCGAGCGGCGCGCAGCCATCTTCTACACCCTCGGGATCACCGAGCACGCCTGCGGCGTCGACAACATCTGGTCGCTCGCGAACCTCGTCCTGATGACCGGCCACCTCGGCTACGAGTCCACGGGCCTGAACGCCCTCCGCGGCCAGAACAACGTCCAGGGCCTGAACGACTCCGGCGCGAACCCGCACTACTTCCCCGGGTACCAGCCATGGGACGACGTCGAGGTACAGGCGAAGTTCGCGGCCGCCTGGGGCGTCGACCTGCCCGAGCGCGCGGGGTACCGGCTCGACCAGATGATGTCGGGGCTCCACGACGGCCGGGTCAAGGCGCTCTACCTGATCGGCGAGAACCCGGCCCAGACCGAGCCGAACGCGAACCACGTCGAGGAGGGCCTGGCGAAGCTCGAG
The DNA here is from genome assembly GCA_963822205.1 of uncultured Gaiellaceae bacterium. Taxonomy (GTDB): domain Bacteria; phylum Actinomycetota; class Thermoleophilia; order Gaiellales; family Gaiellaceae; genus Gaiellasilicea. Next base: position 137,062 of record CAWGGO010000003.1, on the reverse strand, counting down.
TTCCTGGTCGCCCAGGACCTGTTCCTGAACGAGACGTCGACCCGCTTCGCGGACGTCGTGCTCCCCGCTTCGAGCTTCGCCGAGAAGGACGGCACCTTCACGAACACCGAGCGCCGGATCAACCGGGTGCGGGCAGCTGTGCCGTACCCGGGCAACGCCCGCGGCGACCGCGAGATCGTGATCGCGCTCGCCCGCGCGCTCGGTTGCGAGTGGCCGGAGTACCCGGACGCGGAGTCCGTCTGGAACGAGCTCGCCGACCTGTCGCCGAACTGGTACGGCGTCCGCTACGACCGAATCGAGGAGCATGGGATCCAGTGGCCCTGTCCGTCTCTCGACCACCCTGGAACGATGTTCCTGCACGAGGAGCACCCGTCGCTGCCGAACGGAAAGGGCAAGTTCCACCCGGTCGAATACCAGCCGCCGATCGAGGAGCCGGACTCCGACTACCCGTTCGTGTTGTCTACGGGGCGAACGCTGTACCACTACAACTCGGGCGGGATGACGATGCGCGAGGACGGGATCACGGACAAGCAGCTCGATCCGTTCGTCGAGATCGCGCCCGAGGATGCGTCCGCCCTCGGCGTCGCCGAGGGAGAGTGGCTCCGGCTGGTCTCGCGGCGAGGGGACATCCAGGCGCGCGCGCACTTCTCCGAGCGCGTCTACCCCGGCCTCGTCTGGATGGCGCTCCATTTCGCCGAGGCGCGGGTGAACAGGCTCACGCATGACGTCGGCGACTCGCTGATCGGAACCCCCGAGTACAAGGTCTCGGCCGTCCGGCTGGAGCGCGTCTGAGCTCTCTCGCTGCCGGCGTTTGCGGAACCTCTCCTCCGCGGCCGCTTCGGGCGGCCCTACCTCTACCTGGAGCAGTGCGAGACGACCCAGCGGATGCTCGACGCGGCCCAGCCGGAGGGCGCGGTCGCCGTCTGCGAGGAGCAGACCGGCGGGCGCGGGCGCATGGGCCGGGTGTGGGAGGCGCCCGCGGCAAGCTCGATCCTCATGTCGGTCCTGCTCCGGCCGCCCAGCGAGCGGCGCGCGGCGGAACTGACGCTCGTCGCGGGAGTCGCCACGGCGATCGCCGTCGAGCGCGCGACCGGGCTTGCGGCGCAGATCAAGTGGCCGAACGACGTCATGCTCGACCGGCGCAAGGTCGCCGGCGGGCTCGCCGAGCTGAAGGACGGCGCCGTCATACTCGGGATCGGGCTGAACGTGAACCAGAAGCCCGAAGAGCTGCCGAGCGAGACGAAAGTCCCTGCCGGCTCGCTCCGGTCCGTGACGGGACGCGAGTACGAGCGAGCTCCGATCTTCGCCGACCTGCTGCTCGAGCTCGAGCAGCGCTACGAGGCCTGGCGCAACGACGGGCTGGACGGCATCTACGAGGACCTCGGGCGCGCGCGACTTCCTCCGCGGCCGCCGCGTGACGGTCGACGGCGTCGCAGGCACGGCGCAGATGATCACGCGCGACGGTCGGCTCGAGATCTCGACCGACTCAGGCTCGGTGCTCGTCGAGAGCGGCGAGATCCTGTTCGAGCGCTGACAGCTCGGCCGTCGTGTTCGCGTTCGCGAGCAGGCGCCGGTCGGCCTCGATGACGCGCGGGTTGAGGCCGCGCAGTGACCAGTCTGCCTGACGCCAGCCGGCGCTCGAGCTCGCGGCAGATCTGCCTTCGCGTAGGCGCCGGGCAGCGGCCCCGTCTGCGTGACGCGCCGCGCCGCTCGCCCAGCTCGCGCAGAGCGCCGGCGTCACGAGCGGGCAGTCGACGGGAAGGAACACGGCGACGTCGGTCGCAGCGGCGCGGAGCCCGGCGATCACGCCGACGATCGGCGCCCGCGGCTCGGCCGGCTCGACGACGACGGCGAAGGGCAGCTCGAGGTCGCCCTTCCCGACCGCCAGCCGTGCCTCGAACGCCTCGCCGAGGATCCGCCAGGCCCGCTCCGCCAGCGTCTCGCCGCCGAACGGCGCGAGCGGCTTCGGCGAGCCGAAGCGGGACGAGGCGCCGCCGACGAGCAGCACGCCCGTCGCCGAGGTCACGCCGGCTTCTCCCAGACCGAGACGTGCTTTTCGCTCTCGCTCGTGAAGGGCTCCCGCGCCCAACCGGCCCAGCGCTCGCGGAGCGACATCCCCGCGAGCCGCGCCATCAGGTCGAGCTCGGATGGCCAGACGTAGCGAAACGGCGGCGAGAGGACCTCGATCCCGCCTTCCTCGATCCAGTAGTGGTGCGAGATCAATCCCTGCCGTGCCACGTCGTACTCGTCGAACCCGAGGTGTGTCGGGCTGACGGCGAACGGCTGGAACCGCTCGCCGGGCGGAAGCCGTCTCAGCCCCGGCACGAGCACCTCGATCACGAAGCAGCCGCCGGGCTCGAGGTGCGCAGAGACGTTCTCGGAAGCACGCGACCTGCTCGTCCTGGGTCGTCAGGTTCATGATCGTGTTCGCGACGACGTACGCGACCGTGAACGTCGCCTCCACGGTCGCCGTCGCGAAGTCGCCGATCGGTCACGCCGATCCGCTCCGCGCCCGGCTTCGCGCGCAGCCGGGCGAGCATCGCCTCGGACAGCTCGATCCCATGCACCGGCACGCCGCGCGCCGCGAGCGGGAGCGCGATCCGCCCCGTGCCGATGCCGAGCTCGAGAGCGGCTCCGCCGGCGGCCAGCTCCGCGAGGAGGTCGACGATCGGGCCGACAACGGCCGGGTCCGACCTTATGCGCGTACCTCTCGTCGAACCGCGCCGCCACGCTCTCTCCGAAGTGGTCCTCAGCCATCGATCCGCCACGTCTCCGTGTAGACGTTGAGCGAGCCGCCGCGAACGAAGCCGCAGAGCGTCAGCCCGCGGTCGGCCGCCAGCTCGACCGCGAGCGACGAGGGGGCGCCGACGGCGACGAGCAGCGGGCAACCCGCGACGGCTGCCTTCTGGACGAGCTCGAACGAAAGGCGGCCGCTGACGCAGAGGATCGAGCGCGAGAGCGGCAGCAGCCGGTCGAGGAACGCGCGCCCGATCACCTTGTCGAGCGCGTTGTGCCGCCCCACGTCCTCGCGCACGCAGAGCAGCTCGCCTTCGGACGAGAAGAGCCCGGTCGCGTGCAGGCCTCCGGTCGCCTCGAAGGCCGCCTGCGCCTGGCGCAGCCGGTCGGGCAGGGTCGCGACGAGCGAGGCTGGAACACGGAGGTCGCTCTCGACGCGGGGCGCCTCGACCGCGACGGCCTCGAGCGCGCCCTTGCCGCAGACCCCGCACGAGGACGAGGTGTAGAAGCTCCGCTGCACGCGCGCCGAGGTCGAAGCCCGGGCGCGTCCACCTCGACGGTGTTGGCGGCCAGGTCGTCCGGCACACGCGCACCGGCGGGCTGCAGGCCCTCGGTGAGCGCGAACCCGAGCGCAAGCTCCTCGTCGTGGCCAGGCGTTCGCATCGTCACCGCGACGGGCACGCCGCCGATCCGGAGTTCGAGCGGCTCCTCGACCGCGACGACGTCGCCGGACTCCCCGCCGGGCACGCGCGTCACCGTCACGCGCGCCGTCGTGAGCGGAGGCGCCTCCACAGCGTCGATCCTAGATGGCGCAGGTTTGTGCCCGATGTGGCATCTAGAGATGTAAGGAAATGATGAACGAGAACGCAGCAGTCGACTTCGGGAACGGGCTCCGCGCCCACCTCGGCCTGCAGCGAGCGCAGCTCGACCTCGTCGCCGAGCCGACGATGGAGCCCACGGCGCCGCCGCACGCGGCAGCGGACCCCGCGGGGCCGGACACCGCCGTGACGGAGCAGCTGGAAGCGCTGGCCGAGCTCGAAGCCGAGCTGCACGAGCGCGAGCGCACGCTGACGTTGCGCGAGGCGACGCTCGCCGGGCGAGCAGGCAGCCTGCTCGCTGCGGCTCAGGCGCTCTACGACGAAGTGCTCAGCGGCGGCGGCTCACCCCACGACGACGAGCTCGGCCGCCTGCGGCGGAGGAAGAGCGTGGCGTGACCACTGCAATGATCGCCCGCGTCCGCGAAGACCGACTGCTGCGCTGGAGTGCATACGCAGCTGTTCCGTTCGTCTGGCTCGGAGTCGCCCTCCTCAACCCGTTCCTGCTGCTGATGCCGGCGCTCACCACGCTGGCGATCCGGAAGGCGATGCAGTACGGCATCGTCGAGCGGCACGACCCGGTCGAAGAGCCCGACTTTTACTAGTTACTCGACCGTGACCGTCTTGGCGAGGTTGCGCGGCTGGTCGACGTTGAGGCCACGGAGACGCGCAATCCGGTAGGCGAGCAGCTGCAGCGGGATCACCGCGAGCACCGCCTGCAGGAACTTCGGCGTCTTCGGCACGTAGATGACGTCGTCGGCATGGTGCTGGATGTCCTCGTTGCCGTCGGTCGCGATCGCGATCACGTGCGCTCCGCGGGCGCGCACCTCCTGGATGTTCGACACGAGCTTGTCGTAGACGTGGATGTCCGTCGCGACGACGACGACGGGCGTGTCCTCGTCGAGCAGGGCGATCGGCCCGTGCTTCATCTCGCCCGCCGAGTACGCCTCGGTGGGGATGTAGCTGATCTCCTTCAGCTTCAGCGCGCCCTCGAGCGCGACCGGCAGGCCGATGTGGCGGCCGAGATAGAGGAAGAAGGGCTTGTCGGCGAAGCGCCGCGCGATCTCCTCGATCGGATGGTCGCCGTCGAGGAACTGGTCGATCTTGCGCGGCAGCTCGTAGACCTTGTCGAGGATGAACGAGATCTCGCCGGCGGGCATCGTCTCGCGGATCTGGGCGAGCTTGAGCGCGACGAGGTAGAGGAGCGACACCTGCGAGGTGAAGGTCTTCGACGCGGCGACACCGACCTCGAGCCCGCACCGCGTGTAGAGCACCGAGTCGACCTCGCGCGTGATCTGGGAGCCCATCATGTTCGTGATCGCGACGGTGCGCGCTCCCTTCTCGCGGGCGAGCTTCATCGCCTCGATCGTGTCGCGCGTCTCGCCCGACTGCGAGATCCCGATCACGAGCGTGTTCTCGTCGATCACGGGATTCCGGTAGATCCACTCCGAGGCGATGTCCGGCTCGACCGGGATCCTGGCCCACTCCTCGATCACGTAGCGGCCGACGACGCCCGCGTGGTAGGCGGTGCCGCAGGCGAGGATGACGATCCTGCGCAGCTCCTTGAGCTCCTGCTCGGAGTGCCCGAGCCCGTCGAGCACGAGCGTCCCGTGGCGGACGCGGTCGCCGATCGTCTCCGCGACCGCCTCGGCCTGCTCGTAGATCTCCTTGAGCATGAACGTCTCGTAGCCGCCCTTCTCGGCGCCCTCATCGTCCCAGTCGAGCTCGACCGGCTCGTGCTCGACCGACGTGCCGTCGGAGCGCGTGTAGACGGCGCCGGCGGGGGTGATCTCGACGATGTCGCCGTCGTCCGGGAACTGGACGAGCCGCGTCTCGCTCAGGAAGGCGGCCGCGTTCGAGGCGAGGAACATCTCGCCTTCGCCGATCCCGACGACGAGCGGCGTCTGGTGACGCGCTGCGACGAGGACGTCGGGGTGGTCGTGGTGGATGACGACGAAGGTGAAGTGGCCCTCGAGGTCGTTGAAGGTGCGCCGGACCGCCTCGGCGAGGTCGCCGGTGTAATGGCGCTCGATCAAGTGGACGACCGTCTCCGCGTCCGTCTCGGACGTGAACGTGTGACCGTCCGCGAGCAGCGTCGTCGCGGAGCTCCCGGTAGTTCTCGATGATCCCGTTCAGGACGATCGAGAGCTTCGAGCCGTCACAACCGGTCAGCGGGTGGGCGTTCGCCTCCGTGACGCCGCCGTGCGTCGCCCAGCGCGTGTGGCCGAGGCCATGGGTGGCGGAGGAGCCGTTCGGGCCCGCCGCCACCTTGAGGTTCTGCAGGTTGCCGACGGCGCGGACGTAGTCGAGCCCGCTCTCCTCCCGGAGCGCGATCCCGGCCGAGTCGTAGCCGCGGTACTCGAGGCGCTCGAGCCCTTGGAGGAGGAGCGCTTTGCACTCTCTGGGCCCGACGTAACCGATGATCCCGCACATCCCAAGCCCCCCTTTCCCGACTCTCACCCGGGCGGAACGTCCCGAGAACGCAAAAAGCCCGGCAAATCTCCCGCGCGCTCGCGGGCTAGCCGAGCTCCCTCTTGACGAGGGAAGCGATCCTACCACAGAGATCCTGGGCCAACTCCTCCGTTTCGGCCTCTCCGAGCACCCTGATCAGCGGCTCCGTGCCCGAGGCGCGAACGAGCACGCGGCCACTGCCGTTCAACTCCGCGTTGAGGCGCTCCGCCTCGGCCAGCGCAGCAGCCGGCACCTCGCGACGGGAGACGCGCACGTTCTCCTTCGCCTGGGCGTAGCGCGGCATCACGGCCACGGCCTCGGCCAGCGTCCGCCCGGAGACCGCTCCGCAGAGCAGCATCGCTGCGGCGAGACCGTCACCGGAGACGTGGTCGCGGAGGCAGATCACGTGACCGGACTGCTCGCCGCCGAGGATGGCCTGCTCGCGCCGCAGCGCCTCGAGCACGTACCGGTCTCCGACTGCAGTCGTGACGACTCGGATGCCCCGCTCCTCCATCAGCCGGTGGAAGCCGAGGTTCGTCATCACCGTCACGGCGACGACGTCGACGCCGAGGTGGAGGGCCAGGACGGCGAGGATCTGGTCGCCGTCGACCACGTTCCCGTCGCCGTCCACAGCCAGCATCCGGTCGCCGTCGCCGTCGAACGCGACGCCGAGGTCGAGGCCGCCGGCCACGACGGTTTCCTGGAGGAGCGCGAGATCGGTGGCGCCGCAGCCATCGTTGATGTTCTCGCCGTTCGGGTCGGCTCCGATCACGGTCACCTCGGCCCCGAGGTGCTCGAAGGCGGCCGGCGCGATGTCCGAGTAGGCGCCGTTTGCGCAGTCGACAGCGATCCGCAGCCCCGAGAGGTCTGTGCCGAAGCGCTCGACGACGTGCTCGAAGTAGCTGTCGGTGGCGACGCCGATCCGGTCGACGCTGCCCCCGCCCGGGCCCGGGGAGTCGAGCAGCGCCTCGATCTCCTCCTCCGACTCGTCGGTCAGCTTGGTTCCCGAGCGGTTGAAGAACTTGACGCCGTTGTACTCGGGCGGGTTGTGCGAGGCGGTGATGACGACGCCGAGGTCGAGCGCGAGCAATGCCACCGCCGGGGTTGGCAGAACGCCCGCGAGCACCGCGTTCCCGCCCGCCGAGACCACGCCGCGCGCGAACGCTTCCTCGAGCTCCGGGCCGGAGCCGCGGGTGTCGCGACCGACGAAGACACGGCCGCGACCGGACCAGAGCGTCGCGGCCTTGCCGAGCTGCTCGACCAGCTCGACGGTCAGATCCTGCGCCGAAGACACCCCGGACGCCGTCCGTGCCGAAGATAGCGGCGCAAAAGCCGGTTAGCGCTTGGAGAACTGCGGGGCCTTGCGGGCCTTGTGCAGTCCGGCCTTCTTGCGCTCGACCTTGCGTGCGTCGCGCGTGAGAAAGCCCTCGCGCTTCAGCGGGAGGCGCAGCTCGGGATCGGCCTCGACGAGCGCGCGGGCGATTCCGTGGCGGACGGCGCCGGCCTGGCCGGACGGTCCGCCTCCGTGCACGCGGACGCGGATGTCGAACGTGCCGTCGACGCCTGCGGTCTTGAGCGGCGCCAGCGCGGCCATCCGGTGGGTCATGCGCGGGAAGTAGTCCTCGAGGGTCCGGCCGTTGAACCACGTCTTGCCGTCACCCGGGCGCAGGATCACGCGGGCGACAGAAGTCTTGCGCTTGCCGGTACCCATGTACTGAGCCTGCTCTGCCACTACTTGACCTCCAACGTTTTCGGCGCCTGCGCCTCGTGCGGGTGCACGGGACCGGCGTAGATCTTCAGCTTGGTGATCTGCTGTCGCGCCATCCGGTTGCGCGGGAGCATCCCCTTGACCGCCTTGCGCAGCACCTCGGTCGGCCGGCGCTCGAGCTGCTCGCGCAGCGTCCGCGAGCGCAGCCCGCCCGGATAGCCGGAGTGGCGGTGGTACATCTTCTGGTCGAGCTTCTGGCCGGTCACCGCGATCTTCTCGGCGTTGACGACGACGACGAAGTCGCCGGTGTCGACGTGCGGCGTGTACTGCGCCTTGTTCTTGCCGCGCAGGGTGTCGGCGATCTGCGTCGCGAGCCGCCCGAGAGTCTTCCCGTCGGCGTCGACGACGTACCAGTCGCGACTGACCTCACCGGGCTTGGCTGTCCATGTTTTCTGGAGTGTCATCGGGTGGTTCTCATTTCACAGAAAGAGGGCGCACATCGGGTGCGCCGGCGGCGGATTGTAGCAGGATCCAAAGGGCCGGAAACGCGACGAAAGCCGTCGCGGAGAAGGCCAGCGCCTCGACGCCGAGCTCGCTGTAGGCGACGCCGCCGAGCAGCACGAGCATGGCGCCGGTGAAGCTCGAGAGCTGGTCGGTGAAGCCGATCAGCTTCCCGCGCTCGGCAGGGAGCGCGCTGTCTGCGAGCTGGGTGACGGCGGCGACATAGGAGATGTTCCAGCCGAGGCCGAGCAGGAAGAGCGAGACGGAGGTCCACGCGACGCTCTCGAACCACGCCAGCCCGAGCGTCGAAAGCGCCATCATCAGGAGGCCCGCGACCTGACCCGGCCGGCGCCCCAGCCTGTCGATCAGCCCGCCGATCACGAGCACGAGCGCGTACATGCCGACGATGTGGAGGCTGATGACGGTGAAGACGTCGGCCTGGTGGTGCCCGTGGTCGATCACGAGATAGCCGGTCAGGTTCATCACCGAGACCATTCCCGCGAAGCTCGCCACCGCGGCCACGAGCGCGGTCAGGACGCCTGGACGCCGGACGATCTCGCGGAGCGGCGCCGGCTCGCCTTCGACGCCGCCGCTGTCGAAGTGCAGCTTCCGGGCGATCGTGCGCGGATCGGGCCGCACGAGCAGCACCAGCACGAGCCCGACGACCATGATCGCGCCGGCGGCGAGCCACGGCACGACGAGCGCCTCCGTGTCGAGCTCCTTGCCCGCGAAGAGCGGCCGGAAGACGAGCGGGCCGAGGGCGGCGCCGAACAGGGCGCCGAAGAGGACGTACGAGATGCCCCTCGCCCGGCGCTCGGGCGGATACATGTCGGCGGCGGCGGCGCGTGCGAGGAGGATCGTTCCCTGCGAGACGCCGACGAGCGCGAAGCCGGCCACGACGACGAATGCGGACTCGACCTCGCAGCCGAGCGCGGTCGTCAGCGCAGCCGGCGATCCCGGCGACGCAGCCGCCCGCGAGCACCGGGATCCTCCCGAGCTCGATCCATCAGCCGCCCGGCGGGGAGCGCCGCGAGCGCTCCCGCGGTGAGGAAGATCGCCGGGCCGAACCCGAGGATCCCCTCGATCCCGGTGACGAGGACGAGCGTGACCGTCGCCACTGCGACCGCGAGCTGCACCATCCCGGACAGGCAGGTCAGCGTCGCCGCGAGCAGCACGGTGTTACGGCGAATCGGAAAGCTGTCCATCGAAGCGACCCTATATTTCAGTCGTGATCCGCAGGCGCGTCACGGTCCGAGGTCACGTCCAGGGCGTCTTCTTCCGCGAGACGACCCGGCGGCGCGCCCAGGCGCGCGGGGTTGCCGGCTGGGTTGCGAACAAGCCCGACGGGAGCGTCGAGGCGGTCCTCGAAGGCGAGCACGACGCTGTCGAAGCGATCGTGGACTTCATCCGGGAGGGGCCGCGCGGCGCGCGTGTCGACTGGGTCGACGTCGTCAGCACGAGGAGCCGGAAGGACTGACCGGAGTTCGAGGTGCGGTAGAGCTCAGCGCTCGGGAGCGCAGACCTTGTCGCCGGCCATCAGCCGGTCGAAGTGCTTGTTGTACTCGGGGTCGTTCGCTTTGTCCGCGTGTGTCAGTCCAGCGCCCTCCCACTGGATCAAAGGGCGTCACGCCGGGCCCCATCACGGTCACCCGGTACCTCTCGCCGGGCGCCGCGGGGCGCATCCTCTGGCTCGGATAGTTCGGGAACGGCTTCTGCGGGACGAAGCTGTGGCAGAAGGCCCCGGTCGGACGGTGCGACGAGAATCCCCGACTCGCGCTTCCAGCCCTTTCCGTAGGCCGAGTCGAACGTGTCGATGTAGACGTTCCGCCCGTACCGGTCCTCGGGTTGCCTGTCCTCGTCGAGCCGAACCCGTGCACCGGCGCGCCCGCGTAGCTGAGGCGGCCGAAGAGCGACTGAGCAGTCATGCCGTACGTCCAGTTCGGCGACACCTCCAGCACGCGGCAGCGGCGCCGACCAGTGCGAGACATGCGCCTCGACGTCGTCGTGGAACGGGAGGAAGGGGGCGAAGCCGAGCAGTCGGCAGCTGCCGCACCCACGCCTGCACCGCCCAGTACGAACCGTCCGGCGCCTTGCACGACGCCAAGAGGTAGACCAGCGCCGGCCCGTCGTACGGGCGACAGGCGCTCCTGAACGTCCTCCAGTAGAGCTTCCGGTACTTGCCCCAGCCGCCGGCATAGTCGAACTTGAAGCGAACCTGCGGCACGACCGCATCGGGCCGAAGCGCGTCCACGGCGCCCCAGACGAGCACGCGCCGGATCGTGCCGTTCTCCCGCTTGTAGGTCAGGAGCGCCTCGCCGCTTGCGGTTGACGTCAGCGTCAGGCCCTCGACGTTGACGATCGCCGAGAGCGCCTCGCTCGCCGCGGCCGGGCCGGCCGCGACGGCGGCGACGAGGAAGGCCGAGAGCAGCGCGCGGCGGAGCACGACGTTCTCCTAGCCTAGCGAGCGGTTTCTTACTCCCACTCGATCGTCGACGGCGGCTTCGAGCTGATGTCGAGGGCGACACGGTTGACGCCGGGGATCTCGTTGATGATCCGGCTGGAGATCGTCTCGAGCAGGTCGTACGGAAGCCGCGCCCAGTCGGCGGTCATCGCGTCCTCGGACGTGACGGCGCGGATCACGATCGGATAGGCGTAGGTGCGCTCGTCGCCCTGGACGCCGACGGACTTGATCGCAGGCAGAACGGCGAAGCTCTGCCACAGGTCGCGGTAGAGGCCGGCGCGCCGGACCTCCTCCTGGAGGATGGTGTCGGCGGCGCGGAGGATGTCCAGCCGCTCGCGCGTCACCTCGCCGATGATCCTGATCGCGAGACCGGGGCCGGGGAACGGCTGGCGCCAGACCATCCGCTCGGGCATCCCGAGCTCCTCGCCGACACGCCGGACCTCGTCCTTGAAGAGAAGCCGCAGTGGCTCGACGAGGTCCATCGCCATGTCCTCGGGGAGGCCACCGACGTTGTGGTGCGACTTGATCTTGGCGGCGACGCCGTCGGTGCCGCCGGACTCGATCACGTCCGAGTAGAGCGTTCCCTGGACCAGAAAGCGGATGTCGCCGAGCTTCCCTGCCTCCTCCTCGAACACGCGGATGAACTCCTCGCCGATCCGATGTCGCTTCTCCTCCGGCTCGGCGACGCCCTCGAGGCGTGCGAGGAAGCGCTCCTGCGCCTGGACGTGCACGAGCGGGACCTGGAAGTGGCCCCCGAAGGTCTCGGCGACCTGCTCGGCCTCGTTCGAGCGCATGAAGCCGTGGTCGACGAAGACGCAGGTGAGCTGGTCGCCGACGGCCTTGTAGACGAGCAGCGCCGCCACGGCGGAGTCGACCCCGCCCGAGAGACCGCAGATCACCCGCTCCGAGCCGACCTGCGCGCGGATGCGTTCGACCTGCTCCTCGATCACGGCTGCCGGCGTCCATGCCGGGGGCGCATCGGCGATGCCGTAGAGGAAGTTCTTCAGCACGTCCTGGCCGTACGGGGTGTGCACGACTTCGGGGTGGAACTGGACGCCGTAGAGCCGCCGCGCCGGATCCTCGAACGCGGCGACGGGCGTCGAGGTGGACCGGCCGGTGACCGTGGCGCCGGTGGGCGGCGCGACGACCGTGTCCCGGTGGCTCATCCACACCGTCTGCTGCGGCGGCAGCCCCGCGAACAGCGCACCCGCGCCGTCCTCGAGCTCGGTCTTCCCGAACTCGGAGACGCCGGTGCGCGCGACCTCGCCGCCGAGCTCGAGTGCCATCAGCTGCGCGCCGTAGCAGATGCCGAGCGTCGGGATCCCGAGGCCGAAGAGCTCCTCGTCGATGCGCGGAGCGCCCTCGGCGTAGACCGATGCGGGACCACCCGAGAGGATGATCGCGACCGGATTGCGCTGCCGGACCTCGTCGGCGGTGAGCGTGTGCGGAACGAGCTCGGAGTAGACCCTTGCGTCTCGGACGCGGCGCGCGATCAGTTGCGCGTACTGCCCGCCCAGATCGAGCACGAGCACCGGCCTGTCCTCGGCGGCGGGGGCTCGCGACGGGGAGCGGATGAACGGTCGCCATTTACTGCCGCCGGTAGTTCGGCGAGTCCTTCGTGATCGTGACGTCGTGCGGGTGGCTCTCGCGCAGGCCCGCGCCGGTGATCCGCACGAAGCGCGACTCGAGCTTGAGCGCCTCGACCGTGGGGGCGCCGCAGTAGCCCATCGCCTGGCGGACGCCGCCGACGAGCTGGTAGAGGATCTGCTGGACCGGCCCCTTGTACGGGACGCGGCCCTCGATCCCCTCGGGCACGAGCTTGTCCACGTCCTCGACGTCGCCCTGGAAATAGCGGTCCTTCGAGAACGAGCGCGCCTTCATCGCGCCGAGCGAGCCCATGCCGCGGTACTCCTTGAAGCGCTCGCCCTGGACGAGGATCACGTCGCCCGGGCTCTCGTCGGTGCCGGCGAGCATCGAGCCGAGCATGACGCTGTCCGCGCCGGCCGCAAGCGCCTTCGCGATGTCCCCCGAGGAGGTCATGCCGCCGTCGGCGATCACGGGCACGCCGTGCCGGAGTGCGACCTCGGCGCATTCGAAGACCGCGGTCACCTGCGGTACGCCCACACCGGCGACGACTCGCGTCGTGCAGATCGAGCCTGGTCCGATGCCGCACTTGACGGCGTCTGCCCCGGCGTCGATCAGCGCCTCGGCGGCCTCGGCGGTCGCGATGTTGCCCGCGATCACCTGCACGTCCCACTCGTCCTTCACGCGCCGCACCATCTCGATCACCGAGCGGGAGTGGCCGTGCGCGGTGTCGACCACGAGCACGTCGACCTCGGCGTCCACGAGCGCCCCGGCCCGCTCGAATGCGTCCGTGCCGACACCGACGGCGGCGCCGACGCGCAGCCGCCCTTGCTCGTCCTTGGTCGAGAGCGGGAACTCGATTCGCTTGCGGATGTCCTTGACGGTGATCAGGCCCTTGAGCCGCCCGTCGCCGTCGACCACCGGCAGCTTCTCGATCTTGTGCCGGTGCAGGATCGCGTTCGCCTCGTCGAGGGTCGTCCCGACCGGCGCCGTCACGAGGTCGCGCGCGGTCATCAGCGCCGAGACGGGCTGCCGCGTGTTCGTCTCGAAGCGCAGGTCGCGGTTGGTCAGGATCCCGACGAGCACGCCCGCGTCGTCCGTGATCGGCACGCCCGAGATCCGGTAGCGCTCCATCAACTCGAGCGCGTCGGCGACCAGGTCGTCCGGCCGCAGCGTCACGGGCTCGACGATCATCCCCGACTCGGAGCGCTTGACCTTGTCCACCTCCACGACCTGGTCGGCGATCGAAAGGTTGCGGTGGAGGATCCCGATCCCACCCTCGCGCGCGACAGCGATCGCGAGCCGCGCCTCGGTGACGGTGTCCATCGCCGCGGACACGATCGGGATCTCGAGTGCGATCGTCCGGGTCAGGCGCGTCGCCGTGCGCACGTCGTTCGGCAGCACGGACGACTCGGCGGGCACGAGCAGGACGTCGTCGAAGGTGAGGCCCTCACGGCCGAACTTCTCGTCGAACGAAAGCTCCTGCCCTTCCAAGGAGGACAGGGTAACAGCCTGTCTGGACGGGCTAGAGCTAGACGGCTGCGAGCTCTGCGAGCTCGATGCCCGCGACGAGCCGGCCGGCGTCGCGCGGGTCCCAGCCGGCCGGCGCCCACCTCGAGCGTCGACGCGGCGCCGGCGGCGACGGCGAGCCGCAGGGCATCCTCCGACGACTTCCCGGCGAGTTGCGCGGCGATGAACTGCGCCAGCAGGACGTCGCCCGCGCCGACGACCGACACGGCCTCGACGCTCGGCGCGAGCGCCTTGTAGCGCCGCACCTGCCGGTCCTCGCGGAAGAGGGCGTAGCAGCCCGACTCGAGCGTGATGTGGACGTTGCGCGCGCCCAGCTCGGCCATCGCGTCGAGGGCCATCAGGAAGTCCTCCTCCTCCTCGAGCTCCTGCCCGACCACGTGCTCGGCCTCGCGCTGGTTCGGCGAGACGAGGTACGGCTCCGCCTCGGTGCCGAGCCGTAGCGGCTGCCCTTCCGTGTCGAGCACCACCTGCACGCCGCGCCGGTTCAGGTCGCGGATCGCCTCGCCGTAAAAGCTCTCCTCGACGCCCCGCGGCAGCGAGCCTGCGAAGACGACGAAGTCGGCGCCGCGGGAGAGGTAGTGGAGCTTCTCGAGCAGCATCTCGAGCTCCTCGGTCGTGACCTTCGGCCCCCACTCGTTGATCTCCGTGTAGGAGCTCTCGGTCGGGTCGACGACGGCGGTCGACGTTCGCGACTCCTCGCCGATGCGGACGAAGTCGTTCAGGATCGCCTCGGCGGTCAGCTCTTCGACGATCCGCGTGCCGGTCCGGCCGCCCGCGAGACCGGTTGCGACGACCGGGACGTCGAGCCGCTTCAGCGCCCGCGCGACGTTGATTCCCTTGCCGCCCGCGAGGGTCAGCACCTGGCTCGCCCGGTGGCGCTGCCCGCGGAGGAAATGCGGGACGGTGAGCGTGCGGTCGAGCGCTGCGTTCAGCGTGACGGTGACGATCACGAGAAGAGATCTCCTAGATGGTCGAGTGTGCGGCCCGCGTAGAAGCCTACGCGCCCGAGGGTCCCCGGCCGTTCGACGGCGTTCGCAGCCACGAGGGGCGAGCGCGCGAGCACGGCACCGCGGTCGAGCACCTGCACCTCGCCGAGGCGCTGCCCCTTCCGGACGGGCAGCGCCGTCTCGATGGGAAGGACGACGCGCTCGACGAGCGGTCGTGCGACGTGGATCACCCGCAGCTTCGGCTTCTCGGCGACGACCCGCACTGCGGGCTTTCCGTACGCCGTTCGCACCGTGCCGTACGTCCTCTCGCCGTCGATCGCCCACACGGTCCGGTAGCGCGAGAGCCCCCAGGTGAGCAGCTGCCGAGAGATCGCTGTTGCGGCCCTCGCGCGTCTCGCCTCCGAGCAGGGTGGCGTAGATCGTCACGCCGCCGCGCCTCGCCGCAGCCACCTGCGACCAGCCGGCCCCGTTGGTGTGGCCGGTCTTGACGCCGAGCAGGTTCGGGAACGTCGAGAGCAGGTCGTTCCACGTGTGCAGGCGGCGCCCGGCCGCAGTCGCGTCGATCAGCCCCACCGTCTCGCGGATGAACGGCGTGTGCATCGCGACGCGCGCGAGCTTGGTCACGTCGCGGGCGCTCGAGACGTGTCCGGGCGCGTCGAGCCCGTCCGGGTTGACGAAGTGCGTGTCGGTGAGCCCGAGCTCCCGGCGCGCGCGTTCATCAACTCGACGAAGCGCCCGACCGACCCGCGGCCGACGAACGCAGCGATCGCGTTCGCAGCATCGTTCGCGCTCTGCACGAGCGCCGCCCGGATCAGGTCACGCAGCGTCACGCGCTCGCCGGGGCGGAGGTTGATCGTCGACTCGCCGATCGAGGCGGTGAAGCGGGAGATCGTCGCGACGTCGTCGAGCGAGGCGTGCTCGAGCGCGACGAGCGCCGTCATCAGCTTGGTGATCGACGCCATCGGCAGTTGCGCGCGCGCATCGCGCGACGCGAGCACCTCGCCCGTGCCGGAGTTCTGGACGAGGTACGCCTCCGCGTCGACGGCCGGGGGCGCGGCGGCCGCGACGACGGCGAAGGTCAGTGTCGCGGCGAGAGCCAGGAAGAGGGCAGACCCGCTTCACGCGGCGGCCACTCTACTTGACGCGTATCCGCTGGCCGACCGTCAGCGCTACGGGATCGACGTCCGGGTTGAGCACGAGCAGCTGCTCCACGGTCGTGTCGTGCTGGTCGGCGATGACGGCGAGCGTGTCGCCCGATTCGATCTCGTAGAACTCCGCATCGGCGGGGACGGTCCCGGTCTCGGTCGTCCCGGGCCCCTGCTGGGTCGTGGTCGGCGTCACCTCGGTCGTCGTCACCGAGGGTGGCGTGGTCGCGTCACCGTTGTCGAGGCCGGCGCGGACGAGCAGGATGGCGACCGTCGCTGCGAGCAGGAAGGCGGCGGGAGCCGCGTACCGCGCCGACCTGGTGTGGCGGCGCATCACCAGCCGGAGACCGACCAGACCTCGGACCGGAGCCGGGCTGCCTCTGCGCCCGCGGCTGAGCGCCAGTCCTCGGCGCCGCCGCGGTAGGCGAAGATGACGGAGCGCGACACGGTCACGAGCGCGCTGGCGGGCCCGCTCGTGAAGGCGCGCGCCACGTCGCGTGGGCCCGCGCCCTGTGCACCGACACCGGGCAGCAGCAGCACCGAGCGGGGCAGGAGCTTCCTGGCCTCGGCGACCACCCGCGGCACGGTCGCCCCGACGACGGCGCCGACGCTCGAGAGGCCGCGCTCGCCGATCAGGTCGGCTCCCCAGCCGTCGACGAGCTCGGCGACCTGTTGCCAGACGCGCCGCCCGTCGGAGAGCGTCAGCTCCTGGACATCGGTCGCGCCGGCGTTCGACGTGCGCACGAGGCAGAAGATGCCCGCTCCGTGCAGACGGCACGCCTGCAGGAACGGCTCGATCGAGTCGCCGCCGAGGTACGTGTTGACGGTGAGCGCATCGGCGAGCGGCGGCTCGTCCTCGCGCGGCTCGAGAAAGGCCGCAGCGTACGCTCGCGCCGTCGAGCCGATGTCTCCCCGCTTGGCGTCGGCGATCACGAGCAGCCCCGCGGCACGCGCATAGGCGCTGACGCGCTCGAGCGCTCCGATCCCGTCGGAGCCGAGCGCCTCGAAGAACGCCACCTGCGGCTTGACGGCGACGACGTAAGGGCCGACGGCGTCGACGATCCCGCAGCAGAAGCGGGCAACCGCGTTCGCGGCCTCGGCGCGGCCGAGCACCGCCTCGCCGCGCAGCTCGACGGGCAGCAGGTCGAGCCGCGGATCGAGCCCGACGACGAGCTGGCTGCGCTTGCGCTCGACCGCTTCTGCGAGCCGGTCGGCGAAGGTCGCGGTGGCCACGGACGCCATGGCCGCAAGGCTACGCGGCTCGCCGGACCTCCGCGAGTTGGATGACGCGAAGCTCCGGCGGCGGCCGGCGCAGGAACGTCCCGATCAGCAGGAGCTCGTCCGTGTCGGCCGCGTCGAGCGACGGCTCGGCACGCGCGACCGCCGCCAGCCCAGCGTCGAGCTCGAGGCGGCCGGCGGTGCCCGGCAGCAGCGTCCGCGCGGCAGCGACGCGGCCGCCGGAGACGAAGAACGCCCGCCGGAAGCCGTCCTCGGCGGCCGGGACGAGCAGGCACAGCTCGAGCGCGCGGAGGCGGTCGAGCTCTGCGAGGGCGCCCGCCACGTCCTCGAGCGCGGCGATCCGATCGCGGAGGCGCGCCGCATCCTCGAAGCGCAGGTCGGCCGAGAGCCGCCGGAGCTTCGTCCGAAGCGCGGGCAGAGCAGCGGCCGGCTCCCCTTCCCAGTCGTCGAGCGCCGCGCGGCTGCCTGGCGCGCGAGTCGGCGGCTCTTCAACGGCCCGTGCGGTCCGGGCGTCTCGGTCACGCACCAGCCGGCCCCGCGCCTGCGTAGGTAGACGTGCCGGTCGGGCCGGGTGCTGCGCGCGTTGGCGGGCGGGCGAAGCTCGCGCAGCAGACGGAGCTCCTCGAGCCCGGCCTCGAGCTCGGAGCCGAGGACGCGCCACTCGACCCGCTCGAGTGCGCCGAGCGCGGCCTCCACCGCCGGCCGCTGGCGCTCGGTGCGGAAGTACGAGCGCAGCCGAGCGCGGAGGTCGCGCGCGCGGCCGACGTAGAGCACCTGCTCGTTCCGGTCGCGGAAGAGATAGACGCCCGGCGTCGTCGGCGCCCCAGCGACGAGGTGGCGCTTGCCGGCGAGCCGCCGTGCGCGCGGCGCCGAGAGGTCGACGAGCTGCGACACCGTCGTCGCCCCGGTTTCCTGGGCGAGACCGATCAGCGCGAGCAGAATCTCGGCGGTCGCCTCGGCATCGGCAAGCGCTCGGTGGCACGGCTGCGCCGAAGTGCCGAAGAAGTACGCGAGCGACGAGAGCCCGACCCGCTTCTGGCGGCCCGCGAGCAGCCGGCGTGCGAGCCAGACGGTGTCGACCACGGGCGCCGCGATCCGGCGCCCCGTCAGCCGTTCGACCTCTCGATCGAGGAACGCCATGTCGAAGCGCGCGTTGTGGGCGACGAGGACGGCGTCGCCTGCGAACTCGAGGAAGCGGCGCATCGCGAGCTCGACCGGCGGCGCCCCGCGAAGCGCAGCTGGGTCGATACCCGTCAAGGCCGCGATCGGGGCGGGCAGCGGACGGCGCGGATTGACGAGCGTCTCGAACCGCTCTTCGAGCTCGAGGTTGCGCACGCGGACCGCGCCGATCTCGCAGATCGCCGAGGAGCGTGGCGAAAGCCCGGTCGTCTCGAGATCGACGACGACATAGGTCGCGTCCTCGAGAGCGAGCGCTGCGCCGGGCGGCTCGGCGAGCCCGACGCTCGCCCCTCGCCAGGCGAGCCGCGCGTCGCCGTCGACGACGTCGGAGAGCAGCGATCGCGCGAGCCCGGCCGGGACGTGCCGCAGCGCGTAGAGCGCCTGCGCCGCGTCCTCGGCCTGCACCGGCCCGTGCCGTGCCTCGACGAGCTCGACGAGGCGGTCGGCGGCGTCGAACGAGAGCTGCATTGCTCGACCCTATGCGAACATATGTTCGCATGCAAGCGCAAAAAGAGGGCCGCCCCTGGGCTAGCAGGGTGCGGCCCTCTGAGTCCTCGATGGTACGGCCGGGGCTCTACCCGCCCTTGACGGCCGCCTTCAGCTGGCTACCGGCCGAGAACTTCGGCACGGTCGCGGCCGGGATGTGCACCTTCTGGCTCGGGTTGCGCGGGTTGACGCCCTCACGCGCTGCCCGGTCGCTCGTGGAGAACTTGCCGAACCCCGTGAAGGTGATCGAGTCGCGCTTCCTCAACGCATCGGTCACGCATTCGAGGACTGCGTCCACCGCGGCACTCGCATCGCGCCGCGAAAGATTCGACTTCGATGCGACCGCGTCAACGAACTCCTGTTTCGTCACTTGCGACTCCTTCTCTTCGTGGGACGTACGGAAATCCGCGGAAACCCTAACAGCCACGTCGGACTGCCTCAACGGTTCTATGGCTCAACCATGCGGGTTTTGCATGCTCTTAGCGGCCGGAACGAGTTCTCCTGCCCGGTAGAGCGAGCGCAATCGGACGCCCGAGCCGGGCGAGAGCGTCCGCGCCACCCTCCTCGCGATCGACCACGCAGCACCGCATTTCTGACCTCGAGCCCGGCCTCTCTCAGCGCGGCGACGGCCTCCGCGAGGGCGCCTCCGGAAGTGACGACGTCCTCGATCAGGCAGACGAGCTCTCCCGCCTCGAACGGCCCCTCGAGGCGGTTTGCCGTCCCGTACTCCTTCGCGGTGTCCCGGACGATCACGAACGGGAGGCCGGACGCGAGCGACGCCGAGGCGGCGAGCGCGACGGCGCCGAGCGCCGGCGCGGCGAGGCGGACGGAAGCCGGCTCGTGCTCGCGGACGGCCGCCGCCAGGCGCTCGCCGAGCGGCCCCAGGAGCTCGGGCAGCGTCTCGAAGCGGTACTTGTCGAGGTAGTACGTCGAGCGGCGCCCCGAGCGCAGGAGGAAGTCGCCCTCGAGCAGCGCGTGCTCGCGGAGCCGGACGCCGAGCTCGTCGATTGTCATGCGGTCGTCAGAGCGCGCCGCGGGCGACCGCGAGGAGCTGCTCGGCCTCGGGTGCGCCGCGCTCGAGCGTGACCATCGAGCCGTCGTCGTAGTAGAGATGCACGCGCTCGCGGCGCTCCTCGCGGCGGCGGGAGAGGTACAGGACCGGCCCGCCCACGAGGAGCAGGAGCACGAGGAGCCTACGCATCGGTTTCCTCGATCGGGCTGGCCTTCGTCTTCGTGCTGCGCCGCTTCGGCCGCGCCGGCTCCGGCTCGGCGAGCGAGCGCAGGCAGGTCTTGAGGTCGTAGAAGACGAGTCCGGACGTGGGCTCGGCGGTCGTCGTCGCGACGATGCTCCGCCCTCCTTCGCGGGCGACGAACACGCTCCCTTCGCGCAGCGCCGCCTCGAGCTGGGTGAGAGCCCGGCCCCCGGACTCGAAGCGCTTGTCCGCCGCGCCGAGCAGGTCGAGGGCCGTCCGCGCGAGTCGCGCGCTCCGCTCGGCATCGTCGAGCGTCGACGCGACCACCGCACCGGCGTCGTCGAGGACGACGGCTGCCTCGACCTGTGAGGAGATCTCGGTCAGATCGGCGAGCGCGGTGGCGGCATCCATCGAAGAGACGCTAACAGAGCCCCATACTGCGGCTGTGCACCGACTGTTCGCCCGGCCAGTCTCGAAGTTCTTCCAGGACCGCGGCCCTCATCTGGCCGCGATGATCGCCTACTTCGGGTTGCTCTCCTCCGTCTCGCTGATCTTTCTCGCGCTGGCGCTGCTCGGCTTCACCGGCCGCGCCGAGGAGTCGAGCTATCTGGTCAAGGAGCTCCAGCGGCTCTTCCCGTCCCAGGGGATCAACGACATCGTGCGGGTCGTCGAGACGATCACGAGCAACGCGGCGACGCTCGGGATCATCGGCGGCGCGTTTCTGGTCTGGACGTCGCTCTCCCTCTTCAGCGTGCTCGAGTCCGCGTTCAACATCGTCTACGGACGGCCGAACCGCTCGTACCTGCGCGGCAAGTCGCTTGCGACCCTCTTCATGGCCGGCTCGCTCATCACGCTCTTCATCGCTCTGGTCGTCGGGTCGATCGGCTACGACATCCTGAAGCGGTTCGCCCCTGGCTTCGTCGCGAACGGCGTCGTCGCCTACGGGCTGTCCGTGCTCGTGTCGACCTCGGCGGTGTTCGTCTTCCTCGTCGTCGCCTACGAACGCCTGACCAATGTCAACCTGACCTTGCGCGAGGTCTGGCCCGGCGCGCTGATCGGCTCCGTGCTCCTCCAGACCTCCTTTCAGGTGCTGCCGCTCTTCGTCCGCTTCTCGAGCGAGGTCGTCGCGGTGCAGGCGCTCGGTGCCACGGCGCTGCTGCTCGTCTGGCTCTACCTGATGGCGAACGCGATCGTCTTCGGCGCCGAGGTGAACTGGTGGTACGGCCGCCGCGACGACGAGGACGTCGCCGGCCTCGCCTAGTAACAGACTGTTACTGGCGCCTGACGAGGCCGCGGCGCCAGGCCAAGTAACAGTCTGTTACTTGGCGGTCAGAGCGGCTGCGGCGCGGGCGCGGTGGGAGTGCTGCCGTTTCCAGGCGTCTCCCAGCTCGGCGACGGTGCGCTCCTCGCCGCCGCCTTGAGAAACCAACGGGACGAAGATCGGGTCGTAGCCGAAGCCCTCCTCGCCGCGACGCTCGGTCGCGATCGTGCCCTCGAGGGTGCCGGTCCCGCGCCGCTCTTCGCCGTCGGGCGAGAGCGCAACGAGCTCACACACGTACCGGGCGCGCCGGTCGCTCACGCCTGCGAGCACCTCGAGCAACTCTCCGACACCGTCCTCGGCCCAGCGCGCCGACGCGATGCCGGGGCGGCCGCCGAGCGCGGCCACCTCGATGCCGGAGTCCTCGCCGATCGTCCAGGCGTCCGCAGGGCCGACCCTGCGGCCGAACTGCGCCTTGGCCCGCGCGTTCTCGTAGTAGGTCTCGCCCACCTCCTCCGGGAACGGCTCCGAGGTCTCGAGCAGCTCGAGCTCCCAGCCCGGCAGCGCCGCGCGGAGCTCCTCGAGCTTGTGCGCGTTCCCGGAGGCGAGCCGGGCTCTCAGGGACGCCACTGCACGCGCTCGACGTCGTCGAGCCCGTTGACCTTCTCCGCGATGCGCGCCGACTCCGCCCGGCGCGACGCGCCGAGGGTGACGTCGACCGTGCGGTCGTCCCCGAACTCGACGTGGACGATCCGCCCGCCCAGCTCCTCGATCCGGCTGATCACCCGCGTCCCCTCGCCCTCCGGAGCCAGCACGGATCGCGAGCTCCGCCTCCTCCAGCCGGACGCGCGAGAGCAGCCGGGAGCTGACGAGCTTGAGCGGGCCGAGCGAGACGAGCACGAGCGCGGCCGCGCCGACCGCGACCTCGTAGTAGCCCGTGCCCGCGGCCATCCCGATCGCGGCCACGACCCAGAGCGTCGCCGCGGTGGTCAGGCCGCGCACGGAGACGCCGCGGACGATGATCGCGCCGGCGCCGAGGAAGCCGATCCCGGTCACGATCTGCGCCGCGATCCGCGTCGGATCGAAGACGACGCCGGAGGCGGTCGAGAACGTCCAATCCGTCCACGCGTAGGCGGAGACGAGCGTGAACACGCAGGCGCCGAGCGAGACGATCAGATGCGTCCGAAAGCCCGCCTCGTGGTCGCGCAGCTCGCGTTCGAGCCCGATCGCGCCGCCGAGCCCCGCCGCGATCAGCAGGCGGAGGAGAGCCTCGGCGGTCGAGAGCTCAGGCAACGCGCTCCATCGCGATCGCCTCGTTCTGCGCGACCATGATCTCCTCGATCCCGCCCGAGGCGAGGTCGAGCAGGTCGTCGAGCAGCTCCCGCGAGAACGGGTCGCGCTCGGCGGTCGCCTGCACCTCGACGAGGCGGCCGTCGGCGGTCATGACGACGTTCATGTCGGTCTCGGCGGTCGAGTCCTCCGCGTAGTCGAGATCGAGCAGCGCGCGTCCCTCGACGACGCCGACCGAGACTGCCGCGACCGAGCCTGTGAGCGCCTTCGACAGCCCGAAGCGGTCGAGCGCGCGGCTGGCGGCGACGTACGCGCCCGAGATCGCGGCGCACCGGGTGCCGCCGTCGGCCTGGAGGACGTCGCAGTCGAGCCAGAGCGTCCGCTCGCCGAGCGCCTCGAAGTTGCAGACGGAGCGGAGCGCGCGGCCGATCAGCCGCTGGATCTCGATCGTCCGGCCGCCCTGCTTGCCCCTCGCCGCCTCGCGCTCGGTCCGCTCGCCGGTCGAGGCCGGCAGGAGCGAGTACTCCGCTGTCATCCAGCCGCGGCCGGACCGCTGCAGCCAGCGGGGGACGCGTTCCTCCACGGTCGCCGTGCAGAGAACGCGCGTCTTCCCCTGCGAGTAGAGCACCGAGCCGTTCGCGAGCTCGACGAAGTCGGGGATCAGGTCGAGCGCGCGGAGCTGGTCGTCACGCGGCGCGCCCGTCGTTCCTGGCTCACGCTGCCGCCTCGAGCGTCGCGAGCTTCACGTGCTCGACGGCGTCGATCGGGAGCTGGAGGAAGCGGCGTCCCATCTCGCGGAACGCGTCCGTGTCGCCGGTCGTCAGGAAGCGGTAGGCGCCCTCGCGGGCGGGATCGTGCTCGATCCGCTTCCGCGCCAGCGTCTCCGCGACCTCGCGGGCGGTCTCCTCGGCCGAGAAGACGAGCGTCACGTCGCGGCCGAAGACCCGCTGCAGGATCGGCCGGATCAGCGGGTAGTGCGTGCAGCCGAGAATGACCGTGTCGACGCCGGCGGCCTTCAGCGGCTCGGCGTACTCGCGCACCGCGGCGGCCGTCTCCTCGGCGAACGGATCGTCGCCCTCGATCAGCGGCACCAGCCGCGGGCACGCGACCGACACGACCTCCGCGCCCGCGTCGAGCGCGCGCACGAGCTCCTCGTAGCGGCCGCTGGAGACGGTGGCCTGCGTGGCGAGCAGGCCGATCCGGCGATTGCGGGTCGCCTGCACCGCCGCGTGCGCCTCGGGCGCGATCACACCCACGACGGGGACGCGCAACTCTGTCTGGAGCTCCGGCAAGGCGGCGGCGGTGGCCGAGTTGCAGGCGACGACGACGAGCTTGACGCCCTGCGCTTCCAGGAACGCGCCGATCTCGCGGGCGAAGCGCCGCACTTCGTCGAGCGGGCGCGGTCCGTACGGCAGCCTGGCGCCGTCGCCGAGGTAGACGAAATCCTCATGCGGCAACGTGACGAGGCACTCGTGCAGCACGGTCAGGCCGCCCACGCCCGAGTCGAACACGCCGATCGGCCGCTCGTCCATGCGCGGGATTGTAGGGAGGCGGGGAGTCGGTAGGCTCGCGCGGGTGAAGGTCCTCGCGCTCACGCACGGCCCGAGCGTCGGTCCCGGCGTCTTCGAGGACGCCGTCCGCGACGGCGGGCACGAGCTCGTCGAGTGGCCGGTGCCGGTCGACGGCGTTCCGACGGCCGCAGCCGATGCGGTGATCGTGCTCGGCGGCGCCATGCACCCCGACGAGGAGGAGCGGCACGGCTGGCTGCGCCCCGAGCTCGAGTACCTCGGCGGCCTGCTCGAGCGCGGTACGCCCGATGCTCGGGGTCTGCCTCGGCTCGCAGCTGCTCGCCCGTGCGGCCGGGGCGAGCGTCTTCCGCTCGGCGGAGCCCGAGGTCGGCTGGCTGCCGGTCGAGCTGACCGAGGCGGCCGCGACCGATCCCGTCGCAGCGTCGCTGCCCGAGCGCTTCGACGCGTTCCAGTGGCATCACTACACGCACGAGCTCCCGGCAGGCGCCGTCGAGCTGGCCCGGAGCCGCGTCTGCACCCAGGCGTTCCGGCTCGGGCAGGCGTGGGGCGTCCAGTTCCACCCGGAGGTCCGGGCAGCTCAGGTCGACACCTGGCTCAGCGAAGACCCGGACGACGTCGCCGACCCGCAGGCGCTCCGCGAGGCGACGCTGGAGCGGATCGACGGCTGGAACGATCTCGGCCGCCGGCTCTGCGCGGCCTTCCTCGCCGCGGTCTAACCCAGCTCTGCCGGGAGCGACTCGTCCCGGGACCACTCATGCCAGGAGCCGCGGTAGTTCGAAGCCCGGTAGCCGAGCGAGCGCAGGATCTCGGCGGCGAGCTCGGAGCGCGAACCGGAGTGGCAATACGTGACCAGCTCCAACGCCTCCGGCGGACCGAGCCGGTCGCGGATCTGCTCCGGCGTGAACGCGAGCAGCTCCTGGAGATCGAAGTGCCGCGCGCCCGGGATCCGTCCGGGACGGGGGTCGCACGGCGCAGTGACCTCCCCGGTGTACTCGCGTGCGCTGCGGACGTCGAGGACGACGTAACCGTCTTCGTGCAGGCGGCGGGTCACCTCCTCGAGGGGTTCGTCCGTCACAGGGCGGCGACCAGCTCGAGCTCGGCGGCGACCGACGGCCGTTCGGAGGCCCGCTCGAGCCAGGACGCGAGCGCCGGCCACGCCTCCAGCGAGATCCCGAGCATGTCGCGCGCACGCACCACCCAGGGGAGGAACGCGACGTCGGCAAGCCCGAACGCGCGTCCGGAGAGCCAGGGCAGGCTTTCGAGCAGCGCGTCGAGAAAGCCGAGCTCCTCTTCGAAGCGCTCGCGGGCCCCGTCCTCGCCGCGCCGGAACGCGTAGTAGGGCTTCGAGAAGTCGTCGAAGCGGTAGACGAGCAGGCGTCCTGCCGCGCGCTCGCCGGGATCGTCCGGCCAGAGCGGCGGTTCGGGGTAGCGCTCGTTCAGGAACTCGGAGATCACCGCCGACTCGGGCAGCACCCAGCCGTCCTCCTCGAGCACCGGCACCTTGCCCGCCGGGTTCTTCTCGTACAGCCACGCGGGACGGTCTCGCAGGTCGATCTCGACGGGGTCGTACGGGACGCCCTTCTCTGCGAGGACGATCCTCACTCGCGCGCAGTACGGGCAGCGCGCGGCGTCGTAGAGCGTGATCACGAAGCACCCTCCCAGCCGTGGTCGGTCCCCTCGAGCCCGATCGCGGCCGCAATCTTCTCCAGTAGCTCGTGCGCGGGCGGGAGCTCGGCCGGGCTCGCGGCCGTGCGGGCGGTCGCACGGACGACAGCGGGATCCGCGCCGGTGAGTCGCGCGACGACGCGCGGATTCGCGGCGAGCGCGATCGCATCGCCCGGCGGCAACGGGCCATAGTGCTCCGGAACGGAGAGGTACTCGTCGACGATGCGACCCGCCTCGAACAGGACGAAGCGGACGACCTGCTCGTGCTCGATGCCGATCGCGAGCACGACGGCGCCCGTACGTTCCGACAGTTCGGTCGCCAGGCGGCGCAGCACCGACGGATCGCGATCGCAGGCGTCGTCATAGACCGTGATCCAGCCGTTGTGCGGCGGCGTGACGCTGCTTCCACGCGAGCCGCCCGGCAGCCGGGGCACGAACTGCTGGACGGCGCGCTCGACCGCGGTGAGATCGTCCGACTGCACGTGGATCGAGCCGAACGAAGGGCCCTCCGCCACCGAGCGGAGCTCGAGCGGCAGCACCAGGTTGCGCGACTGCTCGCGGAAGCCGAGCTTCTCGTAGAACGAGAGCGCCTGCAGATTCGCGTTCAGGAAGAGGTGGGTGGCGCCGCGGGCGCGGAGGTTCTCGACCACTGTCTCGACCAGCGCGCTGCCGGTTCCCTGCCGGCGCCCCGCGTCGGCGACGTACAGGTCACCGATCCTCGCGAAATGATCCTCGAGCCAGGCGGTGACGAACCCGACCGGCTCACCGTCCTCCTCCGCGAGGAAGAGAGCGTTCGCGTCGAGTGCCTGTTCGAACTCGGCTCGGTTGGCGTCCCAGCTGACGTCTGCCCACGGCGGTGGCGGCGGGCTCTCGGACTGCCAGCGATCCCAGAGCGTCCGCAGCCCGTCGAAGTCGTCCGCGGTCGCGTGCCGGATCGTCACGCGGGCGGCAGGACCCGAAGGCCGGTGAGGAGGTAATGGGCGGTCAAGTTCTCGAAGGGATGGAAGCGGGCGGCGAAAGCGCGAATGTCCGGTACGTCACCATAGAACGCGGCCACGGCCTTCCGCAGTCCCAGGTCGCCGGCGGGCCAGGCGTGCGGCCGCGCCAGGTGGCGGGCTAGGAACCAGTCCGCGGTCCATTCGCCGAGCCCCCGGATCGCGATGAGGCGCGCCGTCACCTCCTCGTCGGGCAGCTGCGCGAGCGCATCGAGATCGAGGTCGCTGCGCGCGAGCCCGACGACGTACTCCGCCTTGCGGGTGGAGAAGCCGACACCGAGCAGCTCGTCCTCGGTCGCACGCGCGACCCGCTCGCGCGTCGGGAAGGCGTGCGCGTGGACGGCCGGAACTCCGTAGCGCTCGATGAAGCGGCTGCGGATCGCCGCCGCCGACTGGAGCGACACCTGCTGCGCGGTGATCGAGGTGACGAGCGCCTCGAACGGATTGGGCTGGAGCGGCGGTCGGAAGCCCGCGAGAGCCGTCACGAGGCGGGCGAGCGTCTCGTCGCCGGCCGCCCAGGCGTAGAAGCCGTCGAGGTCGAACGGGAGGCCGAGGAACCGCAGGACTTCCGCTTCGATCTCGGCGTCGTGCGGCTCCACGTCCACTCCACCCGGTGCGGCCTCGATGCGCACCTCACTGGCCGCGAAGACACGGTGGAGGCCATCGTCCCGCCAGATGGTCGCGCGGTCGACCCCGTAGACCCGGTAGCGCGCGACCGAGAGCGCGAAGTCGTAGGGCTGCGGCAGACGGACGAGCACGCCTCATGCTTTCAAGGTCGAAAGAGGCTCTGCCGATAGAGCCAGTCGTGCGTCGTCTCACCGCCATCGCGCTCTGCGCGCTGACTCTGCCCGCAGCCGCCTCGGCGGCGAACGCCTCCTGGGCGCAGCCTCAGATCAAGCTCGTCGTCGAAGCTGGGCTGCTCGCCGAGCAGGTTTCGAGCTTCAAGCCACAGAAGCCGTTGACGCAGAAGGCCCTCGCCGGCACGCTCGAAACGCTCTCGCTCGCAAGCGAGGAGCCGGTCGACTACAGCTATCTCGTCACCGCGCCCGGCCGCGCGGTCACGATCCGCGAGCTCGACGCAGCGCTCGTCGGCTTCCTCGGTCTGGGCGACTCCGCCCGCTCCGTTACAGCGGCGCTCCGGGAGGCCGGCCTCGCGCCGCAGATCCGGCGCCGGCTCCGAGACGATCGCCCGCCTGCTCGGTTTCCGCGTCAACCACCCGGCGGCTGAGGACACGCTCGAGCTCGGCCTCAACGACCCTGCGACGCGGGCCGAAGCCGCCTACTCCCTCGCCCGGCTGCTCGAGCTCTCCGGCTGGGAGCAGGACTGGATCCGTGCACAGACGGAGCTGCTCGTCCTCCCGGAGCTGTCCGATGCCCAGCGCCAGGTGCTGACCCGGGCCGTGTCGTTCGTCGGCTACCCGTACGTCTGGGGCGGCGTCTCGGAGGCGCCGCAACAGCCGTTCGGCAAGCCGGCGCCCGGCGGCTTCGACTGCTCAGGCTTCGTCTGGCGGGTCTTCAAGCTCGAGCCGTTCCCGGGCGCGTCGGCGCTCGCCTCCGTGCTGCGCGGCCGCACGACCTACGAGATGTCGGGCGAGGTGCCGCCGGCGCAGCGGATCCGCAAGGCCGAGAATCTGCAGCCCGGCGACCTGATCTTCCAGGGCGCAGGCGGGCCGAAGTCCAAGCCGGCCCAGGTCGATCACGCGGGGATCTACCTCGGCGGCGGCTGGTTCGTGCACTCGTCCGGAAGCGGCACCACCCTGCATCCGTTCGAAGGGTGGTATCGCGAACGCTTCGCATGGGCGAGGCGACCGCTGCGCGAAGCGGGGCTCGGCTAGCTCGAAGGGCTACCGAGCGCGGCGGCGACGTCGTGCAGGTCGCCGAATGGCTCGTACCCGATGCCGAGCCTGTCGAGATGGGCCGCGAGGGCGTCGCGTGCGAAGACCCGGTCGGCGGCCAGCGCCGCGCAGCGGTCGGAGTAGCCGTCCCCGACGTAGACGTACGGCTCGCCCGCGAGGCTTCCGCGCTTGCACGGCTCGCCGCAGGTCGCGCACGCCGCCTCGTCGCGGAAGCGAACGAGCCAGCCGTCCGGCGTCACGTCGACGCGGTTGGCAAGCACCTCGAGCTGAACGCCTTCCCGCTCGAGCACCGGCTCGATCAGCTCGTGGAAGCCGGCGGAGATCACGAGCGGCCGGTGACGTTCGGCCAGCTCGTGCAACCCGTCCCGCACCTCGACGTGCCCGACCACCCAGGCGACGACCTCGTCGAGCGGCGCCGTGATCGCGCGAAACTCGAGCGCGATCTCCTCGTGCAGCGTCAGGTCGACGCCGACCCGCGGCTCGAGCTCTGCGAGCAGCGCTGGATCGCCGAACTCGTGGATCACCTGCACGAGCGAGTCCCGGACGGTGATCGTCCCGTCCCAGTCGACGACGAGTCGCACCTAGAGGTGAGAGGTGAGCCCGGCCTCGGTGGGCTCGTGCGGCTCGTACCAGGAGAGCGCGTACTTGCCGTCGTCGAGCTCGCCGGCGAGCTTCGAGAGCTTCAGCGGGTTGAACGTGTCGCACATGACCGCCAGCTCGCCGGTCTCGTGCAGGCCGATCGCCTTCTCGGCGAGCCCGGGCTGTGGGCCGTGCGGCAGGCCCGACGGGTGCAGCGTGATCGAGCCGACGTCGACGCCCTTCCGCGAGCCGAAGTTGCCCGAGACGTAATAGATCATCTCCTCGCTCTGCAGGTTCGAGTGGTGGTACGGGATCGGCACCGCGAGCGGGTCGAAGTCGAGCTTGCGCGGACAGAACGAGCAGATGACGAAGTTGCGGCCGGCGAAGGTCTGGTGCGCGGGCGGCGGCTGGTGGATCCGGCCGGTGATCGGCTCGAAGTCGTGGATCGAGAACGTCCACGGGAAGAGGTACCCGTCCCAGCCGACGACGTCGAACGGGTGGTAGTCGACGACGTAGGTCTGGTAGCCGTCGCGCACGCGCACCTTGACCGGGAACTCGCCCTTCTCGCGGTGCGTGTTCAGCTCGGCGGGCGGATGGATGTCGCGGTGGTAGTACGGCGCGCCCTCGATGATCTGGCCGTACTGGTTGCGGTAGCGGCGCGGGATCTCGATCAGGCCTGGCGTCTCGAAGATGAGATACCGCTGTTCGCCTTCCGGCCGGAAGCGGTAGGTGGTGCCGCGCGGGATGACGACGTAGTCGCCGTCCTTGTACGGAAGCTCGCCGAAGATCGTCTCGAGAACGCCCGACCCCTCGTGGACGAAGATCACCTCGTCGCCTTCGCCGTTGCGGAAGAAGTAGTCCATCTGCTCGGTCGGCCGGCAGAGCGAGATCTCGACGTCCGCGTTCCACATCAGCAGCTTGCGGCCGGTCACCTCGTCGCCGCCTGCCTCGACGCCCTTCGTGTGCATCATCCGGTGCTGGTGGGTCTCCGGCACCCACTCCTCGCGCACGATCGGCTCGAAGTCGCCGACCTCCATCACCCGGCAGGGCGACTGGAGGTGGTAGAGGATCGACTCGTTGCCGGTGAAGCCCTCGAGCCCCATCACCTCCTCGGTGAGCAGCGTGCCGTTGTCGCGGAACTGGATGTGCCGCTTGCGCGGAACGTCGCCGAGGCGCTGGTAGAACGGCATGGCCGGAGGATACCCGGCCATGCCGTTCGCACTCCGCCTAGCGACGACCGCTAGCTCAGCCTGTGAGGGCCGCGCAGAGGTTCGCCACTGACTCGGCACCGTCGAGCTGGTTCCCCTGCTCGAAGCAGCGTCGGTCCGATGAAGTCGACGATCGGGACGCCCTCCGGCGTCACGTCGATGACCTCTCCCACGAGCACCGTTCTCCCCGCTTCGGCCGGGACGCCGGGATAGTCCGCATCGATGCCGGTGATCGTGACGATGCTCGGCGCTCCGATGAAGACGCCCTCCGGATACACGAACTTCGCAGGCCCGAACTTGAACGAGATCGAGGTGCCATTCGACGGGGCGCTGAACGTGATCGAGTGGTCCGCGAACGCGTCCATCTCGTGCAGGACCCCGTTCCGGTCGGTCCGGAATGTGATGTGCACGTCCCCTGGATCGTGATGAAGACGGGGATCCCGCACGCTCGCGGTCAGACCGCCGGACTGGAACATCGCGTCGTCCACGAACGTCAATGTGCACCGGTGGGCTCGGCGCGCGGCCGTCGTGCCGCCAGGCCGACCGCGACCGCCGCGATCGCGGACAAGAGCGCAAGCTTGCGCATGCCTACCTCCGATCCGTCGGCGGCTCATCGCGCCGACAGGCGCTACATATCACTTCGTGACGAATGTTCCTAGTGCCTCGCTGGAGCGATCAAGCGACGATCGCGCCGAGCCGTGCCGACGCCGTCGATCTCGAGCTCGAGCGGGCCGCTCGCGACGTCCTCGTGCAGCGCGAGCACAGGCCCCCCGAGCAGGTCGCCCGGGCGCAGGCGGGTGTTCAGCTCTGCGAGAGCGCGAGCCGCCTCCCAGTCGAACTCGTCCGCGAGCTCGGTCTCGACGACCGGGCCGAGCAGAAGCGCGAAGTCGCGGTCCTTGGGCGCCGGCAGCTCCGGCGCGCGCCATTCGGCGAGGCCGGTCCAGCCGCCGATTGCGCCGTCCAGGCCGATCACCGCGGCGAGCCGGGTTGCCACGTCCAGCCGTCCGGCGGGCCGCGTGATGAACGCGCCCGGCGAGCGGATCGCCGTCGGGTTCGCGAACGAGAAGCTGGTCGCGTCCTCGAACAGCCGCACGGCAGGCGGCTCGAGCACGGGCGCCCGCAGGAGCACATCCGCCAGCGGGTACTCGGCATGCTCGCGCGCGGAGGAGCCGCCGGTGAAGAACGACTGCAGCGTCTGCGCCGCCAGCTGCACGACCGTGTCGCCGTCGATCCGGCCCGGCCAGCCGCGATCGAGGTCGGCCTCGACCGGGGTGAACATGCAGAGTCGCATCACGGCTCGGTGTGGACGATCACGTCGGCGACGTCAGGCCGGGCGCGGCGCAACTGCTCCTCGACCTCGCTCGCCCGCGCGTGAGCTTCGGCGAGCGTCGAGGCCGGGTCGAGCCCGAGCGTGAGGAAGGCGACGACGCCTTTCTCCGTGCGGAGGAGCCGCAGCTCGCGCAAGGGGCCGCCGGCAGCGCGCTCGGCCGCGGCCTCGATCTCAGCCGCCTTGACGAGCTCGCCGGGACCCACCTCCGCGAACGGCTCGAGGTGGGTCTGCACCGAGGCGATCTCGGGAACAGAGGTGACGATCGCGCGCTCGACCTCCTCCGCGATCTCGTGGGCCTGGTCGAGCGGGAGGTCGCCGGGCAGCTTCAGGTGGAGCGAGAGCTCGGTTGCGCCTCTGAGCGACACGATGCTGAGGTTGTGGATCTCGCTCACCCTCGGGACGGTCATCGCGGCCGCAAGAGCGCGGTCGCGGAGCGCCGCCTCGTCGGCTCGTGGCTCGACGTGCACGACGACGTCGCTGCCGGGCAGCGCCGCTTCGAGCTCTGCCTCCACGAGGTCGGCGACCGCATGGCCTTGACCGACCGCCGCACCGGGCGAGACGGAGATGACGACGTCGGCGAACGTGCGTCCGGCGGCCTGGCGGAGGCGGAGCCGAGAGAGTGAGACCGGCGGCTCGATGCCCGCGATCGCCGCCCGAGCAGCCGCCTCAGCGTCAGCCGGTGCGCGGTCCATGAGCACGTCGACGTTCCGCCGGATCAGCCGGCCGGCGGCAATGAGGACGAGAGCAGCGACGAAGAGCGCCGCGATCGAGTCGCCCCCCGGATAGCCGGCCGCCGCTGCGGCGAGACCGGCAAGCACCGCGAGCGTCCCGGCGAAGTCGCTGCCGAAGTGAATCGCATTCGAGCGCAGCGCCTCGCTGCCGTAACGGCGCGCCGTGCGCAACGAGACGACCGTGCGGGAGAGGTCGATCAAGAGCACGACCGCCACGACGACGAAGAGCCACCACGCTGTGTCGACCTCGTGGCTCGTCGTTCCCGTCAGCCTCGTCACCGCCAGCGCAGCGACGGCGACGCTGACCAGCGCAAGCACAGTCGCTTCCGCCAGGGCAGCGAGATGCTCGGCCTTCCCGTGCCCGTACTGGTGCCCTTCGTCGGCGGGCCGTCCGGAGACGCCGATCGCGAAGAAGGTGAGCAGGGCGGCAACGAGATCGGTCCCGGAGTGCAGTGCCTCCGAGATCAGCCCGAGGCTGCCGCTGATGAGGCCCGCGCCGAGCTTGAGTGCCGCAAGCACGGCCGCCGCGCCGATCGAGACGAGCGCCGTGCGGCGCTGCGGGGTCATGGGCCGAAGGCTAGATGACCCGTTGGTTATCGCACGCGCGATCGGACGGTCAAACAGGTCGCTAGAGGTTGCCGCGCAGGGCCTGCTCGCGCTCGATCGACTCGAACAGGGCCTTGAAGTTGCCCTCGCCGAAGGTCGTCGCGCCGTGCCGCTCGATCACCTCGAAGAAGAGCGTCGGCCGGTCCTGTGCGGTCTTCGTGAAGATCTGCAGCAGGTAGCCGTCCTCGTCCCGGTCGGCGAGGATCCGCAGCCGCTTCAGGTCGCCGTAGTCCTCGGCGATCTCGCCGACGCGCCCCTCGACCTCGTCGTAGTACGCCTCGGGGGTGTCCAGGAAGAGAACGCCGCGGCCCTTCAGCGCCTCGATCGTCTCGACGATGCTCTCGCGACTGGAGCGCGATGTGCTGGACGCCCGGGCCCTTCGTTGAACTCGAGGTACTCGTCGATCTGGCTCTTCCGCTTCCCCTCGGCCGGCTCGTTGATCGGGAACTTGATCTTGCCGGCGCCGTCCGCCATCACCTTGCTCATCAGCGCCGAGTACTCGGTCTGGATCTGGTCGTCGCCGAAGTGGACGATGTTCGTCATCCCGAAGACCTGCTCGTAGAACTCGACCCAGTGGTTCATCTTCCCGAGCTCGACGTTGCCGACCACGTGGTCGATCGCGATCAGGCCGACGCCCTTGCCCCGGTGACCGTTCGGCGACAGCGAGACGTAGCCCGGCAGGTAGGGGCCGGTGTACTCGGCGCGGTTGACGAAGGTGTGGACGTTCTCGCCGTAGGTTCCGATCGTGGCGAGCTCGACGCGGCCGTGCTCGTCCTCGACCCAGTGCGGCTCCGCGATCCCGCGCGCGCCGCGCGCGACGGCCTCGCGGTACGCGGTGCCCGCGTCGGGCACCTGCAGCGCGACGTCCTTCGTGGCGTCGCCGTGCGTCGGCCGCGAAGCGGACGATCTCGCTGTCGGCGCGCACGCCGCTCGTCAGCACGAGCCGGATCTCGCCCTGCTCGAGCACGTAGGAGGCCCGGTCGCGGATGCCGGTCTCGGGGCCTGCGTAGGCCGTGCGCTCGAACCCGAGCGCGTGCTCGTACCAGTACGCCGCCTGCTTGGCGTTGCCCACCCACAGCTCGAGGTGGTCCCACCCGTCCAGGGGCATGAAATCGCTGTCGGGCACGGCGTGATCTTACTCGGCCGATGGGTCCGCTGGCGCCCGCGCACGCCCCGACCCGCTTCTCAGGCGGAAGATCGATCGAAGAACGACCGGTACGCTGCAGGCGATCCGATCCTCCGTCGACACGTCTTCATCGTTGTCCCACTGCGCTCGGTCCGATCGCTCTGCCGAGAAGCGTCTCGGCCAGCTGTTTCATCACTCGGCTACCAGCGTGTCGGCCTCCTGACGCGTCGCGCGGGTCGTCGCGAACGCGGCCTGGACGCTCGTCCAGCGCTCGCCGAAGCGTCTCGGTCCGCGCCGTCGAAGAGCGGCTCACGGTCGGTTCCGCCTGCGTGCTCTGTTCGGTGCGTTCGGTCGATCGCCTCGGCCTCTCGGACGAGAGTCGGCTGTGCCGGGCGGTCGCTCCTCCTCGGCAGCCTCGGGTTCGGTTGCTGCCCTGTTTCCTCTTGGGTGCCATCGCTCATGACCTGACCTCCTCGCGGTCGCGGCCACCTTCGAGGAGCTCTGCGAAGGCGGCCCGAAGTGCACCATCGCCTGGCGGAGCGCTTCGTCCTCGCCTCACCGCGAGGCGATGGCCATCGCGAAAGTTCTCGACCACGTCCGGGTAGTCGACAGACACGTCGGCGGCGCGCCGCTCGAAGTCGTCGGCCACGGGATACCCGCGGTCTGACATCACGCGCTGACGCTGCCTGTTCCGCCTCGCGGACCGCGCCTCGGGCTCGTCGACGAGCGAGCCTGCACCTGCCGCCCTCCTCCGCGTACCGATCGCGCCTGCGGTCCGAGAGCGACACGATCTCGAGCCGTCGTGGCGCTTCCGCCGCTCGGACAGCTCGCGCTCGGCTTCGCGGCGTCGCCGGTCTCCTCCACGACGTGGTCGTACTCCGGCCCGAACCCTTCACGAAGCTGCTCTGACGCGCTTGCGCATCGCAGCCGGCCACCGCAAACGCGATTGCGACGACGACGACAACGGCGAGCACGATCCAGACCCACGTGTTCATCTCCTGCGTCCTCCTTCTCGGTTTCATCGCCCGCACGAGAAGGGTCGTTCCCGGAGCACGCGGAACCCGGTCTACTCGGAGGCGGGCGCGGGCGGACGGCGCCGCGCGGTCAGGATCCCGCCCGCGATCAGGATCCCGCCGACGACCTGGAGCAGCGTCATCCGCTCGGAGAGCAGCACGAGCGCGAAGACGGCGGCGACGAACGGCTGCAGGTTCGCGACGAGCGTGGCGCGGGAGGCGCCGATCCGGTGCAGAGCGCGGAACCAGAGCAGATTCGTGACCACGAGCGGCCCGAGCGTCGCGAACGCGAGCAGCACCCACACCTTCCAGCCGAGGCCGTAGTCCTGGTCCGCCGCCTGCGGGAAGCCGACGAGCGCGATCAGCACCCAGCCGAGCGAGAGCACGACGGCGCTGATCTGCGAGGCCGAGTACCGCTGCATCAGCGGCGCGACCGCGACCGAGTAGCCCGCCCAGGTCGCGGCCGTCGCGATGCCGAGCAGGTCACCGCGGACGTCGCCGGAGACTCCGCCGCTCGAGCCCAGCGCGACGAAGCCGACGCCGGCGAACGAGATCGTGGCGGCGATCCAGAACCTGCGCGACAGACGTTCGAGGCCGAACGAGAGCCCGATCAGCGCGGCGAAGATCGGGGTCGCGCCGAGGATCAGCGCGATCGTGGAGGCGCTCGTCTTCTCGAGCGCGTAGACGAACGAGATCTGGTTCAGCCAGAGACACAGCGCGGCGAGGACGACGAGGCCCAGGTCTCTGCGGCGAATCCGCAGCGATCGCTCGGCGATGAGGGCGATCCCGACGAAGATCGTCGTCGCCGATGCCGTAGCGGACGGTCGCGTACGCCAGCGGCTGGAAGCCGTGCGTGAGGATGTAGCGCGTGACCGTGAGATTGAGCGCCCAGAGGACGACGGTCGCCAGCAGCATCAGCTCGGTGCTGAGAGGGCGCCGCATCGGCCGAGCCTACTGACGCGCCGCGCACCCGTTACGCTTGGCAGATGGCCGAGCCCTCGATCCGAGACATCGACGCCCTCGTGGGGCCCGCAACGCCGCATTTCGCGTACCAGTTGCGCGCGCGCGTCCGCGAGTTGATCGAGGACTTGCCGGCCGACCACCCGGTCCGCCGCTACGGCGAGGAGAAGATGCGGCTGCTCGACGCGCTCGGGCACGCCTCCTCGAAGGCCGAGGGCGGCGAAAAGGAATCGCGCGAGCGGCTCGGCTGGGAGCAGATCCCGAGCTCCGCGCCGGCGTACGACTCGCTGCCCAGGCGCGTAAACCCTTGATGAGCGACGCCGCCTCCTCGCGTTCCTGGCGCGTCGCTCGCGGTGCGTAGGCCGGTGGAACAGTACGGAGGTACGGGCCGCCGGCCGCGAGCGCCGCGTTCGCCCCTTCGGCGAGGCTGCGCCGGAGGCCGGCTCCGCCGGCCGGGAGGCGCTGCCGGCCAGGGGCGCGAGGTGACTTTCATGGGCGCCTCGGTCTTCGTGACCGGGGGATCGCGCGGGATCGGCAAGGCGATCGCGCTCCGCTTCGCCGGCCTCGGAGCCACGCGCGTCGCGATCGGCTACATGCGCTCGGATGCGGCGGCCGAGGAGACCGCCGAGGAGCTCGAGGCACTCGGCGCGAAGCCGATCCTGATCCGCGGGAACATCTCGTCGGACCGCGTCCTCGAGGAGGTCGCGCTGCTGGGGGCGCTCGACGTGCTCGTCCACAACGCGGCGACAGGCGTGATCCGGCCGGCGCTCGAGACGGAGGACAAGCACTGGGACTGGACGCTGACGGCGAACACGCGCGCCTTGCTCGCACTCACCCGGGTCGTCGCCCCGCAGATGCTGCCCGGTGCGTCGATCATCGGCATCTCGAGCCTCGGGGCGCACCGAGTGCTCGAGAACTACACGCTCGTCGGCACGTCGAAGGCTGCGCTCGAGGCGCTCATCCGCTACCTCGCCGTGGAGCTCGCGCCGCTGGGGATCCGCGCGAACGCAGTGTCCGGAGGGGTCGTCGAGACCGGCGCGCTCGAGCACTTTCCGAACCGCGAGAAGATGCTCCGCATGGGTGCGAACAACCCTGCGGGGCGGCTGGTCAAGCCGGAGGACATCGCCGAGGCCGTCACCTTCCTCTGCTCCCCCGAGGCGGAGATGATCCGCGGCCAGACCCTGATCGTCGACGGCGGCTTCTCCTTGAAGGCCTAGATGGAGCCGACCGACCACAACCGCCGCGCGTTCGACGACGCGCACCGGACGGCCGAGAACGTCCTCGCCGCACCCGCGATGCCGGAGCGGATCAGGGAGCGGCTGCACGGAGCGAGTGGCAACCGCGTCCTCCATCTCCTCTGCGGTACGGGCCGCGAGTCGGTCGACCTGGCCGAGCTGGGCGCGCTCGTGACGGGCGTCGACGACGACGAAGCGGCCATCGAGGCGGCGCGGCGGCGCAAGCCTGACCTGCCGTGGGTGCACGCCGACGTCCATTCGCTGCCGCCGGAGCTGCTGCTGGGACGGTGGGACCTGGTCTACCTCGGCTACGGGTCGCTCGCGCGCCTGCGCGCCCTCGATGCGTGGGCCGGCGGCGTCGCAGCGGCGCTGCGCCCGGGCGGCGTGCTGCTGCTGCACGACGAGCACCCGGCGGGCGCGTGCCTCGATGCGTTCGGGCGCTGGCGGAGCGACTACTTCGCGGCCCCGGGTCTCGGCGAGCTCGTCACCGCGGTCGCGCGTTCGGGTCTGACGTTGCGCGGGCTCGAAGAGTGGCCGGGGAAGGACGCGAAGGTACCGGGGCACGTCGTGCTCGCCGCAGAAGAAGCGCGACGCTTAGAAACCGGTCGAGCCGGAGACAACCTGCGGTATGGGAATAGCAGTCAGCATCCTCTTGATCGCAGTCGGTGCGGTGCTCACGTGGGGCGTCACGGCGGAAGCCGAGGGCCTCGACGTGAACGCGATCGGCGTCATCCTCATGATCGTCGGCATCCTCGGCCTCGTCATCTCGATGATCTTCTGGTCGAGCTGGGGCGGGTTCCGCCGTCGCGCCGCCTACGTCGAGGGTGCACCGGTGGCCCCCGCCGCAGCACCGCGACGCCGGGCGACCGTCGTCGAGGAAGACGAGGTCGCTCCCGGCCCGCCCGGGCCGCCGCTTCCGTAAGACGCGCTAGCGCCTACGGAAGATCGCTCGTCCAAGATCGCCGGCGACGTAGCCGGCGATTTTCGGGTTCTCCTTCAGACGGCGCAGCGAGTACTCGTACCACTGGCGGCCGTACGGGACGTAGATCCTGAGCCTGTGGCCGGCGGTGACGATGCGGTCGCCGAGCTCCGGCCGCACGCCGAGCAGCATCTGGAACTCGTACGCGTCCGGCCCGAGGCCGCGCTCGGCGATCATCTCCAGCGCGCGGTCGACGAGCCACTCGTCGTGCGTCGCGATCGCCGCATAGCAGCCGCCGTCCAGGAGCGTCTCCAGCGTTTGGACGAAGCTGACCCGCACATCCTTGTCATCGCGGAACTGGATCGCCTCGGGCTCGACGTAGATGCCCTTGCACACCCGGACGCTCGCTCCGGCGAGTGAGGCGGCATCCGCGACCGTCCGCTTGAGCGAGGCCTGCAGGACCGGGCCGACACGAGCGTGCCCCTCGTCGCGCAGCTCCCGGAAGAGCCGCAGGGTGTCATCGGTCGTGGACGAGTCCTCCATGTCGATGCGCACGAAGCGGTTCGTCGGCTCCGCGGCCGCGATCACCGTCTCGACATTGCGCTTGCAGAGCTCGTAGCCGAGCTTCAACCCGAGCCCGGTCGGCTTGACGCTGACGTTCGCGTCGAGGTCGTCCCGCTCGAAGGCGTCGAGTGCTGCCACGTACTCCGCCGCGATCTCCTCCGCCTCCGACGCTTTCGCGACCTCCTCGCCGAGCACGTCGACGGTTGCCAGCTTGCCCTCCGCGTTCAGCTCGGCGACGACGCGACGCCCATCCTCGAGCGACGGGCCGGCGATGTAGCGGGAGGAGATGCGCATGACCACCGGCTTCGGGACGGCCGGAAGCAGCGCAACGACGGCACGGTCGAGCAGGGACACGGCGCGAGACCTTATTCGTTGCGCAAGCTGAGCATCCGCAGAAGCGGATGCTCAGCGCGCGAAAACCCCTGAAGGGGCCGCTTCGCGGCCCAGATGCGCTCTGCTGATCCGAGCGTCTAGCGCGATTCGCGCATGAAACCCTGGCGAGCGGCTGATACCAGCGCCACCGCCTCGGGGAAGAGCACTCGCATCGCGTCGCGGAGTGCGACCGCCTGCTCGTCCGGCCCGCCGGTCGCCTGCACCTGCTTCAGCGCCGCGGCGGTCAGCTCGACCGCCGTGTTCAGCGTCAGCGTGGCGAATTGCTCTCGCTGCGCCTCGTGCACGGACTCGGCCTGCTGCGCCGCGAACTCCTGGATCCCGCGCAGGAGCTCCTCGGGGTCGCCGCCGAACGGGAATCCGAAGCTGCCGCCTTCCATGCCCCAAGGCTACCGGAGGTCGATGCGGTAAGAGCTCTCGACTTCGCGCTGAAGCGCTTCCGACGACCTCGCTCGCCCCCTTCATCGCCGCGGCGAACGGGGAGCCCTGGACTGCGCCGCCGAGAGCGGCTTCCAGCCTCCGGGTCGCGGCGCCGATCTCGTCGAGGCGCGCGGGGGTGGCGAGGACGGGCGGCGTCCCGAGCACGTGCTGGAGCTCGAGCGCGGCCTGTTCCGCCTCGTCGATCCCAGGCGGATTCTCGGTCAGCCGGAGCGCAGTGAGCTGGGAGCGAAGGTCGTCGAGATCACCGCCGGCGGCCGTCTCTGCGGCGAGCTCGCAGAGGGCGAGGATCGCGACCGCGTCGCGCACGCGACGGCGGTCCGAGACCGGCTCGCCGTTCTCGCCGAGCGCCAGCCACGTGCGCACGTCCCCATCGGCCTCGAAGGCGCACACGTAGACCCGCTCGCCAGCCTGCGCCTCGGCGGCGAGCACGGCGGTCGCCCCCGCAAGCTCCGCGATCCGCTCGAGCTCCTCTGCCAGCGCCATCGGCGCAGGATAGGGCCGGACTACGATGGGGTCGTGATCGAACGGATTGCACTGGCGGTGGCGATTCTCGGCTTGGCGGTCGCCGTCGCCGCGGTCTTCCTCGCGCGCAAACGCGGACCCGACCCGTCGCTCGAGGCGGCGCGGGAGAAATTGAGAGCCCTCGTCACCGAGGAGACCGCAGCGAGCGCCGACGAGCTGAAGATGCAGCTCGCGCGCATGCGTGCGGACTCGCTCTCGACCCTGGCCAAGGAGGAGCGAAAGATCGCCGACGAGCGCCGTCACGAGCTGGGCGAGCGCGAGCGGGCCGCCGGCGAACAGCTTGCCGACACGCTTGCCACGACCACACGCCGCGTCGACGAGCGCCTCCGAGCCTGGACGGACGACCTCGAGCGCGCGCAGCAGAACCTGGAGACGCAGCTGCGCAAGCTGGAGCAGCGCCAGCAGCAGCTGATCGCGGAGGCCGAGACGAGAATCGAGGCGGAAGCGGCGGAGCTCGTGTCCACGTCCGAGGAACAGCGCGCCTCGGTGCTGCGGCTGCGGGAGGAGCTCGAGCGGTCCGCGCAGGCGGCCGTCGCGGAGGCGCTCGAGGAGCTCGAAGCCCACACGGGCGAGCGCCGGCGCGTGATCGAGGAGATCGCCGAGCGCCTCCGGCGGCGCGAGCAGGCGCTGACCGAGCAGGTCGAGCGGGGCGAGAGCGAGGCGGCACGCCGGATCGAAGCGTCGTTCGCGGATGTCGAGCGCCGGCAGGTCGAGCAGCTCCAGCGCGTGATCTCCCGTGAGGCGGAGCGGTACGCCGAGGCCGCCGGACAGCAGTTCGAGGCTTCGATGCGCGCCGCGCGCGAAGAGGCCGCGGTACGGCTGTCGCGCGAGCTCGACCGCGCCGTCGAGACGTTCGTCCGCCAGGCGGACACCGTTTTCGCCGAGCGGCTCTCGCATACGGGCGACGCGGGGCAGCAGCGGTTCGAGGCGCGCCAGCGGCAAGCTCAGGCCGACTTCGAGCGCCAGCGCGACGACCTCGCGGCGTCGTTCGCGGACCGGGTCGCCGCCGCCGACGCGGAGCTCCGGCGCACGCTGGGCGCCTTCGCGGCCGAGGCCGAATCGGAGCGCGCCATGCTCGCGATGCGACTCGCAGAGCTCTCACGCCGCGTCGAGGAAGCGTCCGCCGCACGACGCTCCTAACAATCTCCTCACTAACAAGCGGGGAGAGGGATCGTCTCTTGCAGCACGAACAGGCGCTCAGAATCGACGCACGACCATGGCTGACACGACCGAACTCATCGACAAGCACA
The DNA here is from genome assembly GCA_963822205.1 of uncultured Gaiellaceae bacterium. Lineage (GTDB taxonomy): Bacteria > Actinomycetota > Thermoleophilia > Gaiellales > Gaiellaceae > Gaiellasilicea. The sequence goes on along the minus strand of CAWGGO010000003.1, from coordinate 95,620 downwards.
GCGAGCGGGCCAAAGTGGAGTCCTGGCGCCTGCACGTGCTGATCGAGGCCGGTTACCCGCTGCCGCTCGCCGAGAAGCTCGCGGCGGCGCTGGACGCGGATCTGCACGAGGCGGTCGAGCTGGTGCACCAGGGCTGCGACCCCCGCACGGCCGCCGAGATCCTGCTCTAGGCTTCTTCCAATCCGGTTCCGAACGCGACGAGGATCGCGCCCACGAGGACCGCCGCCGCACCCGAACACGAACGACGCGCGGACGCCGAACGCGTCGATCAGGACGCCGCCTACGGCGGTTCCCGCGGCGAGACCGATCGAGACTGCGGTGCTGATCCAGGCGAACGCCTCGGCCGCGGTGCCCCTGCGCGCGACCGAGTCGATGAGCCCGTACGCGGCCATAACCGCCGGAGCGATCGGCAGCCCGGCGAGAAAGGCGAGCACCGACATGGTCGGCAGCGACGTCGCGAGCAACGGCAGCGCGAGGCCGATGACGAGGAGGAACGTCGAGATCCGGAGCAGCCGCAGCGGGGGCCCTGTCGCGCGCGCGCCGGCGATCAGCCCACCGACCAGGCTGCCGCCCGCGAAGAGCGCGAGCGGCATGCTGCCGAGCTCGGCGCCGCCGTGGCCCTCGGCGAAGGCCGGCATCCCGACCTCGGTGCCCCCGAACCCGAGCCCCATGCAGGCGGCCAGCAGAATGATCGTCCGCACGCCCGGCGACTCGAGGGCGCCGAGAATGGACAGGACCTGACGCTCCTCCTCGGCCGCCACGCGCGCACGGGTTCCGAAAGCGCGACGAGAGCGGTTCCGATGCCCCCTGCGAGCGCGGCCACGGCGAGCGCGAGCACGGGTGACGCAATGGCGGTCAGCAGTGCCACGAGCAGCGGACCGACGACGAAGAAGATCTCCTGCAGCGATGCTTCGAGCGCATACGCAGTCGAGCGGCGCTCCGCGTCCGCGAACAGCCGCGGCCACAGTGAGCGGAGCGACGCGCCGATGGGCGGCATCAGCGCGCCTGCAGCCGCGGCGCAGATCGCAATCGCAGGCAACGGCGCGTCGAGCAGCGCGAGCGCGCAGACGCCCAGCAGGGCGGACGGGAAGATCAGCGCCCGCGGCAGCAGGATCCGCGTCTGGCCACGCCGGTCGACCAGCCGGCCCGCGATCGGCGCTCCGACCGCGGTCGCCACGAAGTACGCGCCCGAGACCGCGCCCGCCGCTGCATAGCTGCCACCGCTGCTCGCGAACGAGCAGCAGCAGCGCCAGCCCGACCATTCCCATCGGCAGCCGCGCAAGTAGTCCGCTCAGGACGAGGCGCTTGACGTGCGGAACGTGGAAGAGAGCGCGATAGCGCGCCAGACCGAGCGTCGGGACGGCTTCCGTCACGAGAACGATCATCTACGCTCGGCGTTGATGAAGGTCGAGCCACTGCTCTACGGCGACCGCAAGGTCTATTCCGTCGCCGGCTTCAACCGCGGCGTCGCCGACTGGCTCGCGCGGCTGCCGACGCTCTGGATCGAGGGCGAGGTGACCGAGCTGCGCCGGAACGAACGCTGGGGCAGCGTCTTCTTCACGCTCAAGGACCCGGAGGACGGCGCGTGCCTGCCGGCCTCGATCCCGCGGCGCACGTTCGACGCGCTCAAGCTCGACCTCGCCGAGGGCGAGCGCATCCACGTGCTCGGCCGCGCCGAATTGTTCGCCGCGAAGGGCGAGTTTCGTCTGCGGGCACTCTCGCTGGAGCGGTTCGGGCTCGGAGCACACCTGGCAGCGATCGAGCGGCTGAAGCAGGCGCTCTCGGCCGAGGGTGTGTTCGACGCGTCGCGCAAGCGTCCGCTGCCGCGCTTCCCGCGCCGGATCGGGCTCGTCACGGGCAGCGACGCCGCCGCCCGCCGGGACGTGATCACGACGATCCAGACCCGCTTCCCGCCGGCCCGTGTCCTTGTCGCCGAAACGCTCGTCCAGGGCCCGCGTGCCGCCGCCGGGATCGTCGAGGCGCTCGAAGCGGTCAGCCGCGAGCCCGAGATCGACGTCGTCATCCTCACCCGCGGCGGTGGCAGCTTCGACGACCTGCTCCCGTTCAGCGACGAGAGCGTCGTTCGCGCCGTCGCGGCCTGCCCGGTACCGATCGTCTCGGCCGTCGGGCACGAGCAGGACACGCCGCTGTGCGACCTCGCTGCGGACGTCCGCGCGTCGACCCCCACGGCGGCGGGCAAGCTCGTCGTCCCCGATCTCGAGGCGCTCCGTGCCGAGCTGACGCGCGCCCGCGGCTCGCTCGAACGCTGCGTTCGGCGCTCGATCGAGCGGGAGCGTGAGGGCCTCACGCGGACGCGGGCGGCGCTCGAGCGCGGCACGCGCAGGGCGCTGGACCGGGATGCGCAGCGCCTCTCGCTCCTGCGCGACCGCCTGCGCCGAGGGCCGGCTCTCCTCGTCGAGCGGCGCCGTGCGCGCGCTCGAGCGCGCCGGCGGCCGCCTCGCCGCGCTCTCTCCGCGCGCCACGCTCGGGCGGGGCTACGCCATCGTCCGCGCCGGCGACGTCGATCCTGCGCACGACCGCCGGCCTGTCGCCCGGCGAGCAGGTCGACGTCGAGCTGGCCGAAGGAGCATTCGGCGCCCGCGTCGAGGAGGTGCGCCCGTGAGCGACGAGCTGACGTTCGAGAGAGCGCAGAAGGAGCTCGAGCAGATCGTCGAGCGCCTGGAGCGAGGCAGCGCCGACCTCGACGAGGCGATCAAGCTCTGGGAGCGCGGCGAGGAGCTGCTCCGCTTCTGCCTCGCGCGGCTCGAGGCCGCCGAGGGGACGATCGAGGAGCTGGCCCAGCGCGCGGCCGGTGCGGCACCGCTTCCGCCCACCGGCGACGCCGGTTAAGATCGCGCCGTGGCCCGTCCCTCCCTGGAAACTCTCAAGCAGGTGCCTCTGTTCGCCGAGCTGGAGAAGCGCGATCTCGAGCGGATCGCCGATTCCTTCAAGGAGCGAAAGTACTCGGCCGAAGACACGATCGCGGGCGAGGGCCAGGGCGGCGCCGGCTTCTTCGTGATCGCCGAGGGAACAGCGAAGGTGACGGTCCAGGGCCAGGCCCGCGGCACGCTCGGCCCGGGGGACTACTTCGGCGAGATCGCCCTGATCGACGAGGGCGCCCGTACCGCGACTGTGACCGCCGAGACCGATATGACGTGCTACGCGATGACGTTCTGGGAGTTCCGCCCGATCGTCGAAACGGACGCACGCATCGCCTGGAAGCTCGTCCAGGCGCTCGCGCACAAGCTGCGCGAAGCCGAAGCCCGCACGACTTAGTGTTGATTCAACACTAAGTCCCGTCCGAGCTCGACGAGGTCGTCCCGCGCCCGAGCCGGATCGCCCGAGAGCGCGACCGTCTCAACACCCGGAATCTCCATCTCGACGATGCCGCCGAAGACGACACACCGCGTCCCGGCAGAGCGTCGTACGACCTCGCCGGGCGCTTTCCCAAGCGCTGTCGTGGCATCGACGCGCCCCTCGCCCGTGACGACGAGGTCGTACCCGGAGGCATCGAAGCCGGCCGCATCCAACACGAGCGCAGCACCCGGCACGAGCTCCGCGCCGAGGAACGCGAGCGCCGCCCCGAGACCGCCCGCAGCGCCTCCACCGGGCTTGTGTTGAATCAACACAAGCTCCTCTCGCGCGGCGAAGCGGCGCTCGAGCTCCGCCACTTCGGCGGGGCCGGCGCCCTTCTGCGGGCCGAAGAGCCTCGGCGCCTCGACGAGCGTCGCGGTCACGTCGCAGGCGACGCGCGCCGGGACCGGTAGCTCCCCGACGACCTCGAGCAGCCCGGCGCCGGCATCCATCGTCGCCGTGCCGCCGAGGCACAGCAGGAGCTCCGTCGGGCCCTCGGCGAGCGCCGCCGCGATCAGCTCGCCGTACCCCCGACTCGAAGCCGCGAGCGGGTCGAGACGCTCGGGATCGAGCGGCACGGCAGCGGCGGCCTCGACGACCGCGGTGCCGTCCGCGAGCAGCAGCCAGCGCGCAGAGCGCGGCCGGCCGAACGCGTCGTGCACCTCCGCCTCCCGCCACTCGCCGCCGAGGGCGAGCCGCAACACCTCGGCGGTGCCTTCGCCTCCGTCGGCGACCGGGAGCTCCACCGCGTCCGCCCCGCCTGCGCGGAGGCCCTCCGCCAGAGCCACGGCAGCCGCGGGTGCGGCGAGGACGCCTTTGAGGCTAGCCGGACACGCCAGCGCGCGCACGGGCCGCCTCCGCCGGCGGCGACTCGTCCTCGACTGGTGAACTCGGACGCGTCCGGCATCCCGCGCAGCGTGGCAAACGAGAGGCCCTCGCGCGCGAGGAAGAGCATGCCGACTCCGACGCCGACCGACATCTCGACCACCTGCAGCACCAGCGCGAACGCGAAGCCGGTCGAGTAGGCCACGCCGTACCTCACGAGCGGCAGCGCGACCGCCGCCTGGAGCAGCCCGATGTTGCCCGGCCAGAGCGGGAAGATCGTCGCCACGTTCATCAGCAGCAGCACGAGAGCCGCGGCCGGGAGCGGCGCGTGGATGTCGAACGCGCGCATGGCGACGTAGACGGCCAGGAGCTGGAGGAACCAGCCGCCACACTGGAGCACGATCGCGCCCGCCGCGGGCAGCGGCGAGCGGAGCACCGACAGACCCTGCCTGGCCATCGCGAGCAGCCGCCGCAGCGTATGGGCACCGTCGAGAGGCGGACGGTGGTGGCGCCGCCGGGCGCTGAGCACCGCGGCCGTGAAGAGGAGGGTGCCGAGCACCGAGACGATGATCAGGCTCGTGGCCGCCCAGTGCGGGATCCTCGCCGTCTTGATCACGTAGGCGACGAGCAGCAGCGCTGGGAAGAGATCGAAGAGTCGGTGCGCGAAGACGGTGCCGACGAGCAGGCTGGTCGTGCCGCTGCCGTGCGGCAACCGGCGGCGCAGCACCGCGACACGCGCGAGCTCCCCGATCCGGCCGGGCAGAATCGCGTTCGCGAGCAGACCGATCGCAAAGCCGGAGAAGACCCAGTTGAAGCGGGGATGCGGCGGGTCGAGCGCCTGGTCGATCGTCAGCCGCCACGCCAGCGAGCGCAGCAGCACCGAGCCGAGGTTGAGACCGACCGCGAAGACGATCCAGGCCCAGTTGACGACGTCGAACGCCCGATAGACGGTGTTCCAGTCGGGACCCCGCCACCAGAGCAGGACGACGACGGCGGCGAGGAAAGGGATGACGAGCGAAGCCCGCAGCCAAGGGCTGCGCGGGACACCTCTCACGCGGCCTCCGGCGCTCTCGACTCCGCGGGCCGCGTCGTAGATCCCGTCGAGCCGGCGGGCGATGTCCGCCCACGAGTAGCGCTCGATCGCGAGCTGCCGTGCCGCGGCCCCGAGTGCCTCGCGGCGCGGCTCGTCCTCGAGCAGCTCGGCGATCGCGTCGGCGAGCGCTACGCGGCTCGCCGGCGGCACGCCGACCGAGGTCTCGGCGGTCATCACGTCGCGGTAGCCCGAGATGTCCGACGCGACGACCGGCGTCGCACACGCGAACGCCCGCGTCAGCACCATCCCGAAGCTCTCGCCGCCGAGCGACGGCGCGACGAGCGCCTTGGCGGAAGCGAGCTCCGCCGTCAGCTCCTCCTGGCTGAGGAAGCCGAGGACGTCGATCCCGTCGTCAGACACGCGCAGCCGGGTCAGCAGCAGCCGGACGGCGAGCGGGTCCGCGCCGGCGATCCGGAGCCGGGCTCCCGTTCGCTTCCGCACGTCCGGCCAGGCGCGCAGGAGCACGTGCAGGCCCTTACGCGTCTCCTGGCGCCCGGCGAAGATCACGCGGTGCTCGCGCCCGCCCGGCTCGGCGCCCTCCGGGATCAGGACACCGTTGGGGACGATCTCGTACTCGCCCGGAAGCCACCGCTGCGCCGAGGCGCGCGCCTGCTCCGAGACCGCGATGCGCCGGTCGAGCCGTTCCTCGAGGAAGCCCCACACCGGCGTCGCGAGCCGCATCCAGCCGAGAGTCCCGCTCGCATGGTGGGTGCCGACCATCGGCCCGTCCCAGAACGCGAGCGCGGCGATACACGGCGTCGGCGTCATCGGTTCGTGCAGGTGGAGCAGATCGAAGTTCTCGGCCGCGAGCACGCGGCGGACCCGGAGGAGCGAGCGCGGGCTGAGGATGATGTTCGGCAGCGAGCCGTTCGCGGGGACGATCACCGAGCGGCCGATCGGGATCACCTCCGGCGGCGGCTCCCCGTGGCGGCCGATGCGTGGGTGCAGCACGCGCGTGAACTGACCGGGAGGGTCGTTGCCCATGATCAGGCGCACGTCATGCCCGCGATCGCGGAGCGCAGCCGCCTGGAGTTCCGCGTGCTCGACGACGGCACCCCAAAAGGACCACGAGAACGGGACGACGATGCCCACCTTCATCTCGCACGGAGTCTATGCGCGTCTGCACAATGCTCCGATGCGGCTCGAAGGCGTCCACCACATCACGTTGATCACCGGCGACGCGCCCCGGAACGTGGATTTCTATGCCCGCGTCCTCGGTCTCCGGCTGGTCAAGAAGACGGTCAACCAGGACGATCCGACCGTCTACCACCTCTTCTACGCCGACGAGAAGGGGAGCGCCGGCTCCGACATCACGTTCTTCGAATACCCCGGTGCGCGGCGCGGGACGGCCGGCCCGGGAATGATCCACACGATCACCTGGCGGGTCGGCTCGGAGGCGGCGCTCGACTTCTGGGAGCGGCGCCTGGCCGGCGAGGCAGACGCGATCGCGCGTGAGGACGGCCGGCTTCGCTTCGAGGATCCCGAGGGGGTCGGCCTCGAGCTCGCGGTCGTCGAGACCGAGGACGAGCCGCTCGTCGCGAAGCACCCGGAGATCCCCGAAGAGCACGCGCTGCAGGGCTTCGACGGCGTCCGCGCCTACGCGATCGATCCCGAGCGCAGCCGAAAGCTGCTCGAGGAGACGCTCGCGTTCGAGCCGCGCGGCGAAAACCTCTGGGAGGCGCGTGGCGAGCGGCGCGGGGGTCTCTACGCCTACGACCCGGCACCGGCCGGGAGGGGCGTCCCTGGCGCCGGGACGGTCCACCACGTCGCCTGGGCGAGCACGATGGACGAGCACGAAGCGTGGCGGCAGCACGTCGCCGAGGCCGGACTGCATCCGACTCCCGTGATCGACCGCTTCTACTTCAAGTCGGTCTACTTCCGCGAGCCGAACGGCATCCTCTTCGAGCTCGCCACGCTCGGCCCCGGCTTCGCCGTCGACGAGGACCCCGAGCACCTCGGCGAGCGACTCTCGCTGCCGCCCGACTTCGAGCACCTGCGCGAGCGGATCGAGCCGGTGCTGACACCGCTGCCGAACCCGCGCGGATGAGTCTCACGGCTCTCGAGCGGCCGGCCGCCGGCGAGCCGGAGGGGACGCTGGTCCTCCTGCACGGCCGCGGCGCCGACGAGCACGACCTGTACCCGCTGCTCGACGCGCTCGACCCCGAACGCCGCCTGCACGGGGTGACGCCGCGTGCCCTCCACGCGCTTCCCCCAGGTGGTGCGCACTGGTACGCCCTCGGCGGGATCCCGACACCCGACCCGGCCACGTTCTGGCCGAGCTTCGAGGCGCTCGCGGAGCTGCTCGACGCCCAGCGGCCGCCGCTGATCCTGGGAGGCTTCTCGCAAGGGACGGCGATGACCTGGGCGCTCTCCCTCGGCCGTGGTCCTGCGAAGCGGCCGCAGGCGGTGATCGCGCTCTCGGGCTTCATGCCGAACGTCGACGGGCTCGACCTGGACGTCTCCGAGCTCGACGGCTGGCCGGCCACGATCGCACACGGCGCCCTCGACAACGTGATCCCGGTCGACTGGAGCCGCGCGGCCCGCGAGCTGATGGTCGCCTCCGGCGCAGACGTCGCCTACCACGAGTCGCCCCTGCTGGGACACTCGATCGATCCGCAGATCATCCCGCTGCTGCGCGACTTCGTCGCGCGCGCCGTGGGGCCGCCTACGTGAACATCGACGGCCTCGCCGAGCTGCACACCCACCTCGGCGGCTCCGTTGCCTCCGACATCCTCTGGTCGCTCGCGCACGAGCAGGGAATCGCGCTCCCGGTCAAGGACTTCTGGGAGTTCGACGCACTCGTCACCGTCTCGGATCCGCGCGGGGTGGAGAACCTCGACGCGCTCGACCGCATCTACCACTGGACGGAGCTGATCCAGTCGTCGCCGCTGGCCGTCGAGCAATCGGTGTACGGCGCGATCGGCGGCGCCTACCGCAGCCAGCGGATCACGACGCTGGAGCTGCGCTTCAACCCGATGAAGCGGAACCGCGGCGGCGAGCGCGACCTCGACCACATCATCCTCGCCGCCATCCGCGGGCTCGACCGCGCCTCGATCGAGTATCCGCAAGTGCGCTGCGGCCTGATCCTGATGATGGACCGCACGTTCGCGGCGCGGCAGAACGAGGTCGTCGTCGAGAAGGCGATCCGGTGGGCCTCGCGCGGAGTCGTCGGGATCGACATCGCCGGCCCGCGGCCCGGCGGCGGCCGCTACGACTACACCCAGATCAAGCCGATGGTCGAGACGGCCCGCGCGGCCGGCCTCGGGATCACGATCCACGTCGGCGAGGAGGGGGAGACCGGTGCGGAGGAGATCGGCGAGGTGGTCGAGCACCTGCGCCCAGAACGGATCGGCCACGGCATCCTCGCGGCGCGAGACCCGGAGCTGATGCGCCTGCTCCGCGACGCCGGCATCGTGCTCGAGATCTGCCCGACCTCCAACCTGCTCACCAAGGCACTGGCGGACGAGGATGCCGTCCGCGACACCTTCCGCGCCTTCGTCGACAACGGGGTCGCCTTCACGATCGCGACGGACGGGCCGGAGATGATGCACACGCACCTCCGCGACGAGCTGGAGCTGCTCGAGCGGATCGGCGCCCTGACGCCCGAGGAGCTCGAGGCCGCGAACCGCCGCGGCCACGAGGCCAGCTTCATCCGCTCGGCGTGAGGACGGCCCGCGCGGGCGCACGCGCGCCTGCGCGCAACTCGATCAGGTCGACGAGATTCACGAACGGGTCGAACCCGATCACGTTCAGCGGATCCGCGACGAAGTTCGAGAGGGCGTTCACGTCGTAGAACGTCGGCTCGCCCGTGCGCGCGTTCACGAGATACTCGACCCCGCCGAGGTCGAGGCCGGCCGCCCGTGCGATCAGCCTCGCTTGCTCGACCACGTCCGCCGGCGGCTCGTAGGCCTCGATCGGCAGCCCTCGTCCGGAGACACCGTCCGCGACTCCCGGCAGCTCGCAGTAGTCGGCCGGGCAGAGATTGAAGCTGCCGGGCAGGAGCAGGATGCGGATCGCATAGAGGTACTCGCCGTCGAGGATCTCGATGCGAACGATCGAGTCCCCTGCCGCAGGTAGCTGCTCCTGAACGAGAAGCGTCCCGTCGAGACCAGGATCGAAGCTTGCTTCGGCGAGCTCGGCCGGCGAGTCGAAGGCGCTGATCCCGGCGCCGCTGCCGCCGATATTCGGCTTCACGAGGACGGGGAACTCCAGCTCGCTCGCCGCCGCGGGAACCGCGGACGAGTCGGCCACGACCCGTGTCCGCGGATGGGAGATACCGAGCTCTGCGAGCAGCGACGCCTGCCGCGCTTTCGAAAGCTCCAGCTCGTAGGCGCCAAGCCCGTTGAGAACGGGCGCGCCGATCCGGTCGAGGTGAGCGAGGTAGTGCAACGAATGGAAGATCGCGCGCTCGTGTCCACGCGTCCACGCCGACGGGCTCATGCGGTTGACGACCAGCGAGTAGGCGTGTTCACGGTCGTCCGGGTCGAAGACGAGGCGCGTAGCGTCGAGCTTCTCGTACGGCAGTCCACGGCGATCGAGCTCCGCGAAGAGTGGCTTGAACCACTCGGGATGCTCGTAGAGGATGCCGATCGGAAGCATGCCGGTCCCAACGATTCGCGGGGATCGGCCATTCCCTGAGGAATCTCGCGCGCCCCGAGCGCGTTCGCATGAGTATGGCCACCCCGGCTCCCTGGAAGCTCCTCACCGCCCTCTGGACCGTCTACCTCGTCTGGGGCTCGACCTACGTCGCGATCAAGCTGTCGGTGCGGACGCTGCCCGCCTTCCTCTCCGCCGGGTCTCGTTTCCTGCTCGCCGGCGCGCTGCTGGCGCTGATCCTGTGGCTGCGAGGGCGGAGCATCCGGGTCACACGGCGCGAGCTCGCCTCCTCCGCACTGCTCGGCGTCGCGCTGCTCGCGCTCGGGGTCGGCATGGTCACGCTGGCCGAGACGCGGATCGACTCGAGCATCGCCGCGATGATCGCCGGCACAGTGCCGCTCCAGGTGATCCTCCTTCGCACGATCGCGCGCGAGCGCGTCGCGCTGGCGACGCGGCTGAGCGTGCTCGTGGGCCTGGCCGGGCTCGCGCTGATCGTGATCCCGGGCGGCGGCGGCGCCTCCAGCGCGTCGGCCTGGCGATCGCGGTCAGCGCGAGCATCTCCTGGTCGCTCGGCTCGTTCTTCGGCCACCGGCTACCGCTCCCCCGGGACGGCTTCGTCGCGACCACCTGGGAGATGCTGAGCGCCGGCGTCTTCCTGGTCCTCCTCGGCGTCGCGACCGGCGAGCCGTGGACGATGGACGCGGCCGGCTTCAGCCTCCAGTCGATCGCGGCGTGGCTCTATCTCGCCGTCTTCGGCTCGCTGATCGGGTTCACGGCCTACGCATGGTTGCTGCGGAACGCGCCGATCTCGAAGGTCGTCACGCACCAGTACGTGAACCCCCTTGTCGCGATCCTGCTCGGCGCCCTGCTCCTGGACGAGCAGCTGACGCTCGCGATCGGGATCGGCGCAGCACTGATCGTCGGCTCGGTGTTCGTCGCCGTGCGACAGGAGAACGCCGCCGCGAGGCGCCGCCGCGTCCGCGTTCTCGAAGAAGCGGCCTAGGAGCTAGCCGTGCGCCGAGCGTCCTCCCGGGCCGGCGTGCTCCGGATAGCGCTCGAGATCGTTCATGAAGCCAGGCTGGGCCTCGACCCGCCGCAGCCACGCCACGACGGCCGGGTAGTCCGCCAGCGCGATGCCTGCGTCCTCGGCGACGTGGGTGTACGCGTAGAGGCCGATGTCTGCGACGGAGTAGTCCGAGCCGAGGAGAAACTCGTTCGCCGCAAGCTGCCGCTCGAGCACGTCGAGCGAGTGTCGGCCGACCTTCTGCCAGCGCGCGACGAGCTGCTCGTGGCCCTCGGCCCGGCCCGTGAGAATCCAGAAGCGACCGGTGCCGATGTTCGGCTCGAGCAGGTTCTGCTCGAAGAAGAGCCACTGCGCTGCGCGGGCGCGGCCGAGCTTGTCGGCGGGCAGGAGCGGCGTTCCCTCGGCCAGGTAGAGCAGGATCGCGCCCGACTCGGCGAGGTGCTCTCCGGAATCGAGCTCCAGCACGGGAGTCCGCCCCGCGGGGTTACGCGCGAAATGCTCAGGCGTCTGCGACTCGCCGGCGAAGAGGTCGACCGGCACGAGCTCGAGCTCGAGGCCGAGCTGCGCGGCGAGGAGCCGGACCTTGTAGCAGTTCGCAGAAGCGGCGAAGTCGTAGAGCTTCACGACCCGCCGTTCACCTGCGAGCGCTGGTGGGCCAGGTACTCCAACAGGTCGGACCGCGTCAGGATCGCAGCCGGGCGCCCGCCTGCCGCGACGACCACCGCGGCGTTCGGGCCCGAGAGGTCGGCGAAGACCTGGTCGAGCGAGTCGGTCACGTCGACGGTCGCGAGCGGCGGCTGCATCGCCACCGCGACGTCCTCGTTCAGCGCGTCCGGGTTCTTGAAGACGCGGTCGAGTACGCCCCGCTCCTGCAACGAGCCGACCACGTCCGCGAGCGAGTCGACACCGTCGCTGCGCACCACGGGCAGCTGCGAGATCGAGTAGCGCTGCATCAGGTCGATCGCCGCGCCGACCTTGGCGTGCGACTCGATCGTGACGAGATCCGGCATCTCGTGCTCCTCCGCGCGCTTGTAGTGCAGCACCTGCTCGATCGTCGGCGCGGGCGACCGACGCTCGAGGAACCCGTACTGGAGCATCCAGTTGTCGTCGTAGAACTTCGAGAGGTACGAGCGGCCAGAGTCGGGGAGGACGGTCAGGATCGTCGCCTCCGGGCCGAAGTCCTTCGCGACCTCGAGCGCGGCCCAGATCGTCGTCCCGGCCGAGCCGCCGGCGAGGATCCCTTCCTCGCGCGCCAGCCTCCGCGCCGTCACGAACGAGTCGCGGTCCGAGACGCGCACCCAGCGGTCGACGATGTCGCGCGACATCGTCACCGGCCAGGTGTCCTTGCCGATCCCCTCGACGAGGTACGGATGCGTCTCCTCCGAGGTGTAGACCGAGCCCTCGGGGTCGGCGCCGACGATCACGAGGTCCGGGTTCTGCTCCTTCAGGTAGCGGCCGGCGCCCGAAATCGTGCCGCCCGTGCCGACGGAGATCACGACCGCGTCGAGCTCGCCACCCGTCTGCTCCCAGATCTCCGGCCCCGTCGTCTCGTAGTGGGCTTCCGGGTTGGACATGTTCGAGTACTGGTCCGGCTTGAAGCCGCCCGGGATCTCCTCGGCGAGCCGGTCGGAGACGGAGTAGTAGCTCTCGGGCGAGTCGTGCTCGACCGCGGTCGGCGTGATCACGACCTCGGCGCCGTACGCGCGCAGCATGGCGATCTTCTCCTGGCTCATCTTGTCGGGCATGACGAAGATGCAGCGGTAGCCGCGCGCGGCCGCCGCGATCGCCAGGCCGACGCCGGTGTTGCCGGAGGTCGGCTCGACGATCGTGCCGCCCGGCTTGAGCTTCCCCTCGCGCTCGGCGGCCTCGATCATCGCCATGCCGATGCGGTCCTTGTTCGAGCCGCCGGGGTTCAGGTACTCGAGCTTCGCGAGCAGCGTCGGCGCGACATCGCGTCCGATCCGGTCGAGCCGGACGATCGGCGTGTCGCCGACGAGCTCGAGCAGCGTGGGATACTCGCGCGCCATCGCGGCGCAAGCCTACGCAACCGAAGGGCCGCGGCCACGCACCGGCGACGACTGGATGATCGACGTCGTCGTCTGACCGTAGGTCAGGAAGCGGTCGACGACCTCCTCCAGGTGCTCGATGTCCCGCAGGTGCAGCTTGAGGAAGAAGCAGTCCTCACCGGTGATCCGGTGACACTCGACCACCTCGGGACTTTCGCGCGCAAGCTCTGCGACCTTGGGGAGCTGGCGGGCCGAGGGACGGACGCGCATGATCGCGCCCAGCGTGTACCCGAGCGCCTTCGGGTCGACCTGGGCGCGATAGCCGGTGATGACGCCGTCGCGCTCGAGCCGGCGCAGGCGGTCCGCGACGGCCGGCGGCGAGAGGCTGACGCGGCGGCCGAGCTCGGCGTTCGTGAGCCTTGCGTCTCCCTGCAGCTCTGTGAGTAGGCGCGCATCGGTGGAGTCGAAGGTGCGTTCGGTGTTCGACCGTAGTTTCGCAGGCATCTGCTCCTGAACCCCTTCGCTGTCGCGGGTCGATTCGGCGATTAGACCGCGATCATACCGGGATGAAGAGCAGGAACCTGCCACCGCACGTCTTCTTCGTCGGCAGTGCGGTGTTCCACTACCTCGGGCCGGCGTTCGCGGTGCTGCTCTTCGCACGGGTCGACGTGCTCGGCGTGGCGTGGCTGCGGATTGCCGCGGCCGCGGCGGTGTTCGCGGCCTGGCGACGGCCGTGGCGGGCTTGGGCACGCATGTCGGCCTCCGCACGGCGCATCGTGGTGGCGTGGGGCGCCGTGCTGGCGGTGATGAACGTCTGCTTCTACCTCGCGATCGACCGGCTGCCGCTCGGGACGGTCGCCGCGATCGAGTTCCTGCCTGTGATCGCGCTGGCGGCGCTCGGAGCGCGGACGGCCCGAAACGGGCTCGCGCTGCTGCTGGCCGTCGCCGGCGTCTACCTGCTCACCGACGTGCGGCTCGAGGGGGAGCCGCTCGGCGTCGCGCTCGCGCTCGCCAACGCCGTCCTCTTCGCGCTCTACATCGTGCTCGGGCACCGCGTCGCGCGGAGCAGCGGAGGCCAGCGGAATCGATGCGCTCGGCGCTTCGATGCTCGTCGCGCTGGTCGTCGTGACACCTCTGGCAGGCTGGGCCGCGGTGCCCGCGCTCGCCGACCCGGTCGCCCTCGCGGCGGGGATCGGTGTCGGCATCGCCTCGTCGGTGATCCCGTACGTCTGCGACCAGCTCGCGATGGCGCGCCTCCCCCGCGCCACCTACGCACTGCTCGTCTCGCTCCTGCCCGCAACCGCGACGGTGATCGGCATCGTCGTCCTCGCGCAGGTGCCGTCAGCGTTCGAGGCGGTCGGAGTCGGGCTCGTCGTCGGCGCCGTCGCGGTCCATCGGGACAAAGGAGGCGTAGAGCGTGTTGCGAATACGCAGATCGGACTCGGCCACCCGGCGAGTATCCCCGTCAAGGAGAGCTCATGAATCTCGGTGTACGTACGATCCTGCTGCTCGTCGCGGTCGGCTTCTTCATCATCGCCGTCTTCTCGGACACGCGATGGCCCGACATGATCGCGATCGGCCTTGCCGCCTTCGCAGGCGCGTTTCTCAGCGAGGCGCTGGGCTACGCCGACCGCACGTTCAACAGCAGTCGCGGCGACACGACCTAGCTAGTGCCTGAAGTGCCGGCGCCCGGTGAAGACCATCGCGGCGCCGGCGCTCTTCACCGCGTCGATCACCTCCGCGTCGCGCTTCGAGCCGCCGGGCTGGATCAGGGCGGTCACGCCGGCGTCGAGCGCCAGGCGCGGTCCGTCCGGGAAAGGGAAGAACGCATCCGACGCGAGTGAGGCTCCCTCGAGTGGGTGGCCGAGCTCGGCCGCCTTCTCGACCGCGAGCCGGACCGCATCGACGCGGCTCATCTGCCCGGCGCCGATTCCGAGCGTCTGCAGGTCTTTCGCGATCACGATCGCGTTCGAGGCGACGTGCTTGCAGACGCGCCACGCGAAGAGCAGGTCGCCCCAGGTCGCCTCACTCGGCTTGCCGACGACGGCCTCCATCCCTTCCCGGTCGGCGACGTCCCAGTCGCGGTCCTGGACGAGCAGGCCGCCGAGAACACGCTTGAAGTCACGCTCCGATGCTTGCGCCGTGCGGCGCTCGAGGTCGTTGAGGATCCGGATCGACTGCTTCTGCACGAGCGCCTCGAGCGCGACCTCGTCGTAGCCGGGCGCGAACAGCACCTCGACGAATTGCGACGCGATCAGATCGCCGAGCGCCGCGCTGACACCGCGGTTGAGGACGACGACGCCGCCATAGGCCGAGATCGGGTCGGCCGCCAGCGCGCGCGCGTAGGCCTCGTCGATCGTCGCACCGACCCCGACCCCGCACGGGTTCGCGTGCTTGACGATCACGCAGGCAGGGAGAGCGAACTCACGCACCGCGAGGCGCGCCGCGTTCAAGTCGTTGAGGTTGTTGAACGAGAGCTCGCGGCCGTGCAGCTGCTCGACCCGCGCGAGCAGGTGCGTGCGCGCGCCGCGCTCGGAGTAGTAGGCGCCACCCTGATGCGGGTTCTCCCCGTAGGGGAGGTCGGTGACCTTCTCGAAGACGGGAATGTACGACTCGGGGAACTGGATCGGTCTCGCCGAACCAGCGTGCGATCGAGGCGTCGTAGGCGGCGGTGGTGGCGAAGGCCACCGAAGCAAGTCGCCAGCGGGTTTCCGTGGAGAGGTCGCCGTCCCTCGCCCGCAGCTCGGTGAGAACGCTCTCGTAGTCGACCGGCCGGCAGAGGGGGATGACGTGCTCGTGGTTCTTCGCCGCAGCTCGCAGCAACGTCGGCCCACCGACGTCGATCATCTCCACGACCTGTTTCTCGTCGGCCTCCCGGCTCTGGGCCGTCTGCTCGAAGGGATAGAGATTCACGCAGACGAGATCGATCGGCTCGATTCCGTGCTCCGCGATCGTCTCCAGATCCTCGTCGACGCCGCGCCGCGCGAGGATGCCGGCGTGGATGGCGGGATGGAGCGTCTTCACGCGGCCGCCGAGCATCTCCGGAAACTCCGTCAGGCTCTCGACGCTCGTCACGTCCAGGCCGAGCTCCTCGATGTAGGCGGCGGTGCCGCCACTCGCCACGAGCTCCCAGCCGAGCGACGCGAGACCTTTGACGAAGCCGTCCAGGCCGGTCTTGTCCCACACCGAGATCAGCGCACGCACAGTTCCCTCACCACCTCGGGCAACAGCCGGTGCTCGACCGCGTGGATCCTCTCGACGAGCGTCTCGGCCGGCTCGACCGGCACGGGCTCCTGGCGGATCACGGTGCCCGTGTCGAGGCCCTCGTCGACGAGGTGCACGGTGACGCCGGTCGTCTCGACCCCGGCTTCCAGCGCCTCGTCGATCGCGCGCACTCCGGGGAACTCCGGCAGCAACGAGGGGTGCACGTTGACGATCCGCTCGGGAAAGCGATCGAGGAACGCAGACGTGAGCAGGTGCAAGTAGCCGGCGCAGACAACGAGTCGAACGCCTTGCTCTTGCAGCCAGTTCGCCATCGTCGCGTCGCGCTGCGCGCGGTCGGCGAACTCGTCGAGCAGGAACGCCGCGGCGGGCACCCCGGCCGTCTCCGCCCTCTCCAGCGCCCGCACACCGGCCCGGTTCGAGGCCACCGCGACGACCGGGAGCCCGGCGTCGAGCAGTGCCTGCAGGTTCGATCCCTCGCCGCTGACGAGGACGCCGATCACGCTTCGACGACCCTGCCGATGACCAGGTCGCCTCCCTCCGGCGATGCCACGATCGCGCAGTAGCCGATCCCGAGATTGAAGACCCGCCGCGCCTCTTCCTCGTCGACGTGGCGCCCGAGCCAGTCGAACACCGGTGGCCGCTCCCAGGCGTCCCAGTCGAGCTCGGCCCGCAACCCAGCCGGGATCACGCGGCTCAGGTTTCCCTCGATCCCGCCGCCCGTGACATGGGCGAACGCGTGCGCGGTCTCCCGCAGCCGGCGAACGTCTTCCAGGTAGAGCCGGGTCGGCGCCAGCAGATCGGCCCCGTCGTAGTCCTCCAGCTCGAGCACCTGCCGGACGAGCGTGAACCCGTTCGCGTGCACTCCGGCCGAGGGCAGGCCGACGACGTGGTCGCCGGCGCGCACGGCAGAGCCGTCGATCACCCGGTCGCGGTCGACGATCCCGACGCAGGTCGCCGCGAAGTCGAGCTCGCCCTCGCGGTAGACACCAGGCAGCTCAGCGGTCTCGCCGCCGATCAGCGCCACGCCGGCCGCGCGGCACACGTCCGCCGCACCCTCCACGAGCTCGGCGACCTGCTCGAGATCGAGCTGGTTGGCGGCGACATAGTCGAGCAGGATCAGCGGGTCGGCGCCGCAGGTGATCACGTCGTTGATGCAATGGGCGGCCATGTCGGCGCCGCAGGCCCGCAGCTTACCCCGCTTGCGGGCCACGATCGGCTTCGTCCCGATCGAGTCCGTCGAGGCGGCGAGCAGCCGGCGGTCGTCCAACGGATGGAGGCCGGCGAAGGCACCGAAGCCACGTGCGCCGGTGGACTCCACGGCGGCGCGCAGGCGCTCGACGATCCCCTCCGCCGTCGCGAGCGAGACCCCGGCGGCGGCGTACGTCCGGTCTTCGCTCACGCGCCGAGTCTACGACTTGCTTCGGAGCACAAGCCCGATTGTCAGGGACTGTCCCCGACAACGCGCGTTGTCACGTCAGCAGCTCGGCGTGGAGCTGCGGCCTGCCCTGCGGCCCGCCGGGGAGGAAGCGTACGACCGAGTCGCCCACGTGGACGCTCGTCCCGTCCCGCTCGAGCTCGAGCAACTCGGCGAGCGCGACCGCCTTGGCCTCGGGCTCGTCCGCGAGCAGGTGCAGCTCGCTGAGCGTGAGGTCGTCGGTCGAGCCGAGCAGCTCGTCGAGCCACTCGCGCGGCGGATGCACCTCGAGCCGGTACCCGGCGTTGGTGGCGATGAACGTGCGCCGGCCCCCGTGCGCCTGGATGCGCAGCTCCCGCTCGACCGCTCGATCGATCACGTCGGCGAACTCCTCCTCGTCGAGGGCGAGCCCGAGATGGTCGACGCGCGGGAGCTCCCACTGGCCGGGCTGGACGACGACGTTGACCGCGCCGCGCTCGAGCTCCGAGAGACGCAGCTTGAAGCCCATTCGGTCGAGCTCCTCCCACGAGATTCCGGCAGGGAAGGACTGATAGTCGTCGCCGATCCGGCCGTGCCGCGCGACGAGCTCGAACGCGAGCTTGCCGACGTAGCGAGCCTCGACCTGGCGCACCCGGCTCGTGACGAGGTGATAGTGAAAGAGCTGCACGGGCCGCGGAGTTTAGTGCTCTAGATTGGCGGCATCGACGAGCTTTCGGTCCTAACGAGCTGGACGTTCGATCCGTTGCAGCTCGCACCGGTCGCGCTCGCGGCGGTGGCGTACGCGCTGCGCGCGCGGACGCTGCGCCGCCGTGGAACACCAGTGCCGATCTGGCGGGTGGCGCTCTTCGCGCTCGGGATCGGCCTGCTCGTCCTCGCCTTCGCCTCCCCGATCGCGGCGATCGGCGAGCGCGAGCTCTTCAGCTTCCACATGCTGCAGCACGTCCTGATCGGGGATCTCGCGCCGCTGTGCCTGCTCGCGGGGCTCACGGGGCCGCTGCTCCGGCCGCTGCTCGCGCTCCGGCCGGTGGAGCGGTTGCGGGTGCTCGCTCACCCCGCGGTGGCGCTGCCGATCTGGGCCGTCAACCTGTATGTCTGGCACCTGCCGGTGCTCTACGAGGGCGCCGTTGCGCACTCTGCGGTGCACGCGCTCGAGCACATCTGCTTCTTCACGGCCGGACTGATCGTGTGGCTGCCCGTCCTGGAGACGCTGCCCGCGCCGGAGTGGTTCGGCACCGGGCCGAAGCTCGCGTACATCGCGGCCGTCCGGGTCGTCGAAACCGTGCTTGGGAACGTCTTCGTCTGGTCGGGCGCTGTCTTCTACGGCGTTTACGCAAGCGGCCCGGAGCTGTGGGGCGTCTCGCCGCTTCGCGACCAGGGCCTGGCCGGGGCGGTGATGATGATCGAGGGGTCGATCGTGACGCTGGTCGCGCTCGCGTGGCTCTTCCTGCGGATGGCGCGGGAGGGCGAGTTGCGGCAGGAGTTGCTCGAGCGCGGGCTCGACCCGCGTGTCGTCCGGCGCGCCGTCCGTTACGGTCGCGCGCAGGAGCTCGCCGGCCGGCGCTGAACTCGGTCCTTCCATGCGCTCGAGCGGCGTGCATCACGTCGACCTGGTCGTATCCTCGGTCGAGCGCAGCCTGCCCTTCTATCGCGACCTGCTCGGCCCGCTCGGCTTCCACCGGATCTCCGAGGTCGAGGGCGAGCGTGGCGAGACGATCTGGTACTTCGCAGGCCCGGGCAGCTCGGTCGGAATCCGGAAGGCACAAGGAATCGGCGGGATCGACCGGTATCGAATCGGGCTACACCATCTCGCGTTCGAGGCGGTCTCGCGGGCCGTCGTGGACGAGCGCCACGACTGGCTCGTCGACACGGGCGCGGAGATCGAAACGCCGCCGCGCGAGTACGCGTACTCGCCGGGTTATTACGCAGTCTTCTTCTACGACCCGGACGCAATCAAGCTCGAGATCGTCCACGTCCCGGGCCTGGCCGCGTAGGGCTCCTCGTAGGTGATGGGCGCGGCAGGGCCCTCGACCTTCAGCTCCGCGACGCCGCGCATGCAGTCGGTGCGGCTCGCGTAGAAGATCGAGACTGCCGCCGTCTGGCCACCATCGCCAACGGCAGCCCACCACCACTGTCCCGCCTCGTTGTGGCGGATGACGATGCGCATGTCTGCATGATCGGCAACGAACCGGACAGCGCCGATCCCCCGGAAGTGTTACTAGGAGGGTTGGCGGAATGGTGCTCGTCGCCGGGGTGCGATGCCGTTCCGAGGCAGGACGCAGGGAGCGTCGATAGCGGTTGCTATCGACGCGACTGAGGACGCAGCATCGGGACGAGCAGCGCGGCCCGGCGGCTCAGCCACTATTTCGCCAACGCTCCTAGCTGCGGGGATCGCTCTCGGCCGCGATCGCCCCGGCCTCGCCGCGCTTGCGCACGACGAGCCAGCCGACGTGCTCGGAGACGACGTCCTCCACCTCGGGGCGCACGTGCCCGGGGACGACCGCGAACTGCGTCTCCTCCGAGCGCACAGACTCGTACTCGGCGGGCGTGAGCGTTATCGGCATCGTGCAGTCCTCGTCGCCGCACTCGCAGACGAGGCCAATGGTCCCGTCGCGCCCCTCCCAGACGCCGCCGCTGTCCCGGAGGCGCTCGTTGAGAGCCCGGAAGCGAACCTCGTTCTCGGCCACCCGCCGCTCGCGCGCCTGCACCGGCCGACTCTACGCCGGTACAGATCCTCCGTCGAGGGGTAAGGCGAGCCAATGGCGGCGGGACTCGACGGGAGGAAGCTGGAGCTGTACTTGCCGGCGAGCGGGGCGGCGATCGGCCAGGCGCGCGCGTTCGTGGATCGGTTCGAGGCCCTGGACGAACACGCAGATCTGCGCTTCGCGGTGCGGCTGCTCGTCAGCGAGCTCTTCACGAACGCGGTCAAGTACGGCTCGCGACGCCCGGACGCACGGGTCCGCCTCTCGGTGGCGGTGACCGACAGCCATGTGCGGGCGGAGATCGGCGACAACGGCCGCGGCTTCCCGGGAGGGAGGACGACGATGCCGGAGGCCGAGGCCGAGTCGGGCCGAGGGCTCGCGTTCCTCGACGCCCTCGCGAACCGCTGGGGTGTCGTCCACAACGGCGAGACCTGCGTCTGGTTCGAGCTCGACTATTAGATTGGCGCGCGAAGACCCCGAAGCGGCCGCTTCGCGGAACCCGAAAGGCGGCTTCTCTTTCGCTCCTCAGCTTCGAGCCGGCTCGAAGCGCAATTTCGCGAGGTTCCGCTCCGCCGGTACCCGTGTCGGGTAGTCCCGGGTGAAGCAGGCTCGGCAGACCGACGCCTCGGGCAGCCGAGTGGCGTTCTGCATCCCTTCGAGCGAAAGGTAGTGGAGCGAGGTGGCGCCGACCAGCTCGCGCATCTGCTCGACCGAGCGATGCGCGGCCGCGAGCTGTTCCTCGTCGGCCATGTCGATCCCGTAGAAACAGGGCGAGATGATCGGCGGCGAGGAGACGCGCACGTGCACCTCGGCCGCGCCCGCCTCGAACAGCATCGCGACGAGCTGGTGCATGGTGCTGCCGCGGACGATCGAGTCGTCCACGATCACGAGCCGCTTGCCGGCGACCTCGGCGAGCGGGTTGAACTTCATCTTGATCCCCTGCCGGCGCAGCGCGTCGTCGGGCTGGATGAACGTGCGGCCGACGTAGCGGTTCTTGATCAGCCCTTCGCTGTACGGGATGCCGGACGCGCGCGAGAAGCCGACCGCGGCGGGCGTGCCGGAGTCGGGAATCGGCATCACGAGGTCGGCCTCGGCGGGCGCTTCGGCGGCGAGCCGCTCGCCCATCCGCACGCGCACGCCGTGCACCTCCGCGCCGGCGAGCGTCGAGTCTGGCCGCGCGAAGTAGACGTGCTCGAAGATGCAGAGCGCCTGCCGGCCCTCGGGGATGGCCTGCGTCGCGTGCAGCCCGTCCTCGTCGATCACGACCAGCTCGCCGGGCCGCACCTCGCGCTCGAAGGAGGCGCCGATCAAGTCGAGCGCGCACGTCTCGGACGCGAGCACCCAGTCCTCGCCGCCTTCCTCGTCGACCAGCCGGCCGATCGCGAGCGGACGGATCCCGTGCGGGTCGCGGAACCCGATCAGCTTCCCCTCGGAGAGCGCCACGATCGAGTAGGCGCCGTCGAGCCGCGCCATTGCCTGTGCGACCGCCAGCGGGAGCGGCGAGAGATCGTGGGCGATCAGCGCCGCGATCGCCTCGGTGTCAGAGGTGGCGCCGAGCGCGATCCCATCCGCGGCGAGCGCGTCGCGCAGCTGCTCGGTGTTCGTCAGGTTGCCGTTGTGAGCGAGCGCAATGGTGCGGGCGGCGCCGTGGTGGACGAGCGGCTGCGCGTTCGCCCAAGCGTTCGCGCCCGTCGTCGAGTAGCGGGTGTGGCCGATCGCGACTTCGCCGGGAAGCGCCTGTAGCTTCTCCTCGTCGAAGACCTGCGCGACGAGGCCCATGTCGCGCATCGCGGTCAGCCGGCCGTGATCGGAGACGGCGATGCCCGCCGCCTCCTGGCCGCGGTGCTGCAAGCGCGAAGAGACCGAAGTAGGCGAGCCGGGCGACGTCGCGGTCGGTCGAGCGGATCCCGAAGACGCCGCACATCAGGCGTGGGCCTCCCGCAGTTCGTCGAGCTCGACGCCGAGCAGGGTCGTACCGCCGACGACGCCGAGCCGCCTGAGCGGCACGCCGCCGAGCAGGTCGACCACATCGGGCGAGCAGGCGAGCACTGCCTGGCCGCCGCCCTCGCCGAACCACGCGCGCGGGTCGTCCGGCAGCGCCAGCTCGGCGCCGAGGCCCGAATGGATCGCGGCCTCCGCCAGGCAGACCGCGAGCCCGCCGCTCGAGACGTCGTGGACGAACGAGCACTGCGGCGCGGCGCGCCAGAGGAACTCGATCAGCGACGCCTCCGCGGCAAGATCGAGGCGGGCCGGACGACCTCCGACCTCGTCCCCAGCGGGCCTGGTACTCCGAGCCGGCGAGCGCGACGGGCGAGGCGCCGGCGAGCAGGATCACGTCTCCGTCGCACCAGCCCTTCGGCACGTGGCGCACGTCCTCGAGCAGCCCGACGCAGCCGACGACCGGAGTCGGGTCGATCGCGCGACCGTCGGTCTCGTTGTAGAGCGAGACATTGCCGGACACGATCGGCACGCCCAGCGCCTCGCAAGCCTCCGCCATCCCCTCGATCGACTCGGCGAGCTCCCAGGCGATCTCGCCCTTCTCGGGGTTGCCGAAGTTGAGGCAATCGGTCAGCCCGATCGGCTCGGCGCCGGTGCAGGCAACGTTGCGCACCGCCTCGAGCACGGCGAGTTGCCCGCCTGTGCGGGGCCACAGGCGACCCATACGACTCTGGCCGTCGAGCGAGACCGCGAGCCCGCGGTAACCGGGCCGCAAGCGGAGGACGGCCGCGTCGAGGCCGGGCCGCCGCACGGTCCGGGAGCCGACGAGGTGGTCGTAGCGCCGGAAGATCCATTCGCGGCTGCGGAGGTTCGGCGAGCCGAGCAGCTCGAGCAAGGCGTCCCGGTGGTCCGGCGCCACGGGATCCGCCACCGGCGTCGGCTCGGGCCGCGCGCCGCTGCTCGATCGTGTAGCGGGGGCACTCGTCGGTCAGGAGCCGCGCCGGGATCTCGCCGACGACCTCGTCGTCCCAGAAGGCGCGCAGCAGACCGGTGTCCGTCACCTCGCCGACGACGGCGTGGTGAAGCTCCCAGCGTTCGCAGACCGCGAGCACGGCGTCGAGCATCTGCGGCCGGACGACCGCCACCATCCGCTCCTGGCTCTCCGAGATCATCACTTCCCACGGCTCCATCCCCTCCTCGCGCAGCGGCACGCTGTCGAGCCGGAGGTCGATCCCCGTGTCGCGTGCCATCTCCGAGAGCGAAGACGCGAGACCGGCGGCGCCGCAGTCCTGCAACGACTCGACGAGCCCGGACTCGACGAGCTCGACGGAGACCTCGATCAGCTTCTTGCCCATGAAAGGGTCGCCGACCTGGACGGTGGGCCGCTTGTCGGCGTCGTCCTCGCCGAGCTCCTGGCTCGCGAGCACCGACGCGCCGCCGATCCCGTCGCGTCCGGTCGTCGCTCCGTAGAGGACGACGAGGTTGCCGGGGCCGGTCGCCCCGGCCCGCGTGACGCGATCGGCCGGCAGCAGTCCGACGCACATCGCGTTCACGAGCACGTTGTCGCGGTAGCTCTCGTCGAAGACGGCCTCGCCGCCGACCGTGGGCACGCCGACCGAGTTCCCGTACGCGCCGATCCCGGCGACGGCGCGGTCGAAGCGCGGGTCGCCCGGCGCGAAGCGGAGGCCGTCGAGCAGGGCGATCGGGCGAGCGCCCATCGCGATGATGTCGCGGAGAATCCCGCCCACTCCGGTCGCCGCGCCCTGAAAGGGCTCGACCGCCGACGGGTGGTTGTGGCTCTCGACCTTGAAGCAGACGGCCTCGCCGTCGCCGAGGTCGATCACGCCCGCGTTCTCACCGGGGCCCTGCAACACGCGTTTACCAGAGGAGGGAAGCCGCTTGAGGAGGAGAGCCGAGTGCTTGTAGCCGCAGTGCTCCGACCAGAGGAGCGAGAAGACCGCCAGCTCGAAGTGGTTCGGCTCGCGCTCGAGCAGGTCGACAATACGGGTGAGCTCCCCGTCCGTCAGGCCAAGGGCTCGATGCACGGGCTGTTCGGCGACCTGCGACAGGTAAGTCAGTCTAGCCGGGAAGGACGACGACGGCCGTCTCGTTGTGAGAGAGCGTGAGCCGCCGCCACCTCGTCATGCTGGCGGCGCTCGCGGCGATCTGGGGCTCGTCCTTCATGTTCATCACGATCGCGCTGCGGGATCTCGCGCCGTCGACGCTGATCCTGTTCCGGATGGGCTCCGGCGCAGTCGCGCTGGCGGTCTACGTGCGGCTGGCCGGCCACCGCGTCTCGCTGCTCCGGCGGTATGTGTGGCCGCTCGCGCTGCTGGCGCTCATCAACACGGCGGTGCCGTTCTTCCTGATCGCCTGGGGGCAGCAGTACATCGACTCCGGTCTGGCGGCGATCTTCAACGCGTCAGCCCCTCTCTTCACCGCGATCTTCGCGCTCCCGCTCGATCGCACGCAGCGCGTGACCGGCTTGCGCCTGGCGGGGGTCGTGCTCGGGTTCGCGGGCGTCGTCCTGCTGGTCGGCTTCGAGCTGAGCGGGACCGAGCGCGCAGTCGCCGGCGGGTTGGCCGTCGTCGTCGCCGCGGCCTTCTACGGGCTCGGCGGTCTCTACGTGGGCCGTCGCTTCGTAGGCCTGCCTCCGTCCCTGGTCGCCTTCGGCTCGCTCGCCTGGGCGACGCTCTTCGTGCTCCCGGTCGGCGCCGCGCAGGCGAGCATGCTCGGCTGGGAGTCGCTGCTCTCCGTGCTCTACCTCGGCGTCGCCGCGACCGGAATCGCGTACCTGCTCTACTTCGGCCTGATCGCCGGCGCGGGCGCGTCGAAGGCGGTGCTCGTGACCTACCTCGTGCCGTCGCTCGCGCTCGTCTACGGCGCGATCTTCCTCGACGAGACGGTGACGGCGGTCTCGCTCGTCGGGCCTCGCGCTGGTACTGGCAGGGGTCGGACTGGGCACCGGTACCGTGAAACGGTGAACCGCTACTGGCCGATGTTGCTGTTCCTCGCCGCCCTCTGGGGCGCCTCGTACCTCTTCATCAAGGTCGCCGTCGAGGACATCCCGCCCGCGCCGATGATGGCGGTGCGCACGCTGCTGGCGGCAGCGGTCCTCCTCGGATACCTGGCCTGGCGGCTGGGCTCGACGCGCGCGGTCGCCGACCTGCGGGCTGCCTGGCGCCACTGCGCCGTGCTCGGCGTGCTGAACGCGGCGCTCCCGTTCTGGTTGATCGCGTGGGGCGAGCAGCACATCGACTCCGGGCTGGCGGCGGTCGTGCAGGCGTCGGTGCCGATCTTCAACGCCCTGATCCTGCTGCGGGTGATCCCGCACGAGCGGCTGAGCACGTCTCGGGCACTCGGGCTTGCGATCGGGCTCGTCGGCGTCGCGGTCGTCACGGGGATCCATCCGGGCGGCGGCTGGTGGGCGATCGCCGGCACGCTCGCGATCGTCGCTGTCGTCGCTCTCCTATGCGAGTGCCGGCGTCTACGGCCAGCTGGCCGTCTCGGGCACGGCCGGCCCTGTTCTCGCCGCGGGCTCGATGCTCGTGGGCGGGCTGATCCTGCTTCCCTTCGCGCTCTTCCAGCTGCCTGCGAGCGCGCCCGACCTCGAGGCGACCGCCTCCCTGCTGGCGCTGACGCTGCTCGGGACCGCCCTCGCGCAGCTCATCCTCTACCGCCTGCTCGCCCTCCACGGCTCCGCGCGCCTCTCGCTCGTCACCTACCTGATGCCCGGCTTCGCGCTCGCCTACGGCGCGCTGATCCTCGACGAGAAGCTCACACTCTGGACGCTCGGCGGCCTCGCGCTGATCCTCGCCGGCGTCGCGCTTGCTTCGGGCGCCGTGCGCCTGCCGCAGCGCGAAGCGGTCATCGTCCGGCCGTGACCGTCGCAATCCGCGCCGCCCGCCCGGCTGACCTCGAGTTCCTGGTCGAGCTCTACGCCGACGAGGACGTGCGTCCGTTCCTCGCCGCCGCCGGCTCCTACGACCGAGACGGGATCGCCGCGAAGGTCGCCCAGGATCCGGAGGCCGGCGGTCTCCTCGTCGTCGAGCTCGACGGCGAGCCCGCCGGTGCGATGGGCTGGGAGCTCGGCAACCGCCGCAGCCGGATCGCCCGCGTCAGCGGCCTCGCCGTGCACCCGCGCTCCCGCGGCCGCCGGGTGGCCGACGAGGCTGCGCGCCTGCTGCAGCAGCACCTGATCCGGGAGCTCGGCTTCCACCGGATCGAGCTCGAGATCTACGGCTTCAACGAGCGTGCGCAGCGGCACGCGGAGCGCGCAGGGTTCATCCGTGAGGGCGTCAAGCGGCAGGCGTATGCGCGCGGCGACGGCTGGGTCGACGGCGTCCTCTACGCGCTCGTCGCGGAGGACTTGGAGCCGAGCGGTTAGGGCGAGCGGAGAAAGGTCTCGACGAGCTCCTTCGCACGCGCCGAGCCGGCCATGAGCGCGATCCCGTGCAAGCTCCCCGGCAGCACCTCCAGCCGCTTGTCCGCCGACGCGGTGGCCGCGTACATCGCCTCGGCGTCCTGGGAGAAGTCGAAGCCGGCGTTGTCGTCTCCCTCCGCGGCGAGGTAGAGCACCGGCACCTGCAGCCGTGGCGCCGTCTTGAGCGCGTCCATGCCGCGGAAGCGCGCGGGCGACGAGATGCTGACGACGCCGTCGACCGCGGGCTTCACGTTCACGCCGGCTACGAGCGACGCGATGCCGCCCATCGAGGCGCCGACGAGGAAGACCTTCTTCTTGCCGAGCTTCCGGAGCGCCTTCGTCGCCGCAGCGAGGTCGGCGGCGAACCTGGTCGCGGCGGCGCCGGTCCGGACCTGCGAGAAACCGTAGCCGCGGAAGTCCACCGGGAAGACGAAATAGCCCCGGCTCGCGAGGCGGCGCGCGTACGGAAGCCAGTCGCAGAGGTCGCCCTGGGACTGGTGCGCAAGGATCACTGCGGTCGTGCCCTTGCCGAACCGGTGGCCGACGAGCTTCGTTCCGTCGGCGGCGAAGAACCAGAGCTCGCCGCCGCGGACGCACGAGTGCTCGGCTCGCTGCGTGGCGGCGCCCGCTGTCGACGCTGCCACTGCCAGCACGGCGACGAGGAGGAAGGCGCGTCTCATGCGACGAAGCTGTAACAGGACTACAATGACATGTCAAGTATGACAGGTACGCAGTGCCGGTGGACCTCGGCCATGCCTTGCTGGGGCTGCTGGCGGACCAGCCCCGAACCGGCTACGGCCTGCTGAAGCATTTCGAGCAGTCGCTCGCCTACGCCTGGCCGGCGAGCCACAGCCAGATCTACCCCGAGCTCGCGAAGCTGCTCGCCGAGGGGTTGATCCGCGAGGGCGAGCCGCTCCCGCGCGGCGGTCGGCCCTACGAGCTGACCGACGCGGGACTGGCAGAGGTTCGCACCTGGCTGCGCGACACCGAGCCTTCCCGGACGGTCCGGAGCGAAGCGACGCTACGGCTCTTCTTCCTCTGGCTGCTGGAAGGCGACGACGCAGAGGCCTACCTGCGAGGCGAGGCCGAGCGCGCGCGCACGGTGCTCGCCGAGCTGGAGAAGATCGCGGAGCAGGAGGATCCAGACTCGCCGAAGACGCGCGCCTACGGGATCGCACTCGAGCTGGGGCTGCGGACCACCCGGGCCAGGCTCGAGTGGGCCGAATGGGCTGTCACAGCATTCTCCCGCCCGTCTCGCTGACGACGATCACGTCCTCGACGCGGACGCCGAAGCTGCCGTCGACGAGGATCGAGGGCTCATCGGTGAAGGTCATGCCGGCTTCGAGCGGTGTGTCGTCCTCGACCGAGAGGAACGGCCGCTCGTGGACGTCCAGCCCGATCCCGTGCCCCATCCGGTGGCGGAAGCCCGCTCCGAGCCCGGCGGCCTCGATCGGCGCCCGGCAGGCGGCATTGACCTCGCGTGCGAGCGCAGCGGGGCGCGCGGCGTCCCTGCCGGCCTCCTGCGCCGCGAGCATCGTCGCGTGCGCCTCCTCGTAGCCGGGAGGCGGCTCGCCGCAGAGGAGCGTGCGCCCGAAGTCGGAGCAGTACCCCTCGACGACGGCGCCGAAGTCGAAGAGGACTGCCTCACCGTCGCTGAGCGGCTCGCCGGCGGTGACGTCGCCGGAGTCGAGCCGGTGCGCGCCCCAGGTGAAGATGCGGGTTGGGAAGGAGGGGCAGCGCGAGCCGCGGGCGCGGAGCTGGTGCTCGACCTCCTCGACGAGGTCCGTCATCGTCACGCCGGGCAGCACGCGCGGCGCGGTCGCGTCCATGGCCGACCGCGCCAGCTCGCAGGCGCGGCCCATCAGCTCGAGCTCCGCCGGCGACTTCACGCGCCGCAGCCGGTTCACGAGCGACGAGCCCTCGACGAGCTCGACACCGGGCAGCGCGTGCTCCAGCTCCAGCACCGTCTCGGCCCAGGCCCTTGCGCCGACGGCGAGTCGGCCGGGAGCGCCGAGGCTGCGCGCGGCCTCGGCGAAGAGGACGCGGCCGTCGGCGTCCTCGTGCACGACGACGGCCCCCGGCGGCGGCTTCCCGTCCAGGTGGAAGTCGACGACCATCCGCGGCAGGACGAAGAGCGGCTCGCGTCCGGGCACGAGGAACGCTCCCGCGACCCAGCCGTGCGCGTACGAGAGGTGGCCGAAGCTCGGCAGGTCGCGCTCGAGCCCGGTCAGGTACTCGAGGTCGGAGGACGGCGGCACGAAGAGCGCGTCGAGGCCCTGCTCCTCGAGCAACGCGCTCAGGCGCTCGCGCCGCCCCGCATACTCTTCCTCCTCAATCGCCATTTGACCCGCGGAGGATCGCACGCATGGAGCTCATTCACACCTGCTACCGGATCACCGACATCGACCGCTCGGTCGCCTTCTACACCGCGCTCGGCTTCGAGGAGCGGCGGCGGATGCCGATCCGCGAGGAGGCGACCAACGTCTTCATGGGGTTGCCGGGAGCGGGCGACCAGCTGGAGCTGACCTACAACCACGGTGTCGATTCGTACGAGCTCGGCACGGGCTACGGCCACATCGCGTTGACGGTCGACGACATGAACGGAGCGCTCGAGCAGCTCGCGGCACAGGGGATCGAGCCGGAGCGGCCGCCCTACCAGCTGCGCGAGGGTGGCTCGTTCCTCTGCTTCGTGCGCGACCCGGACGGCTACCGGATCGAGCTGATCGAGCGGTCGCGCTAGGCCGTGCCGCGACAGGTCGCACTCCTGCGCGGGATCAACCTCGGCAGCAACCGCCGAGTCTCGATGGGTGACCTGCGCGAGCTGCTCGAAGGTCACGGCTACGAGGACGTGCGCACGCACCTCCAGAGCGGCAACGTCATCCTCTCCAGCCCGGTTTCGGGCGCGCGCCTCGAGCGGGCGCTCGAGCGGCAGCTCGCCGACGGTCTCGGTATCGAGGTCGAGGTGCTCGTCCGAAGCCGGAAGCAGCTGGCCGATGTCGTCGCGCGCGATCCGCTCGGCAAGGTCGCGAAGAACCCGTCCCGTTACCTCGTCAGCTTCCTCCGCTCGAAGCCGCCGGCGAAGGTCGTACGCGAGCTCGCCGCCGAGGACGTCGCGCCCGAGCAGTTCGTGATCGAGGGGCGCGAGGTCTACGCATGGCACCCCGACGGCGTGCAGCGGTCGAAGGTGAACAAGCTGCTCGCGCAGCGGCTCGGCGTCACAGCGACGGCGCGCAACTGGAACACGGTCACGAAGCTGCTCGAGCTCGCGGGCGAGTAGGGGGCGCGGCGGGCCGCGCCCCCTCGTTCGACCTACGAAACCGGGACCGTGGTCAGTGAAACGCCGCGTGCAGCGGCACCTGGAAGCGGGCGACGCCGGCCGCGTCGGTCGTGACGGTGCCGGCGACCGAGTCCTCGCCGTTCCCGCTGGCGTTCCAGAGCGCCAGGTTGAACGGCGTGTTCGCCGGGAGGCCCGCCGATGCTGTAGCTCGGGCTCCTCGGTCCGAGACGGCATTCAGACCGCGGCCGTTGCTGTCCAGCCCCATACCGTCAGCTCACCGTCCGGGCCGGCGAATGCCGCGAGCTCCTTCTCGGGCTGGTCGACCTCGCCCTGCTTCCAGTCGTCGTCTGTCCACGGGTCGATGCGGACGACCTGCCAGCCGCGCTCGGTCGTCTGGAAGAGCAGCTTCAGCGCGTGATAGGCCGGGAAGAGCGGCCAGCCTTCCTCCGCCGGCCCGATCAGGTTGTACGTCTCGCGGTACCCGGGGTATACCGGCCCCAGTAGGCGTCCCACTTGACCGCGCCGCTGTAGCCGAGCTGCGCCGACGCGATGTCGAACCAGAGGTGCTGGAACGCGGCGATGTTGGTGCGAGATAGCTGCGTCCCGTCCGACCAGTAGCCGGGCTGGATCACCGGCTGGCCCGGGATGTTCTGGATCCCGCGGACGCCGAACTCCGTCACGTAGAGCGGCTTGCGCGCGCCTTCCAGGAGAGGGCCGTCCACGATCGCGCGGACGCTGCGCAGCCGGAACTCCATCCGCGGCAGGTCCCAGTAGTTCCAGTAGATGTGCACGGAGTACGCGTCGAGGATGTCGCTCATGTGCTCGGCCATGAACGTCCACCAGGGGATGTGATTCGGGATCGGCACGTTCGCGCGGCCGTTCTCGACGAGGTCGCCGCCCATCAGCTTGATCTGATCGCGCAGATTGCGCGCGACCAGCTCGGCGTCCAGCGCGCGATAAAGCCGCTCGTACTGATCGAGGGTGACCTGCAGTGCTGTTCGGCTCGTTCTGGATCGTCACCCACCTGACGTTGTCGATGCCCGTTCGTCTTCACCAGCGTCTCCAGGACGATCGCGAACGCACGCATGAAGCGCGGTGGGTCGAACTTCGCGTTCGTCGCCGTGTGGTAGGTGATGTTGATCGCCGCCCCGGCCTCCTGCGCGAGCTCGACGGTCTTGTAGAAGGATGCGAGCTGATCCGGTCGCGCTCCTGAACCTCGTGGAAGAAGATCCGGACGAGCTGCGGCTCCAGCGCCTTCACCTTCGCCTCGAGGTCGGGGAGGCTTCCGGGCGGCTTGGGCGTGATCGACGCGTAGACGTGCTGGTTGAACTGCGCCCCGAAGCCGCCGAGAGCATCGAGGAGAACGTTCGAGCGGACGAGCTCGTGCTCGGTGACCTCGACCTTCGTCTTGCGGGAGTTGTTCGCCTCGTCCGTCTCGAACGGTGCGGCGCCGTCGATCACGACTGTCAGCTCGGCCGACGTCGCGGTCGTCAGCTTCACGTCCTTGAACGGGAGCGAGAAGCTGCCTCCGGCCGGAACCGTCACGGTCTGCGGCTCGGCGACCGGGGTCGGGCCGAGCATCAGCTTCACGGTCGCCTTGGCGCCCGTCTCCAGGTTCAGCTCGGAGATGTCGGCGACGACGTCGATCGGCCGCGTCGACAGCGTCTGCGGCGGGGCGTGGACCGCCGCCACGACGAGGTCGGGGCGCAGCTTGACGATCGTCTCGCCGCGGTGGATCGCCGTGCGCTCCGGGTTCTGCCCCCGGACATGCGCTTCGGCGCTGACCGTCGCGCCGCGGCCCGGCTCGCCGAGGTCGATCCTGGCGACACCGTCTGTCGCTGCGACGTCCTTCAGATTGATGATCCGGTTCGCCTGCTCGTCCGCTCCTTCGGAGCCCGGATCTGGACGTGCACGTGCTCGAACGCCGCCGCTCCCTGCCGGCGCCTTGATGTAGAGATCCGCGCCCTTGGGCCCCGTCAGCGCGCTCAGCTCGAGCGCCGCCGCGGCGGGGGGATCGGCCGCGCCGGCGGCTCCGGCGGCGCCACAGGCGATTGCCACGCACGCGAGCAGGGCCGCGCGCATACAACGTGTCTTCGATCGGTCCTCATTACGATCTCCTCTCGCGGTTCGGTTGAGGAGAAGCTGACGCCCGCCGCTAACGCGGCGCTCACGTCCGGCTAACGCGTGATAGAAAACGCCATATGGCCACGAACGTCGCGAAGCATCTGACGACCGAGGAGCTCGAAGCCGGGCTCGACGAGATCC
Source organism: uncultured Gaiellaceae bacterium (assembly GCA_963822205.1). GTDB lineage: Bacteria > Actinomycetota > Thermoleophilia > Gaiellales > Gaiellaceae > Gaiellasilicea. Next base: position 63,481 of record CAWGGO010000003.1, on the reverse strand, counting down.
TGCGCTCGCCCGCCGACGAGGGCACGGTCGAGTTGATCGTGCGCCGTCCAGCCGTCGACGAGCGCGAGCTCGTCGAGGAGGCCGAGCTCGATCTCGAGGAAGGTCTCGTCGGCGACAACTGGTCCGCCCGCGGCAGCAAGAGCACGGGCGACGGCTCGTCGAACCGCCTGGCGCAGCTGACCCTGGCGAACGCACGCGCCGTCGACCTCGTCGCGGCAGGCGACCGGGAGCGCTGGGCGCTCGCCGGCGACCAGTTCTACGTCGACTTCGACATCTCGGAGACGAATCTCCCGGCCGGCACCCGGCTCGCGCTCGGGACAGCGGTGATCGAGGTGACGGAGTTGCCGCACGACGGTTGCGTCAAGTTCAGCGCCCGCTTCGGCAACGCGGCGCACCGGTTCGTGAACACGAAGGCGCACCGGCACGTGAACCTGCGCGGGATCAACGCCCGGGTCGTCGAGCCCGGCACGCGTCCGCCGCGGCGACGCGATCCGCAAGCTCTAGTCGCGACCTGCTCGCGCATGCGCAAGGCCGAGTTCGGATTCCAGGGGACACCGCTCCGGGAGCAGCTCGTCGCCGCAGTGCTCCGCGGCGAGAAGACCGCGACGGCAGGTCTGCTCGTCGACTACGAGCGTGACGGCGAGCCGATGCCGGAGATAGGTGAACGCTACGCGGTCGTCGACAACGACGGCGGCGACGTCGCCGTGATCGAGATCACCGAGGTGCGCGTGCTCCCGGTCGGTGAGACGGACCTCCAGTTCGCGCGCGACGAGGGCGAGGGGTTCGAGTCGGTAGCCGAGTGGCGCGAGGCGCACGACCGGTTCTGGCGGTCCTACGCGAACGAGATCCGCGAGCACCTCGGCGACCCGGACTGGGACATCACCGACGAGACGCTGTACGTCGCCGAGCGTTTCCGGCTCGTGGACTAGCGCTTCGTCTTCGCGCGGGCGCTGCGCTTGCGTGCCGGCGGCCGCTTCGCGCGCACGGACCCTCGACCCTTCTTCGCCGCATCGACGGATGCCTTCAGTGCCGCGAGCAGGTCGGCCGGTTCCTCCTCCGCCTCCGGCTCGGGGGCGGTGATCGTCTTCCCCTTCTGCTTTGCCCTGACGACCGCGAGGAGAGCCTTGCGGTAGGTGTCCTCGTACTTCTCCGGCTTGAACGTCCCGGTGAAGCGCTCGATCAGCGCGGTCGCGAGCTCGAGCTCCTCCTTCGGCACCTTGCGCTTGCCCGGCGCAAGGTCCTTCGAGGGGCGGATCTCGTCGTGGAAGAACATCTTCTCGAGCGCGATCACGCCGTCGCGCACGCGCAGGCAGCCGAGGTACTGGCGCTCGCGCATCACGTACTTGCCGATCGCGGCGAGGCCGGTCTGCTCCATCGCCTCGCGCATCAGCGCGTACACCTTCTCGGCACCGTCCTGCGGGCCGAGGAAGTACGTCCGGTCGAAGTAGATCGGATCGATCTCCTCGTAGGGAACGAAGTCGGAGATGTCGATCGACTTCACGCCCTCGGCCTTCACGGTCTCGAAGTCCTCGTCGGTGAGCACGACGTGCTTGTCCTTGCTGGTCTCGAAGGCCTTCACGATCTCGTCGTCGGGCACGAGCTTCTCTTCCTTCTTGCAGAACTTCTGGTAGCCGATCCTGCCGTTGTCCGGCTCGTGGATCAGATGGAAGTGAAGGTCCTTCTCCTCGATCGCGCTGTACATCCGCACAGGCACGTTGACGAGCCCGAATGAGATCGCGCCGCTCCAGATCGCTCTCGGCATGTGAATGAAACGGTGGAACGATCGTTTTGGATTCGGCACATTCGCGTTCCTCTCTCGTTACGGCTTGCCGCGTAGCGTGTTCGCCATGACAGCGGGAACGATCAAGGCGGCGACTCCGTGGGGCCCGGCGACGCTGCTCGAGGAGCTGCGGCTCCCGCAGCAGGCCGGCGAGAAGCGCTTCTCCTCGCTCGTCCAGCTGCTCGAGAACGGCAAGGGCGAGCGACTGGTCCGCTTCGCTTACGCGACGGACGGCGTCGCGCGGCGTGGGCCGGTGACGCTGCGTTTGCGCGATCTCGAGAAGCTGCGCGCAGCGCTCGCGAAGAGCCCCGGGCTCGAGGAGGCGTTGCGGCTCTGACGCGTCCGGGCTGGTCAGGCTGTCGCGAGCGTGCGCTCGCGTGCGGCATCGACGAGCGCCGCGAGCAGCAGCGCACCGTCACCCGAGCCGAGCAGCGGGTCGACGGCATGCTCGGGGTGCGGCATCAAGCCGAAGACGTTGCGTTCCTCGTTGCACACGCCCGCCACGTCGCCGACCGAGCCGTTGCAATCCTCCGCATAGCGCAGCACCAGCTGGCCCGCTGCCTCGAGCTCGCCGTACAGATCCTCGTCTACGTACCAGCTGCCTTCGCCGTGCTTCACCGGGATCGTCAGCTCCTGCCCCGGCTCGCAGCGCGTGGTGAAGACGGTGTCGGTCCGCTCCACCCGCACCCGGACGTCGCGGCACACGAACTCGAGGTCACGGTTTCGGCGCAGGACCCCCGGGAGCAAGCCCGCCTCGCAGAGGATCTGGAAGCCGTTGCAGATCCCGAGCACCGGCCCGCCGGCCGCAGCGAGCTCGCGGACCGCGTCGAGCACCGGCGCGAACCGGGCGATCGCGCCGCACCGCAGGTAGTCGCCGTAGGAGAAGCCGCCGGGAAGCACCACTGCGGCGGTGTCGCGCGGAAGCGCTTCCTCGCCATGCCACACGAGCTGCGCGTCGGCGCCGAGCGCTCCGAGCGCCCAGGCTGCGTCCCGGTCGTCGTTGGAGCCGGGGAAGACGATCACCGCGATGCGGGGCCGGATGCTCACGCGTCAGCGACCTCGATCTCGAAGCTCTCGATCAGCGGGTTCGCGAGCAACTCCTGGCACATCCGCTCCACCTCGGCCTTGGCCTCCTCCGAGCTCGTCGCCTCCACCTCGAGGTCGACGAGCCGGCCGACGCGTGCGCCTCCCACCGCGAACCCGAGCTTGCGCAGCGACCCACCCACCGCCTCGCCCTGCGGGTCGAGGATCCCCTGCTTCGGCCTGACGAGAACCGTCACTCTCATCGGAGCGACGACCTGCGGGTCGGCGAGGTAGTCGTCGAACGCAAGCCCCGTCAACAACTCGAACGCCTCGACGTAGCGCGCGCGCGTACCCGCGACGACGTCCTCGGGGACCTCCGGCCCGGGATAGGTCTTGTCCCAACCGAGGCTCTCGCAGTAGTCGCGTACGTACTGCTTGTCGTAGGACGGCTGCGGCCCTCCCGGGGCGTAGGCGGCGGCCGGCCAGAAGCGCGAGGAGTCGGGGGTGAGGGCCTCGTCGCCGAGCACGAGCACGCCGTCGCGGTCGACGCCGAGCTCGAACTTCGTGTCGGCGAGGATGATCCCCCGGGCCTCGGCGTGCTCGGCCGCGTAGCGATAGAGGGCGAGCGCGACCGCCTCCGTCTCTGCCCAGCGCTCGGAGCCGACGAGAGCGGCCGCGGCGGCGGCATCGATGTTCTCGTCATGGCCCGACTGCGCCTTCGTCGCCGGTGTGACGATCGGGCCGGGCAGACGCTCCGACTCCTCGAGGCCGGCGGGAAGCGCGTGCCCGCAGACGGCGCCGGTGCGGACGTAGTCCTTCCAACCGGAGCCCGAGAGGTATCCGCGCACGACGATCTCGACTGGAAGCATCTCGAGGCGCCTGCACTCCAGCGACCGTCCGTCCTCCCGCACGGCGAGCAGGTGATTCGGCACGAGCTCGCGCGTGCGGGCGAACCAGAACGCCGACAGGCCGGTGAGCACGCGGCCCTTGTCGGGCACCTCGGTCGGGAGGATCACGTCGAAAACCGAGATCCGGTCGGAGGCGACGAGCAGCAGGCGCTCCTCGTCGAGCGCGTACAGCTCGCGCACCTTGCCGCTGCCGAGGTGGACGGCGGCGTCAGGCATGCGCATGCTCCTCGCGGAGCGCGCGCAGGCGCTCGAAGACGACGTCGACGTGCTGGGTGTAGGCGTCCAGGTCGAACACCGCGTCGAGGTCGATCCGGCCGGCAAGCTCGGCGTCGGCCCGGACGAGCTCGGGGAAGTCGAGGCCCTCGTCCCAGGCGCGCATCGCGTGCCGCTGCACGAGCCGGTAGGCATCGTCCCGCGAGAGGCCCGCTTCGACGAGCGCGAGCAGGAGGCGCTGGCTGAAGTAGAGGCGGTGGCTGGAGTCGAGGTTCTCGCGCATCCGCTCGGCGCGCACGACCAGGCCTTCCAGCAGCCACGCGAAGCGGTCGAGCATGTAGTCCACCGCGAGGAAGGCGTCGGGCAGGACGATCCGCTCGGCGGAGGAGTGCGAGATGTCGCGCTCGTGCCAGAGCGCGACGTTTTCGAGTCCCGTCACGGCCGCACCGCGAACCACGCGCGCCAGCCCGCAGATCCGCTCCGAGACGATCGGGTTCCGCTTGTGTGGCATCGCGGAGGAGCCCTTCTGCCCGCTGGCGAACGGCTCCTCCACTTCCCGGACCTCGGTCCTCGCGAGGTGACGGATCTCGAGCGCGAACCGCTCGAGCGAGGCGGCGAGCAGCGCGAGCGCGTTCAGCACCTCCGCGTGGCGATCGCGCTGGAGGATCTGGGTCGAGCTCGGCGCCGGCTCGAGCCCGAGGCGCTCGCAGGCGATGCGCTCGACCTCGGGATCCGCAGCGGAGTAGGTCCCGACTGCGCCGGAAAGCTTGCCGACGCGGATCCCTTCCAGAGCGTGGGTGACGCGCACGCGATCTCGCTCCAGCCCGAACGCCCAACCGGCGAGCTTGAGGCCGAACGTCGTCGGCTCCGCGTGGACCCCGTGCGTACGGCCGATCGTGATCGTCCGCCGGTGCTCCTCGGCCCGCACGGTGACAGCGGCGAGCGCGCGCTCGAGTCCGTCGAGGATCAGCGCGCCCGCCTCGCGAAGCTGCAGCGACAACGCGGTGTCGAGAACGTCGGACGAGGTCAGCCCGTAGTGAAACCAGCGGCCCTCCTCGCCGAGCTGCTCGGCGACCGCGTCGACGAAGGCGGCGACATCGTGGTGGGTGCGGGCCTCGAGCTCGGCGATCCGTTCGGGCGCCGGCACGACCGCGTTCGCGCGGATGGCATCGACCGCCGCGCGCGGAACGGTGCCGGTCTCGGCCCACCCGTCGAGCGCCGCGAGCTCGACTTCGAGCCAGCGCGCGAACCGCGCCTCGTCCGACCAGATCGCCGACATGGCCGGGCGGGAGTAGCGCGGGAGCACTTCACGAGTCTAGCGCCCGCCCCGGCGCACCTCCGGCGCCTACCCGGACGCGGAAAGCGCGATGTCGGCGCGGTAGCGCGCCCCTGCGAAGGTGATTCGCTCACAGCCCGCGTAGGCCCGCTCGCGTGCCTCGGCGATCGTCGGGCCGGTCCCCGTGACGCCCAGGATTCGACCGCCGTTCGTGACCAACCGCTCGCCCCGCAGGGCGGTTCCGGCGTGAAAGACGAGCGCGCCGTCCGCCTCCGCCTCCTCGATGCCGGCGATCTCCGAGCCCGTGTCGGAGCGCTCCGGATAGTCCCCCGCCGCGAGCACGACGGTGACGGCGGCGTCGGCCGAGGCGGCGAGCTCCACTCCGGCGAGCTCGCCGCCCGCGGCTGCCGCCAGCGCGCCGAGAAAGTCGCCCTCGAGGCGTGGGAGGATCGACTGCGTCTCCGGGTCGCCGAAGCGGCAGTTGAACTCGAGCACCTTCACGCCGGACTCGGTCAGCATCAAGCCGGCGAAGAGCACGCCGACGAACGGCGACCCTCGCCGAGCGAGCTCCTCGACGACCGGGCCGTGCACCTGCTCGACCAGCTCCGCCACCTCGTCGGCGCCCAGGCCGGGCACCGGCGAGTACGAGCCCATGCCGCCCGTGTTCGGGCCCGTGTCACCGTCGCCGATGCGCTTGAAGTCCTGAGCGGGCGCGAGTGGCACCACGCGCCGCCCGTCGGCGAGCGCGAAGACGGAGACCTCCTCCCCGACCAGGCGCTCCTCGATCACGATCGGCCCTGGAAAGGCCGAGGCGGCGCGAAGGCCCTCGTCGAGCTCGTCCGCCGTCTCGCAGACGAACACGCCTTTCCCCGCCGCCAGGCCGTCGACCTTGACGACGCACGGAGCTCGCGCGACCGCCAGCGACTCGGCGGTCGGGACGCCGGCGGCTGCCATGACGTCCTTTGCGAAGCTCTTCGAGCCTTCGATCCGCGCGGCCGAGCGTCCAGGCCCGAACACGGCGACGCCGTTTCGGCGCAGCTCGTCCGCGACCCCCGCGACGAGCGGCGCTTCCGGGCCGATCACGGCGAGATCGACATCGAGGCTGCGTGCGAGGCCGAGCAGGGCCTCGCCGTCCTCCGCCCGGACCGGGTGGCAGTGGCCGAGCTGTGCGATCCCCGGGTTGCCTGGCGCCGCGTGCAGCGCCGCGAGCTCCGGCGCCTGGGCGAGCTTCCACGCGAGCGCATGCTCGCGTCCGCCCGATCCGACGAGGAGCACCTTCACGGCGGCCGAGTCTACTTTCCCGCCAAGCGGTCGCTACGAGGCACGCGCGAGCACCTGCTCGCGCGCCGCACCGGTGCCGACGAGCTCGACGGGGACGCCGAGGGCACCCTCGATGAGCTCCACGTAGCTGCGCGCCGCCTCGGGCAGGTCCGCGAGGGTGGCGCAGTCGTCGAGCGGCTCGGCCCAACCCGGCACAGGCTCGAAGACCGGCCTGGCGTGGTGAAAGTCGCTCTGATGTGCGGGGAAGTCGCGCGTCTCCGTCCCGTCCGGTAGGCGATACGCGACGCAGATCTGCAGCTCGTCGAACGTCGAGAGCACGTCGAGCTTGGTCAACGCGAGGGACGTGATCCCGTTCAGGCGCACGGCGTAGCGCAGGGCGACGAGGTCGAGCCAGCCCGGCCGGCGCTCGCGGCCGGTGACAGTGCCGAACTCCTGGCCGAGCTCGCGCACCTCCGAGGCGAGCTCCGGCTCCATCTCGCTCGGGAAGGGGCCGGCGCCGACGCGCGTCACGTACGCCTTCGAGACGCCGATCACCGCGTCGATCCGAGTCGGCCCGATTCCGATTCCCGTCGCAGCGGCGCCGGCGATCGGGTTCGACGAGGTGACGAACGGATACGTGCCGTGGTCGAGATCGAGCAGCGTCCCCTGCGCGCCCTCGAGCAGCACGCTCTTGCCCTCGTGCAGAGCTTGGTCGACGATCAGCGAGGTGTCGGCGACGAACGGCCGCAGCCGCTGCGCGAAGCCCTCGTAGCGCGAGGCGACCTCGTCGAGCTCGAACGGGGCGTGCTCGTAGACGCGCTCGAGCCAGACGTTCTTCTCGGCCAGCGCGACGTCGATCTTCTGCCGCAGGATCTTGGGATCGAGGAGGTCCTGGACCCGGATGCCGAGCCGCGCCGCCTTGTCCGCGTACGCGGGGCCGATCCCGCGGCGCGTCGTCCCGATCTGGAGCTTGCCGAGCCGCTTCTCGCTCGCCCCGTCGATCGCGATGTGCCAGGGCATGATCAGGTGCGCGTTGCCGGAGATCTTCAGCGGCTCCGCCGAGACGCCACGGCCCCCCAGGTCGTCGATCTCGTCCAGCAGGACCGCGGGGTCGACGACGCAGCCGGCGCCGAGCACGCTGACCTTGCCGGAGAGGATGCCCGAGGGCAGGTGGCGGAACTTGAACGTCTCGCCGGCGACGATGACGGTATGGCCGGCGTTCGGGCCGCCCTGGTAGCGGCAGACGACGTCCGATTCCTGCGCGAGCAGGTCGACGATCTTGCCCTTGCCTTCGTCGCCCCACTGCGCACCGACGATGACGGTGGCAGGCACGGGGCGATTGTGCCCGATCTACGCGGACAGCACCCCTATCGGCTCACGGTTGGCGCGCTCGACGCGGATCTCGTGTCCGCGCGCGCACGAGACTGCCGTGTGCCCGCGCTCGAGCTCGAGCCGGCCTTCCACCTGCGCCCCGAGATAGCCGTGCTCGGCGGCGCACTCCTCGCAGACGACGACATACGACGTCGCCTTCGGTGCCAGCCAGATCGTCTGGTCGATCATCCCCGGTCTCCTTTCTGTCTCCCCTTCATTACGCAGCGGCCAGGTCTGCGAACTTCGCGTAGCGCTTCAGGAACGAGAGCTTGATCGTGTCGGTCGGCCCGTTCCGGTGCTTGGCGAGGATCAGCTCGGCGATCCCCTGCGACTCCGACTCGTCGCCGTTGTAGTACTCGTCGCGATAGACGAAGCCGACCAGGTCGGCGTCCTGCTCGATCGACCCGGACTCGCGCAGGTCGGAGAGGATCGGGCGCTTGTCGTGCCGCTGCTCGACCGCACGGGAGAGCTGCGAGAGCGCGAGGATCGGCACCTCGAGGTCGCGCGCCAGCACCTTCAGCTGGCGGGAGATCTGCGACACCTCCTGCACCCGGTTCTCGGAGTTGCCGCCCGAGGTCATCAACTGCAGGTAGTCGACGATGATCAGGCCGAGGTTCGGCTCGCGCGACTTCAGCCGGCGAGACTTCGACCGGATCTCCATCATCGTCACCGAGCCGGTGTCGTCGACCCAGATCGGCGCCTTCATCAGCTTGTCGCAGGCGGCCGTCAGGCGCGGCCAGTCGTCGGGTTTCAGCTTGCCGGTGCGCAGGCTCTGCGACTCGACTCGCGCCTCGGCGCACATCATCCGCTGCGTCACTTCGCTCTTCGACATCTCGAGCGTGAAGAGCGCGACCGGCACGTCGTGGCGGACGGCGAGGTTCTGCGCCATGTTCAACGCCAGCGCGGACTTCCCCATCGAGGGGCGGGCGGCGATGATGATCAGGTTGCCAGGTTGGAAGCCCGAGGTGAGCTTGTCGAGCTCCTTGAAGCCGGTCGGGCAGCCCGTCACATCGGCGCCGGCCTCGTACAGGTGCATGATCCGCTCGAAGCTCTCTTTCAGCAGGCCCTCGATGTGGGTGAAGTCGCTGGTGACGCGCTGCTGGGCGAGGTCGAAGACGATCTGCTCTGCGCGGTCGACGAGGTCGGTCGTCTCGCCGGGCCGCTCCTGCCCGAGCCTCGCGATCTCCGACCCGGCCCGGACGAGGCCGCGAAGCGTCGCCATCTCGCGGACGATGCGCGCGTAGTGGGCGGCGTTGGCCGTCGCCGGCACGAGGGCTGCGAGCTCGTGGATGCGCGCGCGCCCGCCCACGTGCTCGAGCTCGCCACGCTCCTCGAGCGAGTCGACGAGCGTGATCGCGTCGACCGGCTCGCCCTGCTGGTAGAGCGCGAGGCAGGCCCGGTAGACGGTCCCGTGGCTCTCGCGGTAGAAGTCCTCCGCGGAGAGGATCTCGGTGACGGCGCCGATCGCACCCGGGGAGAGCAGCATCGCGCCCAGCACCGACTCCTCCGCCTCGAGGTTCTGCGGCGGCACGTGCGGTGACTGTGCCGCGAGCGGCAGAACCTGAGCCATGTCCCTACTGAACAAGACTTGTCAAGGCCGACCGATTTGTGGTCTCTGCAGGGAAAAGGAACATACGTTCTCGACACTATCCACAGCGTCGGACGACTTGTCCCGAATGTCTTAAACGGACTTGTCCGCAGAGAGCGGGAAGTTCACAGCACGCTCCACAGGCCTGTGGAGCGTGCTGTGGAGAGACTTACGCCTGCTCGTCCTCCGGGCTCGGCCGCCTGGGGCTCGGCGACCTCGGGCTCGGCCGCGACGGCCTCGGTGGCCTCCGGGCTCTCCTCGAACGGCGCGGTCGGCCGCGGCCTCCGCCGGCGTCCGGTGTCGGCGCCCGCGTCGGCCTCGGGCTCCTCCTCGACCTCGAGCGTCGCCTCGAGCTCGGCCGCCGCCTGGGCGCGGTGCGCCTCTGCTTCGGCCTCCACGGCAGCCTGCGCCTCGGCTTCGGCGGCCTCCATCGCGGCGAGCTCCTCTTCGGGCGGCAGCTCGCCGCCCTCGGGGACGACGAGCGTCTTCACCTCGACGCTGACGTCCTCGAAGATCTGCACCGGGATCGAGTAGCGGCCGATCCGCTTGATCGAATCCGTGCCGATCTTCCTGCGGTCGACGCGGATCTTGCGCGTGCGCCAGAGCTCGTCGGCGATGTCGGTCGTCGTGACGGAGCCGAAGAGGGCGCCGGTCGGTCCCGACTTGACGTCGAAGCTGAGCACGGTCTTGCGCAGCACGTCGGCGATCTCGTTCGCCTGCTCGACCGTGCGAGCCTCGCTGCGGGCGCGCTGGTCGTCGAGCCGCTTCAGCTCGGCGACGCGCCCGTCGGTGGCCGGCTCGGCGAGCTTGCGCGGGAGCAGGAAGTTCCGGGCGTAGCCGCGAGCGACATTGACCACCTCGCCGCGCAGCCCCACCTTTTCGACGTCCTTGAGGAGGATCACCTCCATCGCTAACGCTCCTCCACGTAGGGCAAGAGCGCCATCTCGCGGGCCCGCTTGACGGCGACCGCGACCTGCCGCTGGTGCCGCCTGCAGGCGCCGGTGATGCGCCGGTTGCGGATCTTCCCCTTCTCCGAGATGTAGCGACGGAGCTGGTTCAGGTTCTTGTAGTCGACCTCTTCGATCTTGTCCTTGCAGAAGAGGCAGCTCTTGCGCCGGCCGGGGGCCAGCGAGGAGCCTGGACGCTTGCGCGTCTGCTGTGTTTTCGGTTGTGCCATGGCGCTCCTAGAACGGAATGTCGTCGTCGGCTGTCGCGGCAGCGGGGAAGTCGTCGGTGGACTGCGCGGCGCCCTGCGGCACGAACTGCTGGCCGCCGCCTGCACCGCCACCGCCGTCGCGGCTGCCGAGGAACTGGATGTTGTCGGCGACGACCTCGACCGACTGGCGCTTGGACCCGTCCTGGGCGTCCCACTCACGCCAGGTGAGCTTGCCCTGGACGCCGACCGGGCGGCCCTTGGCGAGGTACTGCGCGCAGTTCTCCGCGGTCCGTCCCCACACGGTGACGTCGAAGTAATAGGCCGCGTCCGTCCACTCCTCGCCCCGCTTGACGCGGTCGTTCACGGCGACGCGGAGGGTGGTGACCGCGGTGCCGGACGGGGTGTGACGCAGCTCGGGATCCTTCGTCAGGTTGCCGACGAGGACGACGCTGTTGATGTTCTGGGGCATTACTCCTCCTCCAGCGAGGTGTCGATGGGTTCCACGACATCCTCGCGCCCGGGGCCGCCCACCGCTACTGGCTGAGTCGAACCTGGCCTGTAGCGGCGAGTCGCCAGGTGGCGCATGACGTTGTCGTCGATCTTGAGGACGCGCGCGATCTCGTCGAGCGTCTCGCCGTCGGCGCTGAACGAGAGCAGGTGGTAGACGCCGTCTGTCTTCTTGTCGATCTCGTACGCGAGCTTGCGGCGGCCCCAGACGTCTTGGCCGGCCCACGTGCCGCCGGCCTTCTCGACCAGGTCGCGGGTGCGCTTGACGATCTCTTCCTGCCGCTCGTCGGGCAGTTCGGGGTCCAGCATGATCAGGACTTCGTAGTCGGTCACGTTCCCGGTCTCCTTCCGTCGGGCTTCCCTTGGTCTTAGGCGGCCTCGCCGGCAGGCGTGCACGGGAACGGCGCACGCGAGACGAGGCAGGAAGCGGGGGAAAGAGTAGCATCGGCGCGATGAGACGGGGACTGGCATGGCTGGGCGGCGCCCTCGGGCTCGCCGCGGTCTGGCGGTTCAAGCGGCGGGCGGCGGGCGCGTTCGAGCGCCCCGAGTCCGATCCCGCCGACGAGCTCCGCGCACGGCTCGAGCAGGCTCGCGACGCACCGGACGACCGCGACGAGTTCGACGCGGCCGAGGGACAGCCGGTGGACGAGGTCGGGGAGGGACGGTCGCTCGAAGAGCGGCGGCAGGCGATCCACGAGCAGGCCCAGCGGGCGCTCGGTGAGATGCAGCGCCTCGACGATCAGTAACTGAGCAGGCATATCCGGTCCTTCGGCGAAGGCTTCGGAGCCCCAAGCCGTGGGCATACTGTGCTGACGCCAATGAGCAAGCTGCCGCAGACCGACGAGCTGCCGCACGCCGACGAGGGGTTCGACCCCGCGCGCGTCGAGGAGGCCTTCGCCACGTTCGCGAACCGCGTCCGCGAGCTCGAGTCGGTGGCGTCCGAGCTTCGCGCCGAGCTGCGCTCGCTGCGGGCGGAGCGAACTGCTCCCGGCCGCTCCGACGACGAGGACTGGCCTGTGGAGGCCGGCCTGGCAGGCCGCGAGCTCCCGTCGCCCGACTGGGTCGCGACCGTGCCGCCGCCCTTCGCCCGCGGTGTGACGGTGCCGCGGCTCGCGATCGAAGGCGCGTTCCTGCTGCTCGTCGCCGTCCTCGCCGGCCTGGCCGATCTCGCCGCCGAGCTGGATCGTGCTCGTGATGGTCGTTGCGTGGGTGCTCGTCGCTCTCGCGGAGTGGGCCGCCGCTGCCAAGCGCTCTCGCTGGCGCCTCGATGAGGTGGCGCCGCGCGGTGGCAGTGGCGGGCGCAGACGCGTCGGACAGCACCGGGCCGTGGGACATGCCGGTCGTCGAGTCGACCGCCATCGCCCCGGCGGCAACGGCCTCGGAGTCGAAGACGATCGTGACGAAGCTGCCCGCCGGGCCGGTCGAGAAGGCCGACACCCAAGCGCCCGAGCCCGAGCAGAAATCCCGGCGCGGCCGGCGACGCAAGGCCGCCGAGCAGACTGCTGCCGACCCCTGGGAGGCATGACGTTCACCCCAGCGACTGCGGTCGCAGCGCGATCTACCTGATCAGGAAGCGCTGAGCCGCACGGGCGAGCGAGCCCGCCACCTTCTGCTGGTAGCCGGCCGACCGCAGCAATCCCGCCTCGCGCCGGTTCGACATGAAGCCCGTCTCGACGAGCACTGCCGGCACGTCGGCCCAGTTGAACCCGGTCAGGTCGGCCCGCTCGACGACGCCGAGATCGCGGGCGGCGGTCGCCGCCACCAGCTCGTCTGAACGATCGCGCCGGCTCTCCGGCTCGCGGTGTAGATGTCGCTCGTCCAGCCGCGCCGGAGCGCCGGCACGAGCGTCGAGACGCCGTGCACGCCCGGATCGGACGAGCCGTCGGCGTGGATCCGCACCATCAGCGCCGCACCGCGCTCGTTGCAGAACCGGGCGCGCTCGCGGTTGCCGCCGCGGTAGCCGGTCCCGTCCCGCGTCATCGCCACGCGGTAGCCCTGCGCCAACAGGAGCGCCCGGGTTCGCCGCGCGATCGCGAGCGCAACGGCGCCTCCCCGCCGCCCCGCCCGGATCTTTGATCTTCAGCTGGGCCGAGCCCGGCCCGATCGGCTCCAGCTGGCGGCCCACGTCGGGCGCAGTGCCGTGTCCGGGGTCGAGGCAGACGAGCGCTGCGGCCGCGATCTCCACGAGCATCCGCGGCACCGTATCGGCTCCGCCGGGTGTACCGTCCGCCGCCTCATGCGAGCGCGCATCCTGATCGTCGACGATGACCCCGGCGTCCGCACGGTCGCCGAGGACGTGCTCACCGCGGCCGGCTTCGAGGTGACCGGCACGGGCTCCGCCGCAGCGGCGCTCGAGCTGCTCCAAGCGAGGGAGATCGACATCGTCGTGACAGACGTCGTGATGCCGGAGTTCGACGGCTTCACGCTCGGGGCGCACATCGCCGTCCTTCGGCCGGACACGCGGGTCGTCTACATGTCCGGGCGGCTGCCCGCCCACGCGACCACGCCTGGAAACGTGCTCGAGAAGCCATTCACACCGGCGGAGCTCGTGCATGCCGTCGAAAGCGTGCTCGCCCAACCCTCTAGCGGCGAGCTACAGCGAGCGCAGCGCCGCGAGGTCGTCCGCGGATGGCTCCCAACGGCCGGCCGCCGCGTTGGCGCGGACTTGCTCGGGCTTGGTCGCGCCGGCGATCACGGACGCAACGCCGGGCACGGCAGCGAGCCCACCGATCGCGACGTCGAGCAGCGTGACGCCCCGCTCGGCCGCGAACGCCTCCAGCTGCTCGACTCGGTCGAACTTCGCGTCCTCGAGCTCTCGCCCGTGCAGCCGCGTCCCCTCGGGCGCGGGCTCGCCGCGCCGATACTTGCCGGTCAGGAGCCCGCTCGCGAGCGGGAAGTACGGGATGAAGCCGACGCCGAGTCGTTCGCACGTCGGCAGGAGCTGCTCCTCGGCCTTCCGGACGAGCCACGAGTACTCGCTCTGCTCGGAGACGAACGGCGTCAGGCTCGCGCTCGCCCGCGGCGGCGTGCGCGTCCTCGACCATTTGCGCGGTGAAGTTCGACGAGCCGATCGCACGGACGGTTCCCTCCTGCACGAGCTCGTCGAGCGCGCCCAGCGTCTCCTCGACCGGCGTGACGCCGTCGGGCCGGTGGTACTGGTAGAGGTCGATCCAGTCTGTCTGCAGCCGCCGCAGCGAGGCCTCGACCGCCTTGCGGATGTAGGGGCGCGCGCCGCGAGCCGTCTCGCCGTCGCCGAGCTCGTTTCCGAACTTCGTCGCGAGCACTACCTGGTCGCGGCGCCCCGCGAGCGCGCGGCCGATGATCTCCTCGCTGCCGCCGCCGTTGCCGTAGACGTCCGCCGTGTCGAAGAAGGTGACGCCCGCGTCGAGCGCGGCGTCGATCACCGCGCGAGACGCCTCCTCGCCGGTCCGGCCGCCGAAGTTGTTGCAGCCGAGCCCGACGACGGTGACCTGGAGATCGGAGCTGCCGAGGCGGCGAGTGCGCATCGGGGGAGCCTAGAGAACGGGCCGCGTAAGCGCTCTGTACGAAGGAGGTAAAACCTCATTCCACAGCGGTTGGCGGCCTCCGGACGGGGCATGAGCAGTGCATGCGTAAATCACTTCTCATACTCGTTTCGCTGATCGCCACGCTCGCAATCGCCCCAGCCGCGTCGGCTGCGACGACGAAGATCGTCTCGATCAAACGCGCGTCGTTCTCACCCGCGACCGTCAGCATCACCGCCGGCGACACGATCCGGTGGCGGAACGACGACACGCGCAACCACCAGGTCGTCTCCACGACCGGCACGTTCGCGTCACCCGTTCTCCGCCCAGGGAGGACGTACTCGTTCCTCTTCGAGGTCGCCGGCACGTACAGGTACCGCGACGCCCTCGTTCCCACCAGCACCGGCGTGATCAGAGTCGCAGGCGCGCCGCCTGCACTCACGCTCGCGACCTCGTTGCCGCAGATCAACTACGGGACGCGCGTCACTCTCTCCGGCCAGATCAACAGCAAGAAGGCAGGCGAGAACGTCCAGGTCAACTATCTGCCCTACGGACAGGGCTCCGAGGCCGTGCTCGCGACACTGGTCACCGGTGCCGACGGCGTCTTCAGCTTCAACGTGGCGCCGAAGATCCTCACCACGTATCGCGCCACCTGGAAGACCGCTTCGAGCCTTCCGGTTCAGACGGCGGTCGCACCGTCGATCTCCTTCGGCCGGCTGAACGGCTTCGTCACCCGCGTCTACGCGGGGCGGAGCATGGCGCGAAAGCAGGTGCAGCTGCAGCGGTTCTCGAGCTTTGGCCAGTGGGTGACGATCAAGCGCGTCTCGCTCGATCTGAACTCGCGCGCCCGCTTCCAGGCGGTGCTTCCGGCTGGGCCGAACCGGCTGCGGATCGCGATGTCGGTGAACCAGGCCGGCGTCGGCTATCTGGCCGCCTTCAGCAGGGAGATCGTCTATCGCCGTCCGAG
Organism: uncultured Gaiellaceae bacterium; assembly: GCA_963822205.1. Classification (GTDB taxonomy): domain Bacteria; phylum Actinomycetota; class Thermoleophilia; order Gaiellales; family Gaiellaceae; genus Gaiellasilicea. The sequence continues at coordinate 47,929 of CAWGGO010000003.1, read as the reverse complement.
CTGACTCGAACTCACGGCCGCCCCGTTGCTTCTCGGGCTCGTCGCTGGTGGTGCGGAGCGCGAGTGGACAGTGCGAAAGCACGGACGCTCGCGTGGAGCGCCGCCAGCGGCGAGAGCGCTCGGCGGAGCCGGGCTTCGCCCGGCGGGAGCCGAGCGCGGCCGAGGAGCAACGGAGCGGCCCCGGAGTCGAACCGAGCAAGCCGTGGGTTGCACGACCGGGCCGATTTTGAAGACCGGCTGGGCCACCGGGCCCGTGCCGCTCCGCGGTCAGCTTAGTGGCGGCGACGTCGGTCATTGAGCCAGGCCGCGAAGCGGCCTCTTCAGGGGTCTTCGCGCAAGAGCATCCGCTAAGCGGATGCTCTCGTGAACATCCGCTCCGAATGCCTGTTACGTCCGTGTCCGCTCCGCAGCGTGGAGAGAAGGAGCGCGAAGCACGCATTCGAGGAAAGGAAAGACATGCGAAAGAACATGAAGGTACTCGGGCTGGCCGCGGTGGGCGCGCTGCTCCTGCTCGCGGCGGTCGCCGGGCTCGCGGAGACGGGCGGGGCTGCCCCGCAGGCTCCGCCGGTGAACCAGTCGCCGCCGACGATCTCCGGCACAGCCCAGGAGGGCAGCACGCTGACCACCAGCAACGGCAATTGGAGCGGCACGCCGACCTCGTTCATCTACCAGTGGCGACGCTGCGACGGCGACGGCGGCAGCTGCTCGAATATCGGCGGCGCGACCGAGAAGACGTACGTGCTGAAGAAGGTCGACGTCGACAACACGATCCGCTCCCGCGTGACGGCGCGGAACGCCGACGGCGGGACCCAGGCGACGTCGGTCCCGACTGCTGTCGTCAAGGCTGCCCCGGCCCCCGCGCCGAGCGGCTGCGACGGTAACGCGCCGATCCCGATCGCGAGCGTCTCGCTGCCGAATCGGCTCCTCATCGACGGGCAGCAGATCAGCCCAGGGGTCGTCCTCCGCTCGACGCAGACGATCACGGTCCGCTTCCGGGTGGTCGTGCAAGGGCAAGCCCGTGCAAGGCGCGATCGTGTACGGCGAAGCCGTCCCGTTCAACCAGTTCTCGGCACCGGCGGAGCAGCCCACCGGCGCCGACGGCTGGGCGACGCTGACGATGAACCGCGCGGCCGGCTTCCCTGCCGCCCGGCAGCCAGGCGCTGCTGGTGGTCTTCGCCCGCGCACGCAAGGCGGGCGAGGACATCCTCGGCGGCGTCTCGACGCGTCGTCTCGTCTCCTTCCCGGTCAACCTCCAGGGTTAGCCGCCGCAGCCGGGCCCGGCGGGATTCACTCCGCCGGGCCCGTGTGCGAGGATCGAAGCGGTGGCGCATCTCCGGCTGATCGAAGTCGACGAGGCGACCGGCCTGCTCGCGGAGGAGTACGACGCCGCGATCGGGCGCGCCGGCAAGGTCTTCAACATCGTCAAGGCGATGAGCCTGCGGCCGGGCGTGCTGAAGCGCTCGATGGAGCTGTACAAGGGGATCATGTTCGGGCCGTCGCGGCCTCTCCCGGCAGGAGCGCGAGCTGCTCGCCGTCGTCGTCTCGCGTCAGAACGATTGCCATTACTGAATACGCGCGCATGCAGACGACCTCCGTGCAGAGGGCGCAGACGAGTCGCTCGCGCGCCACGCCGCACATGACTACCGCCAGGCGGACCTGTCGGCCCCGGTCCGCGCCCTGTGCGACTACGCCGTCAAGCTCACCCGCTCGCCGGCCGCCGTCGGGGCGGCCGACGCCGACGAGCTGCGAGCACAAGGCTGGGACGACACCGCCATCCACGACGCGATCCAGGTGATCGCGTACTTCAACTACATCAACCGCGTCGCCGAGGGAGTCGGGATCGGCCCCGAGCCCGACTGGCCCGCCGAAGGGAGTTAGCAATGCCCGGCTTCACGATCGTGCACCTGAGCGACTTCGAGCGCCCCTTCCCGAAGTGGGCGCTCGCCCGCAAGTCACTGGGTCTTCAATCCTTCGGGATGAACGTCGTCGAGCTGCCGCCCGGCGAGATGATCCCCGAGCACGACGAGACCGAGACCGACCAGGAGGAGGTGTTCATCATCCTCTCCGGCGAGGCGACGATGGTGATCGACGGGCAGGACCACCCCGCCCCGGCCGGCACGTTCACCCGGCTCGATCCCGAGCCGCAGCGGACGGTCGTCAACCGCAGCGACGGCGACGTGACCGTCCTGATCGCGTCGGCGCCGCGGACGAGCGGCTACACGCCGCCACCGTGGGCCTGATGCGCGAGACCGTGACAGCGGCCTGCGTCCAGGTCGAGCCGTCGATCCTCGACCGGGCCGGCACGCTCGACCGAATCGCCGATCGCACCGCGGAGGCAGCCGCCGCCGGAGCCGGTCTGGTCGTCTTCCCGGAGACTTTCGTGCCCGCCTACCCGAGCTCGGTGTGGGCGAAAGCCCTGGCCGGCTGGGCCGAGCCGGGCGCAGAGGAAGCGTTCGCGCTCCTGCACCGCGAGTCGCTCGAGCTGCCCGGCCCTGATGCGGACCGCCTCGGCGCGATCGCGCGCGAGCACGGCGTCTGGCTCGTGGTCGGCGTCAACGAGCTCGATCCCGGGCGGCCGGGAACGCTCTACAACTCGCTGCTCTACTACTCCCCGCAGGGCGAGCTGGCGCTTCATCACCGGAAGCTCGTGCCAACGAACCACGAGCGGCTCGTCTGGGGCCAGGGAGACGGCCGCGGCCTCCGCGCGATCGAGACAGAGCTCGGCCGGATCGGCGGGCTGATCTGCTGGGAGAACTACATGCCGCTCGCGCGCTTCTCGCTCTACGAGTCGGGCATCGAGATCTACATCGCCTCCACCGCCGACGACGGCGACGCGTGGCAGGCGACGCTCGTCCACATCGCGCGCGAGTCTCGGGCCTTCGTGATCGCTCCGTCCCATTTCCAGCGGGCGAGCTCGTATCCGCCCGACTTTCCGCTTCGGGCCTTGCTGGAGGGCCGAGACCTCCTCGGCCGCGGCGGCTCGGCGATCCTCGCGCCCGACGGGAGCTACCTCGCCGGCCCGCTGTACGACGAGGAAGGCATCCTCTACGCCGAGCTCGAGCCCGACCTGCTGCTCCGCTCGCGCCAGAGGTTCGATCCCGCCGGCCACTACAACCGGCCGGACGTGTTCCAGCTGAGCGTCCGTGATCCGCCCTTGTAGCTTCCGGCGCGATCGCCTACCCTGAGAAGACACAGAAGGGAGCCGTGCGGCCGGCTCGAAGGGGGGATTTCGAGATGGCCGGAATCGCGCATCCGTACGAGGAGACCGTCGCCGCCGCCGACAAGGCCGCTGGCGCCCGCGAAGGCGAGGCCGAGGGTCTCCTTCTCCGACCTCGTCGAGGCGTGGGCGCGCCGCGAAGACGGCCCCGACGCGGAGCGGCGTTACAGCGAGGAGCGCGGCGCCTTCGAGGCGACGCACGGCGAGATCGTGGACAGCTACATCTGCGAGGTCGGCCCGATGGCGATCGTGCTCACCGCGCACCCACCGAGCCGCCTCGAGAAGCTCCTCCTCTTCCGCAAGGAACGCAACCAGGTCTACACCGACACCGAGCACCTCGTCCGCTCCCATCCGGAGGTGGCGCACCTGCTCCACCGCGCGGAGGTGCAGTCCGTCTCCGTCAAGCAGGCCCTCCGCGGGCTGAGCCAGCGGCTGCTCATGAACTGGCTCTTCGTCTGGAACCGGGACGTGATGATCGCCGCTGCGCCCGTGGACGGCGTCGTCCCGCAGGCGTTCGAGGCGCACGAGATCAGGCGATTCGACCGCGAGCTCGACCTGATCGACGCGAGCTACGAGCAGGCGGCGTCGCGCGAGGCGCAGATCGTCTATCTCGGCGGGATGCTGATGGGCGTGCTCGCGCTCTGCGCGCTCGCCGTCCCGGTCGGGTTGCTGCTCGACGGCACGCGACGTCCCCGTCGACCTGACGACGTTCTTCGGCTGCGTGATCGCGGGCGCGCTCGGGGCGCTGATCAGCGTCGTCACGCGTATGAGCGCGGACAAGTTCCACGTGCGTCACGAGGTCGGGCGCGGCTATGTCCAGCGGGTGGCAGCCTTCCGGCCGTTCATCGGCAGTGTCTTCGGCCTGCTCGTCTACTTCGCGCTCGCCGGCGACGTGATCACCGGGATCAACGTTCCCGCAGAGATGAACGAAGCAAAGCGGTTCGCGTTCTTCCTCGTGTTCGCGTTCGCAGCCGGCTTCAGCGAGCGGATGGTGAAGGAGGTCCTGCGCTCGACGAGCGGCGACGACGAGCGAGAAGCCGCGGCAGACAGCGCCGGCGACTACGTCGCCGGCTCCGAGGGCCGCCGACGCAACAGGCGCTCATCGCGTACCCGCCGAGTAACGCCGTCCGCGTCCAGGCGCTCGAGCAGCAGCTGCGCGTCACGCCGGCCGCAGCCTGCGAGGTCGCGGAAGCGGGCGAGCGCGATCCGGCCGGCGCTCTCGCACTCCGCCACGACGAGCGCCCTCGCCCGCTCGTAGGCCGCGGCTGAGATCGCGTAGCCGTCGCCGAGCCGCACGAGCTTGCCCTCCCGTTCGAGAAAGCGCGCAAGCTCCACATCCTCGACCTTGACCGCCGCGGGCGACGCGTCCTCGAGCTCGGCTTCCAGCGCCGCCGCAGCGGGCGCCCTGTCGCCCAGGCTCGGCGCCTTGTCTGCGAGGTAGAGCTTCGAGCCCCGCCGCTCGAACGGAAGCCGAGCGAGCACGTCCTTGGCCCACGGCTCCGTCGGCGCGTCCACCCCCGGATCGAGCGGGTCCGCCGTGTCCAGGCGCGCGCTCGAGCTCGACCCGGAGCTCCGCGAGCCACTCGTCGGAGTAACGCCAGTGCCCGTCGACGAGGACGGGCTCGTGAATCGTCTGCTGCCCAGCGGCGGCACGCTCGAAGCGCTGCCGGTCGGCGTGGCGCGCGGGATTGGGATCGATCACGGTGCCGCCCCCGACGGTCGTCCCGCCGCGCAGGACGATCCGGTCGCCGCGCGCTGCAACCACCGGCGCCGCGAGCCGGAGCTGGGCGTAGCCGCCGGCCTTCGTGACGCGGGCGAGGACGGCGCTCGTCCCGTGGTGCACGAGCAGGCGCTCGCCGTCCGCGATCGGCTGGAGCTCGTCGAGCGTGACGTCCAGCCGGAAGCTCGGGCGCAGCGAGCCCGGCGCGATCAGGACGTCGCCGCGCCGCAGCTCGCTCCGCTCGACCCCCGGCAGCGCCAGGGCCACCCGCTGGCCGGCCTCGGCCCGCTCGACCGGCTGCTCGTGCACCTGGACGCTGCGGACGCGCACCTCGCGCCCGGCCGGCTCCGCCCGCAGAACGTCGCCCTCGCCGACCGTCCCGGACCAGAGCGTCCCGGTCACGACGGTCCCGATCCCGCGCAGCGAGAAGACACGGTCGACGTACAGACGGGCGGCGCCGGCGGGAGAGTGGCTCTGAGCAACCGAGTCGGCGGCACGGGCGAGCGCGGCCCGGAGCTCGTCGAGACCCGCGCCGGTCTTGGCGCTGACCGCAACCGCCTCGGCCTCCGGGACGAGCTCGCGCGCCTCCTCGAGCGCGAGCTCGAGCGTCTCCGCGTCGACGGCGTCGGCCTTCGTCACGGCGACGACGCCGCGCTCGATCCCGAGCAGGTGGAGAATCGCGAGGTGCTCGTGCGTCTGCGGGCGCGCACCCTCGGCGGCGTCGACGACGAGCAGGAAGAGGTCGATCCCGGTCGCCCCGGCGACCATGTTGCGGACGAAGCGCTCGTGGCCGGGCACGTCGATCAGCGAGAGCCGCCGGCCGTCGGGAAGGTCGAGCGGCGCGTAGCCGAGGTCGATCGAGATCCCGCGCGCCCGCTCTTCGGGCAACCGGTCGGTGTCCTTCCCGGTCAGCGCGCGCACGAGCCACGTCTTCCCGTGGTCGATGTGCCCCGCAGTTCCTACGGTGAGCGGCATGCGAGCACCGCGGCCGCGACCTCGGCCGCCTCGGCGTCCGTGAGCGTGCGGCAGTCGAGCAGGGTGCGCCCGTCGCGGACGACCGCGACGACCGGCGGCTCGTGCGCGCGCAGCGCCGCAGCGAGCTCCTCCTCGACGGCGCAGGCGAAGCTCGGCAGCTCGGCGAGCGGGAGCGCGCCGCCGCCGACGCGCGCGACCGTCTCCTCGACCGTGCCGCCCGTCGCGCTCTGCGAGCCGTTCTGCGCGGCCGCGCACGCCCTCCACGGGCTCGCGCAGCATCCGCAGCACCGGGATCTCCTCCGGGCGGTCGAGGTAGAGCGCGAGCGTGCCCTCGAGCGCGGCGAGCGTCAGCTTGTCCGAGCGGAGCGCACGGTGGAGGGGGTGGCGGCGGAGCCGCTCGACGAGGTCCGCCCGCCCCGCGACGATCCCCGCCTGAGGCCCGCCGAGCAGCTTGTCGCCGGAGAAGCAGACGAGGTCGGCGCCCGCAGCCAGCGACGCGGCCGGGGTCGGCTCGCCCTCGAGCTCGACGAGCGCGCCCGAGCCGAGGTCGTCGACGAGCGGCAGCCCGTGCCGCCGCGCGACGGCCGCCAGCTCCTCGACGCGGGGCTGCTCCGTGAAGCCGACGACGCGGAAGTTCGACTGGTGGACGCGGAGGAGGAGCGCCGTCTCGGGTCCGATCGCCCGGTCGTAGTCGGACGCGCGCGTTCGGTTCGTCGTCCCGACCTCGACGAGGCGCGCGCCCGAGCGGGCGAGCACGTCCGGGATCCGGAAGCCGTCGCCGATCTCGATCAGCTCTCCGCGCGAGACGACGACCTCGCGGCCCTCGGCCAGCGCGGCGAGGGCGAGCAGGATCGCGGCGGCGTTGTTGTTGACGACGATCGCCGCCTCGGCCCCGGTCAGCCGCCGCAGCAACGGCGCGAGGTGGTCCTGGCGCGACCCGCGCGTACCGCTCGACAGGTCGTACTCGAGGTTGGAGAAGCCGCTGACCTCGGCGATCCGGTCGAGCGCGGCCTGCGCCAACGGCGCGCGCCCGAGGTTCGTGTGGATCAGCACGCCGGTGGCGTTGAGCACCCGGCGGAGGGCCGGCCGGCGTGCGGCGGCGAGCTGCTCGGCCAGCCGCTCCCGCAGGTCGCCGGGCTCGGCGCCGGCGCGAATCTCCTCGCGCGCGCGCTCGAGCAGCGTCCGCGCAGCCGCCACGGCGAGCGGATCGTCCACGTCCCGCACGAGCTCGTCCACCGAGGGAAGATCGCGAAGCCTCACGCCGATGAGTGTAGAGCCGCCGGAGCGGATACTTTGAGTGCGTGAGACGCATCGGGGTGATCACGGCGGCAATCGTCGCCGGCGTTGCCGGCGCCGCTGTCGCGGGCGTCGCGATCCGCGACGCCGTCTACTGGGAACGGCCGCTGCCGGGCGTCCAGCTGCGCGAGGCCGATCTGGCCGGCCCGGTCGCCGTCTCGGTCGGCGGGAAGACGTACGACGTCCGCCCGGGCGAAGCGCTGATGGTCGACGCCGCAGCGACGCAGGCGGCGCTCGTCCGGACCGGCCACGATTCCTTCCTCCGCCGCGTCCGACGGCTCGTCGACCCGAACCCGCCGACGCTGCTCGTCGACCCCGTGCTCGTGCCGCGCCCCGGCGCCGACGAGCTCGCGCGTGCGCCTCTCCGCGGCGCTGCCGAAGCCCCGTCGAGCACAGGTCGTGTCGCGCGGCGGGGAGTTCTCGGTGATCCCTTCGCGGCCGGGCGACGCGATCGACCCCGAGCAATTGCTCGCATCGCTGCGGACGGCCGCGCTCACCGACGCGCGAACGCTCTCGCCGGCGTTGACGCACGTCGAGCCCGAGCTGACGACGAGCGCTGCCGAAACGGCGGTCGCCGAAGCCGAGGACCTCGTCGCCGAGCCGATCGCGCTCTCCTTCAAGGACGAGGAGGTCGGCTCGCTCGCGCCGCAGCGCCTGGCGAAGCTCCTCCGTTTCCGCCCGGACGGCCCCCGCTTCCGCGTCACGTTCGCTCCGGACCGGATCGCGAAAGCCGTCGAGCCCTTCCTCGCGAACTGGCGTCAGCGCGCGGTCAACGCGCGCTTCGTCGTCGAGGGGAAGAGCGTGCGGATCCGTCCGTCGAAGCCGGGCCTGGCACCCGACGGGCGCTGGATCTCCGACTCGATCTCGGCCGCCGCGTCGTCGTCGATCCGACGAGCCTCGCTGCGCCTGAAGCAGATTCGCGCCGACCTGACGACCGCCGAGGCAAACCGGCTCGGGATCCGCGAGCAGATCTCCACGTTCACGACCGACATGGGCACCTCGTCGTCGAACCGCATCCACAACGTGCAGCTGATGGCCGAGTACATCGACGGGACGATCATCGCGCCGGGGCACGAGTTCTCGTTCAACGACCGGGTCGGCCCGCGGACGGTCGAGCGCGGCTTCCGCGAGGGGCAGATGATCATCGGCTCGCTGCTGCTCCCCTCGATCGGCGGCGGCGTCTGCCAGACGGCGACGACGCTCTTCAACAACGCCTTCGAGCTCGGCCTGCCGATCGTCGAGCGGCACAACCACAGCTTCTACATCTCCCACTATCCGATGGGGCGCGACGCGACCGTCTCCTGGGGCGGTCCCGACTTCGCCTTCAAGAACGACCTGAAGACCGGAATCCTGATCAAGACGAGGTACACGAGCTCGACGTTGACGTTCACGTTCTACGGCAGCGATCCCGGCCGCCGCATTCTCGCGAGCACCGGGCCGCGCGTGAACTGGCGCTCGCCGCGGACGACCTATGCGCTCGACCCATATGCCCCGCGCGGTTCCGTGCGCACCGTCTCGGGCTCGAACCAGTCGGGCTTCGACGTCACGGTCACCCGCAAGATCTACGAGCACGGGAAGCTGAAGCGGCGCGACGCCTTCACGAGCGCCTACATCGCCGTGGGACCGACGCAGATCTACGGCCCGGGCCGCTCGATCCCGGGCCCGTACTTCGTGCTGCCCCGCGTGTAGCTACTGCGCGTCGGCTTTTGCCGGCTCGACCGGCGAGGACGCGCACTGCTGCTCGTAGCAGTCGACGACGATCCGGACGACCTCGGCCGGGTCGTCGGTCGTGTGCAGGAGCTCGACGTCGTCGGCTGAGATCAGCCCGTCCGCCAGCACCTCCGTGCGCACCCACTCGAGCATCTCCGCCCAGAAGTCCGTGCCGACGAGGACGACCGGGAAGTTCCGCACCTTGCCCGTCTGGATCAGGGTCAGCGACTCGTACAGCTCGTCGAGCGTGCCGAAGCCGCCCGGGAAGATGACGAAGCCCTCGGCGGCTTTGACGAACATCGTCTTGCGCGCGTAGAAGTGCTTGAAGGTCATGTCGATGTCGCAGTACGGATTGACACCTTGCTCGTGCGGGAGGTCGATGTTGAAGCCGACGCTGAGACCCCCGCCGTCCTTGCAGCCGCGGTTGGCCGCCTCCATCACGCCCGGGCCGCCCCCGGTCACGACCGCGAAGCCGGCCTCGGCGAAGAGCCGTGCCGTCTCGCGCGCGAGGCGATACGACTCGCTGTCCTCCCCGACCCGCGCCGAACCGAAGATCGAGACGGCGGGCCGGTCGATCTCGAGCACCTTCTGGAAGCCGCCGAGGAACTCGGACGCGATCACCGCGACGTCGTTCGCCAGGTCTTCGTGCGTCCGCTCGAGCATGCGGCGGTCCGTTGTTTCAGCCATCTAGAAATCGCGCTCGACGTACGACCCGCTCATCCCGAGGGTGAGCAGGACAGCCAGGACGATGTAGGAGATCCCCGTGATCCAGCGATGCGCCGGGCTGACGCGGTAGTACGCCTCTCCCTCGGGGTTCCGCTCGATGCTTCCACCGCCGCCAGGACTCGAGCCCGCCCATGACGAGGATCAGGATCAGGATCGGGTTGGGCGCCACGATCGTCAGCCCGACCAGCGAGAGCGAGCCCGACGATCCAGAGCGCGGGATGGATCGCCGCGACGATCCGGCCGCCGTCGAGCGGCGAGATCGGCGCGAGGTTGAAGAGGTTGAGGAAGAAGCCAGTGAATGCCAGCGCGACGAGCAGCTCCGAGTCGAAGTACTCGCCGAGGCCCCAGGTCGCCGCAGCACCGAGACCGCCGAGGATCGGACCCGCGATCGCGATCTTCGCCTCGTTCCAGGCGTTGTCGGGCAGCTCTTTCAGCATGATCACCGCCCCGAGGAAGGGGATGAACATCGGCGCCGAGACCGGCAGCCCTTCCCGCTTGGCCTCGAGGACGTGGCCCAGCTCGTGGACGAGCAGGAGCACCACGAAGCCGATCGCAAACTGCCAGCCCCAGAAGAGCGCGTACGCGCCGATCGAGACGAGCATCGAGCCGGCGACGGTGAAGATCTTGAACTTGAAGATCGCCGACGATGAGGAACTTCAGCTTCCAGAACAGGAAGCCGACAGCGGCGATCGGCGCCCAGAGCTTCCGCCCGATGTCCCGCAGGGTGAGCGGTTGCTTGATCGGCGAGAAGCCCTTCGGCTCCTCGGCCTCGCGCGGCGCGTACGGGTCGTAGCTCATGGACTCAGGGTACTCACGAACCCTCTCCTGGCTATGACCCCTGTCCGATCCACTCCTCGCCGCCCTCGTAGACCTCCTTCTTCCGGAGGGCCGGTCTTTGACAAGTACGAGGGGAAGACGATCGACCTCGACCACGAGATCTCCCTGGCCCGCTCCTAACCGGAGTCGAAAGCCAGCCCGGAGTTGCCTTGTAAACATTCGCCCGCGATTTCGCAGCCGTCCTCCACCTTTGACGCCGCCGGCAAACAATGGATTTCCGGCAATCCAACTGATCGGCAAAGGAGCGTGAATGGGACGAAAGCTTTGCAGGGAGCGGGGGAAGAACAGCGCAGGCTCAGGACGCCCAAGAGCTCACGGTGGAGTCCCTGACGAGGACAGCCCGGGCCAACAGGGAGCGAGGGAGAGGCGAACTGGCCGATCTCCTCGACGCCCTCGCCGAGATGGTCGCCGCGTTCAACGAGGGCAGCGCGCACACGGCGGAGGAGCTCCGAAGGCTTTACGGCGACGAGCTCCTGCTCCGCTTCCTCCGCGATATGCCCGCGAGGTAGCGATGGCGGGCGTCATATGCCCGGGCGTGGAGGTCGCCCTCGTCGGCGAGGACGGCAACGCGTTTCACATCCTCGGAATCGTGCGGACGGAGCGCGCTTCGGCGCGGACGGGCGCGCCCAGGGCCCGTTTGAGCTGCGGAGACGAATCCGCGATGATGTCCGGGATGGCCGACGATCCCGCGACCCCCGGTGGCAAGGGCAGCTGGTGGCAGACGCTGCCGGGGATGCTCACGGGCGCGGCTGGGCTGATAGCCGCGATCACGGCCATGATCGTCGCGCTCAGCGGGGTGCTCGGGGGCTCGGACGAGCCGCAGTCGGCCGCGCCGGTCACCCCTGACATCGAGGCGGCCCTCGGCGCGGGAGCCAGGCAGCTGCCGGGGGCGACGCTGACGACGGTGACGACGACGGCCGCGCAGCCGTCGGCGCTCTACGACGTCACGTTCCCGGGAGGGAACCGGGCGACGGCCAGCAAGCAGGTCTACGAGTTCCGAAGCGGGAGCACCGAGCCGCGCAACCCCGGCGAGCTCACCCTCGCCATCGCCGTCCGCACCACGAACCACGGCGACTACGACGCTGGCTTCTCGGACAGTTTCTTCCGGCTCGGCGTCGGCGACCAGAGGCTGGCGCCCGTCAGCGATCTGCTCAACGAGGTCGTCGCCGCCGACACGTCGCAGGACGCCGTCCTCGAGTTCGTCGTCCCCGACGCGCCGGGGACGTACACGCTCTACGTCAAGTACGGAGACAAGGTCGAAGTGCCGGTCAGGGTGGCTCGGCGCTAGCGAACGCCTTTGTGCTGTTGCACGACAGCGCCCAATCCGATCGACAGAGCTGAATCGAACCCGCGATGCAGGGCCAGTCCGGCGAGGGCTTGCCACGTCACGTTGACCCCCAGGCGAGGCTGGGAGACGGCTATGACCCCTGGCCGATCCACTCCTCGCCGCCCTCGTAGACCTCCTTCTTCCAGAGCGGCACGGTCCCCTTGAGCGTGTCGATTGCCTCCTTGCAGGCGGCCAGCGCGGCGGCGCGGTGCGGCGAGGACACGGCGATCACGACGCTCGGCTCGCCGATCTCGACTCGCCCGACGCGGTGATGGATCGCGATCGCGCACAGCTCGTGCCGGGCCGACAGCTCAGCCGCCAGCTCGGCCATCGTCTCCTCGGCCATCCCCTCGTAGGCCTCGTACTCGAGGTACTGCACGTTCCGGTCGCGCGAGCGGTTGCGGACGGTCCCCGTGAACGTGGCGATCGCGCCCGCGCCGGAATCCCGCACCTCTTGGACCGCGGCATCGAGCGAGAGCGGCTCGCCACTGAGCCGGAAGTCGCCGCCTGAGACGGGCGGGATCACGGCCACCTCGTCGCCCTCGCCGAGCTTCGCGTCGGTCGCCGCATAGCGCCTGTTGACCGCGTACAGGAGACCGGGGGGCTCGTCGCCGAGATCGAGTGCGTTCCAGACGTCGGCGACCGTCGCACCTTCGCGCAGCTCCAGCTCACGGGCGCCCGTGCCGGCGCGCTCGCGCAGCCCGGCGAAGAGGCGGATGCTCACCTGCACGGTCGCAGCCTAGCCAGGGGGCGCCGGGTTGCCTCCGAGGGTGTGTCATGTTACGTATCGCTCATGTCGGTGACCTCGCCACCTCGGGCAAATCTGAACGACGTCGTCTACGAGACGCTGAAGCAGCGGCTGGTTCGCCGGGAGCTCGGCCCGGGCGAGAAGGTGAGCCTGCACGAGCTCGCGACTGCGCTCGGCGTCTCCCGTAGCCCGGTCCACCACGCGCTCACCCGCCTCGTCGCCGAGGGCCTGCTGACCGTCAAGTCGCGGCGCGGCTACTACGTGACCGCGCTGACCGAGGCGGCGATCGCGGAGGGCTACGAGGTCCGGCTCGCGCTCGAGCTGCAGGCGGCGGAGGCGGCCGTCGGCCGGGTGGGCCGCGACGACGTCCGCCGGTTCCGCGAGCTGCACGAGACCACCATCGCAGCCGTCTCGCACGCGGAGTGGGACACCGCAAACGCCGCTTTCCACGAGTACCAGGTCGACCTCGCGGCGAACACCTTGCTGTCCCGCTTCTACCGCGACCTCTCCGTCAACCTGATGATGCAGGTGATCCGCGGCGGCAAGCTCGAGGCCGGGTCGAACCTCCCCACCGAGCATGGGGCGATCGTCGACGCCTTCGAGGCCGGCGACCTCGACGCGGCGCGCGCGGCGATCCGCATCCACATCGCGACCGGCCGGCGGATCGCGCTGGAGGCGATCGAAGGCGCGGGAGGCGTGCTCTAGCCGTAGCATCAGGCCCGTGAAGCGGGAGACCGATTCCGGGATCGAGATCGAGCCGGTCTACGGCGACGGCGAGCAGCCGGGCGAGTTCCCGTACACGCGCGGCCCGTACCCGGACATGTACCGCGGCCGCCCATGGACGATCCGCCAGTACGCCGGCTTCGGCTCCGCCGAGGAGACGAACGCGCGCTTCCGCTACCTGCTCGAACGGGGCCAGACCGGCCTCTCCGTCGCCTTCGACCTGCCGACGCAGCTCGGCTACGACTCGGACGACCCGCATGCGCTCGGCGAGGTCGGCCGCACCGGCGTCGCGATCGACTCGATCGAGGACATGCGCCTGCTGCTCGCCGGGATCCCACTCGACGAGGTCTCGACGTCGATGACGATCAATGCGCCGGCGTCGCTCCTCGTGCTGCTCTACGAGCTGGTCGCCGAGGAGCAGGGCGTTCCCGGGACCGCGCTCCGCGGCACGGCGCAGAACGACATCCTCAAGGAGTACATCGCGCGCGGGAACTACATCTACCCGCCGCGGCCCTCGATGCGCCTCACCACGGATCTCTTCGCCTACGCGGCCGAGCGGCTTCCGAGCTGGAACACGATCTCGATCAGCGGCTATCACATCCGGGAGGCCGGCTCGACCGCTGTGCAGGAGCTCGCGTTCACGCTCGCGAACGGGATCGCGTACTGCGACGCGGCAGTCGCAGCGGGTCTCTCGCCGGACGACTTCGGCGCCCGGCTCTCGTTCTTCTTCAACGCGCACAACAACTTCTTCCAGGAGGTGGCGAAGTTCCGCGCCGCCCGCCGGCTCTGGGCCTCGATCATGCGCGACCGCTTCGGCGCTACGAACCCGAAGGCGCTGGCGCTCCGCTTCCACGCGCAGACCGGCGGCTCGACGCTGACGGCGCAGCAGCCGGAGAACAACATCGTCCGCGTCGCGATCCAGGCGCTCTCGGCCGCTGCCGGCGGCGCCCAGAGCTTGCACACGAACGGCTTCGACGAGGCGCTCGCGCTCCCGACCGAGCGCTCGGCGCGGATTGCGCTCCGCACGCAGCAGATCCTGGCTGCGGAGGCGGGCGCGACCGATACCGCCGATCCGCTCGGCGGCTCCTACTTCATCGAGTCGCTCACCGACGAGCTGGAGGAGCGCGCCCGGGAGCTGATCGAGCGGATCGACGAGCTCGGCGGCGCCGTCGCGGCGGTCGAGCAGGGCTGGGTCCAGCGGGAGATCGAGGAGGCCGCGTTCCGCTGGAACCAACAGATCGAGTCGGGCGAGCGGGTGATCGTCGGCGTCAACGCCTTCACCGACGCGGCCGACGAGCACGTCGAGCTGCTGCGGATCGATCCGGACGCGGAGCGCCGCCAGCTCGAGCGGACGGCGCGCGTCCGGGCCGAGCGGAACGCCGACGACGCGGCGGCCGCCCTCGCCGAGGTGCGCCGCGTCGCAGCGGGCACCGAGAACCTGCTGCCGCCGATGCGGGAAGCCCTCCGCGCCCGCGTCACGATCGGGGAGATCTCGAACGTGCTCCGCGAGGAGTGGGGCACGTTCGACGCGTCGCGCGCGTAGCTTCACCACATGCGAATCCTGCTCGTCTCCCAGATGTACCCGTCGGCGGCGGCGCCCGGCTTCGGCGTCTTCGTCCAGGGACTGGAGCGCGAGCTCGCCGCCCGCGGGCACGCGATCGAGCGCGTCGTCCTCGATCGCCGCGGCGGTGGCAAGCTGCGCCACGCGCGGCTGGCGGTGCGTGCCGTCCGGGCGGCTCGCCGCTTCCGGCCTGACGTCGTCTACGCGCACTTCCTCTTTCCGACGGGCCTCGGTGCGCTTGTCGCCGCGCGCGCAGCCGGGGCGCCGCTCGTAGTCACCGCGCACGGCCAGGACGTCGCCAACGCGACCGAGTATCCATTCGTCCGGCCGTTCATCCGCCGCGTCGTTCGCGGCGCGGCGAGCGTGATCGCGGTTTCAGACTGGCTGCGAGCGCGGCTCGAGGAGTCGGCGCCCGGGGCGCGCGGCAAGACCGAGGTCGTCAACTGCGGCGTCGACCTCCAGCGGTTCAGCTCGCTGCCGCGCGCCGAGCACGCAGGCCCGGCCTTCGTGTGCGTCGGCTCGTTGATCGAGCGGAAGAACGTCGTGCGGCTCGCCGACGCGTTCGCGCGACTCGGCGAGGGAACGCTCACGTTCGTCGGCGACGGCCCGCTGCGCGCGCGACTCGAAGGACGGCCAAACGTGACGGTGACCGGCGCGGTGCCGCACGACGCGGTGCCCGGCTATGTCGCCGAAGCCGACGTCCTCTGCCAGCCGAGCCTCGATCGAGCCGTTCGGCCAGGCGACGCTCGAGGCGCTCGCGTCCGGCCCGCAGCGTCGTTGCGACGCGCGTCGGCGGGCCGCCGGAGTTCGTTCCGCCGGAAGCCGGAGTGCTCGTCGATCCCGAGGACGAGACCGCGCTCGCCGGCGCGCTCCGGGCAGCCGCCGCTCTACCCGTTCCGAATCAGGCCGCGCGAGCCGCGGCCGAGAAGCACGACGTCAGGCTTCAGGCGACCCGGGTGGAGGAGATTCTCGAGCGAGCCGTTCGAGATCCGCGAGCCTGATCTCGACGAGCGGCCGCACCGCGTCCTCGATCCCGGCCTCCCGCGCGACCTCGAGCGCCTGTTCGTAGCTCTCGCGCGCCTTCTCGACCGCGACGCCCTGCTTCAGGCGGTTGTCGCCCGTCACGAGCAGCCGCTGAATCTTCGCGCGCGCTTCGTCGCCCGGCGGGTTCACATTCGTAGCCTAAACAGGCAAGATCACGTTGGGGGCGTAGGGAGAGGGGAAGGCCGTCATGCCGGTACGTGTTCTGATCGCGGACGATCACCGTCTCTTCGCGGAGGCGCTGGAGGCCGTGCTCTCGAGCGAGCCGCGGATCGAGGTAGTCGGGAGAGCGTCCGACGGAGGCGAGGCGGTCGAGCTCGCACGCCGGCTCCAACCTGACTTGGTCATCCTCGACATCAGCATGCCGGTGCATGGACGGCTTCGAGGCAGCTGCGGCGCTGGAAGGGCTACAGCCCTCGCCGGCGGTGTTGATGCTGACCGGCTCGAACTCGCCGGACGACATCGATCGCGCCCGCCGCACCGGCGCCAAGGGCTACATCACGAAGGACGCGATCGCGGCCAGTCTGGTCGACGCGATCCTGGACGCTGCCAAGAGCCGCTAGCGGCCGCTGCTCGCAGCGGTTCCTGGCGCGTCGCTCGCGGTGCGTAGGCCGGTGGAACAGTGCTGGGCACGGGCCGCCGGCTGGAGCGCCGCGAGCGGCGCGAGGCTGCGCCGGAGGCCGGCTCCGCCGGCCGGGAGGCGCTGCCGGCCAGGGGCCGCTGCTACCCTTGTCGCCGCGATGTTGCAGGTTTCCGCTGTCTTCCAGGTGATCCTCTCCGTGGCACTGCTCACGCTCATCCTGATGCACTCGGGGCGCGACGCCGGCCTCGGCGGGATGGGGTTCACGCCGGCCTCGCAGGGCGGCACGCACATCGTCGAGCGGAACCTGACGCGGCTCACCGTCGTCGTCGCCGGGATCTGGTTCCTCAATTGCGTCCTGCTCTACAGACTGCTCGCCTAGACGCGGCTACACTGATCGTCCCCGCGCTGGTGGCGGAATTGGTAGACGCGCAAGGTTGAGGGCCTTGTGACCTTAGGGTCGTGGAGGTTCAAGTCCTCTCCAGCGCATGCGGGCGATCTGCGCGGGGCGCCGGCAACGGCGTCCCGCGTCGTTTCAGGAGGCGAACAGGTCCGCCAGCTGAGCCGGGCTGATGTTGCCGCCGCTGAGAACGAGCGCAATCCGCTTGCCTCGCAGGTGATCCCGGAGCTTCAGCGCGGCCGCGAGGGGAGCCGCCCCGGCCGGCTCGACGAGGTTGCGCGTGTGCTCGATCATCAGCCGGTTCGCGCTCCGGATCTCGTCCTCGGTGACGAGCACGAAGTCGTCCAGGTGCTCCCAGAGGATCTGCTGGGGCAGCTCGAACGGGGCCCGGGTCGCGAGGCCCTCGGCAAAGGTCGTGTTCTCGCCGTCCAGCAGCGCGCGGGCCTGCCAGGAGCGAAAGGCCGCGGGTGCGGCCTCCGACTGCACCCCGATCACCTCGATGGCCGGTCGGATCCCCTTGGCGACGATGCAGGCGCCGGCCGCTCCGCTCCCGCCGCCGATGGGAACGACGATCGCATCGACGTCGGGCCGGTCCTCGATGATCTCGAGCGCCTCGGTTCCGACGCCCGGCGATCAGGAGCGGTTCGTTGCCCGAATGGACGTAGCGATAGCCGTGCTCGCGGGCGAGTTGCTCGCAGTGCTCACGGGCGGCGTCGAAGTCCCTCCCGTGCACGATCAGCTCCGCGCCGAGCGCGCGCATCGCGGCGAGCTTGACCGGGTTGGCGTCCTCGGGGACGCAGATGCGCGCGGTGACGCCGAACAGGCGCGCGGCGAAGGCGACCGACTGGCCGTGATTGCCTGTCGACGCCGCGATCAGCCCGCGCCGCCGCTCCTCCTCGCCGAGCTGCGACACGAGGTTGACGCCGCCGCGAACCTTGAACGCGCCGACCGGCTGGTGGTTCTCGTGCTTCACCCAGACCTCGGCGCCAAGGAGCTCGTCGAGACCCGCGTACGGATAGAGCGGAGTCGCCCGCAGGTGCGGGGTGATGCGCCGGCGCGCCTCGAGGACGTCGGCGAGGGTGATCGTCGGCCAGTCCACGCTCCCGTTCAGTCTCTCAGCTTCCTTGACGCCGTCCGGAAGGATCTCTACGCTCTAGAGCGAACACACGTTCGACACCCCGTAACCGCGCAAACCGGAGGCCCAATGCTCACCGCACGGCAACAGGAGATCTGGCAGTTCCTCGTCGACTACGTCGACCGGCACGGCTATCCCCCGACCGTGCGCGAGATCGGCGAAGCGGTCGGGCTCGCCTCCCCCTCGACCGTGCATGCGCACCTCGCGAACCTCGAGCGGGCCGGCCTGCTCCGCCGCGACCCGACGAAGCCGCGCGCGCTCGACCTGATCGGCCACCGCCGCGAGTCGCGGGGCTTCGATGAACACAGCGATGAGCCCGCTCCGATCGAGCAGCGGAAGCTGCCGCTGCTCGGCCAGATCGCAGCGGGCGGCCCCCTGCTCGCCGAACAGAACATCGAGGACGAGCTCGCGGTGCCCGGGCCGCTCGGCCGCAACGCCGACTTCCTGCTCCGGGTCAAGGGCGAGTCGATGATCAACGCCGGCATCCTCGACGGAGACATCCTCGTCGTGCAGCGGGCCCAGGACGCCCGCGACGGCGAGATCGTGGTCGCGCTGGCCGGCGACGACGAGTCGGCCGACGAGGCGACGGTCAAGACGTTCTACCGCGAGGCCGGCCGTGTCCGTCTCCAGCCCGAGAACGATGCGCTCGAGCCGATCTACGCCGACCACGTCCAGATCCTCGGCAAGGTCACCGGGGTCTTCCGCACCCTCTGATGACGGTCTCGTTCCTCAACCGCACCCTCGACCAGGAGCTCGCCGCGATCGCGCGTGGCGCCAGCCTCGAGTGCCTCGTCTGTGGCGAGTTCCTGCTCAAGCGACCGGTGGCGCTCGCGTGCCTCGAGTGCGGGACGCTCCTCTGCGACGGCCTCGAAGTGCCGCAATCCGAGCTAGAATTCGTGGCGCAGGCCGGGTGACCGCGTCGGTTGCGCAAGCAGCCGCCGAGGAAAGTCCGGACACCATAGGGCAGGACGCTGGGGAAATCCCAGGCGGCGAAAGCCGACGGAAAGTGGAACAGAAAGCAAACCGCCGCCGGAGCATTCTCCGGAGGCTCCGGCGGTAAGGGTGAAACGGTGGGGTAAGAGCCCACCAGCGTCGTGGTGACACGGCGGCTCGTCAAACCCCGTCCGGTGCAAGGTGAAGCAGATCCCGTTGAGGCGGCCCGCCGAGGGATCGGGTACACCGCTCGAGCCGTGAGGCAACTCCCGGCCTAGAGGGATGGTCACCCTCGACAGAATCCGGCTTACAGGCCTGCTACGGAAAAGCCCTGCATTTGCAGGGCTTTTCTATTCCTTCAAACCAGCCTGCCTGCCACATCTATTGATCGACGAGGCCGATGATGTTGCCGGCGGGATCCTTGAACCACACACCGCGCATGCCGCCCGTCTCGTGGATGTCGCCATCGCGCGTCGTGTCCGGCAGGTCGTAGTGCTCGAATGCAACACCTTTGCTTCGGAGGTCTTGGACGATCGACTCGAGTTGGTCGCCCACCGCCCATGTCGCGCCCGTCGCCTTGTTCGTGCCGGCGAAGTCCGACCGGTACACCATCAGCCTCGAGTTGCCGGCTGAGTAGACGACGCCATCGGGAGCCTCCATCACGGGCTCAAGGCCAAGCGTTCCCTCGTAGAACGACCGCGCCGCGTCCATGTCCATTACGGCGAGCGTCGCAGCGACATCGTGATCTCCAAGCATCGGGGCTCTCCTTGAGGTGAGGGTTAGCCGATCTGACCACTGTAGGTGCCGAATGGCCCTTGCGGGATCCGAACGCTTCCGGCCAGATTGAGCGTGCCGTGCAGGCCGGCAAGGTCACCGGTCGCGCTGACGATCGTGCTCGTGGCCTTCACGTTCAGCTCAGAGTCGTTGGAGCCGGCGAGGTTGAGCGTCACGGTGCCGGGGACGCCGTTGATGGTGCCGGTGAACACCTCGACGTCGTGGAAGGTCGCCCTGCCGTCGGCGTGAGCGATCAGCACACCGTGCACCGTCGAGGTTCCGGTGAGGGTGCCCGTGTACTCGACCGTCGCACGCAGCTCGATGATCGCGTTGCCGCCGGCCGAGCGGAAGCTCTCGAACCAGGAATCTGTGTAGACGTAGCTGCCGCTCACCGGCGCAGGTGGCGAGGCGGGTGCACCGCCCGCCGAGAACCCGATCGCTGTGACGACCAGGACGACGACCGGCAGCCGACGCCGCAGAGCCTTGCTCATCGTGACTCCTCTCGATTCGTAGGATGCACTCGCCGATTCCAGAGCAGCGCGGCCGACACGGCAATCCCAACTAGTTGGGATTCTTTGCGAATCGTTGCGCGCCGCTTATGCTCTGAACGTGGCTGCCGAGCGCGAGCGGAGTCGCTGCCGCGAGCGGTTCGAGCGCCTCGGCACCTCGACCCTCGACTGCGATTCGTTTCGCTACGAAGCCGTCGCGCTGCTCCGCCGTACGATCGGCTTCGATCGCTGGTGCTGGCCGCTCGCGGATCCCTGACACTTTGATCCCGCTCAGCGGCGTTGCTGAGCATGACTACGGCCCGGGAGTACCTCGCGTGCTGGAGTTGGAGTACTCGGGCGACGACTTCGCGGCGATGGACGTGCTCGCGCGCCGCGCTTCGCCGGCGGGAAGCCTCAGCGGCGAAACGGGCGGCGACCTCGCCCGTTCACCACGTTGGGACGAGGTGCTGCGGCGAGGTCGGCATCGGTGACGAGGCAGTGATCGCCTGTCGCGACACGCTCGGCTGCTGGGGCTGGCTCAAGGCGTACCGAGACGGCGCTGAACGACCCTTCGCGGGGCAGGACCTCGATCTCCTCGCGCAGGTGGGACCCGGCCTGGGAGCGGCGTTGCGCCGTAGCCTCGCGCGCGACCGCCGCAGCGGCAGCGCTCCCGCGAGCGCTCCCGGCGTGATCGTGCTCGACAGCGGCATGCGGCCGCTGAGCTGGACGGCCGGCGCCCGCGCCTGGATCGACGTCCTTCCGGCAGCTCAGGTCTACGCCGCACTCGGAATGCTGCCGGCGATGGTGTACCCGGTCGCGACGCTGGCACGGTCACGAAAGACGCGAACGGGTCCCGTGCGCTCGAGCGAGCGGTCGACGGCCGCTGGGTGATGATCGAGGCAGCGGCCCTCGAGGGCCGAGGTAACGGCGAGATCGCAGTCACGCTCCGGGACGCAACGGCAGGCGAGACGTTCGACCGCCTCTGTCGCGTCTATGCGCTCACGCGGCGTGAGCGTCAGGTGGTCGCCGCGCTCGCCGCCGGCCTCGACACGCGCGCAGCCGCCGAGCGCCTTTCCATCTCCCGCTACACGCTCCAGGATCACCTCAAGTCAGTCTTCGCGAAGATCGGCGTCAACAGCCGACGCGAACTCGTCGCGAGCTTCGGGACGTCGGCGAGCGCAACGTAGTGTTCCGGTGGCCGAAAGGACGGAACCTCGGGTACAGCGGCCAGCGCGCCGCGGCCTCCCGCCAGAAACGGCACTCTCGGCGACCTGCGCTTCGACCAAAACGGCGACGTCATACCGAGCGCCATCACGATCCTGCAGGTGAAACGAGGCGGTGAAGGGATGTCCCACAACGCAACCGACTTCGCTGACGGCGCAACGGTCGAACGTGTGATCACACCCCCGACGAAACTGGTTCGGTGACCCTCGAAGCGTGGACGGTTCCGTCACCGCCCAGGAGGACGAGTCGCCGGCGCTGCGCGGCACGCGCTGACGGCGCGAGCGGGATGGCGGGTGCGAGCGCGCGGGAGGTCAGCTGAGGCCTCAGGCGGCGATTGCGAACTCGTCGCGGTCCGGCGCCCAGTCCGCCCTTGTGCCCACGTGGGCGCTCCGTCCGCATCCGGCTACTCCCGGTTCCACGGACGATCTCCCACCTGGCGATGCGATGTCGGGGGTCGCCAGTCTGCATCAACTCGTTTGCAGGCTCGCAAATTGTGGGCGTTCCCGCTTGCCCCGAGCAGCCAGACGACGAGCTTGTAGCGGGCGTCGCCGTGGCGACCTGTCATCCCGTCGTCGTTGGCGGAGCCCAGGGCGGGATCACGCACTTCGGATCTCGGTACTGGGGGAAGAGCCTGACCTTGTAGTCGTGCAGCGCCAGCGCGTAGGGGTAGAGGTCCTCGGCTTGCGCAGCCGTCCCCCCTAGACGCTGCGTGGCGTCCCTGAAATTGGCGATGGCCTGGCACTCCACCTTCCCCTCGTTCCGCCGGAAGCGCCAGTGGCGAAGGTGGAAGGCCTCGTGCGTCAGAACCAAAACACCGAGAGCTTGTTGCCACGCAGGAACGTCGGCACTCCCTACACCGAGTGCGCCCGTGCATACGACTGGGCCGAGCACCGTGTAGTCCTCACGGACATTCGTGTATGCCCAGCCAAACGACGACGCCCAATCCGCGTCCCACTCCGCCCGCGACGGGCAGCGAACCTCCCCAACTCCGAGCGAATAGACGCGCGCGACCTCGTTCAGCCTGCTCGGAACCTCGTACGCAGTTGCGCTCGGTACGAGCACGAGCGCGACGACGAGCGAGAGAAGAATCGGCTCGCCCAAGAGAGCGAGGCTCCTGAGAATGCGCATGCAACGACGATCACGCCCCGGAGAAAACGGCAGCTAAACGCGACGAATACATCGAACAAACGGACCTGGGCACGCTCCTATTTGCAGAACGGGGGCGTACCATTGACCCACGAAGGGGCACTCGGATCTCGAGTTTCGCGTCCTCGGGCCGCTTGAAGTCACCCGGGATCAGCATCCACTCCCGCTCGGGAGCCCAAAGCAACGCGCGCTCCTCGGCCTCTTCCTCGTGCACGCGAATGAGCCCGTCCCGCGCGAGCGACTCATCGAGGAGCTCTGGGGTGATGCTGCCCCAAAGACGGTCAACGCGGCCCTGAGCGTCTATCTCTCGAGGCTGCGGCGACTCCTTGTGGATGGAACCGGCGAACAGCTCCTGCTCACGCAGGCCGCGGGCTACGTGCTCCGGGTTCCGCCAGACAAGCTCGACGTACATCGTTTCAAGGCGCTGCTCGAGCTCGGCCGGCGGGAGCTCGCGGGTGGTGAGGCAGAGCGAGCGTCGGCAACGCTTCGGGATGCCCTCGCACTCTGGCGCGGGCCTCCACTGGCAGACCTCGCGCTCGAGCCGTTCGCCCAGAGCGAGATCGCCCGTCTCGAAGAGCTCCGACTGGCGGCGCTCGAGACCCGGATCGAAGCAGACCTCGCCCTCGGCCGCCAGGACTCGCTCGTCGCCGAGCTCGAAACCCTCGTTGCCGCGCACCCCTACCGCGAAGGTCTCCGCGCCCAGCTGATGCTCGCTCTCTACCGAAGCGGCCGCCAGGCGGAGGCGCTCGAAACGTATCGGCGCGCTCGGCGAACGTTCAGCGAGGAGCTCGGGCTCGAGCCTGGGCCCCGTCTGCGAGAGCTGGAGGGAGCGATCCTTCGCCACGATTCGTCACTCGAGACGCCTCGCCCGGTGGGGCTTCGGACCGAGCAGAGGAATCGACCGAGATGGTCCGGCAGCAGCGGCGATTCCCGGCGCGCCGGACTCTCGCGCTCGCCACCGCGCTCGTCCTCGCGATCGCGGCCGCTCTGGTTGCGGCCGCTCGCGACCCTTCGGACGGCGCACCCGCGCCCCTTGAGCTTGTGGGCGACTCCGTCGCGGTCATCGATCCCGAAACGGATTCGATCGTCGGCGAGATTCCCGTCGGCGGAAGACCGACAGGGCCCGCCGTCGGCGAAGGCTCTGTCTGGGTCGGCAATCGCGACGACAACACCCTGTTGCGGATCGATCCGAGGTCCCTGGACGTCGTGCGCAGGATCGGACTCGGCGTGACGCCCACCGAAGTCGAGGTGGGTGCGGGCAGCGTCTGGGTCCTCAGTGACCGGGCCTTGCTGCGAGTCGATCCCTCAATCAATGACGTGGTCGACACCATCCCCCTTCCCCGAGACAGTGGCCAGCGGCACTGGTCTGATATGGAGGCCGGTGCGAATGCGGTCTTCCTCTCCGGGCGGGCCGAAGCAGTTATCCGCATCGACTCTGGCGCGACGCCCATCGCGTCCGTGCGCAGACCTCCCGTATGGGTGATCGCGTACGGCGAAGACGCGCTGTGGGCGATCACCGGCTACGAGCTCGACACCATCGAACGGATCGACCCGAACACGAACGCCGTCGTCGAGACCATTCCGCTCGGGCGAATCGGCGAGACCTCTGGCTGGCGCTATCGCATGGCCGTTGGCGAAGGTGCGATCTGGGTGTTGGCGCCCGCGTCCCTGTGGAGGATCGATGCCACGACCAAGCGCTGTCGTGGGGAGCGTTCCGCTCGGCCACAGCGAGGAAGGCAGCAGCGTCGCGATCGGAGACGGAGCCGTCTGGGTCGTGAAGCCCGATGGGATCCTGCTCCGTGTCGACCCGGACTCCCAGTCAGTGGCCAAAACGATTCCGCTCGGGACGCTCATCTATCCAGCCGACCCCTATGATGCACTCGCGGTTGGCGAGGGATCGGTCTGGGTTGCGGTCACGTCGTTCGCTTCGTGACGATCTTCTGCCCACCTTGCTCTGACTCCTGAAAGGGCACGAAGCTGAGCGGCGGAAGATTGCTTGAGCGCGTTGTCCACGGGGATGTCCGCGGCGCGAACTGGAGTGATGTCGCCGTTTGCGACAACGTAAACGGCAGTCGTGCATCACCGGTGCATCACGAGGGCAGCATTTGAGTGCTCTCGGCAGCACGTCTCGCGAGGCGAGACCCGCATGGCTGAGCCAAATCGCGTGAATCTCGCGAAGAATCCGGCTTACAGGCCTGCTACGGAAAAGCCCTGCATTAGCAGGGCTTTTCTATGTCCTCGCCGAATCGCATGCAGCACCTGTGCATCACGACTTCGAGGATCCTCCCGCTGGGGGCGAACGATTGATGAGAATCAGCCGGCGCGCAGGAAGGTGAGGACGGCGAGCACACGCCGATGCTGCTCGGGCGACTCGCGCAGGTCGAGTTTCCGGAAGATTTGCGAGATGTGCGAGTCGATTGTCTTTCGCGACAGGAACAGCTTTTCGCCGATCGCACCGTTGGAGTGGCCCTCTGCAACGAGCGCCAGCACCTCGCGTTCGCGCTCGGTCAGCACATCGAGCGGGCCGCGGGCGCGCTTGCGGGCGACCAGCCGCGAGACGATCGTCGGGTCGATCACGCATTCGCCGTTGTCGATGCGGCGCAGCGCGTCGGCCACTACCGCGACTTCGGATATGCGGTCCTTGAGGAGATAGCCTGCCCCTTCGGGGACCTCCTCGAGGAGCCGCGCCGCGTAGCGCGAATCCAAATAGTGCGAGAGGACGAGCACCCCCATATCCGGGTAGCGGCGACGGATCTCCTGAGCCGCGAGCAGGCCGTCGTCGCCTCGGTTGGGCGGCATGCGGATGTCCACGATGGCGACGTCAGGCCGACGGACGTCCACCATGTGCAGCAGGGCGTCGGCGTCGCCACAGCGACCGGCGACTTCGAACCCGGCGTCCTCGAGCAGCCGGGCGAGGCCCTCGCGCAACAGCGCCTCATCATCGGCGATTACGACGCGCACGGCATCTCCAGGCACAATTCGCCGTCGCGGGCGACGACGGTGCCGCCGACCGCCCCTACCCGGTCGCGGATCTGAGTGATCGCCTCGTCCAGGGGCATGCCCGCGCCGATCATGATTCGCAGAAGATCGTTCTCGACAACGGCGTCCACCGTCACCTCGCGCTCCGCCAGCCGCAGCGCTTCGACCGCGGCGAAGTAGGCCGCGGACTCTACTTCGCCGGGGAAGCGGCCATCCGGAAGAGCTCGCGCGACGAGTCGAGGCGCGTGCTCGGACAGTTCCTCCAGCGCAGCGCGGAGCCCTTCGTCGGCGAGCACCGTCGGGAACAGGCCGTGAGCGACGTCGCGCAGCTCGACGGCGGCGGCGCGTACACCGCCCTCGGCCGCAGCTAGGCCGACGTCGAGCGCCGGATCGTCCGTCGCGATCGTGCGCCGCGTCAGCCGGATGGCGAGCGCGACCGAGATGAGTCGCTGCTGGGCGCCGTCGTGCAGGTCGCGCTCGAGCGTGCGACGCTCCGCGTCCGCCGCGGCCACGATGCGAGAACGCGAAGCGCGCAACTCCTCCAGACGGGCACGGAGCGAAGCGTGAAGTCGCTCGTGCTGTAGCGCGAGGCTTGCCGTGGTCGCGAGCTCGGCCACGAGCGCGGGATCGTCGAGCAGGCCGGGACGGTGCACGATCGCAAGGACCTCCTCCCCGCCGACGCGCAGTCGCGTCGCCTCGCGCCCGTCGATTGATGGCAGGCCGGTCTCCCGACCTTCGGCATCGATCCACTCACCGCCCTCCAGTCGGTGGAGCAGCTCGAGCGTCGGATCGCCGAGCGAGTCGGCGAGCCGCGCCCGCAGCTCGCCTGGCGACGGCGCGTCGCCAAGCTCGAGTACGAGGTGCGCCAGGGCGGCGCGAGTCCGCCGGATCCGCAACTGCACGAGCCCCACACCGGCGGCGACCAGCACGAGACCACCCGCCTCCGCCAAGCGCAGCGCGCGATCCGTCGGATCGTTCGACAGGAAGCCGCGGCCCAGGCCGTGGACGGCGTCAGCGCCATAGAGCGCCACCGTGGCGACCGCTGGGACGAGGACGGGCCAAGCTGCGCGGCGCCGCGCCGGCGACGAGCGCGTCAGCCGCACGGTGGCCAGCACGGCGAATGCCGCGATCCACATGGCTGTCAGCGCGAGCCCGGCGCGGCCGAGGGCGCTCGCGAGCCCTGGCTCGCCGATCACGCGCAGCAGGTTCGCTGGGCATTGCACGCAGCCCTGAGCCGCTGGGTCGAACACGGCCGCGAATGCGAGACCGAGCACGCCGACGCCGGCGCCGAACGCCAGGGCCAGTAGTGCGACCCCCGAGCGGCCGAGCGGCCGTTCGTCCATGCCCCGTAGCGCCGCCGCCGCAAGCAGAGGAGGCCAGGCGGCATAGAAAACAAGGCCGGCGGTGAACGCCAGACCCGCGCCGGGCACATTCCACTCGGCCACCAACCAGGCAATCCCCGCAGCGGCTAGCAGTACGGGGAAAACCGCGTCCGCGCGCCAGGTGGCGACGGCAGCCGTGATCAGCGAGTGCTCCAGCGACGAGCTCAGCGCCGAGCTTGGCCGCCGAGTCCCCGGCCAGCGCCAACTCGGGATCACCCCGGACGATTGCCACTGTCGCCGCGGAGAGGGCCAGAAACGTGGCCGCCGTCAGGCCGCGCCACAGCGCAGCGCGATTGTCGCCAATCACCGTTATGCCTCTCCGCCGATCGGCAGCTCGGCCTCGAGCCGCGTCCCCGCGCCCGGCGGGCTCCTCACCGCCAGCGCACCGCCCAGCGCCTCCACTCGGTCGGCCAGTCCGCGCAGACCGGAGCCGCGGGCCGGGTCAGCGCCGCCGGCTCCGTCGTCGGCTACACGCACGAGGAGGCGCATACCGGTCGCCGCGACCTCGATCCGCACGCGTGAAGCGCCGGCGTACTTGGCGACATTGGCCAATCCCTCCGAGCAGACGAAGAAGACCGCCGCCTCCTGCGGTGCAGAGAAGCGCCGATGCGGCGCGGTGAGGACAACCGGGACGGCGGATTGGTCGGCGAGCTCGACCAGCGCCGCACGCAGGCCACGTTCGGTCAGCGCGCGAGGGTGTACGCCCTGTGCGAAGCGAGCAAGATCGGCGCGCGCGGCGTCGAGCTCGGCCGCGAGGGCGACCAGCGCGGCGGCCACCTCGCCCTCCCGATCCGCGGCGAGCTGCGCAAGGCTGATCGCTACTTCGCCGAGGTCTCGTTCGGCTCCGGCCCGCAACTGCTCCCGGAGGTGGCGACGCTCCGCATCGCCGGCCTCTACGAGCCGGCGCCGCGAGTCGGCCACCTCGCGGACGCGCGCTGCGACGTCGGCTTGCAGGCGAACGTTGGCGACCGCCAACCGTACGGCGGCGGCGACCGATCGCGCGAGCGACTCGTCGCGCAGCGCCGCCGGGTCGTGCACGAGCGCGGCCACCGGGGTACCAGAGTCCTCCACGACCGTGACTTCCCGGGTTGCGCGGTCTTCTGTCGGAAGCGGCATCGGTTGGCCTGCCTCGTCGACCCACTGGTCGCCGACGCGATAGGCGATCGCGAGCTCAGGATCGCCCACGGCCCTGGCCAGAGCGGCCCGTAGTGCTTGCGGCTCGTGGCGGTCGGCGAGGTCGACCACGAGTCCGGTGGCCGCCGCTTGTAGCGGGCGGCGTAGAGCCAGATCAGCGGCGAGGACGATCGCCGTCAACACGATGACGCCCTCGTAGGCCCAGGCGGCAAGGCCCTCCGTGTCGGCTGCGGTGAGGCGGCCGATCGCCGCGAGACTGAGAGCGCCACCGAGGGCCGCCGCGCCGGCCAAGGGGACAGTGGCGGCACCTCGCTGCGGACCTCCTGCTCCAGCTCGCCGCCACGCCGCTGCACCCACCACAGCGGCCGTCAGCACGATCGTCACCCACGGCGACCGTGCCAGTCCCGGCACCAACCCGTCGACGTACGCGGCGACGACCACAGTGACGATCAGCGGCGAGCGCGTCCGCCCACTTGGATACGTAAGCAACGCGTGCACCAGCGGCCCGCGGTGGGCATACAGAAGAGCGGTCCAGACGTCGCCCGCAAACCAGGTCACTCCCGCCAGCGTCAACAGCCACCCGGCGTCGCGACGAGGCCGCTGAACCAACATCACCGCGCCGGCCGCGATGAGTGCGAGCCCGGCGGCCAGATCGGCGGCCGCGTCAGGCATCACGCCAGCAGCGAGGTCAGGGATTCGCCCGAGAACTCTGCTTTGGTGATGAAGCCGCGCGCGGGCGTGGTCTCCAGCCGCCCGCGGAAGGCACCTCGCGCGCGGCTGGAGATCAGCACCACCGCCGGCGCGAACGGCTCCGCGGCGAGCCGCTCGGCCACCGCGAAACCGTCGATCCCCGGTAACTGGACGTCCAGCAGGACGACCTCGGGGCGCAGGCGCCGGGCCTGCTCGATAGCCGACTCGCCGTCCGCCGCCTCACCGACGACGTCGAACCCGTCGACCTCGAGCAGCGCCCGCGCCCCGGCCCGAAACGCAGCGTGGTCATCCACGATCAAAACAGTCAAGGCCACGCGGATATCGTCCCACGCTCGCAACGTGCCTACGAGGTCAGCGCCGCACACACGGCGTCGAAGACGGACATGTCCCCGTCGACGAACGCGTCAAGGAACGGCTGCTGCCCGGACCGGAATTCGAGGCTGCCGTCTGCCCCGAACACGGTGCGGCCGACGCTGGTCAGCACCTTCTTGCCTGTCTCCGGGTCGGTGTAGATGTTCTCGCCCACGGTGGTCTCGGTGGCCGAGCCGAAGTCGCCTGGCACGGCGAGCACCGTCGTGATGTTGGAGTTCTGCGTGTACGGGACGGTCTCCCCGTTGAGCGGGTTGCTCCACCAGGCCGGCGCCCACCGCTCGTGGATGATGCGCCGCGTCAGGTTGCCGTCGGTGTCGTACCAGCGGGTCGCACGCTGATAGATGTCGCCCTGATCGTAGATCGTGAACGCGTCAGCGCCGCTTCCGCAGACGAGCTCCGGCTGCTCCTCGGACTCCTTGACGAGGTGGATAGTGCCCTCGCAGATGGTGCCGGCGCCGACCGCCTTGCACGTCAGGAAAGCCGGCGGCGGCGGAGTTGAGCTCGTCCGTTGCCGGCGGGGCCGCCTGGGCGGCTGAGACGAGCGCGACGGCGCCGATCGCGCCAGCGATGAAGGCCCGCGCGGTGAAGATGAAACGAGACACTGTGACTCCTTTCGATCGGTCGTACGGGATGGCCACAGTGAACTGCTGCGCGAGCGGAACGGAAACCGGGCTGACCCGCTTGAACCCTGGTGTTGACCCCGGTCCTCGCGGCACGAGAAAGGGAACAGCCCCGATGCGATCCGCGCCCTCGGGGCTTAGGCTCGTCGCCATGACTCGCTCCGCGGTCTTGTTCGCTGCCGGACTGTCCGCCGCGCTCCTTGCCGGCTGCAGCGTCGGCGACTCTGACCGGGTGGGCGGCGAGCGCGACGCGCCCCCGCGTGTGCTCACGCTGCTCAACCCGTTCACAGGCCCGGACGAGTTCAGCGAATTCGTCGACGAGGTAGCTCGTTTGTCCGACGGCGCGCTGAAGATCCGCATCATCGATGCCGGCTACGCCGATCGACCGGACTTCCAGGCGCTCACGATTCGGGACATGCTGAACGGGCGCGCCGATCTCGCAATGGCGCCGAGCCGTGCGTGGGCCGGGTTCGGCGTGCTCAGCATGCGAGCGCTGGAGGCGCCGTTGCTGATCGACAGCTATGCGCTTCAGGAGCGGGTTCTGAGGAGCAGCCTTGCCGCCGCGATGCTCGACGAGTTGAGGAAGCTGAACTTCGCGGGCATCGGGATCTTGCCCGGCGGCCTGCATCATCCAGTCGGCTTCGGACACCGCCTCGCAGGCCCGGAGGACTTCAAAGGGCTGACCGTCGGCTCCGGGGCGTCGCGTGTGGCGGAGGCAGGCCTGCGAGCTCTCGGCGCCCGCCCGGCGCGACTCCCGGCCCGCGTGCAAAACGTAGATGGGCTCGACGGAGTGGTGCACCGCCTGTACGCGATCAACAACAAGGTTTTCGATCTCGAGGGCTCGCAGCTCACGACCAATGTCATCCTCTGGCCACGGCCGCTGGTGCTCTTCGCCCGCGCCGGCCCGAGCGTGCGGCTGAAGGCGAGCGAGCTCGAGATCCTGCGCACGGCGGCCGCGAACCTCGTCTCGACGATCACGACACGCGCACGTGCCGACGAGTTGGAAGCCAGCGGCAACATCTGTCGCCGCGGCGGGACGACTTTCGTCGCGGCCACGCCTGACGAGCTAGGCGCGCTTCGCGAGGCGGTCGACCCGGTGATTCGCGACCTCGAGCGCGATCCGGGGACCCGCGCCACCATCGAGGAGATCCAGAGCCTCAAGACGCAGCTCGGCCAGTCGCCAGACGGGCTTCCTGCCTGCACGCGGACTAGTGAGCGGCCGGCCTCGAGCGAGACGGCAATCGACGGTGTCTGGAGGATGAAGACAGGCCCCGAAGTCGCCGGCACCGAGGGCGCGGCCGAGAACTGGGGAGACTGGATCTACGTGTTCGATCGAGGCAAGTTCGCGATCACCCAGGAGAACTCCGAGGCATGCACCTGGGGATATGGCTCGTTCAGCGTCGCAGGCAGCCAGATGACGTGGACGTTCACCGACGGTGGCGGGATCGCGCCGAACTCAGCGCAGAACAAGCCCGGAGAGCACTTCGTCTTCGGCCTGAGCGCGTACCGCGACACACTGACCGTCACGCCGGTCAAAGGCGAGATCTCACCGCACAACTTCCGCGCCAAGCCCTGGCGCCGCCTCTCGACCACAGCCTCGCGAAGGTTCTTCAGCACGCGCTGCCCGCCGCCCGCCGCAGCGCTGCCCGCCTAGCCTCTGGCTCGGCCTGTTGAGGGGTGTCGTAGACGTTGGTTGACGCCCAAACTACGGCACGACAGGCGGAATTCAAACGTGGGGAGCTCAGCAACCGAATGCCTTACGAACTCCAGCAGTAAGAGGGGCAGCGGCGATTCGCGCGTCACATGGGCAATCCGACCGCCTCCGGCGATCTGGGCGTGCTCGCCTGTCTCCGCCAGCGACGTCTCCGGGACCGGTAGGTGAGTCATCCTCGAACGGAGCTCAGTCCTCGACGGTCCGTTGGAAGAGCAGGTGGTCGCGCCACGCTCCGGCGATCTGCAGATAGCTCGGTGCGAGGCCGATATGGTGGAATCGGTTCTTCTCCAGCACGCGTTGCGACGCGACGTTGTCGACGAGCGTCGCAGCTTCAAGGCGATGGAGAGTGAGCTCTCCGAAAGCGAGCTCCACGATCGCTGTGACTGCGCGGGTCGCGAGCCCGCGGCCGCGCCGTTCGTAGTCGACCCAGTAGCCGATGCTCGCGCTCTGGAACGGGCCGCGCGCGAGGTTGGAGAGCGCGATCGTTCCGGCAAGCGCTTCGCCGTCGAGAATCCCGTACAGATGGTCGGGTGTGGCGAGGCGGTCGCGCTGGGTCTCGACCGTGAAGAAGGCATCGGAGCGCAGCGGTTGGAACGGCCGATGTGGCTCGCGGTTGGCGACGAGGAGCCGTGTCAGCTCTTCGGCGTCGTCGGACGTTAGCCTCCTGATCATTTGCGCCATCTCCGGACGGTACTGGCCCGATGATGCCGTGCGGTCTGCGTATCCCCAGGCCGGCGCGAGCGCGATCCCGACGAACGGTTCCGAGAGGACCCGCGTTGATTGAGATTGGCGGGATAGAGGGCGAAGGGGCGGGCTCGGATCCGAGAGGAGACCGATGGCCAGAACTCGGTAGTTGATCGATAACTAACAAGTATCTATACTCGTTATCTATGAGGGAGCTCTTCCTTGCGCTGCTCAGTGGCGAGCGTGCTCACGGGTACGAGTTGAAGCAGTCGCTGGAGCAGGAGTTCGGCGATCTGCTGCCGGCGCTGAACGCCGGCCAGATCTACGTGACGCTCGGCGGCTCGAGCGGGATGGCCTCGTCGTCGGTCAGGCGGTGCCCGGGGACAGCCGCGGCAAGCGCGTGTACGAGCTGACCGAGGCGGGCCGGGCTGCGCTCGCGGCCTGGATCGATGCACCGGTCTCGGGCAGGCGGCTCAAGGACGAGTTCTTCATGAAGTTCATCGTCCTCGCGTCAGCCCATCTGGCGGAGCCGAGGCAGCTGCTCGAGGGGCAGCGGCGCGAGTACCTGCAGTCGCTGCGCGACCTGAACGCGCTCCTCGAGGCGAACGGGAAGGGACCCGCGGCCGAGCTCCTGGTCGAGGGGGCGATCCTGCATCTGAAGGCCGACCTGGAATGGCTCGAACTGATCGAGCAGCGACTCGCGCTGAAGGAGGAAGTCTGATGGCACCGGTACTCGAGGCGAGGCAGCTCGCGAAGACGTACGAGACCGGCGGCGCGAAGGTGCTGGGTCTTCGCGGCGTCGACATCTCGATCGAGCGCGGCGAGTTCGTCGCGATCATGGGACCGAGCGGATGCGGGAAGTCGACGCTGCTCAATCTCCTCGCCGGGCTCGATCGACCGACGGCGGGCGAGGTCTGGCTCGATGGCGAGCGCATCGACGGGTTGAGCGAGACGGATCTCGCGCGCCTGCGTCGTCGCAAGGTCGGGTTCGTGTTCCAGTTCTTCAACCTGGTGCCGACGCTGTCCGCGGTCGAGAACGTCGAGCTGCCGTTGCTCCTGGTCGGCCGGCGACGCAGAGAGGCACGCCGGTCCGCGAACGAGCTGCTGAGCGATCTCGGCATTCCGGAAAAGCACGGAGCCGCTCCGGCGCAGCTGTCGGGCGGGCAGCAGCAGCGGGTCGCGCTGGCGCGCGCGCTCGCGAACAGGCCCGACGTCGTTCTCGCCGACGAGCCGACCGGCAACCTCGACTCGGCGGCGGCGCGCGACGTGCTCGGGCTCTTTCGCGCTGCCCGGGATCGCGGGCAGACGCTGCTGCTCGTCACGCACGACGCGAGTGTCGCCTCGGCGGCGGACCGGGTGATCACGCTCCGCGACGGGCTGGTCGCCGACGAGACCGAGCTGGCCGCCGCCCGCCAGGTCGCTCCTCTGCTCGAGCTGCAAGGCCCGGAGTGACGGCGCTGCTGTTCAAGCTGGCGTTCGCGGGCATCCGCTCGCGGCTGCTCGCGAGTGGGCTCACGATCGCGATCGCGGGCGCTGCGGCCGCGACGATCGTGCTCGCCCTGGAGGTGCGCTCGAGCGGGCTCGATCCCTGGCAGCGGACGTTCACCGCGGCCAACGGGGCACACGTGCTCGCGTTCGTCCCCTCGCAGGCCGACGCGCGCGCGCTCGGCAGAGCTGCCCGGCGTCACCGAGCGCGGCGCGCCGGTTCCTCTGGTGCTGGCGACCGTGGGGCCGCGTGGAAGCACCGATCGCGTGTTTCTCGCCGGCCTCGATGGCCGCCACGGCCGTGAACAAGCCTGTCCTGACCGCCGGCTCGCCGCTGCGTGAGGACGGGATCGTGCTCGAACGCAGCCTTGCCAATGCGCTCGGCATCGAGGTCGGCGCCACGCTGGCGGTGACGAGCGAGACGCGGCACGATCGACCTCCCGGTGCTCGGGACGGCGGTCGTACCCAGCCAGCCGCGCTACCCGCGCCGCAACCCCGGCCTGGCCTGGGTCACCCCCGCCACGCTCGAACGCGTCGAGCCCGATCGCACCCGCTGGCGGTGGACGGAGGCGCTTCGACTGGCGAATCCGTCCGCGGCTGCGGCGTTCACCGAGCGAGCGGCAGCAACGTTGCGGCCTCGGCCGCGCTCTCGTTCGAGACCTGGCAAGTCCAGCGCGATTACGCGCTCGGCGATGCACAGGGCACGCAGGTGATCGTGACGATGTTCACCATCCTGCTCCTGATCGTCGCCTTCGTCGTCGTCGGGATCCTCGTCGGCGCCCGCGCCAGCGACCAGCACCGTGAGATCGGGTTGCTGAAGGCGGCCGGCTTCACCCCGCGCCAGGTCGGTGCCGTCTTCGCGCTCGAGTCCGCTGCGCTTGGTCTCGTCGCCGCGGGCCTCGGCTTCGCGCTCGGGCTGCTCCTCGCGCCCCGCCTTGCCGCACCCAGCGCCGAAACGCTGCTCGGCTCACCGACGATCGCGGCGAATCCCTGGCACATCCTCGTCGCGAGCTGTGTCGTCCTTCCCGTGCTCCTCGCCGGAGCCTTGACTGCCACCCGCCGCAGCACGCGCTTCAGCGCCCTCGAGGCGATCCGCGCCGGCAGCTCGTCTCCACCCAATTCACGGCTGGCGCGCGCCGTCGCCCGATCCGTGCTGCCGTTGACGATCGGGCTCGGGCTCAAAGACCTCCTCGCGCGAGGACGCAGGGCGCTTCTCCTCGCAGCCGCGATCGCGCTCACCGGCGCAGTGGTGGTCACCGCGCTCTCGCTCGACGCGACGCTCGACGCGCAGCCGGCCGGCGAAGCCAGCGACTTCCCGGACGAGCTGCTGCTCCTCATCTACACACTCGACACGGTGTTGCTGCTGGTCACCGTCACCACGCTCGTCGCAGTCGCCCTGCTCTCGGTCCGCGAGCGCATCCGCGACTACGGCGTGCTCAAGGCGATCGGCCTCACACCCACGCAGATCACCTCCACCGTCGTCAGCGCCCACGCCGCCCTGGCGCTGGTCGCTTCGCTCCTCGCCGTCCCGCTCGGCATCGGGCTGTACCTCGCCATGTACGGGATCGCGGGCGACACGACCGAGGACGCCGTCCTCGCGCCGTGGTGGTCGCTCGCTCTGATCCCGATCGGAACCGTGCTCGTCGTCGTCGCCGCGACCAGCCTCCCAGCCCGGCTGGCCACACGAATCCGCACCGCCGACGCGCTCCGCTACGAGTAAGTGCAGAAGCAGTTGACCCCGGAAACGCGAAGGAGCCCGGATGGGCTCCTTCCGCGAAACCAATGTGCCGACGAACCTACCCGTGCACCAGGGGATCGAGATAGACGTCGTCCATGAGCCAGGCGCCGTAGCGGTCGGCAGGCACGAAGCGGAACTGCACGTACTGCGTGAGCAGCGGCAGCGTTCCGCTGAGCATCCCGATCTCCGCCGACGGCTGCCAGGCGGACCCCGCCGTGACATAACCGAAGTCGGACAGCCCGAGCGTCTTCGTGAGGAGTGAGAGCAACCCGCTGACACCGCCGCCGTAGACGATCTGCACTTTCAGCTTCGACGAGGGCGAGCCCGCGTTGGCCGCGAAGAAGCGCATCTTGCTCGAGAAGAGGCTGATGCACATCGGCGGCGAGGTCGCGCTGCTTCCAGCCGGCAGCGAGAGCGAGTAGCGCTCGCCTTTGCCGTGGGTGAAGAACGACGAGTTGCCGGCGACGACCTTCGCGCCTCCGGCCAGCGACCAACCGGTCGAGCCGCTCTCGAATCCGCCGTTCGGCGCGTACGCGTAGGCGGCGTAGTCCTTCCAGGGAGCAAACGCCTGCGAGGTCGGGCTTGGGCACGCGACCCCGAGCGCCGCGTTGGCCGGAGCTGCACTTGCGCCGCCACCGAGCGCCGCGAGCGCCGCCGTGAGGACGAGAAACCCGAGCGCCTTGCCGCGCGAGGGAAGTAGCCGCATGTTCACCATCGTCCTCCTTGAAGAGTTGCCGCATGAGGCCCCACACGAACCTCGTAGCTCACTTTCACGTTTTGGGTGAGGGGTGCCTCCCCCTTCCGGGTGATCGAGCCGCATCTCCCTCGTTCAAGGAACACGCGCGCCCTGCCGATAGCCCCGTCGTGTCCACGTCAACGCTCGAGCCGCACACCGAGCGCTCGCCGCACGGCTCGGCGAACGCCGACGACGAGGGCCTCGTCGAGCACACCCGCGAGCGCGTCGCACGCGCGCTCGGCGATCGTGAGGTCCTCCCCACAGTCGTCACGGCCGCGGCGTTCGTCGCGACGTCGATAGCGCTGCTCGTCTGGCTGCCCTCCTCGCGGCCGGACGCCAGCGTGGGCGTCATCATCGCTCTCGTAGCCTGCTACGCGCTCGCGACGCGTGTGCAGTTCGAGGTCGCCTTCGCCTACGCCGTCCCGACGCAGCTCGTCTTCGTTCCGATGCTGTTTCTGGCGCCCCTCGAGCTGGTGCCGCTGCTCGTCGCGCTCGGCATCTTCCTCAGCAAGCTCCCCGAGCACATCAGCGGCGAGTGGCACCTCGGCCGCGCGGGACTCCATCTGGTCAGCTCGTGGTACGCAGTCGGCCCCGTGCTCGTCCTCGCCGCCTTCGGCTCGCCGTCGCCGACGCTGGGCCACTTGCCTCTGATCGCCGTCGCCGTCGCTGCTCAGTTCGCGCTCGACTTCGCGAGCTCGGCCGCACGCGGCTTCGCCGCCCTGGGCATCGGCCCGAGAGAGCTCGCCCGCGCACTCGGCCCGGCCTGGCTCGTCGATCTCGCTCTGACCCCGCTCGGCCTCGCTCTCGCCTATGTCTCGTTGACGCAGTCGTACGCCTTCCTGCTCGGCGTGCCGCTGATGGGACTCCTCGCGTACTTCGCGCGGGAGCGGAAAGCGCGCATCGGTCACGCGCTCGAGCTGTCACACGCGTATCGCGGGACCGCGCTTCTGCTCGGGGACGTGGTCGAGGCCGACGACGCCTACACGGGCCTCCACAGCCAGGACGTCGTCTCGCTCGTCCTCAACGTTGCCGACCAGCTCGGCCTCGATTCCAAGGCGCGGCGAGAGGCCGAGTTCACCGCCCTCCTCCACGACATCGGCAAGGTGAAGATCCCGAAGGAGATCATCAACAAGCCCGGTGCGCTGACGGACGAGGAGCGCGCGATCATCAACACGCACACGATCGAGGGCGAGCAGATGCTGGAGAAGATCGGAGGTCTGCTCGGGGACGTCGGCCATCTTGTCCGCTCGTGCCACGAGCGTTGGGACGGAGGCGGGTATCCGGACGGCCTCGTCGGCGAGGAGACGCCTCTCATCGCCCGCATCGTGTGCGCCTGCGACGCATTCAGCGCCATGACGACGAACCGCTCATACCGGAAGGCGATGTCACAGACGGATGCGCTCGACGAGCTACGCAAGTGTGCCGGCACGCAATTCGATCCGAGAGTCATCGAGGCTCTCGTCGACATCGCCGCCGAGCGGCTTTCGTTGAGCGCGGACGAGATCGCTCGGCTCGAGGAGCCGTACGTCCCGCACGCCGTCTCCGGCCATGAGTAGGCGGCCTCGAACGGCCCTCTAGGCGGCAGGGAGCAGCAGCTGCGGCTGGGGTCGTGCCCGGTCGGCGATGTCGACGAGAGCCTCGATCACCCTCGGATCGAACTGCGTGCCGGCGCACTTGCGTAGCTCGTCGAGCGCGTCCGCCTGTGACATCGCCTTCCGATACGAGCGGTTCGTCGTCATGGCGCTGAACGCGTCGCAGGCGCACACGATGCGGGCGATGAGAGGCGTCTCCTCGCCGACGAGGCCGTCCGGATACCCGCCTCCGTCCCAACGCTCGTGGCATGAGCGGACAAGATGGCCGACGTCTCCGAGCAGACCTCCGATCTTCTCCAGCATCTGCTCGCCCTCGATCGTGTGCGTGTTGATGATCGCCCGCTCCTCGTCCGTCAGCGCACCGGGCTTGTTGATGATCTCCTTCGGGATCTTCACCTTGCCGATGTCGTGGAGGAGGGCGGTGAACTCGGCCTCTCGCCGCGCCTTGGAATCGAGGCCGAGCTGGTCGGCCACGTTGAGGACGAGCGAGACGACATCCTGGCTGTGGAGGCCCGTGTAGGCGTCGTCGGCCTCGACCACGTCCCCGAGCAGAAGCGCGGTCCCGCGATACGCGTGGGACAGCTCGAGCGCGTGACCGATGCGCGCTTTCCGCTCCCGCGCGAAGTACGCGAGGAGTCCCATCAGCGGCACGCCGAGCAGGAAGGCGTACGACTGCGTCAACGAGACATAGGCGAGAGCGAGGCCGAGCGGGGTCAGAGCCAGGTCGACGAGCCAGGCCGGGCCGAGGGCGCGGGCAAGCTCTCTCGGGCCGATGCCCAGGGCGGCGAAGCCGCGTGCGGCTGTGCTCGCGAATTCGAACGCGAACTGAGCGGCGACGGCGACGGCGATCAGCGGCAAGTGGCCCAGCGTCGGCGACGGCGAGCCGAAGGCGGCGAGGACGAGCACGGGGCCGACTGCGTACCACGAGCTGACCAGATGGAGTCCCGCGCGGCCGAGGTGCCACTCCCCGCTGATGTGCTCGGGGAGCTTGCTGAGGAAGATGCCGAGCGCGACGAGCAGCGGCACGAGCTCGAGCGGGGCCAGGAACAGCATCGGAACGAAGACGAGCTGCGTCGGGACGGCGTAGGCGAAGGCGACCTCGAACTGCACGCGCGTCGCGAGCGCGAAGCAGGCGACGAGAGCGATGATGACGCCCACGCTGGCGTCCGGCCGCGAGGATGGCAGCCAGACGAGCAGCGCTATCGTCGTCGCGACGAACGCCGCGGCCGTGACGACTGTGGGGAGGACCTCACGATCGCCGAGCGCGCGTGTGACGCGCTCGCGGGTGTGCTCGACGAGGCCCTCGTCGTCGGCGTTCGCCGAGCCGTGCGGCGAGGGCTCGGTGTGCGGCTCGAGCGTTGACGTGGACACGACGGGGCTATCGGCAGGGCGCGCGTGTTCCTTGAACGAGGGACATGCGGCTCGATCACCCGGAAGGGGGAGGCACCCCTCACCCAAAACGTGAAAGTGAGCTACGAGGTTCGTGTGGGGCCTCGTGCGGCAACTCTTCAAGGAGGACGATGGTGAACATGCGGCTACTTCCCTCGCGCGGCAAGGCGCTCGGGTTTCTCGTCCTCACGGCTGCGCTCGCGGCGCTCGGTGGCGGCGCAAGTGCAGCTCCGGCCAACGCGGCGCTCGGCATCGCGTGCCCAAGCCCGACCTCGCAGGCGTTTGCTCCCTGGAAGGACTACGCCGCCTACGCGTACGCGCCGAACGGCGGATTCGAGAGCGGCTCGACCGGTTGGTCGCTGGCCGGAGGCGCGAAGGTCGTCGCCGGCAACTCGTCGTTCTTCACCCACGGCAAAGGCGAGCGCTACTCGCTCTCGCTGCCGGCTGGAAGCAGCGCGACCTCGCCGCCGATGTGCATCAGCCTCTTCTCGAGCAAGATGCGCTTCTTCGCGGCCAACGCGGGCTCGCCCTCGTCGAAGCTGAAGGTGCAGATCGTCTACGGCGGCGGTGTCAGCGGGTTGCTCTCACTCCTGACGAAGACGCTCGGGCTCTCCGACTTCGGCTATGTCACGGCGGGGTCCGCCTGGCAGCCGTCGGCGGAGATCGGGATGCTCAGCGGAACGCTGCCGCTGCTCACGCAGTACGTGCAGTTCCGCTTCGTGCCTGCCGACCGCTACGGCTCCTGGCTCATGGACGACGTCTATCTCGATCCCCTGGTGCACGGGTAGGTTCGTCGGCACATTGGATTCGCGGAAGGAGCCCATACGGGCTCCTTCCGCGTTTCCGGGGTCACCTGCAGTTACTCGTAGCGGAGCGCGTCGGCGGTGCGGATTCGGGTGGCTAGCCGGGCTGGGAGGCTGGTCGCGGCGACGACGACGAGCACGGTGCCGATCGGGATCAGGGCGAGCGACCACCACGGCGCGAGGACGGCGTCCTCGGTCGTGTCGCCCGCGATCCCGTACATGGCGAGGTACAGCCCGATGCCGAGCGGGATGGCGAGGAGCGAAGCGACCAGCGCAAGGGCGGCGTGGGCGCTGACGACGGTGGAGGTGATCTGCGTGGGTGTCAGGCCGATCGCCTTGAGCACGCCGTAGTCGCGGATGCGCTCGCGGACCGAGAGCAGGGCGACTGCGACGAGCGTGGTGACGGTGATCAGCAGCAACACCGTGTCGAGTGTGTAGATGAGGAGCAGCAGCTCATCCGGGAAATCGCTGGCTTTGCCGGCCGGCTGCGCGTCGAGTGTCGCGTCGAGCGAGAGCGCGGTGACCACCACTGCGCCGGTCAGCGCGATCGCGGCTGCGAGGAGAAGCGCCCTGCGTCTTCGTGCGAGGAGGTCTTTGAGCCCGAGCCCGATCGTCAACGGCAGCACGGATCGGGCGACCGCGCGCGCCAGCCGTGAATTCGGTGGAGACGAGCTGCCGGCGCGGATCGCCTCGAGGGCGCTGAAGCGGGTGCTGCGGCGGGTGGCGGTCAAGGCTCCGGCTAGCAGCACGGGAAGGACGACACAGCTCGCGACCAGGATGTGCCAGGGATTCGCCGCGATCGTTGGTGAGCCGAGCAGCGTTTCGGCGCTGGGTGCGGCGAGGCGGGGCGCAAGGAGCATCCCGAGCGCGAAGCCGAGGCCCGCGGCGACGAGACCAAGCGCAGTGGACTCGAGCGCGAAGACGGCACCGACCTGGCGCGGGGTGAAGCCGGCCACCTTCAGCAACCCGATCTCACGGTGTTGGTCGCTGGCGCGGGCGCCGACGAGGATCCCGACGACGACGAAGGCAACGATCAGGAGCAGGATGGTGAACATCGTCACGATCACCTGCGTGCCCTGTGCATCACCGAGCGCGTAATCGCGCTGGACTTGCCAGGTCTCGAACGAGAGCGGGCCGGACCGCAGCGTGCTGCCGCTCGCTCGGTGAACGCCGCAGCCGCGGACGGATTCGCCAGTCGAAGCGCCTCCGTCCAGCGCCAGCGGGTGCGATCGGGTTCGACGCGTTCGAGCGTGGCGGGGGTGACCCACGCCAGGCCGGGGTTGCGGCGCGGGTAGCGCGGCTGGCTGGGTACGACCGCCGTCCCGAGCACCGGGAGGTCGATCGTGCCGCGCTCGTAAAGACGCTCGTAACTGCCAGCGTGGCACCGACCTCGATGCCGAGCGCATTCGCGAGGCTGCGTTCGAGCACGATCCCGTCCTCACGCAGCGGCGAGCCGGCGGTCAGTACGGGCTTGTTCACGGTTGTGCGGCCACCGAGGCCGGCGAGAAACACGCGATCGGTGCTTCCACGCGGCCCCACGGTCGCCAGCACCAGAGGAACCGGCGCGCCCCGTTCGGTTACGCCGGGCAGCTCCGCGAGCGCGCGCGCGTCGGCCTGCGAGGGGACGAACGCGAGCACGTGTGCCCCGTTGGCGGCGGTGAACGTCCGCTGCCAGGGATCGAGCCCGCTCGAGCGCACCTCCAGGGCGAGCACGATCGTCGCGGCCGCAGCGCCCGCGATCGCGATCGTGAGCCCACTCGCGAGCAGCCGCGAGCGGATGCCCGCGAACGCCAGCTTGAACAGCAGCGCCGTCACTCCGGGCCTTGCAGCTCGAGCAGCGGAGCGACCTGGCGGGCGGCGGCCAGCTGGGTCTCGTCGGCAACCAGCCCGTCGCGGAGCGTGATCACCCGGTCCGCCGCCGAGGCGACGCTCGCGTCGTGCGTGACGAGCAGCAGCGTCTGCCCGCGATCCCGGGCGTCGCGAAACAGACCGAGCACGTCGCGCGCCGCCGCCGAGTCGAGGTTGCCGGTCGGCTCGTCGGCGAGAATGACGTCGGGCCTGTTCGCGAGCGCGCGCGCCAGCGCGACCCGCTGCTGCTGCCCGCCGGACAGCTGCGCCAGGAGCGGCTCCGTGCTTTTCCGGAATGCCGAGATCGCTCAGCAGCTCGTTCGCGGACCGGCGTGCCTCTCTGCGTCGCCGGCCGACGAGGAGCAACGGCAGCTCGACGTTCTCGACCACAGACAGCGTCGGCACCAGGTTGAAGAACTGGAACACGAACCCGACCTTGCGACGACGCAGACGCGCGAGGTCCGTCTCGCTCAACCCGTCGATGCGCTCGCCATCGAGCCAGACCTCGCCCGCCGTCGGTCGATCGAGCCCGGCGAGGAGATTGAGCAGCGTCGACTTCCCGCACCCACTCGGTCCCATGATCGCGACGAACTCGCCACGCTCGATCGAGATGTCGACGCCGCGAAGACCCAGCACCTTCGCGCCGCCGGTCTCGTACGTCTTCGCGAGCTGCCTCGCCTCGAGTACCGGTGCCATCAGACCTCCTCCTTCAGTGCGAGTCGCTGCTCGATCAGCTCAAGCCACTCCAGGTCGGCCTTCAGATGCAAGATCGCCCCCTCAACCAGGAGCTCGGCCGCAGGCCCCTTCCCGTTCGCCTCGAGGAGCGCGTTCAGGTCGCGTAGCGACTGCAGGTACTCGCGCCGCTGCCCCTCGAGAAGCTGCGTCGGCTCCGCCAGATGAGCTGACGCGACGACGATGAACTTCATGAAGAACTCGTCCTTCAGCCGCCTGCCCGAGACAGGCTGCTCGATCCAGGCAGCGAGCGCAGCCCGGCCCGCCTCCGTCAGCTCGTACACGCGCTTGCCGCGGCTGTCCCCGGGCACCGCCTGACCAACGACGAGGCCATCCCGCTCGAGCCGCCCAAGCGTCACATAGATCTGACCAGCGTTCAGCGCCGGCAACAGATCGCCGAACTCCTGCTCCAACGACTGCTTCAACTCATAACCGTGAGCACGCTCGCCACTGAGCAGCGCGAGGAAGAGCTCCCTCATAGATAACGAGCATATATGCTCGTTATCTATCGGTCAACCCAAAACAAGCCAGCCACAAGTTGCGATCAGTTGCCGATCGGAGCGCACGACAAGAAGGGGCTCGACGGTTCGAGTCCGTCAGAGGGCTTCGCTTTTGCCCTGCTAGCTCGGCCTTTCTGCTACCGAGGCCCGTCCGCCTCCGGCGAGGATCCGCCCGAGCCACGGCTGGCGCCAACGACAACAGTTCGCCTGCCTGTCAAAGTCACCCATAATCGTCCTCTTAGCAAAGCATCGGTCGCTTAGCCGCTAGTCGTCCAGGCTCCCCATGCTCAAGTTGACGATTGTTCCAGTC
The DNA here is from genome assembly GCA_963822205.1 of uncultured Gaiellaceae bacterium. Classification (GTDB taxonomy): domain Bacteria; phylum Actinomycetota; class Thermoleophilia; order Gaiellales; family Gaiellaceae; genus Gaiellasilicea. The sequence goes on along the minus strand of CAWGGO010000003.1, from coordinate 4,639 downwards.
ATCCCGCTTGCCTTATCGGAAGCCATGAAGACCGCCATGTTTGCCAGTTCCGCGAGCGTCGAAAGCCGTCGCGTGTGGGTCCTGCTTGCGCCCAACTCGTGGAATTGTTCCCAGGTCATACCCGCTGCCTTGGCGTAAACCCCGAAGCTTTCCTTGATCCTGGGTGTCTCCGGCATCCCCTGTGGTCGCAGACCGACCACGCGAATGCCCTGGGGTGCGAGCTCGGCGGATAGACCTCGGGTGAGCGACTCCACGGCGGACATCGCTGGACCGCCGCCTCCCATGAAGGGGACGCCCGTCCGCGAAGGGGTTGCGGTGACGGTCATGATCACCCCCGATCGATTCGCGACCATCCGCCGGGCGGCCAGGCGTGCGGTCAGAAAGTACGACCTCGTGTAGGTCGTGATCGGCAGGGAGAACTGCTCGACATCCAGCTCGACCAGGGGCACACCCAGGATCTTCGGATTCGGGATGCCGACCGCGTTGAACGAAATGTCGACGCGGCCCGCCTTGTCGATCACGGACTGTAGATGCTTGTCCACAGCCTGCTCGTCGAGAGCGTCGACCTCCGCCGCGTCGGCGGATCCGCCGGCGGAAACGACTTCCTTGGCGACACTTCGACGGGTGCGAGGCGGCGCCCGGTGAGAAAGAGATTGGCCCCCTCAGACGCGAAGGCGCGTGCGACCGCACCGCCGATCGCGCCTCCGGCTCCGTAGATCACCGCGACCTTGTCCTTCAGCATCATCTCTGGTTCCTTTCTGTGCCCGGGTGGTCGATACCGCCCACCTGTCGTTGTCTTCGTGCTACTGGTTGAGACACCGCCGCCGGCGTGTACGAACCGGCCGATTCGTTTCGTTCAAGATCGGTGTCGGTACTTCTGATGAGGTGGAGCGCATGTCCGAGCGGCTGCTGAGCCGCGCCCGTGCCGGCGACGAGCTGGCGTTCCGGGAGCTGACCGACCCCTTCCGGCGCGAGCTCGAGCTGCACTGCTACCGGATCCTCGGCTCGCTCGCAAGACGCCGAAGACATGCTCCAGGAGACGCTGCTCGCGGCCTGGCGCGGCCTCGACGAGTTCCAGGGGCGCGCCTCGCTCCGGACGTGGCTCTACCGAATCGCCACCAACCGCTGCCTCAATCTCCTCCGCAGCAAAGCGCGACGACCCGCCCAGGAGGTTCCGCCGATGCCCGAGCCGCCGCCGCCGACGCGCCGCTCCGAGCCGATCTGGCTCCAGCCCTACCCGGACGTCCTCCTCGAAGGCCTGCCCGACTCCGCCCCCGGCCCGGCAGCGCGCTACGAGACGAAGGAGGCGACCGCGCTGGCGTTCGTCGCCGGGCTGCAACGGCTGCCGCCGCTGCAGCGCACCGCCCTCGTGCTGCGCGACGTACTCGGCTTCTCGGCCGGCGAAAGCGCCTCGATCCTGGAAACAACAGAGGCGTCGGTCAAAGGGGCGCTCCAACGCGCACGCGCAGCGCTCGCCCAGCGACCCATCGACTCCTCGCGTGCGCCAGCTCCCGGACTCGCCGCAGGAACGCGAGCTCGTCGGCCGGTTCGCGGAAGCGGTCGAGCGCGGAGACACGGAAGCCGTCGTCGCGCTGCTCGCCGACGACGCCTGGGTGACCATGCCACCGTACCCGTTCGAATACCAGGGCAAAGAGGCCATCACCCTCTTCCTCGACGACCGGGCGCTCCTGCGCGGCGCACCGCTGCGCGTCGTTCCGACCCGCGCCAACGGCCAACCCGCCTTCGGCTGCTACCTCGACGACCGCCACGCCCCGATCGCGCGGCCGTTCGGATTCCTCGTGCTCACACTCGACGGCGAGCAGATCTCGGCGATCACCTTCTTCAGCGACACGAGCGTCTTCGCGCGCTTCGGATTGCCACGTACGCTCCCTCGCGCGTAGCACTTGGCGAGAGGACTGACGGCAAGCCCACACCCGTGGTTAACGACCCTCGGCAGTCGACCCGAAGCCCCGGAATCGAGTCCTCCGAGGAGGGCTTCTGGTTCATCCTCGTCGAGGTCTCGTCTAGCGCAACACGCCGCTGCTCTTGCATCGGTGCTCCGCCGCAAGCATGCTTGACACCGATGTCGTCCACGCGGCCCATCGTCTTCCTCAGCGACTTTGGACTAGGCAACGAATGGGTAGGGATTTGCCACGCCGTCATGAGTGGGATCGCTCCGCAGTGCCCGATCGTCGACCTCTCGCACCTCATCCGTCCGCTCGAAGTAACGTCTGGAGCGCTCCTTCTCGCAGACACGGTGCCGTACATCCCCGAGAACGCGGTGAGTCTGGCCGTGGTTGATCCCAACGTCGGCAAGGATCGAGAACTAGCGATCGAGACGGCAAGTGGCCGTGCCTTCGTTGGCCCAGACAACGGCCTTATTTCACTCGCGTGGGAAGCAGCCGGAGGCATAGTGAGCGCGGTCGAGCTCACGTCTCGCGATGTGATTCGGCGACCGCATGCAGAGTCGTTTCGCGCTCCGGACACCCTATGTCCCGCGACGGCGCGGCTTGCATCCGGAATGGCGATCGACCAACTGGGGACACCGCTGGATCCGAGCACACTTGCGGTGATCTCCGTGGCCGAGCCGGAGATCGAGCCAGGCAAGATCGCATGCGAGGTGATTGATTTCAACCGATTCGGCAACGTCCACCTAAATGTACGACCGGCCCACCTCGCAGCGGCGAACCTCGACAACGAGCCCGTGTTCAAGATCGAAGCCATATCCGGATCGGCGGAAGCGAAGCGAGGGAGTACATACGCGGACTTCCCGCCCGGAGAGTACGGCCTGCTGTTCGACCCCCGCGGATGGCTCACGATCGTCCGCGGCAACCCTGCGAGTGCCATCGAAGGGCTCGGACTGGACCTCGCGGCCCCGGTCTGGCTCAGTCCCGCAGCAACCGCGTAGCACGCCGCGATAGCGCTCGACGACATCGGCTCGTCGCGCTTGTCCCGTGGGATGCGCTTCGGCCGCGGAGTTTGTCGAACTCCACCCCACCGAAGGCATCCCTCAGCGCGAGCGCCAACCTATTTGACCTTTGGGGGCATTGAGTTCCGGTTTAGCACCTACCGATGAACCACGGCGAGCGGCACGAATCCGTGCCGAGGAGCGGAAGGGGATCCTGATCGAGGCAAGACTTTCCATCGTCGCACTCATCGCGTTACTCGTCGTCGTAGCCGGCGCGCAGGCGGCGGGGAACGACAAGAGCGAGCAACTCGAAGCAGCGCTTCCAGGAACGATCGAGCTCGGAAGCAAGCGGAGAGTCAACCGGCTCGGGTTCGGCGTCATGCGAATCACCGGCGGCCCCGGCATCTGGGGAGCCTCTTGTCCGCGGTCACGTCGCCAGCGCCGCCTGCGCGCCGGCGGCGCGCACGGCCGCCGAGAGCGTGGCGATGTCGTAGGCGCCGTAGTGGCGTCGGCCGTTGATGAAGAAGGTGGGCGTCCCCGAGACGCCGCTCAAGTCGGCGCTGTCGACGTCGTCGGCCACGCGGGCCGCGCCCGCGTGCTCGCGCAGGTCGTCGGTGAACCTCTCGACGTCGAGTCCGATCTGCTCGGCGTAGCGCGATCAGATCACTCGTGCCGAGGGCGTCCTGGTGGCCGAGCAGGAGATCGTGCATCTCCCAGAAGGCGCCCTGGTCGGAGGCGACCTCGGCGGCCTCCGCGGCGAGCTGAGCCCGTGGGTGGACATCGTTCAGAGGCAGGTGCCGCCAGACGTAGCGGACATCGCCGAACTCGCGGAGGAGCTCACGGACGACCGGCTCCGCCTGCCCGCAGTAGGGGCACTCGAAGTCTCCGTACTCGACGACCGTCACCGGTGCGTCGATCGGTCCGCGGATGTGGTCCCGCTCCGGGTCGACGTCGATGTAGAGGTCGACGAGCGGCTCGGCGGTGCCTAGGAGGGCGTGGATCCGAAGGCGGCGAGGGAGCAGCGCAGTGGCACGGAAGAGCAGCCAGGTGAGGATCGCTGCGCCGAGCGGCGGCGCTCAGGATGCCGAGCTTCGCCTCCTCGAGCTGCGACCCCTCGAAGGCGAGCGTCGCGACGAGCAGGGCGACCGTGAAGCCGATCCCCGCGATCGTGCCGCCCCCGGCGACGGCCGCCCAGCCCACCGGAGGCCGGAGCCGCCCGCCGCTTAGTCGCGTGAGCAGCCATGAGCTCCCGAGAATGCCCACCGGCTTGCCGACGACGTAGCCGAAGAAGATCCCGAGCGTGATCGGCGAGGTAAAGGCTTGCGCGAGGAAGTCTCCGTCGATGGCGATGCCGGCATTCGCGAGCGCGAACAGCGGAACGATCAGGTAGCTCGTCCACGGGTGGTAGAGCAGCTGCAGCCGCTCGTTCGGCGAGATCGCCCCCCTTCAGTCCTATGCGCGCGGAGCGGGCAAGTTCGGGCGTGGGCTGCTCGCGGAACTCGCCGAAATCGCTCGGTCGCGCGTTCAGATCGGACCGCGCCGCCGGATAAGCATAGGCCAGAAGGCCCATCGCAAGCCCGACGACGACCGGCTCGACGCCCGACTCGAGCAGGGCCACCCAGATCGCCGTCCCGAGCGCGAAGTAAATGAGCCCACGGCGCACGTCGAGCGCCTGCGCCACGAGCACTGCGCCGAACAGCCCGAAAGCTACGAGCAACGCCGAAACGGTGA
>CAWGGO010000002.1:0-258203 GCA_963822205.1 uncultured Gaiellaceae bacterium | reverse complement strand
CGGCCGGGAAGACGTCCTCGGAGAGATTCAGGTTCGGCGTCAGGTGCACGGACTCGCCGCCGTCGGCGCGCGGGAGCGGCTCCTGCCCCTCCTCGACCCGCTTCAGCGAGAGCGAGAGGCGGCGCCGCTCGGCGTCGACCTCGAGGATCAGGACGTTGACCGCGTCCCCCTGCGAGACGACCTCGCGCGGGTTCTCGACGTGGTGCTGCGCAAGCTCGGAGATGTGCACGAGCCCCTCGACGCCGGGCAGGATCTCGACGAAGGCGCCGAACGTGACCACCTTCGTGACGCGACCCTCGACGACGTCGTTCTCGGAGTAGCTCTCGAGCACCTGCTGCCACGGGTCGGACTGCGTCTGCTTGAGGCCGAGCGAGATCCGCTGGCGCTCGCGGTCGATGTCGAGCACCTTGACCTTGACCTCCTGGCCGATCTCGAGCACCTCCGACGGATGGTTGACGTGGCTCCACGAGAGCTCGGAGATGTGGATCAGCCCGTCCATCCCGTTCAGGTCGACGAAGGCGCCGAAGTCGACGATGTTCGAGATCGTGCCCTCGACCACGTCGCCCGGGTTGAGCCGGTCGAGGATCTGCTGGCGCTGATCCTTGCGCTCGTCCTCGAGGACGGCGCGACGGGAGAGCACGACGTTGTTGCGCGACCGGTTGAGCTCGATCACCTTGCAGCGGAGCTCGGTCGCCATGAACTCGTCGAGGTCCTGCACGCGGCGGATGTCGACGAGCGAGGCGGGCAGGAAGCCGCGGACGCCCAGGTCGAGGATCAGACCGCCCTTGACGACCTCGATCACACGGCCGATCACGGGCTCGCCGGACTCGGCGGCAGCCTCGATCTTCTTCCAGGCGAGCTCGAACCGCGCGCGCTTCTTCGAGAGGATCAGGCGCCCTTCGGCGTCCTCCTTCGTGAGCACGAGCGCGTCGATCTCGTCGCCGACCGAGACCTCGTCGGCGGGGTTGACCGAGCGGCGGATCGACAGCTCAGCGACCGGGATGACGCCCTCGGACTTGTAGCCGATGTCGACGAGCACCTCGTCCTTGTCGACCCGGACGACCGTGCCGTGCACGACTTCGCCCTCGTTGATCGTCGGGAACGTCGACTCGTAGTCGGGGATCAGCTCCCCGTCCGGCCCCTCTACCCAGACTCCGGCCTCAGCCTCCTGGGGCTTTTCGATGGTGTCGTTCGCCATAACGAGTTGCGCAGTATAGCCAGGTTCACCGCGCACTCACCGACCCCGCCCCGAGCCAAGTAACAGTCTGTTACTTGGCTTCGTTCCAGTCGTCGCCGACGCCGACGTCGACCGCGAGCGGCGGGTCGAGCGGGTACGCGTTGCACATCTCCTCGCGCACGAGCTCCTTGATCGCGCTCGTCTCCGTCTCGGGCGCCTCGAGCAGCAGCTCGTCGTGCACCTGGAGGACGAGCCGTGCGCTTCTCCCCTCCTCGCGCAGGCGGTCGTGGATCCGGATCATCGCCACCTTGATCACGTCCGCGGCCGTCCCCTGCATGACCGAGTTGACCGCCAGGCGCTCGCCGAGCGCCCGCGTCTGCCGGTTGCGGACCCGAATCTCGGGGATCGGCCGGCGGCGGCCGAGCAGCGTCGTCACGTAGCCGTCGCGCTCGGCCTGCTCGATCGTCCGCTGGATGAAGTCCTGCACGTGCGGGAAGCGCGCCAGGTAGGTGTCGATGTACTCCTGCGCCTGCTCGCGCGGGATCTCCAGGTTCTCGGAGAGACCGAACGACGAGATGCCGTAGATGATCCCGAAGTTGACCATCTTGGCAACGTTGCGCTCGTCCTTCGTCAGCTGCGCGGGATCCTTGCCGAGCACCTCGGCGGCCGTCGCGGTGTGGATGTCCTCGTTGCGGGCGAACGCCTCCCGCAGGCGGGGCTCGCCGGAGACGTGCGCCAGGATGCGCAGCTCGACCTGGCTGTAGTCGGCGGAGATCAACCGGTGCCCCTGCGCGGCGACGAAGGCGGAGCGGATCTCCCGCCCGAGCTCGGTGCGGATCGGGATCGCCTGGAGGTTCGGGTTCGTGGTCGAGAGCCGGCCGGTCGAGGCCGCCGTCTGGTTGAAGGTCGTGTGCAGGCGGCCGTCCGCCTCCGAGATCAGCAGCGGCAGCGGGCGCAGGTAGGTGTTGACGAGCTTCGAGAGCTCGCGCCACTCCTCGATCACCGCGACGATCTCGTGCTCGCCGCGAAGCGAACGGAGGACGCGCGTGTCGGTCGAGTAGCCGGTCTTGCCCTTCCGGCCCGGCGTCAGCTGCAGCTTCTCGAACAGGATCCGCGCCACCTGCTGCGTCGAGCCGATCAGGAACTCCTCGCCCGCGAGCTCGAACGCCTTCGCCTCCAGCTCCTCGACCCGATCGGCGAGGCGCGCCGTGATCTCGCCCATCCGGTAGGTGTCGATCTTGACGCCCGCGTCCTCCATCGCCGCGAGCACGGCGGTGAGCGGCAGCTCGATCTCGTCGTAGAGCCGCTCGGAGCCGCGCTCGACCAGCCGCTCGCGCATCGGACCGGCGAGGCGCCGAGCCGCCTCCGCACGCGTGATCAGCGCGGCCGTCTCCTCCTCCGTGGCCGGCTCCGGGATCACCTCGAGGCCGTACTCGCGCTGGAGGTCGTCGATCGCGTACTCGGAGCGGCCCGGCTCGATCAGGTAGGCGGCGATCATGGTGTCGTCGGCGGGCGCCATCGTCAGCCGGGGCAGAGCCTTGTAGTCGTGCGCGACGAGCTGAGCCTCCCGCAGCTTGGGCAGCAGGCTCTCGTCCCACGCGCCGACGGTGACGCCATCCTCCTGGGCGAGCGCGAAGCGGCCGTCCGCGATCGCGATCCCGGCGCGGCCGCGCACCTGCGGCAGCTCGCCCTCCCGCCAGGGGACGACGGCCCCGGCGACCGGCACCGGGACGGCCGAAGGGATCGCGTCCTCGAGGTCCTCGATCCGGTTCAGGAGCGCACGGAACTCGTAGCGGCGGAACATCTCCCGGAGCTGCGAGCGATCGGGCGGCTCGAGCACGATCTGGGACGGGTCGAAGTCGATGTCGAGGTCGCGCCGCATCGTCGCGAGCTCCTTCGACATCCGCGCCTGGTCGGCGAACTCGGTGATGTTCTTCCGCCGCGCCGGCGAGAGCTCGTCCGCGTGCGCGATCACCTCCTCCAGCGAGCCGTACTGCGCGATCAGCTGCCCGGCGGTCTTGTCCCCGATGCCGGGGACGCCCGGGATGTTGTCCGACGTGTCGCCCTTCAGGCCGATGAAGTCCGGGCACCTGGTCGGGCCGGACGCCGTAGCGCAGCTCGACCCGCTCGGGCGTGTAGACGTTCACGTCCGCGACGCCGCGCGGCGTCATCATCAGCGCGATGTTCGGCGAGCACAGCTGGAAGGCGTCGCGGTCGGTGGAGACGACGGTCGTCTTGATCCCGGCCTCGTCGGCCCGGGTGGCGAGCGTCGCGATCACGTCGTCCGCCTCCCACCCTTCGAACTCGAGGTTGCGGTAGCCGAACGCCTCGACGATCGGCCGGAAGTGCGGGAACTGCTCGCGCAGGAGGTCGGGCATCGGCCGGCGGCCCTCCTTGTAGACGACGTCACCGGCCTGCGCGATCGCGGTCCGGTGGGTCGGGCTCGAGTCCCACGCGACCGCGACCCCCTTCGGCCGGTAGTCGGAGAGCAGCTTGAAGAGCATGTTCGCGAAGCCGAGGAGCGCGTTCGTCGGGAAGCCGTCGCTCGTCGCGAGCTCCTCGGGGAGCGCGAAGAACGCCCGGTAGGCGAGGTTGTTGCCGTCGACGAGGAAGAGCTCCGAGTCGCGCGCGGGGCCGTCGTCGAGCTGCAGCTCCTGGCCTGTCAGCGTCTTCGGCATAGGGTCAAGCTATCGTCTTGCCGCGATGGCGCGCCTCGAGATTCGACCATTTTCCGACGAGTTCCTGGCACCCGCGGGCGAGCTGCTCGCCGCTCGCCACCGCGCGCACCGGGCCGCCGAGCCGCTGCTGCCCGGCCGGTACGAGGATCCCGCGGCGGCGCAGGCCGAAGTCGAGGCGCTGCTCGCGCTCGACGGCGCCTCGGGCGCGGTCGCGCTGCGCGACGGACGCGTCGTCGGCTACCTGCTCGGCACTCGCAAGAGCGACGAGATCTGGGGCGCGAACGTCTGGGTCGAGCTCGCCGGGCACGCGGTCGAGGAGCCGGAGGACCTGCGCGACCTCTACGCCGCGGCGGCGCAGGGCTGGGTCGACGAACGACGAGCGGCCGCGCCACTACGTCCTCGTCCCCGCGACCGATCCGGCGCTCGTCGAGGCGTGGTCTCGCGTCGGGTTCGGCCAGCAGCACGCCGCCGGCATCCAGGCGGTGCCCGAGGGACGGTGGCCCGAGGGCGTCGCGGCTCGCGACCGGAGGCCGACGTCGACGCGCTGCTCGACCTCGATCCGGTCCTCTCCGACCATCAGGAGCGGTCGCCCGTGTTCGCGCGCGGCTTGGCGAGCGCAGACCGCGAGGAGCTCCGCGCCGAGCTGCTCGAGGACCTCGCGAAGGAGGAGATCGGCGACCTGGTCGTCGAGCGCGACGGCCAGATCGTCGGCGCGTTCCAGCTCGTGCCGGTCGAGCTGTCGAGCGTCCACTCGGGCCTCGCGCGACCGCCGGGCGCCGCGCTGCTCGGCTGGGCGGCGACCTGTCCGGACGTGCGCGGCTCCGGCGCCGGGCTCGCGCTGACCGAGGCGGCGTTCGCCTGGGCGCGCGAGCGCGGCCACGAGACGATGGTCACCGACTGGCGCGTGACGAACCTGCTCGCGTCGCGGTTCTGGCCCGCGCGCGGCTTCAGGCCGACGTTCCTCCGGCTCTACCGGCACATTCCGTAGTGCCCCGGATCCCGATCCTGTCGGGCTCGCGCGTCGCGGTCGTCAACGTGCCGGAGGACGCGCTCGTGCTGCGGCCTCCGGACCCGTCCGAGCCAATCGCGGACGTCGGCTCGGCTGTCCGCGACGCGCTCCGCTTCCCGCTCTCCGGGGCGCCGCTCGAAGCGCTCGTGACGGCGGGCGGGACGGCGACGATCGTCGTCGAGCCGCCCGAGCTGCCGCTGCCGGGAGCGGAGAACGACCCGCGCCGGGCCGCGCTGGCGGCGACGATCGCGGAGCTCGAGCGGCTCGGCGTGCCGTCGCGGCAGCAGACGATCCTCGTCGCCGGCGGTCTGAACCGGCGCGCAGGCCAGCGCGAGCTCGAGGCGCTGGTCGCGCCGCCCTCCGCGCGGCGGTTCCACGGCCACGTCGAGGTGCACGACGCCGAGGCGCCCGACCTCGTCCACCTCGCAGACGCCGGGCGCGACGCCGCTGCGGGTCAACCGCCTCGTCGCCGAGACCGATCTCGTCGTCTGCGTCACGGCGGCCGAAACCGTGCTCCACGGCGGGCCCGGGCGCTCTGGTCGGGGCGTGCGGCGCCGGCGACGCTGCGCGCGTCGACCGCCTACTCGCTGCTCGAGACGGCCGCGGCCCGCGGCTGGCAGCTCGGGCTCGCGCTCGAGCGCGCGCTCGCCGCCCGCGTGCCGGTGATCGGCGCGTCGCTCGTGCTCAACCCGCCGCGGCTGCAGGGGCGCTTCCGCGGCTATCCGTACGAGGACGCGTCGCTCGAGCAGCTCGTCGACCTCGCCGCTCCGCCGGTTCTCGCTCCTCCCCTCCGGGCTGCGCCGCCGCATCCTCGACGATCTCGGGCGCGAGCTCACCGCCGTCGCCGCCTTCGCCGGGCCGCCCTCGGTCGCGCACGCGGAAGCGCTCCTGCGCGGGATCGCCCGCCGCTGCGACCCGGCTGGAGCAGCCGCTCGACGCCCTCGTGATCGGGATGCCGTGGAAGCACCACCACTCGCCGCGCGAGCGGTTGAACCCGATCACGGTCGCGACCGTCGCGCTCGGGCTCGCGCTGCGGCTCTGGCGCGACGCCTTCCCGGTCGTCGAGGGCGGCACCGCGATCGTGCTCCACCGGCTCTCGCGCCACTTCCAGCACGGAACGCAGGATCCCTACCGCTCGCTCTTCCACGCGCTCCGCGACGGCCGCACGATGTCGGAGCTCGCGACCGCGGAGCAGGCAGCGGCGACGGACGAGCGCGGCCTCGCCGCCTACCGGGCCGGCCGCGCCTGCCATCCGCTGCTGCCCTACGCCGACTGGGAGAGCTGCAGGCCCGCGCTCGACCGGCTCGGCGCCGTCGTGATCGCCGGCTGCCGCGACCACCAGGCCGCGCGCACGCTCGGGTTCGTCCCCACGCACGGGCTCCCGACCGCGCTCGAGATGGCCCACGGCCGCGCCGGCGGCGAGGCGCGGATCGGCTACCTGCTCGCCCCGCCCTACTTCCCGCTCGAAGTCGGGACAGGCTAGGAGCTAGTCCTCGCCGAGGTAGGCCTTGCGGACCCGTTCGTTCTGGCGCAGCTCCTTCGCCGGGCCTTCGAGCGCGATCTTTCCCGTCTCCATCACGTAGCCGCGGCTGGCAGCGTCGAGGGCCATCAGCGCGTTCTGCTCGACGAGCAGGATCGGGGTGCCCTGCGCGTTGATCTCCGCGATGATCTCGAAGATCTTCTCGACGAAGATCGGCGCGAGCCCCATCGACGGCTCGTCCAGCAGGAGCAGCTTCGGCCGCGCCATCAGCGCCCGGCCCATCGCGACCATCTGCTGCTCGCCGCCGGACATCGTCCCCGCCTTCTGCTGCTTCCGCTCGGCGAGGCGCGGGAAGAGGTGGAAGACGCGGTCGAGTCCTCCTTGAAGTTCCCGCGGTCGGTCGCGCTGGAAGGCGCCCATCTCGAGGTTCTCGAGCACGGACATGCGCGGGAAGAGGCGGCGTCCCTCCGGCGACTGCGCGATCCCGTCCTTGACGATCCCGTGCGGCGCGGCGTTCGTGATGTCGCGGCCGCGGAACGTGGATCGTGCCGCTGCGCGGGTGGTTGAGCCCGTTGATCGAGCGGAGCGTCGTCGACTTGCCGGCGCCGTTGGCGCCGATCAGCGTCACGACCTCGCCCTCGTTCACCGTCAGGGAGATCCCCTTCAGCGCGTGGATGGCGCCGTAGTAGGTGTGGACGTCCTCGAGCTCGAGGATCGGGCCGCCCTTCGTGACCGGCTCACTCATCGCGTCGTCGCCCCCTTGCCCAGATAGGCCTCGATCACGCGGTCGTCCTTCTGCACCTCTTGCGGCGTCCCCTCCGCGATCTTCTCGCCGTAGTCGAGCACCGTCACCCGGTCGGAGATGCCCATCACGACCTTCATGTCGTGCTCGATCATCAGGATCGTCAGCCCCTCCTCGTTCTTCAGGCGGGACACGAAGGCGGTGAAGTCGGCGGTCTCCTGCGGGTTCATCCCGGCGGTCGGCTCGTCCAGGAGCACCAGCTTCGGCTCGGTCGCGAGGGCGCGCGCCACCTCGAGCCGCCGCTGATCGCCGTACGGGAGGTTCCGCGCGAGCTGGTCGTCGCGGCCGCGGAGGCTGGAGAACGCGAGCAGCTCGCGGCTCGCTTGCGGGCCTGCGCCTCCTCGCGGCGGATCCCCGGCGTGCGGATGATCGAACGGACGATGCCGCCCTTCAGCCGGCAGTGCATGCCGACGAGGACGTTCTCGAGCGCGGTCATGTGCTGGAAGAGGCGGATGTTCTGGAACGTGCGGCCGATCCCGAGCTCGGTGATCGCGTGCGGCGGCTGGCCGGTCACGTCGCTGCCGGCGAACTCGATCCGGCCTGCAGTCGGCGTGTAGACGCCGGTCAGCATGTTGAAGAACGTCGTCTTGCCGGCGCCGTTCGGGCCGATCAGGCTCACGATCGATCCGGTCGGGATCGTGAAGTCGACGTCGTTGACCGCGATCAGCCCGCCGAACTCCTTGCGGACGTCCACGGCGTGCAGGATGTCAGTCATTCGACCGGTTCCGGTCGGTCGCGGAGCCCTCGTGCGTGACGTCGTAGAGCGGCGTGTCCGCCACGCCCTCCTCCATCTCCTGCTTGTGGCGGCGCTCCGGGATCAGGCCGGCGGGTCTGAACAGCATCATCAGAACGATGATCACCCCGTAGATCCCGAACTGATACTTGGTCGGGTCGAAGTCGATTCCGGCCTCGTTCACCTTCGAGCCGATCGTCGCCAGCCCTTCGACGTTCAGGTAGCCGAGGATCATCCCGCCGAGGAGCACGCCCCAGACGCTGCCCATCCCGCCCAGGATGACCATGCAGAGCAGGAAGACCGAGATGTTGAAGTAGAAGTCCGCCGGGAACGCGCCGCTCCGGAAGCTCGAGTAGAAGGCGCCCGCGACGCCGCCGAAGAAGGCGCCGAGCGCGTACGACCAGGTCTTGGTTCGCATCAGCGGCACGCCCATCGCGGCCGCCGCCGTCTCGTCCTCGCGGATCGCGATCCAGGCGCGGCCGAGCCGGGAGTCACGCAGCCGCACCGAACAGAAGACGGTGATCAGGAGCAGCGCGAGCGCGGTCCAGTAGAACCATTGCGCGCGGTCGAACGACTGCTGGTAGCTGAGCGGCAGGCCGAGCGACTCGCCGATGCTGCCGAAGCCGGGCGAGTCGATCGGGCTGATCCCGAAGGTGCCGTGCGTGAGGTCGAAGCCGAAGACGTTGTCGCCGTTGCGCACGGCCTGCGGGACGATCTCGCCGAAGCCGAGCGTCACGATCGCGAGGTAGTCGCCGCGCAGCCGCAGGGTCGGCAGGCCGATCAGGATGCCGACCGCCATCGTGAAGAGGCCCGCCAGCAGCAGGACGAGCCAGATCGAGAGATGGATCCCGGGCAGGTCCTTGCTGATCCCGACCGAGCCGAAGTGGAACGTCCACTGGTCGAACTGCTGCGAGGCGAACCAGGCCGCCACATACGCGCCGGCAGCGTAGAAGGCGACGTAGCCGAGGTCGAGCAGTCCCGCGTAGCCGACGACCATGTTCAGGCCGACGGCCATCATCGTGAAGACGATCATGATCACGACCGAGTTGAGCGGACGGGACGAAGTCCCCGATCGCCGGGAGGTCCTGGAGCGACTCGACATGCTCGGATAGAAGAACCGCGAGGAGGATCAGGCCGGTCGGGAGCCCGAAGCGAATGAGCAGATCACGGTCCAGGTCCACGCTACGCAGCCGGTCGACCATCAGGCCCCCTCCGGCGTACGCTCGCCCAGCAGGCCCTCCGGACGGAAGACGAGGATCGCGATCAGGATCCCGAAGACGATCGAGCGGGTCCAGTCGCTCCCGGGCGTGTACCAGGTCAGGCCCTCGTTGAAGGCCTGGATGAACCCGATCACGAGCGCGCCGAGCACCGCGCCGCTGAGATTGCCGATCCCACCGAGAACGGCAGCGGTGAAGGCGATCAGGCCGAGCTCGAAGCCCGTGTCGTAGCGCATGTTGAACTGGAGCAGGTAGACGATCGCCGCCGAGGCAGCCAGAGCACCGGCGATCGCGAACGTGACGGAGATCGTCCGGTTCACATCGATACCCATCATCGCCGACGCCTCGGTGTCCTGGGCGACGGCGCGCATCGCCTTCCCTTGCTTCGTCGAGGTGACGAACCAGGAGAGCAGCGCGAGGAGGGGCAGCGTGATCAGGACGACCGCGAGCTTGTTCCAGGAGTAGCTGACCCCGAAGATCTCGAACGCCTCCGACCGGGGGATGAAGTTCGGCACGGAGCGGTAGTTGACGTCGTAGATCGCCAGCGAGATGTTCTGGATGATGAACGACATCCCGACGGCGGTGATCAGCGCGGCGAGACGCGGCGCCGACCGGAGCCGCCGGTAGGCGACGAACTCGATCGACGCGTTCACGAACGCGAACATGATCATCATCGCGCCGAGAGTGAGCAGCATCCCGCCGATGATCGCGGGCACGCTCGTGTCCGCATCGAGGCCGAGCACCGACACGATCATCGTGCTCGCCACGAGCCCGGAGAGCGCGAAGACGTCGCCGTGCGCGAAGTTGATCAGCTGCAGGATCCCGTAGACGAGCGTGTAGCCGAGGGCGACGAGGCCGTAGATGAGGCCGTTCGTCAGCCCGATCAGCCCGACCTGAACGAACTCTGTCGGGTCCTTCGCGAAGTTCCCGACCAACCACACCCCGACCAGGGCGAGCAGTGGGAATCCGACGAGCCCCGCCACACCCGACGTACGGAGCCGTTCAAGCGCTCGCATCAGTGCCGCAACCATCAGGTGAAGAACCTAAACGAAAGCCGGGAGAGGTCATAACCCCTCCCGGCTTTCGATTCTGACTAGCGGTGACTAGCCGCGTGCCGCGTCGACGTTCTCCGGCTTCGGAGAGATCGTCTTGACGGTCTCGAGCTTGTCCGTGGCCTTGTAGATCGTGAAGCCCACGACTGCGCCCTCGGCGCCGCTCGGATCGCCGTTCTCGTTGATCTCGAACGTGCCGAGATAGCCGTCGGTGACCTCCTGCTCGAACATCTTCGCGATCACGTCGGCCCGCGAGCCGTCCGACGCCGCGATCGCGTTGAGCAAGATCTCCGCAGCCTGCGCGCCGTAGATCGCGTACGGGTCGATCTCCTTGCCGCCGAGCCGCGGCTTGAACGCCTCGGCGAACTCGGCGCCCTTGCCCTTGAACTCGTCGATCGGCACGCCGGCGACGCTCATGAACATGCCGGCTGCGGCCTCGGGGGCCTCGTCGATCGTCTGCTGCGTCGTGAACCCGTCCGGTGCGAACAGCTTGACGTCGCCGTCGTTCGGGCCGAGCACGGCGACCTTGTCCTTGATCACCTGGGCGCCGTTCTCGTCGATCAGGCCGCCGAGGAAGACCGCGTCCGCGCCGCTGCCGCCGATCTTGCCGGAAGAGCGCCTCGTAGCTCGACGCCTTCGGATCCCACGCCTCGAAGCCGGCGACCTTGATCCCGACGGCCTCCGCGGCGTTGCGGAAGTTCGTCGCGACGCCGAGGCCGTAGGCCTCCTTGTCGTTCAGGATGTACACGCTCGTGACGCCCTGCTCCTTGGCGAACTCGGCCACCGCCGCGCCCTGGTATGCGTCATGCGCGACCACGCGGGCGTAGTTGCGGCTGCCCGAGGGGTAGTACTTGTCCGGCTCGGTCGCGTCGCAACCGGGGCCGCCCTCGGTGAGGCAGACGTACGTGTTCGCCGGCGACATCATCGCGACGCCGCCGCCCGGAGCCTGGTTCAGCACCGGGATCTCGATCGCGGCGCAGCCCGAGTTGAACGTGCCGATGACGCCGACGACCTTCTCGTTGCCGGCATAGGCCTGCGCGTTCGTCGAGCACTTGCCCGAGTCCCACTTGCCCGCCTGAGCGGTCGCGTCGTCGCACGACTGGTAGGCGACGTTGTGATCGCCCGCCTTGAAGTTCGACTGCTCGAGGAGGTAGCGAATCGCCTCCACGATCTGAATCGTCTGGGTGCGCGACGAGCCCTGGAGCGGGAAGTCGGACGCGATCAGAACGTCCGCGTCACCCTCGCCCTTGTACTCGATCGCCGTGCACGAGCTCGACGGCAGCGCCTCGACGCTGCCCCCGGCGCCCGTCGCTTCGGTCGTCGCACCGCCGTCCCCAGCCTCGTCGTCGTCGCCGCCGCAACCCGCCGCAACGAGCGCGAGCACCGCGACGAACAGGGCCAGAACGCTCAACCATCCACGTCTACTGGAAATCAATCTTTCCTCCTCCGTCACCCATTAATGGCCTGCCCGACCAGGTCCTGCACGTGCAGCTGCAGCCCTTGAAACGGGCGAATGGGGCAGTATGGTGGCAACCGGCCCAGGATTCAACTTTGTGCCGCCGCACTACACTCTCCGGCAGGGCCGAAGTGGCGGAACTGGCAGACGCGCCGGACTCAAAATCCGGTTCCCTCCGGGGAGTGGGGGTTCGATTCCCCCCTTCGGCACTCGCTCAGCTGGCGGCCAGCTTGCGGGCCTGCTTCTCGGGCGGGATGCGGACGACGTTCCAGGCGAGGCCGACCCGTTCGAGCAGCCAGATCAGCCAGCCGCCCGGGTCGATCTCGCCGCGGCGGAGGCCGTGAAACGCCGAGCTGGGGAACGCGTGGTGGTTGTTGTGCCACGACTCACCGAAGGAGAGCCAGGAGAGCCACCACACGTTCCGCGACTCGTCGCGCGAGGCAAACCGCCTGCGGCCCCACAGGTGGCAGATCGAGTTGATCGAGAACGTGACGTGCTGGAGGAGGAAGATCCGGACGGCGCCGCCCCAGAAGAGCCCGGCGAAGAAGCCGTACCAGCCTCCGATCAGGAGCCAGCCGGCGACCGCCGGCACAGCGAGCGAGAAGAGCACGAGCGGCAGAAAGAGCTTCGCGATCACGCGCAGCCCACGGTCGTGCACCAGGTCTTTTGCATAGCGCGACTGCTCGGCGCGCCCTTCGGCTGAGAAGAGCCACCCGCTGTGGGCGTGCCAGAGCCCGCGCAGCTCCGCGACGACGCCGTCGCCGAACCCGACATGCGGACTGTGCGGATCGCCTTCCTGGTCGGAGAACTGGTGATGCTTCCGGTGGTCGGAGACCCAGGCGAGCACGTCGCCCTCGACGGCCATCTCCCCGAGCACGGCGAAGGCATAGCGAACCGGGCGGTAGGTCTCGAAGGATCGGTGCGTGAAGAGGCGGTGGTACCCGACGGTGATGCCGACGCCGGTGAGCACGTAACCGACCGCGAGGATTGCGAGCTCGGTCGGGCCGACCATCCGCTCCCAGAGAACGATCACCGCGACGACCAGCCCGACGAACGGCAGGGTGATTCCCGCCACGTTGATCAGCTTGTGCGTGCGCGTCATGGTCTCTCCCGCCCCAAATGGGGCCTACCGACGGGTTCGTCCCGCGAGGGCTGGAGGACGGATGGACGCGTCGGGGGTCGAGACGCTCGCCGCACAGTACCGTGGATCGGTTGTTCGCGAACACCGGGTATGACAGGTGGAGCGTGAACGCCGCAGCAACCACCAGCCGACACGGAGGCGGAGGCCCGTCGGGACGGGCCTTTCGAGGCCTTTTCCTCGTCTTCTTGCTCTCCTTCGTGAATCTGGTCGGCATCATCGTCACCGTGACGGCGCTGGGCGGCCTGGCCCCGTGGTCGCGCTGGCAGTTCATCGGCTTGTTCGGTCTGCTCGAGGCCGCATCCGGCCTCGCGAACGTCATCTCGCCCAACATCTGGCGGCTCCCGGTCGCCGAGCTGCAGACGAGCGGGCGCACCCACGTGAAGCTGGCAGCATCGGCCTTGTTGCTGCCGCACTGGGGCGGCCTCGCCCGCAGTGCAGCCGGATTCGTCTGTCTGGCACTCACCGCCTGGCAGGTGGGCCTCGGTACCGCTTCGATTGCTCTCGTGCCGCTCGTGCTCGCCCTGGCCTGGTCGATCCTCGCGATCTCGGCCCTTCTGGCGCGGCTTGGGGTCGCGCGTCCGGAGATCGACGTCTTCCAGCTGATCGTGCGGTGGCGCAGGCGGGAGAAGGAGCTCGCTCCAGTGAGCCTCGGGGCCGCCGTGTTTCAGTTTCTCCTCAGCATCGTGACGATCCCGGCGGTGAAGCTTCTGCCGCCGACAGTGCTGTACCAGCCGGAGCTCGGCCCGTCTCCAACCGCGTTGCTGGTCTCAGTCACTGTGGCTGCCGTGCTCCTGGTGCTCGTCATCGTGCTGTGGTGGGGCCGCATCGAGCTGCAGGCGCCGCGGGAGCAGCAGCGCGAGGCCGAAGAGCACGCCTAGACTGGGCTCGTGGCGCGAGTCGGAATCCTCACGGGCGGCGGCGACTGCCCCGGACTGAACGCGGTCATCCGGGCGGTGACGCGCCGGGCGCTCGACCGCGACTGGGACGTCGCGGGCGTGCGCGAGGGCTGGCGCGGGCTCGTCGACGGGATCGTCGAGCCGCTCGGCCGGCGCGAGGTCTCGGGGATCCTGCCGCGCGGCGGGACGATCCTCGGCACGACACGCACGAACCCGTACAAGGTCGAATCCGGAGTCGAGAAGGTGCTTGCGAACTTCGAGCGCGAGAAGCTCGACGCGCTCGTGGCAATCGGCGGCGAGGACACGCTCGGCGTCGCCGCGAAGCTGCACGCGGAGCACGCCTTCCCGGTCGTCGGCGTGCCGAAGACGATCGACAACGATCTCAACGGCACCGACTACACGTTCGGGTTCGACACCGCGGTCACGATCGCGACCGAGGCGATCGACCGGCTGCACACGACCGCCGAGTCGCACAACCGCGTCATGGTCGTCGAGGTGATGGGCCGGCATGTGGGCTGGATCGCGCTCCACTCCGGGATCGCCGGCGGCGCCGACGTGATCCTGATTCCCGAGCAGCCGGTCACGGTCGAGGAGGCGTGCAGCCTGCTCGAGCATCGCCACCAGACCGGGAAGGACTTCTCGATCGTCGTCGTCAGCGAGGGCTACGAGCTCACGTATTCCTCCGGCGAGCGCACGCTCGTCGCCGGCGAGGCCCGGGCGACCGACCAGTTCGGGCACGTTGCTCTGGGCGGCGTCGGCGACGCGCTCGGTCGCGAGATCGAGAACCGCACGGGCTTCGAGACCCGGGTGACCGTGCTCGGCCACGTCCAGCGCGGTGGCACCCCCACTCCTCGGGACCGGGTGCTCGCGACGCGCTACGGGCTGAAGGCGGCCGACCTGGTCCAGGAGGGCCGTTTCGGCCGGATGGCGGCGCTGCAGGGCGACGAGATCGTCGATGTCTCGCTCGAGGAGGCGACGAGCGAGTTGAAGACCGTCCCGCCGGAGTGGTACGCCGTGGCGCAGGCCTTCGCGGGCTAGCCGGCACGCTCGACGGGCGGGAAGTCCCCCGTCGACAGCTGGAGAAAACCGAGCTACAGTGACACTTGTCGCGGCCCCAGCAACCGGCCGCAGGAAGTTGATGGCGAGGACTCAGTTCTTGTCCTCGCCGAGGATCCGCCCTCAGCAAACGGGTCGGAGCGCCTGCCGTCCGCACGGCCGGCGACAGCTCGAGCGAAGGACGATCCGAATGGAAGAACACGAGGTTGGCGGCGGTGCCGCGTCCGGCCCCGGCCCGACCGCGCGTGCTCGTCGTCGACGACGATCCCGCAATCCGCCGCATCTGCTCGACCTGGCTCAGCCTCGATGGGTACGAGGTCCTCGAGGCTGCGGACGGTCAGCACGCACTCGAGCTCGCGCTCACCGAGGAGCCCGCCGTCGTGCTGCTCGACCTCTCGATACCCGTACTCGACGGCTTCGGTGTGGCCGCGGCCCTGCGGGACGACGACCGAACCCGCGACGTGCCGCTCGTCGTCCTCACGGCCGAGACCGCGCCGCACGTCATCGAACGGGTGCACGAGATCGGCGTGGCCGGGCTGTTCGTCAAGCCGTTCCATCCCAGCGCGGTCGCCGAGTTCGTCCGGGACGTGATCGGCGGGCTCTCGGCGGCGAAGGGACAAGCGCCAGCCGGCGGGCACGCTTTCTAGGCGTTAGCCGAAGAGCAGCAACAGCGCGTCGGTCGGCGCGTAATCGTCCGTGAGCACCGGCACGTCGGCAGTCGAGACGGGCGCATCGACGCGGTAGCGAATCGCGTCGGCGAGGTCGGGCGCTCCGGGTGAGTCGCGGCGCACGTCGCGCCAGCGCTCGAGCAGGAACTCCTTCGACGGTGCGGCGCCCTCACCGGCGACGAGGATGACGTTGCGGATCGCCGCCAGGTCCTTGTCGCCCGCCTCGAGCACCGGGTGGATGTTCACGGTCGGGAAGACGGCGCGATACGTGCGCAGCATCGATCGGAAGAGGCGTGAGTCGCGTCCCTTGACGGCGCCGATGATGTTCGCGGCGACCAGGCCGCCGGGCGCGAGCCGCGAGCGCACGAGCTCGAGGAACTCACGGGTCGCGAGGTGGAAGGGGATCGAGTCGGAGTAGAAGGCGTCCACGACGATGACATCCCATGGGCCCTCGTTCCTCGCGAGGAAGCGGCGGCCGTCCTCGGCCTCCACCTTCAGCCGCGGGTCACGCGGCATGGCGAAGTACTCGTACGCCGCGGAGACGACCTCGGGATCGAGCTCGACCACGTCGATCTGCATGCCCGGGAAGTCGCGCCAGGCGCGCTTGGGCGCCGAGCCTCCGCCGAGCCCGACGTAGAGCACCTTCTTCGTCTCCCGCCGGTATGCGACGGGGAGCTGGAGATAGTCGGTGTACTCGAAGCGCGTCTTGAACGGATCGTCCATGTACATGCCGCTCTGGAAGGAGCTGTCGAAGCGGAGATAGCGGGTGGTGTCGTCCTCGACGACGGCGATCCGGTGGTACTGGGAGTCCTTGGTGTGGACGATCTTGTAGCCGCTTTGGGTGTCTTCGATGCGACCCGAGCCGGTCGTCCGGAGCCTGCTGGCGATACACCGGCGACCAGTTCCGCAGCTGCGAGGCGGACACGGTCGCACCCGACTCGGGGGCGAGCGAGACGACGGCGCCGACGCTCAGCACCGGCGAGCGCGAGCGCGAGCGCCAGCGCGACCGCCAGCCGCTCGACGACCGCCACCGCAGCCGCGGCGAGCATCAGCGCGACGGCGGCCGAAGCGAGCACCTGGTCGGTGCCGAGCTCAGGGATCAGCCAGAACGAGGTGAGGAACGTCCCGGCGATCGAGCCCGCCGTCGAGACCGCGAACAGCCGGCCGGCGGTCCGGCCCAGGTGCTCGAGCGAGTGCGCCTTCAGGCGGACGGCAACCGGCGAGACCGTGCCGAGCACGACGCTCGGGATCCCGAAGAGGAGGATCGTGGCGACGAGCGGGTTCAGGCGCGGCCCGGGATCCCAGTCGACGACGCGGTCGAGCATCCAGCCGTCGACGAACGGGATCGCGAGCACCATCAGAGCACCCGCCCCGAGCAGGCCGACGAGCAGCCGCGGCTGCGGCCAGCGGTCGGCGAGCACACCTCCGAGCCAGTAGCCGGTCGACAAGCCTGCGAGCACGACGCCGATCAGCGCCCCCCAGACGTAGAGCGAGTTGCCGAAGTGAGGCGCGAGCACGCGGCTCGACGCGATCTCGAGCCCGAGCAGCACGCCGCCCGCGATGAAGACCGCGACCCCGATCGCGATCGAGCTGCGCCGCTCGCGACTCATCTAGCGGCCTCGGTCGGACGAGCACGGCGTCCACGCCGGCGCGCTCGAGCGCGTCGATCTCCGCCTGCGTGATCGCACTGAGGTCGGCGATGGCGAGCTTGCCTGCGGGCACGTCGGAGAGCAGGTCGAGCACGTGCTGGAGCGGCTCTTCCTCATCGTCGGCGCAGAGGACGAAGAGCTCAGGGTCGAGCCGCTCGAGCGCGGCCTCCAGCTCGTCCTCGTCCTCGACGCGGACGACGAGCTCGATGCCGTCTCCGAGCTCGAACGCCTCGGCGGGCCGGACGACCCGGGCGTCCGCGGCCGAGTCGCCGGAAGTGAGGATCGGCAGCGTGCTCGCTGCTCGGATCGCGTCGAGATCGCCGTCCACGAGCAGCGCCTCGGCGCCGTCGGCCTCGGCGCGCTGTGCTGCTTCGGGCCCGTCGACGGCGACGATCAGCGAGATGCCGTCGCCCTCGGATATGGCCTGGCTCAGACGTCTCGGGCCGGTCACGCGGCGCAATGGTACCTCAGCGGCACGTTCGGCTACCGTGGCGTCATGGGTCGGCGACTCGCGATCGTGGTCTGTGCCGCGGCGCTGCCGGCTGTCGCGGGAGCTGCGGTGCAGAAGACGGTGCTCGGCACCGAACGGGCCGACTTCCTCGCCGGGACCGCGAGCTCCGACAGAATCGTCGCGCGGGCCGGCAACGACCGGATCGCCGCTGAGTACGACGGCGGCGTCGACCGGATCTCGTGCGGTGCAGGACGCGACGTCGTCTCCGCCGACGCCCGCGACCGGGTCGGACCAGACTGCGAGGTCGTCAGCCGCCGCATTCACCGCGACCGGCATACGAACCCCGAGAGCCAGCACGAGTCCGAGGTCGAGCCGGACTCGCAGACGGTCGGCCAGACGACCGTCGCGGTGTTCCAGGTCGGACGCAACCGCACCGGCGGCGCCGCGAGCATCGGCTTCTCGACCTCGAAGGACGGCGGCCGGACCTGGCGCGAAGGCACGCTGCCGGGGCTGACCACCAACACGACCCCGCGTGGGCCATCGGCGCGGGCAAGCGATCCGGTGGTCGCCTACGACGCGGCGCACGGCGTCTGGCTCGCGAACACGCTCGCGATCGCGGCGGATGCGACGCGGTTGACGATCCACCGCTCGACGGACGGCCTCTCGTGGAGCGCCCCGATCGACGCGGCGCTGTCGCGGAGCGCGAATCTCGCCTACGACAAGAACTGGCTCACCTGCGACAACGGCGCAGCAAGCCCGTTCCGCGGCCGCTGCTACCTCGCGTACACGCTGCTCGTGCGGGACGAGGACTTCCTCGCGCTGCAGTACTCCGACGACGGGGGCCGCACCTGGACGCCGCAGGTGACGCTGCGCATCTCCGTCACCGGCGTGATCCCGGTCGTGCAGCCGGACGGCAAGCTCGTGCTCGCGTTCTGGTCCGGCCGTACGGGGATGGTCGCGGTCTCATCGACCGACGGCGGCGTCAGCCTCGGGAGCCCGGTGACGATCTCCGACCTCCGCGCGCGGGACGCGAGGCCCCTACGCGCGCCAACCCTGATCGCCGCCGAGGTCGACGCCGAAGGACGCGATCCTCGTCGTCTGGCAGGACTGCCGCTTCAACGCCGGCTGCACCGCGAACGACGTCGTCCTCTCGCGCTCGACCGATGGCACGACCTGGTCGCCCCCGGCGCGGGTGACGTCGGGCCGCAACGCCGTGATGCCGACCCTGGGCGTCGAGCCGGGAACCGGCCGGATCGCGATCGCCTACTACGTGATCCAGCCGAACGGGATCGATGCGGAGCTCGTCACGTCCACCGACGGCGTCCGGTGGAGCGCGCCGCAGCGCCTCAACCCGCGGCGGATGCCGCTGGCTTGGCTGCCCGAGACGACGCTCGGCCGGATGCTCGCCGACTACATCGGCGTCAGCTGGTCGCGCGGCCGGCCGCTCGTCGTCTACGCGCTCGCCTCACCGCCGAAGCAGGACGAGTTCCGGCAGGCGATCTACGCCGCGAAGGGCTAGCCGGAACCCACTCAAACCTGCGCGGCGAGCTGCGTCGCGAGGGCGCGCACGCTCGCCCGCAGCTCGTCCGGCCGGCGGATCGTGAAGCCGCAGCCGAGACCGGCGAGGACGGTCGCCATCCAGTCGAGCGAGTCCACGCGCATCCGCAGGAGCGTGCCCTCAGGGTCGTCGACGAGCTCGGCGAGCGTCGCCGGGATGCGTCGCGCCGCCTCGTCGACCGGCAGGTCGAGCAGGACCTCGACCTCCCACGTCCAGGGCACGCTGGCCAGCGAGCGGGTCACGTGCGCGACGGCGTCGAATCCCTCCGGCGGCGGAACGCAGCACGCCGTCTACGAGCGCCGTGCGCGACATCCGGTCGACCCGGAACGTGCGCAGGTCGTCGCGCAGGTGATCGTGGGCGGCGAGGTACCAACGTCCCGAGTGGACGACGAGGCCGTGCGGGCTGAGCTCGCGCTCCGTCTCCTCCCCGCCGAACGTGCGGTAAGCGGTGCTGACCCGGCGCCGGCGACGGATCGCGTCGGCGAGCAGGAGCACGGCGGCGGCGTCGGCAGGGGCGCCGCGCGTCGTGGCCGTGAAGCCGAGCGTCTCCTCGAGCGCCTCGACCTGACGGCGGAGCGTCGACGGCAGCACGCGGTTGATCTTCGCCAGCGCGCCGTCGACGGCGTCCGACGAGCCGTCGCGTGGGCCGCGCGTCGCGAGGAGGCCGAGCACGACGACGACCGCCTCCTCGTCGCCGAGCATCAGCGGTGGCAGCCGGTACCCCGGCCGGATCCGGTACCCGCCGCCGACGCCGCGCTGCCCCTCGACCGGGATCCCGAGGCCCTGCAGCACGCTCGATGTAGCGCCGCACCGTGCGCGCGTCGATCTCGAGCCGGTCGGCGATCTCGCGCCCGGTCGTGAGCGGCCGCGCCTGGAGCAGCTCGAGCAGCTCGAGCAGGCGGGACGTCGGCGAGGCCATGGGCGACAGTCAAGCACGGATAGCGGGCGGAAACCGCCCTATTTGTCCATCTAGGCTCGCCGGAGTACCCACGTAGAGGAGGACACGATGAGCGACGTGAGCGATTTCGACTTCTGGCCGGGCGAATGGAAGGTCCACAACCGGCGGCTGCGCGAGCGGCTCGCCGGCTCGGACGAGTGGGAGGAGTTCGAGGCGACGAGCAAGGCGTGGCACGATCCTCGGCGGGCTCGGCAACGAGGACGTGTACCGCACCGATCACGACGGCGGCTTCATCGGCATGTCGTTCCGATTCTTCGACCCGAACACGCGGCTGTGGTCGATCTACTGGGCCGACAGCCGCCGCCCAGGCCTCCTCGACCCGCCGGTCGTGGGCTCGTTCTCGGGCGACACAGGTGTCTTCGAGGGTGACGACACGTTCCGCGGCCGGCCGATCCGTGTCCGCTTCACGTGGTCCCGAGTGACGACGCCCACCCCACGCTGGGAGCAGGCCTTCTCGGACGACGGCGGCGAGACCTGGGAGACGAACTGGGTCAACGACTTCACGCGCACAGGAGGAGAGAGATGAGCGTCGCCGAGGCCGGCTACCGGCACGTGACGAAGGCGATCACGCCCGCGCTGCCGATCACAGTCGGCGAGACCGTGCTGAAGTGGTACGACATCGCACCGGCGGACGAACCCGTGCCGTCAGTGCTCCAGGTGCTCGCACGCGGAACCATCCGCGCGGCGGCCGAAGCGGGATCGCTCGACCTCGAGGACGAGCTCGGCTTCGTGATCCTCCATCGCTGTGGCGAGAGCTTCTACTTCCTCCTCATCAACACCTGGCGCAACGACAACGAGCTCTGGGAGACGGTCTGGGCGAAGAACGGCGACGGCGAGGTCGCCTTCCGGCCGTGGCCGATCGAGGGTTCGCATCGCCCGACCTTCTGCGTGTGGGAGCTCGGCGCCGTCTGGCACGAGCAGCAGGCATGGAGCCGCTTCCTTCGCTCGCCGCGCGACGCGGCCGAGCGGGAGGCCTACTGCACGACGTGTTCGAGGGTGGCGTCTGACGCTACCCCGAGTGCTACTGGCCGATCGGATGCCAGACGGTCTTGAGCTCGAGGAAGCTCGCGATCGCCCACGGGCTCTGCTCGTCGGCGCTGCCGTGCACGACGCGCTTGACGTTGTCGGCGGCCAGCCGCTCGAGCTCGGGTGACTGGCCGTCGGCGCCGGTGAGGTCGAGCGCATTCACGTCCATGTGGCCGGCGAGGATCGGCGCGAGCTCCTCGCGCTGGCCGGTGAGGATGTTGACGACGCCGCCGGGGACGTCCGAGGTCGCGATTGCCTCGGCGAGCTCGATCGCGGCCAACGGGTGCGTCTCCGAGGCCACGACGACGACCG
Source organism: uncultured Gaiellaceae bacterium (assembly GCA_963822205.1). Taxonomy (GTDB): domain Bacteria; phylum Actinomycetota; class Thermoleophilia; order Gaiellales; family Gaiellaceae; genus Gaiellasilicea. The sequence continues at coordinate 236,884 of CAWGGO010000002.1, read as the reverse complement.
CGTTGCCGCCGACGAGCGCGGGCGCGAGCCGGGAGACGAGGCCGCCGAGCGCGGGCTCGTCGGGGGCGAGGATCGCGACGACTCCGGTCGGCTCGGGGAAGGTGAAGTTGAAGTACGGGCCCGAGACCGGGTTCGAGGAGCCGAGCACCTGCGCGAGCTTGTCGGCCCAGCCCGCGTACCAGACGACGCGGTCGATCGCGGCCTCGACCTCCTTCTTGCCGGAGCACACCGCGGCGAGATCGCCGGTGCGCGTCTCCAGCATCTCCGCGAGCCGGTAGAGCACCTGGCCGCGGTTGTACGCGGTCGCGCTCGCCCAGCCGGGCTGCGCCTTCCGCGCCGCGACGACCGCGTCGCGTGCGTCCTTGCGCGAGGCGCGGGCGACGTTCTGCCCCTCGGCCTCGTACGTGCGGCCCGACTCCGAGCGCGGGAACCCGCCGCCGATGAAGAGCTTGTACGTCTTCCGGACGGGCAGCCTGCGTCACCGGACGCTCCCGAAGCGGCGGTCGCCGAGCACGAGGGCGACGACCCCGCCGAGCAGGAGCAGCGGCAAGCGGAAGCGCCTCACGCCTTTCCCTCACCGTCGAACGAGAGATACGGCTCCAGCCCGTGGCGGCCGCCCTCGCGGCCGAAGCCCGACTCCTTGTAGCCGCCGAACGGCGACGCGGGGTCGAAGCGGTTGAAGGTGTTCGCCCAGACGACGCCGGCGCGCAGCCGCTCCGCCATCCAGAGGATGCGCGAGCCCTTCTCCGTCCAGACGCCGGCCGAAAGCCCGTAGGCGGTGTTGTTCGCCTTCTCGATCGCCTCCTCGGGCGTGCGGAAGGTGAGCACGCTGAGGACGGGGCCGAAGATCTCCTCCTGCGCGATCCGGTAGCTCTGCGCGACGTTCGTGAACACCGTCGGCACGAACCAGTAGCCCTTCTCCGGCAGCTTGCAGGCCGGCTGGAAGATCTCCGCGCCCTCGTCGGTGCCGGACTGGACGAGCTCCGTGATCCGGTCGAGCTGCATCTTCGAGTTGATCGCGCCGATGTCGGTGTTCTTGTCGAGCGGATCGCCCAGGCGCAGCGTCTCGAGGCGGCGCTTCAGCTTCGAGATCGTCTGCTCGTAGATCGACTCCTGCACGAGCAGGCGTGAGCCGGCGCAGCAGACATGGCCCTGGTTGAAGTAGATCCCGTTGACGATCCCCTCGACCGCCTGGTCGAGCGCGGCGTCGTCGAAGATGATGTTCGCCGCCTTGCCGCCGAGCTCGAGCGTCAGCTTCGTGCCGGTGCCGGCGAGCTCGCGCTGGATCGCCTTCCCCACTCCGGTCGAGCCGGTGAACGCGATCTTGTTCACGTCCGGGTGCTTGACGAGCGCCGCGCCCGCGCGGCCGTCGCCGGTGACGATGTTGACGACGCCGGGCGGCAACTCGGCCTGGCGGCACATGTCCGCGAAGAGGAGCGCCGTCAGCGGCGTCGTCTCGGCCGGCTTCAGCACGACCGTGTTCCCGGCCGCGAGGGCGGGCGCGATCTTCCAGGCGAGCATCAGCAGCGGGAAGTTCCAGGGGATGATCTGGCCGGCGACGCCGAGCGGCTTCGGCTTCCGGTTCGGGAACGCGTACTCGAGCTTGTCGGCCCAGCCCGCGTAGTAGAAGAAGTGCGCCGCCGCGAGCGGCAGGTCGACGTCGCGGCTCTCGCGGATCGGCTTGCCGCCGTCGAGGCTCTCGAGCACGGCGAGCTCGCGCGAGCGCTCCTGGATGATCCGCGCGATCCGGAAGAGGTACTTCGCGCGCTCGGAGGGCGCGAGCGACGACCAGCCGTTCTCGAACGCGCCGCGGGCGGCCTTGACGGCCAGGTCGACGTCCTGCTCGCCCGCCTGCGCGACCTCGGCGAGCGGCTCCTCGGTCGCCGGGGAGCTCGACAGTGAACCACTCCTTCGACTTCGGGTCGACGAGCTCGCCGCCGATGAAGAGGCCGTAGCGCTCCTCGAGCTTGACGATGTCGCGCGCCTCCGGCGCGGGCGCGTACTCCCACTCGGTCAGCGCCGGAACAGCCGCGTGCTTGCGCTCGAGCTCGCCCATCAGTCGAGCGTGAAGTAGTCGGGGGACTGGTACTGGCCCGTCTTCTGCTTGCGGATCTGCATCAGCACGTCGTTCAGGAGCGACGAGGCTCCGAAGCGGAAGAGGTCGGGTGTCATCCACTGGAGCCCGAGCGTCTCGTGCAGGACGACGAGGTACTGGATCGGCCTGCTTCGCGGTCCGGATCCCGCCTGCGGGCTTCATCCCGACGACGCGGCCGGTCTCCTCGTGCACGTCGCGGATCGCCTCGAGCATGCAGAGCGTCACCGGCAGCGTCGCGGCCGGGCTGACCTTGCCGGTCGAGGTCTTGATGAAGTCGGCGCCCGCGGCCATCGCGAGCAGCGACGCACGGCGGACGTTGTCGTACGTGCCGAGCTCGCCCGTCTCGAGGATCACCTTCAGGTGGGCCTCGCCGCAGGCCTCCTTCACCTTGACGATCTCGTCGTAGACCTTCGCGTAGCGGCCGGAGAGGAACGCGCCGCGGTCGATCACCATGTCGATCTCGTCGGCGCCGAGCTCGACCGCCTCGCGGACGTCGGCCAGCTTGACCGCGAGCGGCGACTGGCCGGACGGGAACGCCGTCGCGACCGACGCAACCTTGACCGTCGAGCCGCGCAGGCGCGCCACGGCCGTCGGGACGAGGTTCGGGTAGACGCAGACCGCGGCGACCGACGGGATCGACGGGTCGACCGGGTCGGGGCGGATCGCCTTCGAGCAGAGCGCCGCGACCTTGCCGGGCGTGTCGGCGCCCTCGAGCGTCGTCAGGTCCATCATCCGGACCGCGAGCTCGAACGCCTGCAGCTTCGACTCCTTCTTGATCGAGCGCTTGGCGAGCGTCGCCGCTCGCTCCTCGAGCGCGACCGCGTCGACGGAGCCGATTCGCGGCAGCCTCGGCTCCAGCGGGAGCTCGAAGCCGCGCGGCAGTGCGGGCGCCTGGGCCATGGCCTCAGTGTATCCGCGCGAAAAGCGGGTTATGATCGGCCGCTTCATCACGACCGAAGAGGGGAGAAAACGCATGACACGCAGGCTCTTTCGCGCTGCTCGCAGCGTTGGCCGCCATTGCCGCGGTGCTCGCGGCGCCGGTGGCGGCAGACCCGAACAACAACAACTCGGAGAAGCTTCGGCAGGCCGTGACGGTCGCGGGCGTCCAGCAGCCACCTGGCCGCGTTCCAGGCGATCGCCGACATCTCGGGTGGCAACCGCTTCGCCGGACTACCGGGCTACGAGCGCTCCGCCGACTACGTCGCGGAACAGCTGGAGGCTGCCGGCTACGACGCGCAGTTCTGGTTCTTCGACTACAACGCCTTCGTCGAGGACGTGACGACGCAGCTCCGGCAGGTTTCGCCGACGCCGACGACCTACGTCAACGGAAACGACTTCCGGATCATGACCTACTCCGGCGGAGGGAACGTAACCGCGCCTGCTGGCCGCTCCCGAGCGGTGACTCCCGGGGCTGCAGCGCCGCCGACTACGCCGGCTTCCCGGCCGGCAGGATCGCGCTGGTCAGCCGGGGACGCCGACCGGCTTCCCCGTCGCGTGCGGCTTCCGGCTCAAGACGGACGTCGCGATCGCGGCCGGGGCCAGTGCGATCCTCGTTTACAACAACGTCCCCGGGCTGCTGAACGGCACGCTCGGCGACATTGGTGGTCTCTCGGCGATCCCCTCGCTCGGCACGACGCAAGCACTTGGCCAGTCCCTGCTCGCCCAACTCGGGAGCGGGCCGGTGACGATGTCGATCACGGCGCAGACCTCACAGCGCGCGTTGACGACGCGGAACGTGATCGCCGAGCTGCCGGGACGAGACAACGACAACGTGATCCTCGTCGGAGCTCACCTCGACTCGGTCAACGCAGGGCCCGGCATCAACGACAACGGGTCCGGCTCGGCAGCGATCCTCGAGACCGCGATCCAGATGGCGAAGGTGAAGCCGCGAAACACCGTCCGCTTCGCCTGGTGGAGCGCTGAGGAGTCGAACCTGATCGGCTCGACGCGCTACGTCGACAGCCTCTCGCAGGCCGAGCTCGACCGGATCGCCCTGAACCTGAACTTCGACATGGTCGGGTCGCCGAACTTCGTGCGCTTCGTCTACGACGGCGACAACTCCGCCTTCCCGGTCGGGCCGGGGGCGGCGTTGGGCCCGCCCGGCTCCGGTGCGATCGAGGCATTGTTCCACGAGTACTTCGCCTCGCAGGGTCTTGCGAGCGCCGAGACGCCCTTCAGCGGTCGCTCCGACTACGGGCCGTTCATCGCGAAGGGGATCCCGGCGGGCGGCCTGTTCACCGGCGCCGAAGGGATCAAGACGGCCGCCCAAGCGGCGACGTATGGCGGCACCGCCGACATCGCGTACGACCCGTGCTACCACGCGGCATGCGACACGTACGCGAATCCGAACCCGACCGTTCTCGGACCAGACCGCGGACGCGATCGCGCACGCGACGATCACGTATGCGCAGAACACCGAGGCCGTCAACGACGTCAGGGGGAAGGGCAACTTCAAGCCGCGGCTGACTGGAGCGGCCAACCCCGACGGGACGTCCGGCGCAGCCAGCGGCGGCCTGCACGACAGCCACTCGGAAGTCGGGTCCTAGCCGGGACAAGTGAGGGGCTCCGCCCGGAGCCCCTCACTTCCCACGCGTAGGAATCGCCGCCGCGGGAACAGACACGGTCATGAAGTGGCGCGGACGTGGAGGAGCAGGCCGGATCGAGGATCGCCGCGGCACCGGCGGCGGCGGTGGCCTGGGCGGCATCCCGATCCCGATGGGGAAGATGGGCGGCGGCGGCATCGGCACGATCCTGCTCGTCCTCCTCTTCCTGTTCATCTCCTCGCGGGGCGGTGGCGGCGGCCTCGGAGTCGACCCCGGCACGGGCCAGTTCCCGCAGGCGCCGGGCGCATCGTCGACGGATCTGGACAAGGCGCCCGCGGACGATCCGGCGAAGTTCATCGACTTCGTCGCCGGCGACGTCGACGCGACCTGGAAGAAGCTCTTCGCCGACAGCGGCAAGACGTACGAGACCGGCGACCATCGTCCTCTACGACAACGCCGTCCAGTCGGCCTGCGGCAACACCCCGTCGACCGTCGGCCCCTTCTACTGCCCGCGCGACCGCAAGGTCTATCTCGATCTGACGTTCATGGAGCAGCTGCAGCAGCGCCTCGACGCGCCCGGCGACTTCGCGCAGGCCTACATCGTCGCGCACGAGATCGGCCACCACGTCCAGAACCTGCTCGGGGTGATGGAGGACGTGAACCTCGCGCAGCAGGAGAACCCGGACGACGCGAACGAGCTCTCCGTGCGGGTGGAGCTGCAGGCCGACTGCCTGGCAGGGGTCTGGGGGCACTCCGCCTACGCCCAGGGCGACCTGCTCGAGAGCGGCGACCTCGAGGAAGGGCTCAACGCCGCTGCGGCCGTCGGCGACGACCGGATCCAGAAGCAGTCCGGCCAGGGCGTCAATCCGGACTCGTTCACCCACGGGACGAGCGAGCAGCGCGTGAAGTGGTTCCGTGCCGGCTTCGACAGCGGCGACCCGACCGCCTGCGACACGTTCAAGGGCGACGTCTAGCTCAGGAGGGGCCGCCTCGCGGACGACCCCTCCTGACTCTGAACTTCAGTCGCTCTTGTCTCTTCAGGAAGTACTTCTTGCCCACGTCACGGGCGATCTGCGGGAAGTACTTGGCGGTCTGCGTCATCGTCGAGCGGTAGTGGAGGCCGCCCCAGACGCGGGCGTTCTCGACGTCCTCGACGAGGTCGTCGAGGTTCTCGTACGTCCGCGTCGGGCCGGCACCCGGAGCGAGGCTCGTGATCACGAGCTTGACCTTCTTCGTCCCGAAGTACTGACGCAGCGACTCGGTCACAGAACCGGTGAAGCAGGTGTGGCCGGACGGATACTCCGGATGGTTGCCGACGACCAGCGGCAGCCAGGTCGTGTCCGTTCGTGGTGGCCGGGTTCCCGTCCGTGTCCGCCCGCTGGATCGCGTGGTTGGGACGCCAGAAGTAGTAGTGGTACTTCGCCTCCCAGCACGCGATCATCGTGTCCGCCGTCGCGACGTTCATGTACCCCAGCAGCCGCGCCGACTCGCGCAGGTCGAGGCCGCGAGCGATCGCCAGCTCACGCAGGGTGCGGCTGAACTGGAGAAGGTCTGCTCGGTGTGGAAGCGGACGGTCTCGGTCTGCAGCGCGCGTCCGGGCGGTGCTGTCGCTCCGGCCGTACGTCTGCAGCTCCGCCACGTCCTCGGCGTAGCGCTTGCTCGTCAGCTCGATCGGGCGGGCCCGGCCGGTACTCGGACGGCGAGTCGTACGTGAACGGCCGCACGAACGCCGAGCTTCGGGTCGACCGGCGGCGTCGGCGCGATCGGCTCGAACACGCCCGGGCCCGGCGGCTGCTGGACGTACGGAACGACGTCGTCGAAGTGATCGCCGGTCCGCATCGCGAGCATGCCGGCCGCCGCGGCCGACGCCGACAGCCTTGCCCGCATCCTTCGCAGGCCCGTCCGGAATCGACGCCATGTACGCGTCGTAGGCGATCTGGACGGCAGCCGCCTGCCCCGGCACGCGGGCGACGAGGACGTCCCGCGCGGCCTGCGCGACCGCGGCGTCCGCCGAAGCGCCCGGCGGCGCGGTCACACGGGTCGCGAACGGCTCGAGCCCTCCTTCGACGGCGGCGACGGCGTCGTACATCGCCCCGTGCACCATGCCGCCGAGCACGCTGCTGCTGGCGGGCGCACGGCCGCGACGATCGCACTCGCGGCGACGCCGCTCCAGTAGACGACGGCGTTCTCACTCGACGCCGCGGCCGCGCGGTGCAGCCGACCCTCCCGTCGACCCCAGGGCCAGGACGACGACGAGTGCAAGCGTCGCAGCCAAGCCGATGCGGATTCTCATGATCGGTACTCCTCTCCGGACGAGATGGCTTCGACGACCCGAAGCGGGCCGAGCTCGGCGCGCTGCGCGGCGAGTGCGGCGTCGCGGCCCGACGGGCGCGTCGAAGACGAAGAAGCAGATCTCGTCCTCCGGAACATGGATGGTGCGGTCGAAGCGGACGCGGGTTCCCTGACCCGTCAGCTCCGCCGCCACCGAGCGCGCCCGCCGCTCGCGTGCGGCGCGCCCTCCGGCGTCGCCGCGGGCGAGATAGGTCTCGACGAGGTAGCTCGGCACGGCTTCGACGCTACGGCCGGGCGCTCGGCGTTGGAAACGTCAGAACGTCTGAAGTTTGCGCGCGAGCTCCGTGCGCGAGCGGACGCCGAGCTTGGCGTAGACGCGCGAGAGATGGCTGGCCACGGTGCGTTCGGCGAGGAAGAGCGCCGCCGCCACCTCGCGGTTCGTCCGCCCTTCCGCGACGAGGGCCGCGACACGCTGCTCGGCCGCCGTCAGCCCTTCGGCCCGCGTGCGACCACCGATCTGACCGAGCTCGGCGCGGGCCGTCTCAGCCCAGCCGGCCGCCCCGAGCGTCTCGAAGCCCTCGAGCGCCGCCTCGATCGCCTCGCGGGCCGGGCGCTTCTGGCGCGCGCGACGCCTGACCACCCCGAGCGCGAGGAGCGCCCGCGCCCGGCCGAACGGATCGCCGACGCGCTCGTGCGCGGCGACCGCCGTCTTCGAGCAGCGCGACGGCCTGACTCCACGTCGCCCGCCGACGCGGCGGCGAGCCCGCGGCAGCGGCCCACGTGCGCGAGCACCCAGCCCCGGTCCAATCGCATCGCGTCCGCCTCCCACGTCGTCGAGCAGCCGGCCGGCCTCCTTCGCCTGGCCGAGCGCGAGCAGCGCCTCGACGTGGTCGGCGCGCCACGAGAGCATGCCCGGCTCGAGCATCCCGACCTCGGTCGCGATCTCATCGGCCTCCTCGAACCAGGGCAGCGCCTCGGCCGGGTCTCCGCTCCAGAGCGCCGCGAGCCCTCGGATCGACACGAGGGCCGGGAGACGGAGCGCCCATCTCGACAGCCAGCGCGGTAGCGTTCTCGGCGAGCTCCCGGGCGCGCTCGAGCTCGCCTCGGTGAACGGCGATGAGCGCGAGGGGCAGGAACGATGGGGGCACTCGGCCGCGTACTGCGTCATCACCAGGCGCGCGTGCTCGGCGTGCTCCTCGGCCAGCGACCACCGGCCGGCCTGGAGCTCGACCAGGGACAGATACCAGCGCGCGTGGGCGCTCCAACGCTCGTCCCGGTCGCTCCACGCTCGATCCAGGGCTTCGAGCAGCGCGCGCGCTCGCTCGAGCTCGGCCGACCAGACCAGCACGTGAGCCAGCGACCGATGTGCCTCCTTCAGCTTCTCAGGGTCGCCGGTTGCAACCGCCAGAGCGACGGCCCGTTCCGCCAGCTCGAGCGCCTCGGCATCTCCGACGTTGAACCGAAGGAGCGCGAGCTTCGACAGCGCGCCGACTCGAATCGCATCGTCGCCGGAGCCTCTCGCCGAGCTCGAGCGCAGCGCGCGCGTGCTGCTCGCGCCCACGAGATCCCTTCGATCATTCGTCCGTCCTCGGCCAAGCGCTGGTGAATCGCCGCCTGCAGCGACGGATCGTCGGTCGCCTCACGCAGCGCGTCCAGGAGCAGCGTGAGCGAGCGGTCGGCGCGCTCGAGCTCGGCCAGCAGCATGAGCGCCTCGGCGCGCGCCGGCCCTGCGGGGGTCGACGCCACGAGCTCGGACGCGATCTCGCGAGGTCGTGCGCCCTCTCCGGCGGCCATGTGGGCGTGGGCGGCGAGGATCGCGCGTCGCTGCACGTCTTTCGTGGTCAGCGGCGGCGTCGACGCGGACGGCGTGCTCCCAGAGCTCCGCCGCGACGATCGGCGCGCCGCGGGCGATCGCGAGCGTCGCCCGCCTCCTCGAGCGCAGCGGCGACGTCCGCGTCCGGCCCATCCGACGCCAGCGCGCGATGACGCGCGCGCGCGAGCGGGTCGTCGACGATCGTCAGCGAGTCGTGCGTGCGACGCTCCGCCGAGCTTCTCGGCGACGCGGCCTGATAGAGCACGGAGGCGAGCAGCGGATGCGTGAAGCGGATGACCCCGTCTGCGAGCTCGATCACGTTGTCCGCGAACGCCGGCTCCAGCGCGTCGCCGTCGAGATGCGCGGGTTGGATCCGGCCGTGGGCGCAGGCGAGCAACAAGGTCGCGCGCGTCTCGTCCGGCAAGGCGTCGAGCCGCGCGCGTACGAGCGCCTCGAGTGTCTCCGGGACGGGCAGCGGCTGCGTCGGGTCGACGTCCGTGGCGAGAGCACGGGCGAGCTCGAGCGCGAAGAACGCGTTCCCGCCCGATGCCTCGTGCAGGCGGAGCAGGGTCGGTCGTGCGAACGACGCGGCCGAGCCGGTCGCGCAGGATCGCGTGCAACGCGCCCGGGCTGAGCGGACCGACATGGAGGCGCTCGAGCTTCCGGTCGTCGAGCGCACGCTCGAGCTCCGTCAACAGGCTGCCGCTGGTGGTGCGGTGCGCAGGAGCAGGCGAATGTCGTGGTCCGGCAACCTCCTCAGCGCGAACGCCAGCGCGTTCGCAGAAGAGGCGTCGAGCCACTGGACGTCGTCGATCGCCACCAGGATCGGCCCACGCTCGGCGAGCACCTGCAGCACGTTGCGGACGGCCACGGCGAGGGTTCGGACGTCCACCGGCTCGTCCGGCCCGTCTCCGAGCAGGAGCGCGGTCTCGAGCGCACGGCGCCTCGGCGCCGGCCAGCTCCGGAAGCACGTCTGCGAGCGCGGCCTCGAGCAGGTCTCCCAGCGCGGCGTGCGCGACCCCCACGTCGACCTCGCCGGGGCGGGACGAGAGCACGCGGAGCCCACGCTCGCGCGCGGACTCGACGCCGGCGAGCCAGAGCGTCGACTTCCCGATCCCGGCCTCGCCCGCCAGCACGAGCGCCGCCATCCCGCCCGGCAGCGGGTGGTCGAGGAACGCCTGGAGAGTGCGGAGTTCGTCGTCCCGGCCCAACGTGTCCATCGCCACGCTCCTTCGGCCATCGTGACACCACCGGCCCGGAAAGTCAGCCCGGATAGAGTTGCCGGGCGGGCCGCCTCGAGGTCGGCCCGCCCAGGTTCATCGCCTCAGTTCACGGGTCGTAGGAAGTGGTTGACCGTCCAGTCGCCGATCTTCTCGCCGTGGCGCGTCCCCTTGTCGACCGCGTCGCGGAAGTGGAAGCCGACGTAGATGCGGGAGACCGCGTTCTCGTCGGCCGCCTGGGAGAAGCTGGTGAAGTGACGCAGGGTCGGCGATGCGTCGCTACACGTCTGTCCTGCGGGCAGCGTGAAGCTGCACGCCGAGAAGCTCATCTCGTCCGTCTTGAAGAACCGCTTCAGGACCTGCGCCCCTGCTCCCCCTTCGACGGCGTGCCCGGAGTCGTAATCCGGGATCGGCGGGGTCGGCACCAGCGGCGTCCACGCCGGGTCGGCAATCGTCGCCGGGTTGCCGTCGATGTCAGCGAGCCGGATCGCCGTGACCGGCCGCCAGAAGCGGTAGTGGTACTTGGCCTCGAAGATACCGACATAGCCATCCGACAACGCCAGGTTGAGCAGGCCGAACAGCCGCGCGCTCTCCCAGAGGTCGAGTTCCTCGGCGGTCGCGACCGTACGGGTGAGGCGGTTCCAAGCCAGCGGCGAGCTCTCGACCCAGAACAGAGCGATTTCGGTCTGGTCGTCCGTGCGGGCGCTGGGCGTCGTGACGTCGTCGCCGCCGAGGCGCTGAACCTCGTTCACGTCGGCCGCGTACTTGTGGCTCGTGAGCGAGTACGGCGGAATCGGGCGGAACTGCGAGCCGTCCTTCAGCGCGAAGGGGGTGACCTCGCCCCAGTGCGGGGCGAACGCGAAGGGTGTGCCCGGCGTGTAGCGGTATTCGCCAGGCGCGGTGCCCTCCTGGTAGTTCGGATCGATCGGCGGCGTGTCGAAGCCGTCACCGGAACGCAAGACCAGGATCGCTGCCGCAGCCGCCTGTCCCAGTGCGACACCCGCTGACTTCGCCGGCCCGTTCGGGATGGCCGCGAGCGCGGCCGTGTAGTCCGCTTCCACGCTGGCGATCCCGGCGTTGATGCAATCCGCGGGGAGGAAGAACGAGAACGAGCCGAGCACCGAGACGAGGACGTCACGCGCGGCCGCCGCGACCGCTGCGTCCGGCGACGTCCCCGGCGTCGCATTGAGGCTGACCGCGTAGGGGCGCGAGCGGCGGTCGATGCCGTTCAACGCGTCGTGGACGGCCACGTGCATCATCGCGTACATGCGTGCCTCCTGCGGTGCGAAGCCACCGAGGAAGCACGCCGCGATCACGGCCTCTCCGGCATTCGCATTCCAGGCGATGACTGCGTTCGGCCCCGCTGCCGGTGCCGAGGCCGTCGCGCCTGCGAGAGACGCTCCGGCCGCCACGCACACGGCAAGAACAAGCAGTCGAGTCCTCATGATGGGTACTCCTCTCCGGACGGACCCACTCCGACGGCACGGATGGGGTCGAGCGCAGCCCGCTCGGCCGCGGGCGCGGCCGCCGGGTCGACGGCGCATCGAAGACGAAGAAACAGGTCTCGTCCTCCGGACTGGATGTTGCGGTCGAAGCGAAGACGCTTCGCGGCCATCGTGTCACGAACGGCCACGGAAGTCAGCCCCGCGAGAGCAGGAGCCTACGGCTTTACGAGCGGGCTGTGCGGCCGGCTCCGGCGCGCCGCTCGAGTGGATCAGGTTGCGCATCTCGCGCACGGCAACCGACAGCCGGGCGAGGTCGAGGGTGCCGCCACTCCGGATGTCCGCGAGCACCTGGAGCGAGCGCTCGACCGCGCCCGCATTCGCTGCCAGCCAGCTGCTCGACACCGGCGCCGGACCGCAGCACCTCGGCAGTCAGACCCGCCTGCTCGGAGTAGACGTCGTCGCGAAGCGCCGCGCGCGCCATCGCCTCCCAACGCGTCTCCCGAGGCAGGTCGACGATCCGGTCGCGCAGCCACTGCAGCTCGAGCCGAGCGCCGAGCGCGAAGTAGACCTCTGCCGCCGCCGCGACGTCCAGCTCGGTCGCCGCCGCGATCTCGACGAGCTCGAACGTCGGCACGAGCGCCTCGAGGTGCGCGACGCGCTGCGCGAGCTCGGGCGGGACGCCGACCTCGGCAAGCGCCGCGGCCTTCGCTCGCGCGAACTCGAGCTCGGCCGGGCCGAGCAGCGCAGGCACCGCCTCGGCGAGCGCCGCCGCGCCGGGCGCGTAGCGGGCAACCGTCGCCGCGATGTCGATCGGCCTGCGGCGGTTGCGCAGCAGCCAACGCGTCGCGCGCTCGAGCAGGATGCGCGCCCTCAGCAGCATCGCGATCTGCGTCTCCGCGGGCACGAGCCCGTCGAGCGCCTCGATCTCGCCCCAGAGGCCGCGCAGCCCGAACGCCTCGCGGGCGACGGTGTAGGCGCGCGCGATGTCGTCGGCGCCGGCGCCGGTCTCGTCGGCGAGGCGGAAGGCGAAGGTCGTCCCGGCGCGGTTGACGAGGTCGTTGACGACCCGCGACGCGATGATCTCCCGCCGCAGCGGGTGGCGCTGGAGCTGCGCCCCGAACTCCTCGCGCAGGCGCGTCGGGAAGTAGCGCTCGAGCTCGCTCGAGAGGTACGGGTCCTCCGGCAGGTCGGAGGCGAGCAGCTCCTGGGCGAGCGCGATCTTCGTGTGCGAGAGCAGGGTCGCGAACTCGGGCGCGGTCAGCCCGCCGCCTGCCGCCTGGCGCTCGTCGAAGCCCTCGTCGGTCGGCAGGCACTCGAGCTCGCGGTTCAGCGTGCCGGACTGCTCGAGGCTCCTGACGTAGCGCTCGTGCACCTCGACCATCGACGCCGCCTGGGCGGTCGAGCTCGAGATCGCCTGCGTCTGCTCGTAGTTGTCGCGCAGGACGAGCGCGGCGACCTCGTCCGCCCATCTCGGCGAGGATCGCGTTCCGCTGCTTCCCGGTCAGGTCGCCGTCGGCGACGATCGTGTCGAGCAGGATCTTGATGTTGACCTCGTGGTCGGAGCAGTCGACGCCGGCCGAGTTGTCGATCGCGTCCATGTATGATCCGGCCGCCGCGGCGCGCGAAGGCGACCCGGGCGCGCTGCGTGAAGCCGAGGTTGCCGCCCTCGCCGACGACGCGGCAGCGCAGCTCCTCGCCGTCGACCCGGACGGCGTCGTTCGCGCGGTCGCCGACCTCGGCATGCCGTTCTTCCTGCGCCTTCACGTAGGTGCCGATGCCGCCGTTCCAGAGCAGGTCGACCGGGGCGCGGAGCAGGGCGTGGATCAGCTCGCTCGGCGTCAGCGACTCCGTCCTCGACGTCGAGCGCGGCCCGGGCCTCGGGCGAGAGCGGGATCGACTTCGCCGTGCGCGGGAAGACGCCGCCGCCGGGCGAGATCAGCGCCGGGTCGTAGTCGGCCCAGGACGAGCCCGGCAGCCGCGAAGAGCCGCTCGCGCTCGGCGAAGCTCGCCGCCGCGTCCGGATTCGGGTCGAGGAAGACGTGGCGGTGGTCGAACGCGCCGATCAGCCGGATGTGGCGGGAGAGCAGCATGCCGTTGCCGAACACGTCGCCGGACATGTCGCCGATCCCGACGACCGTGAAGTCGGTCGTCTCGATGTCGGTCCCCAGCTCGCGGAAGTGCCGCTTCACCGACTCCCAGGCGCCGCGGGCGGTGATCCCCATCTGCTTGTGGTCGTAGCCGGCCGAGCCGCCCGAGGCGAACGCGTCGCCGAGCCAGAAGCCGTACTCGATCGAGATCGCGTTCGCGATGTCCGAGAAGGTCGCCGTGCCCTTGTCGGCGGCGACGACGAGGTACGGGTCGTCCTCGTCGTGGCGGACGACGTCGGGCGGCGGCACGACCTTGCCGCCCGACGATCGTGTCGGTCACGTCGAGCAGCCCGCGCATGAACGTGCGGTAGCACTCGACGACCTCCTCGAGCAGCGCGGCCCGGTCGCCCCCGGCCGGCGGCCGCTTGACGACGAAGCCGCCCTTGGCGCCGACCGGGACGATCACGGCGTTCTTGACCGTCTGCGCCTTCATCAGCCCGAGCACCTCGGTGCGGAAGTCCTCGCGCCGGTCCGACCAGCGGATGCCGCCGCGCGCGACCTTCCCGCCGCGCAGGTGCACGGCCTCGACGCGCGGCGAGTAGACGAAGACCTCGAACATCGGCCGCGGCTCGGGCAGGTCGGGAACCAGGTCGGGATCGAGCTTGAGCGACAGGTACGCCTTCGCCTGGCCGCCGGCGTCCGTCTGGAAGTAGTTCGTGCGCAGGACGGCACGGACGACGCGCAGGAAGCCGCGCAGGATCCGGTCCTCGTCGAGGCTCTCGACCGCGTCGATCGTGCTCTCGAGCTCGCGCTCGAGCGCACGCGCCTGCGCGTCCGCGTCGTCGAGCCGCGCCGGATCGAGCCGGATCCGGAAGAGCTCGACGAGCCTGCGCGCGACGGCGGGGTGCGCGGAGAGCGCGTCCTCCATGTAGGTCTGGCTGAAGGTGCTGCCCGCCTGGCGGAGGTACTTCGCGATCGCGCGCAGGATCGTGATCTCGCGCGCGGTCAGCCTGGCCGAGAGCACGAGCCGGTTGAAGCCGTCGTTCTCGGCCTCGCCGCGCCAGGCGCGCGCGAACGCGTCCTGGAACGTCTCGCGCACGTCGTCGGCGTGCAGCTCGGCGCCTCCGTCGTGGCGGAGCCCGAAGTCGTAGATCCAGACCGGTGGCCCGTCGGCGGGCTTGATCTCGTACGGCCGCTCGTCGCTGACCCGGACGCCCATGTTCTCGAGCAGCGGCAGCACGTCCGAGAGGAGGATCGGCTTGCCCGACCGGACGAGCTTGAAGGCGAGGTGGTCGAGCGTCGACTCGAGCGGGACGTAGAGGCTCATCCCGAGGTCGCCGTCCGGGTCGAGCCGCTCGATCCGCTCGATGTCGTGCACGGCCTGCCGAGCGGAGAAGTCCTCGCGGTAGGCGCCGGGGAACGCCTCGCTGTAGCGCTCGAAGAGCGGGCCGGCGCGCTGCTCGCCGAGCTGCTCGGAGAGCGCGTCGCGGAGATCGTCCGTCCAGGCGCGCGTCGCCGCGGCGAGGCGGGCCTCGATCTCGGCGACGTCGTACTCCGGGACCGCGCCCGGCTCGGTGTAGACGACGACGTGGAGGCGCGCCAGCACCGACTCGGAGACGCGCGTCGAGTAGTCGACGCTCGTCCCGCCGAACGCCTCCTGGAGGATGTCCTGGACCCGCTGCCGGTTCCTCGTGTCGAAGCGCTCGCGGGGCAGGTAGACGAGACACGAGAAGAAGCGGCCGAACGCGTCCCGGCGGACGAACAGCCGCACGCGCCGGCGCTCGCCGAGGTGGAGGATGCCGAGCGCCGTCTCGAAGAGCTCGTCCTCCGAGATCTGGAACAGCTCGTCGCGCGGATACGTCTCGAGGATCTCGACGAGCGCCTTGTGGTCGTGGCTGCCGCGCAGGAGCCCCGACCGCTCGACCACGCGCTGCGCCTTGCGTCGGAGCACCGGGATCTCCCACGGGCTCGCGCTGTAGGCGGTGTGCGTGTAGAGCCCGAGGAAGCGCCGCTCGCCGATCACCTCGCCTGCCGCGTCGAAGCGCTTGACCCCGACG
Organism: uncultured Gaiellaceae bacterium; assembly: GCA_963822205.1. Taxonomy (GTDB): domain Bacteria; phylum Actinomycetota; class Thermoleophilia; order Gaiellales; family Gaiellaceae; genus Gaiellasilicea. Next base: position 221,332 of record CAWGGO010000002.1, on the reverse strand, counting down.
TAGTCGAGGTACGACGGGCCGGTGCACGGTCGCCCGCGAGTTCGCCTTGGTCAGGTTGAGCAGGCTCTTCGCGCGCGCAAGCCGGCGCACCTCCGGCGGCAGCTGCGCGAAGCTGAGCGAGATCGGCCGCTCGTCGGTCGCACGGAGGATGCCGAGCCCCGAGCCGGCGACGGCACGCAGCACGTCCTCACCGTCCTCGGTGAGGATTTCGTACTCGCGGTAGCCGAGGAAGGTGAAGTGGCCGTCGTTCATCCACTCGAGCAGGTCGCGGGCCTCCGCGCGCTCGTCCGGATCGACAGGCAGCGTCCACGAGCTCCGCGACGACGTCGCCGACCCGCTCGCGCATCGACGGCCAGTCCTCGACCGCGGCGCGCACGTCGCCGAGCACGCGGCAGAGACCGGCACGCAGCCGCTCCAGCTCCTCCGGGCCGGCCTGGCGGTCGATCTCGACGTGGATCAGCGACTCGGGCTGCCCGTCCTCGGCGCCGACCTCGAGCAGCCGGCCCTCCTCGTCCCGGCGCATGCGCATGATCGGCCGGATCACGAGGTGGATCGCGCTCCCGTTCCGCGTCACCTCCATCGAGACCGAGTCGACGAGGAAGGGCATGTCGTCGACGACGGTCTCGACGACGGTGTGCGCGCGACTCCCAGCCGTGCTCCTCGACGTTCGGCGTGTAGACGTGCACCTTCGTCTCGCCGGGTTGCCGGACGCGCGCGAGGTTCCAGTGCGCGACCGCGGCGCCGTAGAGGTCGAGGTCGCTCCGGTCGCTCAGGTCGTCTGGAGCGACGTGCGCGTAGTACGCGCGGACGAACCGCTCGACGTCGTCCGCCTGGGCGGCCTCGACCTGCTCGCGGACGCGCGCGACAGTCGCCTCGAGGAGCGCCGCCTTCCTCTCATCCGGGCTCGTAGCCAACGGTGACCTCAGTATGAGGCTAGAGGCCGAGGCGTTCCAGCGTCGCGTCGTCGCGGCGCCACTTCGGGCGCACCTTGACGACGAGCTCGAGGAAGACCTTGCGCCCGAGCAGCGCCTCGATCTCCGGCCGGGCGCGCGTGCCGATCTCGCGGATCATCGCGCCCTTCTTGCCGACCAGGATCTGCTTCTGCGACTCGGTCTCGACGAGCACGAACGCGCGCAGGAGCTTCTCGTCCAGCTCGTCGAGCTCGACCGAGATCGAGTGCGGCACCTCGTCGCGCGTCAGCTGCAGCGCCTTCTCCCGGATCAGCTCCGTGATCCGCTCCTCGCTCGTCTGGTCGGTCGCCGACTCGCGCTCGAAGAACGGCTGACCCTCGGGCAAGAGGTAGAGGAGGTCGTCCGCGCAGCTCGTCGATCGCCGTCCTTCGTCTTCGCGCTCACCGGGTGGAGCGCGTGGAAGTCGCCGAGCTGCCCGGCCGCTTTCATCTGGCTGATGATGTGGCCCGGCTTGAGGTTGTCGACCTTGTTCAGGGCGATGATCACCGGCTTGCCGAGCGCGAAGACCCTGCGCGCGATGAAGCGGTCGCCGGCGCCGATCCGGTCGCGCGCCGAGAGCACGAAGAGCACGACGTCGATGTCCTCGAACGAGGTGTCGACCGTGTTCTGCATCCGCTTGGTCAGCTTGTCCATCGGGCGCTGGAAGCCGGGCAGGTCGACGAGGACGAGCTGGTAGTCCTCGCCGTTCGTCTGACCGTTCGCCACCCCGTAGATCCGGCGGCGGGTCGTGTTCGGCACCGCGGAGGTGATCGCGATCTTCTCGCCGACGAGCGCGTTGACGAGCGTCGACTTGCCGACGTTCGGCCGGCCGGCGACGGCGACGAAGCCGGACTTCACGCGTCCGGGAGGTCCCAGGTGTCAGGCAGCAGCTCGTCCGCGCGCGTACGTCGCGATCGAGCCGTCGGCGCGCCGGAAGCACACCTCGCGGGATCCGGAACTCGTGCAGCCACTGGCGGCAGCCACCGCACGGCGAGGCGTTGATCCCGATTGCGGCGATCTGACCCGGGGCCGTAGCCGGCGGCGACCGCGGCGACGAGTGCGCTCTTCTCGGCGCAGACGCCGAGCGGATACGCCGCGTTCTCGACGTTGACGCCCTCGAACTCGCGCCCGTCGGTCGTGCGGGCGACGGCGCCGACGTGGTAGTTCGAGTACGGCGCGTAGGCCTTCTCGGCCACGGCCTCCGCCTTGACGACGAGCTCCTCGCTCACTGTTGGGCCATCACTGAGCGACCTGGAAGACGGCGAGCGTAACGAGCGCCCCGAGCAGGCCGCCGTAGGCCACCTCGACCGTGGAGTGCACTCCGGATTCGACGCGGGTCTGGGCCACCAGCAACGCCATGATGAAGGTCAGCGACGAGATCAGGAAGTGATGTTGCGAGTCGCCGAGGATCAGCGTCGCGGCCATCCAGCCCGCGAATGCGACGGCGGCGTGGCCGGACGGAAGGCCGCCGCGGAGCGGCGACCCGCGGCCGGTGAGCGCCTTCGTGCCGATCACGACGATCGTCGTCAGGAAGAGGGCGACGAGCGTCAGCTCCGCCGAAGCGTCGGTGAGCCGGTCGAGCAGCTTCGAGCTCTCGCTGGCGACCTGGCCGGAGAAGACGAGGTAGCCGACGGCGACGGCCACGGCGGTCGCGATCAGGACGGCGCCGGCGGCGATGTCCTTCGCGAGCTTGGCCATCGGGTCGAACGAGGTGGTCGCGACGTCGATCGCGGCCTCGACCGCCGTGTTCAGCATCTCCGCGATCAGCACGAACGCGATCGCGAGCAGGAGCGCGATCAGCTCCAGCTTGTCGACGTCCGAGAGCAGGGCGGCGACGAGGACGAGCGCCGCGACGACGAAGTGGATGCGCAGGTTCCGCTGCGTGCGGAGCACGTGGATGATCCCCTCGAAGGCGAAGTTGAACGACTCGAGGATCGACGGCGTCTTCCGCGGCCGCATGCGTGCGCCGCCTCCCGCTCCTCCATCGCCGCGCCGTGCTCGTAGCCGAGCAGGTGCAGCAGCCCGTGCACGAGCGGCGTCCGCCACTCCTCGCCGACGACCTGCGGGCAGAGGACGACGTCGCCGAGCGCGCGCGGCATCCCCTCGGCCAGCTCCTCCTTGCCGTCGATCGGGAAGGAGAGGACGTCGGTCGCCTCGTCGATGCCGAGATGGTCGCGCTTGAGGGCGCGCATCTCGTCGGGCCCGGCGAACGCGAGCCCGAGCTCGCCGTCCTCGACCCCCTCGGCGGCGAGAACGCGCCGCGCCAGCTCGACGGCGGCCGCCTCGTCCACCTCGGCGCCGCTCCGGTTCTCGACCTCGATCGTGACCATCACCGCTTGCGGGCGGTGCCGGTCTCCTCCGCGTGCTGCTTGTAGGCCTCGACGATCCGCTGCACGAGCTTGTGCCGGACGACGTCCTGGTGGGAGAACTCGACGAACTCGATCCCGTCGATCGCGCCGAGGATGTTCGCGCACCTGGATCAGGCCGGACGACTGGTCGCGCGGGAGATCGACCTGGGTCACGTCGCCGGTGACGACGACCTTCGAGCCGAAGCCGAGCCGCGTGAGGAACATCTGCATCTGCTCCGGCGAGGTGTTCTGCGCCTCGTCGAGGATGATGAACGAGTCGTTGAGCGTGCGGCCGCGCATGAACGCGAGCGGCGCCACCTCGATCACGCCGCGCTCCATGTGCGCGGTCAGCTTGTCGGCGTCGAGCATGTCGTGGAGCGCGTCGAAGAGCGGCCGGAGGTACGGATCGACCTTCGCGAGCATGTCTCCCGGCAGGAAGCCGAGCCGCTCCCCAGCCTCGACCGCGGGCCGCGTGAGGATGATCCGGCCGACCTGCTTCTCGGCCAGCGCGGCGACGGCGAGCGCCATCGCGAGATAGGTCTTGCCGGTGCCCGCAGGGCCGATCCCGAACGTCACCGTGCAGTTGCGGATCGCGTCGACGTAGCGCTTCTGCGTCACCGTCTTCGGCGCGATCTTCTTGCCGCGGTGCCGCCAGACGACGTCGGCGAAGACCTCGCGGATGTCCTCGGCCTGGTCGAGCGCGGCGACCACGGCGCCGACCGTTTCCGGCCCGATCTCGTGCCCGCCCTCGACCAGCTCGACGAGCTCGTCGACGACCGCGCGAGCCGCCGCGACGCGAATGTCGTCGCCCTCGATCGTCAGCTGGTTGCCGCGCAGCCGAAGCGTGCAGTGCAGCCGGTCGCGCAGTGAATCGAGCACGCCGTCGCCGACGCCGGCGAGCTCCGCGGCGACCTCGTTCGGGACGGAGAGGACTTCCTGCACCCGGCTCAGTCTAGGAGCAGAATCGACCTGACGTGCGAAGGCGGAAGCAGAAGCAGACCCCCATCGGGGAGGTGATCGCGCTCGGGCAGGCGCTCGCGGATACGCTACCCCTGGGTCGACGTCGACCAGCTCGACCACGACGAGGAGTTCTCGAGGCTTGTCGAGCTGCTCGCCGATCAGGACAGCATCGACGACGAGACGTTCGCGGACGTCGCGCTCCGGGGGGCCAAGTTTCTCCGCGCCGGGGCACTGGCCGCGATCGCCGCCGGTCGGCCGCCGCCGCCGGGATGGACGGAGACTGTCGGAGACCCGTTTCGACGTGCCGAGTGGGGCGAACGCCAGCTGCTCCTCCGCGCGCTCGCCGAGAGCGACGGGAACGTCATCCCGGCCGTGCTCGCGGCTGCCGAAGAGGACTGGAGCGAGAGCCCGCTCGCGCGCGCGGTCTCCCGCTTCCTCGAGGCGCGGGTCGCCGCGGGCGAGGACGTCACGGCGGCCGAGCTCGAAGCCCTCGATACCCGTCTACAGCCGCTCGTCGGCGAGCTGATCGACGGCACGAACGCTGCGACGAAGGCAGCCCTGAGGCCCGCGCTCGAGGACGTGGCAGACCACGATCATCGACGTCGACTTCTTCCGTCAGCTCGGTCGCGTCGTCGATCCGGGCGAACGGCCGCCGGCGACGCTCGTAGGCAGCCGGATCGCGGCCGTCGACGCACTCGTCGGTGCGCTCTCGTCGACTCGACCCCGGTCGGTGCTGCTCGTCGGCGAGCCCGGGGTCGGCAAGACGACGCTGATCGTCGAGGCGCTCCGGAGGCTCGGAGACGAGTGGTTCGCGTTCCAGGCGGGCGCCCAGGACGTCAACGCGGGGCAGGCGTACATCGGGATGCTCGAGGCCAGGGTGCAGGAGATCGTCGACCGCCTCTCGCGTCGGCGGATCGTCTGGGTGTTTCCGAGCTTCGAAGAGGCGCTCTGGTCCGGGCAGCACATGCAGAGCCCGCGCGGCGTGCTGGACGCACTCCTCCCGCACGTCGAGGCGGGCGACGCCGTGGTCGTCGGAGAGATCGATCCGCGCGCCTACGAGCTCGTGCTCCAGCACCGCCCGCGAGTTGCGCGCCTGTTCGAGGTCGTCAGGCTCGCGCCGCTCGCCGACGACGCCGCGATCGAAGTCGCCCGGGAGTGGGCCGGTCACCATGGGCTCGAGGTCGACGACGAGACCCTGGCCGAGGCTCTCGATCTCGCGTCCCACTATCTGGCCGCGGCTGCCTCCCCCGGGAACGTGCTCCGCGTGCTCGAGCTCGTTCGCGACCGGATCTCGCGCGGCGTGGCCGCAGCGGTGACGCCCGAGACGGTGATCGCGACGCTGAGCGACGCCACGGGCCTGCCCCTCCACGTGCTCGATCCCCGGGCCCCGCTCTCGCTCGACCGCGTGCGCTCCTACTTCGACGCCCGCGTCCTCGGACAGCCTGAAGCGGTCGAGTGTCTGGTCGACAGAATCGCGCTCGTGAAAGCGGGGCTCACCGATCCCACGAGGCCCCTCGGCGTGTTCCTGTTCGTCGGTCCGACCGGAACCGGGAAGACCGAGATCGCGAAGGCGTTCAGCGCCTTCGTGTTCGGCTCCGAGGATCGGCTCGTTCGGCTCGACATGAGCGAGTACCAGACACCCGAGAGCCTCGACCGGCTCCTCGGGGACGCGACGACCCAGAAGCAGGCGGCGCCGCTGATCGCCCAGATCCGCAAGCAACCGTTCTCTGTGCTCCTCCTCGACGAGTTCGAGAAGGCACACCCGCAGATCTGGGACATCTTCCTCCAGGTCTTCGACGACGGCCGGCTGACGGATCGCGGCGGGCGCACAGTGGACCTGCGCCACTGCGTGATCATTCTCACGTCGAACCTCGGCTCGGCGATCCCGGCGGGACCGGGCGTGGGATTCGTCGGCAGGTCCGGCGAGTTCCACGCCGGCGATGTGCTCAAGTCGGTCGGCCGGTCGTTCCGACCCGAGTTCCTGAACCGTCTCGACCGTGTCGTCGTCTTCCGCCCGCTTGGCCGTGACGTCATGCGCAGCCTGCTCGAGAAGGAGCTCACCGACGTCCTCGACCGACGCGGCTTCCGGATGCAGCCGTGGGCCGTGGAATGGGACGAGGCCGCTGTCGACTACCTCATCGAGCAGGGGTTCAGTGCGGAGCTGGGTGCCCGCCCGCTCAAGCGCGCCGTGGAGCGGCACCTCCTGACGAGGATCGCCAGAGCGATCGTCGAGCGCCAGTTTCCGGCGGGCGACCAGTTCCTCTTCGTCACGGCGCGAGAAGGAACAGGCCTTGACGTCGCGTTCGTCGATCCGGATGCGCAAGAGCAGGCGCCGACAGCCGAGCAACCGGCCGCGGCCGCGGTCTGACCGTGGCGGGCGTCGCACTCGAACCGGAGGGATCGGAAGCCGAGGCCGCCTACCTGCGTGCCGAGCTCGAGTCGCTCGCGGAGCGCGTCCGGACCTGGGACGCGGCGAAGCAGGATGCGCTGGAAGAAGCACGCGACCCTGCGTTCTGGCAGGCGGACGAACGGCACGACGTGCTCGGCTTGATCGAGTACCTGGATCGCTTGGGCGCGGCCACGGCCACGGCTGAGCGTCTCGGCGCGCGACTGTCCTCCGGACGGGAGGCGCACTCCCGCGAGCTGGTGCAGCTTCTCGCCCGGCGCCTCCACGTGCTTTCGGCTGCACTCGCGGGCCTCGACGCCCGTGAGGCGAGCGATGCGACCGTCACCGTCCACACGGGCCACGCGGAGGACACGGAGGCCTGCCGGCGTTTCGTTCAGGAACTGGCGAACATGTACGTCGGCTGGGCGGATGGCCGGGGCATGCGCATCCGCCGGAACGGCGTGGAGGATGCCGTTGTCCTCGAGGTCGCCGGCCTCGGCGCGTACACGTTGCTCAAGCCGGAGAACGGACTCCACGTGCTCGAGCTACCGCACGGCGAAGACCGTGGGTTCGATCGCGTGACCGCCTACGTCGACGTCGAGCCGGGCGCCTCCGACCCGAAGCGATCGCGCGCCGGCGAGCGCGACCCGACGATCGTCCGGCGCTACCGCCACGAGCCCTCGCCGCTCGTCCGCAACGCGTCGGGGATGCGCACCGGCAGGATCGACCGCGTGCTGGCCGGAGACTTCGACCTCTTCGCCGACGCGCCGGACGAGAGCTAGGCGAGCTTTTCGCGGACGAGCTGGCTCACGGCCGAGCCGTCCGCGCGGCCCGCGACCTGCGGCATCACGTCCGCCATCACGCGGCCGATGTCTCGCATGCTCGTGGCGCCGACCTCGGCGATCACGTCGTCGACGATCGCCTCGAGCTCGTCCTCGGAGATCGGCTCGGGCATGAACTCCTCCAGCACGTCGAGCTCGTCCTCCTCCTGCTCGGCCTGCTCCTCGCGGCCGCCGGAGCGAAAGGCCTCGGCCGCCTCGAGCCGCTTCTTCCGCTCGCGCTGGAGCACCTGCAGCTCCTCGTCCTCGTGCAGCGGGCGCTGCAGCTCCTTCTCGGCGCCCTGGAGGCTGGAGAGGATCAGCCGCAGCGCGTCGCGGCGCGCACCATCCCCCTCGCGCATGCGCGGTTTCGAGCTGCTCTTTGATTTCTGCGATCAGACTCACGCTGTCTCTTTCAAGCCGGCATCCCTGCGATCTTTCCACCTAGGACGTGCCAATGTAGGTGGAAGATTGTCTGGCCGCCGCCGGGACCGACGTTGACGAGCACGCGGTAGTCCTCGAGCCCGGCGTCGCGCGCGACCTCCGCGACGAAGTCGAGCATCCGCTTTGCCTCGTCCGCGGGGAAGTCGGAGACGTCGCGGAACGTGTCGACGTGCCGCTCCGGGAGGACGAGCAGGTGGGTCTCCGCCTTGGGGTAGAGGTCCCGGATCGCGACGAAGCCGTCCGCCTTCGCGACGTGGTCCCTTCGCGGACGAGCTGGCAGAAGCAGGCAGTCGTCACGCTGCGACAGTCGGCAACGGATCCCCTCCTCCGTGACGGCGCGCCCGGTGACGGGAACGAGCTCGCCGAGCGGGCCGTCGACGAGCCAGGGCGAGTAGTCGGCGCCGTAGCCGCGGCCGGGCCGGTCGACGAGCACGACGTCACTGCGGCCGACCTTCTCGGCCCACCGCGCGCGGCAGGCCGCGTCCGAGAGCGCGCGCAGCCGGGCGCTCCGCTCCTTCTTCACCGCGGGCGGCACCGTGTCGTCGGCGGCCGTGCGCGTTCCCGGTCGTGGCGAGTACGGGAAGACGTGCACCTTGGTCAGCCGCGCCGCGCGGACGGTCTCGAGCGTGCGCTCGAAAGCCGGCTCGTCCTCCGCGGGAAAGCCGACGATCACGTCGGCGGTCAGATTGAAGTCGGCGAGCGGCTCGAGCTTGCGCAGATAGGTCTCGACCGAGTAGCGGCGAGCCATCGCGCGGAGCACCTCGTCGTCGCCCGACTGGAGCGGCACGTGCAGGTGCGGGCCCACGACCGGCGTCTCGCGGAGCGCGGCGACGAGCTCGTCGTCGACGTGGTTGACCTCGATCGAGGAGAGCCGGAGCCGCTCGACGCCCTCGATCGCGCCCGCAGCACGGATCAGCGTCGGGAGCGTGTGACCGGCGGCACGGTCGCGAAAGCAGCCGAGGTTCACGCCGGTGAGGACGATCTCGCGATGACCCTGTGCGACACGCTTGCGGATCTCGCCGAGCACCGCCTCGGCGCTGCGGCTCCGCGTGGCGCCGCGGACGAGCGGGATGACGCAGAACGCGCACGAGAACGAGCAGCCGTCCTGGATCTTGACGAATGCTCGCACCCGGTCGAGCCTCGCGTCCGCCTGCACGCAGCCGATCGCGCCCACGTCGCCGGCGACGGTCTCGACCGCCTGCTCGATCTGACCCGGAACGACGGTGACGTTCGCGGGCAGCCCGGCGAACGCCGTGTCCGAGAGGCGGGCGCCGCAGCCGGTCACGTAGACGCGAGCGTGCGTGCGTGCCGCGCGCGAGGCGGCCTGGCGCGACTTCGCGAGCCCTTCGTTCGTGACGCAGCAGGTGTTGACGAGGGCGACGTCCCCGCTGCCCTTCGACCTCGCGATGCCCGTCGCGGACGAGCCGCTCGCGCAGCGCCTGCGCGTCGGTCTGGGAGACCTTGCAGCCGAGGAACCTGACGGAGAAGCTCGCCATGAGCGCGAAAAGGCTTAACTGACGGACGTGGAGGTCCGCAGCCCAGCCGCCGTCCTGGACGCGCCGCTCGACGCGGTAGCCGTCGAGCTCCGGGTCGTCCGAAACGAGGTAGCCGGACGTGATCACGCGTGCCGCCCGCAGCCGCGACGAGAGCGCCAGCACCGCCTCGGCAGCGATGTTCGCCAGCGCGAGCTCCGTCTCCGGCAGCTCGTCCTGACGCAGGTCGGCCTGGCGGACGTCGATCGAGACGCCGTTGTCGGCTGCGTTCCGCTCGCTCGCCTCGACCGCCTGCGGATCGAAGTCGAACGCCAGCACCGGGGCGAACCCGAGCTTTGCTGCCGCGATCGACAGCACGCCCGAGCCGCAGCCGATGTCGAGCACGCTGCTCCGCTCCTCGGCCTCGAGCAGCTCGAGACAGAGCTGCGTCGTCGGATGCCCGCCGGTGCCGAAGGCGCGGCCCGGGTCGATCACGACCGCGATCGCATCCTCGTCCGGCTCCTCCCACGGCGGGCCGATCCAGAGGTTGCCGACCCGGACGGGCTTGTGGAACTGCCGCCAGCGATCCTCCCAGTCCTCCTCGACGTCGGCGGAAGCCGCACCGCCGAACGCCTGCCAGATCCGCTCCTCGCCGGCTGCGTTCGTGTAGGCCGCGATCTCGAGCCCGCTCGCTCCCTCGATCTCCTCGAAGCCCTCCGGGAAGAGCTCGAGCATGACGGCGCGCGCCTGTTCGGCTCGAGCCGCGGGACGGTGATCGAGACGCGCTTGAGGAGAGCAGGCTCAGCGGAGGGCGCTTCTGAGCTTCTCGAAGAAGCCCTCGTCGCGTCGGTAGGTGTCCTCGCCGGAGAGGGCGTCGAAGCGGTCGAGCAGCTCACGCTGCTCGTCGGTGAGGTGGCGCGGCACCGTGACGTTCACCAGGACGCGGTGGTCGCCGCGCCTGGAGCGCTGCAGGGACGGCATCCCTTTGCCGCGGAGCACTTTCACCTCGCCCGGCTGAGTTCCGGGCTCGAACACGAGCTGCGCGTCGCCGGCGAGCGTGGGCACGGTGAGCTGCGCTCCCTTCGCCGCCTGGACGATCGTCAGGTCGACCGACGCGAGGATGTCGTCGCCGTCGCGCTCGAAGCGGCGATCGCGAGCGACGTGCACTTCGACGTAGGCGTCGCCGGGGAGGCCCCCGCTCGTGCCGGCGTGGCCGGCGCCGCGGATCCGGATCTGCTGGCCGTCGTGGATTCCCGCCGGGATCTCGACCTCGAGCTCGGTCTGCTCGACGATGCGTCCGGCGCCGTCACAGCCCGTGCAGGGCGTCTCGACGACGCGGCCGGCGCCCGCGCACGCCGGGCAGGACTGGGTGCGCACGAACTCGCCGAACACGCTGCGCGAGACCTGACGCACCTGTCCGTGCCCGGCGCAGGTCTCGCAGGTGACGCGTTCCGTCCCAGGCTCGGCGCCCTCGCCGTCGCAGCGCTCGCAGGTGGCCGCCACCTCGACCTCGACCGTGCGCTTGACGCCGGTGAACGCGTCCGCGAGCTCGATCGAGACGGAGACGCCGAGATCGCCGCCGCGGGCGCGCCCGCCGCGGTTCCGCCCGAACAGGTCGTCGCCGAAGAAGGCGGAGAAGATGTCCGTCAGGTTCGAGAGGTCGAAGTCGGCCGGCGTGTAGCCGCCCTTCCGCAACCCCGCGTGCCCGTAGCGGTCGTAGAGCTGCCGCGTCTCGGGTTTCGAGAGCACTTCGTAGGCCTCGGCGACCGCGCGGAAGCGCTCCTGCGCATCCGCCTCCTTCGAGACGTCCGGGTGCAGCTCGCGGGCGAGCTTGCGGAACGCCTTCTTGATCTCGGCGTCGGTGGCGCCGCGCGCGACGCCGAGCAGCTCGTAGTAGTCCCGTTCCGCGGTGGCCATTCGAGCAAGCGTAGCGGGGAGGTCAGTCCTCTTCGTACGCCGACTCGACGAGCCGTGAGAGCTCGAACGAGGCGGCCCGGACGGTACGCACCGCCTTCGCGTAGTCCATCCGCACCGGGCCGAGAACGCCGATCGTGCCGAGCGTCCGGGTCCGCAGCCCGTAGGTCGCACCGACGAGCGCGACGTCGTGCAGCCCGGGGTGGTCGAGCCCGACCCGGACGAACGGCCGGCGGGCGTCGAACGCGTCGTTCATCAGCTCCAGCACCGCCGCGCGCTTCTCGAGCACGGAGAGCAGCCGCCGGCAGGCCTCGAGCTCGTCGGCCCGCACGTCGTCGAGCAACGAGGCGGCGCCGCCGACGTACAGCGATTGCGCCGCGGGCGTCGCGAGCTCGACGAACGCCGGCTTCAGCGCATCGAGGAAGGCGCGCTCTCCGGCCGAGAGGCTCGGGTCGTCGAACTGCTTCCGCACCTGATGCGTTCCGAGCCCGACTCCGGTCAGGCGCTCGTTCAGGTACTCGTTCGCCCAGGCCGCCAGGCCCGGGTCGACTGGCGCGCTGAAGGTGAGAAGCTTCTTCGCGACGCCGCCGGCCGACGTGATCGTCACGACCATGACGACAGACGGCTGGAGCAGCAGCACTTCGACGTGCCGCACCGTCGCCGTCTCGTGGCCCGGCGCCGAGACGAGCGCGAGCAGGCGCGTCACCTGGCCCAGCATCTCGGTCGTGGACTGGAGCGCAGCCTCGACCTCGCTGCGCATCGACGTCAGGTCGAGCGGAAAGCGCTCCGGCCGCGACGCCTGGCTCTCGAGCACCTCGCCCGCGTAGAAGCGGTAGCCGGAGTCGGTCGGGATGCGGCCCGCCGAGGTGTGCGGGTGCGTCAGCAGCCCGAGCGACTCGAGCTCGGCGAGCTCGCCACGAACGGTCGAAGGGGAGACGCCGAGTCCCGAACGGTCGACGATCGTCTTCGAGCCGACCGGCTCGCCCGTGGCGATGTACTCCTCGACGACCTTGCGGAGGATGTCGCGCTTGCGTGTGCTCAGCTCGCTCATTTGCAGGGGATTTTACCCGTCGGCGAGCAGCTCGGCGGTGACGCCGCCGCCGAGGAAGCGTCCGCGACGGGTCAGTGCGAGCTCAGCGTCCCGTGCGCCGTCTCGACGAAGCCCGTGGCGCTCGAGGCGTCGTCGAGCGCATCGCGGTCGACCGCTGCGTCGAGCCCAGCGAGTCGCCAGCGGCTCGTCGAGCCTGAGGCCGAGGAGCACGCCGCTCGCGCGCCTGCACGTCCGGCGTCGAGCGGCTCGAGCTCGCGCGCCGGCCGCTCGCCGCGCTGGAGAGCGGCCAGGTAGCGGGGCAGGCTCGGTGCGTTCCGCCAGCGGGCGCCGGCGACCGTCGAGACCGCGCCGACCCCGAGCCCGAGGTAGTCGTGGCCGAGCCAGTAGCCGAGGTTGTGCTGCGAGCGGAGGTCGCGCTCGCCGTCCAGGCGGCAGAAGTTCGCGGTCTCGTACCAGCGGTATCCGGCCGCGGTCAGCGATTCCACGACCCGCTCGAAGTAGTCCTCCATCGCCTCGGCCTGCCGCTCGAGCTCCTCGCCGTGCGCGTGCGTGAAGCGGGTGCCCGGCTTCGCCTCGAGCTCGTAGCAGGAGAGGTGCTCCGGCTCGAGCGCGATCGCCTCGGCGAGGTCGCGCTCGAGGTCGGCGACGCTCTGGCCGGGAATGCCGTAGATGAGGTCGAGCGAGACGTTGTCGAAGCCGGCTTCCCGCAGCGTCCGGCACGGCGGCGCGGACGTCCTCCGGGCGCGCGCGCCGCTCGAGCGTCTCGAGCAGGTGCGGCTGGAAGCTCTGCGCGCCGAGCGAGATGCGGTTGACGCCGTGCTCGCGGAGCAGCGCGGCCAGGCCGGGCGTGACGGTCTCGGGGTTCGCTTCGACGGTCGTCTCGGCGGCGCGCGGCAGGCCGGCGAGCAGGCGCGCGAGCGCGGCGGGCTCGGTGACGGTCGGGGTGCCGCCGCCGAGGAAGATCGTGTCGACGTCCCCGAGCAGATCGCGCTCGAGCTCGAGCTCGGCGAGCAGCGCGTCCACGTAGGCGCCGTGGTCGCCGGCGTGGCCGACGACGGTGACGAAGTCGCAGTAGCCGCAGCGGTGCGCGCAGAACGGCAGGTGCACGTAGAGGTGGCGGGCGCCGGTCATTTGCGATCGTTGTCCAGGTTGAGAACGGCCAGGAACGCCTCCTGCGGCACCTCGACGCCGCCGACCTGCTTCATCCGCTTCTTGCCCTTCTTCTGCTTCTCGAGCAGCTTGCGCTTGCGCGAGATGTCGCCGCCGTAGCACTTGGCGAGCACGTCCTTGCGCTTCGCCTTCACGGTCTCGCGGGCGATGATCCGGGCGCCGATCGCGGCCTGGATCGGCACGTCGAAGAACTGGCGCGGGATCTCCTTCCGCAGTCGCTCGACGAGCAGCTTGCCCCGGTCGTAGGCGAACTCCCGGTGGATGATCAGCGAGAGCGCGTCGACCGGCTCGCCGGCGACGAGGACGTCGACACGCACGAGCTCGCCCGGCTTGAAGCCGGCCATGTCGTAGTCGAAGCTCGCGTAGCCGCGGGTGCGCGACTTCAGCTGGTCGTAGAAGTCGAGCACGATCTCGCCGAGCGGCAGCTCGTAGACGAGGTGCACGCGGTCCTCGGAGAGGTACTCCATGTGGTCGAAGCTGCCGCGGCGTTCGTTGCAGAGCTCCATCACGGCGCCGACGTACTCCTTGGGGACGATGACCGAGGCCTTGATGTACGGCTCCTCGACCGCCTCGATCTCGTTCGGCATGTCGGCGGGGTTGTGCACCTCGATCCACTCGCCGCCGGGACGCGCCTGGACGCGGTAGGCGACGGTCGGGGCGGTCACGATCAGGTCGAGGTCGAACTCGCGCTCGAGCCGCTCGCGCACGATCTCCATGTGCAGCAGGCCGAGGAAGCCGCAGCGGAAGCCGAAGCCGAGCGCCTGCGAGGTCTCGGGCTCGTAGAAGAGCGCGCTGTCGTTCAGCTTCAGCCGCTCGAGCGCGTCGCGGAGCTCCGGGTACTCGTCGGAATCGGACGGGAAGAGCCCCGCGAAGACCATCGGCTTGACTTCCTTGTAGCCGGGCAACGGCTCGGCCGCGGGCCGCTTCTCGGTCGTGAGCGTGTCGCCGACGCCGAGCTTCGAGACGTCCTTCAGGCCGGTGATCACGTAGCCCACCTCGCCGGCCTCGAGCGCCTTGACGGGATGGCGGTCGGGAGTGAGGAAGCCGAGCTCCTCCGCCTCGAAGCGGGTTCCCTGCGCCATCGCGCGGAGCGCGTCGCGCGTCTCGAAGCGGCCGTCGACGACCCGGACGAACGCGACGACGCCGCGGTACTGGTCGTAGGAGGAGTCGAAGATCAGCGCGCGGGCGGGCGCGTCGGGATCGCCTTCCGGCGGCGGGATCCGCTCGACGATCGCGTCGAGCACGTCCTCGACCCCGAGACCCGTCTTGGCCGAGATGCGGAGGACGTTGCCCGGCGTCGTCGCCGACCAGGTCGGCGACCTCGGCGGCGGCGCCGTCGGGATCGGCCTGCGGCAGGTCGATCTTGTTCACGAGCGGGACGATCTCGAGGTTGTTCTCGATCGCGAGATACGCGTTCGCCAGCGTCTGCGCCTCGATCCCCTGCGCCGCGTCGACGACGAGCAGCGCCCCCTCGCAGGCCTGCAGCGAGCGCGACACCTCGTAGGTGAAGTCCACGTGACCGGGCGTGTCGATCAGGTTCAGCTGGTGCCCCTTCCAGAGCACGCGCACCGCCTGCGCCTTGATCGTGATCCCGCGCTCGCGCTCGAGCTCCATCGAGTCGAGCAGCTGCTCCTTCATGTCGCGGTCGGCGACCGTATCGGTGAGCTGCAGGATGCGATCGGCCAGGGTCGACTTCCCATGGTCGATGTGGGCGATGATCGAGAAGTTGCGGATGTGTGCTTGGTCCATGCGAGATCAGGCCCTCAGGAAGCGGCTGCGCAGAGAGAGTAGCGCCTCGATCTCGCGCACCCGGAGCGCCTTGCAGGCGACGATGTAGACGATCCCGCCCAGGGCGAGGGCGGCGCCGAGCGAGACGAGCTGAGCCGCGAAGGAGCGGCCGAGCGCGTCGTCGAGGACGCGCCAGACGCCGTAGGAGACGGCTGCGAGCGCCGCGGAGGCGATCGAGACCAGCACGAACGAGCGGACCGTCGCGGTCAGGTCGAGCCGGCCGATCCGGCGGCGCAGCGCGAAGAGCAGCATCGCCACGCCGGCAATGTTGGCGAGCGAGATCGCAAAGGGGATCCCCCACACGCCGACCCGGTAGAAGATCGCGTAGAGAACGACGTTCAGCGCGAGGTTCGCGAGCGCGACGACCGTCGGGATCCACGGGGACTGCAGGCTGAAGAAGCCGCGATTCAGCATCAGCATCATCCCGTTGAAGGTGAGCCCGATCGAGAAGGCGGCGAGCGCGCCCGCGACGACGTGCGTCTGGTCGGGCTCGAAAGCGCCGCGCTCGTAGAGCAGCCGGACGATCGGCTCGGCGAGAACGATCGAGATCACCGCGGCGGGGATCAGGAGGAAGTTGATCTGGCGGACGCCGCGGGAGATCGTGTCGCGGAAACCGTTCAGGTCACCGCGGGTCGCGAAGCGCGCGAGCGTCGGGAAGAGCACCGTTGCGACCGCGACCGAGAACATCCCCTGCGGCAGCATGTAGATGCGGAAGGCCTTGTCGATCGCGCTCGGAGCGATCGTCGGGTCGATCCACTTGGCCGCGACGAACGTCCCGATCACCGCGTTGACGTTGATCAGCCCGAGCCCGAGCATGACCGGGCCCATCAGCTTGAAGACCTGCTTGACCATCGGATCTCGGAGGTCGATCGCGACCCGCAGCCGGTCGTCGCGGCCGCGCAGCCACGGGAGCGGCAGGAGCAGCTGGAGCACCGTGCCGAGAACGATCGAGCCCGCGTAGACGTAGAGCTTCGCGCTCTCGGTGTCGGCCTGGGGCACGCCGATCACGAGCCCGGCGATGATCGCCAGGTTCCAGACGACCGGCGTCAAGGCGGGGATCGTGAACTCGTCGTAGCTGTTCAGGATTCCGGTCACGATCCCGGAGAGGCCGAGCAGCACGACGATCGGGAAGAGGATCTGCGACAGCGTCACCGTCAGGTCGTCGTAGGCGTTCGTGAGCAGTGGCATGAGCAGCGGGGCGGCGAGGATGAAGAGGGCGGTCAGCCCGCTGCCGACCAGCAGGAAGAGCCAGAAGACGGTCGACGCGACGCGCCAGGCCCTTGCCCGCTCCCCTTTTTCCAGCAGCTCGCTGAAGACGGGCACGAACGCGGACGACAGCGCTGCGTCGGCGACGAGGGCTCGGATGAGGTTCGGGATCTGGAATGCGACCGTGAAGGCGTTGATCGGGCCGCGCGCGCCGAAGTAGTTCGCCGCGACGATCTCGCGGATGAGCCCGAGCAGGCGCGAGAGCCCGGTGGCGGCCGAGAAGATCGCTGTCGACCACGCGAGCCTGCGTGCGTGGGCTCGCGTTTCCACGCCAGCGAGTATAGGAATGAAGGCTGCTGCCTCTGCTACGATCCTGCGCGCCCGCCCAGCGGTATCCTTAACAGTGCGGGCCTTACTTCGAATGCCGAACATCAGACAACAGGCAAAGCGTGTCCGGTCAGCGTCGCGTCAGCGCGACGAGAACCTTCGCTACCGCTCGACCGTCAAGACGTTGACGAAGCGGCTCGAGGCCGCGGTGGCCGCGGACGACAAGGACAAGCTCGCCGCCGAGCATCTCGAGCTCGTGCGGACGGTCGACAAGGCCGCGTCGCGCGGTGCGATGCACAAGAACACGGCCGCTCGCAAGAAGGCGCGCGCAGCCCGCCTCGCCGCCGGCTCCGGCTCCTAGCTCCTAAGCCTCCTCGCTCAGGTCGATCAGCGCTCGCTGGAGCTCGAGATCCGGCGTCAGCTTGCTGCCGCCCTTGAGCGCATGGTCCAGGCGGGCCAGCCGGACGACGCCTGCGCTGAGCTCCTCTTCGGAGAAGTTCGACGCCTGCGCGAAGACCTTCTCGACGTAGAACGGGTGCCGCTTCAGGCTCGCCGCCGCGTCGCGCGGGCGGACGCCCTCGGCCGCGAGCTGTCGGCAGCGGCGCATGAAGGAGAGGTGGTTGACGAGCGCGCCGGCGAGCCGCGGCGCCGTGTCGCGGCGCGGACGGCCTTCACGCTCGAAGATCGTCTCGCTCGCGGCGAGCGTCTTGCCGGTGTCGCGCTGAGCCCAGGCGTCCGTGAGCGCGAACGTGGGCGTTTCCGCGACCGCAGCGACGAGCTGCTCGACCTCGCCCTCGCCGATCGGCTCCTCCCCGGCCCAGAGCGCGAGCTTGTCGATCTCGTTCGCGAGCTGGTGGAAGTCCTCCCCGACGAGGTGGATCAGAGCGGCGCACGCATCGGGCTCGGCGCGCGCGCCCGCCTGGCGAAAGCGGTCGGCGACCCACTGGTTGACGTTCCGCTTCGCGACCTCGTACGCCAGCACCTCGCCCGCCTTCGCGCAGGCCTTGGTCAGCGGCGCGTCTTTCTTCAGCTCCTCCGCGACGAGGGCGAGCACCGTGCCGGGCGCCGGGGAGGCGAAGTACGCCTCGATCGCCTTGACGTCGGCGACCTTCCAGCCGTTCGCGAGCCTGCCGTCCGCGTTTCGGCGGCCGTCGACGCCCTCGACGACGACGAGCCTGGCGTCGCCGAAGAGGCTGCCGACGTTGCAGAGCGCGGCCGCGTCCTCTCCCGACACCTCCTGGGCCGAGACCAGCTCCACGGCCTCGGGCTCGAAGTGGCGGCGGAGCCGGCCGAGCGCCGTCTCGATCTTCGGCCGGTCGCTCCCGGTGAGCAGGTAGACGGGCTTCAGATCGGGCGATTCGGCCATGCCGCCACCCTACTCAACGCGCCGTCCGGACACTCAGCCGCCGCCCGTCCGATTCGACCACGACCTGCCCGTCCTCGTCGGTCCGGAAGAGGCTGAGCCCAGGGCTCGCCCGAAGCGCAGCCAGCGTCGATGCGCGCGGGTGGCCGTAGTCGTTGCCGAGGCCGCAGGAGATGACCGCGATCGCCGGCCGCAACTCGCGGAGCTCGCTCTCGAGGCCGGGGTCGGCGGAGCCGTGGTGGGCGACCTTGAGGATCTCGACCCGGCGCGAGAGGAGCCGGGCTGTGACGTCCGTCTCCGCGTCCGCGGTCAGCAGGGCATCGACCTCGCCGAAGGTCGCGAGCAGCACGATCGGAAGCAGGTTCGGATCGTCCGTCGGCGATCCGGCCCGATCCGGCCAGAGAACGCGGAGCCGCAGCCGCCCGAGCCGGAACGCGTCGCCCGCGCGCGTCTCCGCGACCTCGACCCCTCGCTCCGCTGCGGCGGCGAGCGCGGCCCGCTCGTACGGGCCCGAGACAGCGAGGCGCGGGTCGAGAATGTGGTCGACCGCGAGCCGGCGGATCACGGTCTCACCACCGCCGATGTGATCGCGCTGCGGGTGGGTCAGCACGACCGCTGCCAGCCGCCGGACACCCAGGCCGCGGAGCTGCTGTGCGACGTTCGCCTCCGGCGGTCCCTGGTCGACGAGGATCGCCCCTTCGGGAACCTGGAGCAGGATCGCGTCGCCCTGCCCCACGTCGAGAAACGTGATCCTCAGCCCGGTCGGCGGCGGCAGCTTCGCCTCGGGAAGGAGCTGCCAGACGAGCAGCGCCGGCACGACCGTCGCAGCACACGCGAGCGCAGCCCGGCGACGCCAGCGCGGCAGCCGCTGCAGAGCAAGGAGCGCGAGCGGTGTCCCCAGGAGAACGCAGACCGCTGCGCCGGACCCGATCTGAGCAAAGGGCAAGCCGCCCACCAGCCGCGCACAGGTGACGATGTAGGCGGCCAACCACCCGTTCAGGAACGAGAGCGCGAGCGCCGCCGAGGGCAACACCGGCTGGATCAGCGAGCCCACGAGCGCAAGGCCGAGGAGCGGGCCGATCGCAAGGGTGACGAGCACGTTCGCGAGCAGCGAGTAGACCGGGACGCTGCCGAACTGGAGCCACAGGATCGGCGCCGTGGCAGCTCCACACGCGGTCGAGACCGCGAGCGCGTCGCGCAGCCAACTGGTCAGCGGGTAACCCTCGAGCGCGAGCCGCAGCCTCGGCAGCAGCAGGAAGATCGATCCCACGGCCGCAAACGAGAGTTGGAAGCCGGGCTCGAGCAGGCTCGCCGGGGTCCAGGCGAGCAGGACCGCCGCGCCGAGCGCCAGGAAGTGCCAGCGGTCGCGCGGCCGCGACAGGAGCCAGGCCAGCGAGGCGAGCCCGCCTGCGACACCGGCCCGAACCACGGAGGGCTGCCAGCCGACCGCGAGCACGTAGGCGGCGATCGCCGCGATGGCGACGACCTCGGCGGCGAGCCGTGGGATGCCCAGCAACCAGGCGAGGCCGAGCACGCTGAGCGCGAGGAACGTGATGTTCTGCCCCGAGACGGCCAGGAGGTGATAGAGCCCGGACGACTTGAAGCTGTCCCGGAGCTCGTCCGAGAGCCCCTCGTCCTCGCCGAGCACGATGCCCGCGAGCACCGCGCGCCGCTCCCCTTCGAGCCCAGGGGCGATCGCGCGCGCGACGTGCGCACGAAGTCGATCCGAGACGCCGCCGATGCCCCCGCGTCGGCCGACGATCCTCCAGTCGCCGCCGTGGAGCACGACGTGAACACCCCGGCGCGCCAGCCAGCCGCGCTCGTCGAACCCGTCTTCGGGGCCGCGAGGCGCGTCCACCCGCGCACGGAAGGCGAGGATGGCGCCCTGAGGCGGCGAGCGGCCGACAGGGAGCTCGAGCAGAACACGCTCCCTCAGCGAGCGGTCACCGAACCGCCGCACCTCGGCGGGCACGCGCAGCGCGAATTCTGTCTTTCGCACAGGCCCGGTCACCACCGCCGTGATCGGGGCCGAGCGGCCGAGCTCCGGCTCGAGCAGGCTGCGGTCGAGCGCTCCGAGCCGGGTCGAGCCGAACCACCAGCCGGCGAGCGCGAGCGCCAGCGCGCAGGCCGGCAGCCGCGCGCCGGGTGACAGCGCCGCGCCCGCGGCGACCACGCCGACCAGGCCCAGCACGAGGGCAGGAGCGCGCGCGGCGTTCGCAAGGGCCAGCCCGATGCACGCCGCGAGTACGAGCAACGTGGGCCAGCTGCGCTCGATCACGGCGACACGAGCTCCCGCAACTGCTCGATGCGCGCCGGGCCGATGCCGGGGATCGCGTCGAGATCGTCGACCGAGCGGAAGCCACCGTGTGCCGACCGATAGTCGACGATCTTCTCGGCGGTCACCGGCCCGACCCCGGGCAGGGCGTCGAGCTGCTCGACGGTCGCCGAACCGAGGCTGACGCGAGCGCTCGGCGCCTGGCCGGCTGCCGCGACCGGGCCCGGGACGCGGCGCGGCACGAGCACCTGCATCCCGTCGGCGAGCGGCGCGGCGAGGTTGATCGCGGCGGTGTCGGCCGGCGCGGTCGCTCCGCCCGCACGGGCGACCGCGTCGGCGACTCGTTTGCCCTCGGCGAGGCGGTACAGGCCCGGCTGCCGCACGGCACCGGCGACGTGCACGACGAGCTTCGGCGCTGCCGCGGCGCGCTCGGGGACGAGCGCGGCAGCCGGCTGCGAGGTGGCGGTACCCGCGTCGGCCAGCGTGCGCCCGGCTACGACGAGCAGCACGAGTGCTGCCGCCGCGACCAAGAGCGCCCGCCGGCGCGACACGGGCAGGGAGGGCATGTCTCGAGCGTGCCGCGAGAACCGTCACGGATGGCTAACGCCTCCGTGCCGATTGTGTGTCAGTTACGAGCTAGACGACGAAGTTGACGAGCTTGCCGGGACGACGATCGTCTTCTTCGGCTCGCCGCCGTTCAGGTGCGCCTGCACGCGCTCGGACGCGCGCGCGAGCGCGACGAGCTCGTCCTCGCCGATCGACGCCGGCACCTGCAGACGGTCGCGCAGCTTGCCGTTCACCTGCAACACCACCTCGATGGTGTCGCGCTCGAGCAGCGAGGGATCAGCGACCGGCCACGGCTGCTCCCACAGCCGCTCGTGCCCGAGCCTTCCCCAGAGCTCCTCGGCGACGTGCGGCGCATAGGGCTGGATCAGCGAGACGGCGGTCTCGGCCGCGAACCGCGCGTCCGCGCTCGCAGTGTCGCGCGACAGCTCGTTCACCAGCTCCATCACCGCCGAGATCGCGGTGTTGAAGGCGAATCGCCGGCCGATGTCGTCGGTCGCCTTCGCGATCGTCTCGTGTGCTTTCCGCGCGAGCGGCCCGTTCTCGACCGATCCGGTCGGCGCCAGCTCAGCGACCTCGTTGACGACACGCCACAGCCGGCGCACGAACCGCGCCATCGCCTCGACCGCTTCCTCGGTCCACTCCATGTCCTGATCCGCGGGACCGAGGAAGAGGATGCAGAGCCGCGCCGCGTCGGCGCCGTGGCGCTGGACGACGTCGTCCGGCCCGGTTGCCGTGCCGGAGCGCTTTGAGATCTTCGTCTTCCCGCTCGTCACCCAGCCGTTGGAGTAGAAGCTCGCGAACGGCTCGCGGAAGCCGACGAGGCCGAGGTCGTTCAGGACCTTGATCCAGAAGCGCGCGTAGATCATGTGCATCGTCGCGTGGTCGACGCCGCCGATGTAGAGGTCGACCGGGTTCCAGTAGTCGACGAGCGCGCGGTCGAACGGCGCCGTCCTCGTTGGCGGGATCGCAGTAGCGCAGGAAGTACCAGGACGAGTCGACGAACGTGTCCATCGTCTCGGTCTCGCGCTGCGCGGGCCCGCCGCAGGACGGGCAGTCGACGTTCACCCACTCCTCGGCCTGCGCCAGCGGCGGCCTGCCCTTGCGGCTTGTAGTCCTCGACGTCCGGCAGGACGACGGGCAGCTCGCTCTCCGGAACCGGAACGATCCCGCAGCGCTCGCAGTAGACGACGGGATCGGGCAGCCCCAGTACCGCTGGCGCGAGAAGCCCCAGTCGCGAATGCGGAAGTTGACCGCGAAGCGGCCGAGACCGTCGCGCTCCAGGCGCTCGACGATCCGGCGGCCACCCTCCGGCGCGGGCAACCCGTCGAGCTCGTCCGAGTTGACGAGCACCTCGCCCTCCGTGTGCTCGACGTACGGCTCGCTCTCGTCGACCTCGCCCTCGGCGGGCCGGACGACGTGGCGGATCGGCAGGTCGAACGCGCGCGCGAAGTCGAAGTCGCGCCGGTCGTGCGCGGGCACCGCCATGATCGCGCCCGTGCCGTAGTCCATCAGGACGTAGTCGGCGACGTAGATCGGGATCCGCTCGCCGTTGACCGGATTGACGGCGTGCAGCCCGGTGAAGACGCCGGTCTTCTCCTCCGCGGCGGCGCGCTCCTCGGTCCTCTTCGCGGCGGTCTGGCGGACGTACTCCCGCACCTCGTCCGACTCGATCCGCGCGACGAGCTCGTGCTCAGGAGCGAGCACGAAGAAGGTCGCACCGAAGAGCGTGTCCGGGCGGGTCGTGAAGACGGCGACGTCCTCGCCCCACTCGTCGATCCGAAAGACGACCTCGGCGCCCTCGGACCGGCCGATCCAGTTCCGCTGGCGCGCCTTGATCGACTCGGGCCAGTCGACGGTCTCGAGGTCGTCGAGCAGCGCCTGCGCGTAATCGGTGATCCGGAAGAACCATTGCTCCATCACCCGCGACTCGACCTGGGCGCCGCAGCGCTCGCAGCGTCCCGTCCGGCAGCACCTGCTCGTTGGCGACCACCGTCTGGTCGTTGGGGCACCACTTCACCGGGGCTCCCTTCCGGTAGGCGAGGCCCTGCTCCAGGAACTTGAGGAACTGCCACTGCTGCCAGCGGTAGTACGCCGGGGTCGTGCGTCGAGAGCTCGCGCGACCAGTCGATCCACCACCCGATGCGCTGCATCGAGCGCCTGATCGACGACGATGTTCCGCTCGGTGATCTCGCGCGGGTGGCCACCCTCGCGGATCGCGGCGTTCTCGGAGCCGGGAGGCCGAACGCGTCGAAGCCCATCGGGTGCAGCACGTGGTAGCCGTTGCGCCGCCGGAAGTGAGTCGCGACGTCGCCGATCGTGTAGACGAGCAGGTGCCCCAGGTGGAGGCTTCCGGACGGGTACGGCAGCTGCTCGAGCACGTAGCTCTTCCGCGCGTCGGCCCGCGAGGGCTCACTCGGGTTCGCGACCACGTAGGCCCGCTCGTCAGCCCAGACGCGCTGCCACTTCGGCTCGATCGTATTGGGGTCGTACGGCTCGGTCATCTCGATCTCCGGATACAAAAAAGCCTCTCGTGCGAGAGGCCCAGGGGAAGCTCTCGCGGCGGTGCGCCGCGGTGGCTTCCTGCTCTATGGAAGAAGCTGCTTCACTGCGCGAATGCTAGCACTGTTCCCTCCCGGAACGAGCGTGGCAGCGGGTGAGCTGGAGCTCGACGGACTTGCCGCGACGCACCTCGCCGAGCGCTTCGGGACGCCCCTCGTCGTCTACTCCGAGGCGGCGCTCCGCGAGCGGGCGCGGATGTTCCTGCGGGCGGCGCCGGAAGCGCTCGTCGTCTACGGGACGAAGGCTTTCCCGAACGTCGCCGTGATGCGCCTGCTCGCCGAGGAAGGCCTCGGCGCCGACGTGGCCTCTCTCGGCGAGCTCGCCTATGCGCGCCAGGCTGGGATCGAAGGCCCACGCCTCATCGTGCACGGGAACAACAAGTCGGATGAGGAGCTGCGCGCGGCCGGCGAGGCCGGAGCGCTCGTCGCGATCGACGCGCTCGACGAGCCGGCAAGGGCGGCCGCGGCCGGCGTCCGACGGGTGCTCGTCCGCGTCACGCCCGGGGTCGAGGCCGAGACCCACGAAGCGATCCGAACGGGGCACCGGGGTTCGAAGTTCGGGCTCGACGCGGACGAGGCGCTCGCTGCGATCGCCGGCGCGCGCGACGCGGGGCTGGAGGTCGAAGGGGTGCACGTACACGTGGGCTCGCAGCTCGCGAACGGCCGCGCGCATCTCGAGGCGGTCGCGCAGCTCGGGGAGTTCGCCGCCCGCTGCCAGGAAGAGCTCGACTGGACGCCCGCCCTCGTCGACGTCGGCGGCGGCTTCGGGATCCGCCACGTCGAGGACGAGCCGGAGCCGCCGGTCGAGGAGCTCGTGCGCTCCATCGCGGCCGCAGTAGGGGGCGAGTGGGCGGCGCGCGGCCTGCCGGCGCCGCGCCTCGTCTTCGAGCCGGGTCGGTCGCTCGTCGGCCCAACCGCATTCACGCTCTACCGCGTCGGCGCGGTCAAGCACGCGGGCGACACGCGCTACGTCGCGATCGACGGCGGCATGTCCGACAACCCGCGGCCACAGCTCTACGACGCGCGCTACTCCGCCCTGCTCGCGAACCGCGCCGACGACGAGCCCGCGGACGGCCACTTCACGATCGCGGGAAAGCACTGCGAGTCGGGTGACGTGCTGATCGAGCAGGCCGTGCTGCCGGAGCCCCGCCGGGGCGACCTGCTCGCCGTCCCCGCCACCGGCGCCTACACCCTCGCGATGGGCGTCGAACTACAACGGCGTCCCGCGACCGGCCGCTGTGCTGGTCGCTGCGGGCGAGGCGCGAGTGATCCTCCGCCGCGAGACGATCGAAGACCTGCTCGCCCGCGAGGCCTAGGCCGCCGCGACCTCCGCCGCCGCCGCGAGCGGCGACGTGTCGAGGAAGCGCGCGCCCGCAACCCGGGCGGCTCCGGCGCCCCCCACCCACACGGTGGTGGCGCCGCCGAGCACAGCGACCGCCTCCGCAACGGACTCCAGCCGGGCTCGATCGGCCACCGCCAGCACGAGTGCCTCCGGGCCGATCCGCTGCACCGTCTCCACGAGCGTGTCGGACGGCGTGTCCGCGCCGAGGAACGTGATCCGCCAGCCGTGCTCACGCAGAGCGAGCCCGAAGATGAGGAGACCGAGGTCGTGCCGCTCGCCCGGCGGGCACGCGAGCACCGCGCGAGGGCCGGCGCCGCGGTCCCAGCCACGGGCCAAGCCGAGCAGACGGCCGCGGAGCACATTCGAGGCGAAGTGCTCCTGTGCGATCGAGACGTCCCCCCGCGCCCAGCCGTCGCCGAGCTCGCGCAGGAGCGGCAGCACGACACCCTCGAGGACGGAGTCGAGCGAGTACTCGGCCAGCAGGCGGTCGAAGGCCGTGTGCACCGCAGCGTCGTCGAGCCGCTCGATCGCCTCCCGGAGCTCCCCCGACTCGGAGTCGGGGCTTGTGCTCACGCCCGTGACCGGCTCTTCCAGCGCAGCCCCCGCGGCTTCCTTTGCGGAAAGCCCTGTGGCCAGCAGCTCCCGCATCCGGCGCACTCGGCTGACGTCGGCCGCGGAGTAGAGCCGGTACCCGGCTTCGGTCCGCGTCGGCGACAGCAGCCCGTAGCGGCGCTCCCACGCGCGCAGGAGCTCGGTCGCGACGCCGGTGCGCCGGGCCAGCTCGCCGATTCGCAGCTGCGCCGCTTCGGTCATGGTGACAGCGTACAGACTTTGGACAAAGATTTGACAAGCGTCTGTTCTTTGGTCTACAGTCATTGGACAAACCCTGAACAAACGAGAGAGGAGGTATCGCCATGAAGAAGCTCGACATCCTTGCCGCTGTCCTCGTCGCAGTGGGCGGGCTCAACTGGGGTCTCGTCGCGATCGCCGAGTTCGATCTCGTCGCCAGCATCGTCGGCCTCGAGTTCGGCGAGACGAACGCCGCCAGCCGGATCGTCTACGGCCTCGTCGGCCTCGCCGCCGCGTACCAGATCGCCCAGCAGGCGGCCATCCGCCGCCGCTGGTCCGCCGTCACCGCCTAAGCCCGAAAGGAACCACATCAGATGACACGCATTGCACTGATCGTCCTCGCGGCTCTGGCGCTCACCGTGCCCGTCGCCACCGCGGCGCCGGCCCGTGAGGAAGCATCGCCGACCATCGCAGGCGTGGCAGCCAAGACGCCGCAGCTCTCTACCCTGCTCTCGCTGGTCAAGAAAGCAGGGCTCGCCGACGAGCTGTCCGGCACTGCCATGCTGACGGTCTTCGCACCCACGAACGCAGCGTTCGCCAAGGTGCCGAAGGCGACGCTCGACACGCTGGCGAAGAAGCCCGCGCTGCTGAAGCGTGTGCTGCTCTATCACGTCGTCGCAGGCAAGGTGACGGCCGCGAAGGTCGTCAAGCTGCGCTCAGCGAAGACGCTCGCCGGCCCGGCCGTGCGGATCCGGGTGACGGGCACGACCGTCCGGGTCAACGATGCGCGCGTGACCGCTGTCGACGTGAAGGCGTCGAACGGCGTCGTGCACCTGATCGACCGCGTCCTGATCCCACCCGCTGCCTAGCCGGAGAGGAGCCGGCCAACCCCGCCGCCGCGGTTGTGCGTCGCGGCGGCGGGGTAGCCTCGAGCCGTGAGCGACCACGCCGTCGAGATCTGGAGCGACTACATCTGACCGTTCTGCCGCGCGAGCCAGCCGACGGCCGCGTGGATGCAGCGCCAGTTGGGCGCGCAGGTGACCTGGCTCCCGTTCGACCTCCATCCCGAGTACCCGCCGGAGGGACTGCCGCGCGAGCAGCTCCTCGCGCGCTACGGCCCGGGCATGACGAGCCGCGTGCGCGAGTTCTTCGAGAGTCGCGGCCTGCGCTACAACCCGAACCCGGACGTCGTGCCGAACTCGATGCGCGCGCAGCAGCTGACCGAGCTCGCCCGCGACCTCGGCCGACACGCGCCCGTCCACGACCGGCTGATGGACGCGTACTGGAGCGAGGCTCAGGACATCGGCGACCCGGACGTCCTGCACCGCCTGGCCCGCGAGCTCGAGCTGCCGGAGGCAGACGTCGAGGAGGTCCTCGGCGGAGACCGCTACCGTGACCGGATCGAGGACTCGACCCGCCAGGCAGCTTCGATCGGAGCCAACGCGGTCCCCGCCTTCCTGCTCGACCGGCGGCTGCTCGTGCTGGGAGCGCAGCCGAACGAGGCCTTCGAGCACGCGTTTGCCCGGCTGGAGCAAGCACCATGAGTGTCCGCTTCGTAGACGAGCTGGACGAGGGCTTCGGCTGGATCGACGACGGCTCGATGCGACGCACGGCGCACGCGCTCGCCGTCGACGGCCGGGTCTGGCTGACCGATCCAGTCGACGGCGCCGGCGTCGAGGAGCGCGTCCGCGTCGCTCGGCGAGCCGGCCGGCGTGATCCAGCTGATCGACCGGCACAACCGCGACAGCGCTGCGCTCGCGGCGCGACTCGGCGTGCCGCTCCACATCGCCCCGCTGTCGCTGCCGGAGACACCGTTCCGGTTCCTGCCGCTGCTCCGCGGCCGCTGGTGGAAAGAAGTGGCGCTCTGGTGGCCGGAGCGCCGGATCCTCGTCTGCGCCGACGTGCTCGGCACGGTCCCGTTCTTCCGCGCAGGTGACGAGTCCGCCGGCCTGCATCCGTTCTTCCGGCTCAAGCGTCCTCGGGCGCTGGCGGGGCTCGGCGTTCAGCACCTGCTCGTCGGGCACGGGGAGGGGATCCACGGCGAGGCGGCCGCGGAGGCCGTCGAGCACGCGCTGCGGACAGGCCGGCGCAGCTTCCCCCGCTGGCTGGCGGGGATCCCGCGCATCGTCCGTCGCGGCTACTAGCGCGCGCGGGCGAGCAGGCCGGGGCGCACGAGCCGCGGCGGCGCCTTCAGGCCCGCCTCGCGCACGGGCGGGTTGAGCGGCTCGGCGAGCGGCGCGGCCCCGAACGAAGCCGCGCGGCGCTCGGCGGGTGCATCGGCATAGAGCGTCGTGCGCTGGCGCGGCGTGCGACCGTTCGAGCGGATCAGCGCCTCCATCGCCTCCGGTGCCATCTCCTGGCCGTGCTCGGATCCGGCCGAGCGCGAGATCGACTCGTTCATCAAGGTCCCGCCGAGATCGTTCACACCTGCGCGTAGGGCAGCGGCCACGCCTTCAGGCCCGAGCTTCACCCACGACGCCTGGATGTTCGTGATCGCGGGATGAAGCGCCAGCCGGGCAACCGCGTGCAGGAGCAGCGACTCACCGAAGGTCGGGCCCGACCGCGCCCGGCCCTGCAGCCACATCGGCGCCTCCATGTGCACGAACGGCAGCGGCACGAACTCGGTGAAGCCGCCGGACCGTTCCTGCTGCTCCCGGGCCCGCAGCAGATGCCGCGCCCAGTGCTCCGGCCGCTCGACGTGCCCGAACATGATCGTCACGTTCGAGCGCAGGCCGACCCGGTGCGCGGCCTCGTGCACGGCGAGCCACTGCTCGGTCGAGACCTTGTCGGGGCAGATGATCGCACGCACCTCGTCGTCGAGGATCTCGGCGGCCGTGCCGGGCAGCGAGCCGAGGCCGAGCGAGCGCAGCAGCTCGAGATAGTCCTCGAGCGGCAGGCCGAGCGTCTCGGCGCCCTGCCAGACCTCGAGCGCCGAGAACGCATGGATGTGCAGATCGGGCAGCTCGCTCCTGATCGCGGCGACGACGGACGCGTAGTACTCGCCCGTGAACGCCGGGTGAATGCCGCCCTGCAGACACACCTCGGTCGCGCCGCGGTCCCACGCCTCTCGAGCACGGCGGACGATCTCCTCGTGCGGGACGAGATATGGCGCGCCGCGCAGATTCGCCGCCAGCTTCCCTTTGGAGAAGGCGCAGAAGCCGCAGCGGAAGTAGCAGACGTTCGTGTACTGGATGTTCCGGGTGACCACGTAGCTGACCTCGTCACCGCAGACCTCCCGCCGCAGCCGGTCGGCCGCCGCGAACACGCGCTGTCGCTCGTCGCCGCGGGCGCGGAGGAGCCGGACGAGCTCGTCCTCCCCCAGCTCGCCGGCCGCGTCCACCGGCAGCGCGTCGCGCCTGACGACGAACGGGACCGAGCCGACTTCGCCCGGGTGCCAGCCGTCCTCGCGTGCGAGCCCGAGCGCGTCGGAGGCGCGCAGCGCCGTGGGCAGCACGGCGGGATCCACCCACTTGCCCGAGAGATAGCGGGGGTAGACCGGCAGCCGCCGCGCGAGCTCGAGGCCGCGCGAGCGGGTCGCGGCCGCAAGCCGGTCGCGGTCGGGCCAGGGCGCCTCGGGATTGACGTGGTCGATCGTCACCGGCGAGACGCCGCCCCAGTCGTCGATCCCGGCGTCGAGCAGGCGCGGAAAGTCGCCGTAGGCGAGGTTGGGCGGCGCCTGCACGGCGACGTCCGCCGGCAGCAGGAGGCGAGCCGCCGCGATCGTCCAGAGGTGATCTTCGAGGCTCGGCTCCGGATGCGACGCCATCCGCGTGCCCGGCTTGGCACGGAAGTTCTGCACGATCACCTCCTGCACGTGGCCGTGCCGCTCGTGCAGCGCGCGCAGAGCCTCGAGCGCATCGAGCCGCTCCGCCCTGGTCTCGCCGATCCCGATCAGGATCCCACTCGTGAAGGGAATCCTCAGCTCGCCGGCCAGCTCGATCGTCTCGAGGCGGCGGGCGGGCTCCTTGTCCGGCGAGGCCCAGTGCGGCCCTCCCTTCGCCGAGAGCCGGTCGGCGACGGTCTCGAGCATGATCCCCATCGAGGCGGAGACCGGCCGCAGCGCGACGAGCTCGTCGCGGCTCATCACGCCAGGATTCAGGTGCGGCAGCAGGCCCGTCTCGTCCAGTACGAGCTTCGCGACCCGGCCCAGGTATTCGAGCGTCGTCTCACAGCCGAGCGCCGCCAGCTCGGCCCGCGCGACCTTGTAGCGCAGCTCCGGCCTGTCGCCGAGCGTGAAGAGCGCTTCCGTGCAGCCGGCCGCCGCGCCGGCGCGCGCGATCGCGAGCACCTCCGCCTCGGTCAGGTATGCGCGCTCGCCGCGCCGCGGCGGACGCGCGAACGTGCAGTAGCCGCAGACGTCCCGACACAGAGTCGTCAGCGGGATGAAGACCTTGGGCGAGTAGGTGACGAGCCCGTCTCCCCGGCGCCGCTCGCGGGCGGCCGCCAGCAGCTCGTCGAGCGGAGTCTCGAGCAGCGCCTCCATGCGAAGACCTTAGCCCCAGAGGCCGCCGAAGCTCTTCCGAGTTCCCTTCGACCAGCGTTGCAGCAGCGCCTGCTCGATCGGGAAGTGGTCGGTGGCGGTCGTCCGGATCGCGATTCCCGGCAGCAGGAACGGGTTGGACGCGTCGTTCAACTTCCGCGTTCGAGCGAACACCGCGGCCCGCGTTGGCGTCTCGCCCACCGCCTTCAGCACCTTCACCGTCTCGTAGGCCACTGCCATGCCGTGGACATGGCCGACGTCCTTCGCGTTAGCACCTTTCGCGTACTTCGACATGATCGAGCGGTAGAGCTTCATCGCCGCATCGTCGCGCCACGCGACGTCGGTCGGATCCTTGAGGAACGCGATCGAGACGGCGCCCTCGACCTTCGACGCGGCGTTGGCAACGAGCAGCGGACGCCAGCCGAGCCGGTTCACGTACGCGTAGATCTGGGTCGCTTGGTCAGGCGGGACGAAGAGCGCGAGCACGTTCGCGCCCGAGGCCCTCAGGCTCGCTACCTGGGTCTCGTCGGGCCCCGTGACGTCGACGACAGGCTCAACCGCGACGACACGCGCCCTCGAGCGAGCGACGCCTTGCCTGAGCCCCGCGAGCAGCTCGGTGCCGGATACGTCGTCCTGGTAGAGCACTGCGATCTTGGCGCCGGGCCGCGCGCGGGAGACGTAGCGGCCGTAGATCGCGCCCTCGGCACGGTGGCTCGGCTCGAAGCCGATCGTCCACGGGTAGCGCCGGTAGTCCGAGCCGAACGTCGTCGCGCCCGAACCGACGAACAGCTGCGGCACCTCCGCCGCATTCAGGAAATCGCGCGTCGCCAAGTTCTGGTCGGTTCCGACCGGGCCGACGATCGCGAAGACGGCGTCCTGCTCGACGAGTTGCTGCGTCGCCTCCACCGCCCGGGACGGGTCGGAGGCGTCGTCGACGACCTTGTACGCGATCGTCCGGCCGTTGACGCCGCCGCGGGCGTTCACGTACCGAAAGTACGCGCCCGCGCCGCGGGCGACCGCGGCGGAGGACGTCTCCAGGCCCGAGAGCGGAGCGGTCGCGCCGAGCACGATCGTCTGCGAGGTGATGCCGGGATCGGCGCTCGGGGCGGCAGTCGCGGTCGCGACCAGCACGCCGGCGAGGACGAGCAGAGCGGCCTTAACGATTGCGACCGTATCCGCGGATCCCACGCGTCTGCAGGCTGCGGAGCAGGCCCGCCGCCCCGCCGGGGAATGCAAGCATGATCAGGATCAAAATCACTCCGAAGGCGACCGCGGGTGCGCCCGGGGCATCCGTGTCGATGTCGCCGAGGAACGGGATGAAGTCCGGGATCGCGCCCTCCGCGCTCTGCGCCCACTCGATCTGCATGAAGTGGATGAAGATCGCCCCGAAAACCAGTGGCCAACTCGAGCCGAGGCCGCCGACGACGACGCCGACGAGTAGGAAGATCGACAGGGTGATCGGAAACGTGTCCGGGTTGACGAAGGTGGTCGCGATCGCAAGCAGCGAGCCGGCGACGCCCGCGTAGAAGGCGCTGATCCCGAAGGCGAGCGTCTTGTACCGGGCGAGGTTGACGCCGGAGGAGGCTGCGGCCAACTCGCTGT
This sequence comes from uncultured Gaiellaceae bacterium, assembly GCA_963822205.1. Classification (GTDB taxonomy): domain Bacteria; phylum Actinomycetota; class Thermoleophilia; order Gaiellales; family Gaiellaceae; genus Gaiellasilicea. The sequence goes on along the minus strand of CAWGGO010000002.1, from coordinate 189,522 downwards.
CCCGGATCGCCCGCAGCGTCCGTCCGAAGTGCCCGCGGAGCAGCAGCCACGCGACGCCGAACATGACGAGCGCGATCGACCAGCAGAGGTAGTAGAGCCACTCGTTGAAGGTCGGCACGTCGATCCCGAGGACTTTGATCCCGATCCTGGTTTCCTCGAAGGTGACCGGATCGGTGATCGACTTGACCTGCGTCCGGGTCTCGAGCGCGAAGAGGTTGATCCCGCCGCCGCCCCCGGTGAAGCCGTCGTACTTCTTCACCATCGCCGGCGCCGCGACGGCGATGGCGAACGTCGCGAGCGCCAGGTAGAGACCGGTGAGGCGCAAGGCCGGGAAGCCGAAGAGAAAGCCGATGATGCCCGCGACGAGGCCGGCGAGCGGGATCGTCCAGATGTCACGCATGTCGCCCGTGAACTGGTGGCCTAAGAGCTCGAGCGGCGGATCCTGGTTCGACATCAGGATTGCCGTCGTGTAGCCGCCGACAAGCATGAACGCGCCGTGGCCGAGCGAGATCTGACCCGTGATGCCAGTCAGAAGGTTGAGACCGAGCAGTGCGATGAAGTAGATGCCGACGTAGGCGAACTGTTGCGCGCGGAAGTCGCTGATGAACCGCGGCAGCAGCAAGACCGCCACCGCAGCGAGGCCGAAGACGCCGAGGCGGACGTAGTCAGCGCGTCTCACACGCGCCTCGCGACAGGCTTGCCGAACAGGCCCGCGGGCCGCACGAGCAACACGACCAGGATGACCAGCAGGGCCACGGGCAGCCGGAGGTCGGCGCCGACGAAGTCGACATAGCTGCCGATCAGGTTGAGGCCGACGCCGAGCAGGAGCCCACCGGCGATCGCCCCGACAGGCGAGTCGATCCCGCCGAGGACGGCGGCGGCGAACGCGTAGATCAGGATCGCTTGCATCATCGTCGGCTCGAGGAAGGCGCTCGGAGCCGTCAGCATTCCCGCCACCGCACCGAGCATCGCGGCGAGGCCCCAGCCGATCGCGAGCATCCACCCCACGCGGACTCCGACGAGCCGGCTGGCCTCCGGGTTGAGCGCCGAGGCGCGCAGCGCGAGGCCGATCTTCGTGAACTGAAAGAAGGCCCAGAGCATGGCGACCAGCACGAGCACGACTACGAATGTGCCGACGCTTTCCTGCGAGATCGAGACGTCGCCGATCTGCCAGGTCTCGTTCGGGAAGGGGCTCGGGAACGCCCGGATCTCGGCCGACCAGATCAGGCTCGCAAGCCCGTTGAAGGTGAGCACGAGACCGATCGTCATGATCACGACCGTCAGGACGGACGCATTCGAGACGGGGTGGATCACAACCCGCTGGACGCCGATGCCCAGGAGAAGGGCGAAGAGCAGCGTCGCGGCGAAGGCCGGCCAGTACGACCAGCCGTGGTTCTCGATCAGCGTCCAGGCGATGTACGTCGTGAACATCGCCATCTCGCCCTGCGCGAAGTTGATCACCCCCGTAGCGCGGTGGATCAGCACGAGCGCGAGCGCGAGCGAGCCATAGATCGCGCCATCCCCGAGCCCCGCGACGACCTGCTGGAAGAATTCAGCCATCGTGGCTGCTCCGGTGACGGTTTCGCGCCTCTCGCGCGTGAGCTGCAAGCGATGCAAGGACGCAGGGAGCGTGCAGGCCACCAGGCCTGGACGCGACTGAGGACGCGGCAGCGCGCCGCAGATCGCGCGCGAGAGGTGCCCTAACTGTTGCCGGAGTAGCCACTAGTAGCCGAGATAGGACTTGCGGACGGATTCGTTGCGGGCGAGCTCCTCGCTCGTCCCGGACACTGCGACTTTGCCGACCTCGAGCACGTACGCGTGCGAGGCCACCTCGAGCGCGATCGCAGCGTTCTGCTCGACGACGAGCACGGTCAGACCCTCCTGCTCGTTCAGCTCCTTCACGATCCGGAAGATCTCACGTGTGACGAGCGGTGCGAGCCCGAGCGACGGCTCGTCGAGCAACAGCAGCCGTGGTCGGCCCATCAGCGCGCGGGCGAGCGCGAGCATCTGCTGCTCGCCGCCGGAGAGCGTGCCTGCGTGCTGCCCGAGCCGCGTGCCGATCCAGGGGAAGTAGCCGCTCATCCGCTCGATGTCGCCGTCGAGCGAGCCGCGGCGCGTGTAAGCGCCGAGACGAAGGTTCTCCTCGACCGACAGCTCCGAGAAGGTGCCGCGCCCTTCGGGGACGTGCGCGACGCCGAGCTTCGCGACGGCCTCCGGGCCCCGGCGGCCGAGCGAGCGGCCGTCGTACGCGATCTCGCCGGTCCGCTTGACCGTGCCCGAGATCGCGCGCAGCGTCGTCGTCTTGCCCGCCCCGTTGGCGCCGAGCACCGCCACGATCTGGCCCTCGTCGACCGCGAGCGAGATGCCGTGCAATGCCCGCACCGGCCCGTAGCGGGCCTCGACGTTCTTCAGCTCAAGCAGTGCCATCGGGATCCTCTGTCGCCACCAGGTCTGTCTCCGGCGGCGCATCGAGAGCCTTCTCCGGATCTCGTTCGTCGGTGCCGAGGTAGGCCTCGATCACGGCCGGGTTCGCGCGCACCTCGGCTGGGCGGGCCTTCCGCGATCATGCGGCCGAAGTTGAGCACGTGCACGTGGTCGGAGATGCCCATCACGAGGTTCATGTGGTGCTCGACGAGGAGCACCGTGAGCTTGCGGTCGTCCCGGATCTGCCGGATGAAGCGGCCGAGCTCCGCGACCTCCTCGTGGTTCAGCCCACCCGCGGGCTCGTCGAGCAGCAGCAGCTTCGGCTGGGACACCAGAGCGCGCGCGAGCTCGACCCGCTTCAGCGTCCCGAACGGGAGGCCGGCAACGGGACGCTGCGCGAGCTGCGCGATGCCGACGTAGTCGAGCGCTTCGCGCGCCTCGGCCTGGACGTCGCCGCTGCGCGTGTGCGCCCCCACGAGCACGTTCTCGAGCACCGTCATCGTCCTGAAGAGCTCGACGTTCTGGAACGTGCGCGCGATCCCGCGACCGACGATCCCGTGCACGGGCGTTTTCAGCAGCGACTCGCCGCCGAACTCGACCTCGCCCTCGTTCGGCGTGTAGAGCCGTGTGATGACGTTGAACGCGGTCGTCTTGCCGGCCCCGTTCGGGCCGATCAGACCCACGATCTGCCCGTCGAGAACGTCGAAGGAGACGCCGTCGAGAGCGACGATGCCGCCGAACCGGCGAGTGATGTTCCGCAGCGAGAGCAGCGCCATCGACCGGCGTACCTTATTCGGGTCGGATCCCAAATGGCAAAAGAACCCGCGCGCGATCCGGAAAGGCGGCTACTCTCCCCAGCAAGTGAGCGAGATCGCAGCCGAGACCCACATGACGAGGGGTCAGAAGATCACGAACCTCGTCGGGGTCGGGATCCCGTTCGTCGGTTTCCTCGCTTCGGTCTTCTTTTTCTGGGGCAGCTACGTCACCTGGCGCGACCTGATCATCTTCGCGGTCGGCTATGCGCTGACGACACTCGGGATCTCGATCGGCTTCCACCGGCTCTTCACGCACCGGTCGTACGAGACCTTCAAGAGCATCCGCTACGGCCTCGCTGTGCTCGGGTCGATGGCGGTGCAGGGACCGGTCATCCGCTGGGTCTCCGACCACCGCAAGCACCACAGCTTCGCCGACCGCGAGGGCGATCCGCACTCGCCGCACGCGGGTTTCGCGCCGGGGATCCGCGGCAAGCTCGCGGGCCTCTGGCACGCGCACGTCGGCTGGCTCTTCCGCAACGTCGGGCGCGCGGACTGGACGAAGTACGCGAAGGACCTGCTCGCCGACCGCGGCATGGTCTTCATCTCCCGGATGTTCCCCCTCTGGGTCGCGGTGTCGCTGCTCCTGCCCTTCGCCGCCGGCTGGATCTGGGGCGGCACGCTCGGCGCCGGCCTGCAGGCGATGTTCTGGGGCGGCCTGATCCGGATCTTCCTCCTGCACCACATCACCTGGTCGGTCAACTCGGTCTGCCACTTCGTCGGCTCGCGCCGTTTCCGCGTCAAGGACGAGTCGCGCAACGTCTGGTGGCTCTCGTGGATCTCGTTCGGCGAGTCGTGGCACCACAACCACCACGCCTTCCCGGCGTCGGCGTTCCACGGGCTCAAGCCGTGGGAGCTCGACATCGGCGGCCTCGTGATCAGGTTGATGCGCCGGCTCGGGCTCGTCTGGAAGGTCAACGTGCCGACGCCCGAGATGCAACAGCGCCGCCGCGAAGCCCTCTCGTAGGAGCATGGACGCGCCGGAGACGCCGGCCGACTCGCCGCTGACCCTCGGCGACGTGATGTCGTCGCCTGTCTACGGCAAGCTGATGACGCCCGAGCTCACTCCGGGCGATCCCGCCTTCCCGTTCGACCTGCCGCTGCTCGAGTCCGACTCCACCGGGCTCGAGTTCGCCTTGCAGACTTCGCCGGCGTCCGACCGGTCGCGCTCGTCTTCGGCTCGTACACCTGACCTCCCTTCCGCCGCCAGTTGGGCGAGCTGGAGGAGCTCTACGACCGCCACCGAGATGAGGTCGCGTTCTTCATCGTCTACATCCGGGAGGCGCACCCGGAGGACGGCTGGGTGCTCGCCGACAACCGGCGCGAGGAGATCGCGCTCGCGGATCCGACCTCGCTCGCGGGAGCGCGCCGCCGCCGCGGATGCCTGCGTCGTGCGCTTGCGGACACGTATCCCCGTGCTGCTGGACGACGTCGACGACGAGGTCGCGCTCGCCTACGGCGGCTGGCCCGATCGGCTCTACCTGATCGGCCGCGACGGCCGCGTCGCGTTCCAGGGCGGGTCGCGGCCCGGACGGCTTCAAGCCGGCATGAGCTCGCCGCTGCGATCGAGGCCGAGCTGAACTAGACATGTCTTTCCGTCAACGTCGCGGACGGGGACAGTCCCCGTCTGTGCGGTTGACGAAAGGACAGGTCAATCGTGGACCACGCCTACTCGAACGTGTAGACGCCGCCCTCGCGGAACTCCTTGAGGATCGCGGCGGGCGACGACCATGCGGTGCACCTCGTCCGGCCCGTCGTAGATCCGCGCGGCGCGGGCCTGCTCGTACATGCCGCCGAGCGGTGTCTCGTCGGTGAGGCCGCGGGCGCCGTGCACCTGGATCGCGCGGTCGATCACGTCGTTCAAGACCTGGGCGGCGTAGAACTTGATCAGCGAGACCTCGACGCGAGCCTCGCCGCCCTCGTCGAGCTTGCGGGCGGCGTCGAGGGTGAGCAGGCGGCAGGCCTGGATCTCGGCGGCGGAATCGGCGATCCAGTTCTGCACCGTCTGCTTCTCGGCAAGCGGGGCGCCGCCGACCTGGCGCTCGAGCGCGTACGCGCACATCAGCTCGAAGGCCCGCTGCATCTGGCCGAGCCAGCGCATGACGTGGTGGATCCGTCCGGGGCCGAGCCGCTTCTGCGCGATCCGGAAGCCGTCGCCGGGCTCGCCGAGCACGTTCTCGCGCGGGACGCGGACGCCGGTGTAGCGCACCTCGCAGTGCGTCGACCAGCCGCGGCCCGCGTGGCCCAGCACCGGGATCGGCCGGATCAGCTCATAGCCCGGCGTGTCGGTGGGGACGAGGATCTGGCTCATCCGGCGGTGCGGCGGCGCGTCCGGGTCGGTCACCGCCATCACGATCCCGAAGGCGGCCCCCTCCGCGGACGAGGAGAACCACTTGTGGCCGTCGATCACCCACTCGTCGCCGTCGAGGACGGCGGTCGTGCGCAGCTCCGTCGGGTCGGCGCCGGACACCTCGGGCTCGGTCATCGAGAAGAACGAGCGCGCCGTTCCCTCGACGAGCGGCCGCAGAAACCGCTCCTTCTGGTCGTCGGTCCCGAACATGTGCAGGATCTCGCCGTTGCCCGCGTCGGGGGCCTGGCAGTTGAAGACGAGCTGAGCCCACATGCTGCGCCCGATCTCCTCGTTCAGGAGCGCGTACTCCATGAAGCCGGAGCCCGACCCGCCCGCCTCCTCCGGCAGGTGCGGCGCCCAGATCCCGGCCGCCTTCGCTTTCGCCCGCAGTTCGGCGATCAGCGCGTCCGAGGACTCGTCCTCGCGCGCGAGCGCGGCCTCGTTCGGATAGACGTGCTCCTCCATGAACGCGCGCACCTGCGCGCGGCGGGCAGCGACGTCCGGCTTGAGCGCGAGGTCGGTCATAAGGGAGAGTCTGCACATGTTGGAGAGCGGAAGCCAGGTTCAGAACGCGATCTATCTCGCGGGCGGCGCCGAATGGCCCGTCTCGCCGGAGGATTGGGAGGCGCGAGCGCGCGAGCAACTCGAGCAGGGGCCGTTCGACTACGTGGCGGGCGGAGCCGGCTCGGAGGCGACGATCCGCGCGAATCGTGAGGCGTTCGAGCGCCGGCGTCTGCGGCCGCGCATGCTGACCGGCAACGCCGAGCGCGACCTCTCGGTCGAGGTGCTCGGCCTGCGCTCACCGGCGCCGTTCCTGCTCGGGCCGGTCGGTGTGCTCTCGATCGTCCACGAGGAAGCGGAGCTCGGCGTCGCTCGGGCGTCGCGCGCCACCGGCGTCCCCATGATCCTCTCGAGCGCCGCATCGACATCGCTCGAGGACGTGGCAGCGGAGCTCGGCGAGGCGCAGCGGTGGTTCCAGCTCTACTGGTGGGGCGACCGCGAGCTCGCCGGCAGCCTCGTCGACCGGGCGGCCGCAGCCGGGTACGGAGCGATCGTCGTCACGCTCGACACGCTGACTCTGGGCTGGCGCGACCGCGATCTTCGCAACGGCTACCTGCCCTTCCTCAGCGGCCAGGGACTCGCGCAGTTCTTCAGCGACCCGCTCTTCCGCGAGCGGCTCGAGGCGCCGCCCGAGGACGATCTACAGACCGCGTCGCTGATCGCGCTCGCGGCCTTCCCGAACCTCGCGCTCACGTGGGGCGACCTCGAGTGGCTGCGCGGCCAGGACCGACCTGCCGATCCTCGTGAAGGGAGTGCTGACGGCCGAGGACGCGCGACTCTCCCTCGAGCATGGCGTCGACGGGATCGTCGTCTCGAACCACGGCGGGCGGCAGGTCGACGGCGCCGTCGCTTCGCTCGACGCGCTCGTCGAGGTGCGCGACGAGGTCGGAGCGGACGCGACCGTCCTGATGGACGGCGGCATCCGGCGCGCCGCGGACGTGCTGAAGGCGCTCGCCCTCGGCGCGGATGCCGTCCTGCTCGGCCGGCTCTACGCCTATGCGCTCGCGGCCGGTGGCGCGGCCGGCGTCGAGGCCATGATCCGCCAGCTGGCGGCCGAGCTCGACCTGACGCTGGCGCTCGCAGGCGTCCGCTCGGTGCGCGAGGTCGACCGGAGCGCCGTCACGTGAAGCTCTATGTCGAGGAGCATGGCGAAGGCCCCCCGCTGCTGCTGCTCACCGGCCTCGGCTACGCGATCTGGTCCTGGCAGAGGCAGATTCCGGTCTGGTCGCGGACAATTCCGGTGCGTGGCCGTCGAGAACCGCGGTACGGGCCGGTCGCCGAAGCCGCCCGGCCCGTACTCGATCGAGGAGCTGGCCGACGACGCGGCGGAGGCGCTCGAGGGCAGGCGCGCGCACGTCGCAGGGTTTTCGATGGGCGGCTACATCGCGCAGACGCTCGCCGTCCGGCACCCGGAGCTCGTGGACAAGCTCGTGCTCGTCTGCACCGGCACCGGCGGCCCCGACTTCCGGCCGACACCCGCGGAGACGACCTCGGCCTGGCAGGCGAACGCCGGCCGCACCCCGCCTGAGTTCGCGCGGGCGACGATGCCGCTGTCGTTTCGCCCCGGCTGGACCGACGAGCACCCGGACGAGTTCGAGGCGCTGCTCGCCGACCGGCTCGAGTACCCCACGCCACCCGAATGCTGGCGCGCCCAGTACGACGCCTGCCTCGACTGGGCCGCGCGCGTGACGCCGGTCGAGGAGATCTCAGCGCCGACGCTGATCGTGCACGGCGACGCCGACCGGGTCGTCCCGTACGAGAACGGCGTCGAGCTCGCTCGGCGGATCGCGGGTTCGCGCTTCGAAGCGTTCTCCGGCGCGGGCCATCTGCTCTTCCTCGAGTCACCCGACCGGCTCAACCCGATGGTCGCCTCGTTCCTGACGGGATAGAGTCGTCTTGTGGATCTTCGTGACACGCCGGAGGAGGCTGCCTTTCGCGCCGAGCTGCGCGCGTGGATCGAGTCCAACCTGAGCGACGAGATCCGGCGCGGCCGCTTCGAGGAGGCCGGCCGGGACTGGAGCCAGAAGCTGCACGAGGCGGGCTACGCGGGCCTGACCTGGCCGAAGGAGTACGGCGGCGCGTCGGCTCCGTACAGCCACCAGGCGATCTTCCTCGAGGAGATGGCGCGGGCCGAGGCGCCGCCGCACCTCGGCGTGATCGGGCTCGGCATGGCCGGCCCCACGATCATCGCCCACGGCACCGAGGCCCAGAAGGAGAAGCACCTCGAGAAGATCCTCTCCACCGAGGAGATCTGGTGCCAGGGCTTCTCCGAGCCCGGTGCGGGCTCCGATCTCTCCGCCGTGCGCACGACCGCGCGCCTCGCGCTCGAGGGCGACCACTTCGTCGTCGACGGGCAAAAGGTCTGGTCCTCGTTCGCGCACATCGCCGACTGGTGCATCCTCGTCACGCGCAGCGATCCCGACAGCGAGCGGCACGCGGGCCTGACCTACATGCTCGTCGACATGCACGCACCCGGCGTCGACGTGCGTCCGCTCCGCCAGATCACCGGCGAGGCCGAGTTCAACGAGATCTTCTTCACCGAAGTGAAGGTGCCGGTCGAGAACGTCGTCGGGGACGTCGGCGGCGGCTGGCAGGTGGCGATGACGACGCTCCTGCACGAGCGCGGCACGCTCGGCTTTCGCGCTGACCGCCGGGCTCGAGAGCCAGATCCGGAAGCTGATCGCGCTCGCGAAGGAGAAGGGCGCGACGCGAGGTGCAGCGGGACGCGATCGCGCGCGAGTGGATCGGCCTGCAGGCGGTGCGCTACACGAACTACCGCTCCCTGACGACGCTGATGAAGACGGGGATCCCCGGGCCCGAGGGCTCCGGCGCCAAGCTCTGGTGGTCGGAGGCGAACCAGCGGGTGACGAAGCTCGCGCTCGAGCTGCTCGGCTCGGAAGCGCAGCTCCTGAGCTCGAACGGGAACAAGCAGCCCGGCTACTGGCAGCACCAGCAGCTGCGCTCGCGCGGCAACACGATCGAGGCCGGCACCTCCGAGATCCTGCGCAACATCATCGCCGAGCGCGTGCTCGGGCTGCCGAGGTCGCGGTAGATGGAGTTCGCGTTCTCGCAAGAGCAGGAGGAGCTGCGCCGCGAGGCTCGCTCGTTCCTGGAGGCGAACGCTGACGCGCCCCTCGCAGACCTGCGCGAGCTCGGCTGGCTCGGCGTCTCGGTTCCGGAGGAGCGCGGCGGCGGCGGGCTCTCGTTCGTCGACGAGGCGATCCTGTTCGAGGAGGCCGGCCGGGCGCTCTACACGGGACCGTTCCTCACGACCGCGGTCGTCCTCCCCGCCTTGCCGCAGGTCGACGACAAGTCCTGGTCGGTCGAGGTCGACGGGCTCGTCCCCCACCTCGACGCCGTCGACATGGTGCTGCGCGAGGACATGACGGGCGTTGCCGCCGAGGGCGAGACGCTGGAGACGATGGACGAGACGCGGCCGCTCGGACGGCTCTCAGCAAGCCGAGGGTGAAAGCATCGAGGGCGAGTTCGAGCCCGTTCGGCTGAGGCTTCTGGCAGCGCTGGCGCTCGAGGCGGTCGGGGTCGCGCAGAAGGCGCTCGAGCTCGGCGTCGAGTATGTCTCCGCGCGGGAGCAGTTCGGGAAGAAGATCGGCACCTACCAGGCCGTCTCGCACCCGCTCGCCGACACCTATGTCGAGACCGAGCTCGCCCGGTCCCTCGCCTACTGGGCCGCGTGGTGCGTGGCCGAGGACGACGAGCAGGCGCCGGTGGCCGTCGCGGCCGCGAAGGCGCAGGCCGCGGAAACCGCCGTCGCCGCCTGCGAGCGCTCGATCCAGGTCCACGGCGGCATCGGCTTCACCTGGGAGCACGTCCTGCACCGCTACTACAAGCGCGCGCAGTGGATCGACGCGTTCGGCGGCCACGCGGCCAAGCAGCGCGAGGTCGTCGCCGCGCACCTACTCGACTAGGAGGTCTCGTTGCCGGTCCCGAAAGCGGAAGTGCTCGAGCTGATGCGCAAGGATCCTCGACCAGGCGGAGTTCGCCGAGATCAGGGAGCTCTGGAAGGAGCACTCGAAGGCGGAGGACAACCGCTCGATCGAAGGCCTGCTCGCGACGCTCTCCGAGGACTGCGTCTACACGGTCTATCCGGACGACGTCTCCTGGCACGGGCACGAGGGCGCGGCGCGCTTCTACACCGAGCTCCTGACCGCGTTCCCGGACATCCTCTTCGAGCTCCAGAACATCGTCATCGGGCCGCAGGGCGTCGTCGAGGAGGCGATCGTGACCGGAACGCACAAGGCGAAGTGGCTCGACAACGAGCCGACCGGCGAGAAGATGACCTGGCGGAACGCGATCTTCTTCCCGTGGGATCCCGAGTCGCGCCGCTTCAAGGGCGAGCGCGTCTACACCGACGCGCCGAGGAGGGCAGCCTGATGACACACGCGTTCTCGTCCCTCGACGAGCTGGGCGAGGGGCCGGGCTTCCGCAAGGTTCGCCGTGCGATGGGGATCACGGCGTTCGGCGTCAACGGCGTCGTCTACCCGCCCGACTATCCCGGGATCAGCCACTACCACGACACCCAGGACGAGCTCTACTTCGTCCACAGCGGCACGGCGAAGGTCGAGGTCGAGGGTGAGGAGCGGATCCTCGGCCCCGGTGGTCTGTTCCACGTCGAGTCGACGACGCCGCGGAAGATCGCGAGCATCGGCGACGAGGAGCTCGTGATGCTCGTGATCGGCGGCAAGGACGGCTACGTCGAGCGCGACGGGCACGTGACGAGCGACGAGGACCTCGAGCGGCGGATCAGTCTCGGAAAGGAGCAGCAGTCGTGAAGGGCCTGATGATGGACTTCCAGCTGACGCTGCCGACGATCCTCAAGCGTGCGGAGACGTACTTCCCGAACCAGGAGATCGTCACGCGAATGCCGGACAGGAGCTTCCACCGGTACTCGTTCGCCGACTTCGGCAAGCGTGCACGGCAGCTCGCGGTCGCGCTGAAGGGTCTCGGCCTCGAGCCCGGCGACCGGGTCGCGACGCTCTGCTGGAACCACTACCCGCACCTGGAGGCATATCTCGGGATCCCGTGCGGCGGCTTCGTCCTGCACACCCTCAACCTGCGGCTGCACCCGAACGACCTCGGCTACATCGCCACGCACGCGGGCGACAAGGCCGTGATCGTCGACAAGAGCCTGCTGCCGCTCTGGGAGCAGTTCAAGGACAAGACGGAGATCGAGCACGTCTTCGTCGTCGAGGACTCCTACGAGGAGCTGCTCGCAGGTGCGAACGCCGACGACTACGAGGATCCCCGCGCAGGACGAGGACACCGCGGCGGCGATGTGCTACACGAGCGGCACGACCGGGATGCCGAAAGGCGTCCTCTACTCGCACCGCTCCACCGTCCTGCACACGCTCGGGCAGGCGCTCGTCAGCGCCGCTCGGCCTGCACGTGACCGAGAAGCGAGACCCTGCTCCCAGTCGTGCCGATGTTCCACGCGAACGCGTGGGGCTACCCGTACACCTGCCTGATGGTCAGGGCGCGAAGCTCGTCTTTCCCGGGCCCGTTCCTCGACCCCGAGACGCTGCTCGACGACTTCGAGCAGGAGGGCGTCACGATCACCGCAGGCGTACCGACGATCTGGATGGGCATCCTCGGCATGCTCGACAAGGAGCCCGACCGCTGGAACCTCGAGAAGCTCCACTACGATGCTCGTCGGCGGCTCGGCGGCGCCGCGGGCGATGATCGCCGGCTTCCGGCAGCGCCACGGCAAGACGGTCGTGCACGGCTGGGGCATGACGGAGACCTCGCCGCTCGCGACCGCATCCGACTACGTCGGCGAGTTCCGCACGGCCGACGAGGAGACCCAGCTCGACGTCGTCGCGATGCAAGGCCTGCCGCTCCCGTTCGTCGAGCTCCGCGCGATCGATGACGACGGCAAGGAGATCCCCTGGGACGGCGAGGCGATGGGCGAGCTCGAGGTGCGGGGGCCCTGGGTCGCCTCCGGCTACTACGAGACGCCGGAGCAGGCCGAGCGCTGGACGGACGACGGCTGGTTCAAGACCGGCGACATCGCCTCCTTCCATCCCAATGGGCTACGTGATGATCAAGGACCGCTCGAAGGACGTGATCAAGTCCGGCGGCGAGTGGATCTCGTCCGTCGACCTCGAGAACGCGCTGATGGCACATCCTGCGATCGCAGAGGCGGCGGTGATCGCGATCCCGCACGAGAAGTGGGACGAGCGGCCGCTCGCGGTCTGCGTGCTCCGCGAGGGGCAGAGCGCGACCGGGGACGAGTTGCGCGAGTTCCTCGCCCCCAACTTCGCCAAGTTCTGGCTGCCGGATGCGTTCGAGTTCGTAGACGAGATCCCGAAGACGGCGGTCGGCAAGTTCCGCAAGACCGCGCTCCGCGAGCAGTTCCCGCACGCATCGGTTCCCTCGGCGTAGTGGAGATCCGCGGCAAGACGTTCATCGTCACCGGTGGCCGCTCCGGGCTCGGGGAGGCGACCGCGGCGATGCTCGAGCAGGAGGGTGCGAAAGTCGTGATCGCCGACCTGCCGGAGACGGACGTGACCGACGAGGAGGCGGTGCGCTCGCTCGTGGACTCGTGCGACGAACTGCACGGCGTCGTCAACTGCGCCGGCATCGGCGGCGGCGCCCGCGTGATCGGCTTCCCGCTCGACCGTTTTCGCAAGGTGATCGAGGTGAACCTGATCGGCACCTTCAACGTGCTCAGCCAGGCCGCTGCGAAGATGGCCGAGGGCGAGCCGGACGACGAGGGCACGCGCGGGGTGATCGTGAACACGGCCTCGAACGCCGCCTTCGACGGCCAGATCGGGCAGGCGGCCTACACCGCGTCGAAAGCCGGGGTCGCAGGCATGACGCTGCCGATCGCGCGCGATCTCGCCTCCAAGGGGATCCGCGTCGTCACGATCGCGCCCGGCCCGTCGGACACGCCGATGCTCGGCCCGATGCGCGACGACATCCGGGAGAGCCTCACCTCGCAGATCCCCTTTCCGAAGCGACTCGGCCGCGCCGAGGACTTCGCGTCGCTCGTCAAGCACATCGTCGAGAACGAGTACCTGAACGGCGAGGTGATCCGCTCGGACGGGGCACTCCGCATGGCACCGCAGATAAAGGAGATCAGATGGCTGAGTACGTCAAGGTCGAGCAGGACGGCCGCGTTGCGATCGTCACCCTCGACCACCCGCCCGTGAACGCGCTCTCGTCGAAGCTGCTCGAAGAGCTCGAGGAGGAGTACGACCGGCTCGACCGCGACGACGAGGTGCGCGCGATCGTCCTCCGCGGCGAGGGCGAGAAGGCCTTCGTCGCCGGCGCCGACATCACCGAGTTCCCGGCGATGCGCGAGCAGATCGAGGAGGCCGCCGAAACCGGCAGCGCGCGCGGGATCCAGAAGCTGGCCGCGCGGATGGACGCCGGCCGCACGCCCGTGATCGCGGCGATCCACGGCTACTGCCTCGGCGGCGGCCTCGAGCTCGCGATGGCCTGCGACATCCGGATCGCAGCCGAGGACGCGCAACTCGGGCAGCCGGAGATCAAGCTCGGCCTGATCCCGGGCGGCGGCGGCACGCAGCGGCTCCCCCGGCTCGTCGGGCAGGGCCGTGCGCTCCTCCTCAACCTCTCCGGCGACCCGATCTCGGGCTCGCAGGCGTACGACTGGGGCCTCGTCGAGCGCGTAGTGCCCCGCGACGGCCTGATGGACGCGGCGCTGGAGCTCGCGCGGACGCTGTCCGAGCGCTCTCCGTTCGCGATGGGCGTGATCAAGGAGCTCGCCTCTGAGACTCGCGACCTACCGCTCTCCGAGGGCATGCGCCGCGAGGCCCAGGGCTTCATCCGGTGCATCGGCAGCGAGGACGGCGCCGAAGGCGTGATGGCGTTCCTGGAGAAGCGCAAGCCCGAGTTCACCGGAAGATGAAGGCGGCGGTCCTCCACGAGACGGGCACGCCGCTCTCGGTCGAGGACGTGCCGGAGCCCGAGGCCGGCGCCGGACAGTCGATCGTCGACGTGAAGGCGGCCGGGATCAACTTTGCCGACGTCCTGATCAAGAACGGCCATTACCCGCAGCCGCCGAAGCTGCCGACTGTGCTCGGCAACGAAGTCGCAGGCGACATCGACGGGCGGCGGGTGGTCGCGTTCGTGCGGCTGAGCGGCGGCGGCTTCGCCGAGCGGGTCGCGGTCGACGACGAATGGGTGTTCGACCTGCCCGCCGAGGCGAGCTACGCCGAGGGCGCCGCGTTCCTGACGACGTACCTGACCGCCTGGATCCCGTTGATTCGGCTGGCGCGGATCCACCGCGACTCGAACGTGCTCGTGACCGCGGCGGCGGGCGGGGTCGGCACGGCCGCGATCCAGGTCGCCGCGTTCGCCGGCGCGAGCGTAACCGCCGCGGCGGGCTCGGAGGAGAAGCTCCAACTCGCCCGCGACCTGGGCGCGCAGCGAACGGTCTCGTACGAGGAGATCGGCGAGCTCGACGACATCGACGTGGCGCTCGACCCGGTCGGCGGGCCCGTGTTCACCGCCTGCATCAACTCGTTGCGGCCGCTGGGCGTCGCGATCGGAATCGGCTTCGCCGGCGGCGCCTGGGAGCCGGTCGACCCCGCCCGGCTCGTTGGACGCAACATCGGCGTGCTCGGCTTCTACCTCGGCCGGCTGATGGGGTTCAAGGCGGATCTGATCCGGCTCGAGGTCGACGAGCTGCTCGCGCTCTGGCGCCGCGGCGCGATCAAGCCTGTCGTGGGGGCGGAGTTCCCGCTCGAGCAGGCGAACGAGGCGCTCGACCTGATCGGTTCGCGAAAGTCGACCGGGAAGGTCGTTCTTGTTCCCTGAGACCGCAGTCGTCACCGGCGCGTCCGGCGGGATCGGGCGCGCGCTCGTCGCCGCGCTCGAGGCTGAGGGCGCCGAGGTGCGGGGGCTGGATCTCGTCGACGGGTTCGACGTCTCCGACCCGCAGGCGTGGTTGGACGTGGAGCCGGCCGACGTCGTCTGCCTGAATGCGGGCGTCCTTGCGAAAGGGGACGGAACGATCGACGACTACCGCCGCATTCTGGGCGTCAATGTCGACGGCGTCGTCTTCGGCGTCCAGGCGCTCACGCCGCGGATGAGCGCCGGCAGCGTCTTCGTCGTCACCGCGTCGCTCGCCGGCCTGATCCCGATGGAGTCGGATCCGCTCTACGTGCTGACCAAGCATGCCGTGGTCGGCTATGCGCGCTCGATGGCGCCGGTGCTCGAGCCGCGTGGAATCCGGATCAACCTGATCTGCCCCGGGATCGTGCGCACGCCGATGACCGAGGGCGCGCAGGCGGAGCTCGACGCGGCAGGCTTCCCGCTGATGGAGCCGGAGGAGATCGCGCAGGCGGCGCTGCTGGCCGCCCGCAGCGAGGAGACCGGCCAGGCGTGGGTCTGCCAGCCCGGCCGCGAGCCACTCAAGTTCAAGTTCCCGAACGTCCCCGGCCCCCGTGTCGAAGGCGCCGAGGGAATGGTGCCGCAGCTGTGAAGCTCGGCCTGCAGCTCGGCTACGACGACCCGATCGGCGGCGTCGCGATGGCGCAGCACGCCGACCGGCTTGGGTTCCACTCCGCGTGGACGTCGGAAGCGTGGGGCGCGGACGCGGTCACGATGGCGAGCTGGATCGCGGCGACCACCGAGCAGATCGGGATCGGCACCGCGATCATGCAGATGCCGGCACGCACGCCCGCGATGACCGCGATGACGGTCGCGACGCTCGATCAGCTCTCCGGCGGCCGCGTCCTGCTGGGCCTCGGCACCTCCGGGCCCCAGGTCGTCGAGGGCTGGCACGGCGTCCCGTGGGGGAAGCCGCTCGGCCGCACGCGCGAGTACGTCGAGATCGTGCGCGCAGCGCTCCGCCGCGAGACGGTCGAGCACCACGGCGCCCACTACGACATCCCCTACTCCGGCGAGGACGCGACCGGGCTCGGCAAGCCGCTGAAGCTGATCCTGAAGCCGCTCCGCCGCGACGTGCCGATCTACCTCGCCGCGATCGGGCCGAAGAACGTCGCCCTCGCAGCCGAGATCGCAGACGGCTGGCTGCCGATCTTCTTCTCCCCGTACCGCTTTCGCGAGATCCACGGCCCCTCGCTCGAGGGCGCGTCCGAGGACTTCCAGGTCGCGCCGATGTGCCCCGTCCTCGTCGGCGACGACGTGCAGCAGTGCCGCGACATGCTGAAGCCGATGCTCGCGCTCTACATCGGCGGCATGGGCGCCCGCGGCAAGAACTTCTACAACTCGCTCACCCAGCGCTACGGCTTCGAGGAGGCCGCGGCGAAGATCCAGGAGCTCTACCTCTCCGGGATGAAGGGCGAGGCTGCGATGACGGTGCCGGACGAGCTCGTCGACGAGATCGCGCTCGTGGGGCCGAAGGAGCGGATCGCCGAGCGGCTCGAGGCCTGGCGCGAAGCCGGGATCTCGACGCTCGTCATCCAGGCGCGCCAGCAGGAGGCGCTCGACGTGATGGCGGAGCTGCTGCTGTGAGGGCTGCGTTTGCGGCCGCGCTCGGAGAGCCCGTCGAGCGCGCCGTGCTCCTTGCCGGCGGCGCCTCCAAGGAGGCCTGGGCGGTGGACGCGGGTGGGCGCGAGCTCCTGATCCGCCGCGCCGCGGGCGGCGTCATCCACCAGAACACGCTGACGCTCGAGCACGAGTTCGAGGTGCTGCGCGCCGCACACGAAGCCGGCGTCAAGGTGCCGGAGCCGATCGCGTACCTGGGTGAGATCGAGGGCCGCGAGGCGTTCGTGATGGAGCGGATCAAGGGTGAGACGATCGGCCGGCGGATCGTGAAGAGCCCGCCGCCCGGACTCGACCTCCAGCTGGCCGAAGAGCTGGCGAAGATCCACGCGATCCCGCCCGAGCGGCTGCCCTTCCTCGAGCAGGGCGACATGATCGCCCGCTTCTACGAGGAGCTCGACTCGGTCGGCGAGCCCCACCCTGCGATCGAGCTCGGCCTGCACTGGGTCAAGGAGCGGCTGCCGCAGGGCCGCCAGCCGGTCGTCGTCCACGGCGACTGGCGGATCGGGAACGTGGCCGTCGACGAGCACGGCCTGGTCGCGGTCCTCGACTGGGAGTTCGCCCACCTCTCCGATCCGATCGAGGATCTCGCCTGGCCGCTGGTGCGGGCCTGGCGCTTCGGCGCGGACGACCGGCACCTCGGCGGGATCGGCGAGCTCGACCCCTACCTCGAGCGCTACGCCGAGCTGACCGGCCGCGAGGTCACGCGCGAGGAGCTGCTCGTCTGGGAGGTCTTCGGCAACGTCAAATGGGCGACCGGCTGCCTGACCCAGTCACGCCGCCACCTCAACGGCCAGGAACGCTCGGTCGAGCTCGCCGTACTGGGGCGGCTCGCCGCCGAGATGGAGTACGAGCTGCTCGATCTCATCGACCATGCCGCATGACCGTCCTACCCCGCAGGAGCTGGCGGAGGCCGTCCGCGAGTTCCTCCAGGACGAGATCCTCCCGATCCTCGACGACCACCGGCTGAAGTTCCGGACGATCGTCGCGATCAACGGGCTCGGAATCGCCGAGCGGGAGCTCTGGGCGACGACGCCGCCCCGCGAGGAAGATTGGGCCTGGGGCTCGCACGCCGCATCCGGGCGGGCGACGTGCCGGAGAACGTCGTCGCGCTCCTGAAGGAGCAGGTGGCGCAGAAGCTCCGCGTCTCGAACCCGCGGCACCTGGCCAAGTACAGCTGACCGGGGCTTGCCGGGCCCCCGACGATGAGCTACGTTGAGAGTGTCTTCATGACGGGCGGCGTTCCTGATCGAGCCGCCTGGGCCCCTGACGGGAGCCCGAAGCCGCGAGAGCGGCAAACCAACAAGGAGGCGACAATGATCGATCGATTCGGGCGCCACGTGCACAGCCCGTTCCTGCACGCTGCTAGTGGCCGCGACGTTCGTCCTGATCAACCTCGCGGGCTACGCATTTCTCGGAGGCCGTGACTTCGTCGAGGGCTGGGGCGGCGGCCTGGCGGCGGTGATCGCGACCGGCTTTCTCGTCTGGAAGAGCCAGGGCTACTGGGCCTGGATGATCGTGAACGCCAGCCTGTGGTGCGCGCTCTTCTTTTCCAGCGGGCTGCCGCTGCTCGGCTGGCTGCAGGTGAGCTTCCTCGCCTTCGCCGCGTACGGGATGCTGCAGTGGGCGCTCGTGAAGTGGCGAATCGGCTGGAACCCGCGCGTGCGGAGCGACGTCGTCGGGACGGTGCTCGCGTTCGGAGTCTTCGCCTACAGCGTCTACGCCTACCGCAACATGGAGGGCTACACCGGCACGCTCTGGTGGGCGCTGGAGGCCGGAAGCGTGCTACTCGCAATCGCGGCGATGTGGCTGGACGCCTTCCGCTACAAGGCGAACTGGATCGCGTGGAGCCTCTCGAACGTGTGCTCCTGGCCGCTCTTCTTTCACGGCAAGCTCTGGGGCCCGTTCGTGATGACCTTCGTCTACCAGGCGATCAACTTCGTCGGCTGGTTCCAGTGGGTGCGCGACGAGCAACGGCTGCGCGCCGCCGCTCGTCCCTCCGGGGTCGCGGTCGCGTGAAGCGCGGGCTCGTCTTCGGGAAGTTCCTGCCGCTGCATCGCGGACACCAGTTGATGATCGAGACGGCCCTCTCGCAGGTGGACGACCTCACGATCGTCGTCTACGACAGCCGGCGGCCCGGGAGCGAGCGAATGCCGGTCGAGTTGCGGCTCAGCTGGCTGAGCCGGCTCTATCCGCAGGCGGAGAACATCCTCTCGCTCGAAGATCCACTCGCTGACGACGCGAACGCCGACGATCCGGCGTACGCCGAGGTCTACGCCGAGGGCGTCGCGTTCCTGGGGCGCTTCGACCGGGTCTTCTCGAGCGAGCCCGGCTACGAGCGGTTCGCGGGTCTCCTGGGCGCGACGCACGTCCTGGTCGACGAGGCGAGGACGCTCGTTCCGACATCGGGGACGGTGATCCGCTCCGACCCGTACGCCTACCGCGGCTGGATGGACCCGCTCGTGTACTCGTCGCTGATCGAGCGCGTCGTCTTCGTCGGCACCGAGTCGACAGGGAAGTCCACGCTCGCGAAGAGGATGGCGGAGGAGTTGAGCACGCTCTGGACACACGAGTTCGGCCGGGAGCTCTGGGAGGCACAGGGACTGGAGGGCTCGTTCGCCGACCACCTGAAGATGGCGCTTCGGCAGCGGCAGCGAGAGGACGCAGCCGCCCGGCATTCGCGGCGGTACCTCTTCTGCGACACCAATGCCTGGACGACCCTGCACTGGTCGCTGCGGTCGTACGGGACCGCGGATGCACGCCTGCACGAACTGGTCGACCGGACCGTGGACGACTACACGTGGTTCGTCTGCGACAACGACTTCCCGTGGGTGCAGGACGGGACCCGGGAGATGGCCGGCGCAGCCGCGGACCAATTCCAGCAGCAACAGGTGCGCGACCTCGCGCAACGTGCGATCCCGTTCGTGACGCTGACGGGACCCGTCGAGCAGCGCGTCCAGCAGGTCAAGGACGCGCTCGGAGTGCCGTGAGGCGACGCCTGTATCTGATGCGGCACGCCGACGTTTCGTACGTGGACGAGACCGGCAGGCCCGTGAGCCCGGAGGACGTGCCTCTCACCGCGCGCGGGCTCGAGCAGGCCGAGGCTGCGCGCGACGCGCTCGCGGGCGTCGAGCTCGACCTCGTCGTCTCGAGCAACCTGCCGCGGACCGCGGAGACGGCGGCGATCGTCGCGCCCGGCCACGAGGTCGAGCGCCTGCCCGAGTTCTCCGAGTGGCGCGGCGGCCGCCTCGACGCGCTCCCGCCCGAGGAGCTCGAGCCGCTCTTCGTCGGTGCGCTCCGCGTCCGCGACGAGGACGCCCGCTTCCTCGGCGGCGAGTCGCTCGGCGAGGCGCTCGACCGGATCCACCCCGCGCTCGACCGGCTCGTGGCGCGGGAATGGGACACGGCGCTGGCCGTCTTCCACGGCGGCGTCAACCGGATCGTCATCTCCTACGCCCTCTCCGGCGACCGCACCTACTTCGGCACCTTCGAGCAAGCGCCCGCGTGCATCAACGTCCTCGATCTCGGAGACGACGGCTGGATCGTCCGCACGGTCAACTACATCCCCTACGACCCGCTCCACGCCGGCGCGGACGACGACGATGGAGCACCTCTGGGAGGAGCTGCGCGGGTACTTCGACCGCTAGAGCAACGCGCGCAGCGCCTGGCCTCCTGCGGTTGCAGGTAGGCGCCGCGGATCACCGTCCACATCCGGATCCGCTCCTCGTCGAGCCCGGCAGCGACGAAGGCGGCGAGCCGGGCCTCGAGGTGCTCGACCCGGAGCCGGCACGGGAGCGGGATTCCAGAGGAAGGGCGGGACGTCGAACTCCGGCTCGCCGAGCATCGGCTTCGGGTCGATGGCGAGCCATCCGCGCTCGGAGCGCAGGATGTTGTGGTGGTGGAAGTCGCCGTGCACGAGCGATCGTTGCGCCGCCTCGAGCGTGGCGTAGAGCTCGCGCGCGAGCGCACGAGCTCGCCCGGTTCGCGGCTTCGCGAGCCAGCGCGGGACGTGGTCGCCGATCCAGCGGAACGCGCACGCCGGCGGGCCGCCAGAGCCAGCGCCGACCTCGACGGCGATCGCAGATGCGGCCTGCGCTCCTCGGCTAAGCCCGCAAGGTCGGTGCCCAGGCCAGCGCGCGCTCGAGCAGGAGCGCCCGCCGGGCGCGGTCGTGGCGGAGCAGCCGCACGGCGCCGTCGCCGTCCCAGAGGGCCAGAGCGTCCGCCTCCTCCGCCGACTCGTCGTCCTCCGGGGGGACGAGCTTGAGGACGGCGTCGCCCGCTGGCGCGACGAACGAGTGGCGCGAGAGTGCGAAGGGCTCACCGAGCTCGAGCCCCCACTCCAGCGCGATGCCCTCGTGGTTCAGCTGAGGCGTTCCACGATCATCGCCATGCCCTGGCCGCCGCCGACGCACATCGTCTCGAGGCCGATCGTGCCGTCGAGCGTGTCCAGGTCGTTCAGGAGCGTGCACATGATCCGCGCGCCCGTCATGCCGTAGGGATGGCCGAGCGCGATCGCGCCGCCGTGCGGATTCAGCTTCTCGCCGAACGGGTCGACGCCGAGCTCGCGGCAGACCGGGATCACCTGCGCAGCGAACGCCTCGTTCAGCTCCATCACGTCGATGTCGTCGATCGTCATCCCCGCCCGGTCGAGCGCCTGCCGCACGGCGTCGATCGGGCCGACGCCCATGATCTCGGGGTCGAGCCCGGTGACCGCGCTCGCGATGATTCGGGCCCGCGGCTTCACGCCGAGCTCCTGCGCCCGCTCCTCGGACATGATCACGAGCGCCGCAGCGCCGTCGTTGAGCGGGCACGAGTTTCCGGCCGTCACACTGCCGTCCGGCTTGAAGGCGGGCTGGAGCTCCTGCAGCTTCTCGAACGTCGACGAGGGCCGCGGGCCGTCGTCTGCGGAGACAACGGTGCCGTCCGCCTTCGGGTACGGCGTCAGCTCGCGAGCGAAGAAGCCGGACGCCTGCGCCGCGACCGCGCGCTCCTGCGAGCGCTGCGCGAAACGGTCCATGTCGTCGCGCGAGACGTCGTAGCGCTCGGCGACGTTCTCGGCGGTGAGGCCCATCGGGATGTAGACGTTCGCGATCGCACCCTCGCCGACGAGGTTCGGGTGCAGCTCCTCCGAGTCCTTCGGGTAGCCGTCGACCTGGGAGATCGACTCGACCCCCGCGGCGACGTAGACGTCACCCTCGCCGGCCTTGATCGCGTGGAAGGCCATCCGCGCGGTCTGCAGCGACGAGGCGCAGAAGCGGTTCACCGTCGTGCCGGGAACGCTCTTGGGAAGCCCGGCCAGGAGCGCGCCGCGCCGGGCGAGGTTCATCCCCTGCTTCTCCTGCGGGAAGCCGCAGCCGACCATCACATCGACGATCTCGCTCGGATCGAGACCTTCGACCCGGCCGACCGCCTCTTCGATCGCGAACGCGAGCAGATCGTCCGGGCGGACGTCCATCAGCGATCCCTTGCCCGCGCGCCCGATCGGGGTGCGGGCGGCAGCTGCGATGACGGCTTCG
This sequence comes from uncultured Gaiellaceae bacterium, assembly GCA_963822205.1. Taxonomy (GTDB): domain Bacteria; phylum Actinomycetota; class Thermoleophilia; order Gaiellales; family Gaiellaceae; genus Gaiellasilicea. The sequence goes on along the minus strand of CAWGGO010000002.1, from coordinate 167,368 downwards.
GGCATCGAGGTCTCCTTAGGTGAAGGCGGATTCGCCGGTCAGCGCGCGACCGACGATCAGCGTCTGGATCTGGCTCGTCCCCTCGTACAGCGTGGTCACGCGGGCGTCGCGCAGGTATTTCGCCACAGGGTATTCGTCGACGTAGCCGTAGCCGCCGAGGACCTGCACGGCGGCGTTCGCGGCCCGAACGGCGGCCTCGCTCGCGTACCACTTCGCGATCGCCGCTTCGACCGTGTACGGCCTACCGGCGTCGGCCAGCGCGGCCGCCCGCCAGGTAAGAAGGCGAGCGGCTTCGGTCTCGACGTGCATCTCCGCGAGCAGTTGCTGCACGAGCTGGAAGGCCGCGATCGGCTTCTTGAACGCCTCGCGCTCCTTTGCGTAGCCGACCGATGCGTCGAGGCAGCCCTGCGCGATCCCGACACAGCCGGCGGCGAGCGAGATGCGGCCGTTGTCGAGCGCCGACATCGCAACCTTGAAGCCGTCGCCCTCGGGACCGAGCAGCGCCGAGCCGGGCACGCGGACGCCGTCGAGCGAGAGCTCCGCGGTGTCCTGGGCACGCAGCCCGAGCTTCCCTTTCATCGGCCTCGCCTCGAAGCCGGCCAGATCGGTCGGCACGAGGAACGCGCTGATCCCCTTCGGGCCTTCGCCGCCTGTGCGGGCGAAGACGATCGCCGTCGCGGCCCAGGAGCCGAGCGTGATGAAGACCTTCGAGCCGGTCAGTACCCAGTCGTCGCCGTCGCGTTCGGCCCGGGTTGCGAGCGCCGCCGCGTCGGAGCCGCAGCCGGGCTCGGTGAGCGCGTAGCAGCCGAGCCCTTCTCCGCTCGCCAGCTGGGGCAGCAGCGCCTGCTGCTGCTCGTCCGTCCCCCACTTCGCGACCGTCTTGCCGAAGAGGCCGTTCGAGACCGAGACGATCCCGCGCACCGACGAGTCGGCCTTGCCGAGCTCCTCGCAGAGCAGGCAGTACGAGACGGAGTCGAGCCCGCCGCCGCCGAGCTCCTCCGGCAGACCGGCAGCGAGGAAGCCCGCCTCCGCGAGGGTGGCGACGAGCGAGCGCGGTAGCTCCTCGGCCTCGTCCCAGGCGCGGGCGTGAGGTACGAGCTCGCGCTCGCAGAGCTCCCGCGCCGAGGCGCGGATCAGCTCCTGCTCTGGGGTGAGGGTGAAGTCCATGGAAATGCGTGGGGGCCGTCGCCGGCCCCCACGATCATTCCAGCTTTCGTGTTCGGACTACCCGCGCGGCCGCCCATCGACGAGCGCGCCAGCCCCGGTCCAGGCTCCGCCGTTGTACGTCATCAGCCGCTGATGCGAGATGATGAAGTGATCCGTCGCGGTCGTCTTCAGCCGCGAGCCCGGGAGCAGGTACGGCGTCGTCTCGTTGAACGAGAGCAGCGCCCTCATCAAACCGGCCCGTGTCGGGTTGTTGCCGGCCTTGTACATCGCGCGGACGAACGTGTCCGCCTTGGCGAACCCGTAGAAGTTGAGCCCGTCCGTGACGCGCCCATTCGGGTTGTACTTCGCCATCAGCGTCTGGTACTGCTTCACCGTCGCGTCGTTCGCCCACGCGGGCGACGCCGGGTCCTTCAGGTACTGCGCGCTGATCGAACCGTTGACCGTCGCCGCGCTGGAGCGGAGGACGGCGGCTCCCATGAACGTGTCGGTCGCCGAGACCGAGTTCACGTAGATGTTCGCGGGCTTCCAGTTGAGCGCCCGGATGATCGCGTAGGTCTGCACCGTCGGTGTCGGCGTGACGAAGATCATCAGCGTGTCCGCACCAGAGGCGCGTAGCCGGATCAACTGCGACTGCGGCGTGCCGCCGCCGAGGACGTCGAAGGCCTCCTCGCGAACGATCTGGCTCTTCACCTTGGCAGTGCCGAGAGCCGACTTGAAGCCCGCGAGGTAGTCCTTGCCGTAGCTGTCGTTCTGGTACAGGATGGCGATCTTCGCGTCCGCGTGGTTCTTGTTGATGTCTCCCCCGTACAGCCGGCCCTCGGCAACGTAATCGGGCTGCCAGCCGATCGTCCAGGGATATTTCCTGTAGTCCTTGCCGAAGTCGCTCGCTCCGGTGGAGACGAGGACGTGCGGCACCTTCTGCTGGTTCAAGTAGGGCTGCACGGCCTGGTTGACCTCGGTGCCGAGCGTGCCGACGATCGCGAATACCTTGTCCTGCTCGACCAGCTTTCGCTGCTGCTGGACCGAGTTGACCGGGTTGTAGCCGTCGTCGTAATACTTGAAGACGATCTGGCGCCCGAAGACACCGCGCTTGCCGTCAGGCCCGCGGCGGGCGTTGATGTAGCTGAAGTACGCCTTCATCGCCGCCGGAATCGGCGCGTAGCTCGAGGCTGGGCCCGTCAGCGGGAAACTCCCGCCGATCGTGATCGTCTTGGCCGTGATGCCCGGGTCTGCCGCGGTGACATCGGATTGGGCAAAAGCCGACGGAATGGCAAGGAGCAGCGCTCCTACGAGCACCAATCCGGCGAGTGTGAACCTACGCATAAGTCTCCCCTGGTAGTCGAAAAGAGGCCCGCTGAAGCGCGAGATTACTCCTTCTCGTGAACTTAGACAACGGGCGGCGAGGGAAAGTTAGGCACCTGACACTGAGAGTTCAGCCGGATCCGTGACGGGCGCCTGGCACGCGAACCGCTCGCAGACATACACGGCGGCCTTCCCGTCCACGAGCGTCTTGCCGGCAAGCAACGGAACGTGGTCGGACTGCCCGACCGCGACGACCGTGTTTGGCTGCCAGGGCGCGAGCGCCGCCCGCGCGACCTCTGAGTCGACCGGGCCGACGATCGCGAGCTCGCGTGGCGGGCTCAGGTGCAGGTCGAGCGCGCAGAGTGCCCAGCCGAAGGCTGCGGGCGCCCGCTCGAGCGCAGGCCGCACGAGCCGGAGCACGGCCACGCCGAGCCGCTCGAGCTCGTCGTCGCCGTAGATCCGCGCGAGCCGCAGCAAGACGTGGGCGAGCATCGCGTTGCCCGACGGGAGCGGGTGGTCGTCGAGCTGCTTCGTTCGTGCGACCAGGCGCTCGCCGTCCAGAGCGGAGAGGAAGAAGCCACCGTGCTCCTCGTCGGCGAAGAGCTCGACCGCCAGCCTCGCCAGCCGGTTCGCCTCCTCGAGCCACCGGAGCTCGCCGGTCGCGAGGTGCAGCTCGAGCAAGCCGTGCGCGACGTTGGCGTAGTCGTCGAGATAGCCAGGCCCGCTCGTGCGGCCATCGCGCCGGCTGCGCCGCAGCCGCCCGTCCTCGTCGGAGAGCGGGCCGAGCAGGAAGGAGCCGAGGTCGCGCGCGGCCTCGACCCAGTCCGGCCGTTCGAAACGACGGGCCGTCTCCGCGAGCGCCGCAAGCGCAAGCCCGTTCCAGGACGCGATCGCCTTGTCGTCGCGCAGCGGCTTGGGCCGCTGCTCCCGCAACTCGAAGAGCCGGGCGCGAGTCGCCTCGTCGACGTCGCCGCGGATGATCGACCTTCCGTGCTCGAACGGCTCGAGGAGCTCGGCGGGAGCGCCCTCGTCCTCGGTCCAGGTGAACGTGAGCCCTTCGACACCGTCGGTGTCCGCGTCCTGCGCCGAGGCGAAGCCTCCCTCCGGCAGCAGCAGCTCGCGCAGCATGTACTCGATCGTCGCGCGGGTGACCTCGCGGTAGCGATCGTCGCCGGTCACGAGCCAGCCGTGCAGGTACGCCGCCGCGAGCAGGGCGTTGTCGTAGAGCATCTTCTCGAAGTGCGGAACGAGCCAGCGGCCGTCGACCGAGTAGCGGTGGAAGCCGCCGCCGAGGAGGTCGTACATCCCTCCGGCCGCCATCTCGTCGAGCGTCTTGGCCACCATCGCGCGGGCGTCGTCGCTGTCCTGCCGGAGCAGGAACTCGAGCACCGGCGCGTTCGGAAACTTCGGCGCGCGCCCCCAACCGCCGTACGACGGCTCGAAGCTCGCGCGGAGCCCTCGTACGGCGGCCGCGAGCACGGCGTCGGTCAGCGGCTCGTTGGACGGACGGAGCGACGTCGAGCGTCCGACTGCCTCGACGAGCTGGGCCGCCGACGTCGCGACCTCGTCGCGCCGGTCTCGCCACGCTGCCGCGACCGCGTCCAGCACCTGAGGGAAGCTCGGCAGGCCGTGCCTGGGCTCGGGCGGGTAGTACGTGCCGCCGTAGAAGGGCTCGCCGCCGGGCGTCAGGAAGACCGTCATCGGCCAGCCGCCCTGCCCGGAGAGCGCGACAACCGCCTCCATGTAGACCGCATCGAGGTCGGGCCGCTCCTCGCGATCCACCTTGATGCTGACGAAGTGCTCGTTCATCAACGCCGCGATCGACGCGTTCTCGAACGACTCGTGCTCCATCACATGGCACCAGTGGCACGCCGCGTAGCCGATCGAGAGCAGGATCGGCTGGTCCTCGTCGCGGGCTCGGCCGAGCGCCTCCTCGCCCCAGGGGTACCAGTCGACCGGGTTGCCGGCGTGCTGGAGCAGGTAGGGGCTGGTCTCGTCCGCGAGCCTGTTCACAGCCCGAGCTTGCCATGCGCTTTGCATACTGGGCGCATGCCTCAGCTCCCCAGCGGCACCGTCACCTTCCTGTTCAGCGACGTCGAGGGCTCGACCGCCCTTCTCAAGCGGCTCGGCGACCGCTACGACGAGGTCCTCTCCGAGCACCGCCGGCTCATGCGCGAGCGCTTCACGGAGCACGGCGGCGTCGAGATCGACACGCAAGGAGACGCCTTCTTCTTCGCCTTCGCACGCGCGCGCGACGCGGTCACCGCGGCCGTCGAGGCGCAGCGCGCCCATGCTGAGCAGCGAGTGGCCCGACGGAGTCGCCGTCCTCGTCCGCATGGGCCTGCACACCGGCGAGCCTCTCGTTGGCAGCGAGGGATACCTCGGGCTCGACGTCGTCCGCGCGGCGCGGCTCTGCACCGTCGGGGAGCGGCGGCCACGTGCTGCTCTCCGAGACGACGCGCGCGCTTGTCGGCTCCTCGCTGCCGGAGGGCGTCTCGGTGTTCCCGCTCGGCGAGCGGCAGCTGAAGGACATCGACGAGCCAGAGCGGATCTTCGAGCTCGAGATCGAGGGCGTCACCCAGCCCAAGGCGCCCATGCGCGACGCTCCGCCGGCCGACGACGCCGACTGGGAGGCCGACCTCGGCGCCCGGATGGCCCAGCGAATCGAGGCAAGCGTGAGGCGCTCGGTGGAGGCCTCGCTCGAGCGGGTCGTTTCCGACGTCGACGCGCTCGCAGAACGGGCCGCGAAGCGCCCCGACCAGATCGCCGAGCGGCTCGAGGACGAGAGCTAGCCTCCCGGCCGAAGAGCTCGCGCACCCCACGCAACCGGGTGCGGATCAGCGACTCCGCGCGAGAGGAGTCGAGCCGGCAGTCGAGCGGCCGTGCCGGAGGCGCCTCCGCCGTCGCGACGGGTCGGCCTGCGATCAGCTCCGCGAGCTCGGCTCGCGAGACCCCGTCGGCGCCGGCGACGTGCAGCGGCCCGGCGACCTCGAGCTCGGCGAGCTCGAGCAATGCGCGCGCCAGGTCGGTGACCTGAATCGGAGAGCGGATCTCGTTCGTGAACCAGGGACCCGGTCCGGTCGCCGCGAGCTCGTGCTTCGACGGCTTGCCGATCGCTGGGCACCGCCGACGATCAGCGACGTGCGGACGATCAGCGCCTCCGGATGCGCAGCCGCAACCCGGCGCTCGGCTTCCGCCTTCGACTCGGCGTACGGGTTGACGGGCGAGAGCGGATCGTCCTCCACGTACGGCTCACCCTTCAGGCCGTCGAAGACGACGTCGCTCGAGAGGTGAACGAGGCGCGCCCCGACGGCGGCGGCGGCGCGCGCCACGTGCTCGGAGCCCTCGACGTTGACGCTCGGGTCCTCCTGGCGGTAGGCGGTGTGAATCACCGTTTCCGGCCGCACGCGCTCGAGCAGTGCGTGCGACTGCGTCGGCGTCGCGGAGCTCGACCCGTTCGGTGGACGCATCGGGCCGCAGCCGGACGAGCTCCGAGCCGAGGTAGCCGGTCGCACCTGTGACATGAACCGTCACGGCTTGAGGCTATCCGGCGAGTCGCGTAGGGTCGCACGCCATGAGACGAAACTTCCTTTGGATCAACTTCGTACTTGCATCGATCATCGTCGCCGGCGTCTTCGTTCAGGCTTACCTGATCGCGTCGTACGCGATGGGGGCGGGCGAGGGTGCGCTCGACGCCCACGGCATCGTCGGCGGGCTCATCATCCACCTGTCGGAACTGCTCGTCTTCCTGACGGCCTTCGGCGCCTGGCCGAGGCAATGGAAGTGGATCGGTTTCTGCTTCTCGCTCTTCTTCGTCGGCACCGTGCAGATCTTCCTGCTGCCCCCCGACGACGAGGCGGTAAGCAAGTCAGCGGCCTACGTTCACGGCCTGCACGGGCTGTTCGCACTCGTCGTGCTCGTCATGGCCGCCGTCATCGCCCATCGCGGCATGCGCGACCTCGGGCTCAAGCGTGGGCGCGGCGGTGACGCAGGTAGCGCACCAGCTCAACCACTCCCGTAACGGCGAGCGCAACCACGAACGCGAGGAGGAGCCCCTTCCAGGGCTCCTCCTCGAACGACTTGCCGCCGAAGTAGCCGAGCAGGACGGTGTACGAGCCCCAGATCGCGCAGGCGATCGCGTCGAAGATAAGGAACCGCCGCCAGCCCATCGCGTTCGTGAACCCGGCGGTGAAGGTCGTGATCGTGCGGCCCCCCGGAATGAAGCGGGCGACCACGATCAGATAGGGGCCTCGCTCGCGCAGTGTCTTCTCGCGCCCACTTCAGGCGTTTCTGCGACTTCTCGCTCGAGAAGAACCGGCGAGTCAGGCGCTCGCCGAGGAAGTGGCCGCCGGCGTAGGAGATGTTGTCGCCGACGAATGCCCCGAGCGCGGCGGCAACGATCACGAGCTCGACCCGAAGACCTCCCTCGCCCGCCGCGACCACTCCCGCGGCGATCGCGGTCGCCTCGCTCGGAACGATCGGGAAGAACGCGTCGAGCATCGCGATCACGAAGACGATCAGATAGCTCCAGTCCGAGCCGGAGACGGCGTCAGTGATCGACTGGAGCACTTGCCGCATCCTCGCAGAGACCCGAGTCGCGATGATGAGGGCATGTCGCTCTCGCCCCGTTCTCCCCGCTGGCGGGCATGCGCGTGCTCGACGTGACGACGTCGATCGCGGGCCCCTACTGCGCCGAGATCCTCGGCGCGCTCGGCGCGGACGTGATCAAGGTCGAGCGGCCGGACACCGGCGACGACGGCCGCGCGTGGGGCCCGCCGTTCTGGAACGGTGAGGGGACGATGTTCCTCTCGGCGAACGCGTCGAAGCGCTCGCTCGCCTGCTCGCTTCGCGATCCGCGCGGACGCGAGGCGCGTTCTGCGGCTCGTCGACGGAGCCGACGTCTTCCTCCAGAGCCTGCGCCCCGGGCTCGCGGAGCGGCTCGGACTCGGCGCAGAAGCGTTGCGCGCCCGCAACCCGCGGCTCGTCTACTGCTCGGTCGGCGCGTACGGGAGCGTCGGGCCGCAGCGCGAGGAGCCGGGCTACGACGCACTGATGCAGGCGGCAGGCGGGCTGATCTCGATGACGGGCGAGCCGGGCCGCCCGGGAGTCCGTGTCGGCTCGTCGCTGATCGACCAGGGCACCGGAACGTGGGCCGCACTCGGGATCCTTGCCGCGCTGCTCGAACGCGCGACCAGCGGCGAAGGCCGCGTGGTCGACGTCTCGCTCTACGAGACGGCGCTCGGCTACATCGGCTACCACCTCGCCGGCTATCTCGCCGACGGCACCGTGCCGCAGGGCGAGGGCACGCGCTTCCCGACGATCGCGCCCTATCAGGTGCTGCCGACGCGCGACGGCGAGCTGATGGTGGCAGCGGGGAACGACCGGCTCTACGCGCTCCTCTGTGGCGAGCTCGGCGCACACGAGCTGGTCGACGACCCGCGCTTCCGCACCAACCCCGACCGGGTCGCAAACCGCGACGAGCTCGTCGCGCTGCTCGAGCCGTATTTCGCCGAGGACGACACCGCCTCCTGGCACGAGCGGCTCACACGCGCCGGCGTGCCGGCTGCTCCGGTCGCGGACGTGGCGGACGTGCTCGCGTCACCGCAGACCGAGGCGCTCGGAATCGTGCAGAGCCTCCCCCACCCGGCGATCCCGGACCTCCGGCTAGCGGCGCTGCCGCTCTCGCTCGACGGCGAGCGCGTCGAGCACCGCAGCCCGCCGCCGCTCCTAGGCGAGCACACCGCCGAGATCCTCGCCGAGGCGGGCTATGCAGACGCCGAGATCGCCGAACTCGTCGATGCCGGCATCGTCCGCGTCCTCGAAGCCAAGTAACAGACTGTTACTTGGGAGCGGGTGAGGCCGTTCTGGAGCCGAACCGCCTTGTAACAGACTGTTACTTGGCGGGAAGCGGCCGGCTCGGTAGACCCGGCCCGGTAGCTCGCGGCCGAGCAGCTCCTCGAGCCAGCGTGCGACAGCGATCAGCCCGTCGAGATCGACCCCGGTCGCGACCCCCTCGCGGTCGAGCAGGTAGAGCACGTCCTCGGTCGCGACGTTGCCGGTCGCGCGCGGGGCGAACGGGCAGCCGCCGAGACCGCCGACCGATGCGTCGAGGACGGCCGCTCCCGCCTCGACCGCCGCCCAGGCGCAGGCGACACCTGTGTGCCGGGTGTCGTGGAAGTGGCCGCCGACCGGGACGCCGAGAATCGAGATCCGCTCGAGCAGCCGGCGGACCGGCCCGGGTGTGGCGACGCCGATCGTGTCGGCGAGGACGACCTCGCCGGCGCCGGCGGCGACGAGCCGCTCGGCGAGCGCGGCCACCACACCCGGATCGACCTCGCCCTCGAACGGGCAGCCGAACGAGACGCTGATCGTCGCCGTGGAGGGACGGTCGGCGGCGGCGAGGATCCGTTCGACGCGCGCGGCCGCATCCTCGAGTGACGCGTTGCCGTTCCGCTGGTTGAACGTCTCCGTCGCGGCGAGCGTCACGTTGACGCGATCGAGCGGCGTCGCCGCGAGCCGTTCCCAGCCCCGCTCATTGAGGACGAGGCCGGAGAGCTCGGCTGTGACCTCGCCCACGGCGACGACGGCCTCCTCCGCCCCGGCCATCTGCGGCACGCGCTGCGGATCGACGAAGCTGACCGCCTCGATCCGCGGCAGGCCCGTGGCCGCCAGCCGGCGCACGAGCTCGCCCCGAACCGACGGCGCCAGCGTGTCCGGCTCGTTCTGGAGCCCGTCCCGCGGGCCGACGTCGCAAAGCGTGACCTGCACGCGGCGAGGCTACTCGTACTGGAGCGCTTTGAGCGGATCGAGCCGCGCGGCGCGGCGCGCAGGGAAGATCGCGGCGAGGATGCCGACCACGATCGTTGCGATCGCGAACGTGATGATCTGCGATGTGGGCAGCGCGAACTCGATGAAGTCGACCCTCGCGATCAACAAGGCGCCCAGGACGACCCCGAGGATGATTCCGAGGACGCCGCCGATCAGCGCCGTGATCACGCTCTCGTGTCGGATCATCCGCCGCACCTGGCGCCGCGTCATCCCGATCGCGCGCAGCATCCCGAGCTCGCGTGTCCGCTCGAAGACCGTCAGCACGAGCGTGTTCACGATCCCGAAGAGGCTGACGATGACCGACAGCGCCAACAACACGTAGAGGATGTTGAGGATGCTGTTCAGGCCGCTGATCTGGTTGTCGACGAACTCCTCGCGCGTCTGCGCCTTCGCGTTGGGGAAGTCCTTCAGCGCCGCCTCGAGCTTCGCCGTGTTCTCGGGATTGATGTCGCCGCTCATCTGCACGAACGTGTACAGGTTCTTCGGCGATTCGTACTCGCGGTCGAAAGTCTCGCTCGAGAACGTGACATTCCCGAACGGCGAGCCGCCCGCGGGTGGCTCGAAGATGCCCTTCACCTGCAACTGCAGCGTCTTCCCCGAGGGAACCTGGACGGCGATCGGCGAGCCGACGCGCAGGTCGTGGTCCTCGGCGTAGGAGTCGTCCACGAATGCACCGTTGGCCCCGAGCGTGGCGAGCGTCCGCTGCGAGCCTTCCTTCCACTGCAGGGTCAGCACCTGGTCTGCGTCCGGGTCGACCGCGGTCACGAACTCCGTGCTGTCGAAGATGCGCGCCTCGCCGGTGCGCGTGCTCGCGACCGCCTCGACCCCAGGCACCTTCGCGACCGCTTCGGCCGCGTCAGTCGGGATCGGCGAGAAGTTGTTCTGCGCCGTGATCGCATAGTCGGAGGTGAAGATCTCGTCGACCGCGCCGCGGAAGGTGCTCGTGATCCCGGCCGCGAGCGTCGCGACGAGCGTGACCAGCGCGAGCCCGATCATCAGCGCCGCCGCCGTGGAGGCGGTTCGCTGCGGGTTCCGGCGGGCATTGTCCCGCGCGAGCTTCCCGGCGGCGCCGCCGATCCGTGCGGCCGGCGCGCCGAGCACGGTCGCGAGCGGCCGGACAAGCCGTGCAGAGAAGAGCGCGACGCCGATGAAGATCAGGAGCGCGCCGATACCCATCCAGAGCAGCACCTCGGTCGTGCCGAGGTCGCTGCCGAACAGCCCGAAGGCGAGCGCGGCGAAGCCGAGCGCTGTCAGCCCCAGCGACCCGACGGTGCGGAAGCGTGCAAATCGGGACTCGGGCAGCGTCGCGCCTTCGCGCACGGCCGCGATCGGGGGCACGCGGGTCGCCCTGATCGCCGGTCTGAGGCTGGCAAGGAGCGTGACGAGGATCCCGACGAGCAGCGAGACCACGATCGTCCGCGTCTCCAGCAGGAGCCCCTGGTTCGGGAGCGTGAAACCGACCACGTCGAAGAGCCTGAAGAGCCCTTTCGCGAGCGCGAGGCCGGAGATGAGACCGATGATCGACGCGACCGTTCCGACGACGAGCGACTCGACCACGATCGAGCCGAGCACCTGCCGTCGCGAGCCGCCGAGCGTCCGGATCGTCGCGAACTCGCGCGTGCGCTGGGCGATCGTGATCGAGAGCGAGTTCGCGATCACGAAGCTGCCGACGAAGAGCGCGATGCCTGCGAAGGCGAGCAGGAAGCCCTGCAGGAAGGTGATGAACTCGTTCGTGTCGGCCGCGTCCTCCTCCGCCTGCTCGGAGGCGAGCTTGACCTCCGCGGTCGGCGGCAGGACGTTCTCGATCTCCTGACGACCTCTGTCTCCGGCTGATGCCCGGCTCGGCGGCCACGGCGATCTCGTCCAGCTTGCCTGGCTTGTCGAAGATCTTCTGAGCCGTGGGCAGGTCGAAGCCCGCAAGCGTGGCGCCGCCGATCGTCGAGACCGAGCCGAACCGGAAGATGCCGGAGATGCGCAGACGCTCGACCGGCCCGTCGCCCTGCACGCCGATCACCTTGCCGATCGCGAAGTTCTCCTTGTCGGCCGTCGCCTTGTCGATTGCCACCTCGCCGGGCCCCGGCCAGTCGCCCTCGATGAGGGTCAGTGGGTTGAAGACCGAATCGCCGTCGGCGATCGAGAAGCCGAGGTTGGGCGCGCCGCCGTAGACGATCGCCTTGCCGTCGTCCCCGATCAGCTGCGCCTCGCCGTCGACGCTGCCCTCGGCCGCGCGACGCCGGGGACCTCGCGCACCTTGCGCGAGCAGCGATTCGTCGAGAAGCGGCGCCTGAACCCCGCTCCCCTCCGAGATGTCGAACGCCGACTTGCCGGTGATCACCGCGGTCGAACCGGCGCGCGACTCCGTGAAGATCGAGTCGAACGCCTTGTCGATCGAGTCGGTGAGGACGTAGGTGCCGCTCACCATCGCGACACCGAGCACGATCGCGAACGCCGTCAGTGCAGTCCGGAGCTTCCGGCCGAGCAAGCCCTTTCAATGCGAATTTGGTCACGCTGCACCTGCCATGTTCATTCGTACTGGAGGGCTTCGAGCGGGTTCAGGCGCGCGGCGCGGCGGGCGGGCGTGACCGCCGCCACCAGACCCGCGATCACCGCCACGACCGCGAGGACGATCAGCTGGCTGATCGGCAATTCGAAGCGGAGGTCGTACTGGCTGAGTGCGCTCGTCACGAGCGCCGCCAGGAAGATCCCTAGCGGGAGCCCGAGCGCCGCACCGATCAGTGCGGTGATGACGCTCTCGTGGTGGACCATGCGGCGCGTCTGCCGCTGCGTCATCCCGATCGCACGCAGCATCCCAAGCTCCCGCGTTCGCTCGAAGACGGACAGCGCGAGCGTGTTCACCATCCCGAAGAGGCTGATGATCACGGAGAGTGCGAGCAGGACGTAGAGGAGCAGCAGGAACTGCTGGATCTCCTGATCCTCCTTGTCGATCCACTCCGCGCGCGTCTGGAGGCGCGTGTCCGGGAAGCTCACGAGCGCGCTCTCCACGTTCGTCCTCGCCGCCGCGCCGCCGGCAGCCGTATTGAGGAGCGTGAAGCGGTTGCGCGGGCGCTCGTACAGCTCGTCGAACGCCTCCTGCGAGACGCTCGCCGTCCCGAGCAGCGGGTAGAACGGACTGCCCTCGTAGATCCCGCGGACGACGAACTCCTTCGACTTGTTTTCCGTCGACCGCACGGTGAAGGAGTCGCCGACTGCGAGATCCCGATCCTCGGCGACGTTGTGCGGCAGTAATGCACCGTCGGCGCCGAGCTGCGTGAGCACCTCGTCCGAGCCGTCCTCCCAGCGGAAGTCGTACACCGCGGAAATCTGGTCGTCCAGGCCTGTGAGGTTGGCGCCGTCGCCGTCGATCTGCGCGATGTCCTGCCGGACGTTGCTGACGGTCTCGATGCCGCCCACATCGGCGACGGCGTCGCCCACGGCGGCCGGGAACTCGGAGTAGCCGTCCTGCGATGTGACGATCAGGTCGGACTGGATCTGGCGCTCGATCGCATCGCTGTTCGACACGCGCAGGCCGTTCGCGAGCACGGAGATGAAGGTGACGAGCGCGATCCCGATCATTAGCGCGGCCGCGGTCGCGGCCGTGCGGCCCGGGTTCCGGCGCGCGTTCTCGCGGCCGATGCGGTTGATCCGCGTCGACGGCAGCACGCCCGGGAACTCCATCGGCCACTCGGGCTGCCATTTCGTCACGGCGCTCCGCACCCACATGACGAGCACGATCAGGGCGAGCAGCGGGTTGAGCGCGGCTCCGAGCAGGAATGCTCCCACGCGTCCGAGGGACCGCCGGGACCGAACGCGCCGTGGCGGAGCAGCCAGTACGGCAGCGTCCAGAGCGGCCACATCAGGATCATCACGACGACCGTTAGCCACTCACCGATCGGGCTGACGCCGACCGCGAGCGGACGGACAAGCCGGGACGAGAGCATCGCGACCCCGACGAACAGAGCGAGGACACCGAGACCGAGGAGGGCGAAGCGGTCGCCGGTGCCGATGTCGTCGACGAGCGTCCCGTAGGCGAGGGCGAGCACCGCCAGTCCGACGACGAGGCTCGCGACATACGGCGTGAAGCGCGCGAACCGTCCGCGGGGCATCGTCGCGCCTTCTCTGACCGCCGCGATCGGAGGCACCCGGGTCGCCCGGATCGCCGGAAAGAGACCGGCGATGAGCGTCACAAGCGTCCCGACCACCAGCGAGACGACGATTGTCCGAGTCGCGAAGACCGTCTCGGTCTGGGGCAGGTCGAGGTTCAGCGCCTTGAACAGCGCGTTCAGTCCGACGGCGAGGCCGAGACCGCTGAACAGGCCGACGATGGATGCGCCGAGGCCGATCACGAGCGCCTCGAGGATCACCGACCGCAACACCTGCCGGCGCGACGCACCAAGCGTGCGCAGGGTGGCGAACTCCCGCATCCGCTGCGCGACCGTGATCGAAAGCGTGTTGAAGATGACGAACGCGCCGACGAAGAGGGCGATGCCTGCGAACGAGAGCAGGAAGTAACGGATGATCGTCGTGAACGTGGCGATCTCGCTCGACTCCTCATCCGCCTGCTGTACGCCTGTTCGCACCGTGAATTCACTGCCAAGCTCGGACTGGATTTGCTGCGTCAGCTGCTCGGGCGTGGTGCCGTCCGCCGCCGCGACTGTCACCGCATCCAGCTGGCCCTCCTTGTTCAGCAGCTCTTGCGCGGTCGCCACGTCGAAGATCGCGAACGTCGCCCCGCCGATCGAGCTCAGATCGCCGTACTTGGCGATCCCGACGATCGTGAACTGCTGCGCCGGCCCGAGTGCCGCGACGCCGATCCGGTCTCCGAGCTCCAGGTCCTCATCACCGGCGACGCCCTCGTCGACCGCCACCTCGGTGCCACCGCTGGGCCAGCGCCCCTCGACGAGATTGAGCGGATTGAAGCGGTCGTACTCCGGCGCGGTGTCGATCCCGAACGCGAACGACGGCGCGCCGCCGGTGTCGATTGCCTCACCGTCCGGCCGCAGCAGCTTCGTCTGAAAGTCCTGAACCGATCCTGTCGCAACCTCGACACCCTCGATCTGCCGGACTTGCTCGAGCGTCTCCGCGGGGATCGGTGGAGCCTGCGCCGACTCGCCCTCGAAGCTGAAGCCGGGATCCTTGCCGGTCACGACGGCGTCGGTCCCGGCATACGAGTCGACGAAGATCGAATCGAACGCCTTGTCGATCGTGTCCGTCAGGACGTAGGCGCCGCTCATCATCGCGACGCCGAGAACGATCGCGAGCGCGGTGAGAACGGTCCTTAGCTTCCTGCCCGCGAGGCTCTTCAGCGCGAACCTGATCAACGGGCTGTCAGTTCCTCCATCGCCGCCAGCACCTCGTGCGGTTCCGAGCGTGGCAGGTCGCGGACGATCTCACCGTCAGCGAGGAAGAGGATGCGATCGGCGATCGCCGCCGCCCGCGCCTCATGCGTGACCATCACCGTCGTCTGACCGTAGGTGTCGACCGAGTCGCGCATCAACGTCAGGATCTCGCCCCCGGTCGTCGAGTCGAGGTTGCCCGTGGGCTCGTCGGCGAACAGCACGGTCGGTCGCGAGACGAGTGCCCGCGCGATCGCGACGCGCTGCTGCTGACCGCCTGAGAGCTCTGAGGGCCGATGGTGCAGCCGGTCGCCGAGACCGACCTTCTCGATCAGCCCGCGGAACCACTCCGGATCGGCCTTCTGGCCCGCGATCGAGAGCGGCAGAACGATGTTCTCCTCAGCAGTCAGCATCGGCAGCAAGTTGAAGAACTGGAAGACGAAGCCGATATGGGTGCGGCGGAGCTTGGTCAGGTCGGAGTCCTTGAGGGTCGTGATCTCCGTGCCTGCAATCTCGACCGTCCCCGTGGTCGGCTTGTCGAGCCCGGCCATGATGTGCATCAGCGTCGACTTGCCGGAGCCGGAAGGCCCCATCACCGCTGTCAGCTTGCCCTGTCCGACCTCGAGCGAGACGCCACGGAGCGCGTCCACCGCCGTGTCGCCTGCCCCGTAGCGCCGCGTGACGTCGTCGGCGACGACGACCGCGCCCGGCTTTCCGTTCTCCATTGAACCTCCCTGGGTGGTCACCCTCGACACTACCGACGGAGTCGGGGGACGGAGTGCGGTTAACCGCACTCTTACCACCGCCCGGTTCTAGCCGGCGTTCATCCGCTTCCCAGCCTCCGCGAGGACGTCGCCCAGGATCCCGACGATCTCGTCGAACTCGGCCTGGCCGGCGATCAGCGGCGGTGAGATCTGGATCACCGGGTCGCCCCGGTCGTCGGCGCGGCAGATCAGGCCCCGCTCGAAGAGCGCGCCCGAGAGGTAGCCGCGCAGAAGCGTCTCGCACTCGTCGTCGTTGAAGGTTTCCCGCGTTTCCTTGTTCTTGACGAGCTCGAGCGCGTAGAAGTAGCCCGTCCCGCGCACGTCGCCGACGATCGGCAGGTCGAGCAGCGTCTCGAGCGTCGAGCGGAACGCATCCTCGTTTCCGAGCACGCGCTCCATGATCCCCTCGCGCTTCATGATCTCGATGTTCTTCAGCGCGATCGCGCACATGACCGGGTGGCCGCCGAACGTGATCCCGTGCGAGTACATCGAGGCGCCCTCGAGGAACGGCTCCATCACCCTGTCGTTCACGACGACGGCGCCGATGGCCGCATGGGCGGACGAGAGCCCCTTGGCGCAGCAGACGATGTCCGGGCGGATGTCGTAGCGCTCGGAGGCAAACCAGTGGCCGACGCGGCCGAACGCGGTGATCACCTCGTCGGCCGAGAGCAGGATGTCGTAGCGGTCGCAGAGCTCGCGGACACCACGCCAGTAGCCCTCCGGCGGCGTGAAGGCGCCGCCCGCGTTCTGCACCGGCTCCATGTGGACGAGGCAGATCGTCTCGGGCCCCATCGCGAGGATCGTCTCTTCGAGATCCTCCAGCAGCATCGCGGTGAACTCCGCCTCGGTCTCCTCGACCGGCCGGTGATAGCGGTTCGTGTTCTTCACATGCCGGACCTCGGGCACGAGCGGCTCGAACGTCTCCTTCAGCGACGGGATGCCGTTGATCGAGAGCGCCCCCATCGTCGTCCCGTGGTAGGCGACCTGCCGCGCGATCGCCTTGTATTTGCGCGGTGCCGGCGTGCCGACCCGCTCGTCGCGGCGCGTCTCGCCCGAAGGCACCGTCTTGCCGCCACGCGCGAGGTAGTACTGGCGCGCGAGCTTCCAGGCCGACTCCACCGCCTCTGAGCCGCCCGAGACGAAGAAGACGCGGTTCAGGTCGCCGGGCGCGAGCGAGGCGATCTCCGCCGCGAGCTCGATCGCCCGTGGGTGGGCGTACGACCAGTTCGTGTAGAACGGCAGCTCGCGCATCTGCGCGAGCGCGGCCTGGCCCATCTCTTCGCCGAAGCCGTAGCCGATGTTGACCGTGAAGAGGCCGGCGAGCGCGTCCAGATACCGCTTGCCGTTCGAGTCGGTCAGATAGCAGCCGTCACCGCTGACGATGATCGGGACCTCGGCGGACTGGTACCCGCCCATGCGGGTGAAGTGCAGCCAAAGGTGGTCGCGGGCGGCCTGCTGCAGATCGGCGGAGCCGAGTTTCGTCATGTGGGGGTTTCCTTCCGGCGGCGGGTCTGGACGATGACACTGGCGAGCATGATCCCGACAGCGGCGAGGAAGACGGCGGAGCCGATCACGTTGACCTGCGGCGGGACGCCCCGCGCGGCCTGGCCCCAGACGAAGACGGGGAACGTGATCTCGCTCCCGGAGTTGAAGTAGGTGATCACGAAGTCGTCGACGGAGATGGCGAAGGCGAGCAGCGCCCCGGCGAGGATCGCGGGCCAGAGGAGCGGCATCGTCACGAGCCTGAACGTCTCGAGCCCGGTCGCGCCGAGGTCGGCCGCGGCTTCCTCGAGGTGGCGGTCGAAGTCGACGAGACGCGCGCGCACCGTGACGACGACGAACGAGATGTTGAACATCACGTGCGCGATGAAGATCGTCCAGAAGCCGAGGTCGAGCAGCGACTGGTTCAGGAAGAGCGTCAGCAGCGAGGCGCCGAGCACGATCTCGGGCGCGGCCATGGGCAGGAAGATGAGGAAATTGATCGGCGCCCGGCCGCGGAAGTCGTGCCGCACGAGCGCGAGCGCGATCAGCGTGCCGAGCGTCGTCGCGGTCAGGCTCGCGAGCACGGCGATGAGCAGCGAGGTCTCCAGCGCGTCGCGGAGACCCGGCACGGCGTCCCAGTTGACCCAGTTGTCGAACGTGAAGCTCTGCCAGACGTAGTTGAAGCGGCCGGCCGGGTTGTTGAAGGAGAAGAGCAGGACGATCGCGATCGGCAGCAGCATGTAGCCGATCGCAAGCGTCGCGTAGACGTCGAGGAACCTGCCGCGGAGAGCCCTCACGTGAGCCGCTCCGAGCCGACGATGCGGGCGTAGACGGCGATCGCGGCGACGATCAACGCCATCAGCACGAAGGACAGCGCCGCCGCCGACGGGTAGTCGATCAGGGCGAGGAACTTCGACTGGATCACGTTCCCGATCATGGCCTGGTTGGGACCGCCGAGCAGCTCAGCGTTGATGAAGTCGCCGGCGGCGGGAATGAACGTGAGCAGCGTCGCCGCGAACACACCCGGGAGCGAGAGCGGCAGCGTCACCCGCAGAAACGCCCGCCGCGGGCTCGCATACAGGTCCTCCGCGGCCTCGACGAGCCGCCGGTCGACCTGCTCGAGGGAGACGTAGATGGGCAGGATCGCGAAAGGCAGGTAGTTGTAGGTGATCCCGGCGACGACCGCCGTTGGGGTGGCGAGCAGCCGGCCGTCGTCCGCCAGCAGCCCGACCGTCCGCAACAGTCCGACGACGGTGCCGTCGTCGGAGAGGATCGTCTGCCAGGCGATCGTCCGGATCAGGTAGGTGACGAAGAACGGCGCCACGACCAGGACGAGGAAGACGTTCTTCCACTTGCCGGCCCGGAAAGCGATCCAGTACGCGAGCGGATAGCTGAACGCGAGCGCCAGCACGGTCGCGATCCCCGCGTACCAGAACGAGCGCACGAGCTGCTCGCGATTCTCCGACAGCGCCTCGCGGTAGTTCCCGAACTCCCAGGTGAACTCGTAGTTGGGGAAGATCCCGCTCTGGAGCGACTGGTAGGCGAGGAAGCCGAGCGGGAGCACGAAGAAGATCGCGAGCCAGGCGAGCCCAGGCGTGAGCAGCCCCCATGGGGCCAGCCACCGGTGCCGGTGGAAGAACGTCATCGTCGTGTCGCGGGCGTGCCTACGCTCCCAGCAGCGTCTGCCACTGCTCGATGTAGTCCTGGTTGTTGAGCGCCTTCGAGTCGAAGCCCGAGACCTGTGCGAGCGTAGCGTCGTCCGGGAAGATGAGCGGGTTTGCCGCCGTATCCGGATCGGTCTTCGCGAGCTCCTCCTTCGCACCCTTCACCGGCGTCACGTAGTTGACGTAGGCGGCGATCTTCGCCGCGATCTTCGGGTCGTAGACGAAGTTCATGTACGTCGACGCCGTGAAGGCGTCGCCGCCCGTCGGGATCAGCATGTTGTCGGTCCAGATCATCCCGCCGTCCTTCGGGATCCCCCACTTCAGGTTCGCGTTGTCGGCCTGGAGCTGGACGACGTCGCCCGACCACGAGAGCGCCGCAACGAGGTCGCCCTTCGAGAGCGGGCCGGAGTAGTCGTTGCCGGTGAACTGGCGCACCTGGCCCGAGTCGACCGCAGCCTTGACCCGGTCGATCGCACGCTTGAACGTGTCGTCGGTGACCTTGGCGGGATCGTCGCCGTTCGCCTTCATCACGACGCCGAGCGTGTCTGCCATCTCGGAGAGGAGCGTCATCTTCCCTTTCAGCTTCGGGTCCTCGAGCAGCTGCTCGACCGAGGTGATCGGGGTCGAGGTCAGCTTGGCGTTGTAGGCGATGCCCGTCATGCCGGACTGCCACGGCAGCGAATACGTCCGGTCGGGGTCGAATGGCGGGCTCTTGAGCGCGTCGACGAGGTTGTCGATGTTCGGGATCGCGTCCTTGTCGAGCTGCTCGAGCCACCCCTCGTCGACCATCAGCCCCGGATAGCGTGAGTTGTCGGTGAGGACGATGATGTCGCGGTCGATGCTCTGGCCGCGGGAGAGCTGGCCCTGGATCTTCCCGAAGTACTCGTCGTTCGAGTTGATCTCCTCGAAGTAGTTGACCGAGACGCCCGACTCGGCCTTGAATTCGTCGAGCGTCGGGCGCTTCTTCGTCTTCTCGTCCACGTCGATGTAGAGCTGCCAGTTGGCGAAACGGAGCTGGCTGGCAAGCTTCTGCTCGCCGCCGCCGGTCGCAGTCGTCGCGACGGCGCCGGTGTCGTCGCCGCCGCCGCAGGCGGCGAGGAACCCGGGCACGGTCAGCGCGGCGCCCCCGAGCGCAGCGCGCTCGAGCAGCTGACGGCGGGTCAAGTGACTGGTCATACGGATTCCTCCTGTGCGGGGTCGACGACGAAGGTGGCGTGCGGGCTCCAACTGAGAATTGCCGCAGCACCGGGCTGGAGCAAGAGCGCGGAGCCGTCGTTCTGAACGTAGACCATCAGGGTGCCGGCGCCGGTCTCGATCACGTACTGCGTGGCGACGCCGACGTAGGCGGTCTCCTTGACGGTGCCGGCGAGGCTGTTGTCGCCCTCGCCGGGCGGGCCGATCCGGATCTTCTCCGGACGGATGCCGACCGCGACCCGGCCGGTGCGCTCGCCGGGGTCGGCGACGATCTCGTCGCCCGTGTCGAGCCGGACGCGACCAGGGCCCGTGACCGAGCCGAGCAGAAGGTTGGAGACTCCGAGGAACCCGGCGACGAACGCGGTCGCGGGTTTCTCGTAGAGCTCGGTGGGCGCGCCGAGCTGCTCGATTCGGCCCTTGTTCATGACGGCGATCGCGTCGGCCATCGTCATCGCCTCCTCCTGGTCGTGCGTGACGTGGACGAAGGTGAGCCCGAGGTCGTGCTGGATCCCCTTCAGCTCGAGCTGCATCTGCTTGCGCAGCTTCAAGTCCAGCGCGCCGAGCGGCTCGTCGAGGAGCAGCACCTGCGGCCGGTTCACGAGCGCTCGCGCGAGCGCGACGCGCTGCTGCTGGCCGCCGGAGAGCTGGCGCGGTCGGCGCCTGCCGAGGCCCTCGAGCCCGACCAGCCGTAGCATCTCGTCGACGCGACCCTTCACGTGCGGCTTGTCGACCCCCTTACGCCGCAGCCCGAAGGCGACGTTGTCGAAGATCGACAGGTGCGGGAACAGCGCGTAGCTCTGGAAGACGGTGTTGACGTCGCGCCGGTACGGCGGCAGGCCGACCACGTCGCGGTCGCCGAGGTAGATCGCGCCCTCGTCCGGCTCCTCGAAGCCGCCGATCATCCGCAACGTCGTGGTCTTGCCGCAGCCGGACGGACCGAGCAGGGCGAAGAAGGAGCCCGACGGGATCTCGACGGAGACGCCGTCCACGGCGGCGACGCCGTCGAAGCGCTTGACGATCGAGTCCAGCCGGACGTCGCTAGCCGACGACATCGCCCACCGCCTCGGTGAAGACGCGCGTGTGCAGATCGACGTCGGCCTCGCTGGTGGCAGGCGACATGAGAGCCATGTTGTGGAACGGCGTCATCAGAATGCCGCGATTGAGCGCATAGAGGTGCAGGAACCGCTCCAGCTCGTCGTCGCCCGCAGCGGCCGACTCGGCGCCGGTTCGCGGCGGTGTGCCGGAGAAGCGGTACTCGGCGCGGCAGCCGAGCTCGGTCACGTGCCACGGCAGGCCGGCGTCCTCGATCACGTCGGCGACCCCCGCGGCGAACCGGGCGGCGAGCGGGATCATCCGGCCGAACGCCTCCTCCGTCAGCACCTCCGTCAAGGTCGCACGCACAGCGGCGAGCGACAGTGCATTGCCGGCGAGCGTGCCGCCGATGCCGCCGACGTCGTCGTAGTCGGCGTCCTCACGCGCGGCGATCCGCTCCGCGACCTCCTCGGAGACGCCGTAGGCGCCGGCCGGGACACCGCCTCCGATCGCCTTTCCGATCGTGAGCAGATCGGGCTCGAGGCCCCAGGCGGCGGTGCAGCCGCCGGCTCCGGCGCTGAAGGTGTGCGTCTCGTCGACGATCAGGAGTGTCCCTGTGCGTCGGGTCAGCTCACGCAGCACGTCGTGGAAACCCGGCTCCGGCAGGACGATGCCGATGTTCGTCAGCGCCGGCTCGGCGAGCACGCAGGCGACGTCTCCCGGCGCCAGTGCCAGCTCGAGCGCATCGGCGTCGTTCCACTGGACGACTTTCGTCGTCAGCGAGACGTCAACCGGCGGACCAACGTTTCCCGATCTGGCAACAACCCGCTCGCCGTCAAGAGTCGCGAACGTTTCGTCGACGGTGCCGTGGTAGCAGTAGTCGAAGACGAGGATCTTCGGACGCTGGGTGATCTCGCGTACGAGGCGGATCGCGAAGCGGTTCGCGTCCGTCGCCGAGAGGGTGAATTGCCAGCCGCGCAGGCCGAAGCGGCGCGTCAGCTCCTCGGCGGCCGCAATCGAGTCCTCGCTCGGAAGCATCGCCGTGACGCCGCGCGCCGCCTGTTCGGCAACAGCGGCGACGGTCGCGGGCGGCGCGTGACCGGCCATCGCTCCCGTGTCGCCCAGGCAGAGGTCGACGTACTCGTGTCCGTCCACGTCGACCACCCGCGCGCCGGTCGCCTCACTGAGGAAGAGCGGAAAGCCTCCGGCCCATTTCGCCATCCAGCTCATCGGCACGCCGCCGAGGAGCGTGCCCCGGCCACGCTCGAAGAGCTCGAGCGAGCGGGGATTCGACCCGGCGAAGCGCTCGAGCTCGCGCGCAGTCAGCCCTTCGAGCCGGGACCGGTCGACTGCTGGTGCGGAGCTCAGCTCCACGGTCAGGAGAGCTTCACCGCGACGTGCTTGATGCGCGTGTACTCCTCCATCGAGTAAAGGGACATGTCCTTGCCGTAACCGGACTCCTTGAAGCCGCCGTGCGGCATCTCGGAGGCCAACGGGAAGAGGTGCTCGTTCACCCAGACGGTGCCGAACTCGAGCTTGCGGGCGGCAGACATCGCCCGGCCGACGTCCTGCGAGAAGACGGAGGCAGCGAGCCCGTAACGGACGCCGTTGGCCATCGCGATCGCCTCGTCGTCCGAGCCGAAGCGCTGCACGGTCACCACCGGGCCGAAGACCTCGTTCTGGACGATCTCCGAGTCCTGCTCGACGTCCGCGACGACGGTCGGCTTGACGAAGAAGCCGCGGTCGCCGATCGCCTCACCGCCGGTGACGACGGTCGCCTTCGCGTCGACGGCGCGCTCGAGGAAGCCGAGCACCCGCTCCTGCTGCTCGCGCGAGATCACGGGGCCCATGTCGACGTCCTCGCCGTCGGCCGGGTCCGCGACCTTCATCGCCTCGAGCGCCTTGACCGTCTCGGACATGACGTCGTCGTAGACCTTCTCGTGCACGAGGATGCGCGAGGACGCGGTGCAGTCCTGGCCCGAGTTCCAGTAGCCGCCGATCTTGATCGCCTCGGCAACCGTGGCGGGATCGGCGTCGTCGAGCACGACCATGGGCGCCTTGCCCCCGAGCTCGAGGTGCACGCGCTTGAGGTTGCTCTGCGCCGCGCCGACCGCGATCAGCTTGCCGGTCTCGACGGAGCCCGTCAGCGAGATCAGCCTGATGTCGTCGTGGCGGACCAGCGCCTCTCCTGCGGGGACGCCGTCGCCCGTGATCACCTGCAGAACGCCCGCCGGCAGGAACTCCTGCGCGAGCTCGACGAAGCGCAGCGTCGTCAGCGGTGTCTGCTCCGCCGGCTTGAGGATCTGCACGTTGCCGGCGGCCAGCGCCGGGCCCAGCTTCCACACGGCCATCATCAACGGGTAGTTCCAGGGCGTGATCCCGGCGACGATCCCGAGCGGCTCGCGGCGGATGATCGAGGTGTAGCCCTCGACGTACTCGCCCGCCGCCTTGCCCTCCAGCGTGCGGGCGGCGCCCGCGAAGAAGCGCAGGTTGTCGGCGGAGAACGGCATCTCGTCGCCGGCGATCGACATCGGCTTGCCGACGTTCTGCGACTCGAGCTGCGTGAGCTCGTCGGCGTTCTCGTCGATCACGTCCGCGAGCTTGAGCAGCAGCTCCATCCGGTCCTTCGGCGTCTTCTCGCTCCACTCGACGAAGGCCTTCCGCGCGGCTTCGACCGCGCGCTCCACGTCCTCGGCGTCCGCGCGCGGCACCTCGGCGATCACCTCGCCGGTAGCCGGATTGAGCACTTCCATCGTCTCGCCGGACGCCGCGTCGACCCACTCGCCGCCGACGAAGTTCTTGTACTGGGTGATCGAAACGCTCACTTGGCAGCCTCCGTTTCCGGACTCAATCACTCGAACTGTGCGCGAGCCTAGCTCGGACTCGACCGCGTGGACAAGTTGGAAGCCGCGGCCGGGCATTCCTTACGCCGCCGTGTCCATATACGACCGGTGTGCTCTGGCCTGCCGGGAGATTGCCTTTCGGGCAAAAGTGGGGCATGGTGGACGGGTTCACCAGGGGAAGGGGGAGTAATGGCACGCACACCGCTCGCAGGAGCAGTGCAGGACGCCGTCGCGGCCGTCGCGGCGGGCGAGGAGCGACGCACGACGCGCACGCGCTTCGTCAAGGAGGCGGGAGTCGCCGCGCTCGGCGTGACTGCGCTCGGCCGCTTCGCCGCGCCCGCACGGGCCGCTGACGCACCGAAGATCGTGGTCGTCGGCGCCGGCCTGGCGGGGCTCAACGCGGCCTACAGCCTGCGCAATGCCGGCTACATCGCGGAGGTGCACGAGGCGTCGGACCGCATCGGGGGCCGCTGCTGGACGCTCCGCGGCGCGTTCGACGACGGCCAGATCGCCGAGCACGGCGGCGAGCTGATCGACCAGAGCCACGGTCAGATCCGCAACCTCGCGCAGGGGCTGGGGCTCAAGCTCGACAACCTGCTTCAGGCCGAGCAGAACGGCACGGAGTTGCTCGGGTATTTCGACGGATCGCCGTACCACTACCCGGAGATGACCGACGACATCAAGGCCGCGTGGCAGAAGATCCACGCCGACGTCTCGGCCGCGAGCTATCCGACCACGTTCGAGATCTCGACCGAGCGTGGCCGCGAGCTCGACAAGATGTCGATCGTCGACTGGATCAACGAGACGTTCGAGGGCGGAATCGACTCGCGGATCGGGCAACTGCTCGACGTCGCCTACAACATCGAATACGGCGCCGAGTGCACGGAGCAGAGCTCGCTCAACCTGCTCTACCTGCTCGGCTACCGCGGCCAGGGCCAGTTCCGGGTCTTCGGCGCGTCGGACGAGAAGTACCACGTCGTCGGCGGCAACGACCAGATCACCGACCGGCTCGCGGCGAAGCTGCCCGGCCAGATCACCACCGGCTCGGAGCTCGTCGCCGTCCGCCGGAACGCGTCCGGCACGTTCACGCTGACCTTCGCGCAGCAGTCGGGCACGAAGACGGTGACCGCCGACAAGGTCGTGCTGGCGCTGCCGTTCTCGATCCTCCGCTCGTCGGTCGACCTCTCGAAGGCCGGCTTCGAGCCGCTGAAGCTGATTGCGATCCGCGAGCTGGGCATGGGGACGAACTCGAAGCTGCACGTCCAGTTCTCGAGCCGCTTCTGGCGCGCCCAGGGCTCGAACGGCGAGACGTTCGCCGACACCGGCTACCAGAACACCTGGGAGGTCACACGCGCACAGCCCGGCAAGAGCGGGATCCTGGTCGACTACACCGGCGGCAAGATCGGGGCAAGCTTCGGCTCGGGCACGCCCGCTTCGCGAGCGGCCAAGTTCCTCGGCCAGCTCGAACCGGTGCTCCCGGGCGCGACGAAGGCCTGGAACGGCAAGGCGGCAATCGATTTCTGGCCTGGCAACCGCTGGACGAAGGGCTCGTACTCCTACTGGAAGGTCGGCCAGTACCAGCGCTTCGCGGGCATAGAGGGAAGGCGCCAGGGCAACTGCCTCTTCGCCGGCGAGCACACGTCGATCGACTTCCAGGGCTACCTGAACGGGGCGGTCGAGACGGGCCAGCGCGCGGCCGGGGAGATCCTCGCCGACCTCAAATAGCGCTCACTCCACGTTGTTCGCCTCGACACGCTCAGGCGCGATCTTGACGAGGACCCGCTCCTCCCCTTCCCGGAGCGGGTACTCGTCCTTGCCGATGTAGACCCCGGCCTGTCGGACGATGTGCTCGTAGGCGCCCTCGGTCGTGATCTCGACGACCTTCCCTTCCACCGCCAGCCGGCGGAACGGATCGTTGCGGTCGATCGTCAGCACCGAGACTCGAGGATCGCGCCGCATGTGGTCGAGCTTCACGCGGAAGTTGTTCAGGTTGAGCACCACGTGCTCGCCGTCCCAGTCCACCCAGACCACCGTTTGGTGTGGCGTCCCGTCCTCGCGCAATGCCGCAACGACACCTACGTTCGGCTCCTCGTGCAGGAACCTCGCTTGCCCCTCCGTCAGCTTCGCCACCTCGGCCTCCTTCGTTAGGCTCGGTTCGTGGGCGTGTTGCTGCTGATTGGAACGCGGAAAGGTCTCTTTCTCATCCGCGGAGACGACGAACGCCGTTCGTTCGAAGTGGAGGGACCGCTCCTTTCCGGCTGGTCGATCAACCATGCCGTCCTCGATCCGCGGGACGGCGCCATCTACGCGTGCGCCAACAACTGGGTCTACGGCGGCACCGTCCAGCGCTCCGGCGACCTCGGCAAGACGTGGGAGCGGTCGGAAGGCCTGGGCTTGCCGGAGGACAGCGAGCTCAAGCTCGCGTCGACGTGGCACCTCGAGCCCGGGCACGCCTCGGAGCCGGGCACGCTCTGGCTCGGCGGCGAGCCGGCCGTCCTCTTCCGCTCGGACGACTCGGGCGCGAGCTGGCAGTCGAACGAGGGTGTCCTGAAGCATGAGACGCGCGACAAGTGGAGCCCCGGCGCCGGCGGCCTGATCACGCACTCGATCGCACTGGACGCCGACGACCCGAAGCGGCTCTGGATCGGGATCTCCGCGGCGGGTGTCTTCCGGACGGACGACGCGGGCGCGAGTTGGCAGCCCGCGAACCAGGGCACGGAGGCCTGCTTCCTGCCCGAGGACCGGTATCCGGAGGTCGGTCAGTGCGTCCACAAGCTGCTCGCGCATCCGGGACGGCCGGGCCGGCTCTGGCAGCAGAACCATTGCGGTGTCTACCGGTCGGACGACCACGGCGCCAGCTGGGAGCGGCTCGACGGCAACGGGCTCCCGTCCGGATTCGGCTTTGCGCTCGCACTCGATCCCTCCGATCCCGACCGGGCGTTCGTGATCCCGGAGGAGGGCGCTGAGAACCGCGTCACCTGCGACGGCCGGCTCGGGATCTACACGACAGCGGATGCCGGCGCGAGCTGGAAGCTGATCGTGGCCGAGGAGCCCGCCTGGGCCGCGGTGCTCCGCGAGGGGATGAGCTTCGACGACGAGGCGGTCTATGCCGGAACGCAGAGCGGCCACGTCTATGCGCTCCGACACGACGAGGTCGTCGAGGCGGCTCGGCACCTGCCGCCCATCCTCTCGGTCGAAGCCGGCGCGCTGCAGTAGTCGCATGGCTGTCGTCCTCCTCCCCGGGCTGCTCGCGACCGAGGCAGGCGGCCAGCAGCGGCTCGAGTTCGATGCTGCGACGGTCGGCGAGGCCCTGCGTGCCCTCCCGGTGGCCGACCTCGTGCTCGACGAGCGCGGCGAGGTGCGGTCGCTCGTGCACGTCTATGTCGACGGCGAGCGGGTCCACGACCTCGGCGCTGCAGTAGGACCGGAGTCGCGGATCCGGATCGTCGCCGCGATCGCCGGCGGTGCCTTGTAACAGTCTGTTACAAGGCACCGCCGTGCTCGCAGGCGCGCGCGAGCTCGGAAAGTAACAGTCTGTTACTTAGCTCTTGCCCACCTCGGTCGGGATGCCGGTGATCTCGCCGTCCGCGATCTGCTGCTTGATTTCGTCGACCTTGTCGACATCCTCCTGCGGCACGTTCGGGCTCACCTTGCCGAGGCCGACGCCGTCCTCCTTGAGGCCGAAGGTCGCGTTGCCGCCGCCCTTCCAGCTGCCGTCCTGAATCGACTCGATCGTGAGGAAGACGGCCGAGTCGACTCCTTTCTGGGCGCTCGTGAGGATGTGGGGGCCGAGGAACGACTGGTCCGCATCGACCCCGATCCCCCAGACGTCGCGCTCGCCCGCGGCGTTGAGGGCGCCGAGGCCGCAGCCGCCTGCGACCTGGAAGACCACCTGCGAGCCGCGCGCGATCTGGTTCAGCGCCAGCTCCTTGCACTTGGCCTGGTCGTCCCAGTCCTGGGAGTAGTCGAGAATGGTCACGATCCCCGGCGCGGCTTTCTCGGCGCCTGCGAAATAGCCGGCGATGAAGCGGTCGACGGGCGGCTCCTTCATGCCGCCGACGGCGCTGATCACGTCCTTGCCCTCGCGCCGCTTCTCCTCCAGCCCTGCGAGATAGCCGACGAGGTACCCGACCTCCTGCTCGCGGAAGAGGAGGCCCTGGACGTTCGCCGGCTTGCCCGGGACGAACGCCTGGTCGACGTCGATGATCGCGAACTTCGTCTCCGGATACTTCTGCGCCACCTTCCCGACCGCGTCGCCCTGCGCGAAACCGACAGCGATCACGAGGTCATAGCCGTCGCGTGCAAGCGTGGTCATGTTCGGGATGTAGTCGGCGGCGGAGGCGGACTCGCTGACGCGACCCTGGATCCCGAGCTCTTTCTCCGCCCGCTGGAGGCCGAGGAAGGCGAGCTCGTTGAACCCGTTGTCGTCGAGCTGGCCCTGGTCGACGATCAGGCCGACGCGCAGCTGCTCGGCCGGTTCGGCGGAGGTTGCCGTGGTCGCCGCCGTCGAGTCCTCGTCGTCCGAGCCGCCGCAGGCGGCGAGCGCGAGCACCGAGAGAAGCAGAGCAAGTGGGGTCAGACGCAGCATCGGAGGCCTTTCGGTAAGGTTTTAGACTGTGAGGCGTAAACCTGAGAGCGATCCTACCACACGCCCACGGCCGGTCGAGTTGGCTGAGCAGGTCGTGCTCGCCGTGGTGCTGCAGGTCCGGGACGGGCGCCTCCAGGCGCTCCTCTGGCAGCGGGCGCAGGCACCCTCACTCGGGCGCATGGGCGCTGCCGGGCGGCACGCTCGAGCCGGACGAGACGCTCGAGGGGTCGATCCGCCGCCACCTGGCCGCCAAGGTGGACGTGCGCGACGTCGCGCACCTGGAGCAGCTCGGCTCATGGAGCGAGCCGGGCCGCAACCCCCAGCGTCGCGAGCTCGCGACCGCGTTTCTCGGGATCGTGCCCGCGGGCGTCGATCCACAGCTGCCCGAGGACACGGCGTGGCACCCCGTCGACGACCTGCCGCCGCTCGCGTTCGACCACGATGAGATCGTCCTCGCCGGCCGGGACCGGCTGCGCGGGAAGCTGTCCTACACGAACGTCGGCTTCGCCCTCGCGCCGGCCGCCTTCACGCTCTCGGAGCTCCGTGACCTCTACGCCGCCGCACTCGGCCACGACGTCTCGGCGACGAACCTGAAGCGCGTCCTGCTGCGGCGCAACGTGCTCGCGGCGACGGGCGCAAGGCGCGAGTCGGGGCGGGCTGGTGGCCGCCCCGCAGAGGTCTATCGCTATCGCAAGCGCACGCTCGCGATCACCGACCCCTTCGCCACGCTTCGCCCTCCGAGCTAAGGCATCCCCGATTCGGGTGACACACGGGTCGCTGAATCGAGCGATTCGGCGCGCCAGAGCGTGAATGAAGACGGAACGACGCCGGGCGATGAACAGGAGCAGATGCTTCGCCTTCTCGCAGCCGTGCTCGCAGCAGCCTTCGTCGTTCCCGCGTCCGCGCAGGCAGCCGGCGGGGACTACGCCTTCCAGGGCGCATCAGCCAGGGAGCGCTCCACCGTGCGCGCCGCACTCGACGCCAGCTCTTTCGACTGGGGCGTCGTGCCGAAGCAGGTCACGGTCCACGTCGGCCGCTACGGCGTCTCCCACTCGACGCCGGGTCACGTCTGGCTCGATCGCGGGCTGCTCGCCTCCGGGCGCTTCGCCTGGGCGACCGTGATGGACGAGTACGCGCACCAGGTCGATTTCTTCGTGCTCGATCCGGCGCGCCGCGCGCTTCTGCAGCAGCGGCTCGGCGCCAGCGCCTGGTGCTACGAGGTCTCCGGCCTCGTGCACGGCGCCCACGGCTGCGAGCGGTTCGCGTCGATGGTCGCGTGGGCGTACTGGCCTTCGCAGGACAACGCGTACCGCCCCGCCTCACCTGCAGACGAGTCCGCCGCCATGCCTCCGGGCGAGTTCCGCTCGCTGCTCTCGGTCGTCGTCGGCATCCCGACGCCCGTCTCGGCCCTGATCAAGCGCTAAGCCGCGGCTACGCGATCAGCGACTGCCGCAGCGCGGTGGCAACGGCCTGGGTGCGGGTGTCCGCGTCCAGCTTGGCCATGGCCTTGCGCACGTGCGTGCGCACGGTCTCGGGCGAGATGAACAGCTCCTTGCCGATCTCCTCGTTCGAGTTCCCGTCGGCGAGCAGGCGCAGCACGTCGCGCTCGCGCTGCGTCAGGTTCATCATCTTCTCCGTCGCGGCGGAGCTCGAGAGCACGCCGGCCAGAACCGGATCGACGTACGTCCTCCCGGCGGCGACGAGCTCGACCGCCCGCACCACCTCGGCGAGCGGCGCCTCCTTGAGCACGAACCCGCGCGCGCCGGCGTCGAGCG
Organism: uncultured Gaiellaceae bacterium; assembly: GCA_963822205.1. Taxonomy (GTDB): domain Bacteria; phylum Actinomycetota; class Thermoleophilia; order Gaiellales; family Gaiellaceae; genus Gaiellasilicea. Next base: position 137,396 of record CAWGGO010000002.1, on the reverse strand, counting down.
CCTCGGTCAGCAGCGCCCGGTCGCCGAACGCCGTGTACAGGATCACCGCTGTCTCCGGGACGGTCCGCGCCACGTGCCGCGCGACCTCGATCCCGGAGAGCCCCGGCATCCGCAGGTCGAGGATTGCGACGTTGGGATGCCGCAGCTCGATCTGCTCGACAGCGTCCTTCCCGTCCCGTGCGCGGCCCGCGATCTCGATCCCGTTCTCCTCGAGCACGTCCGCGACCGCCTCGACCACAGCGGGGTGGTCGTCCGCGACGAGGCACGTGGTCACAGTCGCTCCTTCAGCCACGAATCACCTTCCACGAGGTCGCGCAGAGGTCCCGGCACATAGGATCGCGCAGTCAGCGAACGACGGGGGTCGAGTGGTCAAGGGGCGGGGGCCTCACAGATTGCGTCGGATCGACCGCCGATCCGCGTGGGGATCATAGTCCCGTGGCGCACGACGCTCCGGAGACGCGTTCGCTCCGGACCCTGGGCCTGTTGCTGCGGGGCGCGCTGCACGAGATTTCGAACCCGCTCGTGGGCCTCGTCGGCTCTGCGGAGCTGGCCCTCGACGAGGTCGAGCCGGGCACGAAGCTGCACCAGCGGATCGCGCTCACGCACCGCACGGGCACCGAGATCGCTGGCATCGTCCGCGCCTTGCAGGCGTTCATCCGCCTCCAGGACGCACCGCGGGGCCCCCTCTCGCTGGGCGAAGCGGCCGCCGAAACAGTCGCGCTCGTCGACCTCGTGCTGCCGACCCACAACGTGACCCTGACGGCAACAGGCGACGCGACCGTGGTCGCCGCTCCCGGAGAGGTTCGCTGCTCGCTCGTCGAGCTTCTGGTCGACGCGCTCGAGCGCAGCGACTCACGCGGTGCGATCACCCTGACGGTCCGGTCGGAAGGAAGCGACGCGGTCGTCACGGCGACCGGCGGCGGCGAGCTGCGCCTGCCCGTGGCCGAGGTGGTGGCGTGAGCAGGATCCTCGTCGTCGATGACGAGCCGGCGATCCGTGATCTGGCGGTCGAGATCCTGCGCCGGAGCGGTTACGAGCCACAGAGCGTTCCGTCTGCGCGGCAAGCGCTGGAGCTGCTCGACGAGGAGGCGTTCGACCTCGTCGTCAGCGACGTCGTCATGCCCGAGATGACAGGCGTCGAGTTCCTCTCCGAGTTGCGCGAGCGCCGCCCTCAGCTGCCGGTCGTGCTGATGACGGGCGGCTCGAAGGAGCCGGAGCGCACGGCGAAGGCCGTCGCGCTGGGAGCGTGCGGCCTGCTCTACAAGCCCTTCTCCCAGGCCGAGCTCAGAGCCGCCGTCGAGGCCGCGCTCGAGGCGGCCTAGGCACGGAGCCGCAGACCCTCTGGGTCGTAGAGCGGCTCGGACGACACCTCTCCGGCGACCCACTCGCCGAAGACCTCCACTTCGACAGGCGTCCCGGGCTCCGAGCTCGTGGCCGGAAGATAGGCGTACGCGATCGACCGTTCGACCGTGAAGCCGTACCCGCCGCTCGTCACCCGTCCGACGAGCTCGCCGCCCGCGCGCACGGGCTCCGACCCGAGCGCGATCGAGCGCGGGTCGGTGAGCGTCACGCAGCACAGGCGCCGTCCGGGCTCCCCGGCCGCCACGAGCGCCTCCTTGCCCAGGAACTCCTTGTCGAGCTTGACCGCGAAGCCGAGCCCGGCCTCGTAGGGGGTGTCGTCGGCCGTGATGTCAGAGCCCCAGACGCGGTAGCCCTTCTCGAGCCGCAGCGAGTCGATCGCCTTGTACCCGCCCGGGACCAGGCCGTGCTCGTCTCCGGCTTCCCAGATCGCATCCCAGAGCGCCGGCCCGAACTCCGTCGGGCAGTAGAGCTCCCAGCCGAGCTCGCCGACGTACGTCACCCGCAGCGCGAGGCACGGGATGTACCCGACAGCGAGCTCGCGTGCCCGCATGTACGGGAAGTCGAGCGGAGTGGTCGTCAGCGGCGCCAGGATCTCGCGCGCCTTGGGCCCCCACAGCCCGAGGCAGGCGTACTTCGACGTCACGTCGTCGACGATGACCGAGCCGTCGTCCGGCGCGTGCTGCCGGATCCACGCGAGATCGTGGCGCCCGAACGCGGTGCCCGTGACGATCCGGAAGCGCTCCTCGGCAAGCCGGGTGACGGTGAAGTCGCACTCGATCCCACCCTTCGCGTTCAGCATCTGCGTGTAGGTGATCGCGCCGACGGCCCGCGCCACCCGGTTGTCGCAGAGCCGCTCGAGAAGCCCGGCGGCGCCCTCGCCCGAAACCTCGATCTTCGCGAACGAGGACTCGTCGAAGAGCGCGGCGGTCTCGCGACAGGCACGGTGCTCGGCGCCGATCGCGGGCGACCAGTGCCGACCCGCCCAGCCGCGCGGACGCAGGCTCTCGTCGCCGTTCGCCGCGTTCGGCTCGAACCAGTTCGCGCGCTCCCAGCCGGACTTCTCGCCGAACGCCGCCCCCAGCTCGCGCAGCCTCGTGTAGGCGGGCGAGGTTCGGAGCGGCCGCCCGGCCTCCCGCTCGTGGCCGGGATACTTGACGTCGTAGTAGGTCGAGTAGACCTCGGTCGTGCGTGCGACCGTGTACGCGCGGCTCGTGTACGCGGCTCCGAAGCGGCGCGAGTCCATGTGCCAGACATCGAGGCTCGGCGTCCCCTCGACGATCCATTCCGCGACGAGCTTCCCCATCCCGCCGGCGCCCGCGAGCCCGTGGGCGCAAAAGCCGGCGGCAACCCAAAAGCCGCGCACGTCAGTGGGGCCGAGGATGAACTCCCCGTCCGGCGTGAACGCCTCCGGGCCGTTGATCAGTCGGACGACCTCCATCTCCTCGAGCGCAGGCACGCGGCGGATGGCGTTCTCCAGCAACGGCTCGAAGCGGGGCCAGTCCTCCTCGAGCAGCTTGCCGTTGAAGTCCGGCGGGATCCCGTCGAGAGACCACGGCGCCGGCTCGCGCTCGTAACCGCCCATCACGAGCCCACCGGACTCGGGACGGAAGTAGACGAGGAGCGAGGGGTCGCGCATGGTCGGCATGTCGAGCGGCAGGCCGCTCGGGCGCGTGACGAGATACTCGTGCGCCATCGGGACGATCGGGACGGTGACGCCTGCGAGCCGCCCGAGCTCCGCAGCGAACATGCCGCCGGCGTTGACGACGATCTCGGCCTCGATGTCGCCCTTGTCGGTCGAGACGCCGACGACGCGGCCCTTCTCGACCGAAATCGCCGTCACCCGGGTGTTCGTCGCGATCTCGGCGCCGTTGCGACGCGCACCTTCCGCGAGCGCGAACGTCAACTGCGACGGATCGATGTAGCCGTCACTCGGCAGATACGCGGCGCCAAGCACACCCTCGGTGGACATCGGCGGGAAGAGCGCCTGCGCCTCGGCGGGCGAGACCAGCTCCAACGGCAAGCCGAAGGTCTTGGCCCAGCCGGCCTGCCGCGCGATTTCCTCGAGCCGCTCCTCCGACGAGGCGAGTCGCAGCGAGCCGACCTCGCGCCACCCCGTCTCGAGCTCGACCTCCTCCCCGATGGTGCGGTAGAGCTCGACGCTCGCCATCATCATCTTCGTCAGCGAGAGCGAGCTGCGCAGCTGGCCGACGAGACCGGCCGAGTGGAACGTCGAGCCGGAGGTCAGGTCCGCGCGCTCGACGAGGACGACGTCGTCCCAGCCGAGGCGCGCCAGCCAGTAGAGGATCGAGCAGCCGCCGACGCCGCCGCCGATCACCACCGCTCTCGCCCGGTCTCGCATCGCACGGAGAACCTAACCGGCCACCGTGAACCGTTCGGCGGTGGCGGCCGTAAGCTCTCGTGGAACCGACCGAGAGGGGGAGCCGTGACACGCTCACGCGCCGCGCTGTTGATCTTGCTCGTCCTGCTTGGCCTGGCAGTAGCCGGTTGCGGCGGAGACGACGACGAGGCGAGCACGACGACCGAAGCCGCGACGACCGAAGCGACGCGGCTCCGGGGGCGGCACGACGCTGAACGGAAGCGTCGGCCCCGGCTTCGACATCAGCCTGGACGGGACGGACGGTCTCACCGCCGGCAGCTACACGCTCGTGGTGAACGACCAGTCGGCCGCCCACAACTTCCACCTCACCGGCCCGGGGGTCGACGTCTCGACCGAGGTCGGAACCGAAGGCGAGGAGAGCTTCGACATCGAGCTGCAAGCGGGCGAGTACACGTTCGTCTGCGACCCGCATGCGAGCCAGATGAACGGGAGCTTCACGGTGGGTTAAGCCGTATCGCCGCGTTGCCGATAACCGTTCACGTGGCGATGAACACAACTCTCAAGATCGTGGCGACGGTCTCCGTGCTCGCGCATGCGGCCGCCGCCGCTGCCGCTGCTGCTGCCCCAGCGCTAGCCGAGCGCCTTGCGGAAGCGGCGTTCCGACGCCGTGCGCTCGAGCCGCTCGAAGTGCTCGTCGGCGTAGCCGCGGAAGTCGAAGTCCAGGTCCGACAGAGCCTGCTGGACCACGCCCCACATCGCCTCGCGGAAGTCGGACATGAACCGCATCAGCAGCAGTGCGCGCTCGTGCTCGGGGCGTACCTCTCCGAAGTAGGCGCGCAGAAGCTCGATGGTCTCCTCGTCGGAGAGCCCGTTGTTGACCGCGAAGTTGGCCAGGTCGAAGAAGACGTCGCCCATGCCCGCGTACTCCCAGTCGACGATGCGGATGCGATTGCCGTCGTCGATGAAATTGGCCGTCAGGAGGTCGTTGTGGCACGGACGCTCGGGCGCGCTCCCACGCGCGCGCTGGACGAGCTTGGCGGTCTCTCGAGCCCGCTCGTAGGGCTCCGGGACCGTGATCCCGTTCGTCGCGGCAGTCGCCGCGTACGCCTCGACCACGCGGAACGGGTCGAAACGCGCCGGAATCGGCGGCCCGTTGTGCACCGCACGCAAGGACTGCGCGACGCGGCGGAGCGCCTCGCCCTCCCGGATCGCCTCTGGCATGACCACGTGGCCACCGATGAACCGCGTCACCAGATAGCCCTCCGGCTCGATGAAGGCGACCACCTCGGGCCCCACGCCGACGGCCGCCGCTGCGAGCGACGCCTCGTGCTCGACCCGCCGGTCGATCCCGAGCAGCTCGGTGTCCTTGCCGCCGATCCGAAGCACGTAGGCGCCGTCGTCGAGCGTGACCTTGAAGTTGCGGTTCGTGATCCCGCCGCCGAGCACCTCGATCGTCGCCTCGCGGCCGGGCCAGACGCGCTCGACCATCTCCTCGACCCGCATCGCGGGTGATCCTAGAACAGCCGAATCAGGCCGGCCGTCGCGGCGGCGACGACCATGACCACGAGGAGCGGCGCACGTAACCAGACCGCGACGCCACCGACGAGAACGCCCGCAAGCCGCTCGTCGAGCACGAGCTCGCGGTCGCCGCCGACGGTCTGCGTCACGACGAGCGCCGCGAGCATCGCCGGCGCGAGCACTTCGACGACGGAGGCGACGCGCGGAGGCAGCGCCCGGCCGCCGAGCAGGACGGGTCCCGACGCCTTGAACAGGATCGTCACGGCCCCGACGACGCCGATCACGAGCCAGGTCACCGGCGCAGCCCGATCAGGCAGGCGAGGCTTGCCGCGACGATCGGCACGCCTGCAGGCGCGAACGGCAGGAGCACGAGCGTGATCGCGCCCGCGACGAGGGCGGTGACGAGCGCGCGGCGGCTGCGCAGGTAGGGCGCGAGGAGCGCGAGGAAGAGCGCCGGGAACGCCGCGTCGAGACCGATCGCCTCCGGATCGAGCAGGTCGCCGACGATCGTGCCCACCGCCGTGCCGCCGACCCAGAGGACGTAGAGGAGAACGCCGACACCCGTCAGCACCCCGTATTCGAAGCGGCCGCTGCGCCCGGAGAGGGCCCAGGACTCGTCCACGATCAGTTGCGCCTCCAGCAGCCGGCGCTTCCGCGAGCCGGGGAAGATCGAGGCGACCGCCAGGCTGAGCGGCACGTAGCGGGCGTTGAGCAGGATCGCGGCGACGATCGCGGCGAGCGCGCCGCCGCCGTCCTCCAGGATCGATGCGGCGGCGAACTGGGCCGAGCCGGCGAAGGTCGTCGCCGACATCACGATCGCGCCGAGCCAGCCCATCCCCGCATCCACTGCGAGCAGGCCGAACGAAGCGCCGAAGAGGAGCGGCGCGAGCGCGAGCGGCAGCCCCGCCCGGATGCCGTCGCGGAAGCGCGAGGTCTGCACCCGCGCGACGCTACCGGGAGAGAAAGCGGTGGGGGCGGCCGAAGCCGCCCCCACCTGTCACGCTACGGAAGCCGCGTGATGCGGTTCTGCGGCGCCGGCGAGACGCCGCGGCGAGTTCAACTCGAAGTACCGCACGAGCGCGTCGAGGTCGACCTCGCCGCCGAGCGGGTTGGTGCATGCCGGTGAAGACGCTGAAGCCGTCACCGCCGTCGCGAGGAAGTTGTTCATCGCGACGCGGTAGTGGTCAGCGCCGCGATCGGCGTGACGCCGTCGATCTTGATCGACGCGGTCGACCTTGCTCCCGATCGGAGCCGACGCGCTGAACGAGTACGTGAAGCCGTTCGACACCTGCAGGATGGTGTTGCCGGTCGAGTCGGCCGGAACTGCTGCTCGAGCAGGGCGTCGATCTGTGCGCCCGTGCAGGTCTTGCACTGACATCGTGTTGCGAACGGCTGCACCGTGAACATCTCACTGTACGTGACCTCACCGGGAGCCTCGCCAGCCGGCGAGTTGTTGTAGATAGAGCCGCCGTTCCGGATCCCGCCTGGGTTCATGAATGCGACGACCGCGCCGCCGAAGTCGCCGCCGGTACGTCGCCGCAACTGCGCGTCGGCGATCACCTCGCCCATCTCCGACTCACCGGCGGCGACGTGAAGCCGAGCGGCGCACGAGCAGAGCGAATCGTCGCGGTGATCTTTCCGATCACACGATTGCCGAGCGGATCGGCGAACGTCTTGTATTGTCGCCAGGAGCGCGGTCGCCCCTGCGTCCTTGGCCACCGGTCTGTGTGACGACGTTGTTCTACTTCGCGGAGACGACGTCCTTCGTCGCCGGTCGAGGGTCAGATCGATGAGGTGATGATGCGACCGTACGACGCGGCCTCGTGACGAGCCGGTTGCCGATCGTGCAGTTGTACGGCGAGTGGGTGTGCGCCGCTGACGACCACGTCGACCTCGTCGTCAGCCGTTCGACGATGCGATAGCTCAGGCGCCGCCGATGCCCGCGCACTCGTTGATCCGTGAAGCCGCCCGAGTTGCCGGCGCGTTCTGGAAGCCGCCCTGGTGCAGGAGCAGACGAACGTCTCGACGCTGCCGCTGCTTCAGCAGTCGGGATGAGGCGTTCACCGTGTCCGCCTCGTCGAGGAAGTCGAGTCCGGCGACGCCTGCCGGCGTGACGACGTGCGGCGTGCCCTTGAACGTCTTGCCGATGAAGGCGACCTTCTCGCCGGTCGAAGTGTTCAGATCCGGTACGACGGCAGCAGCGGGTTGCCTGTGCTTAAGTCCTTGACGTTCGCCGCGAGGTACTGGAAGACCGAGCCGAAGCACGGCGTGCCGTCCTGGCAGCCGTCGACCGGGTGGCAGCCGTCGAGCCGGGCAGGCGTGTAAGAGGTGCCCCCGTTGGGGCCGCCGCCGATGTACACGCCGTTTCCGTTCTGCATCCGCAGCAGCTCGGCGTTGCCCTCGTCGAACTCGTGGTTGCCGACCCCGATGTGTCGAGGCCGAGTAGTTCATGAACTCGATCGTCGGCTCGTCGTGGAACAGCCCGAAAGCAGCGGGCTGCCGCCGATCAAGTCGCCGGCGCTGACCACGAACGTGTTCGGGATCCTCGGAGCCGAGTGTCCGCATGTGAGTCGCGAAGTACTCGGCGCCTCCGGCGGGCACATTGATCGGCGCGCCGGTCGACGCACGACAGTCCGACCGAGATCGTGCCCGGCGTCGTCGCCTCCAAGTGCCCGTGGAAGTCGTTGAGACCCGAGCAGCTTGACGTGCGTCAGCTTCTCCTCGCTTCGGCGCCGGTCGCCGCAAGTGCCGACGGCGCCGCGCGATCGCGAGGCGAGCGCCGCGAGCGTCAGCAGTGTCCCTCTCATCTTCATCCCCTTGTCTCCCCTTGTCTCGTTGGTTGCCTACAGTTTCCTGGCGAGGGCGGCGAGCGTCGCCGCCTCCTCCGCAGTCATGGACTTGCCGGACTGCGCTTCGACCTGATTGAGATGCCGTTCGGGGCGCTTCTCTTCGCGTTGTTGTTTCCTCGGCCGCCGCAGCCTTCGGCAGCCGCAAGCTGCGCGCAGAGCGAGTCGGCGACGCCTGCATCGTCGACATACGACCGCGTCAGGATGCAGAGCCCGTCGTAAGTGACGACGACGGTGAAGCTGACCGAGCCCGTTCCCGAGTTGCCGGCGCGGTCGAGCGCCGATGCCGAGAACGTGTGCGTGCCCAGGCCGAACGACGTGGCCGGGCCGCTGATGTTCGTGCACGTCGACGACCCGATCCCCGACAGGGAGTCGGCTGCCGTGCACGTGATCGAGATCGTCTCCTCGACCCCGTACGTCGCCTGGCCGCCCGTGTACGTGACGGTCGGGTTGGTCAGGTCGATGTCGATGTCGGGGTCGCCCGCGGAGAGCGTGAGGCCGCCTTCCGTCATCACCGACCCAGTCACGAACTGGTTGGCGCCCTCCGAGGAGAGCGTCACCGACGCCGGGCAGGAGCCGACGAGCGCCGACAGCTGATCGACACAGGTGAAGCTGACCGTGACGGCGCTCTTGTTCCAGCCCGCGGCGTTCGCGGCCGGCGAAGCGCTCGCCGAGATCGTCGGCGTCGGCATCGTCAGCCGGACGAGCTGGGGGTCGTGGTCCGAGATCTGGTCGAGGAAGCCGGCATTGACGTGAACGATGTCGTAGCCGGCAGGAGCCGCGGCGTGGTCGAACAGGTTGCCGCTGACCAGGATGTGATCGAGGGCCTGCGCGTTGCCGTCGAAGTTGTAGCTATAGCGCTCATTGAGCGACAGCGTCTCGATCAGCGCGTGCAGGCCGGCGTTCTTGAGGATGTTCATCGGCGACGAGAACTGGAAGTCGTTGATGTCGCCGACGACCGCAACGTTCGCTGTCGGATCGGCCGCGAGCAGCTCATCGACGAAGCCCGCGACGAGCGTCGCCTGCTGGTTCCGCTGCACCTCCGACGTGAACGTCGGCGGCTGCCACGGCCCGAAGAGCAGCTGATCGCCGCCCTTCGAGTTGAAGTGGTTAACGATCACGAACAGCTTGTGGCCGTTGTAGGCGAACTCGCCGACGAGCGGCTTCCGGCTGGCATTCCACGCCGTGCTCGTCGGAGCGATGCGGCCGGGGCTGACCGACAGCACCGGCCCTGCGGGCTCGACGACGACGGAGACCGCCGTCGTCGAGTCACCGCCGGGGCGATCGACGAAGGCGAGGCCGCGGTCGGTCCGGAAGAGGAAGCCGACGCGGATGTTGCCGCCGGGCTCGCCGCCGTCCTGGTGCGCGACCGGGTTGATCTGGCGCCACTGGTACGTCGGCCGCCGGCGAGTTGGATCGCGGCGACGAGCCGGTCGAGCGTCACGTTTGCGTCGACGACCGGGCTCCCCGTGCCGCCCACGGCGCCGTTGTTGTCCTGGATCTCCTCGAGGCCGACGATGTCCGGCGACGCGAGGTTGTTCACGATCATCGCAGCGAGGGTGTTGTACTTCGCGTCGGGCTCACCGCCGCTGAGGTTTTCGACATTGAAGGTCGCGACCGAGAGCTGGTCGGTGCCGGCGGCGATCGCCGACTCGCGCACCGAGATTCCCATCGAGCCGACCGTCGGCCGGTCGCGGAGCTGGATCCGGTACTCGCCGAAGGCCCATTCCAGGATCCCGACATAGCACCCGGGAAAGTGCCGCCGACGTTCACGGCAGGCATTGCCGGCGGGCCGCCGGCCTTGAACCACTCGTCGTCGATCACGATCCGCTCCGGGTTCAGATCGCCCTCGGAGATGACGACGCTTCCGGCGGGCGAGATCACCGTCGCGTTGGCGCCGTTGTCGCCGAGGACGAAGACCTCGCCGAAGTTCGTGAACGTGAAGCTCGTCGCGAGGAGGTCGTTCATCTGGACGAGCATCCCTTCGAAGCTCTCCCAGAAGTCGAGGCCGTCCTCGTCCGGGTCGAACGCACCGCTCGTCTCGACGTTGCCGCTCGTCGCGTCGTTGGAGAAGATCGCGTTCGGCGGATCCGCCCCCCGCCGTTGCCGATCAGGGACGGGACGATCGTGTCGGTCGTCGAGGTCTTCGAGAGCAGCTGTGGCGAGGTGAGCTCGGTGACCGAGAGGTTCGGGTTCGGCGCCGACGCGCTCGCGCGGAACTCGGTCACGCGACCCTGCACTGTCACGAGCTCGCCGACCGATACACCGGCCGCGACGGTCGCACCGAAGACCTGGATCCCCTCCGAGGTGGCGGGGTCCAGGTCGGGACTCGCGTCCTGGATGTAGAAGCTCGAGCCGATCTTGGCCGTCACGATCCCGCGAGTCGCGACGATCTCGTTGACGCGCGGCGAGATGTGCGCGGCGCCCTGAATCTCGCGGATCGCGATCACCGGCACCGGCGGCGCCTCGACGAGGAGCGAGATCGTGGCCGATCCCGAACGCAGCTGCGCATCGGTAGCCGTCACCGGCAGCGACTTCGAGCCGGGGCTCGTGGCTGCGGTGACCGTCGCGAGGTACGTGAACACGTTGTCGCCCGCCACGGCGTCGGGACTGACACCGTCGTCCGCGAACGTCTGCGTCGCGGAGCCGCCGATCGACGTCAGGTCGCCCGTGACGCCGAGCCCGGTGCTCGTCGGGTTCGCGCCAGGCGTCACCGTCGCCGTGAGCGTCGTCTGAGCCCCGGGGAGCAGGGAGCTCGGATCGGCCGCTCCGGTCACGGTCGGATTCGTGCTCTCGCCGCCGCCGCAGAGAGCGCTGTTCTCGGGGTTCGACGGCGTGACGAGGACGAAGTCGCTCGCGTTGTTGTCGGTGTCCTGCCCGTTCCCGAGGGCGCCGCCGGGCAGCCGCTCGTAGCCGCGGTCCAGATTCGTCGAGCCGAGGTTGGTGAGCGGCGTCCCCTCCTTGTACGCGGAGCCGGTGCTCATCCCGACCTGGTCGACGATCGTCACGTCGTCGGCGAGCGTCAGAGCCAGCCCGCCGTCGTCCGTCACGCCCGTGCCATAGGTCTGGTCACCGACGACGGGGCCGCTGTAGGGGCCGCCGCTCGTGCTCGAGTTCGTGAAGAGATAGTGGCAGCCGGGGCCGAGGATCCGGCCCGCGGGGACCGTCGCCCTCGTCGAAATCGTGCCGCTCGCGTTCGAGCCGCGAAGCTTCCAGCCGCCGATGGCGACTGGGGAGGCGGACTTGTTGTAGAGCTCCACGAACTCGTCGCTCCCGCCGACTGGGCCGCGGACTCGAAACTCGCTGACGACGACTGTGGTGCTGGCCGCAAAGGCGTGCGCTGACCCAGCCAGGGCGAGCAGCGCGCCAAGAACCACGCACAGCCGCAGACGAAGATGAGACACCCGGTTCCTCCCCTAAGTTGGTCCTGCTCCCCAGAAACAATCGGACACGGCCCTTCCAGCCGGTTCCCCGCGGGGACTCTAGCCCCTCCTCCGGCGAACGCCAGGCGCGGATTCGACTTCGTCACCAGCTGCAGGCATACTTCGAGACGTCCCGACGACGAAGGAGGTACGAGCAGATGACAGATCTTGCCCCCTCCGCCCTCAGAGCTCCGCGGCTCTAGGGACGTCGGTCAACACCTCCGGCAGCTCCTGAGCCGCGCCAGCGCGCTGATTTCGCGCGCCTGCCCCTACCATTTTCGCTCAAGGAGACTCGCTTGTACGCATTGCAGGATCTCGGCTGGACTGACAGCCACACAACCGATTTCGAGCCGCACGCCGCCGAGGGCAGGATCCCGGCGCGCGTCGCGGCGCAGCACCGCGGCGCCTACGTCGTCTTCTCGGAGCTCGGCGAGCTCCGCGCGGACACCGCGGGCCGGCTCTCGCACGAGGCAGCCGGTGCCGGCGAGCTGCCGGCAGTCGGCGACTGGGTCGCGATCGCACCGCGGCCGGAGGAAGAGGCGGCGACGATCCATGCCGTCGTCTCACGGCGGACGAAGTTCTCCCGCAAGGTCGCGCTGAACGCGACCGAGGAGCAGGTGCTCGCCGCCAACGTCGACGCCGTCTTCCTGGTCATGTCGCTGAACGAGGACTTCAACCTCCGCCGCCTGGAGCGATACGTGACGATGGCCTGGGAGAGCGGCGCCCAGCCCGTGATCGTGCTGACCAAGACCGACCTCTGCCCCGACTTCGAGCCGCTCGTGCTCGAGGTCGAGGGGATCGCTTTCGGGATCCCCGTCCACGCGATCTCGAGCCTGACCGGCGACGGCCTGGACCTGATTCGTGCGCACCTCGCGCCTGGCCGGACGATCGCGCTGCTCGGCTCCTCCGGGGTCGGCAAGTCGACGCTCGTGAACACGCTCGCCGGCGAGGAGCTGCTCGCAACACAGACGATCCGCGAGCACGACGGCGAGGGCCGGCATACGACCCGGCACCGTCAGCTCGTCCTGCTCCCAGGCGGCGGCCTCGTTCTGGACACGCCCGGCCTGCGCGAGCTGCAGCTCTGGGAATCGTCCGACGGCCTCTCGGAGACCTTCGGAGACGTCGAGGAGCTCGCGACGCAGTGCCGCTTCTCGGATTGCGCTCACGGCACCGAGCCCGGCTGCGCCGTCCAGGCGGCGCTCGAGGACGGGACGCTGCCGGACGCCCGCTGGGAGAGCTACAAGAAGCTGCAGCGCGAGCTCGCCCACCTCGAACGGCGGCTCGACAAGCGACTCCAGGCCGAGGAGCGCAAGCGCTGGGCCAAGGCCGGCGCGGAGGGCCGCGCGAACATGCGGGCGAAGGGGCGTCGCTGACCGTCACGAGGGGAAGTTCGGGTTGCCCGGCGTGACTGCAGTCGTGAACGCCCAATCCGTGGCCGCGTCGTTCGTGTCGCTCCCGCTCGGGAGCCGCGACAGCGAGCCGGTGACCGTATTCGAGTCGGCGACGTTCGCCGGCAGCGGCGTCCCCTCGACCAAGTCGTACGTGCCGGAGCCGATGACTGCGGCGTGAATCGCGCCCTCGTAGGACAGCGAGTCCAGCACCTCGCTGTCGATCACGTCGTACAGCGCCAGTGCGTCGGGCCCGTTCTGCGGGTCGACCGGGACCGTCAAGAACTCGCCGGCGAGCAGTGCGCCGCTGAGCGACACGCGTAGGTATTCCCTGCTCGTGTCACCGTCGACGAACACGAGCGCGAGCCCGCCGAGGTCCGCGGTTCCGCGACCGGCGTTGAAGAGCTCGACGAAGCCGTTCGTGTCCACGCCGGGCTGGTCGTAGTCGATCTCGTTCAGCATCAGCTGCGGCACAGCCTCGGGGTCGTCTGCGGCACGGCAGCTGAACGTGACCGCGCCGTAGTCGTCGGTCTGGACGCGGAGCGCGCCCCAGAGCCCCGCGGCCGTCGTGCAGCCCGTGCCCGCGAGTGCAGAGACCGAGACCGGGCCGGGCGGCCCCTGTGGCCCAGTCGCACCGGTCGCGCCCCGCGCCCGGCCGGGCCGACTGGGCCGGCGGGACCGGCCGGCCCCTGTGGTCCCGGCGCGCCCGTCGGGCCGGGAGAACCGGCCGGGCCGCGAACGTTCCACTGCAGCGGCTGCTCGTCGCTTCTGCAGGACGTGCCCGGAGTCGGGACGCGGAGGACGCCGGTGGTCTTGGTTCTGCACGCATAGATCACGTCGTCGGCGAAGATGGCGTCCAGGCTCGCGCCCGCGATCGCCGGCCGCCAACCCGAGCGCCAGGGCCGCCACCACACCGAAGCGCAGGCCCCGCCGACGCAACGTCACCACTGGGATTCGTGCCTTCATCGTTCCTCCTCCTGGGAAGCTGGGAGGAGTCGTGATAGCTGCGCCCGCCGGGGCTGCCTAGTGTCCAAAACGGCCCGCACCTGTCCGAAAAGGACGGTTCTGCGCGCGAATTTGCACACACTCGACACACTTCCGTGATCGAGTTCCGCCTCCAGCTCCCCGACCCGCGCCGGCGACTCGCGGCCGTCCGCCTCGCGCACGAGCTCCGCGACCGGCTGCCGCACGAGCTGACCAGGCGTGGCAGGACCTGGGAGCTCGCCGCGCCCGCGCCCGACGTCGCGCGCTTCGAGTACCAGTTCGAGCTGATCGACGCGAAGGGGCGCAGCGAGTGGATCGTCGACCCGGCGAACCCGAAGACGGCAAGTGGCCCGTGGGGCGACAAGTCCGTCTGGGAGGAGCCGGGCTACTCGCCGCCGGACTGGCTCGACGCGAAGCCTGTCGGCGAGGCGAAGCGCATGACGATCCCGAGCCGGATCCTCCGGGCGGAGCTGCCCGCGCTGATCTGGGCCCATCCGGACGCGACCGCGCAGAGCCCGATGCTCGTCGCGCACGACGGGCCCGAGTACGCGGAGCACTCCGCCCTTCTGACCTTGCTCGGCCGACTGCCGCCGTTGCGTGCGACGCTGCTCGGCCCGGTCGACCGCAACGAGATCTACTCGGCCTCGGCCCGTTACGCGCGCGCGCTCGCCGACGAGATCCTGCCGGCGCTCCCGCCCGCGCCGGCGCGGATCGGCCTCGGCGCGAGCCTCGGCGCGCTCGCGCTCTTTCACGCGCACCGCCGCCACCCGGAGAGCTTCGACGCGCTCTTCCTCCAGTCGGGCAGCTTCTTCCGCCGCGCCGACATCCACGAGCGGTGGTTCCCGCGCTACGACCGGATCGCCCGCTTCGTCGGCGGCGTCCATCGCACCCGGCCCGAGCGGACGATCCCGATCGTGCTGGGCTGCGGCACCGTCGAGGAGAACCTGCCCGCCAACGTGGCCCTCGAGGAGTCGCTGCGCCGCCGCGGCTACGACGCGCGGCTGCACGAGTTCCGCGACGGTCACAACTGGGTCGCCTGGCGCGACTCCTTCCAGCCCCACTTGCTTAGGCTGCTGCAGAGGACCTGAACATGAAAGGCCGCCACACCTCGCTCTGGTCGCCGGCGATCGGCGCCGAAGGCCGCGTGATCACCTACGGCCACTGGGGCCGGCCGCTGCTTGCGTTCCCCTCGCAGGAGGGGCCGGCGTGGCAGTACGAGGAACGCGGGATGGTCGACGCGGTCGGCGACCTGATCGAGGCCGGGAGGGTGAAGGTCTACGCCGTCGACAGCTTCGACTCCGGCAGCTGGTACCGCCACGACGTGCCGCTCGAGGAGCGAGCGCAGCTGCACGGCCTCTACGAGGACTGGATCGTGAACCAGGTGGTGCCGTTCATCCGCGACGACTCCGGCGGCAACACGGAGATTGCCGTCACGGGCGTCAGCTTCGGCGCCTATCACGCCGCCAACTTCGCCCTGCGCCACGCCGACCTCTTCCCGCTCGCGATCTGCCAGAGCGGCGTCTACGACGTCTCCGTGGTCGCGGGTGGCGAACGCGGCGACGCCGTCTACTTCCAAAACCCGGCCGACTACGTGGCGCACCTGCGGCGGCGACCACCTCGACTGGCTGCGCGGCCAGGTCAGCCTGCTCCTGATCGCCGGCCAGGGCCAGTGGGAGGACACGACCGGTGCGCTCGACAGCACGAGGCGGTTCTCCCAGCAGCTCGGCGAGAAGGGGATCCGCCACGAGCTCGACGTCTGGGGCCACGACGTCGCCCATGACTGGCCCGCGTGGCGCGCGCAGATCGCGCATCATCTGCCCCGCTTCGTATGAGCACGCGATCGCACCTGATCGGCCTCCTGCTCGGCACCGAGGAGGATTGGCCCCGCGCCTTCGAGCACCTGCTCTCGCGCGTCGGGCCGATCGAGCACGGCGGCGAGACGCACGAGCTCACCTGCGAGCGGATCACGAACGAGCCCTTCGACCTCCGCTACCAGCCGCGCTACTCGCTCGTGATCGACCGGCTCGGCTGGTGGTACACCGTGCCGCGCGAGTGGCTGAAGAAGGTCTCGCTGATGGACGACGTCTACCTGCTCAACAACCCGTTCACGTTCCAGGCGATGGAGAAGCACTCGGCGTACTGCGCGATGATGCGGCTCGGCCTGAACGTGCCGGAGACGTGGCTGATCCCGCACAAGAGCCCGCCCGCGAACGAGCGCTTCCAGCCGACCGCCGAGCGCTACAACCTCCCCTTCGACCTGGAGGAGATCGCCGGCCGCATCGGCTACCCGCTCTACATGAAGCCCTTCGACGGAGGCCAATGGGTGGGTGTCACGCGGATCAAGAACGCGACCGAGCTGCACGCCGTCTACGACACCTCGGGCGAGCGGTTGATGCACCTGCAGGCCTCGGTCGAGGACTTCGACGTCTTCGCGCGCAGCCTCTCGATCGGCGCCGAGACGATGGTGATGCACTTCGAGCCCGACCGGCCGATGTACGACCGCTACCAGGTCGACCACGACTTCCTCAGCGCTGAGACCGGCGACGAGGTCGTCACGATCAGCCGGCTCGTGAACGCGTTCTTCCGCTGGGAGTTCAACTCGTGCGAGACGATCGTCAAGGACGGCGTCGCCTCCCCGATCGACTACGCGAACGCCTCGCCGGACGTCGCGCTGACGAGCCTGCACTACTACTTCCCCTGGGCGATGCGGGCGCTCGTGCGCTGGACGGCCTTCTGCTGCGCCACCGGGCGCCAGATGCGGATCAACCAGACGACACGGGACTACTTCGAGATCGGCGACCGTGAGGATCTCTCGTACGAGGAGAAGCTCGCCGGGTACCGGAAGCTCGCCGACGCGTACTTCCAGATCGACGAGTACGAGGCCTTCTGCGCCGAGAAGCTGCCGCATCTGGACGAGGCGCTCGTGGAATGGATCGAGGGGCCGGACTTCGACCGCCTTCTGGTCGAGACGGTGCAGTCGACGTTCCCGGCGCACGAGCACGAGCATTTCGTCGCCCACTACCGCGGCTTGCTCGCGGCGTGGGCGAAGGACCAGCACTGAGCCGCTCGTCGGCGACGCTCGTCAGCCTGATGGCCGCAGAGCCTGGCGCGCAGCCTCGTCGAACGAGGTGAGCTCGAGCGGAACCACGGCGCGGATCCGCTCCTCCTGCGCGACCGTCGGGTTGCGCAGTCCCTCGACCAGCGGCCGCGCCACCGACGCCTCCGCAGGGGTGACGAGCTGGAGCCAGAGCGACGAGAGGCGGGGGCTCAGCACCGGCACCTCGAGGATCAGCGGGCGGCGGCCACGGAGCACTGCGACCCGCTCGATCATCTGCCGGTAGGTCATCACCTCCGGACCGCCCGCGTCGTACCCCTCCCCGCGCGCCTGCTCGTTCCCACAGACCCCCGCGAGGTAGCGGACGATGTCGTCGAGCGCGATCGGCTGGGTCGGGGTGGACACCCAGCTCGGAGTGAGCATCGCCGGCAGCCGGTCGACGAGCGCCACGATCGTCTCGAACGCCGCGCTGCCCTTGCCGACGACCATCGCAGCGCGCAGAGTCGTCACCGGCACCCCCTCCGAGGCGAGCGCCATTCCCGTATCGCGGCGGCTGCGCAAGTGCGCCGACGCGTCCTTCCCTTCGGCCCCGAGCCCACCGAGGTAGACGATCTGGCCCACTCCTGCACGCGACGCCGCGCGGGCGACGTTCTCCGCTGCGACCCGATCCTGGCGCTCGAAATCGCTCGACCCGAGTGAGTGAACGAGGTAGTAGACGACCTGGGCATCGGCAAGCGCCGCTTCGAGCCCAGTGCCGGCGGCGGCATCCGCGACCAGCCACCGCACGCGGGCCTCGTTGTCGCGCACCCCGCGCGAGACGGCGAGGACGTCGTGCTCGGCCGCGAGGAGCGGCAGCAGCGCCCGGCCGATGACGCCGGTCGCCCCGAACACGGTCACGTTCACGAGCCCGCCCCTCGCGCCAGCAACTGGAAGTAGCGGCGGCTGACCGCTGCGTGGAACGGGCTTTGCGCCTTGGCGTAGAGCGCGCCCGTCCACCAGGGCGCTCCGGCGCGAGCGGCCAGGCGCGGCAGGTACTCCTCGACCGTCACGCTCAGTTCGTGGTCGACGCCCTCGGGGCGCTGCGCCAGCGTGACCGACCCGCCGGCCCGGAGCGCGAGCAGCCCGCCTTGAATCGAGTGGCGGCAGCTGACCGTGCCGCCAACGAACGACAACTCGGCCGGGCCGAAGGCCAGGAGCGTCGCGCCGCCGACGAGCTTCAGCCGGCCTCCGTCGGCGCGCCAGCTCGCGCGGACACCGCCTCGGGTGAAGCCCTGGACCGCCTGCCAATACGTGACGCCCAGCCAGCGCGCGCCCGATTCGGACGGCTCGACAGCGGGCTCGGCGACGAGCACGCGCTGGCGCGATTCGAAGCCTCCCGACTCCAGCACACGCTCCGTTGTCTCCCACTCCCGTAAGTGCGTCACGTTTTCACCCTTCCCGAAAGCGCGCGACCCGCAACAGCCCGGCCGCGACCCACCGGTCGCGGCAATAGCCTTGCGGCATGCGAGGAGCGCTAGCGGGAGTCGCGGCAGCGGCCGCCTGGATCGCCGCGGAGCCGGTCGCGGGGCGGATCTTCGGCACGCCCTTCACGGACATCCGTGCGCTCGGGCGGCCCATCTCGCACCGGCACTGGCGCGCAGCCGGCACCGTGATTCACCTCGCGAACGGCGCCGCCGCGGGGATGGCGTTCGAGCGGCTCGGCCTGCGAGGCTGGAAAGCCGGCGTCCTGGCCTTCCAGGCGGAGCACCTCGCGACGTGGCCGCTGATGGTCGCGGTCGACCGTTGGCATCCCGACAGGCGCAGCGGCGCGTGGCCGCCGCTCCTCCGGAATGGCCGGGTTTTTGCCCAGGAAGCCGCCGTGCACGCCGTCTTCGGCGTCGTGCTCGGCCAGCTCCTGCCGCGGCGAGCTGAGAATTCTTAACCGTCTCTGAATCGCGGCATGCTTGACTTCGGGAACACCCCGAGCAAGGAGCGTGCCGTGAGCGAAGCCACTGTTGAGGAGCAGCGCGAACTGCTCGAGCAAGCGCTGTTCGAGATCAAGCGGGTGATCGCGGGGCAGGACGCGATGCTGGAACGCGTGCTGGTGTGCCTGCTTGCCGGTGGGCACCTCCTGATCGAGGGCGTCCCCGGCCTCGCAAAGACCCTGACGATCAAGACGACCGCGCAGGTCCTGGGCGGCAGCTTCCAGCGCATCCAGTTCACGCCCGACCTCGTCCCGTCCGATCTCGTCGGCACCCGCATCTACCGGCCCTCCAGCGGCGCCTTCGAGACCGAGCTCGGTCCGGTCTTCTGCAACTTCCTGCTCGCGGACGAGATCAACCGCGCCCCGGCGAAGGTGCAGTCGGCGCTGCTCGAGGTGATGCAGGAGCGTCAGGTGACGATCGGCCAGGAGACGCACCTCGTCCCGCAGCCCTTCCTCGTCATGGCGACGCAGAATCCGATCGAGTCGGAAGGCACGTATCCACTCCCGGAGGCACAGGTCGACCGCTTCATGCTCAAGATCCTGGTCGGCTATCCCGAGCACGACGAGGAGCTGACCGTGGTCCAGCGCTCGCTGATCCCGCCGCCGGAGCTCCGCCGCGTGCTCGAGTTGGAGCGGCTGCGCGACCTTCAGGCCGCCACCGTGGCGGTCTACGTCGATCCGGGCATCGTCAGCTACACCGTCCAGCTCGCGACGGCGACCCGCGAGCCCGGAGCGCACGGGCTTGGCGACCTGGCGCCGTTCATCTCCTACGGCGCAAGCCCGCGCGGGCCGATCAGCCTCGTCCAGTCGGCACGGGCGCTCGCGTTCATCCGCGGCCGCGACTACGTCGTCGTGCAGGACGTCGAGGCGCTCGCGAAGGACGCACTCCGCCACCGGCTCGTCCTCAGCTACCAGGCTCTCGCCGAGCAGGTCGACGCCGACCACATCCTCGACGCCGTGCTCGAGAAAGTGGTGGCGCCCGAGCTCGAGATCGGCAGGAGGGAGACGCGCGCGCGCTTGACGGCGTGTCGCCCGAGGCGACCGCACGCACCCCGGACCGGCCGGGCCCCGGCCCGCTGCCCGAAACGCTGCTCCGGGCGCTCGACCTGACGATCGGGCGCCGGATCGAAGGGACTGCTCGCCGGCGACCACCGCTCGTCGATCCTCGGCGCCGGCAGCGAGCTCGCGCAGGTGCGGCCGTACGTCCCCGGGGACGACGTGCGCCGGATCGAGTGGAACGTGACCGCGCGGACCGGCGAGACGCACGTGCGCGTCGACCTCGCCGAGCGCGTGCTCGTCACGTGGCTCGCGCTCGACGTCTCGGCCTCGATGTCGTTCGGCACCTCCGAGCGGCGGAAGGCCGACGTCGCGGAGGGCGCCGCGCTCGCGCTCGGCCATCTCGCGAGCCGCCGGGGCAACAGGCTCGGCCTCGTCTCGTTCGGCGGCGAGGCGCCGCAGGCGATCCCGCCGCGGCAGGGCCGCGCGGGCATGCTCGGACTGCTGCTCTCGCTCCGGCGCGAGCCCGTGCTCGACGGAGGTGGCGCGACGTCGCTCGGAGCCGCACTCGGCCTCGTCTCCCGGCTCGCGCGTCAGCGCTCGCTCGTCGCGATCGTCTCCGACTTCCGCGGGCCGCGCGACTGGCGGCCGCCGCTGCTCCACCTCGCCGGCGGCCACGACGTGCTCGCGGTGGAGATTCGCGACCCGCGCGAGGAGACGCTGCCGAACGTGGGCGAGCTGCGGCTGGTCGATCCCGAGACCGGACGGCAGCTGCGCGTCGACACGGCCAGCACCCGCCTGCGTGAGCGCTTTGCGGCCGCCGCAGCCGCCGAGCGCGCCGAGATCGCGCGCGAGCTGACCTCGCTCGGGGTCGCGCACGTCGTCCTCTCGACCGAAGGGGACTGGCTGCGACCGCTCGCAAATCACCTGAGCCGGAAGGGAGCTCGGCGATGACCTTCGACTGGCCGCTGATGCTGCTGGTGCTTCTGGCCGTCCCGCTGGCCGTCGCCGGTTACGTCCTGCTGGAGCGCCGGCGAGAGCGACAGGCCGCGATCTTCGCGAGCCCGGCACTCGTGCCGAACCTGGTCGGCCGCCGGCCCGGCCGGCTCCGTCACGTGCCCCCTGCGCTGGCGCTGCTCGCCCTCGCCGCTCTGGCCACCGGACTCGCGCGTCCCCACGCGACCCTGTCGGTCGACCAGGAGCAGGCTACCGTGGTGCTTGCAATGGACACCTCCCGCTCGATGGTCGCGGAGGACGTACCGCCGAACCGGTTGACGGTCGCCAAGCAGGTGGTCGGAGGCTTCCTCAAGAACCTGCCTGAGAACTACCGTGTGGGCATGGTCTCCTTCGCCCAGAGCGCGCACGCGGTGCTGCCGGCGACGGCGAACCGCGCCGCCGCGCAGACGTCGTTGCGCAACCTCCGTACCGGCGACGGCACCGCGCTCGGCGAGGGGATCGCGCGGGCCGTTCAGGTCGCGCAGCGCGTCCCGACGGAGAAGGGGAAGAAGCCGCCGGCCTCGATCCTCGTCCTCTCGGACGGGGCGCAGACACAGGGCGTGCTCGAGCCCGTTCAGGCTGCGCTGCGCGCGAAGAGACTGAAGATCCCGGTCTACACCGTGGCCTTCGGCACAGCCGAAGGGGTGGTCGAGGTCGTCGACGACAATGGCTTCACACAGCGGGTGACCGTGCCACCAGACCCGCCGACGCTCCGCCGCGTGGCGCAGGCGACCGGCGGCCGCTTCTATGCGGCACCCGACGCCGAGGCGCTGAATGCCGTCTACGAGGAGCTCGGCTCCCGGATCGGCAGCGTCAAGGAGGAACGTGAGGTCACCGCCGCCTTCGCGGCCGGAGGTGCTTTTCTCCTGCTCGCGGCCGGTGCGGTGTCGGCGTTCCTCTTCGGGAGGCTGCCGTGATCAAGCGACTCTTGCCCGTGCTCGTCCTGTGTGCAGCCGTCGCCGCCGTGACGCCGACGAGCGCGGATGCCGGACGTGAATGCGACGGCTTGATCGTCTGCATCCCCGTCGCCGGTCCTTGGGTGCAGGTTCTCGGCAGCGCCAAGCCGACCTACTACCAGCTTGCGTGTCCCGGCCGGGGCCAGGTGATCGGCGGTCTCGACGCCGACCGCGCCGGGCCGCTCGGGATCACGTTCCTCGGCAACCTCGGAGGACCTGTGGGGCCGGGCGTGACCACGAGCCGAGCTGCAGTCTTCCTTGCCGAGACGACCCGCGCCCTGTCAGGCTTCCGGCCGCTGCTCGGCTGCATCCCCACGAGCGGGGGAGGAGGCCGCAGCCGCACGGTACGCCAGCCGACGCGGCAGCTGCAGGCCGTCGCGCCACCTGTCGACGCGACGATCCGCCGCGTCAAGAACGTCCGGCTGAAGGACAGGCAGAGCGAGCGACTCGTGCACGCGTGCCTCGACGGCGAGCGAGTGCTGTCGTTCTCTACGGCCGTTGCGTTCCGCACGAACCGCCCACCCTCGCTCTCCACTCTCGGCTCGGTGCGTGCGACACCGCGCCTCACCGGAGGACGCGTCGTCGTCGACGTGCGCTCCGGGATCACGCGGCCTGTGAACGTGCGAGTCGAGGTGCAGATTCACGCCGTCTGCGCGAAGGGCCCAAGTTGAGCTTCGCCACCCCCCTGCTCCTGCTCGGGCTGCTCTTGCTCCCGGCGGTCGTCCTCGCCTATCGCTGGCTCCAGCGCCGGCCGACGAAGTACGCCGTCCGCTACACGAACCTGGACGTGCTCGCCGGCGTCGTCGAGAGCACCTGGTCGTGGCGCCGGCACGCGGGGATCGCGCTCTTCCTGCTCGCGCTCGCGGCGCTGCTCGTCGGCTTCGCGCGCCCGAGCGTGAACCGGCTCGCGGATCGGGAGGAGGCGACGATCGTGCTCGTGATCGACGTCTCCGGCTCGATGCAGGCCGAGGACGTGGAGCCGACGCGGCTCGAGGCGGCGCAGAAGGTTGTGCGGGAGTTCATGAAAGGGCTTCCGGAGCGCTTCCAGGTCGGCGTCGTCTCGTTCTCGGAGACCGCCGAGGTCGCGGCGCCGGCGACCGAGGACCGGCAGCTTGCGATCGACGCGATCGACTATCTCTATCCGCAGCGCGGGACGGCGATCGGAGACGGCATCGCGCGCGGCGTCGAGGTCGCGCGCGACGCTGAGCCCGGGCTAGACGGGACGGAGGTGGGCACGGAGGCGGAGACGGACAAGGAGCAGCGTCCGGCGGCGATCCTGCTGCTCTCCGACGGCTCGCAGACCGAGGGCGTGCTGCTTCCGCTCGAGGGCGCCGCGAGAGCGAAGTCCTTCAAGATTCCGGTCTACACCGTCGCGCTCGGCACACCAGAGGGCGTCGTCGAGTTCAACCGCTTCGGCGGGACGCGGATCATCCCGGTGCCGCCCGACCCGGCGACCCTGAGGCAGATCGCCGTGCAGACCGGAGGCCGCTTCTACGAGGCGGAGAGCGTCGGGGACCTGCGGGAGGCCTACGAGAAGATGGGGTCGCTCGTGAGCAAGGTCGAGCGCAAGCAGGAGGTCACGTACGCGTTCGTGGCCGGCGGGCTCGTGCTCCTCCTCGCGGCGGCGGCGATCGGCGTCGTCACGTTCCCGAGGCTTCCGTGAGATTGGACTGCGCTCGCGCTCGCCACGGTTCTCGTGGCGGGCTGCAGCGGCGGCGACAACGAGTCGACACCGGCCACGACAGCAACGCGGACCGTGACCGTGTCGGAGCCCGCGGCCGCCGAGCCCGCGCCGGATGCCTCCGCGGCCGGGTCGCTCGCCGACGTGGTCGAGCGGGTGCTGCCGTCGGTCGTCAACGTGCGGACGAAGTCGTTCGGCGGCGGTGCGGGTGACGGCTCCGGGGTCGTGCTCGACCGAGCCGGGATCATCGTCACGAACAACCACGTCGTCGAGGGAACGACGAGCGTCACGGTCGTCTTCAACGACGGCAGGCACAAGCGCCCGCTGCCGGGCACCGTGATCGGGACGGCGCCCGACCGCGACCTCGCGGTGATCCACGTCGCCGCGACCGACCTGATCCCGCTCCAGGTGGCGCGCTCCTCGTCGCTGCGACTCGGTGACGCCGTCTTCGCCGTCGGCTTCCCGCTCGGGCTCGGCGGGCCGAGCGTGACCTCGGGAATCGTCTCCGGGCTCGACCGGACGATCGACGTCACGAACGGCAAGCTGACCGGACTGCTGCAGACGGACGCTGCGATCAACCCCGGCAACTCCGGCGGGGCGCTCGTCGACCGCCTCGGCCGCCTCGTCGGGATCAACACCGCCGGGGTCAGGCTCGCCGAGGCCGAGAACGTCAGCTTCGCGATCGCGATCGACGGAGCGCTGCCGGTGATCGAACGGATCCGCAACCAAACGCCCGAGACGCAGGCGTGGCTCGGCATCGCCTTCAGCTCGGTCGACTCCGACTCGGCTGCCGTGCAGCTGGGGCTCGACGCCTCGATCCGCGGAGCCGCGGTCACCGTCGTCTACCCGGGCGGGCCGGGCGAGGACGCCGACTTGGCCGTCGGCGACGTGATCACGGTCGCCGACGACGTCCCGATCAACTCGGCCGCCGACCTCGCCAAGCTGCTCGCCGGGCGCAAGCCCGGAGACGAGGTCGACCTGGAGCTGATCGACAGCCGCGGACCGCGGCTCGTCACGGTGAAGGTGGCTCGAAGGGCCCCCGGAACGTCGCAGCCGTAGCGTCAGGGCTGCAGGCGCCGGCGCAGCTCGTCCGGGACCGGGATGCTCGCGCCGGTCTTGTAGTCGTAGGCAACGAGGACGCTCTTCGCCTCGACGACGACGCGGCCACTCGACGCCGAGATCACGTGCTCGAGATCGAAGCTCTTCGTTCCGATCCGCGAGCAGCGCGTGCCCACCTCGACCTCCTCCCCCATCCGGAGCTCGGAGCGGAAGTCGATCTCGACGCGGGCCAGGATGAAGTCGATCAGGTCGCCGAGGACGCCGATCCGGGACTCCTCCAGATACGTCGAGTAGACCGCGTTGTTGACGTGGCCCATCGCATCGCAGTCGCGGAAGCGGACGCGCTCGCGGTGGCGCCAGGGAAACTCGCTCACGCCCGGCTTGTATCAGCCAGAGGAGGGAGACGTCTCCGGGTGGGATCGAGGTCCCACCCGGAGGTCAGCTCACGCTTACGGGCAGGGCCCGAGCTTGTCGCCGTGGCGCAGGTGCGCCTTCTGGGCGGGTGCACCGACGGTGATCGTCTTCTTGCCCTTGTGGCAAAGCGTCACCTTCGTCTTGCCGTACTGGTACTGCGCGGCAGCCGGTTTGGCCGCCTTCACGGGCTTCCCGGGCTTGCCCTTGCCAGGCGAGGCGCCGGCGAGCGCAGCGACGGCGAGTACGAGAACGACGATCAGAGCACTAGCCGCAGCGACTCGGGCCTTGCGTGAATTTCGAGACATCAGCGCTCCTTTCTTATCGCTTGCTACCCAGTATGACGCTCCTCGCGCCTGGATCTTGCAACGTCCGGCAACGCAAGGAGCGCCGCGCCGCAGAGGAGCCCCGCCACCGTGACCGCCGGCATCTCCCAGTCCCACTCGACGCCGGCGTGGAAGAGAAAGGCGACGTAGCCCCCGGCGGCGGCCGCGCTCGCGCCCCGGAAGGCGGCCAGAAGCGGAGGCGCCAGCGCCAGCGCGAGCAGGCCGAGCCCGACGAGGCCCAGCTCGGCGAGCGTCTCCAGGTAGAGACTGTGGGCGTCCAGAACCGATTCCGGAATCGGCTGCTCCTCGAGCCACGCGAGCTCGAACGTCCCCGCCCCCCGGCCGGCGACGGGAGCTGCCGAGACCTCCTGCCAGGCGACGTGCCAGTACCACGGGCGGGAGCCGCCTCCCTGCTCCGCCAAGTCGTCCGCGAGCGAGCCCGCGGGCAGCGTCAGCACGAGCGCCAGCGCGAGTCCGATGACGGCTGCCACTGACACCGCGAGGCGACGCCGTCCCCAGGCGAGCGGGAGCGCGACAGCTGCGCCCGCGAGCGCGGCCAGCCAGCCGCTGCGGTTGTCGGTCAAGGCGATGGTGACGACGAAGAGGCCGACGAGGGCGGGGACGAGGAGCCGCAGGCGAGGTACGCGCACGAGCGCGACGGTGATCGCGAGCCCGATCGCGGCCAGCCCGCCGAGGGCGTTCGCGTAGCCGAGCGGTTCCTGCAGGAACGTGCCCAACTCCGGGATGGGCGGATCCGGCGGTCCCTGGAGCAGCCGCTGTCCGACCGAGTAGGCGCAGACGAGCGCGATCGCAGCCAGTGTGCCCGCGAGCAGGCGACCGCCGACGGCGACGGCCGCGACGAACGCGGCCACGTACAGGAGCGTCCGCTGGGCCTCGAGCAGAGACGCGTCCGGATCCGGCGACCAGAGCGCGGAGAGCGCCGTCCAGCCGGCGAGCGCGCCGAGCGCAACCACGACCGTAACCTCTCCCCGGTTCGGCCTGACGACCCCGCCGAGCACGATCGCGAGCGCTGCGGCCGCGACCAGAGCGACCGTCGCGGCCCGCCACTCGGGCGGGAAATAGCCACCGTCCCGGAAGGAGAGCAGGGTGATCGCGGCTGCGGCGAGCACCGCGCCGGCGATGCTCCGCTTTGCGATCGCGGTCAGGCCGGAGTGCCGGGGAACGTGTCCGTCTCCGCCTCGGCGATCGGAATGACACCCGGCTGTCCGGGCTTCGCGTGCGGCGGATAGATCTGGAGCACGATCTTGAACGGCCCTGGCCCAGGCGGAAGCGGAACCCAGAGCGGCCACGACGCGAGGGTCTCATTGCGGTCCGCCTCGAGCGACTGCCGCTTGCTCTGCTGGTCGACGATGTCGTGCGTGCCGAGATCGAGCACGTACCAGCGCAGCGGCAGGGCCTGGTTGCGGTAGCCCTTGATCGTCACCATCACCCCGGCGAAGACACCCGGACGGGCCAGCTGTTCCTCCGTCGAGCCCTCGCGCGGAACCTCGACGCGGTCCAGGTACTGGCCGAAGGTGACAGGGCGCTCGAGCGACGGCTTCGACAGGCTCGCCGAGCCCTCGTCCGGTGTCGGGTCCGGCCGCAAGTCAGGGAAGAACAGGAAGACGAGGCCGACGATCGTCGCGATCGCGGCCGCGACTCCGCCCACCGCCTTGACCGTCGTCGAGAGCTCGTTGAGCCACGTGCGGAGGGTGCGGCGCTCTGCGGGCTCGGACCCGTTCGAAGCCGGAGCCGAAGGGGGCGAGACGCGCGGCTCGGCGCCGGGGCTTCTTCTGCTTCTGTGTGCGCTCGCCGGCGGGCGCCTCAGACGGGTCCCTGCTCACGCGCCGACCTTCAGCACCCGGGTGTAGGTGCGGCCGCCGCCGAGCCCGTCGCTGACGGCAATCGTCAA
The DNA here is from genome assembly GCA_963822205.1 of uncultured Gaiellaceae bacterium. Classification (GTDB taxonomy): domain Bacteria; phylum Actinomycetota; class Thermoleophilia; order Gaiellales; family Gaiellaceae; genus Gaiellasilicea. The sequence continues at coordinate 110,183 of CAWGGO010000002.1, read as the reverse complement.
CCGCAGCCGACCGGGTTTCGTCTTCGCAGGCACCGCGAGCACGAGCGTAGTCGCTCCCCCGGCCAGCTGGTAACGCCGCTCGGCGAGGAGCTTCTTCGCGCCCTCCCGGCGAAGCTGGAGCCGCGCCTGCGCGGCGTGGCGGACGGAGAGCCGGACCCTCAGCTTGCGGCCGGCCTTCTTCCCTGTCGCCCGCACGCTCTCGAGCCGCGGCGCGAGGTTCTCCGTGAACCGCGCCGCGACCGACGTCACCGGCCCGACGTAGAGGATGCAGGTCGCCTCCTTGGCGCACGCGCCGTTCCAGGCTGTGAACCGCCACCCGTCCGCCGCGGTGGCACGCAGCTCCTCGCGAGAGCCGAATGCGTACCGGTGCTCGCAGTCGGTGCCGCAGTCGAGCTCACGGCTGGCGACGGTCCCCTCGCCTTCGCGGGTGACGTCGAAGAGCACCGCGAGGTTCGTCGGCTGCCCGATCTGGTCGTCCTCGCCGAGCGCCACGCCGACCCAGTTGGGCCGGTTCGTCGCGGTGAGGACGCAGCGATTTGGATCGGCGGAGGTCGGAGTGCAGCCGAACTTCCAGCTCAGGAACGGCTTGGCCGGATCTGGCCGAGCGACCAGCGTCACCTCGGTCCCGTAGGGGAACGGCGCCGTGCAGGTCGGCGGGCAGGCGATTCCCGCAGGCTCGCTGACGACGCTTCCGGTGCCGTCGCCGCCCAGGATCACGCGCACCTCGAGCGGGGTGAAACGCGCGACCAGGGAGGTGGAGTCGCGGCTGAGCGTGAAGGCGCACTGGCCGGTACCCGGGCAGGAGTGCGCGCTCCAGCCGAGGAACGTGCTCGCTCCGGCAGCAGCCGCCGTGGCTGTCACGACGGTGCTCGGAAGGTAGTAGAACTCGCAGCCGGTGCCGGAGAAGGCGGTGTCGGGCGCGCACGGCGTCGCGTCCGGCTCCCCGCGATAGTCGGCTGGAGTCGGCGACAGCGTGATCGCCCCGTCGCCGTTCGGCCAGACCTGGAGCTTCGCGCGCGGCCGGAAATAGACGTGCAGCGTGTAGCCGAAGTCGTTCAGCGAAACGGTGCAGACGTCCACCTCGCTGCAGAAGTCGATCTGCGCGGTCGCCCAGCCGGACGCCGGCGCGGCCCGGAGCGTCAGGCTTGTGGAGCCGGTGAACGTCGTGCGAGCAGTCGCCGGGGCAGTCGATCGCCCCCGCCGGCTCGCTCGTGACCCGCCCCTGGCCGTGTATGACGATCGTCGCGCTGCCGGCGAGCGCCTGCGGCTCCGAGCCGGCCGCGGGCAGCGCGCACGCGAACAGCGCGACCAGCGCGATGGCGGCAGTCTTCGACGCCCGCGACCCGAGGGGACCGCGAGAGGCGATGCCGCAGCGACTGCCCTCTTGTGCCATCGGGCCCCTCCTCTAGTCGCTTTCCGAGCGTGACAGGGACTCTCGGCAGTGTCAACGACGGGTCGGATGCACTGAAAGGCTCTAGGCTCCCGGCCAATGTCCTGGCGCTCGACCGTCGTCCTTGCAGCCGGCCTCGCCGTCGGGCTTTCGTACGCCTCGGCGGCCACGGCAGCCAGGCCGACCGAGCCGATGGAGCGCAAGACCGTTCTCGTCGTCCATGGCGAATCGGAGTTCGCCGCGGCAGTGCAGTACTTCCGCCACTCGGGCGGGAAGATCGTGCTGCGCCCGTATCTGTATCGACAGCTCGTGGTCGGACCGAGGTCTCGCCGCCCGCTCCGGATCGTCGGAACACGCGGCGCGCGTGTCGAGCGGATGCTCTTCGACGGCGCTCAGCGGGTGTCGTTCGGCCGCGTCACCGTCGGGCCGATCCGCGGCGACGCGCTGCTCGAAGTCCAGCGACTCGCGCAACATCGTGCTGCACGATCTCGTCGTCAGCGCCCGCGGGACGCGTCGCTCGGCCTCGATCCTCGTGTCCAAGGCGCACGGCGTCACGATTCGCCGGAGCAACTTCATGCACTGCGGCGACCGCGCACGTGAATTCACCAACTGCGTGACGCTGTACCGCTGGTCGCACCGCGTCCTGATCGAGGACAACCGCTTCCACGACTGCCTCGGCTGCGACTTCATCAACGGACGCTTCGGCACGCACTTGACGATCCGGCGCAACCGGTTCGACCGCTCGCTCCCCTGCCGCATGAGCGCGCACCGGTGCGGGCACCAGGATCTCGTCCAGCTGTTCGCGGGCCGGCACCTCCGCGTCGTCGGCAACCGCTTCGGCGTCTACAAGAGCGGCGGCGCGCAGCTCTACCTCACGAACAACGTCGACTACGCGACGATCGTCAACAACGTCTTCGCCGCCACCGATCCGCGCGTCCCCGGCTACCGCGTCCGCATGGGGATCGTGGTCGGCAGCAACGCCTCGAGGCGGCTGCCGCACTACGCGAAGGTCATCAACAACACGATCCTCTCGGGTGCGGTGCGGCGCGACGGGTACGCGGGCTCGATCAGGATGAGCTCGAGATACAGCACCGTGCCGCGCTGGAAACGGCCGATCGTCGCGAACAACGTGATCGCACTGCTCGACACGCCGGCGCGGGTATGCAACGGCTCGCAGCGGTTCATCTTCAACGTCGTCATCCAGGGCAGGGGCTGCTCGGAGTCCGATCGGACCGGATCGCCCGATCTCGACGGGCGCGGGCGGCCGCGGCGGACTTCAGCGGTGATCGACGGCGCCAACCGGCACTACGCGCCCACCCGCGACGCGCTGGGACGGCCGCGCACCGGTCGCCCCGACATCGGCGCCTTCGAGTACGAGAAAGGCTGAGCGTCATGGCCGACGCGCTCGCTCGAGAGACCCAGAAGCTCTACGGACTGCCGCTGTCGAAGTTCACGGCTGCGCGCAACGAGCGGGCGAAGGAGCTGAAGAAGGACGACCCCGAGCTCGCCGCCTCCGTGGCCGGCCTGCCGAAGCCGAGCGTCGCTGCGGCCGCGCTGAACGAGCTCGTGCGAGAGGACCCGTCGGAGGTGCGGGCGCTGATCCAGTCCGGGAAGCGGCTGCGGCAGGCGCAGGAGGCGGCGGTATCCGGCAAAAAGGGCGCCGACCTGAATGCCGCAATCCAGGAGCACCGAGGCGCACTCGACCGAGTCCAGCGCGACCTGCGCCGGCGCAAGCTGAGCGGGCCGACGCTCGAGAAGGCGCTGCAGACGCTGCGCGCCACCTCGGTCGATCCCGAGCTGCAGCCGCTGCTCGAGCGCGGGATCCTGCACGAGGACCTGACCGCCTCCGGCTTCGGGCTCGACCCGAGCCTCGTGCCGGCGCGCCCGAAGCAACCCGCGCCAGCCGCTAAGCCGAAGGCCAAGCCGAAGCCCGATCCGAAGCTTCGCGCGAAGCTGAAGGCCGCCGAGGCCGAGCTCGCCGACGCTGAGAAGCGGACCGCGCGGGCATTGCGCGACCTCGAGCGCGCCAAGGCGGACGTGGAGCGAGCCCGGCGAGCGGTGGACGAATCCGAACGATAGTGCCGTCCAGCGCGCCGGTACTCTGGCGCTATGAGCGACACGCTGGTCTTCATCCCGGCCTGGAACGAGGAGCAGAACCTGCCTGCCGTGCTCGACGAGCTGCGCGGTGAGCTGCCGGACGCAGACGTGCTCGTCGTCGACGACGGCTCGACCGACCAGACGGCGGAGGTCGCGCGCAAGCACGGTGCCGAGGTGCTCTCGTTCGGCGAGAACCGCGGTCTTCGCGCGGGCATCGCGGCCGGGTACACCTGGGCGCTCGACCACGGCTACGCGTACTGCGGCCGCGTCGATGCCGACGGTCAGCATCCCGCCTCCGAGCTGCGCCGGCTGCTCGAGCTCGTGAAGGCGGACGAGACGGACGTCGCCGTCGGCTCCCGCTTTGTCAGCGGCCCGGGCTACGAGCCGTACCGCTACGAGCCGGAGGGAATCCGCAAGCTCGGCACCGGTCTGCTGCGCCGCTCGATGCGGGTTGCGCTCGGCCGGCCGTTCAACGACGCGACGAGCGGTCTCTATGCCGCGTCCGCGAAAGCGCTGCCCGCGCTCTCGCGCCCGTACGAGAGCGGCGCGCCGGAAGTCGAGGCGGTCCTGCGCCTGCACGACGAGGGACTACGCGTGGCGGAAGTGCCCGTCGACATGCGCGAGCGCGCGAGCGGCGAGTCGAAGTTGCAGGGCAAGAAAGCTTTCATCCTCGTCGTCACGGTGATCGTGACGATCCTCGGCGCCAAGCGGTTCTGGCGGCGTGGCTAGGCTCGTCGCCGTCCTCGGCTTCTCCACGCGTCACGGTAACGGGCTCCATCCGATCTGCGCGGCGCGGCTCAAGCTTGCGGAGCAGGCGGCCGACGGCGCGGACGCGGTGATCCTCTCGGGCTGGTCACGGCGGCGGCACCGGCCCTCGGAGGCGCAGCTGATGCGGGACGCCTGGCGCGGCCCTGATGTTCCGCTCGTCGTCGACGGTGACGCGACGAGCACCCTCGGAAACGCACGCGCCGTCGCCGCGGCCGCGGCCGAGCTGGGTGCCACCGAAGTGGTGCTCGTCACCTCGTCGTGGCACGCGCGGCGCGCCCGCCTGCTCGTTCGCGCGGCTCTCGGCCCGGATGTACAGCTCGAAGTCGTGACCCCGGCGCGCACACGACCCCTGTACCTCGTCGGCCGAGAGGTCGCGTGTCTCGCGGCGCTGCCCCTGCAGCGTGCACAAGCTAAACGGTCCTGAATGACCGCTAGGGGCGCGTCTCGAACGCGGCCCTGAGTGCCTCGCCGGTAACGCCGCGCGAGGTGTAGGTCGAGGTTCCGTCCGCGAGCAACTCGCGCGCACCCTCGAGCAGCGCTCCGTAGGCCGCGGCGGCCAGCGAGCCCCCAGTCGAGACCCGACGCACGCCCACCGATGCCAGCTCCGCGACGGTCGGCCCGGTTCGGAGCGCGAGGACGTTCACCGGAACGCCGACTGCCTCGACGACGGCCGCGATCTGCTCGAGGTCGTGGAGCCCGGGTGCGTACACGGCGTCCGCTCCCGCGTCCCGGTACGCAAGCAGGCGCGCGATCGTGTCGTCGAGGTCGTCGACGCCGCGGATGTGGTTCTCGGCCCGGCCGGTGAGCACCATCGGGTCGGGCAGGCCGTGCGCGGCCTGGGCGGCAATCGCGACCCGCTCGGCCGCGACCTCCACGTCGTCGATGCGGCCGGCGACCGGGTCGTAGTCCTCGATCGAGCAGCCGGAAGCCCCCGCGCCGGCGAGCAAGGCGACGGTCTCGGCCACGCCACCGGGGTCGTCCGGATAGCAGCGCTCACTGTCGACGTTGAGGGGCAACGGTGTCGCGTTCGCCACGTCGGAGACGTGTGCGACCAACTCGTCGCGAGAAACCGCCTGGTCGAGCTTGCCGAGCGACCAGGCAAGCCCGGCGCTCGTCGTCGCGAGCGCCTCGAATCCGCACGACGCGAGCAGCCGCGCCGAGCCGACGTCCCAGGGGTTCGGCATCACGAACAGCTGCTCCTGTGAGTGCAGCTCGCGAAAGCGGGCGCGGCGGTCGGCGGCGGACATGCTCACATTCTCTCAGTTGATCGCTCATCGGCGCTGAACCTCAGACCCGCCGACGGTGTATACGTACCAGCACTACGGGATAGGAGTTTCGGATGTCCGAGCCAGCGTCGAACGTGGTGGACGGTGGTGATTGCCATCAGCGCTGCTGCTGCGGTCTCCACGGCCGACGGCAGCGACCGCTCGCAGTGCGCTGCGACGCCGGTTCGAGGCGATGCCGTCAAGGCGGGCGTGTTCACGGGATACGTCGTGCCGGCCTACGACGTCGTCGGCGGTCGGTTCAGGCTTCACATCGGTGACTACCGCAATCGAGCGCTCGGCCTTTCGCAGAAGATTCCTTGGTTTGCGCCGGTCGCCTCGGGCGCGAAGCGGTGATCTCGCTCGTCACCTGGACGCGACTCACTCCGCTGCCTTCCCGGCGCTTCACGGTGATGGCACCTACAGGCGGCGTCTTCCCGCAGGGCTATGTCTATCCGACCAGTTTCAGCCCTCCAACCGCCGGCTGCTGGCGATTGACGTTTCGTAGCGGCCGGGCCACCGGGAGGCTGACGGTGCTCGTACGCGGGCGAGGTTAGCCGCCCAGCGAGCCTCACACGGTGAGGACGACGTTCCCGGTCTTCTGCTCCGTTTCGACGTACCTGGTCGCCTCGATCACGTCCTCCAGCGGGTAGGTCCGGTCGATGACCGCGCGATAGCGCCCCGCCTCGATGAGCTCCTTGAGGAAGAGGACGTCTTCTTTCGAGTACTTGGTGATCCCGAGCCGCACCCTCTTGTCGCCGATCCAGCGGGTCGACAAGGCCAGGAGCGGAACGTGCCACATGAACCCGAGGTCGGTCTCGGTGTAGAGCCCGCCCGGCTTCAGCGAGCGTCTGCACCGCCTGAACGATTGCTTGCCGACCGCATCGAAGATGACGTCGTACGTCTCGCCGTTCTTGGTGAAGTCTTCCTGCGTGTAGTCGACGACCCTGTCGGCACCGAGCGATGCCACCAGCTCGAGATTCTTCGTGTTGCACACCGCAGTGACGTCGGCGCCGAAATACTTGGCCAGCTGCACTCCTGCGGTTCCGACCGATCCTGAGGCGCCGTAGACGAGGATGCTGCGCCCGTTGCGGAGGTCTGCGTTTCTCAGGCAGGCAAGCGCGAGGCTCGCTCCGTCGCAGACCGCAGCAGCCTCTGCGAACGTCGTGCCGGCCGGCTTGTGCGCCAGCGCTGCGCTCTCCGGCACGCAGACGAACTCTGCGTGCGCGCCGGATTCCTTGACCCCGAAGACCTCGTCCCCGACGGCGAACTCGGTGACGGCTGCGCCGACCGCCTCGACCTCGCCGGCCAGCTCCATGCCCAGGATCTTCCGCTTCGGGCGGCGGAGACCGGTGACGAAGCGGCTGATGAACACCTCGGCGCTGCGAAGTCCGCAGTCGGTCCGGTTGACCGTCGTGGCGTGGATCCTGACGAGGACCTCGTCGTCCTTGGGGACGGGCCGCTCGACCTCCTCGAGCCGCAGGACGTCCGGAGGCCCGTACCGGTCGTGGACGACCGCTCTCATGCGTTCTTCCTCTCATCCGTTCGTTGGGTGCGATGGAGGGGACCGCCGTGGCTCCATGCCTTGCCTGGTCGAAAGAGCTCCGCCGGCCTGCCGCCGGCCGGGCCGGGCCGGGCTCGGCGCCCGGTCGGGATCACCCAGCCGTCCTCCGCGACGACGCTCCGCCGGAAGTTCGCGGCGTCGAGCTGCACCCCCCAGAGGGCCTCGTACACGGCCCGCAGCTCGGCCAAGGTGAACGTCGCTCCGACGAACGCCGTTGCCAGGCCCGAGACCTCGAGCTCGACGCGGACACGCTCGATCGCGTCGTGCACGATCCGCAGGTGATCGAACGCCAAGTCGATCTTCCCGTTCAGCACGTCGGACACCGGGATCAGCGAGGCGTCTGCCGCATCCGTGCCCGCCACGACCGCTCCCACGTCGCGCACCACTGCGAGATACGCGACCGTGACAACGTTCATGCGAGGGTCGCGCTCGGGATCGCCGTAGGCACCGAACTGGGTCAGCAAGCTCGCGGCATCGACGCCGGTCTCCTCGACCAGCTCCCGCTTCGCCGCCTCGTCCAGCGTCTCGGTGGGGCGCTTGAACCCACCCGGGATCGCCCACATCCCTTCGAACGGCGCCTCACCTCGGCGCACGAGCAGCACGTGAAGCGCGCCTTCCAACATGGTCAAGACCACCACGTCCACCGTCACGGCGAACGCCGGAAACTGCGTCGGGTCGTAGTTCGCCGGCACTCCTGGTTTGCTGGTTTTGGTCGTCACGACTCTTACCCTACGAGAAGGTTATGGTCTTGTCAACCAAAACCTTCGCCGGCCTCGGTCAGGCGCCGACGTAGGCCGCGAGGTGCTCGCCGGTGAGGGTGGAGCGGGCGGCGACGAGGTCGGCGGGCGTGCCCTCGAAGACGATCCGGCCGCCGTCGTGGCCGGCGCCGGGGCCGAGGTCGATGATCCAGTCGGCGTGCGCCATGACCGCCTGGTGGTGCTCGATGACGATGACCGACTTGCCGGAGTCGACGAGCCGGTCGAGCAGGCCGAGCAGCTGCTCGACGTCGGCGAGGTGGAGGCCGGTGGTCGGCTCGTCGAGGACGTAGACGCCGCCCTTCTCGGCCATGTGGGTGGCCAGCTTGAGCCGCTGCCGCTCGCCGCCGGACAGCGTGGTGAGCGGCTGGCCGAGGCTGAGGTAGCCGAGCCCGACGTCGGCGAGCCGGTCGAGGATCTTGTGCGCGGCCGGCGTGCTCGCCTCGCCGGCGCCGAAGAACTCCCCGGCCTCGGTCACCGACATCGCGAGCACCTCGCTGATGTCGCGGCCGCCGAGGTGGTACTCCAGCACCGCTGCCTGGTACCGCTTCCCCTCGCACTCCTCGCAGGTGGTGGCGACGCCGGCCATCATCGCCAGGTCGGTGTAGATGACGCCGGCGCCGTTGCAGTTGGGGCAGGCGCCCTCGGAGTTGGCGCTGAACAGCGCCGGCTTCACGCCGTTGGCCTTCGCGAACGCCTTGCGGATCGGGTCGAGCAGTTCGGTGTACGTCGCCGGGTTGCTCCGTCGCGAGCCGCGGATCGCCGTCTGGTCGATCGACACCACACCGTCGCGCCCCGACACCGAGCCCTGGATCAGCGAGCTCTTGCCCGAGCCCGCCACGCCGGTGACGACGCACCAGCACCCCGAGCGGGATGTCGACGTCGACGTCCTGCAGGTTGTGCGCCGTCGCGCCGCGGATCTCCAGCGTGCCGGCGGGCGTCCGCACCGTCTCCTTGAGGGCGGCCCGGTCGTCGAGATGGCGGCCGGTGACGGTGCCGCTCGCCCGCAGCCCCTCGACGGTGCCCTCGAAGCAGACCTCGCCGCCCGCCGTGCCGGCGCCGCGGGCCGAGGTCGACGACGTGGTCGGCGATCGCAATCGTCTCCGGCTCGTGCTCCACGACGAGCACCGTGTTGCCCTTGTCGCGCAGCTGCAGCAGCAGGTCGTTCATCCGCTGGACGTCGTGGGGGTGCAGGCCGATCGTCGGCTCGTCGAAGACGTAGGTGACGTCGGTGAGCGACGACCCGAGGTGGCGGATCATCTTGGTGCGCTGCGCCTCGCCGCCCGACAGCGTGCCCGAAGGCCGGTCGAGCGAGAGGTAGCCCGAGCCCGATCTCCACGAACGAGTCGAGGGTCGTCCCCCAGCGCCTCGAGCAGCGGCGCCACCGACGGCTCGTCGAGGCCGCGGACCCACTCGGCGAGGTCGCTGATCTGCATCGCGCAGGCGTCGGCGATGTTGATCCCCGTCGATCTTCGACGACCGAGCCGCCTCGCTCAGCCGGGTGCCATCGCAGTCGGGGCAGGCGGTGAACGCCACCGCCCGCTCCACGAAGGCGCGGATGTGCGGCTGCATCGCGTCGACGTCCTTGGACAGCATCGACTTCTGGATCGTCGGGATCAGACCCGCGTAGGTCAGGTTGATCCCGTCGACCTTGATCTTGGTCGGCTCCTTGTGGAGGAGGTCGTGGCAGCTCCCTCTTGGTGAACTTGCTGATCGGCTTGTCCGGGTCGAAGAAGCCGCAGCCGCGGAAGATGCGGCCGTACCAGCCGTCCATGCTGTAGCCGGGGATCGTGAGCGCACCCTCGTTGAGCGACTTGCTGTCGTCGTAGAGCTGCGGACAGGTCGAAGTCGGTGACCGAGCCCCGGCCCTCGCAGCGCGGGCACATGCCGCCGTGGTACGGCTGAAGCTCGCACACCGTGATCCGCTCCCCCTTGCCGCTTGCTCGACGGTCATCGCCGCCGCTCGCCGTGCGGATGGGACGTTGAAGGAGTATGCGGTGGGCGAGCCGATGTGCGGCTGCGCCGAGCCGGCTGAAGAGGATGCGCAGCATCGCGTCGGCGTCGGTGGCGGTGCCGACCGTGGAGCGGGGGTTGGCGCCCATCCGCTCCTGGTCGACGATGATCGCGGTCGTCAGCCCGTCGAGCACGTCGACCTCGGGCCGCGCCAGCGTCGGCATGAAGCCCTGCACGAAGGCGCTGTAGGTCTCGTTGATCAGCCGCTGCGACTCCGCGGCGATCGTGCCGAACACCAGCGAGCTCTTGCCCGAGCCGGAGACGCCGGTGAACACCGTCAGCCGGCGCTTCGGGATCTCGATGCTGACGTCCTTGAGGTTGTTCACGCGCGCGCCGTGCACGCGGATCAGGTCGTGGCTGTCGGCAACCTGCAGCGCAGGCGACTGCGTGTCCGTCCTGCGATGCCATGCTCATACGTAGCAGGCCGCTCGCGGCGGCTCAGCGTCGATCTGCGCTCAGCAGCGCGTCCATCCGCGCGAAGCCGCTCTTGGCTCCTTCCTCGACGCCGTACTGCATCGTCGTGTCGCGCTCCTCGGTCGTTGCGAAGCGCATCGTCTGCGTCAGCTTCGTCTGCTCGCCGAGATCCTCGAACTCGAGCGTCTGCACGTGGTTCTGGAACGTCTGCACGAGCCGCTCGGGCGCGTCGACCTCGCGGAACTCGCCCTCGACGCCGCCGTAGGCGGTGCGGAAGCGGTACGTGCCGCCGGGACGGACGTCCATCTCCTCGACGACCGTGCCGTCGCCCCACCATTCCGGGATCAGCTTCGGGTCGGTCCAGACGGAGAAGACGTGCGCGCGCGGTGCGTCGAAGATCCGCTCGACGCGGATCTCGAGCTCGTTCGGGGTGGTGACGGTGGTGGTGTTCATCGGTTTCCTTTCGTGCGTTCGACGACCTGCGCGAAGCGGTCGAGCCGCTGCAGCCACGTGCTGATGCCCTCGAAGGCGTAGGGCGCGAGCATGCACCTGCGGACTCGGCCGACCTTCTCCGTCGTCACGAGCTCCGCCTCCTCGAGCAGCCGGATGTGCTTCTTCATCCCGGTCAGCGACATGCCGAAGGGCTCGGCGAGCTCGCTGATCGTCGCTCTGCCGGAACCGAGCCGTTCGAGGACGGCGCGGCGGGTCGGGTCGCGCGAGGGCTGCGAAAGCGCGGTCGACGGTCGTGGGATACTGAACCATTAGGTTCACTATAGCAGGTTCGGCGCGGGGATGCACGGCGCAGCGGACAAGACGAGCTCGCACGTGAGGACTCCGGCCTTCGCCTGATCGAAACCCGGCGTTGTAGTCGTTGAAGGATTGAGCTAAAATCTGGCCGCGGTTACCTCACAGGCCATGCGAGGCAGCTGATCGAGCATCGCTGGGTGCGGAACCGGTCGAGTGGCCGGGCTCGAACCCCCGATAGGTGTCAGTCGCCGACTTGGGGGTTTCGATGGCTGCCGTAGAACGAGGAGCGCACGCTGACGGCGCTGCTCCGCTAGTTGCTCCGTCTGGGGACGAGCAAGGACCCGCCGCACGGTCGAACGAGGTCGTCGAACAGGCCAAGCTTGAGTTTGAGCGCCCGTTACGGCTTTTTACCCGATGAGGCGTTCGAGTTGCTCTGCGGGCTGGCGCGCTCGCAGCGCTGCACTGTAGCGGCGTTGGCCGAGAGCGTCGTCAGGAGCGGCGGACGCCTCGATGGAGATCTTCGAGGCGGTTCGGGCGGCACGGTCATCCACGCATTCGGAACGGGTCAGGAACCGCGAGCCTCTCGTCAGAGCTGCACATCGAGGCACCCTCGCCGGCGGCGGCGTCTCTGCTCGCCGGTTCGCTCGGCGACGTACGGCGCCCGAGCGGTCGCTGAACGTGGTGCCTGGCGAGGTCGTCGTCGATCGGTGCAGCTCTTTCTCGGAGTGGGGCTCCAGGAGCGCTTTCGCGCACGAGACGCTGGATGACTGAGTGCGGTCTCGCGACAGTCTCCGTAAAGCTTGACGGAGAGACCTACCTTCTCGACGGTTCGGCGGACGGGATCAGTCACCACTAGGCCGCGAGGCGCGCGGAAGCCGACACCGACTTCCGCGCGCCCGTCTCCTATCGAGAGTCGAGCCTGTCTGCCCCGACGTTAGGGAAAGCTGGCTACTGTGGTGGTGCGCAACGTCCGCCGGGCTGCTCACCGCTTCCCAACCTTCCGGGCGATCACTGCCGGGGGGCGGGACGGAGCTCCCAAATGGAGACTGGGCAGTCCGGGCAGTCTGAGCAGTCTGAGCAATCTGAGCGGTCGCGTCAGGCCACGGCCGTCGGCAACGCGATCACACGCCTCCATCGCGACCGCTACGGGCGCGGAGCGACGACGACCCGCACCGTCTTCCAGGGCAACCGAATCATTGCGTTCTTGGAGGACATCTACACGCCCGCGGAGCGGACGCTGATAGACGCGGGCGATTGGGAGCAGGTCAAGGCGACGCGCCAGTCGTTTCAAATGGCGATGCGCGAGCCCTTCACTCAGGCAGTCGAAGAGATCACCGGTCGAAAGGTGATCGCCTTCATGTCCCAGGTCCATCTCTGACCCGGACATCGCTGCGGAAATTTTCGTCCTGAGCCCGAACGGAGAGGGACTTCCAGCCGACTCGTCGCCCGGCGAGCCGTCGTCACAGCCGGCCTGACCGCAGGAGCTACTTTCCCTTCACGGCGGCATCCCCAACCTCCAAGGCGCACCCGCTGGGCAGCCATCATGGGGCCAGCACCGCGCCGCAATCTGTGCCTGGTTGTCTTAGCGTTCGACCGGACATCCGACGATCGCGCTGTGCGGGCAAACGTTGTCATGAGGGCAACGATGCGATGGAGCTAGGCGGGCTCGAACCGCCGACCTCCTGATTGCGAACCAGGCGCTCTCCCAGCTGAGCTATAGCCCCTCAGCGGTGGATTGTAGCGAGCCTCCGCCGTCATGTCCCGGCCGCCGGGTGGAGCGATTCGAGCCGGTCGATCCGGGCCATCTGCGGGAAGAGCCGGGGCCAGAGCAGGGCCGCGGCAATCGTCAGGCAGCCGCCCACCACGACCGCCGGCACCGCCCCGACGAGCGCGGCTGCGGCACCCGACTCGAAGGCGCCGAGCTCGTTCGAGGCGCTGATGAAGACCATCTCGACGGCGTTGACGCGGCCGCGCAGCGCGTCCGGCGTCGCGAGCGCCGTGATCGTCGAGCGGATGTTCATGCTGATCATGTCGGCGAAGCCGCTCACCGCCAGCGCGGCGAACGAGAGGGCGAACGAATGGGAGAGCCCGAACACGACCATGCTCCCGCCGAACACGCCGACGACCAGGAGCAGCTTGCGGCCGGCCAGGCCGCGTAGCGGCCGTCGCGTGAGCATGATCCCGGCGAGCAGGGCACCGACGGCCGGCGCGCTGCGCAGCACGCCGAGCCCGACGGGGCCGACGTCGAGGATGTCGCGGGCAAAGAGCGGCAGCAGCGCGACCGCGCCGCCGAAGAGGACCGCGACGAGGTCGAGCGAGATCGCCCCCAGCAGCACCGGCGTCCGCCGAACGAACCGCAGCCCCGCGAGCAAGGAGCCGAGCCGGGTGCCGAGAACGGCTGCCGGCGCCTGGTCGACGATCCGTGCCTTGATCGGCACGGCGAGCACGGCCGCGGCGAGCATTAGCGCGGCGCCGGCGGCGTAGGCGGCTTCCGGCCGGATCGCGAAAAGCAGCCCGCCGACTGCGGGCCCGGTCACGACAGTCGCCTGAGACACCGTCGAGCGAAGTGCGAGCGCCCTCGTGAGCAGCTCGAGCGGGACCAGGCTCGGCCACATCGAGCGGACTGCCGGGTTTCCGAGCGCGGCCGACGTGCCGCTCGCGAACGACAGCGCCAGGAACGGCCAGATCGAATCGGCGCCGCCGAGGCTGACGAGGAGCAGCAGCACGGTGATCACAGCGTCCGCGATGAGCGAGCCGATGTAGACGAGCTTGCGCGGGAGCCGATCTGCGATCGCACCCGCGGGCAGCGCGAACAGAAGGAGCGGGAGGAACTCGGCGAGGCCGACGAGGCCGAGGTGCAAAGGGTTCCGCGAGATGTCGTAGACCTGCCAGCCGACCGCGACGAACACCATCTGGCGCCCGAACCCGTCCGCGACCGACGAGGCCATCAGCCGCGTGTAGTCGCGCTCGCGCAAGACCGGTGGGAGGCGCCGCCTCATCGGAGGCCGAGGGTATCCCTACGATGCGGCCGTGCGCGCAGTCGTCCTCGACGGAGACGGACAACCCCGGCTCGCCGAAGTTCCTACCCCCTCCGATCCGATGCGCGTGCTCGCGGTCGGACTCTGCGGCTCGGACGTGGAGAAGATCGGCCGGGCGCCCGAGGGCACCGTGCTCGGGCACGAAGTCGTGGCGCGCCGCGCCGGCGGAAAGCGCGTGGCGCTGCTGCACCACCTGCCCTGCGGCGACTGCGAGCGCTGTCAGGCCGGGCACGAGTCGACCTGCGAGGCGTTCTCCGACCCGACGATCGTGCCCGGCGGCTTCGCCGAGGAGGTGGCCGCAACCAAGGGGGTCGAGCTTCCGGACGAGATCGACGACGCGACCGGCACCTATGTCGAGCCGCTCGCGTGCGTGCTCCGCGGGGCCGAGCGCGTACCGCGCGGGCGCGTGCTCGTCGTCGGGCACGGCTTCATCGGGCGGTTGTTCTCGGAGGTGCTGAGCCGGCGCGGCGACGAGGTCTTCGCGATCGATTCGAACCCGGAGCGCACCGGGCAGGCGCCCGACGGCCCGGTCGACGCCGCCGTTCTCTGCGCACCGGCCGCGCCGCTCGACACGGTCGCGCCCGGCGGCACCGTCCTCGTCTTCGCCGGCGCGGGCCCGGTCGACCTGGACGACGTCTACCGGCGCGAGCTGACGCTGACCGGCTCGCGGTCGTCCACGCCGCGGCACATGGAGGAAGCCGTCGCGCTCCTACCCAACCTCGACCTCCCCCGCCCGATCGTGCTCCCGCTCGCACGCTTCGCGGAAGGGCTCGACCTCTACCGCTCCGGCCGCGCGCTCAAGGTCGTGTTCACGCCGTGAGGGCGCTGCGCTTCCACGGGCCGGGCGATCTCCGGCTCGAAGACGTCCCCAAGCCGGAGCCCGGGCCCGGCGACGTGCTCGTCCAGGTCGAGGTCGCCCTCACGGACGGCACCGACCTGAAGACGTTCCGCCGCGGCCATCCCGTCCTGCTCGGCGAGCTGCCGAGCCCGTTCGGGCACGAGTTCTGCGGCATCGACGTCGCGACCGGCAAGCGGGTCGTCGCCGCCAACTCGGCCGCGGGCGACGAGCGCGGCGCGCCGCTCGAGCTCTTGAACGGCGCCTACGCCGAGTACGTGCTCGTGCCGGAGCGGATCGCCACGGTCAACCTCCTTCCGGTCCCCGCCGGTCTGCCGTCAGAGGTGGCCGCAATGATCGAACCGCTCGCGTGCTGCCTGCGCGGCGTCGAGCGCGCCGAGGTCGAGAAGGGAGACCGGGTCGCGATCCTCGGCGCCGGGCCGATCGGGCTGATGCTGTGCGCGTGCGTCGTCGACGCGGGCGGCAAGGCAGAGGTCGTCGGCGGCCGCGCCGAACGCCGCGCACTCGTTCCCGCCTTCGGCGGCGAGACCGGCGACGGAGAGGGAGCCGACGTCGTGATCGAGGCGGCCGGCACCGAGGAGGCCTGGCAACGCGCGCTCGAGCTCGTCCCGCCAGGCGGCACCGTCCTCTACTTCGGCGGTCGCGAGTCGGGCGCGGAGCTGCGCGTCGACGCCTACCGCCTTCACTACGAGGAGCTGACGCTGCGTGGCGCCTTCCATCACGCGCCGCGCCACGTCCGCGCGGCGCTCGCGTTCCTTGCGAGCGGCGCGTATCCGTGGGAACGGCTCGTCACGCACCGCGTCGGCCTCGAGGGCGTCGCGGCACTGCTCGCCGATCCGCCGCGCGACTACCTGAAGGCAGCGGTCGTTCCGTAACTCTAGATTTCCGCCATGGGGATCGCCCACTGGGACGACGTCGAGCGCCACCGCCGCGCCAAGGGCGAGATGGACGCCACCTGGCAGTGGCTCGGGAAGGCCGCCGGCACGAAGGGCGTCGGCGTGAACCGGGTGCGCGTCGCACCGGGCAAGCTGCCGACCCCTCCCCACTCGCACGGTGCGTCGGAGGAGATCTACTTCGTGCTCGAGGGCTCCGGGCTCGCCTGGCAGGACGAGCAGGTGCACGAGGTGCGCCCCGGCGACTGCGTCATCCACCGCGCCGACGAGCACGAGCACACGTTCGTGGCCGGCCCGGACGGGCTCGAGTACCTCGTCTACGGCACGAACCACCCGACGGAGCTCGGCTGGCTGCCTCGCTCGGGCGCCGTCCGGTTCGGGTGGCCGTGGGTCGAGGGGCGGACCGACGATCCGTGGGACCGCGAAGCCGAGGCGCCGCCGCTCAGCTATGGCGAGCCGGCGGAGCGACCGCCGAACATCATCAACGTCGACGAGGTCGAGCACGGGACGTGGGGCTCGGCGACGACGGCGCCACTCGCCACGACGGAGCGCTCCGACCAGGCCGGCTTCCACTGGGAGCGGCTCGATCCAGGCGGGCGCGGCTCGGTGCCGCACTGCCATTCCGAGGAAGAGGAGGTCTTCGTCATCCTCGAGGGCGACGCGACGCTCGAGCTCTGGCCCTCGCCGGTCGCGGAGTCGCGCCGTGCCGCGGAGCGTGAGGACATTCCGATCCGCGCCGGCCATGTGGTCGCACGGCCGCCCGGGACGCGCGTCGGCCATGCCTTCCGTGCAGGCCCAACTGGGGTGACGATGCTGATCTACGGCACGCGGCGCCCGAACGACATGTGCTGGTACCCGCGCTCGAGCAAGATCTTCTGGCGCGGGCTCGGGGTGATCGGGCGGATCGAGTCGCTCGAGTACGGCGACGGCGAGCCGGAGGACTAGTAGCGCTAGACGAACAGGGTCAGGTCGGGCTCGCGCTCGCCGCGAAGCACAGCGAGGTCGACCTCGACGCAGCGGATCCCGCGCGACTCGGCGAGCGTGACCGCCTGCGGCTTGAACGACTGCGCGGCCAGGATGCCGCGGCAGCCCTCCTTGGCCGGGTCGACGCGGATGAAACCGAGGTAGCGCGTCAGCTGCTCGACCGCTTCGATCGTCCCGACTCGCTTGATCTCGACGGCGACCCAGCCGTCGTCGCAGTCGCGGCACATCAGGTCGACGGGGCCGATCTCGGTCATCCATTCGCGCCGGTCGAGCCGGAGCTCCTCCTCGAGCCACGTCGGCGCGTCGGCAAGCGCCTCCTGCAAGTGCTTCTCGACGCCGTCCTTCTCCAGCCCGGCGACCTCGTCCATCGGCACGTCGAGGTCGGAGAGCACCTCGGCGATCCGGATCTCGAGCCGGTCCTCCGTCTTGCCGGCGCGCTTGCGGACGACGATCAGCCCTTCGTCCTGCTCGATCACGGTCGGCGGTGTCATCCAGTTCAAGGGCTTGTAGCCGCCGCTGTCGGCGTGGACGAGCACCGAGCCGTCCGACTTCAGCAGCAGCAGACGGACGGCCTCCGGCAGGAAGGCGTTCAGGCGGCCGGTGTAGGAGACCTCGCAGCGGGCGACGAGCAGGCGCATCGCCGCAACCTACTGTCCCTTTCGGACAGGTCCGCTAACGGCGGCGGACGAGTGTGACGCCGTCGCGGATCGTCAGCTGGACGGCGACGACGCGGTCGTCGGCGGCGATCTTGTCGTTCAGCGCGGCGATCTTCTTCGTGCTCTCGTCCTGCGGGTCGAGCACCCTGCCGCTCCAGAGCGTGTTGTCGATTGCGATCAGGCCGCGAGCGCTGAGTCGCGGGAGCACGGCTTCGTAATAGGCGTCGTAGCTCTCCTTGTCCGCATCGATGAAGACGAGGTCGAACTCACCCTCGAGCTCTCCGATCGTCTCGATCGCGGGGCCGAGGTGAAGCGTGATCTTCGAGCCGTGCGGACTGCGGTCGAAGTAGCGCTGCGCGACCTCAGCGTGCTTGGGCTCGATGTCGAGCGTGTCGATGTGGCCGTCCTCCGGCAGCGCCGCGGCCATCGAGAGCGCTGCGTAGCCGGTGAAGGTGCCGATCTCGAGAATCCGCTTCGCGCCGGAACCGTGGACGAGCAATTCGAGGAAGCGACCCTCGATCGGGCCGGTGAGCATCTGTGGGGAGCTCATCGTCGCGTACGTCTCCTCGGCGAGCTCCGCCAGGAGCGGGTCGGACGGCGTCGAGTGTCGCGCCGCGTACTCCTCGATCTTTTCGTCGACGATGAAGCTCATCGCTCGCAATTACCTTTCAATGCGCGAGCCGCCGATGATCGCCTCGCGCCCGTCGGAGAAACGCACCATCGCCTTGCCCTTGCCGTCGTAGTCGGGCGACCAGACGACGAGCGTCGCCTCCTCGCCGCCGACCCGGACGGGCTCGTCGATCGACGGCGCCTCGCTGCGCCAGTAGGTGATGAACGGGTTCTCCTCCCACTCGCGCCTGATCGTCGTCTCCTCGGTGTGGCCCGGGAGCACTCGCGTCTCGGGCGGCAGCGTCATCAGGACGTCCATCACCGAGTGCCTGATCGGCGTAGCGTCGGGACCGCCGCCGACGGCGTCCTTGAAGAGGATGTCGGCGGTGAAGCAGACCGTGTCGTTGACGAGGTAGGCGAGATGGTCGTCGGCGTGCCCGGGCGTCTCCAGCGCCTGGATGTGCAGGTCACCGGTCTCGAGCGGCCCCTTCACGATCTCGAGCCCGTACCGCTCGACGAGCTCATCGTCGCCGGCGACGTGGTCGGGATGTGAGTGCGTCGTCAGCAGGTGGGTGACATGCAGCCGTTCGCGCTCGACGACCTCGTGCAACGGCGCCAGGTCGGCGCCGCTGTCGACGAAGACGGCCGTGCCGCCAGGCTTGTCGGCCAAGAGGTAGGCGTTGGAGAGCCACTGTGGATGCAGACTGCGCTCGATCAGCATCTCGGGAACGTACACCGAGAAAGGATCGGGGCGCGGGTGGCCTCTAGCTCTATAGACCTCTCGTCACGGTAGTACGGGCGGCAACGGGCCGAGAGGCAGAACTGGCAGCGGCGGCGCGCTCGCCCCAGCGGCGCCCGCCGCGCCAGCACCCTCGAGCACTGGCTCGACGACAGGTTCGAGCGGCGGGGGCAGTGGGACCGAGGGCGATGGCACCGCCGGCGGGGTCAGAGGAATGGCCGGCGGTGTCACAATCTGCGGCAGCGGCAAAGACTCCGGCAGCGGCAGCGGCAACGACTCAGCGGCAGCGGCACGGACTGCGGCAGCGGCACGGACTGCGGCTGCGGCGCCGCCACTGGCTGCGACTCCGACCGCGGCTGCGACTGCGGCTCCAACGGCTGCTGCGGCTCCGACTGCTCCGGCTGGACCTGCGGCGTGGCTGCGACGTCTACCGGCCGAGGCGTGGGCCGGGCGGCGACGGCGACTGGAGCTGCCCTCTCGCGCTGCCGCTTCTTGGGAGCGGACTTCGCCGCGGGCGTCCCCTTCGCCGGCACCGCGGCGACCGGCGTTGCTGCTGAAGAACCGGTGGCCTCAGCCCGTGCAGCCGGTTTCGTAGCAGGCGGGTCGGCGTTGGCCGGCACGCTCGAGCTCACGCTCACCGCGACCACGGCGGCCCCGACGGCACCCGCCACTCGCGGTGTGAGGCTGAACGCCTCGACGCGCGAGAGCAGCGTCGCCAGCGGGAAGAACGCGCCGTGCACCTGCGGCGGCTCGAGCTCGTCACGGAGCGCCTTCCGCGCTCGGAACAGCAGCATCTGCACGGACGCGACGGTCGAGTCCATGCGCTGGGCGATCTCGCTGTACGAGAACCCTCTGACCTCGCGGAGGAGGAACGCCTGGCGCTGCTCCGTCGGCAACGTTGCGAGCGCCTCGAGCAGAGCGGCCGCCTGCTCGTTCGAAGCCTCAGTGGCGGGCGCGGTCTCCGTCTCGAGCGGCTCCTCGCGCGGGCGGCTCAGCGCAGTGCGGAAGCGCCGTCGCCGAACGTTCTCGGCGATCGCCAGCAGCCATGCGCGGGGTGCCTCGGGCCGCGTGCCGCGCAGCACCGCGCGGTACGCGTCGACGAACGCCGCCTGGGTGACGTCCTCGGCGTCGTGGGAATTGCCGAGCTCGCGCAGCGCTGCCCGGTAGACGTCTCCCCGGTGCCCGCGGTACAGCTGCTCGAAGGAGAGCTCCGCATCGGCACGGACGTCTCTGGCTCGCCGCGGCGCCATGCTCTGTAAACGGCCGGGCCGCGAAAAAGGGTTCGGTCAGGCGGGCGGATCACGAGCCGGACGCGCCGCGATCCTCGCAGACGGGAGAATCGCGGCAATGCGTGCCGTCCTCCTCGCCGCCCTCGTGCTCGCGGCAGCGCCCACCCATGCCGGCGCCGCCGTGATCACGCCTGCAGATCCGGCCGAGTACTCCGACCGCGCTGCGATCGGATTCGTGACGGAGAAGGGCGCCCGCACGCCGATCGCGCTGCTCGGCGCGCGCGGGCTCCTGACGTCGGATTCGACCCGGATCGACGGGCTGGTGACGCAGGAGGACGTTGCGGCCGGCCGGCTACGGGTCGTTTCAAATGACGACCCGGCCGAGGCGCTGCGCACCCTGGACCGGCGGATCGAGCGAAACGACAGCTGGCGCCTGCCGCTGACGATCGCGCTCGCAGCGCTGCTGATCGTCCTGGCCGTCGTCCGCCCGCAGTTCGCTCTGCGCGGCCTCCTCGTCGCGCTCGCCGCGAACCTGTGGCTGAGCCCCGTGCTGGCGCTGGCAGCGGGAGTCGCTGTGCTGGCGCTGCCACTGGGGCTTGCCTGCGCCGCGATCCTCGCCGCCTATCTGCTCTCGATGGGGCTCGACGCGGAGACCGTCGCGTTGTCGCCGTTCGGCCCGTCTCAGTCCGGACGTTTCTACGGGATCAACAACCTGCTCGAGACGATGCTGCTCGCGCCCGCACTCGTGGGCGCGGCTGTGCTCGGCCGCTGGGGGATCGGCGTCGCCGCGCTCGCGTTCGCAACGATCGGCGGCAATCGCTTCGGCGCCGACGGAGGCGGGATCGTCGTGCTCGCCGCCGCCTACCTGGTGCTGCTGCTGCGGTTGCGCGGGCACCGGCCGACGCTGCGCCTGGCCGCGGCGGTGGCGGCCGGGGCGATCGCGGTCGCGCTGCTCCTGCTCGGTCTCGACGCGGCCACCGGTGGCTCCAGCCACGTCACCGATGCCGTCGGCGACGGGCCGGTCGAGCTCGCACGGGATATCGGGGACCGGCTCGAGTCGTCCGTTCGCCGCACCGCGGCGAGCATCGGGGCGACCGCGGTGGTGCTCGGCTCGGTCGCGATCCTCGTCGCGATCGCGTTGCGGGCCCGGCGCGGACCCGTGCTCGATGCGTTCCTGGCCGGCCTGGTGGTCTCGCTCCTCGTCAACGACACCCCCAGCGATGTGCTCGGGATGGGCGCCGCCATCGCGATCGCACTTGCCCGCTACCCACCCGAGCGCGTCCCGTTAAGCTTGCCCTCGATGCGCCGTGCCGCCACCTTGCTCGTGCTGATGGCCTTGTCGGTCGGCGTCGCCGGCTGTGGCGGCGGCGAGGAAGTGGCGCCACTGCCAGAAACCGTGGAGGGCACCGTCCCGGCCGAGACGACGGACGAGACGACGACCGGCGAGACGACCACCTCGTCGCTCGAGGGTGATGCGGCGAACGGCCAGACCGTCTTTGCCTCCGCCGGTTGTGGCGGCTGCCACACGCTCGAAGCGGCCGGATCGAGCGGTAACGTCGGCCCGAATCTCGACGACTCGAAGCCCGCTTTCGCGCTCGCCGTCGACCGCGTCACGAACGGCGCGGGCGCGATGCCGTCGTTCGAGGGCCAGCTCAGCGAGCAGGAAATCGCCGACGTCGCTCAGTACGTGGTCGAGTCGGCCGGATAAATCTCCCACCCGGGTTTCCGCGTGACGTCGCCGCGATCGCGTGCGACCTCGACCGCACCCTGATCGCGCAGGACGGAGTCCTCCGGCCACGCACCATCGCCGCGATCGGCGCCGCGCGCGAGGCCGGGATCCACATGCTGATCGCAACCGGCCGCATGTTCCGCTCGGCGCTGCCGTATGCGCGAGCGGCCGGGATCGAGGATCCGCTCGTCTGCTACCAGGGGGCAGCGGTCGTCGAGCCTGCCACCGGCGAGTTCCTGCTGCACGAGCCGATCCCACTCGAGCTCGCGCGAGAGGCGATCGCCGCCGTGCAGGACGAGGGCTTCGGCCTCAACTGCTATGTCGACGACGATCTCTACGTCGCGAAGGTAACCGAGAACGCCCGCGCGTATGCCGACTTCCAGGAGATCCCGATCACGGAGGTCGATGACCTGCTCGCCTGGCTCGAGCGGCCGCCGACGAAGCTCGTCGTCGTGTCGGCGCCCGAGGAGCTCGACGCGCTGCGGCCGAAGCTCGTCGCCCGCTTCGGCGACCGTCTCTTCATCGCCAAGTCGCTGCCGCACTTCCTCGAGCTCGCCAGCCCCGCGATCTCGAAGGGCAGCGGACTGGCCTTCGTCGCCGAGCACCTCGGCTTCACGGCGCCGCAAACGGTGGCGTTCGGCGACGGCGAGAACGACCGCGAGCTGCTCGAGTGGGCGGGCTACGGCGTCTGCGTCGAGAACGGCGACGACGTCCTGAAGGCGACCGCCGACTGGATCTGCCCCGGTCCCGAGGAAGAGGGAGTCGCGCAGGCGCTCGAAGCCTTTCTAGACTCTCGCGCATGATCGACCTCAAGGCAGCGCGCAACGACCCCGACGGCTACCGCGCCGCGCTCGCGCGGAAGGGGGCGGCCGAGGACTTCGACGCTGTGCTCGAGGCGGACGAGCGCTGGCGCGCGCTCGTGCCGAAGATCGACGAGCTGCGCAGCAGGACGAAGCTGAAGGGAAAGCCCTCGCCCGAGCAGCTCGCGGAGATGCAGCAGGTGAAGGAGGAGCTGCGCGCCGCCGAGGAGGAGCTCGCGGCCGCCGAGGCGGCACGCGACGAGGCTCTCGCGAGGATCCCCAACCCGCCGCACGAGTCGTCGCCGGACGGCACCGAGGAGGACGATGCCGTCGAGCTCAGCCGCTCGGGCGAGCCGCCTTCCCTGGCGGAGGCGCGCGAGCACACCGAGATCGGCCGCTTCGACATGGAGCGGGCGGCGAAGCTCTCCGGCTCGCGCTTCGGCTACCTGATCGGCGACACCGCCCTGCTCGCGTTCGCGCTCTACCGCGCCGCCCTCGACCACCTGGCGCAGAACGGCTTCACGCCGGTGCTGCCGCCCGTGCTCGTGCGCGAAGAGGCAATGACCGGCACCGGCTTCTTCCCGACGGAGCGTTCGAACATCTACGCGCTCGCCGACGACGACCTCTATCTGACCGGCACCTCGGAGGTCGCGCTCGCCGGCCTGCACATGGGCGAGATCATCCCGGCCGAGGAGCTGCCGCTCCGCTACGCCGGCTTCTCGACGAACTTCCGCCGGGAGGCGGGCGCCGCCGGCAAGGACACGCGCGGGATGTTCCGCGTGCACCAGTTCAACAAGGTCGAGATGTTCGTCTACACGCTGCCCGAGGAGTCGTGGGACGAGCACGCGCAGATGATCGCGCTCGAGGAGGCGTTCGTGCAGAAGCTCGGCCTGCCCTACCGCGTGGTGAACGTCGCCGCGGGCGACCTCGGCGCTCCAGCCGCGAAGAAGATCGACATCGAGGCGTGGTTCCCCTCGCAGGAGCGCTACCGCGAGATCACGTCCTGCTCGAACACGACGGACTTCCAGGCGCGGCGGCTCGGGATCCGGTATCGCGGCGAGGGAGGCCCGCAGCCCGTGCACACGCTGAACGGGACGATGGTCACCGACCGCGCGCTGCTCGCGATCCTGGAGAACTTCCAGGGCGAGGTGCCGGACGCGCTGCGCGAGTACGGCGCGCCCGAGCGCGTCGAGCGTTAGCCCTACGCCTCCGCGGTCACCGCGGGCTCGTGCAGCTTGAAGCGCTCGTGCACGGCCTGGACGGCGCGCTCGACCTGCCCGGCGGGGACGACGCACGAGATCCGCACGGCCGAGGTCGAGATGATCCCGATGTTGATTCCCGCCTCGGCGAGCGCGTCGAACATGTCCGCCGCGACGCCCGGGTGCGTCCGCATCCCAGCGCCGACGAGCGAGATCTTCGCGATCTCCGGGTCGTGCGAGAGCCCGAGCGCCCCGATCTCGCCGGCGAGCGGCTCGAGCACCTCCTCGGCGCGTCGCATGTCCGACTTCGGGAGCGTGAACGAGATGTCCGTGTGCCCTTCCGCCGAGACGTTCTGGACGATCATGTCCACGTTCACGCCCACGTCGGCGAGGGTGCGAAAGACGCGGGCGGCGATCCCGGGCCGGTCGGGCACGCCGCGGATCGTCACCTCCGCCTCCGAGGTGTCGTGCGCGATCCCCGAGATGATCGGCTGCTCCATCAACTCCTCCTGACTGACGACCCACGTCCCCTCGTTCTCCGAGAGCGAGGAGCGGACGTGGATGCGGACTCCATGGTTACGGGCGAACTCGACCGAGCGCAACATCAGCACCTTGGCGCCGGACGCGGCCAGCTCGAGCATCTCCTCGTAGGAGACGGCGTCGAGCTTGCGGGCCTGCGGGACGACGCGTGGGTCGGCGGAGAAGACGCCCTCGACGTCGGTGTAGATCTCGCAGGCGTCGGCCTCGAGCGCGGCCGCCAGCGCGACGGCGGTCGCGTCCGAGCCGCCCCGGCCGAGCGTCGTCACCTCGTGGGCCGTCGAGACGCCCTGAAAGCCGGCGACGAGCACGATCGCGCCCTGCGCGAGCGCGTCGTGGATCCGCCGCGGGCGGATCTCGAGCACCTTGGCGCGCGTGTGGTCGGTATCGGTGACGACCCCTGCCTGCGAGCCGGTGAGCGAGATCGCCGTGTGGCCGAGGTCGTGGATCGCCATCGCGGCGAGCGCGCACGAGATCCGCTCCCCGACCGAGAGCAGCATGTCGAGCTCGCGCGGATGCGGGGCCGGTGAGATCTGGTGGGCGAGGTCGATCAGGTCGTCGGTCGCCCCGCCCATCGCAGACAGGACGCCGACGACGTCGTTCCCCGCGTCGCGCGCGGCCACGAGCCGCCGCGCGACCGCCTGCAGCCGTTCCGGCCCTTCGACGGACGTCCCGCCGAACTTCTGGACCAGGAGACCCATGGCGAGACGCTACCTGGCTCCCGGCGCTGTGTCTGGGGCGTCATCCGGGACTGCGGGCATTGCCGATCAGCCATCTACACTCGGCCCACGGCGGGGTGCGAGAGCGGTCGAATCGGGCGGTCTTGAAAACCGCTGGGCGTGTAAGCGTCCCGTGGGTTCAAATCCCACCCCCGCCGTCTCATTCAAGCCGTTTGCCGGCATAACCATGCGGCCGGCGCCCCGTGCGCGAGTGCCGTTGCCACTGTCCAAACGCGTGAGCCGGCTTTCAGAGTGCAGGAGTGGGCGCCGCGGGGTTTGCCGCCACCGAGGCGGCGCTCCACTCCCCCTTAAAGAGAGCGTGGTCGACTCAGCGCGAGGACGCGCCCCGACGAACGGGCAGTTTTCTTCGTACTTTCGGGGAGCCGCTCCCGCCATGTCCCGTCGGGTTGCGGTGGTCGTGGTCGTCGCTGTCTGTACGGGTGCCGGAGCGTCGGCGCACGCGGTGAAGCTGAACGCTCGGATGCTGGGCACATCGACGAGCTACGTCAAGTGGTCCGGCGGTCGACGATGCGACGGATGAAGACCCCGACGAGGTAGGCGGCCCAGATAAGCGAAGCGGCGGCGACGGCGAAGAAAGTGATGAGGCCCTGGGAGCACTCGGACGCGCCGGGGCCGCACGGGGTGGCGCGTTCTGCGACCACCGCCCAGACGATCAGGCCGACGGTCGAAGTCGTCACGATGGCCAGAGGCAGGCGGCGGACAACGCTGCGAACGGCTGCTAGGCCGGCTGCGAAGAAGAGAACGACGACCGCCGCGTGCAGGTAACGCCAGCCGTCCAGCGCACGCACCGAGAACGAGTCCAGGATCCGCTCGCGGTCGTACAGCGGCCCGCCCGGCTCCGTCTGTCTGCCCTCGTAGCGGCGAAGGGCATCCTGACGCAGTTCGATCAGCGCCGGCGAAAGAAAGGCTCCCCAATCCTCCGTCGTACGCCCGTACGTGCCGCTGCCACTCGGGCCAAGCTTCGCGTCGATGCGCGTCGTCTGAACGAGACCGGCGAAGGCAATGCCGAGGATCGAGATCGCGAGCGCGATCCGGGCAACCTGATGCCGTGCGAGGAGAAGCGTCGCAACGCCGAGCAGGATGCAGAGCGCCCCTCCGGCGACGTACGCCCAGGCGCGCGGCGACACGTCCACAAGGGTGAACTGCCGGGCGATCCCGGTGCAACGCTGGGCATTCCCGCCGCCCCCGCACGCATAGCCGCCGAGGACGAGACTCGGCGGAAACACCGGAGCGAGCGCGACGACCGCTCCCGCCGTCACAGCGACGGTGACGTACGCGACGTCCGCAACCCGCTGGGCCCGCGAGCGCACAAGCCGAATATAGGTCGGCCGCCGAAGCGTGGCTATTGGTGGACCGGTGTGGCTGACACCCGTCGGGTCCTAAACTCGTGGTCATAGCCGACGAGCGCCTCGTCCGTGAGATGCTTCCGCCGTGCTGAAGTGTGAGGAGTGCGGTTGCATCTCCGCGACCGGAAAAGGCTGGTTCGGCTACATCGCGGAAGACCCCGCGGACAATGAGGGACCGGCGGTTTGCACCTACTGCCCGCCCTGCGCCGAGAAGGAGCTAGACGCCCAACCTCGCTCGCGGCCCTACGTCTGACTGTTCGCCTAACCGCAGCCGTGGGCTGACGGAAGAGTCGACCTGAGCCGACGCCCGACGCCCGTCGCGCTCCTCAAGGTTCGACGAAGAGCAGTTCGGGCCGGATCACCGTTCAGCCAGCATGCGGTCAAGGATTGGCGGCACTCTCCGGAAGATGACGACTCCGCTGACCGCCAAGACCGTTGCGATTGCTACTGGGACCAGCCATGCGCCACCGTCCTGACCAACAGTGACGCCCAATTGTCCGCATCCGGCCGCGACCAAGCCGGCGTACGACCACGTCATGCAATACGCGTGGTTAGCGATGACCATCGGCGATCTCTTGCCGAGGAGAAGAGGCAAGAGACCGACGGCGATCGTGACCAGGCTGACGACTGCCAGCGCATGGAAGACACCGAAGGTGTCCTCTCGATGCAACGAGAGCGCAGCCACATTCACGACTACAAGCGCAGAGACGTAGACGGTTCCGATCAGTCGGTGAGTGTGTGTGCCTTTGGGTGTCAGGAGAACACCGGCACCCGCACCAAGCGCTGAGATCGCAGCCAGAACGTGTCCGGTGGCCAATGCCTGTTCCAAGTCCACGGAGCTATCAGATCATCGCGGCGAGGAAAGTAGAAGGGCCCCGCAGCGCCGCTCCTCATCGGGAGCCTTGTCAACCAAGCGAACCGAGCGAGCGGCAGGGAACCGCCGCAGCGCTGGAGAATGGGAAGCCTGATGAACGACGAGGTCATCAGCCCCGAGCTCGTCCTCGTCGATCCCGAGCTGGCGCAGATCGCCAGGCGGCGTTTGCCCGATGTGCCCGAGTGGCGTCCGCAGCCGCTTCCTCCGCCCCTTCAGCACCACCGACCCTCCCGGTCAGTCGTCGTGTCGCCGTCAGGCACCCAACGTTCGGCGTCCGCGCCCTCGCCGCCGCGACCATGCTGCTCCTGCTCGGCCCGCTCGTCGTCCCGAACATGGGGGGAGCACTGCTTCAGCATCCCGCGGCGCCGTGTCACCCGCTCGACCGGGAGCTGGTGCCGACGAGGTTCGAGGTGGAGGCCCGAACGCTCGCGCTGCTGCAAGACGGGAGGGGCGATCCGCGCCGGCCGCCGTACTCGACCAGACGACCGGCCTGCTCGCGAACAACGCCTACGTCGTCTGCGCTCGGGTCGGACGCACGTCCGTGTTCGACTGCAGGCTCGGCGTCGCTAACTCGCCGGGGCCGCACCTGGCTACTCACAGTGGCGGTCGCGGCCGACGGCACCGAAAAGCTCACGTGGAACGGCAGCGTCGCCGTGCGCTGAGAATCAGGGTTGGCGGCCGAGCAGGATCATCCGCCACGCCTGCTGGATGTCTGCGAGCTCCGTCACCGCGAACGCGACCGGCCGAGTGATCGAAGCCTGCACCTCTGCGAGACTGGCGCCGGTCGGATCGGCGACCGCCACCAGCACGCCGCCGTCGCCGAGAAAACGAACCGGCACCGCGCAAAGCCGTTGCCCGATCTCAGGGTCGAGACACGCAGCAGCGCGCAGGTCCACGGAGACGCGCTGGATATCGACGTAGTCGATTCCGAACTGCAGCGCGAGACCGCGCGCGAGGTCCTGTGGGAAGAGCCAGCCGCGCTCGATGAGGATCTCGCCGAGCCGCCTGCCGGTGCCTTGCTGCTGACTCAGCGCGTCGTCGAGCTGCTCGGGCTGAAGCATCCGGCTCTTGAGCAGGACGGCGCCGAGATGCGGCCGCATCTCGTCGTCGAAGTACGAATGGTCGAGGCGAGGTAGGTACTGCCCCGGTGCGTCGGGAATCAAGACACCGTCTCCTTCGTCGTGTACCGCAAAACACTGGTCCTCAGACGAGAAGCATCGGCTTTCCGCCGCACTTGCCTATCCCCCGACCGGGTTACGCCGCCTACGGCGATCAGGCGAGATCGGACCGGCGCAGCGGTCGCCGGTGCTTCGCCTTGAGCGCTGCGATCGCAGACGCGTCGTAGAGCGGCCGCTGGGGATCGAGGTCGCGCAGCTCCTCGCGCGTCCCCGGGCGCCCGAGCTCCTCCTCCCGCTTGAGCGCGCGGCTGAGACAGCCTTCGCAGAGCGTGATCAGGTCGCGCCCGGCACGCTCCTCGCCGAGCGTGTCGTAGTGAAGGTGGCCGGCGCGGAGCTCGTCCGTCCGGCTGCACCTCTCGACCTCGCAGAGCGACGTCAGCTCCAGCTGGGCGCGAGAGCGGCGCGTCCAGTGGCGGCTGCCGTAATACGCCGCGCCGGCTGCGGGCGAAGATCGCGCGGTAGACCGCCGGAGCGAGCTTCCCTTCCGCGTCCACGGACTTCTGCCGCAGCCGCCACCGCTCGACTCGCTCGTGTGCGAGCGCCTCCTCTTCGTCCCGGCGCCGCGCAGCCTCGCGCAGCTGCAGCTCCCTGACGCTGAGGAGCGGTTTCGCCGCGCGCCGCTCGCGGAGCACGTCGTGCAACGACTTCTTCCGGTTCGACCTGTCCACGCGGTCAACGTACTGACAGCTTCGCGGCCTGTCGAGCGGCCCCGTCTGACCGAATCACTCGTGCGAGTAGTGAACCTTCGCCCGCGCCCTGCCGAGAAAGAGAGAAGATCGTCCTCCAGACGGGAGTCACACTCATGCGGTTTCACCTTCTAGCCATCACTGTCGCAGTCGCCGCGTTCGCGGTGCCCGCAACCGCGTCCGCGTCGGAGATCCTCGACCGCAACGCGAGCAATGTCACGCTCAAGGTCGCCCCGAACGGGCAGGCTCTCGTCAGCTACAACGCGCGCGGCAAGCGCTGGAACGTGCTCGCCTGGGGCGCGGAGAACGCGATCCAGCCGACCCCGTCCCGAGCGCAGGTCAAGTTCAAGCTCGATTACTCGGGCGGCTACGGCACGTACAAGCGCGACGTCTGGAAGACATTCAAGAACGCCTGCAGCGCCTACGACGGCCCGGAGCTCGAGTGGTTCGTGACCGGCTGCAAGGCGTCCGACGGTTCCTACTGGGCGCTCCAGGCCTGGCAGCGGATGCTGCCCAACTACGGTCTCGTTGCGACTCCGAAGCAGGCCGTCTGGGAGCTCCGGCTTTCGCACTGGAGCGGCCCCCTGCCCGAGCTGACGGTGAACCTGAACTGGGCCTACAAGAAGTACCACCACGTCTTCGGCTCGTTCACCTACCTCGGAAAGCCCGTCCATGGGTTCAAGTCCACACCGTCCGGCGTCCCGCTCGACACCTTCGGTCGCAACCTCTACCTGGACACGTTCAACTCCGCGTACGGGAAGGGCTGGAGGCGTGAGAACAGCTTCCTGATGCACAAGAACACGGGCAAGTTCTGCTACGGCTTCTACAGCCATGGCGCCAGGCCGGAGGGCGACGGCGACCGCTATCGCGCGACGATCATCGGCCCCGGCGTGATGCCGGACATCTTCTGGTCGGACGAGGCGCCCGGCGCTTACGACCTGGCGTTCGACCTGGAGATGCACGCGGCGCAGAAGGAGTTTCTCGCCGACGACGGTCTCTGCCGGGCGGTCTAGCACCCGTAACATCCGTCGCCGTGACGACCGGCGCGGAGCTGAAAGAGGTAATGCAGCGGTACCCCACCGGGGTCGCGGTCGTCACCGTCGATCTCGAGGGCGAGCGACTGGGCCTGACGGTCGCATCGCTCGTCTCGGTGGCGCTCGAGCCGCCGCTGGTCGCAATCTCGATCGCACATCAGGCGGCGCTGCATGAGCTGCTCCGCGGCGCGGGCGGGTTCGCAGTCTCGCTGCTCGGGGCGGATCAGCTCGAGCTGGCGCAGCACTTCGCGCGCGGCGTGCCGCCAATCGCGCTTTGGGAGGGAATCGACAAGCGCGACGGCGCCCGCGGCCCGCTGCTCGACGGTTCGCTCGGCTGGCTCGAGTGCGAGCTCGCCGGCGAGCACGAAGCAGGCGACCACACGCTCTTCGTCGGCCGGGTCGAGCGGGTCGAGCCGGGCGCGCCGGGTACGCCGCTCATACGCCTCGGCGGCGACTACCAGGCCGCATGATCGAGGCGGTCGTGTTCGACCTCGACGGTGTCATCGTCGACAGCGAGCAGGTGTGGGACGACGTCCGCGAGCAGCTCGTCCGCGAGCGAGGCGGACGTTGGCACGAGGGCGCACAGGCGGCGATGATGGGGATGAGCTCACCGGAGTGGTCGCGCTACCTGCACGACGAGCTCGGGCTGACCGAGCCGCCGGACGAGATCAACGCCGAGGTCGTTCGGAGGATGCTCGCCCGCTATCGCGAGGAACTGCCGCTGATCGACGGCGCCGTCGACGCAGTACGCCGCCTCGCAGCCGAGTTCCCGCTCGGCGTCGCGTCGTCCTCGAACCGGCCGCTGATCGAGGCCGTGCTCGAGCGGGCCGGGATCGCGGCGCTGTTCGCCGCCGTCGTCTCGTCGGAGGAGGTCGAGCGCGGAAAGCCGGCTCCTGACGTCTATCTCGAGGCCGCGCGCCGCCTCGGTTTCGACCCGGCGCGCTGCGCCGCGGTCGAGGACTCGTCGAACGGGATCCGCGCCGCCCACACGGCCGGGATGCGCGTGCTGGTGCTCCCGAACGCGCACTATCCACCAGCTCCCGAAGCCCTCGCGCTCGCCGACGCCGTGGTGCGCTCGGCGCACGAGTTGACGCCCGAGCTGGTCCAGGGCTGACTCAAGAACAGCCCGTGATGAACCGATCACCACCTTGATGCGCGAACTGATCTACGAACACCGCTATCAGCAGCTCGTCGAGCGCCTGCCGGCGATCGTCTATCGCGCCTCCATGCTCGACTCCGGCGACTGGCATTACGTCAGCCCCGCAATCGAGCGCGTGCTCGGTTGGACCGTGGAGGAGTGGCAGGCACACCCGGCGCCGTGGGCGACGAGCGTTCATCCGGACGACATGGCCGCTGCCTTCGAGCAGGAGGAGCGAGCCGTCGAGAGCGGCTCGTTGATCTCGGAGTACCGGATGCGCCACAAGGACGGCAGCGAGGTATGGATCCGCGACGAGGCGGTGCTCCTCGAGGAGGATGGCGAGCCGCAGTGGCACGGCATCCTCACGGACTTCACCGAACAACGCACGCTCGAGGAGCGACTGCACCAGTCCCAGAAGATCGAGGCCGTGGGACAGCTCGCCGGCGGCATCGCCCATGACTTCAACAACCTTCTCGTCGCGATCAACGGCTACGGGGAGCTCGCCCTGGCGCGGGCCGGAGACGACGCAGAACTCCGCCATGCACTGGAGCAGATCGCCTTTGCGTCCGCCAAGGCGCGTGACCTGACTCAGCGCCTGCTCTCCTTCAGCCGCAAGGAGGCGCGGAACAGCATGACCATCGACCTGAACGAGGTCGTCGCCTCTTCCCATCCAATGCTGCGACGGCTGATCGGCGCCGAGGTCGAGCTCGTCACCCTGCCGGCCGAGCAGACGTGCTTCGTGTCCGTCGATCCGACCGAGCTCGACCAGGCAGTGCTCAACCTCGCGGTCAACGCGCGCGATGCGATGCCGGCCGGTGGCAGGCTGACCATCTCGACCGGCGCCACGACGCGCGCCGACTCGGCCTACGCATTCCTCCGCGTCGCCGACACCGGCTCCGGAATCGAACCGGAGCTCGTGCCGCGCCTCTTCGAGCCGTTCTTCACCACCAAGGAGGCCGGCGTCGGCACGGGGCTCGGGCTGGCGATGCTGCGCGACTTCGTCGGGCGTTGCGGCGGGATGATCGAGGTCGAGACCGGCCCGGCGGAAGGAACGGCTTTCACGCTGCTGCTACCGGCGGTGAGCGCGCCGGCGGTCATGCCGGCGCCGACACCGAGCACCGACACAGCCTCGGTCCGCTCCGACACGATCCTGCTGATCGAGGACGACGACAGCGTTCGGGAGATTGCCAGTCGCGTCCTCGCCCGGGCCGGCTACACGGTGATCGAGGCACGCTATGGCTCGGAGGCGCTCGATCTCGCCGCCGAGCAGCCAGTGATCGACCTGGTCTTGAGCGACGTCGTCATGCCGGGCCTCTCCGGCCCCGAGGTCGTCCAACGCTTGCGGGAGGCGCGTCCGGAGATCGTCCCGCTCTTCATGTCCGGCTACGCGCCGGAGTCGGAAGGCCCGCTCGGCGGCGCCGAGCTCGTGCGCAAGCCGTTCACCGGCACGGAACTGCTTGCCGCGATCGGCCGGGCGCTCGACTCAGACGCGGCCGAGCAAGACGCAACCGTTGTGGCCCCCTAGACCCATCGCGTTCGAGAGGGCGACGTCGAGCTTCACCTCCCGCGCCTCGTTCGGCACATAGTCGAGGTCGCACTCCGGATCTGGGTTCCGGTAGTTGATGGTCGGCGGCAGCAGTTGGTGGTGCAGGGCGAGCGTGCACATCATCGACTCGATCGCACCCGCGGCTCCGAAGCAGTGGCCGGTGACCGACTTGGTGGAGGAGATAGCGAGCCGGTGGGCGTGGTCACCGAAGACCTGCTTGATCGCGCGCGTCTCGGCCGCATCGCCGAGCGGCGTCGATGTGCCGTGCGCGTTGATGTAGCCAACGCGCTCCGGCTCGACGCCCGAGCGGCTCAGCGCGGCGCGCATCATCTCGGCGACGCCGACAGCCTCGGGCTCGGGCTGGGCCATGTGATGCGCGTCGTTGGAGGCGCCGTAACCGAGGACTTCGGCGTAGATCGTCGCGCCGCGGGCCTGCGCCGCCTCGAGCTCCTCGAGCACGAGGATGCAGGCTCCCTCCGACATGACGAAGCCGGCCCGCGTCGCGTCGAAAGGGCGCGATGCCTTTGTCGGGTCCTCATCCTCGGCAACGAGCCCCCGCATGGCGCAGAAGCCGGCGAGGATCAGCGGGTGGATGCACGACTCGGTGCCGCCGGCCAGCACCGCGTCCGCGTCCCCACGCCTGATGATCTCCGCGCCCTCTCCAACGGCGTGCGAGCCGGTCGCACAGGCTGAAACGGGGGCGTAGTTCGGGCCCGCGCAGACCGAGCGAGATCGCGATCTGGCCGCTCGCCGAGTCGACGAGCACGCTCGGGATGAAGAAGGGCGAGACGCGGTCCGGCCCGCGATCGCGCAGCACGTTGCTCTGCTCCACGATCCCCGGTAGCCCCCCGATCGCCGAGCCGACGACGATCCCGACGCGTGCGGGATCGAGGCCGTTGACGGCGGCGTCCTTCCAGGCCTCCTGCGCCGCGCCCAAGGCCAGCAGCACGTTGCGGTCCATCCGCCGCGCCTCCTTCGGCGGCGCGACCGCAGCCGGATCGAAGCCTTTCACCTCGCCGGCGATTCGGACCGGGAACTCGCTCGCGTCGAAGGCTTCGATGAAGTCGACCCCGCTCTCGCCCGCCACTGCGGCGCGCCACGTCGACGGCGCGTCGAGCCCGATCGGCGTGATCGCGCCCAGCCCTGTCACGGCGACCCTTCTCATCGGCCAATCCTAGTTAGGGGAATGGCGTCCCCGGGGAGAGTCAGCGCATGGCGACCGTCGAGACGCCCGTCGCGCCCGAGAGGTCGACAAGGCCGCGGCTGATCTTCTTCACCTCGGCGCTCTCCGGCCAATGCCGCCGGGTTGAGGCGTTCCTCGCCCAGGTGCTCCAGCGGCGCCGCAACCACGGCACCTTCCGCTTGCTCGTCGTCGACGAGGACGAGCGGCCCGATCTCGTCAGCCGCTTCGGCGTCACCGGCCTGCCGACGCTCGTCGTGGTCGAGGCGCGGAGGGAGCGTGCACGGCTCGAGCGGCCGCGCGGCTGCCGCGAGATCGAAGAGTTGCTCGGCCCCTGGCTGCGCTGAGCACCGTTAGCCTTGGGGCATGCCCGGCCCGAACGTCCCCTTCCCACCGATGGAGGCCGAGCTCGTCCGCGAGCTGCCGTCCGGCGACGGGTGGCAGTACGAGCCGAAGTGGGACGGCTTCCGCGGGGTGCTCGAGAACGACGGCGGCGAGCTCGCGCTCTGGTCGCGGAACGAGCGGCCGCTCCTGCGCTACTTCCCCGAGTTACGGCCGCTTGGAGACCTTCTGCCGCCACACTCGGCCCTCGACGGGGAGATCGTGATCGCACGCGACGGCGTGCTCGACTTCGACTCGATGTCGACGCGGCTGCATCCGGCCGAGAGCCGCGTCCGCAAGCTCGCGGCCGAGATCCCGGCGATCTTCATCGCGTTCGACTTGCTGCTCTGGAACGGAAAACCGATCCACACGAAAAAGCTCGAGCAGCGGCGCGCCGAGCTGCTGAAGCGCGGCGAGGGCTTCTGGATCTCACCCGCGACGACCGACCTCGCGGCCGCGACCGCCTGGCTCGACCGCTTCGAGGCGGCGGGGCTCGACGGCGTGATCGCGAAGCGGCTCGGCCTCCCGTACATGCCCGGCTCGCGCGAAGCGGTCGTGAAGGTGAAGGAGCACAAGACCGCCGACTGCGTCGTCATCGGCGTCCGCTGGAAGAACCGGCCGGAGAAGCTCGCGACGCTGCTGCTAGGGCTCTATCGCGAGGACGGCGAGGTCGACTACGTCGGCTCGGCGGCGATCGGCGCGCGCAACCACGACGAGATCGCAGCGCGCATTCTGCCACTGCTCGACGAAAGCTCCGACCGCCGCTTCTCGGAGCCGAACCGCTGGGGAACCAACGGCCTCGAGGAATCGGCGCTCCGGCGCGAGCTCGTGGCCGAGGTGCGCTACGACAAGGTGCAGGGCAACCGCTTCCGCCACGGTACGAAGCTGATCCGCTTCCGCGACGACAAGGATCCCGAGCAATGCACCTGGCGTGAGGTACGGCCGACGAGACGGGACGACGACCCGACGGTGGAGAATCTGCTCGAGCGGGTATAGCCGCCCATGAGCGATTACACGAAGCACAACCTCAGACAGGTCGAGAACTCCGCCCCGAAGTTCGAGATGCCCGAGGAGATGGAGGCCCGGTTCGCCCGCGGGCCGATCGAGGGAGAGACCCTCGGGCTCAGCCTGTTCACGCTCGCCCCGAACTTCCGCATTCCGTTCGGGCACAAGCATCCGAACCAGGAGGAGGTCTACGTCCTCGTCAAGGGCAGCGCGCGTATCAAGATCGAGGACGAGGTCGTCGAGCTGCGGCCGTGGGACGCGGTCCGCATCGGCAAGGACACGATGCGCAACGTCGAAGCCGGCCCGGACGGGGCCGAGTACATCGCCTTCGGCGCCGGCACCGACCCCCGGGATGCGGAGATGAAGCCCGGCTGGTGGTCGGACTAGAGCTCTAGAAACCGAGGCGCGCACGAGGCTAAGCTCGCCTCGATGAGAGTCGGAACCGTTTCTCAGCTCTGGCGCTATCCGGTGAAGAGCATGGGCGGCGAGCGTCTGGGCGCCACCGCACTCACGTGGCGGGGCATCCCCGGCGACCGCGGCTGGGCGGTCTACGACGAAGCCGGTCGAGGCGTCACGAACGCGAAGCGGCTGGCATCCCTCCGTGCGTGTCGCGTCCGGTATCAGAGGGAGCCGGTTGCGGGTGCGGCGTCACCCATCGTCGAGATCACGCTGCCGGACGGGGCCTATGTCCTGTCGGATTCCGCGGTTGCGGCCGACCGCGTGAGCGCGCTGGTGGGACGTCCGGTATCGCTGAGGGCGCTAGGCCCGGCGGGCACCGAAGCCGCCCCGCGCCTGACGGTCGAGGGCGAGTCGCCGGAATACGTCAGAGAGCTCATGGGCGTGCTCCCCGACGAGCCGATGCCCGACATGAGCGAATTCCCACCCGAGAAGCTCCGCCTGCTGCGCCAGGGGAACTTCTTCGACGCGATGCCGATTCACCTGCTGACCAGGACGACGCTCGAGACCCTCGCACGCGCCGCGCCCGAGTCCAGCTGGGACGAGCGCCGCTTCAGGCCCAATCTCTTCGTCGCGACCGACGCTCGCGACGGCTATCCCGAGCAGAGTTGGATCGGGCGGCACCTACGTGTGGGCACCGCCGTACTCGAGATCGTCACGGGCTGCCCGCGCTGCGTGGTGGTCACGCAGGCCGTCGACGAGCTACCGCAGGATCATCGCGTGATGCGCACGCTGGTGCGCGAGAACCGGCACACCGCCGGGATCTACGCGCGGGTCGCCACCGAGGGCGAGGTGCGGGAAGACGACGAGGTCGCGCTGCTCGACTAGCCGTCCTCACGCGCGGCGCGGGACCGCCCGCTCCGGGCTTCCCGGGGGAAGATCAGGGTCGGACAAGGGTGATGCCCGATACCGCCGCGGCCCGGCGGTCTCGATGCTGTGAGCATCATCCAAGAGAGAGGTTCACATGTCCGAAACGATCGACCACAACTCCACGCACGACGAGGCGCCTGCGCGGCGGCTCGTCCGCACCGAGCGACGGCCGCTGGCTCGGCGGTGTCGCCGCCGGGCTCGGCCGCTACTTCGACATCAACCCGCTCGTCTACCGGATCGCGTTCGCGGCGCTCGCGCTGGCCGGCGGCACCGGCTTGCTGCTCTACCTCGCGGCGTTACCTCGTGATTCCGGACGAGCACGCCGACGAGTCGATCGCCGTCGAGGCGATGCGCACGCGGCGCGATCAGCCCTGGCTTCTCCTCGGCGTCGGCCTGCTGGGCTTCGGCGCGCTCTTCGCGCTCTCCGAAGCGAGCTTCTGGCCCGGCAACGGGAACTTCTGGTTCGCCGCCGTCCTGGCCGGAGCGGCGCTCGTCTGGTGGCGTGTGTCGAGTCGCGACCGGTCGATGAGCACCGCACTCGGCGGCCGACGAGACCACGCCGGCCACGCCGGCCGCGCCGCGACCCGACGCCGAAGCCGCCCGCGAGGCCGTCGCTCTTCGCCCCCGTCGTCGGCGCGCTCCTCGCTGCGGCCGGCCTGTTCGGCCTGCTCTCGGTGCTCGACATCTACGACGTCGACCTCGAGGTGGCGTTCGCCGCCGGTGTCGTGATCGTCGGCGGCGCGGTTGCGATCGGAGCGATGACACAGCGGCGCGTCGGCGGGCTCGTCGTCCTCGGGCTCCTCCTCCTGGCCGCTTTCGGTGTCGCCGCTGCGACGCCGGTCTCGATCTCGTCGGGCGCGGGCGAAAAGACCGAGCGTCCCCTGAGCGTCGACGAGCTGCAGCCGAGCTATGAGCTCGGCGTCGGTTCGCTCGACCTCGACCTCCGCGCGGTCGCGCTCCCCGCCGGCACCACCTCCGTCGACGCCAGCGTCGGCGCCGGCGAGCTGGTGATCACGGTGCCCGAAGGCGTCGCGCTCGAGGTCGACGCGCACGCCGGCGTCGGGGAGATCGACGTCGTCGGCGAGAGCGACGACGGCATCGACGTCGACCAGACGCTCACTCTCGCCGGCTCGACGTCCGGATGCGCCGCTGCTCCAACTCGAGGCCGACGTGGGCTTCGGCAGCATCGAGGTCCGGCGAGGTTGAGCTCGCCGTCGTACCGGCTCCCCCTCGCCCTCCCGCGCCTCCGGCGCGCGGAGGGCGAGGGCGCGCTCGCGGGCGTCTGCGCGGGAATCGCGAAGAGCCTCCGCGTCGACCCCACGCTCGTCCGGCTCACGTTCGCGATGCTGGCGTTCGCCGGCGGGGCCGGGATCGCCGCGTATGGCGGCGCCTGGCTAGCGCTCGCGCCCGAGAACGGCCCGGCGCCGTCGCCCCGCCGGCGGCTGGTCGGCTTTCTGGCTCTCGCCATCGCCGGCGCAATCACACTCCGCGGCTTCGGCTTCTCCGACTCGCTGATCTGGCCGGCGGCGCTCTGCGGAGCCGGGATCCTGCTGGCCCGGGGTCGCAGCGGAGCCCGCCTGGCAGTCGGCCTCTCGCTCGCCGCCGTCGGCGTGATCATCTTCGTCGACCAGAACGCGACGTCGAACGGCGGCGATGCCGCTTTCGAGTCGAGCGCAGTCGCGATTGCGCTGGTGCTCGTGCTCGGGCCGTGGGCATGGCGTCTCGCCGCCGATCGGGACTCCGAGCGCACCGCCCGCATTCGCTCCCAGGAACGCGCCGAGATGGCGGCCCGCGTGCACGACTCCGTCCTGCAGACGCTCGCCCTCGTCCAGCGCGAGGCCGGCGACCCGCGCCGTGTCGCCGCACTTGCCCGGCGGCAGGAGCGCGAGTTGCGCTCCTGGCTCTACCCGGATCCGCGCGGCGCGGACGGAGCCGGTCTCGCGTCGGCGATGGACGCGGCCGCCGCGGAGGTCGAGGAGTTGCACGGAGTCCCGGTCGAGCTCGTCCGCACCGGCGACGTGCCCGTCGACGACCGGGTCGAGGCGCTCGTCCTCGCGGCGCGCGAGGCGATGTCGAACGCGGCGAAGCACTCCGGGGCAGATCAGATTTCCGCGTTCGTCGATGTCGGCGACGACGAGATCGCCATCTACGTCCGCGACCGCGGCAGTGGCTTCGATCCAGAGGTGGTGCCTGAAGGAGCGCACGGGATCGCCGAGTCGATTCGCGGCCGCATGACGCGCGCGGGCGGCACTGCCACGATCACGTCCTCGGCGGACGGCACCGAGGTCGAGCTGCACCTGGGGAGGCAGACGTGAAGCGGCGCGTCGTGCTCGTCGACGACCACGACCTCTTCCGCGCAGGCGTGCGCAGCGAGCTCGGCGACGCGGTCGAGATCGTCGGCGAGGCCGGCTCGGTCGCCGAGGCGGTGCCGCTGATCCGCGAGCTCGATCCGGACGTCGTCCTGCTGGACGTCCACCTACCGGACGGCGGCGGGCACGCGGTGATCGCGCAGGTCGCGCCCGAGCGGCCGGGAGTCCGCTTCCTCGCGCTCTCCGTCTCGGATGCGGCCGAGGACGTGATCGACGTGATCCGAGCCGGTGCGCGCGGCTACGTGACCAAGTCGATCTCGGGAGCGGACCTGATCGACGCGGTGAAACGAACGGCCGACGGCGACGCCGTCTTCTCGCCACGGCTCGCCGGCTTCGTACTCGACGCGTTCCGGTCGGGCGAGGCCGCCGTCGACCCCGAGTTGGACACGCTCACAACGCGCGAGCGGGAGGTCCTGCAGCTGATCGCCCGCGGTTACCGCTACAAGGAGATCGCGGCGCGGCTCCATCTCTCCGTCAAGACCGTCGAGACCCACGTCTCGGCCGTGCTCCGCAAGCTGCAGCTCTCGAACCGCCACGAGCTGACGCGCTGGGCGGCCGAGCGCCGCCTGATCTAGCCAAGTAACAGTCTGTTACTTGGCGGGCTTTTGGGGCTTTTTCGCGCGCGACGGCTGCACGCGCTTCGGCTCGCCGGGCATCTTCGGGAACTGCGGCGGGTAGGGGGCCTCGCCGACGCCCGCGGACTCCTCGCGCTCGACCCACTCGAGCAGGACGTTCAGGTCGCAGACCTCGTCGTCGATCCCCGCCTGGACGTCGCCGAGCTTCGCGAAGCGCTTCGGCATCGACGCGAGCGTGAAGTCCTCGGTCTCGACGCCGGGGAGCTCGTCCCAGGTGACCGGGGCCGAGACGGTCGCGTCGGGCCGGCCGCGCACCGAGTACGCCGAGGCGATCGTGCGGTCGCGGGCGTTCTGGTTGTAGTCGATGAAGACGCGCTCGCCGCGCTCCTCCTTCCACCACGCGGTCGTGACCTGCTTCGGCAGCCGGCGCTCGATCTCGCGCGCGAACGCGAGTGCGCAGCGGCGCACGACCGGGAACTCCCACTTCGGCTCGATCCGGCAGGCGACGTGGATGCCGCGGTTGCCGGAGGTCTTCGGCCAGCCCGTCCAGCCCATCTCGGCGAGCGTCTCCCGCACGACGACGGCGACCTGCTTCGCGTCGCCGAAGTCCGTGCCCGGCTGTGGGTCGATGTCGATCCGCAGCTCGTCGGGCCGGTCGACGTCGGCGCGCCGCGACGGCCACGGGTGGAAGTCCACGACCGCGAGGTTCGCCGCCCAGGCGACCTGCGCGACCTCGGTCACGCAGAGCTCGTCGGCGTGCCGGCCGGAAGGGAAGGTCACGCGTGCTGCCTCGACCCACTCGGGCCGCTTCTCGGGCACGCGCTTCTGGTAGATCATCTCGCCCTCGACGCCGTCCGGAAACCGGCGAAGCTGGGTCGGCCGCTCGTAGAGCGCCCGCACGATTCCCTCGCCGACCGAGAGGTAGTACTCGACCAGGTCGAGCTTCGTCTCCTTCCGCGCCGGAAAGAGCACCTTCTGCGGGTTCGTCACCTTGACGACCCGCTCGCCCACCTCGAGCTCGATGAACGGCGACGCCATTTGCGGGGACCGTACCTGCGTGCTAGGTTCGAGTCCTCTTTGCACACCGGGAAACCAGAGGAGATGGGCATGCGGAAGGTTCTGATTTCGGTCGTCGTGATCGCGCTCGCGATCGCCGCGGCGGCCCTCGGCGGACGGGGCGAGGCGGTCGCGGCAACTGAGGCGGTGAGCTGCGCACAAGGCGGACCTGAATCTCGTCAAGGACGGGCAGCTCTCGATCGGCACCGACAACCCGGCCTACCCGCCGTGGTTCGCGGGCGGCGAGACGAAGGGCCGGCCGTGGAAGATCAACGACCCGGCGACCGGGCAAGGGCTTCGAGTCGGCGGTTGCGTACGCGGTCGCGAAGCGGCTCGGCTTCACCGGGACGCAGGTCGTGTGGGTCTACACGCCTTTCGCGAAGGCGATCGCACCGGGTAAGAAGTCGTTCGACTTCGCGATCAACCAGATCTCGTACACGCCGGCGCGCGCCAAGGCGCTCGCCTTCAGCGCCTCGTACTACAACGTCAACCAGTCGATCGTCGGCCTCAAGGGGAAGCCGATCGCCTCGGTGCGCTCGATCGCCGGCCTGCGCAAGTACAAGCTCGGCGCGCAGCTCGGGACGACGAGCTACCAGTACATCGTCAACAACATCAAGCCGTCGGCTCGCCGGCCGTCTACGACACGAACGACGCCGCGGTCGCGGCGCTCAAGAACGGCCAGATCGATGGGCTCGTCGTCGACCTGCCGACCGCGTTCTACGTCACGGCGGTGCAGGTGCCGAACGGGAAGATCATCGGCCAGTTCGCGGCGAAGGGAAACCAGGAGCGCTTCGGGATGGTCTTCCAGAAGGGCAACCCGCTCGTGACCTGCGTCAACAACGCCCTCGCGAACATGAAGCGCACGGGCGTCCTGCAGCGAATCCAGCAGATCTGGCTCGCCAAGGTCACCGGCGCGCCTGTCCTCAGGTAGCTGAGCCGCGAGTCGAAGATCCTCGGGGGTGGCGGCGCCGGACGCGCCGTCACCCTCGCGCTTCTCTCGACACTCGTTCTCCTCGTAGCGCTCGTCTACGGCGTCACGCACGCGCCGAACTGGCCGGAGGTCAAGGCGGCGTTCTTCGACTGGGACAAGTACCGCGAATCCTTCCCTGCGATCTCGCGCGCCTTCCTCCTGAACGTGAAGATCTTCTGCATCGCGGAGGCGTTCATCCTCGTCTTCGCACTCCTGCTCGCCGTGCTGCGCAGCCTGCCGGGCCCGGTCTTCTTCCCGGTGCGTGTGCTCGCGATCGCCTACGCCGACTTCTTCCGCGGCGTGCCGACGATCCTCGTGATCGCGCTGCTCGGCTTCGGCGCGCCGGCGCTCGCGATCGAGGGCGTCCCCACCTCGACGACGTTCTGGGGGGTCGTCTCGCTCGTCCTCATCTACACGGCGTACGTCTCGGAGGTCTACCGCGCCGGGATCGAGTCGGTGCACCCGAGCCAGGAGGCGGCGGCCCGCTCGCTCGGCCTCACGCGCGGGCAGGCGCTCGCCTCGGTGGTGTTGCCGCAGGCGGTGCGGCGCGTGATCCCACCGCTCCTGAACGACTTCATCGGGCTGCAGAAGGACACGGCGCTCGTCGGGATCCTCGGGTCGGTCGAGGCGTTCAAGCAGGCCCAGATCGAGGTGTCCGCAGACTTCAACTTCACGCACTACCTCGTCGCGGCGACGCTCTTCGTCGCGATCACGATTCCGCTCGCGCGCTTCACGGACTGGCTCGTCGCGCGCGACCGGCGGCGCCGCCTGGCGGGGTCGCTCACATGAGCCTGCTCAAGATCGAAGGGCTGCGAAAGTCGTTCGGCAAGCTCGAGGTGCTGCGCGGCATCGACCTCGACGTCGCCGAGCACGAGGTCGTCTGCCTGATCGGCGCCTCCGGCTCGGGCAAGTCGACCCTGCTGCGGTGCGTCAACCTGCTCGAGCCGGTCGACGCGGGACGGATCGTGATCGGTGACGAGGAGATCACCGCCCGCGGCGTCGACGTCAACCGCATCCGGCGCGGGATCGGGATCGTCTTCCAGGCGTACAACCTCTTCCCGCACATGAGCGTGCTGGACAACGTCACGCTCGGCCCGCGGAAGGCGCTCGGGACGCCGAGGAGCGTGGCCGACGCAGAGGCGACGGAGCTGCTCGCGCGCTTCGGGCTCGCCGACAAGCGGGACGAGTATCCCGACCGGCTTTCGGGCGGCCAGCAGCAGCGGGTCGCGATCGTGCGCGCGCTCGCGCTGAAGCCGGCGGTGATGCTGCTCGACGAGGTGACGAGCGCGCTCGACCCGGAGCTCGTCGCCGAGGTGCTGAACGTGATCCGCGAGCTCGCCGCGGGTGGGATGACGATGCTGATCGCAACGCACGAGATGGCCTTCGCTCGCGACAGCGCCAGCCGGGTCTGCTTCCTCGACGCCGGTGTCATTCTCGAGCAGGGGCCGCCGGCCCAGATCTTCAGTGCGCCGACCGAGCCGCGCACCCGCCAGTTTCTCGACCGCATCATCGCGGCGGGACGCCTCTAGACTTCCAGGGATGCTGGAGAACAACACGACCACCGACGTGACGCTGGAGCCGCTGGACGATTGGATCGTCGTCGAGCCGCTCGACGACTCCGAGACGCCGAGCGGGCTGATCGTGCCGATCAACGAGGGGACGCAGACACGATCCGGGATCGTCGCGGCAGTCGGCCCCGACGTCGAGTCGATCGAGCCCGGCGAGAAGGTTCTCTACCCACGCGACGCCGGCTTCGAGGTGCGGCTCGCCCGCTCCGCCCACCGCGTGCGGCTGCTGAAGCGCGAAGACCTCCTCGCCCGCATCCACGACTAGAGCCGCAAAAAGACAGCGCCCGCCTCTCGTACCGCAGATGACGGGCGCCGCAGATGCCGGGGTTAAAGGGGAGAACCGGCATGCCACATGGTCACACTCGAGACGCCCGCGGTCATGACTCCGAAGGGTGATTTCGGGCGCAGAACGTGCGATACCATCCCCAGCCCGGAGAAGTGGCCGAGTGGCTGAAGGCGGCGCCCTGCTAAGGCGTTACGTGGGTATAAACCTGCGTCGAGGGTTCGAATCCCTCCTTCTCCGTCGCGCAAGTGGCCGGGCGAAGCCCGGTCACGCGCTGCGTGGGTAACACCTCCTCGCTGGAAGCTACGCTGTCCGTCGCTCGGAGAGGTGGCAGAGCGGTCGAATGCGGCGGTCTCGAAAACCGTTACGGGTCGTTAGGCTCGTCGAGGGTTCAAATCCCTCCCTCTCCGCTGAACAAGCCGTAAACCCGCTACTGATGCGGGTTTGCGGCACGCTCTGATCAGGCTCGGGCATCGCGGGTCTTCCGCTCTTGTCCGCTCCTGTCCGGCTGGGGCGGGTACGTTGAGGCGCGACCACGGTCGCCTCGGGAGATGGAGCTGTCAGGTGAAAGGACGGTCGCGCATCCGAGAGCGGTGCGACGCCTAGGTGCGCTTGGCGATTTCAACGCAGAGTGCTAGCCTCGACGCGAGATGCTCCGCGCGCTGTACCGGCAGATCGCGAGATTCCTCAACTGGGTCAACCGCACTGGCTCCGGGTCAAGCACATCTCGGGCCATAAGGGAAGCCGAGCAACACCGCCATGAAGTCGAGAGTCGCTCGGGTGGTGGCTGGGGCATCTAGAGGGCGGGCGGGCTTACGCTGCGAGTGGTACCGCTCGCGCTCGCGGGAGCTTCGAGCGGCGGGGCTGGGTCGTGCGGAGTGGTTGTCGGCGTCTCGATGGTGCGTCGGTCAGTCGCCGGTGCTCGTCCAGTGATGTGAGTCGGGCGGGCGGAAGTCGTGCCCTTTGCTCTTGCCGCAGTCGCTACACCGCTTGTATGAGTGCTGGCCTTCAACCGTGTGTTCCCATTGGTGGCCGATCGGCCACCGCCAGAAGCAGCGCCAGTGGGATCGCCTCACAGCTCCATGATGCGCCTCTGCTACTCCGAGTTCAATCGTCTCGCGCTGCGCGCTCTAGGCCGACTAGTCTGCCGCGAACTCGCGGCGGGCGCGGGCCGGACAGTAGAAAGCGAGCTGAGGCGGCTCGTCCGTCTCGGGCTCGTCCTTCCGCAACCACGGCGTCGCGGCGCTTCTGTGTGAGCGTCTTGACACCGATCT
The DNA here is from genome assembly GCA_963822205.1 of uncultured Gaiellaceae bacterium. Classification (GTDB taxonomy): domain Bacteria; phylum Actinomycetota; class Thermoleophilia; order Gaiellales; family Gaiellaceae; genus Gaiellasilicea. The sequence continues at coordinate 65,375 of CAWGGO010000002.1, read as the reverse complement.
CACAAGAGCCGTAGGCTGCGTGCCCACGCCAGCTGTGGTGTGCGGAGACCCAGGGGTCAGTGGGAGACGGGCATGATCGATTGGCGTCGTAGTCGCCCTTGGCGTTCCGTTCAGTCGAGCGGGGGCGTGACCTGGATGAAGAAGGCGAGAGGCGGCGGTGCTCTCGTCGCCGCGGCTGCGTTGCTGACAGGGGTCGCAGCCGCCGCTAACGGCGGCCCCCAGTGGAACTCGGCCGGCGGCAATCTGCAGAACACCCGGTTCCAGGCAAACGAGAACACGTTGAGCGTGAGCAACGTCGCCGGGCTCGAGGTGAAGTGGTCGTTCACCACCGGCGGCGACGTGTCGGCGACGCCGGCGGTCGACGGCGACACCGTGTACTTCCCTGACAGAGCGGGGAACCTCTACGCCGTCGACAAGTGGACCGGCCAGCAGCGGTGGCGGGCCAGCATCGCCGCCGCGAGTGGCGTTCCGGGCGACTACGCCAGGGCCACGCCCGCAATCGGCGGAAACAAGCTGATCCTCGGCACTCAGGGCCCGTTCGGCGGCGGCGGCAAGATCCTCGCTTTCCACAAGGACACGGGAGCCCTGCTGTGGAGCACGACACTAGACGCGCACCCGGCGGCCATCATCACGCAGTCAGCCACGGTTTACGGCAACCGCGTCTACGTCGGCACGTCTTCGCTCGAGGAGACGTTCGCTCTTCTCCCCGGCTATATCTGCTGCTCGTTCCGCGGCAAGATGGCCGCGCTCGACCTGAACACGGGCGCCGTCGCCTGGGAGGTCAGGATGGCGCCGGAAGGCTTCCCCGGTAACGCGGTCTGGGGCAGCTCCCCCGCGATCGACGCCAAGCGCGGACAGCTCTACGTCGCCACAGGGAACAACTACGACGCTCCGCCCGAGACCCTCGCCTGCATCACCGCGGCAGGGGGAGACCCGGTCGCGCAGCAGGCATGCCTGCCGGCCGACAACCACTTCGACTCCATCTTGGCCCTCGACCTGAAGACAGGAGCGATCCGCTGGGTGACGCGAGCGATGAGCTTCGACGCCTGGACGGTCGACTGCATCCCCTTCCTCGGCGAGGGTAACAACTGCCCCGAGCCGGCCGGACCCGACTTCGACTTCGGCCAGGCGCCGGCGCTATTCACGGTCCGGGAGGGCGGCAGGAACCTTGATGTGGTCGGAGCGGGACAGAAGAGCGGCCAGTACTGGACGCTCGATCCCGACACCGGCGCCGTCCGCTGGGTCACCCAAGCTGGTCCGGGCGGAACGGCCGGCGGTCTCCAGTGGGGCTCAGCCGTCGACGGTCACCGTATCTACACCGCCAACCCCAACAGCAATGCGGTGCCGTTCACTCTCCCGGACGGCACGACCACGACGAACGGCGTGTGGAGCGGCATCGACGCAGTCACCGGCGAGCTGCTGTGGCAGACGGTACCGACCTTCGGCGGAAGCTTCTTCGGTGGCGCCTCCTCGGGACCGGTCACGACGGCGAACGGCGTCGTCTTCGGCTGCTCGCTCGACGCGCAGGGCCACATGTACGCGTTGAACGGCGCCACGGGAGCGATCCTGTGGACCTTCGCCAGCGGCGGCTCGTGCCTCTCGGGCGCCGCCATCTCCGAGGGCCGGTTGTTCTGGGGCTCGGGCTACACCCTCTTCGGCACCCCGAACAACAAGCTCTACTCCTTCGGCCTGACCGGCTAAGTACGGTAACCCTCTTGGCCGGCTGGGCCTCGCGGCTCAGCCGGCCGAGGGCCGTGATGTCTTGGAGAGAGGCCGAGGTAGAGGCCGGTCGGGATAGGTCGGGTTCGTGTTGTCTTCCACGCTCCGGTGTCGTTTCGGAACACGACCTCGCGAATCCTCGGGTGGCGCGAGGCGCGAGCGACCTGCAACCAGGCGCGGCGCTCCACTCCCGCGCAAGCAGCGTGTTTGACCTAGCGTCGGCCGGCGTCCGCCAAAGGGGGAGTTGTTCGCTCTTCCGGGGGAGGCGCTGCCGCTCATCGGGTGGCTGTCAGGTGTGTCGTGCAGAGTTGACGCGAACGGCGGTCTCGGCTGAGATCGACTTCGCCGACCAGGATGTCGACGATGATGAGCGCGGTTGACGGCATGAGCCTCAGCCGGACGTTACGCACGATCGCGCTCCGGGGTGGCTCAAGTTCGATGACGCTCCGTCTGGCGGCCAGACCGCACCTTCGATCCGGGCGAACTGCTTGCCGTCTTGGTCCATGACAAGCGTCTCGACGTTGACGCGAGCGCGTGCGGAGGATCGGCTTCGTCCAGCCTCACGGCTCACCGATCTGCTTTGCGATGACGCTGACAGTGATGTCCCGAGCCATGCCGCCGATCGCATCGGCCGCAGCGCGCAATTTCGTCTTCCGCTCGGGATCGTCCGCTTGCTCAGCAGCCGCGGTGATTGCCGCGATCAGCCGACCGTCTGGAGCTCTTTCGTTTCCACCACAAACGAGGGTAGACACTCGAGGTCGCGACCGCCAGGGGCCCGCTCTACATCCGAGTCTCTACCTGAAGTTGAGCTTGATGGACGCACCGAACCGCCCCGGCCTCCCATTCCGCGGGCGGCGAGCGTGCTGTGACGCGACGCGCCGCCCGCGGCAAGCTCAGCGGGTGTTCATCAGTTCGGCGGCACCGCCTGCATGACGGTCAGCGTCACCTTGTTGTTCTCGTAGGAGACCCTGAAGAGGTGGCCGTCCACGAGCCAGGCGCGGTTCTCGGGGAGGCTGTGGAACGTGCCCGTGATCGACGTGCCGCTCATGATCGTCAGCACGGTCCCCTTGGCCAGGGTTCCCTGCACGTCGAGGGTGAGCTCCCCGTCCAGCACCAGGTCGCCGTCGGCCTCCACGCTCGTGTAGTCGCTCGCGCTTCTCACCGTCACGGCGACGTCGCCGTCCCTGCGGACGGTGACGTTCCCGCCGACGTTGAGGACGTTGCCGGGAGACGCGTCGATGCTCTCGGCCTCTTGCGGCGCGAGGCCGGGCTGCAGCACGCCGCCGGCGACGTCGATGCTGCCGGCGACTGTGCCGCTGCCGCCGAGCGTGCCGCCGCCGACGTCGATCGAGCTCGCGTGCGAGCCCACGACCGAGAGCTTGCCGCCGAGGACGGTGCTGTTGCCGTGCCAGGTGTCGCTGCCGGTGAGGAACAGGGTTCCGACGCCGCGCTTCGTGAGGCTGCCCTCGTAGACGCGCGCGTCGCGCGCCTGCTCGCGGCGTGTGCCGATGGCGAAGTCCGACTTGTCGATGTCGGTCGCGTCGGCAGGCAGGCCTTGCGTCCATCCCCTGGCGACCTTCGTCGCCTCCCAGGCGGCCTCTTCGTCGGCATCTTCCTGTTGACGCGCCTGGATGGCGACGTCGGAGATGTCGTTCGACCAGACGTCGTCGTATCCCTGCGTGTCGAGATCGAACGGCCCCAGCAGCTGGCCCGGGCCCTTGAACGCGTCGCCAAGGTTGGGCGTGTTCCAGCCGTTGCGACGGTCGGGAACCTGCACCATCTCGCCGCGTGTGGGATTCGGGACGGCAGCGCCCGTGGCGTCGCTGATCGTGTTGTTCTGCCGGGCGGTGGTGAACATCGTGTAGAGCGCCTGCGTGTTGGTCAGGTACGGGAAGCGCTGCATGACGAGCGAGAGCACGGCCGCCGAATGCGGGCCGGCCATCGAGGTGCCCGACGAGCTTCCGTACCGGGGCTCCGGCACGCCGTTGACGACCTGACACGGTCGTGCTGTTGATCGACCTGCTCGGCGCGGTCAAGCACGACCACTTCGCGACACCGCACCGGTTGAACTCCTGCTGCCCCGGCACGAGGACGGAGCCGTCCGCGTTGAACGTGCGCCCGATCCCTGGGTTGATGCCCGACGTCGTGTACCAGCGGCCCTCCAGCTCGGGCAGGAAGTACGGTGCGGCGCCTCGCGGCGTCGGGTTGTCGTAGCCGCTGTTGCCGGCGGTGAACTGGATGATCGTGCCGGTGCGCGCGACCTCGATCGCGCCGTTGAGCCAGTGGACGGTGTTGCCGTTCGGGTCGGCGACGCCGTCCGGCGTGGACAGGTAGCGCCACGCCGCGTTCAACCCGAAGCTCGCCGGGCTGCCGGGCGGCGTGTCGTACGTGTTGTAGTTCTCCGTGTTCGGCTGGCTGCCCCAGCTGCTCGTGATGAGCCTGATCGGCTTCCCGTTCGCGGTGACCGCCGAGTTGACGGCTCGGTAGACGTTCGCCAGGTAGGCGTTGTCCGGCGTCTGCGCGGCCGTCGCGGTCGCCGGCAGGTGCCCGTAGAACACGCCGTCCGTCTTGTGCGTGTTCCCGAGATAGACGTCGGCGTTGAAGGCGACGCCGTGCATGTTGGCGATGGGGCCGGTGGGCTGCGTCTCGCCGACGCCGTCGCGGCTTGCGCCGACGGTTCCGCTGACGTGCGTCCCGTGGCTGTCGTTGAACGCCGGGTCGTAGAACCCGGGCGTCGGGCCCGTCACGCCGCCCTGGGCTTCCACCGAGTGATAGCGATCGCCGATCGCGTAGTTCGTCGCGAGGCTGCCGTGCTCGCGCATGTGCCCGGCAAAGAAGCCCGAGTCGACGATGCCGATGTTCATCCCACCGCCGGCGTAGCCGGCGGCGTAGGCAAACTCCGCGCCGATCGAGATCATGCCGTTGTCGCGCAGGAACTCAGGTGTGCGCCAGCTCGCCGGGTCGCCGAGCTGGCCGGGATCTCCCGCGTAGGACTGGATCGGCGGCGGCGCGGGAAACTGCGCCAGCGCCGGAACGCCTGCCACCATCGCCACCGTCAGCGCCACAATCAGCGCCGTCTTCACCCGCTTCGTGGTCGACATGCCAGCCTCCTCCAGGTCGCTTTCATCCGTCCGTAACAACGGGATTGGTGTTCGCTGAAACGGTCGGTTGAGTAGCGGCCGTCTGTAGGTGCTCAGCCGGCTGGCAAGACCAGCCGGAAGCGAGCGCCATGCGGGTTCGCCGGCTCGTACGTGAGGGTGCCGCCATGAGCGCGCGCATAGGATCGCGCGATCGCGAGCCCCAGGCCGGCTCCTTCGCCGTGGTTCGTCGCGAGCCGCGTGAAGCGATCGAAGAGCCTGTCTGCGAAGTCCGACGGAACGCCGGCGCCGCGGTCCTCCACCACCACGTCGAGGTCGCTGCCGTCGCGGCGCGCGGTCACGACGACTGGTGGGCCGCCGTGGCGGCGCGCATTGACGAGGAGGTTCGACACCACGCGGTCGAAGGCCTGTGGATCGACTGTCGCGCGCAGGTCGTCGGGAACGTCGATCGTCAGGTCGGCGCTGCGGTCGAAGACGGCGCGCGCCAGCTCTACGAGCCGGGCACGAACGTCGATTGCGGTCGGCGCCATCCGAATCGCGTCGGCCTCCAGCCGGGAGAGGTCGAGCAGGCTGTCCACCAATTCGACGAGTCGCGCCGACTGCTCGGTGAGCATGCGCCGCAGCTCGCCGCGTTGCTCGTCCGTAAGCTCGTGCTCGCGCTCGTCCAGCGTCCGCACCGCCCCGTAGACCGAGCCGGCCGGGGTACGCAGTTCATGCGAGGCGAGCGCGATGAACTGGCTCTTCAGTTCGTTGAGGCGACGCAGCTGGCCGTGCTCGATCGCCTTCTCGAGGAAACCGGCGATCAGCGTCCCGAACGTGGTCAGCAGGTCGACCTCGGCCTCGTCGAGAAGAAAACGCTCCGCGCGCTGGTCGCAGGTCATGAAGCCGAAGCAGCGGCCGTCCGTGGTGAGCGGCACGATCACGAAGGACCCCAGCCCGAAGTCCCGCGCGATCCGCTCCGGCACCGCCGCCTCGGTGCTCGGATCCTCGACGTACACGGCGCGCCGCGTGGCGAGCGCCCGCGCGAACGCGCCGAAATGCCCAACGGGAAGCGCCGGCGGCAGCGACCGGATCTCATCCATCGTCAGGCCGTGGCCCTGCGAAGGGCACGAGCGTCGACGTGTCGGGCAGGAAGCGGACGATGCCGACGCGTTGAAAGCCGAAGCCGCCGGCAACCGCAGCACACGCGCGCTCGAGCACGGCACGCGCACGGAACTCTCCGCTCGCAAGGGCGCGGGCGAGGCCGTGCAGCGCCTCGAGCTGTGTGGTTTTGGGTGGGCCGGCCACGTTGTCGTTCAGCGGGATACGGCCGCAGGCTTCCGAGTGTATGGGAACAAGCGGTCGGGATTAGAGAAAGCGCCGCCGCGCGGCATCCTGTAGGTTCGGACTTCGCGCTTCCAGAAGGGGTCTGCGGTGAACGGTCTGGGTGGCATGGTCACGGTCGCGCTTGCTGTCGTGGCGCTTTCCGAAATATCGTCCGGTCCGTCGGGCGACGCGAGCGCTGCGGTGGCGCCGGTGAAGATCATGCCGCTCGGTGATTCGATAACTGACGGGGCCAACATTCCCGGGGGCTATCGAGTCGACTTGGAGGACGACCTCCTCTCGGGTGGCATCGCATTTGACTTCGTCGGCTCGCTCAGCAATGGGCCCGCAGCGTTGGCCGACCGGAACCATGAAGGGCATTCGGGGTGGCGGATCGATCAGATCGACAGCCAGGTGGGCGGCTGGCTCTCGACCTACCAGCCCGACGTCGTCTTGTTGCTGATCGGGACGAACGACATTGTCCAGGACTATCAGTTGAGTACGGCCCCCGCTCGGCTAGGCGCGCTGCTCGACCGGATCCACCAGCTTCGGCCGGCGACCAAGCTCATCGTCTCCTCAGTTCCGCCGCTTGCCAATGCGAGCGACAACACGCAGGCGGCGTCGTACAACGCGAACGTTCGGAGCCACGTCGATGCACGGGCAGCGGCTGGACGCTCGATCTCGTTTGTCGATGCCGCAGCCGCGCTGACGGTGTCGGATCTTGCAGATGGGATCCATCCGACCTCGGCGGGTTACGCGAAGCTCGCCGATGTCTGGCATCCGGCGATCGGGACTGCGCTGGGGTCGCCCAGTGTCGCGCTCACCGCTCCAACGTCCGGCACAGCTTTTGCGTCCGGCGAGCCTGTGCCCTTCGCAGCGGCGGCAACGGACTCCGACGGGATCGCGCGCGTGGAGTTCTTTGCCGGAGCCGAGAAGCTGGGAGAGGACGCCGCTGCGCCGTACGAATGGGTATGGCTGAGCCCCAGCGCGGGCGCTCACTCTCTAACCGCTCGTGCCGTCGATGCGACGGGCGCGATCGGGACATCGGCAGCTGTTTCGATCGTGGTCGACGCGCCGCTCGGGCAGAAGGCGTTTTACCGGGCCATCAACATCTTCGGTCCCGCGGTCACGATCGACGGCCGCACCTGGGAGCCGACGAGCGCCTCAAACTTCCAGGCGGGTCCGAGCTTCTACGAGAACCAATCGGTGCCACTCGTCCCGGCCACAGACCCTGCCCGGGCAACGATGATTCGTTCGTCGGCATGGGGCCTGACCGCCACTCAGGTGAGTCTTCTGACCGTGCCGGCCGGAACCTACGAGGTCTACCTGACCGTCTGGGAGGACAATACGAGTGCGACCTTCGACGTTCGGCTCGAAGGGTCGATCGTGCTCTCCGGCTTCCGCAGTGGCAGCGCTGGGAGTTGGTCGAGATTGGGGCCTTGGCTCACGACGGTGAGCGACGGATCGATCGACGTCACCGCCGGGCCGGACGCGAATGTTTCCGGGATCGAGGTCTGGCGGTTCGCCTCCAATCCCACTTCCAGCACCCCGACCGTTGCGTTGACGGCGCCCGCATCCGGCGCAACGTTTCCGTCCGGTGCCACGGTTGCTCTAGCCGCGTCTGCCTCTGATCCCGATGGGATCGCCCGCGTCGAGTTCTACGCAGGCGCCTCGAAGCTCGGCGAGGACCTGATTGCCCCATATCAGCTCGCCTGGGCTCCGCCGTCAGGGATCCACTCGCTGACGGCACGAGCGATCGATACGGTCGGTTCAGTCGGTGTCTCCGTCCCGGTATCGGTGACAGTCGCCGCGCCGGCAGGCCCACAAGCGTCGGCTCAAGCCGTTACGACGGTTGCGGGGTCAGCCCTCGAGATCAGCCTCGCCGGAACCGACGCCGACACGTGCGAGCTGACCTTCGCAATCAGTGCTGCGCCCGCGCACGGCACCCTCGGAACGCTCGGCGCAGTCCCCTGCACGCCAGGATCACCGAACACGGACACCGCCCGCGTGACCTACACCCCCACGACGGGCTATTCCGGCTCCGATTCCTTCGCGTACCGCGTCTTCGATGGCAGCTCCACCAGCCCAGATGCGGCAGTCAGCATCACCGTCACGCCGTCCCCCACGGGCGACCCTGCGGCCCTTCATGTTGCCGATCTCGACGGCCGCGCCACGAACAACGGCAAGACCTGGACAGCTGCCGTCACCGCCACAAGTCACGACGGGGCCGGTCGCGCCGTCTCCGGCGTGACCGTGTCCGGTCGGTGGAATACCGGCGCAACCGGCTCCTGTGTGACTGGAAGCGATGGTCTTTGCACCGCCACGCTTGCCGCGATCCAGAAGAAGACGGCCACGGCGACGTTCACGGTGACGCAGTTGACGAGGGCCGGCTACTGGTATCACCCAGCTGCCAACAGCGACGTCGATGGTGACAGCAGCGGAACGACGATTTCGATCTCGAAACCGTGAAGAGTGCGCTAGGACCCGTCGGCCGGCTCGTTCGTGGCCAGGAAGGCCGACTCCGCCGCCTCGCCGGCCGCGAAGCTCTTCTCCGCGAGCCAGCCTCCGTCGACCGTGAGCGCGATGCCGTTCACGTACGCGGACTGGTCGCTCGCGAGATAGAGCGCAGCGTCGGCGACGTCGGCGGCGACCCCGACGCGGCCCTGAGGAACGACTGTGCGCAGTCCCTCCTCGAACGCCTCTTCGGCGAAGTACTGCTCGGTCAGCGGTGTCCGGATCAGGCCCGGGCAGATTGCGTTGACGCGGATCCCGGCCGGGGCGAGGTCGCGAGCGAGGGTCTTCGTCAGCCCGACGACCCCGTGCTTCGCCGCCGTGTAGGCCGGGCGCCGCGCGAGCCCGATCAGGCCGCCGACGGAGGCGATGTTCACGATCACGCCGCCGCCGCTCTCGCGCATCCGTCGCGCGGCGGCCTGGCAGCAGTAGAACGTGCCGCTCAGATTGACGGCGATCACGTTGTCCCACTCCTCGGTCGCCATCGTGAAGACGTCGCCGATCTCGCGGACGCCGGCGCTGTTCACGAGGACGTCGATGCGCCCCTCGGCCGCCACGACCTGATCGACCGCGCGCTCGACGTCGGCTGGGAGAGCGGACGTCGCCGTTGATCGCCACGTCGCCCGCGCGGTCGAAGCCGGTCACGCGGGCGCCCTCGCGCGCGAAGCGCTCGGCGATCTCGCGGCCGATCCCGCTCGCCGCTCCCGTGACCAGCACGACCCGGTTCTCCAGCATCTGTCCCACCTCCGAAGTACGTTAACCCCATGAGCGCGTGGACGATCGCCGGGCCTCGTCACGCGGGGATCACCGTCTCAGACCTCGACCGCTCGCTCGAGTTCTACTGCGGCCTGCTCGGGCTCGAGCTCCTCTGGCGGCGGCTCTACGAGGAGCCGGAGATCACGCGGATCGTCGGCGTCCCCGAGGCGACGCGGGCTCGAGATCGCGATGCTGCGCGTGCCGGGGAGCGACTTCGACGTCGAGCTGATCCAGTACCACGGCTGCGAGAGCCCGTCCGGGAGCTCCCCGCCCTCGCACCACGGCACCGGCCACTTCTGCGTCTTCGTCACCGGGATCGACGCGCTCTACGAGGAGCTGCTGCGCATCGCGGCGTCTCGTTCCGCTCGGACGGGCCGGTCGAGATGGGAGCCGGCCCGAACGAGGGCGGCAAGAGCCTCTACTCGCTCGACCCGGACGGCTACATCTTCGAGTTCCACCAACGGCCGCCCCAGTGAGCGAACCAGCGAGCGAGCGGCCCGCCGACCGGCCGCCGCTGCTCGAGCAGTACCGCCTGATGGCGCTGATCCGCCGCTTCGAGGACCGCGCCGCGGAGCTCTTCCAGCAGGGCGTCATCTTCGGCACGGCGCACAGCTGCGTCGGGCAGGAGGCGATCGCCGTCGGCGCCGCCGGCGTCATGCGCGACACGGACTATCTCGTCGGCCATCACCGCTCGCACGGCCACCTGATCGCGGCCGGGGCCGACCTGCGCCGGATGATGGCCGAGATGTTCGGGAAGCGGACGGGCTACTGCAAGGGACTCGGCGGCTCGATGCACATCGCCGATCTCTCGCTCGACATCCTCGGCTGCAACGGGATCGTCGGCGCCGGGATCCCGCACGCGTGCGGCGCGGCCCTGAGCGCCAAGCTCCGCGGGACGGGGCAGGCGGCTGTCGCCTTCTTCGGCGACGGGGCCGCCGGGCAGGGCGCGGCGCACGAGGGGATGAACCTCGCCGCGACCTGGGCGCTGCCGGTCGTCTTCATCTGCGAGAACAACCAGTTCGCGCTCTCGGCCGACTGGCGTGCGCAGCGCGCCGTCGAGGATCTCGCCGACCGCGCCGCGGGCTATGGGATGACGGGCGAGATCGTGGACGGCAACGACGTGCTCGCCGTCGAGGACGCGGTCGCCCGCGCGCTCGTGCGGGCCCGGGAGGGCGCCGGCCCGACTTTCCTGGAGATGAAGACGTTCCGGCGGATGCAGCACTCGATGCGCGCGAACCTCCCGGACGTCCGCGACCCGGCGCTGGTCGAGGAGTGGGAGGCGAAGGATCCGCTGCCGCGGTTCGAGCGGCTGCTTCGCGAGCTCGGGGAGCTCGACGACGACGGCGTTGCGGCCCTCGTCCAGGAGGTCGAGCGCGACGTCGAGCTCGCAATCGAGACCGCGCTCGCCGACGAGGACGCGAGCGCCGACGACCTCCTCCCCGCGGTCTTCGCTCCGCAGCGGAGCTACGCGGCGCCTGCCGTCGAGACGGAGCGGAAGGTCGGCTTCGTCGCCGCCGTGCGCGAGGCGCTCGACCTCGAGCTCGAGGCGGATGCGAGCGTGATCTTGATCGGCGAGGACATCGGCAAGGTGGGCGGGCTCTTCCGCGCCACCGAGGGCCTCTACGAGCGCTACGGCGGCGAGCGGATCCGCGACACGCCGCTGACCGAGAGCGGCTTCGTCGGCTGCGGGATCGGGGCGGCGCTGACGGGGCTGCGGCCGGTCGTCGAGCTGCAGTTCTCGGATTTCGCCGGCGTCGCCTTCGACCAGATCATGAATCAGGCCGCGAAGCTCCGCTTCATGATGGGTGGGACGCCGAGCATCCCGCTCGTGATCCGGATGGTCTCGGGCGGCGGCGTCCGGCTCGGTGCGCAGCACTCGCAGAGCCTGGAGGCGCTCTTTGCGCACATCCCGGGCCTCGTCGTCGCGATGCCCTCGACCCCGTACGACGCCAAGGGCCTGCTCTCGGCGGCGATTCGCGGAGACAACCCGGTCATCTTCCTCGAGCAGAAGCAGCTCTTCTTCGGCGAGCCCGCGCCCGTGCCGCCGGAGCGCTACGGGATCGAGCTCGGCGTTGGCCGCATCGCCCGCGAGGGAACGGACGTCACCGTCGTCGCGCTGGGCGCGCTCGTGCCCCATGCCCTCCGGGCGGCCCACGAGCTCGAGGGAGAAGGCGTGAGCGTCGAGGTCGTCGACCCGCGCACGCTCGTCCCCCTCGACACGACCTTGATCGCGGCATCGGTCGCAAAGACACACCGGCTCGTCGTCGCGCACGAGGCGGTCCAGTTCTGCGGCTTCGGCTCCGAGATCGCGGCGCACGCCGCCCAGCACTGCTTCTGGGATCTCGACGCGCCCGTCATTCGCGTGGGCGCCGCCTCGCACCCGATCCCGTATCAGAAGGACCTCGAAGCGGCGACGCTGCCGGGTCCGGCCGAGATCGTGGCCGCCGTGCGTTCCCTCGCCGCCGGCTGAGGCCGCGCGACGCGGTCTCCCCCATCGTCTGAATGAGCACGGCGACGACCACGACGGCGCCGCCGACGACCGTCATCAGCGCCGGGGTCTCCCTGACGGCCACCCACGCCCAGAACGGCCCCAGGACGACCTCCAGCAGCGTGATCAGCGCCACCTCGGACGCGACGATCAGCCTGGTGCCCATCGTGAACAGCACCAGGCCGAGACCCATCTGACCGACGCCCATCAGCACGAGGAAGACGAAGTCGTGCTGGTCGATCGTCGTCGGGCTGAGCGAACGGGCCGACCACGAGGACGAGCAGCAGCTGCGAGAGGCAGATCGCCGGCACCATCGAGATGTCGCGCCGGTGACGCGTGATGACGATGCCGACCGAGTAGGCGAGCGTCATCACGGCCGAGGCGCCGAAGCCGAGCAGCGCCGCCGCTGCCCGGGCCGCCGACCATCAGGCCCACTCCCACCAGGGCGACCACCATCGCGAATCCCGCTCTGCGCGTGATCGGCTCTCCGAGCGCGACCCAGGCGAGCAGCGCCGCGGCGATCGGCGACACGGCCTGCATGAAGAGGACGTTCGCGACGGTCGCGTGATTCAGCGCGACGATGAACGAGCCCGACGCGATCGCGGTGCAGACGGCCACGCCGAGTCCGGCGATCCCCATCGAGCGGAAGACGGCGATCGTGCGGCTGCGTTCCCTGATCGCGACGAACGCGGCCAGCGCGAGGAACGCGACGAGCGCGCGTCCGGCGAGCTGGGTCGGCGTGTCGACCGAGAGCTCGCGCTGCAGCCCGCCGGCGGTCGACCACGCCACTGCGGCCGCGGCGATGTACAGCTGCCCCCGGCGCCGCTGCTCAGGCTCAGCTCGTGAAGACCTTGCCGGGATTCATGATCCCGTGGGGGTCGAAGACTCGCTTGATCTCACGCATCAGCGGCACGAGGTCGCCGTGCTCGAGCTCGAGCGCCGCGATCTTGCCCAGGCCGATGCCGTGCTCGCCCGTGCAGGTGCCGCCGCGCGCGAGCGCGTCGACGACCAACCGCTCGACGAGCTCGTCGGCGAGAGCCATCTCGGTCGCATCGTCGGGGTCGAGCTGCATGCTGACGTGGAGGTTGCCGTCACCGGCGTGGCCGATGATGGCCGCGTCGATTCCCAGGCGCTCCACCTCGGCGCGGGCGAAAGCGACGGCGCCGGCCAGCTCGGAGACGGGGACGCACGTGTCGGTCGCGCGCTCGTGCCTCCCCGGCGAGGCCGCGGCCGACGCGTAAGCCGCGTCGTGCCGCGCGGCCCAGAGCTTGGCGCGCCCGGTCGGGTCGCGCTCGTCGACGATCTCGGTCGCGCCCTCCGCCTCGGCCAGCTCGCGCACCAGCGCGAGGTCGGCTTCGACCGTCGCCTCCGTGCCCGCCGCCTCGACCAGCAGGCACGGGCCCTCCGGGTAGCTCGAGCCGCGGTAGGCGTTGATCGCCGCGAGCGTCCAGGCGTCGAGCAGCTCGAGCCGCGTGACCGCCGAGCCGGCGGCGACGACCGCGGCGGCGGTCCGGCAGACCGCGTCGACCGTCGGGAAGGAGATGCGCTGCGCGACGATGTGCTCCGGGATCCCGTAGAGGCGAACGCGCACCTCGGTGATCACTGCGAGCGTCCCCTCGGACCCGACGAGCAGGCTCGTCAGGTCGTAGCCGGCGGAGGTCTTCCGCGCCCGGCTGCCCGTCCGCACGATCGTCCCGTCGGCGAGCACGGCTTCGAGCTCGAGGATGTTGGCGCGCATCTTCCCGTAGCGGATCGTCGTCGTCCCGGCGGCGTTCGTCGCGGCCATGCCGCCGAGCGTTGCGTCCGCACCGGGATCGACGGGGAAGAAGAGCCCGTGCTCGCCGGCCGCGCGCTCGAGCGCCATTCGTGTCACGCCCGCCTGGACGGTCGCGTTGAGATCCTCCGGGGCGATCTCGAGGATCCGGTTCATGCGCGAGAGATCGAGGCTGATGCCGCCGCGGGTCGGGATCACGTGGCCCTCGAGGCTCGAGCCGGCCCCGAACGGCGTCACGGGCACGCGACGCTCGCTCGCGACCGCGAGGACGCGGGAGACCTCCTCCGTCGAGGACGGGTAGACGACGAGGTCCGGCCGCTGCGGCCGGTGAAAGGTCATGTCGGCCGCGTGCAGGTCGCGCTCGGAGTCGCCGTCCGACACGCGCCCGTCCTCGCCGAGCGCCTCGACGAGTGCCTCCCGCAGCTCCTCGACGGCGACCGTCACGCGAACTCCTTCTCGGAGGGCAGCCCGCCCGCGACGCTGTCGACCGCCCAGCGCAGGCTTTCGTGGACGCCGCGCTCGGCGGCGAGCCCGTCGTTCGCCTCGCAGTCCGCGAAGAAGGCCGCGTAGCGGCCGAGCGACTCCTGGAACCGTTGCGCCGTCGCGAGCACGAGCCGGTTGTAGCGCTCGGAGCGCCAGTAGAGCCGCTCGACCTCCTCGACGAGGCGGCGCCGGCCGCTCGCCCGGTAGCAGGTGCCGTAGAACTCCCAGCGGAGCGCGAGGTAGGCGTCGACGTCCTGGTCGTCCGCGGCCCGCTCGAGCCGGCCCAGCGACTCCCGCATGCCCGCGAGCTCCTCCGGCCCGACCGCTTCGGCGCCGAGCCGGGCCGCGAGACCCTCCAGCCCGAGCCGCGCGGCGTAGATCTCCTCGAAGTCCTCGCGCGTCAGCCTGCTGACGAAGGCGCGCCCGGTCGAGCCGACCGCGACGAAGCCTTCGCGCTCGAGCCGGCCGAGGCTCGCCCGCACCGGCGTCTGCGAGACGCCGAGCCTGGCCGCGAGCTCCCGCTGCACGAGCTGCGTGCCCTCGGGCAGCTGGCCGGCGACGATCAGCGCGCGCAGCGACTGCGCGACCCGCTGCTCGATCGACTCCCGCTCCTCGAGCGGCTCGATCGCCTGGTCGGCGATCTCGAAGCTTCATGTCAGAAGGTCCCGAAGCGCTCGTACGCCTCGAGCGGCGGCATCCCGTCGCGAACGGCGGCGCGGATCTCGCTTTCCGTCGCAGCCTTCTCCTCGGCCTCGGCGAGAACGCTCTCCGCGATCGCGTTGGGCACGACGACGACCCCGTCGTCGTCGCCGACCACCCAGTCGCCCGGCTCGACCCGCACCTCGCCGACCGAGACCGGCTCCTGCGTCGCCTCGAGCTCCCAGCGCCCGGTCGAGTCCTCCGGCGTGACATGGGCGCAGAAGACCGGGAAGCCGAGCTCGACGATGAAGCTGACGTCCCTGCAGCCGCCGTCGAGCACGCAACCCGCAACGCCGCGGGCAGCGAGCGAGGTCACGGAGAGCTCGCCGAGATGCGCGGCGACGTCCTGGCCGCACGCGTACACGGCGACGTGGCCGGCCGGAACCTCGCCCAGCATCTGCAGCACCTTGCGCAGCGAGGTGTCGTACGAGGCGGTCTGGCTCGGCTTCCCGCGCACGGTGAACGCCGGGCCGGCGAGCCTCATCCCTCGCTCGAGCGGACGGATCGAGGGCGGCAGGGTCTGCGTTCGGTACCCGCGGGTGTCGAGAATGTCCGCCAGCGCAGCCGTGTAAATCGCTTCGAATCGCTCCTGGAGTGCGGCGGTCCCTTCCATTCCGCGTCAGTCTCGTTTACGGTCGCCCTGAACGCAACATGAAATTTCAAATTTCATTCGCGTGACGGAGCTCTACTCCACGCCGGACGTGCTGCAGGCGGCGGGCGGCGCAGCCCGGTTCGTGCAGGGCCTCACCCCGATCTCGGACACGGCCGCGCTCTGCGGGCCTGCGGCGACGTGCGCCTGCGCGCCCGGCGACAACCTGGCCGTGCACCGCCTGCTCGAGCAGGCTCCCGAGGGCTCCGTCCTCGTCGTCGACGCCGGCGGACGCACCGACTGCGGCCACTTCGGCGACCTCGCCGCCATGGACGCGGAGTTCCGCGAGCTCCAGGGCCTCGTGATCGCCGGCGCGATCCGGGACGGCGGCACGGTGGCCGCGCTCGGCTTCCCGGTCTTCCACGGCGGCTTCGCGCCTGCGAGCTGCGTGAAGGAGCGGGTGGTCTCGATCGGCGAGCCGGTGACGATCGGCGGCGTCGAGATCGCGCCCGGCGACCAGGTGATCGCGGACAGCGACGCGATCCTCGTCGTCGCCGCCGCGGACTGGCCGGCCGTCGAGTCTCGGGCGCGGGCGATCCAGGAGGCGGAGGACGAGATCCGCATCGCGCTCAACCAGGGCCAGCGCCTCGCTGATCTGTTGGATCTTGCCGTGACGCCGGGTGGGCGTCGACGTCGGCGGCACCTTCACCGACGTGATCCTCCACGGCGCTGACGGTCGCGTCGCGATTCGCAAGCTGCTCTCGACGCCGCCGAGCTACGACCGGGCGGTCGTCGAGGCGGTCGGCGGCCTCGCGGCCGGCGCCGGTCGCCGAGGTCGTCCACGGCACGACGGTGGCGACGAACGCCGTGCTCGAGCGGCGCGGCAGCCCGACCGCGCTCGTCACGACCGCCGGCTTCCGCGACGTGCTCGAGCTGCGCCGCCTGCGGATCCCGCACATGTACGACCTCTTCTGGCGCAAGCCGCCGCCGCTCGTCGAGCGCTATCTCCGCTTCGAGCTGAACGAGCGCGTCGCCGCCGACGGCACCGTCGTCCGCGCGCTCGACGAGGAGGAGAGCCGCGCGCTCGCCGCCCGCCTGCGCGGAACCGGGGTCGAGTCCGTGGCGGTCTGCTTCCTGCACTCCTACCTCTACCCCGAGCACGAGCAGCGCTTCGGCGCGATCCTGGCCGAGGAGCTGCCGGAGGTGAACGTCTCGCTCTCGAGCGAGATCCTGCGCGAGCAGCGCGAGTACGAGCGCTCCGCGACCACCGTCGTCAACGCGTACGTGCGGCCGCTGATGTCCTCGTACATCGACCGGATCCGGACCGGCCTCGACGGGATCGGGATCGACGGACCGCTCCAGATCATGCAGTCGTCCGGCGGCGTCATGACCGCGGACGACGCGAAGGAGCGGCCGGTCTTCGCGCTCGAGTCGGGGCCGGCGGCGGGCGTCGTCGCCGCCCGCGGGATGGGGCAGCAGCTCGGCGTCGACAACCTGCTCGCCTTCGACATGGGCGGCACGACCGCGAAGGCGTCGCTGATCGAGGGCGGCGCCATCTCGCGCGGCCGCGAGTACGAGGTCGGCGGCTCGATGTCGGCCGGAAGCCGCTTGATCCGCGGCGCCGGCGAGCTGCTGCGGATCCCGACGATCGACATCGCCGAGGTCGGCGCGGGCGGCGGCAGCATCGCCTGGCTCGATCCGGCGGGCGGCCTCCAGGTCGGGCCGCGCAGTGCGGGCGCCGATCCTGGCCCGGCCTGCTACGGCCGCGGCGGAGTCGAGCCGACGGTCACCGACGCGAACGTCCTGCTCGGCTACATGCCGGCCGGCACGGTCGCCGACGGGCAGGTGTCGATCTCCGCGGAGCTCGCCGAGCAGGCGGTGCGCCGCGTCGCCGAGCCGCTCGGGCTGACGCTGCTCGAGGCGGCGAGCGGGATCCACCGGATCGCGAACGCGCGGATGACGCGCGCGCTGCGCTCGGTCTCGTCCGAGAAGGGGCGCGACCCGCGCGACTTCGCGCTGATCGCCTACGGCGGCGCCGGGCCGATCCACGCGGCCGGGCTCGCCGAGGATCTCGGCATGCGGACCGTCCTCGTGCCGGCGGTCGCGGGCCTCTTCAGCGCCGTCGGCCTCCTCTTCGCGCGGCCGGAGTTCCACGAGGTGCGGACCTGCCACCTGGACGTCGACGCCGTCGATCCCGCCCGTCGTCGCAGCGCTCTTCGCCGAGATGGAGGACCAGGCTCGCCCACGTGCTCGAGGGCCGCTCCGAGATCGAGTGGGCGCGGACCGCGGACCTCCGCTACGGCGGCCAGAGCTGGGAGGTCGAAGTCGGCTTTCCCGGCCGGCGATCGACACGGATCTGGCCGCGCTGCGCGCGCGCTTCGAGGACGAGCACGAGCGGCTCTACGGCGTCAAGGATCAGGCGGGCTCGCCGGTCGAGATCCGGGCGCTGCGCCTCGCGGCGCTCGGTGAGGCAGCCGCGACGCGCTCCTTCCACCTCGACGGCGCGAACGGCGCCGGCCCGGGCGGCTCGAGCCGCCGGATCCACATCGGCGGCGACGACGTGGACGCGCCGGTGCGGACGCGCTCGTCCATCGGCGAGGCGCCGGAGCCGGGGCCGCTGCTCGTGGACGAGTACGACACCACGGTCGTCGTCCCGCCCGGCTGGTCGGCGCGCCGCCACGCGAGCACCGGCACGCTCGTGCTGGAGCGGAGTCTCGATGGCAACTAGGGCGCGAGTCGACCCGGTCACGCTCCAGATCGTCGGCAACGCGCTCGCCTCGATGGCCGACGAGATGGCGACGACGATCTGCCGCACCGCGCACTCGACCGTCGTCCGCGACGGGATGGACTTCTCGGCCGTCGTCTGCGACGCCAAGGGCAGAACGGTCGCGCAGGCGGTCAGCGTGCCGTTCCACCTCGGCTCGATCCCGCACGCGATGGAGACGCTGCTCGAGCACTACGCCGACCGGATCCGGCCCGGCGACGTCTTCGTCATGAACGACCCCTTCGACGGCGGCATGCACCTGCAGGACATCTTCGTCTTCAAGCCCGTCCACCTCGCCGGCGAGCTGATCGGCTTCACGTGCACGACCGCGCACCACGGCGACGTCGGCGGCCGCCTGCCGGGCTCGAGCGCCTGCGACAACACCGAGATCTTCCAGGAGGGCATCCGCCTGCCCTGGCTCAGGCTCTACTCCGAGGGCGAGCCGGTCGAGGACGTCTTCAAGATCATCGAGGCGAACGTCCGCATCCCGCGGATGACCTTCGGCGATCTCGGGGCGCAGGTCGCCGCCTGCTCGGTCGCCGAGCGCGCGCTGGTCGCGCTCGCCGAGCGGCACGGACGGGAGGCGCTCGCCGAGCTGATGGACGCGCTGATCGACTACACCGAGCGGCTCGTCCGGCAGGAGATCGCGACCTGGCCCGACGGCACCGCCTCCTTCACCGACTACCTCGGCTCGGACGGCGTCGACGTCCGCGACGTGCCGATCACGGCGCACGTGACGATCGCGGGCGACGAGATCACGGCCGACCTGACCGACTCGTCGCCGATGGTGCGCGGCTCGCTGAACAGCACGCGCTCGTTCGTGCAGGCCTGCGTCTACCAGGCGGTGCGCGCGGCGCTGACCGTCGAGGTGCCGAACACGGCCGGCGCCTTCCGCCCGATCCACATCCTCACCAAGCCGGGCACGGTCGCCGAGGTCGTGATGCCGGGCGCCTCCTCGATGCGCGGCGTGACCGGATTCCGCATCGTCGACGCCATCTGCGGCGCTCTCGCCCAGCTGCTCCCGCACCGCGTGGCCGCCGCGGGCGAGGGCGGCAACACGCTCGCGATCTTCGGCGCGGAGCGGCCCGGACGGCGATCGCTTCATCTTCTACGAGCTCGTCGTCGGCACCTGGGGCGGAACGCCGGAGGCGGACGGCAACGACGGCCTCACGAACCCGGCGAGCCTGGCCGCGAACATCCCGGTCGAGGTGGCCGAGTCCGAGTACCCGATCGTGGTCGAGCGGTACGGGCTCGTGCCCGACTCGGGCGGCGCCGGCCTCCACCGCGGCGGCCTCGCGATCGAGCGCGTCTGGCGCTGCCTGACGCCGCGCACGTCTCTGATCGTCCGCTCCGACCGGGCCAAGCACCCGCCCTACGGCCTGGCGGGCGGCGGCCCCGGAGCGCTCTCGGTCAACGGCTGCATCCACCCCGACGGGACCGAGGAGATCCTGCCGCCGATGTTCTCGATCGAGATCGAGGCGGGCGACGTCTACGACCACCGGACCGCGGGCGGCGGCGGCTGGGGCGATCCGCTGCGAGCGCGATCCTGCTGCGGTCGCAAAGGACGTCCTGAACGAGAAGGTCAGCCGCGAGGCGGCACGTCGAGCTCTACGGGCGTCGAGAGGATGCCGCGTGAAGATCACCGCCGTCACCGCGACGCCGATCGCGCTCCCGCTCGCGCAGCCGTTCCGCTACCGCTCCGGCGTGCAGGAGGGCGTGAACCTCGTCCTCTTCGCCGTCGAGACCGACGAGGGCGTCACCGGCTACGGCGAGTCGATCTGCGAGGACCCCGCCGCCGTTCATCTCCTACGGCGAGCTGATGGCGCGCGCGTTCGTCGGCCGCTCGCCCGGCGACATCGAGGCGATCTTCGGCGACCTCTGGCGCAACGGCCGCTGGCGCGTCGTCCCGCACTTCTCGCTCCAGATCCTGAGCGGGATCGAGTCGGCGTGCTGGGACGCGCTCGGCAAGGGACTCGGCGTGCCGGCGTCGACCTTCCTCGGCGGCCGCGTCCACGACGAGGTCGACTTCATGGCCTTCCCGCAGGGGGACACGGCCGAGGAGCTCGCGCGCGAGGCGGCCGCGGTTCGCCGCCGAGGGCCATCGCGTCGTCTACATCAAGGTCGGGCGCGGGCAGCGCGACGACGCGGAGATCGTCGGCGCCGTGCGCGACGCGATCGGCCCGGAGCCGCTGCTGCGCATCGACCCGAACGAGGCGTGGGACGTGCCCGGCGCGGTCGACGCGATCCGGCGGCTCGAGCCGTTCGACCTCGACTGGGTCGAGCAGCCCGTCGCGGCCGGCAACGTCGCCGGGCTCGCGCGGGTCCGCAACTCGGTCGAGACGAAGATCGCCGCCGACCAGGCGGTGCACACGACCGCCGAGCTCCGCGCCGTGCTCGACGAGGAGGCCGCGGACGCGATCGTGCTCGGCAGCCACGAGTCGGGCGGCCTCTGGCGGTGGCGGCAGATGGCGTACCTGGCCGAGTCGTACGGGATCCCGATGAACCGGCACGCCTGCCCGGAGAGCGCGATCTCGACGTTCGCCGCGCTGCAGGTGATGGGCTGCATCCCGAACCAGACGGTCGGCAACCAGGTCATGCACCACCTGCTCACCGAGCAGCTCGACGACGACCCCGATCGAGATCGCGGGCGGTCGCTGCGCCGTCCCGACCGCGGCCGGGCCTCGGCTTCGAGATCGACCTGGACGCGGTCGAGCGGGCGCGCGAGCGCTACGAGCGGCAAGGGCCCGTACTGATGGACCCGATCACGTTCGAGGTGATCCGCAACGCGCTCGTCGCGGCGACGGACGAGATGGTGCTGACGCTCCGCCGCAGCGCCTACTCGACCAACATCAAGACGCGCTCCGACTTCTCGTGCGCGTTCTTCGACGCCGAGCTCCGCGCCGTCGCGCAGGGCTTCACCCAGCCCGTCCACCTCGGCTCGATGGTCGAGCAGGTGCCGCGCGCGATCCTCGACTACGGCCCCGAGAACCTCGAGCCCGGCGACGTGATCATCACCAACGAGCCCTTCCCGAGCGGCGTCCACCTGAACGACATCAGCCTGATCTCGCCCGTCCACCACGACGGCGAGCTGCTCGGCTACGTCGCGAACCTCGCGCACCACGTCGACGTCGGCGGCGGCGCGCCCGCCTCGATCGGCGCGTTCCGCGAGGTGTTCCAGGAGGGCGTGATCATCCCGCCGGTGAAGGTCGTCGCGGCCGGGCGGATCGTGCGCGACGTCTTCGACCTGATCCTCGCGCAGATCCGCTCCAAGCACGAGACCGGCGGCGACTTCCGCGCCCAGATCGCCGCCAACGCGACCGGCGTCCGCAGGCTGCAGGCGCTCGTCGGCCGCCACGGCCTCGAGACGGTCGCCGGCACGATGCGCGAGCTGCTCGACTACACCGAGCGGCGCACCCGCGCCGAGATCGCGGCGCTGCCGCACGGCGTCTACGAGGCCGAGGGCACCGTCGACGTGGACGGCTACACCGACGAGCCGGTGCTGCTGAAGGCGCGGATCGAGATCACGGCCGACGGCGTCGCCTTCGACCTGAGCCGGCTCCGACCCGCAGCGCCGCGCGCCCGTCAACTCCACCTACGCGCAGACGTTCTCGGCCTGCGCCTACGCGGTCAAGTGCCTGATCGACCCCGACCTGCCCGTCAACGACGGCTTCTACCGCGTCGTCAGCCTCGACGCGCCGCAGGGGACGGTGACGAACTGCACCTGGCCGAGCCCCGTCGTCGGCGGCTGGGAGACGCAGACGCGGCTCGTCGACGTGATCTTCCGCGCCCTCCTGCCCGCGCTGCCCGAGCGGCTGCCGGCGGGGACGAAGGCGATGATGTGCCACGCCGGCTTCGGCGGCGTCGACGCGCAGACGAACGAGTACTACTGCTTCCTCGAGACGTTCGGCGGCGGCTACGGCGGCCGCTTCGCGAGCGACGGGCCGGACGCCGTGCAGACGCACGGCCAGAACACCGAGAACGCGCCGGTCGAGGAGACCGAGCTGAACTATCCGGTGCGGGTCGCGCGCCTCTCGCTCGTCGAGGACTCGGAGGGGCCGGGGCGCTTCCGCGGCGGCCTCGGGCTGCGGAAGGACTTCGTCTTCGACCGCGCGACGACGTTCACCGTCCTCGCCGACCGCACGCTCGCAGGCCCGGCGGGCGCGTTCGGCGGCCGGCCGGGAAAGCCCGCCGAGTACGTGCTGATCCGCGGCGGCGTCGAGACCCGGCTCGGCGCGAAGACGACGATCGAGGTCGAGGCCGGCGACACGGTCAGCTACCGCACCTGCGGCGGCGGCGGCTACGGCCCGCCGGAGGAGCGCGACCGCGAGCTCGTCGCGCGGGACGTGCGCGAGGGCAAGGTCAGCCCCGAGCGGGCGCGGGAGGAGTACGCGTGGCGGCCGTAGACCCGATCTCGTTCGAGGTGATCCGGAACGCGCTCGTCGCGGCGACCGACGAGATGGCGCTGGCGCTGAAGCGGAGCGCCTACTCGACGAACATCAAGACGCGCTCGGACTTCTCGTGCGCGTTCTTCGACGCGCAGCTGCGCTCGGTCGCGCAGGGGTTCGCGCAGCCCGTGCACCTCGGCTCGATGGCCGAGCAGGTGCCGAAGGCCGTGCGCACGTACGGCGCCGAGAACCTCGCCGCCGGCGACGTGCTCGTCACGAACGACCCGCACCCGAGCGGCGTCCACCTGAACGACGTCAGCCTGATCTCGCCCGTCCACCACGAGGGCGAGCTGATCGGCTACGTCGCGAACCTCGCGCACCACGTCGACGTCGGCGGCGGCGCGCCCGCGTCGATCGGGGCGTTCAAGGAGGTCTTCCAGGAGGGCGTGATCATCCCGCCGGTCAAGCTCGTCGAGGGCGGCGTGATCGTGAAGGACGTCTTCAAGCTGATCCTCGCCCAGATCCGCTCGAAGCACGAGACGGCGGGCGACTTCCGCGCCCAGATCGCCGCGAACGCGACCGGCGTCCGCCGCGTGACCGCGCTCGTCGACCGGCACGGGCGCGACACGATCCTCGCGACGATGGAGGAGCTGCTCGAGTACACCGAGCGGCGCACGCGGGCCGAGCTCGCCGCGCTGCCGCACGGCGTCTACGAGGCCGAGGGCTCCGTCGACAACGACGGCTACACCGACGAGCCCGTCCGGCTGAAGGCGCGCGTCGAGATCGGCGCCGAGCGGCGCCCGCTTCGACCTGACCGGCTCCGACCCGCAGCGGCGCGCGCCGGTCAACTCGACCTACGCGATGTCGTTCTCGGCCTGCGCCTACGCCCTCAAGTGCCTGATCGACCCCGACCTGCCGGTCAACGACGGCTTCTACCGGCTGATCAGCGTGGAGGCGCCGGCCGGGACGGTCGTGAACTGCAGCTGGCCCGGCCCGGTCGTCGGCGGCTGGGAGACGCACGCGCGCCTGATCGAGGTGATCGTCCGCGCGCTGCTGCCGGCCTTCCCCGAGCGGCTGCCCGCGGGGACGAAGGGGATGATGTGCCAGGCGGGCTTCGGCTCCCTCGACGTCGAGGCCGGCAAGTACACGTGCTTCTACGACACGTTCGCCGGCGGCTACGGCGGCCGCTACGCGAGCGACGGCCCCGACGCCGTCCAGTCGCACAGCCAGAACACCGAGAACGCGCCGATCGAGGAGACCGAGCTCAACTACCCGGTGCGGATCAACGGCCTCTCGCTCGTCGAGGACTCCGAGGGGCCGGGCCGCTTCCGCGGCGGGCTCGGGCTGCGCAAGGACTACCTCTTCGACCTGCACACGACCTTCACCGTCCTCGCCGACCGCGACAAGGCCGGCCCGTGGGGCGCGTTCGGCGGCCACGCCGGGCGAGTCGCCGAGTACGTGCACGTCCGCGACGGCGTCGAGACGCGGCTGATCTCGAAGACGACGCTCGACCTCGTCCCCGGCGACGTGATCAGCGTCCGCACCTGCGGCGGCGGCGGCTACGGGCCGCCCGAGGAGCGCGACCCCGAGCGGGTGCTGCGCGACGTGCTCGAGGGCAAGGTCAGCGCCGAGCGCGCGCGCGAGATCTACAAGGTCGCGATCGACGGCCGCACCCGCACCTGGACGCGGCGACCACGGAGCGGCTCAGGCGAGCTTGTGTTGAATCAACACAAGCGCAGTCGACCCTCGGAACGAAGCGGGGGGCGGTGAGAAAGTGTTGATTCAACACAAAGTCTCATGAGCGTCCGCGTGGCGGTCGACATCGGCGGCACCTTCACCGACGCGACGCTGATCGACGAGGAGACGGGCGCGGTCTCGATCGCGAAGGTGCTGACGACGCCGGCCGATCCCTCGGAGGGGTTCATGCAGGCGGTCGACCGGGCGCTCGCGGACGGCGAGCGTCGCGGCGGCGCAGGTCGGCTTCGTCGTCCACGCGACGACCGTGGCGACGAACGCGATCATCGAGGGCAAGATCGCGCGCGGCGGCTTCGTCACCACCGAGGGCTTCCGCGACCTGCTCGAGATCGCGCGCCAGGTGCGGCCGTCCCTCTACGACACCCAGTTCGAGAAGGCGAAGCCGCTCGTCCCGCGCGACCGGGCGGTGACCGTCGCCGAGCGGCTCGGCCCGGCCGGCGAGGTGCTGCGGCCGCTCGAGGACGACTCCGTGCGCGCCGCCGCCGCGATCCTGCGGCGCGAGGAGGTCGAGACGGTCGCCGTCTGCCTGCTCCACGCGTACGTCAACCCCGAGCACGAGCAGCGGGTCGGCGCGATCCTCGCCGAGGAGCTGCCCGGGCGTCCCGGTCTCGCTCTCCGCCGAGGTCGCGCCCGAGTTCCGCGAGTACCTGCGCGCCTCGACGACGGTGATCAACGCCGTCATCCGCCCGGTCGTCGAGCGCTACCTGGAGCGGATCGAGAGCCGCCTCGCCGACGCGGGCGTCCAGGCGAAGCTGCTCGTGATGCAGTCGAGCGGCGGCGTCTTCAGCTCCGAGGCGGCGCGCACGCGGCCGGTGTTCATGGTCGAGTCCGGCCCCGCCGCCGGGCGTGATCGCGTCCGCGTACCTCGGCGAGACGCTCGGCCGCCCGGACATCCTCTCCTTCGACATGGGCGGCACGACCGCCAAGGTCGGCCTGATCCAGGACGGGCAGCCGTCGGTGACGAAGAACTACAACGTCGGCGGCCACGCCGGCGCGGGGATCGGCGGCATGTCGCTCTCGGGCTACCCGGTGCGGACGCCGGTCGTCGACCTCGTCGAGATCGGCGCGGGCGGAGGCTCGATCGCCTGGGTCGACTCGGGCGGCCTCCTGCGCGTCGGCCCGCAGAGCGCCGGCGCCGACCCGGGCCCGGTCTGCTACCGGCGCGGCGGCACCGAGCCGACCGTCACCGACGCGAACGTCGTGCTCGGCCGGCTGAACCCGGACTACTTCCTCGGCGGCGAGATCGGCCTCGACGTCGAGGGCGCGCGGCGCGCGATCGAGGAGCGCTGCGCGAAGCCGCTCGGGCTCGACGTCACCGAGGCCGCGAACGGGATCGTCGAGATCGCGAACGCGGCGATGGTCAACGCGCTCCACCTGATCTCCGTCCAGCGCGGCTACGACCCGCGCGACTTCGTCCTCTTCGGCTTCGGCGGCGCCGGCCCGGTGCACGCGAACGCGCTCGCCCGCGACGCCGAGATGCCGACGCTGCTGATCCCCCGCAGCCCCGGCATCTTCTCCGCCACCGGCCTGCTCACGACCGACCTGAAGCTCGACACCGCCGTGACGGTGATGCGCCGCGTCGACGACCTGGACGCCGACGAGGTCGAGGCGACCTTCGCCGAGCTCGAGCAGACGGGCCGGGCCGAGCTCGAGCGGGAGGGCCTCGCGCGCCGACGCGATGAGCTTCGTCCGCAAGATCGACCTCCGCTACGTCGGCCAGAGCTTCGAGCTGACGATCCCGGCCGGCGACGACCTGCTCGAGCGCTTCCACGCCGAGCACGACCGCACCTACGGGTTCGGCGCGCCCGAGGAGCCGGTCGAGGTCGTGAGCCTGCGGCTGACGAGCGTCGGCACGATCGCGAAGCCGCCGCCGCGCCCGCTCGAGGCGGGCGGGAAGGCCGAGCCGAAGGAGCACCGGCCCGTCTACTTCGCCGAGTCGGACGGCTACGTCGACTGCCCGATCTACGACCGCTACGCCCTGCCCGCCGGCGCGACCTTCGCCGGCCCGGCGGTCGTCGAGGAGTTCGACTCGACCACCGTTCTCCATCCCGGCTACGTCCTGCTCGTCGACGAGACCGGCAACCTGCTGATCGAGAGAGGAGCCGCGTGACCGGATTCGGAGTGGCGCTCGCCAAGGACGTGATGGTGCCGATGCGGGACGGCATCCGCCTCGCGACCGACCTCTACCGCCCCGCCCGCGACGGGGAGCTCGTCGAGGGGCGCTACCCGACGATCCTCTGCCGGACGCCGTACGACAAGACGGACAAGCGCTACAGCGAGATCGCCGACTTCTTCGTCCCGCACGGCTACAGCGTCTGCCTCCAGGACTGCCGCGACCGCTACCGCTCCGAGGGCACGCGCGAGTACTTCCACGCCGCGACGCCGCACGAGGGCGAGGACGGCTACGACACCGTCGAGTGGATCGCCGAGCAGCGCTGGTCGAACGGCCGCGTCGGCACGGTCGGCTCCTCGTTCGCCGGGATCACGCAGGTCCGGATGGCGCTCGAGCGGCCGCCGCACCTGACGGCGATCTGGCCCGACGTCGTGCCGACGAACAGCTTCCAGCACCAGTCGCGCGAGGGCGGCGCGATGCAGCTGCACATGTTCTGGGCGCTCTTCATCCACGCGCAGGACGCCCAGGACATCGCCGACGACCCCGAGAAGCAGGCGGAGGTCTGGGCCGACCTGACCCGGCTGCGCGAGCTCTTCTGGGAGACGCCGTACCGCGAGGGCCAGACCTCGCTGCGGCACGTGCCGACGCTCGAGAAGTGCCTGCTCGACTACTACACCCGCGGCACCTACGACGAGCTCTGGTCGCGGAAGGAGTACGACTACACGCGCTACTGGGACGAGCACGCCGACATCCCGGGCACGTACTCGACCGGCTGGTACGACGGCTTCCCGCACTCCGACACCGAGTACTTCGCGGCGATGGCGGCGAAGAACACGACGCCGCAGCGCCTGGTCGTCGGGCCGTGGAGCCACGTCGGCATGCGCGGCGACGCGACCTACACGCTCGACGTCGACTTCGGCCCGGACGCGGTCTGGGGCGTCCAGCGCTACTTCGCCGAGCAGCTCGAGTTCTTCGACCGCTGGCTGAAGGAGGACGGCGGCGGCGCGCCCGACGGACGAGGCGCCGGTCCGGATCTTCGTGATGGGCGGCGGCTCGGGCCGCAAGACCGCGCTCGGCAAGCTCGACCACGGCGGCCGCTGGCGCGAGGAGCACGAGTGGCCGCTCGCCCGGGCGCAGCGAGACGGTCTACCACCTGCGCGGCGACGGCTCCCTGTCGCTCGAGCCGCGCCGGCGGACGACGGAGGAGCCGCGCCGCTACACCTATGACCCGGCGCATCCGGTCCCGACGATCGGCGGCAACTACTGCTCGGTCGGCGAGCTGCCGGCGGAGGGCGCGGGGATGGAGCCGGCGTGGTCGCGCTTCCTCAGCCCGGTGCTGCGGCTGCGCAACATCCTCACCCCCGGGCCGGCCGACCAGGCAGGAGACGCCGGAGTTCTTCGCCGCCCGCGAGCCGTATCCGCGGCTCTCGGAGCGCGCCGACGTGCTCGTCTACGAGACCGAGCCGCTCGACGGAGCCCGTCGAGGTGACGGGCCGCGCGCGCGTGACTCTGCGGGTCTCGTCGAGCGCGGTCGACACCGACTTCACCGCGAAGCTCGTCGACGTCCACCCGGCGAACGAGGACTATCCGGACGGCTACGACATGCTGATCAACGACTCGATCATCCGCTGCCGCTTCCGCGAGGGCTTCGAGCAGGAGGTCTTCATGGAGCCCGGCGAGGTGGTGCGAGGTCACGATCGAGCTGCCGCCGACGAGCAACCTCTTCGACCGCGGCCACCGGATCCGGCTCGACGTCTCGTCGTCGAACTTCCCGCGGCTCGACCTGAACCCGAACACCGGCGAGCCGATCGGCCGGCACACGCACCAGGTCGTCGCCGAGCAGGCGGTGCACGGCGGCACCCTGACGCTGCCCGTCATCCCTGCGTTGATCGACTGGGTGCCGATCCCGGCGGGGCCGTTCCCGATGGGGATCGACCCTGCCACGCGCCTATCCGCCGGACGAGGACGAGACGCCGCGGCGGGTCGTCTCGGTCGAGGGCTTCCGGATCGGCCGCACGCCTGTCACCGGCGACGACGGCGTGCCGCTGACGTACGTCTCGCGCGACGACGCGGAGGCGTTCTGCGCCGAGAACGGCGTGCGGCTGCCGACCGAGATCGAGTGGGAGGCGGCCGCCCGCGGCGGCGACGACCGGCTCTGGCCGTGGGGCGACGAGCTCCCCGACACGACGCGCGCGACCTTCGGGCAGGGCATCGGCGGGCCCGTCGCCGGTCGGGCTGCATCCGGCCGGTGCCGCGCCCTGCGGCGCGCTGGACCTGGCGGGCAACGTCTTCGAGTGGACGGCCGACGGCGCCGCGCGCGGCGGCTCGTACCTGAGCGGGCCCGGACGAGCTGCGCTGCTCGGCGCGGCTACCCGGTGCACCCCGCGGCGCGCGATCCGTACATCGGCTTCCGCGTCGTCGCCGTCGAGCCGCGCCGGGACTTCGACTGGGTCGAGGTGCCCGCCGGCGACTACGTGATCGGCCGCGACCCGGGAGAGACGCGGCAGCGGCACGTCGACGTGGACGCGTTCGAGCTCGCGCGAACACCGGTCACGAACGCGCAGTACGAGCGCTTCGTCGCCGAGACCGGAGCGCCCGCCCCTCCCCACTGGCCGGCGCCGGCCGACCATCCCGTCACCTTCGTCGACTGGCACGAGGCGTCCGCGTTCTGCGCCTGGGCCGGCGGCCGGCTGCCGACCGAGGCCGAGTGGGAGAAGGCGGCCCGCGGCACCGACGGGCGCACGTACCCGTGGGGCGACGAGGAGGACGAGAGCCGCGCCGCGGTCGGCGCGGGGATCAAGCACGGCTCCACGTCGCCGGTCGGCTCGCACCCGGACGGCGCGAGCCCCTACGGCCTGCTGGACATGGCCGGAAACGTCTGGGAATGGACGTCGACCGAGTACCCGCCGGGCGAGCGCGTGCTCCGCGGCGGCTCGTTCGCGAGCCCGGGCCTCGCCTGGGCCCGCTGCACGATGCGCAGCCACAGCCGGCCGGTCCGGCGCCAGGCACACATCGGCTTCCGGGTCGCGAGAGCGGAACGGACTAGTCCGTGTCGCGGAGCCGCTCGAGGCCGTCGAGGATCAGCTCGAGCCCGAACTCGAACTCGGTCGCGCCGTCGGGGCTGGACGGGGCGAGGTGCTGCTCGGCGTGCTCGATGACGTAGGGGTACTCGTCGGCGGGGATCTGGCTCAGGAAGCCCTCGGCCATGTCGACGAGCTCCGCCTTGGTCTCGAACGGCATGTTCACCTGCCAGAGCGTGAAGCCCGTGATGTGGCTGTCGAGGGCGTGATACGCGTGATGGGTCATGTCGGCCGAGAAGCCGGCTTCCCGCAGCGTTCGCAGGACGCGCCTCCATCCAGTGCATCCGCCCGGCGCCGGCGCTGGGTCTGTGCATCATCAGGCTGCACGCCCAGCGGTGGCGCAGGAACACCTCGTGCGACGAGATCGCGGTTCGACGGATCTCCGTCTTCCAGTCGGCCTCGCCCGAGGGCACCTCGATCTCGTCGAGCACCATCTCGATGATTCCGTCCACGATGTCGTCCTTGTTGGCGACGTGGTTGTAGAGCGACATCGCCTCGACGCCGAGCTCCTGGCCGAGCTTGCGCATCGTGAGCGACTCGATCCCGCCTGCGTCGGCGAGCGCGAGGGCGGTGCGCAGCACCCGCTCCCTGCTCAGCGGGGTTCGGGGCTGTGAGGTGGGTTCGGTTCGAGTCGCCATGACTTGACAAACTTACGCTGTACGTTTATAGCTTACACCATAAGCTTACAGCGTATGCGAGAGGAGAGGCAGTGGCAGTCATGGAATTGCATCAGGAGCGGACGACGACTCGCCCGGGGAAGACGATGAAGGCGATCGTCCACGAGCGGTACGGGATGCCGGACGTGCTCGAGCTGCGCGACGTCGACATGCCGGCGATCGAGGACCACCAGGTGCTGCTTCGCGTCCACGCGTCGTCCGTCAACCCGGTCGAGTGGTACGGGGTGACCGGGCCGTACTTCGCACGGCTGTTCGGCGGCGGTCTGCGCAAGCCCAAGAGCACGACAGTGGGCGCCGACGTCGCCGGGCGTGGTCGAAGCCGTCGGGAAGGACGTGACGGAGTTCCAGCCGGGCGACGAGGTGTTCGGCACGTCCGGTGGCGCCTGGGCCGAGTACGCGCCCGCCCGCGAGGTTCGCCTCGTGCGGAAGCCGGCCAACGTGTCCTTCGAGGAAGCGGCGGCCGTCCCGATCGCGGCGATCACCGCCCTGCAGGCGCTGCGCGACAAGGGCGGCGTTCAGCCCGGACAGAAGGTGCTGATCAACGGCGCGTCCGGAGGCGTCGGCACCTTCGCCGTCCAGATCGCGAAGGCGCTGGGCGCGGACGTGACCGCCGTGTGCAGCACGAGGAACGTCGACCTGGCCCGCTCGCTCGGGGCCGACCGCGTCGTCGACTACAGCCAGGAGGACTTCACCCGGCGCAGCGAGCGCCACGACCTGATGATCGACATCGCCGGGAGCCGGCCGTTCAGGAAGTTCAAGCGCGTGTTGACACCCGAGGCGACAGTCGTGATCGTCGGAGCAAAGTTCCCGTCGAACAAGGGGCATCGGGCCGCTGTCTCACATGATCGGAACGCGCCTCGGCGCGCTGGGCAGGAGCCAGACGGTCAAGTTCTTCGTCGCGAAGATCAAGAAGGACGACCTCGAGCTCCTGCGCGAGCTGCTCGAGACCGGGAAGGTCAAGTCGGTCGATCGACAAGCGCTTCGAGCTGAGCCGAGACGGCCGACGCTCTCCGCTACCTGGGCGAGGGCCACGCCCGCGGGAAGGTCATTATCACCATGTGAGCGTCGACGCCGACCGCCTGCGCGACCTGACCCTGGAGCTCGTCGAGGTCGAGAGCCCGACCGGCGACACCGCCGAGGTCGCGCGCCTCTACGGGCGGCGGCTCGAGGAGGCGGGCTGGAGGTCGAGCTGCTCGACGAGCGCGTTCCCGGCGACGCCGATCGTGGTCGGGCGGCTGAGCGGCGGCGAGCCCGGCCCGACCGTCGTCCTCAACGGCCACCTCGACACGGTGCCGATCCCGCACGAGCCCCCGCGGGTCGACGGCGACACGATCTACGGGCGCGGCACGGCGGACATGAAGGGCGCGCTCGCCTGCGCGGCCGAGGCGGCGCGCGTCGCTCGCCGAGCGGGGTCGTTCCCGGGCGAGCTCGTGATCGTCGCCATCGGTCTGCACGAGTCGCCGCGCGGGCGCGGCCAGGACCTGACGTACCTGCTCGAGGAGCGCGGCTTCACGGCCGACTGCGGCGTCGTCGGCGAGCTCGGCGGCCCGACGCTGCCGGTCGCGCACGTCGGCTGCGCGACGTTCGAGATCACGATCCGCCGCGACGGCATGGTCACGCACGAGCTGAAGACGGCCGCCGGCACGCCGCATCCGATCCTCGTCGCCGCCAGGGTGATCGAGGCGATCCGCGCGCGCAACGAGGAGCTGGCGGCGGTCGAGCACGAGTGGGTCGGCCCCGAGTCGTACTTCCTCGGCGAGGTGCACGGCGGCGACTTCTACAACCGCCACCCGGTCGAGTGCCGGCTCGTCGGCACGCGCCGCTGGGCGCCGGGGAACACGTTCGAGCAGGTGGAGGCCGAGTTCCGGGCGCTGCTCGAGCCGATCGCGGCGGAGTCCGGCTGCGCGATCGACCTCGACCTGCAGCTCGTGCGCGGGGCGTACCGGATCGACCCCGAGCACCGGCTCGTCGTCGCGCTCCGCGAGGCGTACCGCGACGTCACCGGGCGAGAGCTGCCGCTCGACCGGCGTGAAGCTCGTCGCCGACGGCGCGATCTTCCACGCGGCCGGGATCCCGACCGTCTACCACGGCCCGATGGGCACCGGCGCGCACGGCGACGTCGAGTCGATCGAGGTCGCGGAGCTCGTGCGGGCGACGCAGGTCTACCTCGCGCTGCTGGAGCGGCTCTGGGCCTGACGCTACGAGGAGCTGTACGGCGGCTTCCGCTGGCAGGTGCCGGCGCAGGTGAACCTGGGCGTCGACGTCTGCGAGCGCCAGCCGCGCGACGCGGTCGCGATCGTGGTCACGGACGGACGCGAGGTCACCCGGCGCGTCACCTTCGGCGAGCTCTCCGACGACTCGAACCGGCTCGCGAACGCGCTGCGGGCGCGCGGGATCGGCGAGGGAGACCGCGTCGGGATCGCGCTGCCGCAGCGGCCCGAGACGGCCGTCGCGCACATCGCCGTCTACAAGCTCGGCGCGATCGCCGTTCCGCTCTCGACCCGCTTCGGCCCGGACGCGATGGCGGTGCGGCTCGGCGACGCGGATCCGGCGGTCGTGCTCGCCGACCGCGAGCTCGAGGGCGTGGAGACGATCGACGTCGACCGCGAGCTGCCCGCGCTGCTCGCGGCCGCGTCCGACCGCTTCGAGCCGGTGCGCGACGCGCGGCCGACGCGCCGGCGCTGATCGTCTACACCTCGGGCACGACCGGGCCGCCGAAGGGCGCGCTGCTCGCCCACCGCGTCCTGCTACGGCCACCTGCCGGGGTTCGAGCTCTCGCACGACTTCTTCCCGCAGCCGGACGACCTGATCTGGTCGCCCGCCGACTGGGCCTGGATGGGCGGCCTCTTCGACGTGCTCATGCCCGGCCTCTACCACGGCCGCCCCGTGCTCGCCTTCCAGACGACGAAGTTCGACCCCGAGCTGGCGTTCGACCTGATCCCGCGGCTCGGCGTGCGCAACGTCTTCATGCCCGCGACGGCGCTGCGGATGATGGCCGCGCACGACGGCCCGGCGCTGTCGCTGCGCACGCTCGCGAGCGGCGGCGAGATGGTCGGCGAGGAGACGGCGGCGTGGTGCTCCGAGCGGCTGGGCGCGAGGCTGAACGAGTTCTACGGCCAGACGGAGGCGAACCTGCTGATCGGGAACTGCGAGGCGTGGCCGGCGAAGCCCGGCTCGATGGGCCGCGCGTACCCGGGCCACGACGTGCGCCTCGTCGACGGCGAGGTGACGGTGGCGGTCGAGGGCGACCCGGTGGTCTTCCTCGGCTACTGGCGCAACGAGGCGGCGACGGCCGAGAAGGTGCGCGACGGCCGGCTGCACACCGGCGACCTCGCCGAGGTCGACGACGAGGGCTACTACCGCTTCGTCGGCCGCACCGACGACCTGATCTCGAGCGCCGGCCACCGCATCGGCCCGGGCGAGATCGAGGAGTGCCTGGTCCGCCACCCGGCGGTGACGCTGGCGGCGGTGATCGGCATCCCGGACGAGCTCCGCGGCGAGGCGATCAAGGCGTTCGTCGTCGCGACGTCACCGTCGGAGGCGCTGGCGGCGGAGCTGAAGGCGCTAGTCCGCGAGCGCCTGGCCGCGTACGAAGTCCCGCGCGAGATCGAGTTCGTCGACGAGCTGCCGCTGACGACGTCCGGCAAGATCCGCCGCAACGAGCTGCGAGCGCAGGAGTCACGACGCGACAAAACTAGTAGGGCCTAGGTGCGAACGCGACCCGGCCGACCCAACGTGCAGGGGCTGCTGCTCGCCAAGACCGGCCCGACCGCGAACGTCGAGGCCGCCGGCGCCGAGCTCAAGGGTGTCCGCGGCATCGTGATCACCAGCATCGGCTACGACATCCGCAAGTTCGGCGGCTTCGCGAGCCCGCTCGGCTCGCGCTGCGGAGCCGGCGCGCCGCGGTTGAACGTCGTCACTGCGTTCGGAACGCACTTCATCGGCTGCGCGTCGCCGCCGCCGATCTCGCAGGTGCTGGGCCAGGCTTGGACTCGGATGGCGTGGTCGACCGCCGCCGCGTTCCCGCCGATCCCACCCGGCGCAGCCGTGGAGACGATCGACATCGTCTTCGACGAGGGCACGGACACGGGTCCCGACAACTTCGGGATCGCGATCCTCGACAACATCATGGTCAACGGCGTCGCCGTCGGCCGCCGAACGGCTTAGCTCGGCCGTTTCCGCCACGGCGCGAGCTCTTTCGCGCCGTGGCGGGCACTACGCAGGCCTAGCCTTCGGGCCAGTGTGGTCTGGCCTTGTGACCCCCCCCGCACAGTCCTACCCTGGAGGCACGACCTAGAAGGGCGCGCACCGGGTGCGCCTAGGGGGGACTAAGAAGGGGAGGGATTACATGCGCCGAGCGATTCTGGCGGTGATCGTCACATTCTTTGCGTTCGTGGGTGTCGGCGCTGCTGCAACAGTGCCGAAGCTGATCGACGTCAATCCATGGCAGTACGACCCGTTCAACGGCAGCCTGGTGAGTCGGCCTGGCAGAACCACCTCGGTTGCCCGTACAACGCGGAGATCAACACGTACGACTCGAGCGGCAACATCGTCGCCGGGACGTACACCGATCCGGGCTGCCCGACGCAGTACCGGGGTGACCCGAATGTGCAGGGCCTCCTGCTCGCCAAGACCGGGCCGACCGCGAACGTCGCGGCCGCAGGCGCCGAGCTCAGGGGTATGCAGGGGCTCAGTTGACCGACATCGGCTACGACATTCGCAAGCACGGCGGCTACGACAGCCCCCTCGGCTCGCACTGCGGCGCCGGGGCACCGCGCTTCAACGTCGTGACCAACTTCGGCACGCACTTCATCGGCTGCGCCTCGCCGCCGCCGGTCTCGCAGGTGCTGGGCATGGGCTGGACTCGGCTGGCATGGTCGCCGGCTGCGGCGTTCCCGCCGATCATCCCTGGCAGCGCATCCAGACGATCGACATCGTCTTCGATGAGGGCACTGATACGGGTCCCGACTACTTCGGGCTCGCGATCCTCGACAACATCATGGTCAACGGCGTGTCCGTCGGCCGCCGGGTGAGCTAACCAACACGTCTCCGCTACAGCGCGAGGCCGCTCGCGCTGTAGCGGAGACATCAGCTCTTAGAGCTCGGCGCACTGACCCGCCGACTTGTGCACGACCTCGTTCGGCGCCCCGAAGTCGGTGACGCCCGGGTCGTTGCCGTTGCAGACCAGCTTGTCGTTGACCTTGTTGCCCAGGATCGCGACGCCGTAGCTGCTGCCCTTGCTGTCCGACACGGTCAGCTTGCCGCGGAACAGCGATCCCGCGACGATCACGTCGCCCGCGCCCGTGATCTTCGAGTCCCGGTTCACCGTCGCCCCGAAGACATGCACGACCGCGGCGTCGGCCGCATGCAGGCCCTTGTGGAGCTCGGAGCCGTCGGAGACGACGAGCGAGGCGCCGGCCTCGACCGTGACCGGCCCGTCGATCGTCGCGCCGGCGATGCAGGTGACGCCGCTCGACCGTCAGCCCGGTCTTGCGCTTGCCGGTGATCGTGGTCGTGCACGCGGGCGACGCGCCGGGAAGCACCGTCGCCTTGAACGGCGCCGGGCGTTGCCGATGTTGCCGGCCGCGTCGATCGCGTGGTGCTCGATCAGGTGCGTGCCGTAGCCCGGCTCGAACCCGAACGCGGAGCGTCTGCTCGAAGGCCGCCTTGGAGAGCCCGCCGGTGCCGAGGTTCCCGTAGGTCAGCGCCTTCACGACGTTGCCCGAGTGCGAGAACGTGAACGGCGTGCCGGACGGCTGGTCGGGGAAGCCGAAGTAGTTGAACCAGCCGTCGCCGTTCTCGCGAACTCGCCGACGACGAAGCCGGGCTGGTCGTCCTGCGGGTCGAGCCGCATGTCGAACTCGCCGAAGTAGACGTTGTGCTCCGGCAGCGGCGGGTCGTCAGCGACGCCAGGGCGTCGACAGCGTCCGCGGTGCGGCCGGCAGCCTGTTGTCGACCGTCCACGTGCGCGTCTCGGCGGGGCCGCCGGCCGGATCGCTGACGGTCGCGCTGAGCGTGTGCGTGCCGGGGGGCGAGCGCGAGCGCGCCCAGGTTGAAGTTCCGGCTGTTCCGTTCGGTGCGGCGCACGCCGTCCAGCCGCCAGGTCACGTCGAGCACGCGGTCGGTGGGATGCGTCGTCTCGACGTACACGACGTCCTTGCCGCCGACGGCGCGTGGTGGGCGTCGAGAGCGTGAACGCCGCCGTCACCGCAGCGGGGGTCAGCGGCGTGCCGACCGTCCACTGCCGCGTCTGCGTCATCCGCGGCCCGTCCAGGAACGCCGGGTCGCGGACGAACGGCGTCTGGTCCTTCACCGTCACCTGGACGACGTCGCCCGCGACGAGGCCGCGGCCCTCGAGGTCGAAGTTGCGGCTGTTCCCGTGTTGGGCACCGCGACGCCGTTGACCGCCCACGTCACGTTGAGCTCGTGGTACTTCGGGTGCTGGGTCTCGACCCAGAGCACGTCCTCCGGGCCGACCTGCCCGACCGGCGTGTTCGGCAGGGACATCGCGTTCGCGTTCCGCCGGCCGGTGATCCGGTAGGTCATGTGCTCCCGGCCGATCTGGTCGAAGTGGAAGCCGATCCAGCGCATCATCGAGTGCTGGCTCGGCCGCCGGACGCCGCACGGGAAGGTGTTGCCGCCCTCGTACAGGCCGATCGTCCCGCCGGACACGCTCTCCTCGCCGATCCAGCGCCACCACTTGAACTGGGCGGCGATCATGTCCTGGACGCTCGTCCGGATGGTGTGGTGGAACGAGCCGGGCTCGCCGCCCGTGTAGCAGGGCTGATCACGTCGCGCGACGAGTACGGGTACTCGTCGGCGAGCTGCCCGAGGGAGTGGCCGAGCTCGTGCGTCGAGATCAGCGGGCCCTGGGGGCGCCGCCCGACGTCGTCGCCTGCGTGCCGCCGATGCCGCCGTAGGTGAAGGTGTTGGCGATGGCCAGCGTCTGCACGTTCTGGCCGGTCACGCCCAGCGGGGCCAGGTAGATCGCCAGATACTTGTTGTGCTGCTGCGTGCCGGAGCAGCGCGGGTCGCCGAGCCCTCCGTCGGAGCCGTCGGGCAGCCGCCGCCGGACTGCAGCGCCGGGCCGTACGTGATCCCGCGCGCGAGCGGGTCGGCGGGCAGCCGTTCGCGTAGTTCAGGCGCAGCGGCGTGTTCCGCCGGTTGTTGCCGTCGTCCGGGTCGCAGCGGATGCCGGAGTCCTGAGACTCGATCTCGAGCCGGTAGATGTTGAAGTAGTTTCGGTAGCTGCGGAACGGCTCGACGCTCCACTGCACGTTCAGGTTCCGGTCGACGTCGTCGCGGAACTTCTGCATCTCGGCGCCGGTGTAGCCGTCGCCCATGACGATGAGGTTGAGCCGCTCCGCGGGCGGCCCGGTGATCTGCAGCGGCACCACCGTTGCGTCGCCCGGCGCAGCGCTCGCTGCCGGCGCGGTGACCGCCACGACGATAATCCCGGCCGCTCCAAGCGCGGCGAGGACAGCCTTTCTCCTTCGGCTCATCTCTCCTCCCTCGTTCGTTGCCAGCCCTGAGCCGCGGAGTATCGCAATCAGCGGCGCAGCACCATCCCCGCGCGCTCGCCCGTCAGCACGCCGTCGCGCAGCGTCGGCACGCCGTTCACGATCACGTGCCGCATGCCCTCGGCGAGCAGGTTCGGCTCGAAGACCGTCCCGCGCTCGGCGAACGCTCTCGGGTCGAAGACGGCGACGTCGGCCCGCGCGCCCTCGCGCAGGACGCCGCGGTCGGTCAGGCCGATCCGCTCGGCCGGCTGGCCCGTCAGCCGGTGCACGGCCTCCTCCGGCGAGAGCAGCCGCTCGTCGCGGACCATGAACCGCCAGAACCACGACGCCCAGGTGTACGCGCCGTGGAAGAACGACTCGGCAAGCTGCGCCGTCCGGCGCCAGCGTCGTCGCGTCCGAGCCCGGCATGCAGAGCGGGTGCGCGAACGCCTCGCGCTGCTGATCCTCGGAGTAGGCGTGGATGATCACCATCAGCTTGTGCAGCTCGTCGGGCCGTCGAGCAGCAGGTCGTAGACGGCGTCGAGCGGCTCCTGCCCGCGGTCGGCGGCGATCGAGGCGAGGTCGCGGCGGCTGTGCTCCGGCCAGATCTCGTTGTCCAGCAGGACGACGCGCGACCAGTCGTTGCCGGCGCTGAGGATCGAGCGGTGCGGACGCATCTCGTCGCGCTTCGCCGGGTCGCGCAGGATCGCCGCGAGCTCGGCCGGCTCGGCGCCGAGCGCCCAGGCGGGCAGCGCCGCGTAGAGGTTCGTCAGGCCGAAGGGGCGCGTGTGCATGTCGAACGCGACGTCCAGCCCGCGTCGCGCGCCGCCTCGACGAGCTCGATGCAGCGGCGGCTCTCCTCGATCCCGTTGCGCGGCACGAGATGCGAGACCTGCAGCCGCACCTCGGCCTTCGCGCCGGTGCGGATCGCCTCGGCGACCGCGTCGGCAGCGCCCTCGTCGCGCTGGCGCGTGTGGGTCGCGTAGAAGGGCGCCGCCGCGCCAGCGCCGTCAGCTCGTCCTCGCTCGCGCGCCTGCTCCTGCGCGTACTCGAGGCCGGTCGAGTAGCCCCAGGCGCCGTGGTCGAGCGACTCGCGCAGCAGCACCTGCATCTCCTCCAGCTCGGCGGCGTCGGCGGGCCGGTCGGCGAGGCCGAGCGTCGCCAGCCGCAGCTGCCCGTTCGGGACGAGGCTGAGCACGTTGACGGCGGGCCGGGCTGCCTCGAGCCGCTCGAAGTACTCGCCGGCCGAGCTCCAGTTGATCGGCACCGTCGTCGGAGTAGCCGTAGATCGCGCGGCGCGCCTGCTGCGGATCGCGGATCGGGAAGCAGCCGAAGCCGCAGTTGCCGACGACCTCGGTCGTGACGCCCTGGTGGATCGCGCTGACCGCGCGCGGATCCATCAGCAGCGTGTAGTCGGAGTGGCTGTGGATGTCGATGAACCCCGGCGCGACGGCCAGGCCGGCCGCGTCGAGCTCGCCCCGTTCGGCTCGAGCGAGCCGATCGCGGCGACGCGGCCGTCCTTGACGCCGACGTCGGCGACGCGACCCTCGGCACCCGTGCCGTCGTAGACCGTGCCGCCGCGGATCACGAGGTCGAAGCTCACTGCTCCGCGGCGAGTCGCCTTGCCGTCCGCGATGACGACGCCGTAGCGCTCCCGCGCCGCCTCGACGCTCACCTTCCCGTCGAGCACGTCCTCGAGCACGAGCGCCGGATCCCGCTCGAACGGCGAGCCGCTGCCGCCTCCGCCGGCCGAGACGTGGTGGAAGACGTCGCCGCGGCGCAGCTGCAGCGCTTCCATCGGCATCGTCGGCACTACGCGATCGCCGATCGTGTTCGACGACGGCGCGCCCGCCTCGCCGCCCTCGATCCCGTACGGCGGGTGGGAGCGGCGGTCGGAGCGCACGGTCAGCACCGCCTCGTCGGCCAGCAGCTCGACGAGCGCTCGTAGGCGAGCCCGCCGCGGAAGCGCCCGGGGCCGCCCGAGTCGGGGACGAGCCCGTAGCCGTGCACCCGCAGCGGCAGGTCGCTCTCGACCAGCTCGACCGGCTGGTTCGACAGGTTGGCGAGCGGGTTCGACACGCCCTCGAGCCCGTCGCGGCCCGCCCGCGCGCCCCAGCAGCCGACGATCACCTCGGTCAGGACGAACGGGCTCCCGTCCTGGTAGCCGCCGATCGCGATCAGCGTCGGCCCGCCCTCTCCCGGCGCGATCACCTTCTCCGGCACGACCTGCGCGAGCGCGCCCATCACGGCGTCGTAGACGCGGTAGCCGACCACGCCGCGCGCGCCGCAGGCCGCCGGCAGCACCGGGTTGACGATCGTGCCGACCGGCGCGTTGATGTGGATCGGCCGCATGTAGCCCCCGGCGTTCGGGATCTCGCGGCCCGCGATGCCGCGGAACGCGCAGTAGACACCGGCGTTGACCATGCCCGACCGGGCAGTTGAGGCCCGCCGCCACCTGCGGCGCCGTCCCCTTGAGGTCGACCCACACCTCGTCGCCGCGCACGGTCAGCTCGACCGCGATCCGCAGCGGCTCCGGCTCGTCGCCGAAGCCGTCGATGAAGTCCTCGAACGCGTAGACGCCGTCCGGCAGCGCCGCGAGCTCGGCGCGCATCAGGCGCTCGCTGAGCACCTGCAGCTCGTCCATGTAGCGGCGGGTCTCGAGCGTGCCGTACCGCTCGAGGATCTCGATCAGCCCGCGCTCGCCGGCGCGGCAGGCGGCGATCTGGGCGCGCAGGTCGCCGATCACCTCGATCGGCTGGCGCGTGTTCTTCTCGATGATCCGGATCACGCTCGCGTTCTCGCGGCCGGCCTCGTAGAGCTTGAGCAGCGGCATCCGCAGCCCCTCCTGGTAGATCTCGGTCGCGTGCACGGCGATCGACCCGGGCGTGAGGCCGCCGACGTCGACGTGATGCGCCATCGTCGCGGCGTACCCCTCGAGCTCGCCGTCGAGGAAGATCGGCTTGATCACGTAGATGTCCGGCAGGTGCTGGCCGCCGAAGCCGTACGGGTCGTTGGCGATGAAGACGTCGCCCGGCTCGATGCCCTCGCCGAAGTGCTCGCGGACGTGCCGCATGACCGTCGGGAAGGTCCCGAGCTGCACGGCGAGCGTCAGTCCCTGCGCGACGACTCGCCCGTCGCGTCGCAGAGCGCCGTCGAGTAGTCCATCGTGTCGCGGACGACGGGCGAGTAGGCGCTGCGCATGACCACGAGCGCCATCTCGTCGGCCACCGACGCGAGCGCGTTCTTGACCACCTCCAGCGTGACGGGATCGATCCCGCCGTCGGTCATGCGTCGAGTGCGATGTCGATGTTGCCGAGCGCGTCGAGCGTCACCCGGCAGCCCGGCGGGACGACGCAGGTCGCGTCGTACTCCTCGACGATCAGCGGCCCCTCCCGCGGCGGCCCGGCGATCGAGCAGCGCAGCGCGCGAGATCACCGGCACGTCGAGCGAGGCCGTGCTCCGGCCCGAAGTAGGCGCGGCGCGTCCGCGCGCCGGCTCCTCGCGCCCGAGTCCTCGAGCGGGTCGTACGGTGCGTCGCCGTTCCCGGCCGCCCGCGCGGTCAGCTTCAGGTTGACGATGTCGATCGGCTCGTCCGCCGAGGCGTGCCCGTACGTGCGCTGGTGCTCGGCGTCGAAGCCCGCCGCGATCCGCGCGACGTCGGGAGCGCCGGCCGCGACGGGCACCGTCAGCTCGTAGGCCTGGCCGGCGTAGCGGATGTCGGCGAACCGGGACATCACGACGCCTCGCGGGAACGCCCTCGGCGACGAGCGCGGCTCGGCCTCCGCCTCGAGCTCGTGGAAGTCGGCGTGCAGCACCGCCGGCGAGGCGCTCCCGCCGCGGGCGAGCAGCGTCCGCACGAACTCGTGCTCGATCTCGGAGAACAGCAGGCCGGCCGCGCTGAACACGCCGGGCGCGGGCGGCACGATCACGCGGCGCATCTGCAGCGCGCGGGCGATCTCGACTGCGACCACCGGGCCGTTGCCGCCGAAGCCGCACAGCACGAAGTCGCGCGGATCCCGGCCGCGGTAGGTCGAGACCGCCTTCACCGCTCGCGTCATCGTCGCGACCGCGAGCTGGAAGACGCCGTACGCGGCCTCGAGCGCGGCCGGCCGAGCAGCGCCGCACCGTCTCGAGCGCGCGCGCGGCCGCGTCGGCGTCGATCGGCACCGCGCCGCCGGCCAGGTACTCGGGATTCAGGTAGCCGAGCACGACCAGCGCGTCGGTGAGCGTCGGCTCGTGCCGCCCCGGCCGTAGCAGACCGGTCCCGGATCGGCGCCCGCGCTCTCGGGCCCGACGTGCAGCATGCCGAACCCGTCCACCGCGACGATGCTGCCGCCGCCGGCGCCGATCTCCGACAGGTCGATGAACGGCAGCCGGATCGCGTAGCCGCCGCCCTTGACCAGCCGGCTGCTGAGGTTGATGCCGGCGCCGACCTCGTACTCCGAGGTCTTGACCGGCCGGCCGTCCTCGAGGATCGCGGCCTTCGCCGTCGTCCCGCCCATGTCGAGCGAGATGATGTTGGGGATCCCGGCCGGCGGGCGAGGTAGGCGCAGGCGATGACGCCGGCGGCCGGGCCGGACTCGACCAGGTGCGCCGGCTTCCGCATCGCGGCCTCGGCGCTCATCACGCCGCCGCTCGACTGCATGATCTGGAGCGGCGCCGTGATCCCGGCCTCGGCCAGGCTCGACTCGAGCGACCGGATGTAGCGCTCGACGACCGGCCCGACGTACGCGTTGACGACGGCCGTGCTCGTCCGCTCGTACTCGCGGATCTCGGCGAGGATCTCGGAGGAGCACGTGACGTAGACTCGTCGCCGACGACGTCGCGCACGATCTCGGCGGCGCGGCGCTCGTGCGCGGGGTTCGCGTAGGCGTGCAGGAGCTGATCGCGACCGCCGCGACGCCGTCGGCGCGCGGCCGCTCGCCGCCTCGGCACCGCTGCTCGTCCAGCGCGCGCCAGACCTCGCCGCGCGGCCCCATCCGCTCCGGAATCTCGTAGCGCCGGCGGCGCGGGACGAGCGGCGGCGGCTTCTCGTACTGGAGGTCGTACATGACCGGGATCCGCAGCCGCCGCATCTCGAGCACGTCGCGGAAGCCGGCGGTCGTGATCAGCGCCGCAGCCGACCCTTGCCTTCGAGCACGGCGTTCGAGGCGACCGTCGTCGCGTGGACGACCTTGTCACCTCGTCGGCGCGACGCCGGTCCCGCAGCAGCTCGAGGATGCCCTCGATGACGCCGCGGGCGTAGTCGTCGGGGTCGAGAGCACCTTCTTCGTCCGGCAGCGTGCCGTCGGCGCCGAGCAGCACGACGTCCGTGAACGTGCCGCCGATGTCGACGCCGATCCGGTACGCGTCAGCCATGTTGCGTCGCAAAGCCTCCGAACGGAAGGCGCGCGTAGCCGGGGGTGCCGAAGGCGGCGCCGTCGACGACCGGAAGGCCCTCCTCGATCAGCTCCTCCGAGAGACCCCGCCGAGCGTCGAGCCAGAGAAAGGGCGTCGCGGCGGGAAGCGCGCGTCAGGACGGGGTGGCCGACGATCATCGCGTGCGCGGCGTCCCGATCTTGGCGATAGCCCGCGCGCGACCTCGCCAGCCAGCCCTGCGGGCCTCGAGCGCGGCCGTGGTTGCTCGCTGGGCGACGTGGCTGACGCGGATCACGTCCCACTCGAGCTCGCGCAGGCACGCGTCGATGACGCCCCCTCGGCCGCGACGAAGCCGATCCGCCACGCGGGCATCGCGAGGCTCTTGCCGAGGCTGCGGATCAGGATGACGTTTGGCGCACCCCAGGCCGAGGCGAGCTCGCCCTCGTGGATGCAGCGCTCGTACGCCTCGTCTGTGATCACCATCAGGTTTGCCGGGCGGCGAACGCGAGCAACTCGTCGATC
Organism: uncultured Gaiellaceae bacterium; assembly: GCA_963822205.1. Lineage (GTDB taxonomy): Bacteria > Actinomycetota > Thermoleophilia > Gaiellales > Gaiellaceae > Gaiellasilicea. The sequence goes on along the minus strand of CAWGGO010000002.1, from coordinate 21,803 downwards.
TCGGCCCTCGAGGGTAAGTAGCCGTCCGGGTTGTTGGATTCGTCAGGACGAGATGCTCGCGACCGCGGCGTCACCACTCGCTCGATCGCCTCCGGATCCCAGCCCGGCACGGGGACGAAGACGCCGCCCGCACGCTCGATCAGGCCACCGAAGAGTAGCACGGAGTCGGGACGATCACCTCGTCGCCGGGCTCGAGCAGGGCACGGAACGTGAGGCTGAGCGCGTGCATGGCGCCGTTCGTGACCAACATCTCGCGCTCCGGATCGGCGGGTGCCGGCAAGCTGCGCGCGATCGCCTTCCGCAGCACCTCGAGCCCGCGCGACGGCGGCGTGGCACCGTCCTCGGCGAGCGCCGCCAGCACGGCCACGCGGACGTGCTCCGGCAGCGGCGCCGCCATGGTTCCCTTCAGCGGCAGCACGTCCGTGCCCGCGAGCCGGCGCTCGAGCGCGATCGACGGCATCTCGTCGGCTCTCACGACGGGATCACCGGCAGCAGCACGTGTGAGGGATAGACGTCGGTGTGCAGCACGGTCTGCTGCGCGACCTCGATCCGCGTCCCCGTGCCGACGTCCTCGCCGGTGTTCAGTTGCGGCTGAAGCGCGGGAAGCTCGAGCTCGTCACGTCGAGCCGGACCCGGTGGCCGCGCTCGAACATGTTCGCCATCGGGTAGCAGCGGATCCGGTACTCGGCGACCTCGCCCGGCTCGAGCAGCTCGGTGCTGTCGCCCTCGTTCGAGTTCCGGTAGCGCGCGCGAAGGACGCCCTCGGTGAGGAAGATCGAGCGGCCGTCCGGATAGACGTCGCAGACGCGGACGAAGAAGTCGGTGTCCTTCGCGCTCGACGCCGCGAAGAGCACCATCTCGACCGGCCCGATCACCTCGAGATCGCGCTCGAGCTCCTCGCTCGTGTACGAGAGCACGTCGTCGCGTGCCTCGAGCTCGCGCTGATCCCACGGGCCGGGTCGGATCGGCTGGGCCGCGCCCTGCGTCATCGTCAGCACCGAGTTGACGCCGCCGATCGTCGGCACCGGATCCTCCGGGTCGTAGGTGTAGCGGTCGGCCGGCTCGTCGGAGCGCGGCACGTCGCGGTCGAGCCGCCCCTCGCTGCGCAGGAAGAACGGCGTGAACTCGGTTCCGGGCAGCGGCCACTCGCTCTCGCCGCGCCACTCGTTCCGGCCGAGGACGAAGAGCTCGAGCGGTGGGCGCTCCTCCCAGTCGTTCCCCTCGTCGCGGAGGTAGCGGTCGTAGAAGGCGAGCTCGTGGTCGCGGATCACGGTCACGCCGGCGGAGAGGTCGACGTCGCCGCGGAAGGTCTCGACCTCCTCCTCGTGCGACCACGGGCCCATCAGCACGCGGTTCGGGACTCGCGAGCCGATCTTCGCGAACGAGCGCAGGTGCGAGCCGGAGTACGGGTCGAACCAGCCGCCCTGCTGGAAGATCGGCACGGTCACCGTCTCGGGGCGATGGTGGAACTGGTGCCAGTACTCGTCGTTCTCCTGGTGCTCCCACCACTCGCGCCAGTAGTCGACCTTGCGGCCGATCGCCACCTCGTCGAGCTCGATCAGCGGCAGGTGGCGCCAGACCCGGTCGTTCAGCATCAGGTCGCCGGCGCTCGGGCCGGTGACCAGGCTGATCGCGCTCGTCCAGATCGCGGCGGCGCCGAGCGTGAGCGCGAGCTGGAAGGCCCCGCCCGTCCAGTAGCCGTCCCAGAAGTAGTCGTCGTGGATCACCTGCGGCGCGATGCACTCGAGGTTCGGGTGGCCCTCGTGCATCAGCTGCCACTGGACGAGGGCGCCGTAGCTGCGGCCCCAGGTGCCGATCCGGCCGTTGCACCACTCCTCGCCGGCCGCCCAGGTCAGCGAGTCCTGAGCATCCACCCCATCCTTGCTCCACGCCTCGAACTCGCCCTCCGACTCGTACCGGCCGCGCACGTCCGAGACGACGGCGGCGTAGCCGCGCTGCGCGAACCAGGCGCCCCAGCCGACGAACCGCTCGCGCGTCGACTCGTACGGCGTCCACTGGTAGATCGTCGGGTGCGGGCCGCCCGAGAGCGGCAGGTAGACGTCGGCCGAGAGCGAGATGCCGTCGCGCATCGGCACGCGCTGGTCGTGCAGCAGCCGAACGTCCGGCAGCGTCAACCGATCAGGGCGGGCGTCGCCGGAATCGGGCGTCCCGGCAAAGTGGCACGCGGCGCCGTGGCTGTCGCCGTGATCCTCGAGCAGCGGCTCCACCTCGGCGCAGATGTCCTGCGCGATCGGGCAGCGGGTCCGGAAGCGGCAGCCGGAGGGCGGATTGATCGGGCTCGGCACGTCGCCGTGCAGCACGACCCGCTGCCGCTTGCGGCCCGGGATCGGCTCCGGGTTCGCCGAGAGCAGGGCCATCGTGTACGGGTGCAGCGGTCGGCGGAAGAGCTCCTCGGACGTCGCCAGCTCGACGATCTTGCCCAGGTACATGACCGCGACGCGGTCGGAGATGTAGCCGACGACGGCGAGGTCGTGGGCGACGAAGAGGTACGTCAGGTTGAACTCGTTCTTCAGCTCGACGAGCAGGTTGAGCACCTGCGACTGGATCGAGACGTCGAGCGCGGACACCGGCTCGTCCGCGACGATGAACTTGGGGCGCAGCACGAGCGCGCGGGCGAGGCCGATCCGCTGGCGCTGGCCGCCGCTGAACTGGTGCGGGTAGCGCCCGGCCGCCTCGGCGCTGAGGCCGACACGCTCGAGCACGTCGATCACGGCCTCGTCGCGCCGCTTGCGCTCGAGCCCGTGGATCCGCAGGCCTTCGCCGACGAGGTCGCTCACGTTCATGCGCGGATCGAGCGAGCCGACGGAGTCCTGGAAGACGATCTGCATGTGCCGGCGGATCCCCTTCAGATCGGAGCCGCCGAGGCGCAGCACGTCGACGCCGTCGAACTCGATCTCGCCGGCGGTCGGCTCGAGCAGCCGCAGCAGCGTGCGACCGAGCGTCGACTTGCCGCAGCCGGACTCGCCGACGAGGCCGACCGTCTCGCCGCGGAAGATGTCGAGGTCGACGCCGTCCACCGCCTGCAGCTGGCCGACGGTCCGCTTCAGGAACCCCTTGCGCACGGGGAAGTGCTTCTTCACGCCGCGCGCCTTCAGCAGCACGTCCGCCGGCTCGCCGCCGGTGCCGAGGTCGAGCCTGGTCGTACTCAGCTCGCGCTCATGCGATCGCCGGCGCTCCTCGGGACGCGGCGGCCGTTCTCGCACAGCCAGCACGCGGACTCCTGCGGCGGCACGGGCAGGAGCGGCGGATCCCCTTCAGGCACTTGGCGAAGACGTAGTCGCAGCGCGGTGCGAAGCGGCAGGCCGGCGGCCACTCGAGCGGGCTCGGGACGACGCCGCGGATCGCCTTCAGCGGCTGCGAGTACCGCATCCCGAGCAGCGGGATCGAGTCGAGCAGCGCCTCCGTGTACGGGTGCTGCGGGCTGGCGAAGATGTCCGCGACCGGGCCGCGCTCGACGATCCGGCCGGCGTACATGACCGCCACCTCGTCGACCATCTCCGCGACGACGCCGAGGTCGTGCGTGATCAGCAGGATCGCCATCCCGAGCCGCTCGCGCAGCTCCTTCATCAGCTCGAGGATCTGCGCCTGGACGGTCACGTCGAGCGCCGTCGTCGGCTCGTCGGCGATCAGCAGCTTCGGGTTGCAGCTCAGCGCCATCGCGATCATCACGCGCTGGCGCATGCCGCCGGACAGCTGGTGCGGATAGTCCTGGACGCGCTGTGCCGGCGACGGAATCCCGACGAGCTGCATCATCTCGACTGCCCGGTCCATGCGCCTCCTTGCGGCCGACGTTCTGGTGCAGCTGCACGGCCTCGGCGATCTGGTCGCCGACCGTGAACACCGGGTTCAGCGACGTCATCGGCTCCTGGAAGATCATCGAGATGTCGTTGCCGCGGATCTGCTCGAGCTCGCGCTCCTCGAGCGCGGCGAGGTCGCGGCCTTCGAAGAGGATGCGCGAGCCCTCGGCGATCCGGCCGGGCCGGTCGATCAGGCGCATCACCGAGAGCGCCGTCACCGACTTGCCGCTGCCCGACTCGCCGACGATCGCGAGCGTCCCGCCCTGCGCGATCTCGAAGTCGACCCCGTCGACGGCGCGCAGGAAGCCGTCGCGTGTATCGAACCCGGTGCGCAGGCTCTCGACTCTGAGCAGCGGTCGCGCGGCAGGCCTCGACTAGACCTTCGGAGCCGCAGGCGGGGCGGGAACGTCGATGTGGCGCTCGCAGCTGCGCCAGCACGATCGCGGGATCGCGCGTCTGGAGGGCGGCGAGCAGCTCGCGATGCTCCTCCACGGTCTCCTCGAAGCTGCGAAAGCGCTCGTAGCGATAGAAGTAGGCGCGGATCCGCGGCCAGATCGTGCGCCAGATCTGCACCGTGTGCTGCTGCCCGGACGCCGAGATCACGATCTCGTGGAAGCGCGAGGTCGGCCTCGACCAGCTTGATCAGGTCGTTCGCCTTCCCCGCCTGCTCCATCAGCCAGATCTGCTTCCCGAGCTCCGCGAAGTCGTCGTCGGTCATCTTCTCGAGGGCCTGGGCCCAGCTGTAGCGCTCGAGCGTCAGGCGGATCGGGATCAGCACCTCGTGGACTTCCTCGTCGGAGACGCCGAGCACGACCGCGCCGCGGTAGGGGAAGGACATCACGAGCCCCTCGTTCTCGAGCTGCCGCAGCGCCTCGCGGACCGGGCCGCGGCTCGTGCCGAGCTCGGCCGAGAGCGCCGATTCGATCAGGCGGTCGCCGGGCTCGAAGCGGCCGGAGATGATCGCGGTCCGGAGGATCTCGATCACCTGCTGGCCGCGCGGACCGGCCTTTGCGCCCGCGTCGACGACCGCAGCCGTCTGGACCGGCAGGCCCAAGTCGGACGGCGGTGGGAATGGTCATGTCGACAATCTCAAAATGGTTGACAATCCGCGGCTGAGCGCCGTAGTCTATCCCTCTCGGTGAGGATCGCCAAAATCGAAACGATTGCTGTGCGGACCCCCATGCGGGAGCCGCTGGTGTGGCCGGGCGGCACCAGACACTCGGCGTCTGGCTTGCTCGTCCAGATCCACACCGACGAGGGACTCGTCGGGGTCGGCGAGGCGCCCGGACCGACCCTGCCGACGATCCGGACGATCATCGACGAGGAGCTGGCCAGTTCCTGATCGGCCAGGACCCGCTGCGCGTCGAGTGGCTCGTGCACCGGATGGAAGAGTTCACGCGCAACTGGAGCCGTATCGGCGCCTACGCGATCGCCGGGATCGAGATGGCCCTGCTCGACCTGAAAGGGAAGGCCCTCGGCGTCCCGGTCGCGGAGCTGCTCGGCGGCTTCTGCCGCGACCGCGTCGCGGTCGTGGGCTACCTCTTCATCGACACGCCCGAGGCGAACGCACAGAAGGCCGGCGCGTTCGTCGACGCGGGCTACACCGAGCTGAAGCTCAAGGTCGGCCGCGACTTCGAGCAGGATCACGACACGATCGCGGCGATCCGCGACCGCGTCGGGCCCGAGGTGAAGATCCGGATCGACGCGAACATGATCTGGAGCGTCCCGGCGGCGATCAAGTGGATCAGGGGCCTCGAGCGTTTCGACCTGCAGTACGTCGAGCAGCCGGTGCCCGACTTCGACGTGCAGGGCCTGGCGCAGGTGCGCCGCTCCGTCGCGGTCCCGATCGCCGCGGACGAGGCGTGCACCGACCTGCGCTCCGTGCTCGAGCTGATCAAGGCGGATGCCTGCGACGTGCTCGTCGTCTATCCGTCCGAGGCGGGCGGCCTCCGGCGGGCGCACCAGATCGGCGCCCTCGCCGATGCAGCCGGCAAGTGGTGCGTGATCGGCAGCTGGGCCGAGCTCGGCGTCGCCACAGCCGGCAACGTCCACGTCGTCGCCTCGTCGTCCAACTACCCGTTCGCGAGCGACACGCATTACCCGCTGCAGGAGCTCGACGTCCTCGTCGAGCGGCTCGAGATGACGGACGGCCTCGTCGAGGTTCCCCGTTCTCCGGGGCTCGGGGTCGAGCTCGATCCGGAAGCCGTGCAACGGCTTTCCAACTTTCAAGTCCGTGAGTCCGTCTTCTATGACGACATTCACGGAGAAGCACCAAGGGTCGGTCAGATCCTCTGACCACCTCAGGGATAGGAGGGGCAGACACGATGTCAGACGAAATCACGTCCGATAGCCCAGCCGGGGGACAGCTGGACCGTCGAGAGCTGCTGAAGAAGGCAGGCGTGGTCGGTGCAGGGGCCGTTGCGGCGGGCTCCCTCGCCGGCACGGCGAAAGCCGCGACCAAGCGCCCGCGGGCCACACCGATCAAACGGGGTGGCAGGATCGTCTGGGGGCTCGAGTCGGACCCCGCGCACGTGGCGCCGTTCGGCGGGATCCTGACCGCGAACCACTGGGCGAAGGAGTTCGCCTACGACTCGCTCGTCGAGTGGGACCGCAACCTGAACGTCAGGCCGGCCCTGGCCGAGAAGTTCGAGATCATCAGCAAGACGCAGATCCGCTGGACGCTGAAGCGGGGCATCAGGTTCCACAACGGCAAGGAAGTCACGGCGGCCGACGTCAAGTACTCGGTCGAGAGGATGCTCAACCCGCCGCTGCCGGGCAGCATCTCCACCGTCGCCCAGGTGCCGGCGATCGACAGGGTGCAGGTCGTCTCGAAGTACGTGTTCATCCTGCACCTGAAGCAGCCCGACGCCCGCATCATCGGCTTCTTCGCCTGGCAGCGCTACGCACCGATCGTCCCCGAAGGGCTCTACGACCAGATCAACGTCGCCCGGAACGCGATCGGCACCGGCCCGTACCGGATGCTCGGCTACGAGCCCAACGACCGCGTCGAGTACGTCAAGTTCGCGAGGCACTGGAAGACGGGCTTCCCGTACATGGACTCGATGCAGCTGAAGATCCTCGGCGACGAGCAGGCCCGCGTCGCGGCGCTGCGGGCCGGGGCGATCGACGGCGCCACGCTCTCGGTCGAGGTCGCCCGGTCGCTGGCCAACCAACGCGACCTGACCGTCCTGAAGGGGCCGAACGCGGCCTTCCGCGAGCTGCAGATGACGATCAAGAAGGGCGAGGACAAGCCGTGGCACAAGCAGGGCGTGCGCCTGGCGGTCAACCACGCGATCAACCGCGCGGACATCATCAGGCGGGTCTACAGCGGCGAGGCCGAGTACTCGGGGCACGTTCCGCCCGGCTACGGCCCCTGGCCGCTGACAGACCAGGAGCTGCGGACGAAGTACGAGAAGTTCGACCTGCCGATGGCGAAGAAGCTGATGGCGGACGCGGGCGAGTCCAGGGGGTTCAAGGTCACGATGACGACGTTCGCCCTGCAGGACTATCCGCTGATCTCCGCGGTCGTCCAGTCGCAGCTGAAGGCGATCAACATCGACGTCGAGATCGTCGCCCAGGAGGCCGGCACCTTCGCCGCCAACAACGGCCGCGGAACCTTCGACTGGGATCTCACCGGCCGCGGCATGCGCGGCGACGTCGACGGGTACGTGGCCGAGTTCCACCCGGCCGCGCCCGTCTTCAACATCTGGTACCCGGAGTACCGGACGGTCAAGGCCTGGAGGGGGATCGGCAACGGCCGGATCCAGCTCGACCCGGCCAAGCGGCTCCCGATCTACAAGGCTGCGCAGCGGGAGCTCATGCTCAACCCCGTGCAGATCCCGCTCGTCGCGATCAAGAAGTACCAGGTCGTGCGCAAGCGCGTGAAGAACATGTACGTCGCGTTCAGCGACTTCAACACGGGGCTCCGCAACGTGTGGCTGGACGGGTGACCGACAGCATCCCCGTCGATCCTGGAGGGGCGCCGCTTCGGCGGCGTCCCTCCTGACATTTAGGGCCTGGTAGGAGCCGAGCATGGCCGGCTACATCCTCAGACGGATTGCGTTCGCGATCCCGACTCTCATCCTCGTCTCGATCGGGATCTTCCTCATGGTCAGGCTGCTGCCCGGCGACATCATCGACATCCTGTTCGGCGGCGACCAGACCGCCAGCGAGGAGGTCAAGCAGCAGGCGCGCGAGCAACTCGGCCTGAACGGCTCCTACCTGGAGCAGTACTGGCGGTGGATCAGCGGCGTCCTGCAGGGAGACTTCGGCTTCTCGCTCCGCAACACCGAGCCCGTCTCGAACATCGTCTTCGACGCGCTTGCGGTCACGCTCGAGCTGGTCGTCCTCGCCCTCCTGATCGCCACGATCATCGGCGTCCCCCTCGGCGTGCATCTCCGCCGTCAAGCGCGACACCGGCTGGGACCTCGTCGCGCGCGTCGGCGGCCTCGTCGGGCTCAGCATTCCCGAGCTTCTGGCTCGCCACGCTGCTGCTGCTCTTCACCTCGCGCGTGTTCGGCTGGGTCCCCCCGCTCATCTACATCTCCCCGTTCGAGGACCCGATCGGGAACCTGAGCCAGTTCATCCTCCCGGCGATCTCGATCTCGGTGTTCACGATGGCGATCGTGATGCGCATGGTGCGCGCGACGATGCTGGAGGTGCTCGGGCAGGACTACGTCCGCACCGCCCGCGCGAAGGGCGTCGACCGGAGGACCGTGATCTCGAAGCACGCGCTGCGGAATGCCTTGATCCCCGTGGTCACGATCGTCGGCTTCGAGATCGGCGTGCTGATCGGCGGAGCCGCGATCATCGAGACCATCTTCGGGCTGCCCGGAGTCGGCTACGTCCTCCTGCAGGCGATCTTCGGGCGCGACTACCCCGTGATCCAGGCGATGACGCTGCTGATCGCGTTCACCTTCATCTTCGCCAATCTGCTGGTGGACATCCTCTACGGCGTTCTCGACCCGAGGATCTCCCAGGAATGAGCACGACGCAGACGAGCTCCCGAGTCCCGCAGTCGGCGACCGACGGCGGCGGCGCCGTCCCGTCCGTCTGGGAGGCGATGCCGAGGCGGCGCTTCGCCTTCCTCGGCAAGTGGCGCAACCCGATCGGGCTCGCCGGCGCCTTCATCGTCGTCTTCAACGTCCTCGTCGCCCTGCTCGGGCCCTACGTCTGGCCGCTCGACCCGGACGAGCTGGCCTCCCTTCGCTTCGAGGATCCGAGCTGGGCGCACCCGATGGGCACGGACGAGCTCGGGCGCGACACGATGGCGCGCATCATCCACGGGGCGCAGGTGTCGCTTCAGGTCGGTGCTGATCTCGGTGTCGATCGCCTTCGTCGGCGGGGTCCTGTTCGGCCTGCTGGCCGGCTACTACAAGGGGATCCTCGACACCGTGCTGATGCGCATCGTCGACATCATGTTCTCGCTGCCGGGGATCGTCCTCGCGATCATCATCGCCGGCCTGCTCGGGCCGAACCGCCGCAACGCGATGATCGCGATCGGGATCGTGATCCTGCCGGCGTTCGCGCGGGTCGTACGGGGCGCCGTGCTCGAGGTGATGGGCTATCCGTACACCGAGTCGTCACGCGCGCTCGGGGCGAGCGGCATGCGGAGTCATGCTCCGTCACGTGATCCCCAACATCGCGCGCGCCGCTGCTCGTGCTGGTCTCGGTCTACCTGTCGGTGGCGATCCTGGCCGAGGCGGCGCTCAGCTTCCTCGGGCTCGGCACGCAGCCGCCGGAGGCCGCCTGGGGCAGCATGCTGAGCACCGCGCGAACCTACATCGACGTCCAGCCCTGGCTGTCGATCTTCCCGGGCGCCGCGATCATGATCGTGGTGCTGGGCTTCAACCTCCTCGGCGACGGGCTGCGCGACATCCTCGATCCCCGGCTCGGCCCTCACGTCGGCGACGTTCCGGTCAAGAAGTAGCTCCGTGGCGCTCGACGTCCTGATCCGGAACGGCTGGGTCGCCGACGGCGCGGGCAGCCCGCCGTACCTCGGCGACGTCGCGATCGAGGGCGGCAAGATCGCCGAGGTCGGCCGGCTCGGCGCCGCCGCGACCGCGGACCGCGTCATCGACGCGACCGGCAAGATCGTCTGCCCCGGGTTCGTCGACCCGCACAGCCACAGCGACTTCTCGATCCTCGCGAACCCGACCGCCGAGAGCACGATTCGCCAGGGCGTCACGACCGAGGTCGTCGGCAACTGCGGCTGGAGCTACGCGCCCGTCACGGACGCATCCGAGCCGACGATCCGCAGCCGGCTGCACTCGTTCGGATTCGACAAGCCGACGATCCCGTGGTCGACCTTCGGCGAGCACCTCGAGTTCCTCTCGGACGTCGGCCACACGCCGAACTTCGCCTGGTTCGTCGGCCACAACGCGATCCGGCTCGCAGCGGGCGTGTCCGGGTCGACGCCGAGCGCAGAGCAGATGACGACGATGGAGGGCTTCGTCCACGAGGCGATGCAGTCGGGCGCGCTCGGGATGTCGACCGGGCTCGAGTTCAACCCGGGCCGGGAGGCGACGACCGACGAGCTGATGCGCCTGAACGCCGTCGCCGGGGAGTACGACGGCATCTACACGAGCCACGTCCGCAACCGCGACTCCGGCCTGCTCGAGGCGATCGACGAGTTCCTCGCGGTCGCCCGGGCGGGGAGCACGAGAGCGGAGATCTCGCACCTGAACGTCCGCCACAACACGAACGCGCCCGAGCGGGGCTGGGAGCGCGCGGTCGAGAAGATGGCGGCGAGCCGCGAGACGGGGCTCGACGTCCTCGCCGACACGACCCCGTTCCGGGAGGGCCTCGGCCAGATGGCCGGGATCCTGCCTCCGTGGGTGGCCGAGGACGGGCCGGAGGCTGCGGCGGCGAAGCTCCGCGACCCGGCGCTGCGCGAGCGGATGCGCAACGAGAGCGACCGCTACTGGCGCTTCATCCACAAGGGCGAGTGGGAGCGCGTGCACTTCCAGGCGACTCCGCAGCACCCCGAGCTCGGCGGGCTGAACTTCCGGCAGATCTCGGAGCGGCTCGGCAAGGACCCGTGGGAGTGCTATCTCGACATCCTCGCCGACGCCGGCGCGGACTACGAGTCGATCCTCACGGTCGGAACGCTCTTCACCGACGAGCACCTGGCGGAGATGATCGGCCATCCGCTCTTCTGCCTCGGCGTCGACACGTTCACGGTCCAGGACACGGGCCCGCTGAGCGAGATCATGAAGCACCCGCTCGGCTTCGCCGGCCACGTCCACTACCTCACCCACCACGTGCGCGAGCGGGGCACGCTGCGTCTGGAGGAGGCGATCCGGAAGATGACGAGCATGCCGGCCGCACACTTCGGCCTCTGGGATCGCGGCCTGCTGCGGGCGGGCTACAGCGCGGACGTCGTGGTGCTCGACTACGACGAGCTCGACGACGTCTCCACGACCGAGAATCCCACCGTGTACGCCCGGGGGGTCGAGCACGTCCTCGTCAACGGCGTCCTCGTCGTCGACGGCGCCGAGCACACGGGCGCGCGGCCGGGCCGTCACCTGCTCGCGGCAGTGATCGACCTCCGCTCCGACCTGCACGCCTATCCGACGGACGAGATGTGGGAGGCGATGCGGTCGGCGAAGCTCGGCTGGGCGACGGTCGGCGAGGATCCCTCCGTCAACGAGCTGCAGGAGCGGATGGCCGGCCTGCTCGGCAAGGAGGCCGGGCTCTGGGTGCCCACGTGCGGGATGGCCAACCTGGTCGCGCTGCTGACGATCGCGCCGCGCGGCAGCACCGTCGTCCTGGAGGCTTCCTCGCACGTCCTCACCTCGGAGGAGATGGGGATCGAGGAGATCGCCGGCCTCGAGCCCTGGTCGCTCTGGGCTGACGACGGACGGCTCGACCCGGCGGAGGTGGAAGAGGCGATCGTGGACACGGGTGCGTTGATGCTCGTGCTCGAGAACACCCACACGCGGGCCGGGCGGCACCGTCCTGACGCCGGAGCTGACGGCCGAGCTGGCCGGCGCGGCGCAGCGCCACGGCGCCTACGTCCATCTCGACGGGGCTCGGCTCTTCAACGCCGCGGTCGCGCTCGGCATCCCGGTGTCGGAGCTCGCCGCGCCGGTGAACACGGTCGCGGTCAGCCTGAACAAGGGCCTCTGCGCGCCGATGGGAACGATCCTCGCCGGGCCGCACGCAGGTGATCGAGCTCGCGCACGCACGCTGCGCCGGCTCGGCGGGGCGAGCGTGCACAAGGCGGGCATCGCGGCCGCTGCGGCGCTCGTCGCGCTCGACACGCTCGTCGAGCGGCTCGCCGACGACCACCGGCGAGCGCGAGAGCTCGGGGCGCTGCTGCAGGAGATTCCGGGCATCGAGGTCGACGCCGGCCGAGATCGAGACGAACATCGTGCTCGTCGACGTCAGCGGCACGGAGCTCTACCCGGACGAGTTTCTCCGGCTACTCGCCGAGCGCGGTGTCCTGGCCCTGGAGCGCGACACGAGCCGCGTCCGGTTCGTCACCCATCGCCTGATCGGCGACGACCGAGATCGCCCGAGCCGCCGAGATCGTGGCGGCGCTCGCCGCCGAGCACGCTCAGCCGGCTTAGCCGATCTCCAGGAGCTCGAGGGTGGGCCGGTGGATGATGTCCTCCACCACCTGCTCGTCGACGACCGGCAGGTCCGGCCCGAACGCCGTTGCCTGTGACCGAGCGCAGCCCGTCGATCGTCTGTCGCGCCGAGAAGAACGGGTAGTCGGTGCCGAACAGCAGCTTGTGCTCGACGCGGTACTCGATCGCGCTCACGAGCGCCTGGTACAGCAGCCAGCGTCGGGTCACGAGCCCCGAGATGTCGGCGTAGACGTGCGGGTGACGCCGGACGACGGCGATCGCCTCGTCGAACCACGGATGGCCGATGTGCGCGATCACGATCTTGAGCTTCGGGTACCGCAGCGCGATCTCGTCGAGCAGGATCGGCCGTGCCAGCAGCAGCGAGCCGGCGCGGGCGAAGGTCGTGCCCTGGTGGATCAGCATCGGCAGCTCGAGGCGCTCGAGCGCCTCGCAGACGCGGAGGAAGTCGGGGCCGAGCGGGTCGACGTTCTGGTAGATCGGGCCGAGCTTGCAGCCGACGAGACCGAGGTCGCTCTGCATCCGCTCCAGCTCGTCGATCGCCGACGGCGTCGGACGGGTCGACGGCTCCGAAGCCGATCAACCGGGCTGGATCGCGCGCTACGTACGCGGCGACGTAGTCGTTCGGGACGACGAAACCGGCCGCCGGAGCGTTGAAGGCCAGGACGACCGCGCGATCGACGTCCGCGAGCGCGTCCGTGTAGTGGTCGTCCAGGCTCCCGCCCAGCGTGACCTCGGGCCAAGCCGCGCGTGCCTCTGCCGCGAACTTCTCGCTGATGTGCAGCGGGTACTCGCCGACATGGGTATGGACGTCGATGATCATCTAGGGTCGACCCTATCCTGAGCGATCTGGCGCCCATCGACTCGCCGGAGACATTCGGCGACTGGCACATGCCGTGGCCCCAGTTCGAGGTCGACTGGAAGCGCGCCGCGCTCGTCGTCATCGACATGCAGAACTACGGCTGCAACGCCGACGTCGGGCTGCCGCAGATGCTGTCGGAGCGGTATCCGGAGATCGCGCGCTACTACCTGCCGCGTGTCACGCGAGACTGCGGTCCCGAACGCGCGCCGCCTGCTCGAGGGCTTTCGGGCGGCGGGCTGTCGCATCGTTTTCACCCGTCACGGACCGCTCCTCGCCGACGGCAGCGACATGATCGCGCGCCGCCGGCGCCGTGATGTCGACGCGCTCGCGAGCACCGGCACACCGGCGCTGTGGCATCGCGGCACCTTCGAGCACGAAGTGATCGCCGCGCTGGCTCCCGCGGCCGGCGAGCTGGTGATCGACAAGAACACGTCCAGCGCGTTCAACTCGACCGGGTTCGAGTGGCTGCTGCGCAACCTCGAGGTCGAGACGCTCGTGCTCGCCGGCATGGCGACCGACATGTGCGTGGAGACGACGGCGCGCGACGCCGCCGACCGCGGGTTCAATGTGATCGTCGTCGAGGATGCGACGGCGACGTTCTTCGAGCACCATCATCGCGCGGCGTTGAGCGGCTTCGCGCGGGTGTTCGGTCAGGTCTGGGACACCGCACGGGTGCTCGCCGCACTCGAAGCGGGCGGCTGAAGCTCCCAGCGGTCGCCGGTCCACTGCCAGAGCTCGTCGTCCGCGGCAAAGACGGGGTCGGTGACGGCGATCTCGCCGAGGCGGCGAGCCGTGCGCCGCACGCTCGTCCCGTCGATCTCGACGAGCGTGGCGTCGAACGGCGGCTCGATCACGGCGCCGACCGTGAACTGGAGCAGCGGCCCGTCATGGGTCGAGCACCGCGCGTGGATGTGTCCGCTCAGGACGAGCTTCGGCCGCGAGTCCGACCGGAGCCGGCCCTCGAGATCGAGCCGGTTCACGAGGTCGCCGGCATACGGTAGGCCGGCCGCAGCCACCCGGGATGCTTCGGACAGGACCGGGAAGTGCGACGCGACGACGACGAGGTCCGCCCCTCCTCCCCAGCCGCCGAGCTGACCGACGTACTGCGGCGGCGCCGGGCCGCGGCCACGCCGACACCGGTTACCCAGCTCGAGCGGCTCCTCGTGGAGCAGCCGAATCCCGTGCTTGCGGGCGCAGTCGGCGAACTCCTCGCCGAGACGAAGGTCGTGGTTTCCACCCACGGTCGCCAGCGGAGCGACGTCCGCTGTTGCCAGACGGGAGAACATGTGCTCGAGATCGCTCAGATTCGCGAACTGAACGACGTCTCCAAGGAGCAAGATCAGATCGACCCGAGCCTCGGAGAACCACGCGAGCGCCGCGTCCGTGCGCTCGTCCAGGTGCTCGGGCTCGAAGACGTTGATCCAGCGCGAGCCTGCCGGCTCGAGCTCGCAGTGGAGATCGCTGAGGACGCCGATGCGCATCAGGGAATAGGCTCGCGGTGATGAGGATCACCGAGATCGAGACCCTACCCGTGAGCGTCGGCGAGGGCTACGACTACGCCGTCATCATCGTGCTCGTCCGCACCGACGAGGGGCTGACGGGCATCGGCGAGGCGAGCCTGGCCGGGCGCGGCCGCGGCGTGCTCGGCATCCTCGACCACTTCCGCGAGCTGCTGGTCGGGCAGGACCCGGGGAAGATCGAGCACTGGTGGAGCGAGATGGTCCGCGGCACGTTCTGGTCGACCGGGCAGGTGATCATGAGCGCGGTCGCCGGGATCGACATCGCGCTGTGGGATCTGAAGGGGAAGCGGCTCGGCGTTCCCGTCTACGACCTCCTCGGCGGCCCGACGCGCGAGCGGGTGCGCGTCTACCGCCACCTGGCGGGAGACACGGCGGAGGCGCTGGTGGAGGACGCGCTCGCTGGCGCGAGCAGGGCTTCACCGCGCTCCGCTTCGGCCCGCTCGCCGCGTTCGACGACCACTCGCTCGCGCACTGGGATCCGCAGGCGTCGATCGTGCAGACGATCAAGGCCACCGAGTCGCTGCGCGACGCACTCGGTGACGAGGTCGACCTGATCCTCGACGCGCACACGATGTTCAGCCCCGCCGAGTCGGCCTACCTCGGGCATGCGCTCGAGCCCTACCGCCTCTACTTCTACGAAGACCCGATCCGCCCGCTCAACCCCATGTCGCTGCGACTGGTCCGCGACAAGGTGAACCTGCCGATCGCGACCGGCGAGCAGCTCGCGCACAAGTGGGAGTTCCAGCCGCTGATCGAGAACGAGCTCGTCGACTACCTGCGCATCGACATGGTGCACGCCGGCGGCATCACCGAGGCGAAGAAGATCCTCGCCGCCGGCGAGGTGCACGGTCAGCGCTCCGCGCTCCACCACGCCAGCTCGCCGATCAACGGCACGGCCTGCCTGCACGTCGACATGGCGGTGCCGAACTTCGGCATCCAGGAATGGATGGAGCTCGAGCCGCTCTACGAGCTCTTCCCGAACGCGCCGCGCGCGCAGGCCGGCTACGTGACGCCGCCGGCCGGTCCCGGCCTCGGGCTGGAGCTCGACGAGGCGGAGGCGCGCAAGCGCCCGTCGCGGGACGCCCCGCTGCCGCAGCGCTACTGGCCCGACGGCAGCGTCGGCGACTACTAGCCAGGAAGCCGCCGCGCCGCGCCGCCTTGTAACAGTCTGTTACTTAGCGGTGTCAGACGTCGCTGACACCGCCAGATGTCGCCGTCCGGCACGGCGCCTCCGCGCCACCTTGTAACAGTCTGTTACTTGGCAGGGTCAGCTCTTCCGCAGCTCCTCGAGTGCGGCCGCGGCGGCCTCGATCGTCTGCTCGAGGCAGCCGGGCGCGAAGGGCGACTGCTGCTCCTGGTAGAGCCCGGTGCCGTAGGTCTCCTCGGGAGACAGGTAGCCCATCGTCCTGTTGGTCACGCCGAGCACGAGCAGCGGCGTCCCGGCGAGGCGGCGCCGCAGCTCGACCTGGAACACCGAGTAGGGCTCGTTCGGGATCGCGACCAGCAGCGCGTCGCCGAGCCGCCAGGTCCAGACCGGCATCTCGAAGACCGGATCGTCGCCGAGCGCCGGCTGAGGTAGCGGCGGCGCAGCGCCTTCTCCTGCTCCTGGATCGAGTCGGGGCCCGGAGAGGCTCTCGACGACTCCGAGCTCCTCCTTGCGGCGAAGCGCGACGCTGGTCACGCGGGCCGCCAGCTGCTCGCTCGCGCGCAGCTGCTCGGCGTCGCACGGCTGGTACTCCCACGCGCCGAGGTTGGCGCCCGACGCGACGATCCCCGTGTAGACGAAGCGGGTGCCGGGCGGCGGCAGGCTCTCGATCGCCGCCGCGGCGGCGTAGCCGAGCTGGCGGCCGTTGCTGTCGGCGACCTCCGCCTCGCCGACGTAGTTGTCGCGCGGGCCGAGCTCGCCCGAGGCGCCCTGGAGGAACAGCGCCGGGGCGCCGAAGGCGTTCTCCAGCACCTCGCGGGCGGCGCCGATGTAGTCGGGCGACAGCAGCCGGTTGCGCCCAGGCGAGCGTCGTCGGGTGGCACGCGTAGTTGAACAGCGTCGCGCGCAGCCCGCCGTCCTCGCCGGTCACCTTCGCGACGACGAGCGTGTCGTCGGCGTGCGCCATCCGGGTTGTAGCCGCACGCGAAGCGCTCGCGCCTCGGCGTCCCAGAAGTCGCGGTTGACGGCGAGCGCGCAGCGGCCCGTGCCGTACGTCACCCAGGCGAGGGCTCGAGCTTCTCCCGCGCCTCGAGCGAGCGCGGCGACGAGCTGCTCGGTCAGGTGCTCGATGTAGGGCTCGATCAGCTCCCCGCCGGGCTTGTCGGCCAGCTGCGAGTTGATGTTCGCGCCGGCGTGGGTGTGCGACATGTTGATCAGCAGCGCGGCGTCGTCCAGCCCGGTGCGGTCCAGGATCGTCGCGCGCAGCTCGCGCTCGTCCGGGATGTGCTGGAACCAGCCGAGGTCGACCGCGACGAGCGCCAGCGTCGGCTCGTCGCCGTCGACCGGCGCGAAGACGGCGGCCGTGGCGGCGAACGGCCGGTGGACACCCTCGGCGGCGTCGTGCGTCGCAGCCCCCCAGGAGCGGGCGTAGATCCCGACCGGCGGCGTGACGTCTCGCGTGGCAACGCCGAATCTGCAGTGCGTGTAGCTAAACGTGTCTTGTTCACTTGTCAGCCCTCTCCCTCGTTCGAGGATGGTTGGATGTGTGTGCCTTGACGCCGCAGGCCGGCCCGCGAGCATGACCACGGCCCCGATCACGGCGACGAGTACGGCACTAGTGCCGGCGACCGCGAATGCGAGCTGCGTGCCGCCGCGTGCCGTCAGCCAGCCGGCGAGCAGGCCGCCGAGCGGCGCTCCGCCCAGGAACGCGAACATGTAGAGGCTCGCCGCCTGTCCGCGCAGGTGCTCGGGTGCCGCGAGCTGCAGCGACGCGAGCGCGCTTGCGCCCCAGAGCAGGTAGCAGCCGCCGGTCAGGAAGAGCAGGACGCAGATCGGGCCGAGGCTCTCCTGCGGGGCGAGGGCGAGCTCGAGCACGCCGAAGCCGAGCGGCGCCGCCGAGCACCAGGCGAATCCTCGCCTTGCCGAGCGTCGCGAGGAAGAGCGCCCCGCAGAGGGCGCCGGCGCCGAAGACGGCGGCCATCAGCCCGAACACGTCCGCATCGGCATCGAGCGTCTCCCCGGCGAGCAGCGGGAGCAGCACGTCGAAGTTGAACGAGATGCGTGCTCAGCGCGAGCACCGCGAAGAACGCCACCGCGACCCTGCGTGACCGCCGGACGAACGAGAGCATCACGCGGATGCTCTTGCGGAAACCGGTCTGCACCTCGGGCGGGACGTACGGGCGCATCTCGCTGACCCGCATCGCGAGCAGCGCGACGACGACCGCGAGGTAGCTGGCGGAGTTGACGGCGAAGGCCACGCCGACCCCGGCGAGGGCGACGACGAGCCCGCCGAGGGCCGGCCCGACGATCCGCGCCGTCGTGCCGAGAGCCGAGCCGAGCGCGACCGCGTTCGGGAGGTCGTCCTGTCCCGACGATCCGGAACACGAGCGTGTGCCGCGCCGGGTTGCCGAGCACGAGGACGAGGCCCTGGAAGATCGCGATCACGTACACGTGCCAGAGCGCGACGGCGCCCGTCAGCGTGAGGACGGCCAGGGTGCCTGCGGCGAGGATCGACAGCGACTCGGTCACGAGCAGCAGCCGGCGGACGTCGAAGCGGTCGATCACCGAGCCGACGAGGAGGCCGAAGAGCGTCACCGGCAGCAGCTGGGCGAGGGCGAGCGTCCCGACGGCGAGCGGCGAGCCGGTCAGATCGAGCACGAGCCAGTACGCGGCGATCTGCTGCATCCACGTGCCGGCGAACGAGACGCCGTGGCTGACGAAGTAGAGCCGGTAGTTGCGGTGGTTGCGCAGGCTCGCGAACGTCCGTCCGCCGAGCCACGCGAAGAGCCTCACGTCAGGCGAGCTCCTCTGCATGCGATTGGCTGGCCGGTCGTGAAGAGGCCGTCGCCGGCCTCGGTCGCCGGGATCGAGCGGATCACCGCGAGCACGCCGTCGAGCGGCGCGCGCAGCACCTCGGGCGGCCGGCCGGGCGTGTCCGGGAACCACAGCCGCGCGACCGGATCGCCGGCCTTCACCTCGGCGGGAGGCTCGAGCAGGCCCTCGAAGATCCCGTCCTCCGGCGCGATCACGTAGTTGGCGGGATCGCGGCCGTCGAGGATGACGGCGTCGGGCTTGCCGAGCGAGGCGCGCGTCTGCACCTCGCCCTCGAGCACGCCGACGTGGCGGAGCACGTTCGTGAGGCCGCTCCAGGCGAGCTCGTGGACGTGCGGCGGGCACGCGGCCGCCGCCGCCGAGCTCGGTCGTGATCACGAGCTTGCCCTGGCCCTCGGCCTCGACCGGGCAGCAGGCCCGTGCCGTTGACGTCGATGTAGAGGAAGTGGTGGTCGGAGTTCCACGCCTGCATGCCGGCGAGCATCGCCCGGCGCTGCTCGGGGTCGTCGACGACGTGCATGTGCGAGCAGGGGATGAACCAGGCGGTGCGGCCGCCCGAGTGCATGTCGATGATCACGTCCGCCGGCGGGAAGAGGAAGCGGGTCAGGTAGTCGGCGAGCTGCTCGTTCGGCGGCCCGTCCGGCGAGCCCGGGAACGAGCGGTTGAAGTTCACGCCCGACGGCCACATCCGCGTGTTCGCCTTCGACGCGGCGGTCGAGAGCACGGGGATGATCGTGACGCGCCCGGAGACCTGCTCGCGGCTCCAGCTCCTGGATCAGCCGCAGCGCCGCGACCTGGCCCTCGTACTCGTCGCCGTGATTCCCGGCGAGCACGAGCACGTTCGGCCCGTCCCCGTTCGCCACCGACGCGATCGGGATGAAGGTGCTCGCCCAGCCGCCGGTGTTCGTGATCTTCGGCAGCTGGAGCCGGCCGAGCTGCTTGCCCGGAGCCGACGAGGTCGATCGTGCAGGAGACCTGGGTGGCCGCCGTCACGCGCGTGCAGCCAGCGCCGCGGCGACCGCGGTCTCGGTCGCCTCGAGCAGGCGATCGACGTCCTCGTCGGTGTGCGCGTACGAGAAGTGGCTCCGCTTCAGGTTCAGCGGCAGCTCGAAGATCCCGTGGCGCATCAGCTCGCGCCGGTAGCCGACGAACAGGTCGACGTCGTTCCGGAGCAGGTCGTCGTAGCTCTCCACCGGCCCCTCGAGGAAGTACGTGACGAAGACCGAGCCGAAGCCGGCGACGACGACCGGCACGCCGAGCCGCGCGTAGAGGGCGCGCAGCCCTTCGCGGGTGCGCTCGCCGAGCCGGAAGACGTGCTCGTGCACCGGCTCGCGCTGGAGCTTGTCGAGCGTCGCCAGCGCCGCCGCGGTCGTCGCGGGGTGCCCGTTGAAGGTGCCGGCGAAGAAGGCCGGCTGCCCGGGGGTGGTCGAGAACAGATCCATCAGCTCGGCCTTGCCGCCGAGCGCGGAGACGGGCCAGCCGTTCGCCATCGCCTTCCCGAGCGTGGTCAGGTCGGGCGTGACGCCGGCGATCGCCTGGTAGCCGCCGAGGCCGTGGCGGAAGCCCGTGATCACCTCGTCGAAGACGAGCACGGTGCCGTGCTTGGTCGCGAGCTCGCGCAGCCGCTCGAGGAAGCCGGGCTTCGGCAGGACGGCGCCGATGTTGTGCGGGATCGGCTCGAGGATGATCGCGGCGACGTCGTGGTCGGTCAGCGCGCGCTCGACGTCGTCCGCGTCGTTGAAGCGGCAGACGATCGTCGCGTCCAGAACCTCCGGCAGGATCCCCTGCGAGAGCGGGTCCTTGCCGCCGACGCGCTCGGCGGGCGAGATCACGTTCATCGCCACCGCGTCGTGCCAGCCGTGGTAGCAGCCCTGGAACTTGATCACGTGGCGGCGGCCGGTGACCGTGCGCGCGAGCGCGGAGCGCGTGGAAGGTCGCCTCGCTCCCGGTCGCCGTCAGCAGCACCTTCTCGAGCGAGGGCACGACGTCGACGAGCCGCTCGGCGAGCTCGATCTCGACCGGAGTGACGCCGACGCCCATCAGGCTGGACGCGTTCACGACGGCCGCGTCGACGTCGGGATCGTTGTGGCCGAGCAGCGGCGGGCCGAAGGCGGAGTGGTAGTCGGTGTAGACGCGGCCGTCCGCGTCGGTGAACGTCGAGCCGCTCGTCGCGGTGACGACGAGGTCCTCGAGCCCGGGGACGCGGCGCTGGCCGCTGTTCACGCCGCCGGGGATGACGGCGGCCGCGCGCGCTGCGAGCGCGCGCGGCGGCTTCGGATGAGATCTGGGTCATCGTGCCTCCACGCGTAGGGACGAGAAGACGTCCTCGTCGAGATCGATTCCGAGTCCGGGCGCGGTCGGGACCGGCGACGCAGCCGTCCGCCTCGATCGGCAGCAGCTGCGTGGGTCAGCTTCGTGTTGATCTCGGTCTCCGCGACGCAGTACTCCTGGAAGAGCGCCCCGGTCAGCACGGCGTTCACGTGCAGCGAGGCGGCCTTGATGATCCCACTCTTCCAGGCGTGCGGAACGAGCGCGACGCCGTGCTCCTCCGCCAGCGCCGCGATCCGCATCATCTCGGTGATCCCGCCGCACCGGGTGACGTCGGGCTGGATCAGATCGACGTGGCCGCGCTCGATCAGCTCGCGGAAGCCCCAGCGAGTCGCGTCCTGCTCGCCGGCCGCGATCGTCAGGTCGACCGCGTCCGCAAGCTCGGCGTAGGCCTCGTACTCGTCCGGCTCGAACGGCTCCTCGAGCCAGTAGACGCCGAGCTGCTCGAGCTCGCGCGCGACGCGGATCGCGACGGCCGCATCGGCGACGTAGCCGAGCCCGGCGTCGATCAGGATCTCGACGCCGTCTCCCCCGGCCTCGCGGGCGGCGGCGGCAAGGCGGACGTCGTGGTCGGGATCCCGCCCCAGCGGGCCCCAGCCGAGCTTGACCGCCGTGAAGCCCTGCTCGCGCAGCGCCGAGACCGCTTCGGTGACCTCCTCGGTCGTGTCCGGCATCAACCGGGAGGCGTAGGCGCGAATCCGGTCGTGC
>CAWGGO010000001.1:0-67600 GCA_963822205.1 uncultured Gaiellaceae bacterium | reverse complement strand
CGGGGACGCGTCCGGCCCGGGCTCGGCGCTCGCAGCAGCGGCCGACGCGGTCGTGAGCGCCGACCGACTCGGCGTGGTCGGACTCGGGGCCGCGATGGTCGCGGCGACGGGCTTCCTCGCCGCCGCGGCGGTCAGACGGCGCCGTAGATCGCGGCCGGCTTGACGAGGTCAGGACCCGAAGGGCTGATAGACCCGGTCGGGCGGTCGCACTAGCGAGAACGGAAGCGACGTCCCGACCCCGGGGAGGCGTGCCCGCAGCGGTCTGCCGCCGCTCGTTCGAAGCTCGGACGAGAAGATGCCGACGCGGTTGGCCGCCGGGGAGCCGACGCGGCGCCAGCCGGACGAGCTGCGCTGCTCGACGATCACGGTCGCCGCCTTGCTCGTCGGGGTGCGGCCCCAGACGAAGACGTTCTTCCCCCGCCGGAACGCGACGAACGGAAACCGGAAGGCCGTGAGGGCGGGCTTCGGCCGGTCGCTCGCCACCGTCTTGCCGTTGAAGTAGAGGCCGGACTGGTACGGGCTCGCGCCGACCGGGTGGTCGCGGAGCGTGAACCAGACGACCAGGCTCACGCCGGCGCTCCACATCCGGTAGAGCGCCTCGGCGACCCAGCGCCCTTCGAGCGCGGCCGGCACGCCCGCCGGATCGGACGGCTTCGTGTCCCACGAGAACTCGGTCACCCAGAACTGGACACGCTGCGACGAGACGATGCGGCGGCCGGCGACGCCGGCGTCGAGGACCCCTTCATCTCCGGCAGGTCACCGAGAGAGACGTCGTTCGCACGGTAGGCCGAGCGGGTCGGTCCGCCCGCGGTGTACGGGTGGGTCGACCAGATGTCGAAGTGCACGCGGTCCGAGCACGTCGCATGCGGGCGCCGTCCCGACGAGAGGCAGAGCAACGAGCGCATGAACTCGAGCGGCGCGACCGCGGTCCTGATTCCGAACGGCGCGAGCCCACCGGCGACGACCAGGTTTCCGGGCCGACTGTGCACGCTCGCCGCGAACGCGTTCACGAGCGCGCGATACCAGGCGGCCGCGCCCGGCTTGTAGGCCGGGTTGGGCACCTTGTTCGGCTCGTTCCACGCCTGCCAGTAGCGGACCTGCGGCCTGCCCGCCTGGCCCGAGTAGCGGCGAACCGCCGCGAGCGTGAAGGCCCGATACCGCGCCGGGTCGGTGCGGGCGAACCCTTGGCTCGTACGCTTCGCCCAGCTCGGCGGCCCGGCGATGTACACGATCGGCTCGAGGTTGCGGGCGCGCACCAGGCGGAGCTGCGCGTCGAGCTGGACCCAGTTGTATGCCGGGTCGGACGGATTCGCGGGCTCGAAGCTCGCGGGCGGCGAGGCCGGCGCAACGGTGTCCCAGAACAGCGGCACCTTGATCGCGGTCGCCCCCGCCGCCGCCGCGCGGGAAAGCCCCAGCGCGCCGTCCGGACTGTTGAAGACGTAGGGATCGACGATCGCGGTCCGGAGCGGCAGGGGCGCGGGCGCGGCCGCGGACGCCGTCGACGCGGCGAACGCGGTACCAGCGACGCACAGCGCTCCGAGCGCCTTCAGGCACCGCCGCGGCCAAGCCGGCCCTCTCGCGAGCTTGCTCGCCCACGGCTTTGCGGACGGAGGCGAGCAGCCTGGGTTCGGCGGGCGTTGAATCATGTCGGGACTGGTCGTGGAGAAGCTGGCGCTCTTATTTACTCCTCCACACCGCCTTCCCTCAGCTCGCTTGCCGTTTCGGATCGTTCGCCGCCTCGCGCACGAATGACCGCGTCGAGACTACCCTTGTCGAGTTCGGTCGGTTGGCTTCCCGCTGAGAACCGAGCCCAAACCGCCGGGGGTTGGCAGGGCACTCGAGCGACAAGAAAAGCCCCGTTTCCGCCGAACAGGGGCACGTGCGGCAGCTACGTATGGCGCAATGGCGCAGGGATGCCCGGACGCGATAAGGCTCGCGGCCATCACGGTGGCCCCGTCCGGGTTCCAAGAATGAATCGTCACCTTGGCGGGCACACAGCCGGTGGCGACCATCCAGTTGACGAGGTCGAGGCCCGTCTCCTCGGTCAGCCCGTGCGGACGCACGACTTTCGCGAGCGACTCCGGATCGTCGGGCCGCAGGACGTCGTGGAAGCCGAGGTCGTGGTCGAGAGAGCACTCGGTCACCAACCCCGTCTCGAGCAACTCCTTGGCCACCGCGTTCGTGCGCGCCCAGACCCAACCCTCGGGCGGCGGGCGCTCGTCGTCATGCCAGAGCTTCACGGCTGCGGCGGTTCCTCGATCAGCGTGTGGTCAGGCGTCTCAGGCTCGTTGTAAATGCGGGCGATCGGCCGGTCCTCTGTGTCGAACTCGCACGGATGTATTTCCTGAGGGCGGAGCGTCTCTTAGGACGTGAGCCTACTTGGCGGTTGCCGGCCCCTCGACACCGTCCTCGTTGCCTCGCGCTGTTTGGGAAGAAAACGCCCCGCTTGTCCCGTCCATTTGCACGAGCTCGCGAGAAGAACAACTCCATCGTGATCGACCATAGGAGGCACGTGATGATCAGCAGACTGACAAGCAACCAGGCGACTCGTGTGTCGCTGACCCGAGTCGCTGGAGCTGCAGCCGTTGTCCTCGCCGCGCTGTCGACGGCCCTCGTCGCGGCCGAGCCCGCACACGCCGCAGTAACGACCTGCAAGCAGTGGCGGGTCAGCCCAGTCTTCGAGGCCGTCCAGGACAACGGGTACACGGTCCGGTTCTCGTTGCGGCAATCCGGCAACAGGCTCTATGGAAGCGCAGCGGCGCTGCTGCCCAACACAGACTGGGCGGGTCGGACGCGTACCAGCGTGACGTACGGCCTGGTCGGGGGAAATGGGGGGCCCGGGTACTCCTTCATCGGAGGCAGTGGTGGTAGCCGCGTCTTCCTCGCACGCGTCCGCTGGAGCAACGACGTGATCGGCAACTACAGCGGTTCCCCCTGGTACATCCAGCGCACAAGAACCGGCTCGCTGTGGGCCGAACTGAGAGGTTTCACCTACGACGAGGCCGGCGGCCGTTCCTCGTCATGGCGCACGTACTCCCCAACCGGCAGCGCCAAGCCCATCGTCTGCTTCGCCGCAGATGTCATCGGGTAGCGCCGGCACCCGAGCTCACCAGGGATTGAGGTTGAGGGGTCGTCCATAGAAAAGCCCCGTTTCCGGGGCTTTTCTTATGGTCCTAACTGGGCATCTTTCGACCCTCCGGAACCTCTGAAGGAGTGCGGGGTCGCCACGGCTCGTGCTCGTGCGCGAGCCAGACCAGCTCGGGGTCGAGCGCGCGCACCCGCAGCTGGCCTTCGGTGTGCGGCTCGTCGAGCTCGCCGAACCAAACCGCCACGTCGCCGCCGACGACGACCGGACGCCCGCCAGTCTCGACGACGACCACCTGCATGCCGCGTGTGTGGCCCGGCGCCGGGACGAGCCGGAGCCCGGGAAGCAGCTCGAGCTCGCCGTCGACCGGCACGTACCGCACGCCGGGCGCCTCGACCCACTCGCGAATGGTGTAGTCGTCCTCGCTGCGCGCGTCGTCGAGCTCCCGACGCTGGACGTAGATCGGCCTGCCGGCGAAGAGGTGGTTGCCGCCGCAGTGATCGAAGTGCAGGTGTGTGTTGACGACGATGTCGATGCCGGCGAGGTCGAAGTCCTGCTTGCTCAGTGGTCGGAGGAGGGGATCGAGGTCGGCCCCCGCCGGGTGCAGCTCCGTCATGCCGGTGTCGACCAGCACGCGCGCATCGGGATGGTCGATGACGTGCACGTAGACCGGCATCCGCTCGCCCTCGGCGAGCAGGTCGGCAACGCGGACTGGCGTGATGGTGATCGAGGCGCGGGCGTTCATTGTGTAGCCGCGGTGGTGGTTGATATGTGAGTCATCGTGACCTCTTTTACCGGTTACTGGCTGACGCGCGGCCGGCCGCACTGCCTCGCGCGCTGAGGTGGGAGTCGGCACCCCCTCCCCGCGAGCGATTCATTCGCGTGGTGCCCTGCTTGCGGGGAGGAGTTTGACCGGCCTGAGTTGGACCTGAAACCATCGCCACACTTGAGTTACGACGCCCGAGGCTCATTAGTGCGCTTTGAGCCGCTGCACCCAGCTTCGCGCCGAAGCCTGGTCGCGGGGGTCATTCTGGTCCTCTCCTCTGGCTTCTGCTCCTTGCGATCGCGGCTTGGGTCTTTGAGTACACCTGGGCAATCGGGCTGGGACTGGTCGTAACCGTCGCCTCGTTCGTCGTCTCGCTCGTTGTCCTCGCTGTGTTGCGTGCGGGCCGCGAGAGGCAGGAGAGGCGACATGTGGACCGTCGCTGAGTTGCTGCTCGCGTTTGTCGCGTTCTATCCGGTGGTTACCGCCGCGTTGTGGATCGCAGGAGGGTTGCTCTTCAGGCTCCTGGACGAGGGGGATGCCATCGAGGAACCCGAAGCGGGCTGGCCTGGCGTTACGGTGTTGATCCCCGCCTTCAACGAGGAGAGGGTGATCGGCACGAGTGTCGCGGCGGCGATCGCTTCGGATTACCCGGAGCTTGAGGTCTTGGTGCTCGACGACGGCTCCACGGACGGCACCGAAGCCGCAGCGTTGGCGGCGATCGCGGGAGACCCGCGCTGCCGTGTGATCCATGAGCCGGTTAATCGCGGCAAGGCCGACCGGCTAAACGTCGGTTTCGAACAAGCCCGCCACGAACTCGTTGCGGTCGCGGACGCCGATGCGCACCTTCACCCGCAAGCACTCAGGTTGCTCGTAGCTCGGATGTGCCGGTCGCCGCTCCTGGCCGCCGTCGCGGGTGCGCCTCATGTCACCAATCGCGGCCGTTTCCTTCTAGCGATGCAGACGTTGGAAGCGGCATCGATCATCGGCCTGATTCGTCGCACCCAGTCGCTGACGGGACGGGTCGGCGTCGTCGCGGGTGTCCTCGGGCTCTTCCGCCGCGACCGTGTTCTCGCGGTCGGCGGTTACGAACCACGGATGGCAACAGAGGACATCGACCTGACGTGGAAGCTGCTGCTCAACGGATGGCAGACGGCCTATGAGCCTCGCGCTCTCGTCGGGATGCAAGTCCCCGCCTCAGTCCGGACTCTCTGGGCGCAACGCAAGCGCTGGGCGCGCGGTCAGGGTGAGGTGCTCCACGTTCACCTCCGGGAGGTCGTCCGTTGGCACCACCACCGCATGTGGTTGCTGAGCTTCGAAGCGCTCGCGTCTCTGGTTTGGGTTGTCGTCCTGATTGCGGCGCTCTTGGTCGCCGCGCTCGCGATCATCCTTGGTGAATCAGGCAGCTTGTTCGGTTTCGCGCTCGCGTGGGGCATCGCGATCGCGTTCGTTGCCCTGGTTCAGATGGTGGTCGCGCTCAGCCTCGAGCGAAGCTATGACCGAACCATCATCCGGCCGCTGCTCCTCGGCGCGGCGTACCCCGTGGGCTACTGGGTGCTATCCGCTACTGCCGCCATACACTCCGAAACGAAGGCTCTCCTTCGAGGGCCGCGCGACCGGAGGGTTATCTGGAACGTCAGCCGAGAGCGCTTCTGAGGATAAAACCTTGATCCGCGATTGAGTTCGCCGTCGTTCCAACGGCCGCACCGCGTCCTTCAGATGCCCCGCCCGCGAAAGAGTTTCTCGCGGGGCTCCAATCCGGAGGCGTCCTCCGCCCGAGCCTGTGCTGCTGCGACACCTGGCAGCCGTCCCGTCGGGCGGGCTTGGCTTGCGCGGTCGATCCTCGACCACGGCGCTTTGCGGGCACTACCTCCTCAAGCTCTTGCGCCGCGCTGCGCAAAAAGCTCACGGGTCGAGTCCTTTACGCTGCCGCGACCGGTGCACCGGAACGCCGACTGCCCAGCGCTAGGGCTGGGCAGTCGATGTTGGGGGGGCCAGCCGAAGCCAGCCTGTCCGTGTCCTGAGTGTTGTTACTTAGTTCTGGCCCTGCGTGGAGTTGAGCGGCATCCCAGCGCACGCCTGCGCTGCGATCTTGCCACCGCCCTGGGCGAACCCTGACGTGACAGAAAACGTCAGGAACGGGCGATCCTCAAGGCGGGCATCCGGACGGGTCTGGGTGGCGACATCCCCGCCGGGGTCTTGCGGAGGAGCTTCTGCTCGCTCGTAGCCGGCGACCCGACGATTCCCCCGGTCGAGGCCGCGAGCCTGACCGGCCATGAAGAGCGCGTCCTGCGGCTCGGGCTCAGCCTGCAAACGCTGATCGAGCCAGGCTCGCATCCGATCGATGGGCGTGAGCTCGAAGAATCTACGTCGGCCACGGGGCCTCGATGATCGAGTTGCGGGAGGTCACCAAACCATCCCTTCGTGCTGTCGCTGGGTCTTCCGCTCGTTCTACCCAGAGCCGCGTCCCACGGCAACTCGCTCTGGGAGACGACACGGCCCGCCTCGGGAGCGGGCCGCGCGTGGTGACCTACGACTTCCCGATCAGAAGCCGACGTCAGGGTATCGCCGTCGCTCGGGGCGAGCAACGCGCCGCGCGCAGGATTTGGGATCGGCCGATCGCCGGGTCTGCTCGGTCAGGATCGGATCGCGGATCCGGGATGCCCCCTCCCCGCCGGGAACGGATTCGTCGCGGGCCCCCCGACGGGAGCTCCTCCCTCGCGAGGTGTCGGGCCGTGAGGCTCGCCTGCTTGCCTACCTTTGGACGTAAGCCGTGATCGGTTGGACAACGCCGTGCTCTTGCATCGCGGCCAGGACTTCCGGCGGCGGTGAGGCCAGCATGCCCTGCAAGGTCTCAAGGTCGGCAACGTCGGCGGTAACCGCGGCGTTGTTGCTGCCATCGGCGGCGACGTAGTCGGTCACGTTTGTGCCAGTACCCGATTCGATCGCAGCCTTGCGTCCTTCCTTGCCCTTCAACCAACGGTCGATGTCTTCAACGGCGTGGGTGATGACGACTCTCGGCATGACGGCTCCCGTCTGATTACGCGGATTGGTCGGGCGATGCCCGACGCCCCAGCGGTTGGATAAGGCGACCCTACCCCGTCACGATGACCGTGTGAGTGAGGCGGCGGCCGGGCGCTCAGGCGAAAGGACGCTCGCGCAGGCGACCGGCGGATCTTAGGCGAGCCTCCGGGAATGCCATGAAGCGGTTAGCCCGGCCCGCTACCCACGAAAGGAGGCTCAGATGGTATGTCTTTGAACTTCCGGCAGTCGCGGCATTCCATCTAGTGGCCCTCGCCGTCCTTCACCCGAAGCCGCTGCCAGCGGTGATAGCAGCGAAGCGGTTTCGCCATCGCGAGAACGGTTCTATGCAGGAGGCCCGCGGGTTCGGACCTCTGAGGGGCTACTGCCCCGAGTGCCCGCCAAGGCGCGAGCTGGGCCATGATGATCATCGGTGCGAACCACGACGGGGTCCGGCCGAGGCTCAAAGAACTCCGGCGCGGGCCCGAAGACCTTCCTCGCGGTTCCAACGATTGTCCGGCCGATCATGTGGTTCGCAAACGCGCCAACCCCGATGCCGAGGCCAAGTGGGATCTGCTTGCTCAACACGAGAACCCCTTGCTTCGTGCCGTACTTCGTGATGAACCGAGGACCGAGCACCTTGTTCGCCTTGTAGACCGCGGACATAGGGATCGCATTGACGATCTGCTTTCCCCAGTACGGGACGGTCCTATCCGCACCCTTGTTCAGCGCCGTGATGGCGGAGTCTCCGATGAGGACGGTCTGCACCAGGAGGCGTCGACGTTCGATGTCCTCAGGATGAATGCCGTGGATCTCGGCGAGAGTCAGTGCGTAAAGAACGGACGCCTCCGTGAAAGCGACGACATCGAAGGCCGCAGATGGGAGACCCCCACCGGGGATCGCCCCCGCTGCGCCCATTGCGCCCCCCGAAGTTGTGACCAGGGACAGGTAGTACCTCGTGACCCGCTTTGCGAGCTCCGTGGGCGTTTCATCGGGATGCACTCTGCGGAGCCGCTCGAAATTATTGCGTGCCACCGGGGACTGGAAGGTCAGCGCCTTCGTCAGCGCCTGAGACGCCACTTCCTTGCGATCCATTCTTCCTCCGGTGTTTGCAGGCAATCGACTGAGACTGCCGTGTCACCGGAAGCTTCGACTTCCCTCACGTCGCCCGCTAGGACACGATTGGGTCTACTCCTCGATATGCCGTCTGCCCGGTGACCTCGGCGCGGTCGAGTTCGGCAGCGGCCACGCTCGCTTGCTACTCGGCTCTTGTTCGGGCACGTCGTTCTCTCCTCGTGTCTTCATGGCTTGGCGTCTCCGCAGCCACGGACTCCTGACTGCAGACATTTCGCAGACATTCGCTCGATTCGTGCCGTGAACGTGTCCTCCTGAAAAACGAAAACCCCGCCTGAGCGGGGCTTTCGTGAGTGGGCGGTACTGGGCTCGAACCAGTGACCCCCAGCTTGTCGAGCTGGTGCTCTCCCAACTGAGCTAACCGCCCTCTGGTGCGGAGTCTAGCCGAGGAAGCGCATCGGATTCACGGGAACGCCGGCGCGCTTGACCTCGAAATGGAGGTGCGTGCCCGAGCAGCTGCCGGTGCAGCCGGCGAGGCCGATTCGCTGGCCCTTGCGGACGTGCTGGCCCGGCTTGACCCGGACGCGCGACAGATGCGCGTACATCGCCGTGTACGGGCCGGGCAGATCGATGATCACGACCATCCCGTAGCCCTCGTAGCCCGACGCGTAGCCGACCTTGCGAACAACGCCCTTCGTGACGGCGCGCAGCCGCAACGTGCGCAGCATGCCGATGTCGATGCCGTCGTGGCGGTGGTTGCCGCGCCACACACCGAAGGGCGAGGTGACCGTGCCGCTGGCAGGCCAGACCATCTGGAGACGCGCGGCGTTGTCCATGCGTGCCGAGGCCACGGGGGCGACGACGAGAGAGGCGAGCAGGACGACGAGCGCGCTCCGCAAAGGGAGCGTCCGTGTCATGGGCAGCGGCCAGGGTACCCCCGGTCGCAGGGACCGCCATCACTCGTTAGGGGGAGCTACCCCAGGTAGGGGGCGGGATCGATCGGCACGCCGTCGAGCCTGAGCTCGAAATGGAGGTGCGTTCCGGTGCAGGAGCCCGTGCAGCCGGCCTGGCCGATCGGGTCGCCTGCGGCCACCCACTGGCCCGGGACTACCTGCACCTCGGAGAGATGGGCGTAGAGGACTGAATAGCCTCCGCCCGCGTCGACGGTGACGACGTTGCCGTAGCCCTCGTAGCCGGTGAGCCAGCCCGAAGCGGTCACTGTGCCACTCGCAGCCGCCCGCACATCGAGCGAAGTCAGGATGCCCACGTCGATGCCGAGGTGCATCCGGCCCCAGCGCGGGCCGTAGCCGTCGGTCATCGTCCCGTCGGCCGGCCACTCGAGCGAGAGCGGCTCGAGATGCTCGAGGTAGACGGAGATCGGGACGTCCAGACGAGCGCTCGCAGGTCCCGCCAGGACCAGGCTCAGTAGCAGGGCGCAGAGCACGCCGCGAAGGGGCCGCAAGACCAAGCGCGGGAGGTTAGCAGGCGATTCAGAAGATCTCGGGGCACCACGGCTTGGGCCCCGCGGTCGAGAAGACCGCGTCCGCACGCGCTGCCCCGCCGTCCTTCAGCTCGCTGACGACGCCCGCGCGCACGAGCTCCGCGAACGTGAAACCGCCCAGATAAGCCGAACCGAGCTCGCCGACGTCGAGCGCGAGGTCGGCATCGTCCTCGGTCCGCTCGGCGGTGCCGCCGGCGATCCGCCAGCGGCCTGCGTTCTCGGGCAGGAACGAGTCCTCGACCTCCAGCACGACCGGGCCGTCGCCGCCGTAGGCGCGTGCCGAAAGAGCCGCACCGACGTCGACGAGGCGCACCCAGAGCCCGTCCCCGATCCGCATCCGCATCCGGCGCGGGTAGGCGAGCTGGTGCTGGAGCGGGTGGTCGATCGGGAGCAGACCGGCCGTCAGCGTCGCCTTCCAGTCCATGTCGAGAAGCACGCGCCAGAGCTCTCGCGTCGCGACCGGGCCGTCCGCGAGCGCCTCGATCACGTCGAGCTTGCCGGCAGCAGCGCCCTGCTCGAACTTCATGTGGACCCGGTAGAGCGCATATCCGGCGGGCTTGCCGTCGAGCTCGAGGAGCAGCGCGTTCTTGACGCCCCCGCCCTGGCGCCGGTCCGGCGGGTCGTCCAGGTTCCGCAGCTCCCACCAGTCCTTCGTCCGCTCGAACATCCCGGGCGTCGTCGCACGCACTCGGTCGTAGACGGGTGGGATGAGCGTCTTCGCCTCCTCGAGCGTGATCAGGCGGACGGTCGCAGCGGGATCGGGAGCCTGGCGCAGGCCGGAGTAGCCGCTCGCGAGCTCGATCTCGCCCGCGAACGACGCGAGGCCGTAGCCATAGCGCCGGTAGATCACCTCCTCCGAGGCCCAGAGTGCGGCGATCGGCTCACCGCGCTCGCGGATGTCCTCCAGCTGGGTACGCATCATCGCCGTGAGCACGCCCCGCCGGCGGTGCGTCGGGAGCACGCCGACGACCGTGACGCCCCCGCACGCGATCGGCCCACCCGGCACCGTCAGCTGGAACGGAAACGCGCCCGCGCCGCCGACGATCCGGTCGCCGTCGAAGGCGCCGTGCATCCGCTCGAGCGGCAGCAGCTTCGCGAAGCGCTCGGAGCGCTCGAGGTTCCGCTCGCTGCCGAAGTAGTGCGAGATCGCGCCGACGGCGTCGACGAACTCCTCCAGGTCGGCCGTCGGGCGCACGGTCCACGCCATTCAGAACACCTCCGGGCAGTACGGCGGTAGGTCGGTGCGAAAGAGCAGCGTCGCCGCCTCGACAGCCCCCTCGACGCGCTCGTCGACGAGGCCGGCGTGGGCCAGGCGGTGGAAGTCGTACGCGCCCAAATAGGCGGAGGCAAGGTCGGCGACGTCGAGCGCGAGATCGGCCGTGTCCTCGGTGCGGCCGGCGTCGTCGCCGACCCGGTAGCGGCCGGCGTTCCAGGGACAGAGCTGGTCGGTCACTTCGAGCACGACGGACTCGGCCGGGCCGGTACGAGCGCGCCTTCAGCGCGGCGTCGAGGTCGACGAGCCGCAGCCAGAGCCCGTCGCCCAGGCGCAGTCCGAGCGCCCGCGAGTCGCGAACCAGCAGCGGCAGCGGCGAGCCCGGGTCGAAGCGATCGACGTCCACGCGGACGGTCAGGTCGATCTCGTGCAGGAAGCGCCAGAGCACCTGCCTCGGCCGCGGGCGACGTCGCGAGCGCCTCGGTCACGCGCACCTCGCCACGGGCGAAGCCGTCCTGCCACTCGTCTTTCACGCGGTACAGCGCGTAGCCCTCGACTTCGCCGTCGACCTCGACGGCGGCGTAGAACTTCTTGCTGGCGCCCCGCCGCCAGCTCTCCGGGTCCGCGAGACTGTGTTCCTTCCACCAGCGCTCGTCTCGCGTGAACATTCCGGGGCGAGCGACGCGTACGCGCTCGTAGACGGGGCGGAAGAGCGCGAACGCCTCGTCGGCGTCGACGAGCCGGATCGAGCCGGCGGCATCTGCCCGCAGCGCGAAGCGCGCGGAGTCCGACTTCATGTGCGCGATCGGCGCGGCCTGCCCGTAACCGAAGCGGCCGTAGATCGGCGCCTCGGACGCCCAGAGCGCCGCGATCGGCTCGCCCCAGCCGTGCACGTCCTGGAGCTGCCGCTTCATGAAGTCGCGCAGGATCCCCTGCCGCCGGTGCGTCGGCATCACGCCGACCCAGGTGACGCCGGCGCAGGGCAGCCCCCCGCCCGGGATCGTCAGATCGAACGCGTACGCGCCGGTGAGCGCAACGGGCTTGCCGTGCGTCGAAGGCGGCCAGCGCACGCGACGCGGGCAGGGCCTTGCGCTCCCGCTCCCAGTCGTCGTCCTCGATGCCGGCGCTGCCGAACGCGACCTCGGCCGCGCTCATCGCAGCCCGAAGCTCGTCCTCCGCGGGTGGGCGGATGTCAATCGGCATCGGGTGCGATCCTCTCAGACGATCTTCTCGAGCGGGGCGTAGTCGAGCATCAGCTTCCGCTCGCTGCCGTCGCCCGCGAAGCGGACGGTGACGACGCCGCCCGGCTCGATCCGCGTGATCACGCCCTCGCCGAGGGTGCCGTGGCGGACGCTGTCGCCGGTCGAGAGCGCCGGATGGTCGCTCCGCGGCGCGATCTCGCGCGTCTGCTGCGGGCGTGCCGTAGCTGCGCCACGACGAGGGTCGTAGCCGCTCGCGCTCGACGTGCCGGTCGGGCAGCTCGTCGAGGAAGCGGGACGGCAGGTGAGCGGTCGTCCGTCCCCAGAGCAGGCGCGAGGACGCGTGCGTCAGCGTCAGCTTCGCCTCGGCCCGGGTCAGGCCGACGTAGAAGAGGCGGCGCTCCTCCTCCACCCCCTGCTCCTCGATCGAGCGTGCGCTCGGGAAGATCTCCTCCTCGACCCCGACGACGAAGACGGCCCGGAACTCGAGCCCCTTCGCGTTGTGGATCGTCATCAGCGTCACGTTCGACTGCTCGCTGTCGAGCGCGTCCTGGTCGGAGTAGAGCGAGATCTCCTGCAGGAAGCCGGAGAGGGTCGGCTCCTCGGACTGCTGCACGTACTCGTGGGCGCCGTCGACGAACGCCTCCAGGTTCTCGATCCGCCCACGGGCCTCGATCGTGCGCTCGGCCTCGTACGACTCGAGCGTGCCGCTGCGGGCGAGCACCTCCTGCAGCAGCTCGGGCACCCCGTACTCCTGCGCCGCCGAGCGGAGCGAGTCGAGCAGGTTCTTCAGCCCCGTCACCGCCTTGACCGCCGCAGTGCCGAGGCCCGCTTCCGACGGCCGGTCGAGCGCGTCGAAGAGCGAGATCCCGTGCCCTTCGGCGTAGCTGATCAGCCGCGAGATGGTCGTGTCCCCGATCCCGCGCTTGGGCTTGTTCGCGATCCGCATCAGGGAGACCGCGTCGTCGGTGTTGTCGAGCACCTGCAGGTAGGCGATCGCGTCCTTGACCTCGGCGCGCTCGTAGAAGCGCGGCCCGCCGATCACCTGGTAGGCGATCTGGTGCAGGCGCAGCGTCTGCTCGATCACGCGCGACTGCGCGTTCATCCGGTAGAAGATCGCGATCTCGCTGCCGGAGAAGCCCTCCTCGACGAGCCCGGCGATCTGCGCCGCCACGTAGCGGGCCTCGGCCTGCTCGTCCTCGACCTCGATCACCCGCACCGGATCGCCGTCGCCGAGCTCGGACCAGAGCCGCTTCTCCTTCCGCTCGGAGTTGTTCGCGATCACGGCGTTCGCGGCCTCGAGGATCGCGTTCGTGGAGCGGTAGTTCTGCTCGAGCGCGATCGTGCGCGTCTCCGGAAAGTCGCGCTCGAACTCGAGGATGTTGCGGATGTCGGCGCCTCGGAAGGCGTAGATGGACTGGTCCGGATCGCCCACCGCGCAGATGTTGTGATGGTGCTCGGCGAGCAGCTGCAGCAGCCGGTACTGGGCGTGATTCGTGTCCTGGTACTCGTCGACCATCACGTAGCGGAACGCGTTCTGCCAGTGCTTGCGCGCGTCGGGGAACGCCTCGAGGATCTGCACGGTCAGCATCAGCATGTCGTCGAAGTCGACCGCGTTCGAGGCGGCCAGGCGCTTCTGGTAGAGCGCGTACACCTCGGCGATCGTCTGCTCGTAGAACGAGGAGAGCTGCTCGGCGTACATCGCGGGCGTGATCAGCTGGTTCTTCGCGTTCGAGATCTGCGCGTGGACGCCGCGCGGCACGAAGCGCTTCGGGTCCTTCTCCAGCTCCTCCAGGCACTGCTTGACGAGCCGCACCTGGTCGGCCGAGTCGTAGATCGTGAAGTTGGAGCGATAGCCGAGCCGCTCGGCCTCGGAGCGCAGGATCCGGCCGCAGGCGGCGTGGAAGGTGAGGATCCAGATCGCTCGCGCCATCGGGCCGAGCATGTTCGTGAGGCGCTCGCGCATCTCGCCGGCGGCCTTGTTCGTGAACGTGATCGCGAGGATCTCGTTCGGCTTGACGCCGACCGCGGAGATCAGGTGCGCGACCCGGTGGGTCAGCACGCGCGTCTTCCCGGAGCCTGCGCCGGCGATCACGAGCAGCGGGCCTTCGGTGTGCAGGACTGCCTCCCGCTGGGCGGGATTCAGGCTCGCGAGGTACTGCTCGGGCGACGCTACGGGCACGTGATCGATGCTAGCGTCGGACCACGATGGCGGTCTCGATCCGGGAGGGGAACGTCGACGACATCGCTGCCGCGGTCCCGCTGCTGAACGACGTTTACCCGACGAGAGTGTTCACACAAGCGGGCTTCCGGCACCGGCTGCTCGGAGCTCCGCCCGAGGCGCGTCGTGCCTGGTGGGCCGCAAGGGACGGCGACACGCTCGTCGCTTGGGCGACGGCGGGCGTGGACCACGAGACGTCGGCGCGAAGCGGACACGTGAGCATCTCGGTGCTGCCGTCGCACCGCAGCCGCGGCATCGGCACGACGCTGCTCGAACGCGCGCTGGCTCATCTCGAGGATTCGTCCCGCATCCAGTCGAGCGCCGACGCGGTAAGTCGCGGCTTCGCCGAGCGGCACGGCTTCCGGCACACGTACACCCGCCGCATCTCGGGCGTCGATCCGCGCACCGTCGACACAGCCGAGCTCGACTCCGCCGGAGCGCAGATCGCGTCCCTGCGGCGAGGTCGGTCCGGAGCAGACCTTTACCGTGGACGCCGAGTCCGTCCTCGACGAGCCGGGCGACGACGCCATCGACGCGGTGGAGTACGACCAATGGGTGCGCGACTACTGGGAGCATCCGGATCTCGACTTCGACGTCGGTCGCGCAGCCGTCGTGGACGGGAAAGCGGTCGCTGTCGCCTACGTCATCCTCGACCCCGAGTCGCGCCGGGCGTACAGCGCCTTCGCCGGAACACTCCGCGCCTACCGCGGCCGCGGCCTCGCCCGGCTCGCCAAGCTAGGCGTGATGCGCCGGCTCGCCGAGCTCGAGGTCACGCTCGCGCTCACCGAGAACGACGAGACGAACGCGCCCATGCTCGCGATCAACCAACGCCTCGGCTACAGGCCGATCGAGAGCCGCTACTCTTACGTGCTCGACCGCTGACGGTATCGTCGGTCTGTATGGAGGCGCGGAAACTCGGGAGGCAAGGGCTCGAAGTCGTCGGCGCTCGGGCTCGGCTGCATGGGGATGTCCGAGTTCTACGGCACGACCGACGAGGGCGAGGCGATCGCGACGATCCACCGCGCCGCTCGAGCTCGGGATCACCTTCCTCGACACCGCCGACGCGTACGGCCCGTTCACGAACGAGCAGCTCGTCGGCAAGGCGATCGCCGGCCGCCGCGACCAGGTCGTGCTCGCGACGAAGTTCGCGAACATGCGCGGCGACCAGGGCGAGTTCCTCGGCATCAACGGCAGCCCCGAGTACGTCCGCTCCGCCTGCGAAGCGTCTCTGAGACGACTCGGAGTCGAGACGATCGACCTCTACTACCAGCACCGCGTCGACCTGGCGACGCCGATCGAGGAGACCGTGGGCGCGATGGCCGAGCTCGTCCAGGAAGGAAAGGTGCGCTATCTCGGTCTCTCCGAGGCCGCCCCGGAGACGATTCGCCGCGCCCACGCCGTCCATCCGATCTCGGCGCTGCAGACCGAGTACTCGCTCTGGACCCGGGATCCCGAAGCCGAGATCCTGCCGACCGTCCGCGAGCTCGGAATCGGCTTCGTCGCCTACAGCCCGCTCGGCCGCGGCTTTCTCTCCGGGCGGATCCGCTCGATCGACGACCTGGAGGAGACCGACTTCCGCCGGCACGGGCCGCGCTTCCAGGAGGAGAACCTGCGCCGGAACCTCGCGCTCGTCGCAGAGGTCGAGGCGCTCGCCGCCGAGAAGGGCGTCACGCCCTCGCAGCTCGCGCTCGCGTGGGTGCTCTCGCGCGGCGACGACATCGTTCCGATCCCCGGCACGAAGCGACGCTCCTATCTGGAAGAGAACGCGGCGGCGGTCGACGTCGAGCTGACCTCTGCCGATCTGGAGCGGCTCGAGCGCGCCTTCCCGGTGGGCGCCGCGGCGGGCGACCGCTATCCGGACATGTCGACCGTCAACCGCTAGCGAGCGGGAAGGGCTTGCGCGCGAGCGCCGGCAGCACCTGCGCCGTCACCCAGAGCGGCGTCGTCACGTAACGGGCGTTGTAGCGGTAGCTGCCGTCCGGGCCGGCGCATCCGCTGCAGGTAG
Source organism: uncultured Gaiellaceae bacterium (assembly GCA_963822205.1). Lineage (GTDB taxonomy): Bacteria > Actinomycetota > Thermoleophilia > Gaiellales > Gaiellaceae > Gaiellasilicea. The sequence continues at coordinate 51,518 of CAWGGO010000001.1, read as the reverse complement.
CGGAAGGCGGGCGGGCCCGGGCTCGCGCCTGCCGCGAGCAGGGCCTGGATCGCCCAGGCGGTCGACTGCGTGTCGGAGCCGCGCCCTTGCGTCAGCTCGAAGCCGCCGTCCGCGTTTTGATGGCGGCGAAGGAAGACGACGCCGCGCTGGATTGGCGCGCGGCGCGCTCCAGCGGCACGCAGAGCCTGCATCGCGGCAGCCGTGTCGTTCGTGTCGGCGGCGCCGCCCGCGTACCAGGGCCAGCCACCCGAAGGCCGCTGTGCGGCGAGTAGAGACTTGACGAGGGCGGCTGGAACGGGTTGGTTCGCCTGCCGGAGGGCGAGGATCGTCCAGATCGTGGCGTTCACGAGCTTGCCGGGCTTGTGGTCGCGCAGGCGCGGCAGGAGGTCGTCGGGCTGGTCGCCGGCAGCGGCGCGAGCCATGGCCACGAGCGCGACGTCGGTGGCCGCCTCGGGCTGCTGCCGCGCGAGGTACTCCTGCGCGCCGCCTGTGGGAGCGCCTGCAGCGACGAGGCCGAGCGTCGCCCAGGCGGTCAGCTGCGGGTCGCCGAAGCCTCCGTCGTCGCGCTGCTGCGCCTGCACGTACCCGACCGGCGTAGCGAGCGCGGTTGCGGCCGCGAGAGCGGCAAGCAGCTTCACGCCCACACCACCTCGGTCCGCGAGCGGCGCTCGAACCGTTCGAGCACGCGTCTCAGCTCCGGCCCCGCGACGAGCGCGAGCACGACGTTTCCGGCCGCGTGCGCGACGTTGAACGGCACCCCGGCCGCGAGGCGCGCCAGCAACGCCGCCTCCGTGTGCGGGTAGAACGCGAGCCAGAGCCAGAGGTCCATCACCGTCCCGAAGGCGAAGCCGAGCACGAGCGTGAACGCGACGAACGCGGCCCGACGGCGCAGGAGCGGGCGCAGGAGGCCGGCGAGCAGCCCGCAGCCGCCCCACGCGAGCATCTGCCACGGCGTGTGCGGCCCCTGCCCGAGGAAGAAGTTCGACGCGATCGCGGCGAGCGCGCCGACGGCGAAGCCTCGACGTGGGCCGAGGGCGACACCGGCGGCGGCGACGATCACGGTCACCGGCTGCACGCTCGGGACCGGCGCGAACAGGACGCGACCCGCGGCGGCGAGGCCGCCGAGGGTCGCGACGAGCGTGAGATCGCGCGCCGAGATCGTCCCGCCCTCGAGCCAGGCGAAGCCTGCCACGAGCACGGCGACGGCCGCGAGCAGCGTCGCGATCCCACCCCGGGCGGGGTCGAGCGCCGCCCACGCCGCGAGCCCGAGCGCGGCCGCCGCGCAGACGCCGGCGACCCTAGACGCCAACGCGCACCTCGGAAGACGCTTGTGTCTGATCAGACACTAAGTCCGATCCGGCGGTGGGCCGGCAGGTCGCGGTCATGGGTCGCGAGGAGCACGGACTTTCCGGACGCCGCGTACTCCTGGAGCCAGTCGCCGAGCGCTGCCTTCCGCTCTGGGTCGAGGCCACGAGTGGGCTCGTCCAGGATGAGCAGGTCCGGTTCGGCGACGGCGACCGACGCGAGCGCGAGCCGCTCGCGCTCGCCGCTCGAGAGATCGCGCGGATGGCGGCCGGCCGCCCACCCCAGCCCGACGCGGTCGAGCGCTGCTCCAGCCCGCTGCTCATCACCATTCACGGCGAGCGCGACCTCGGCGATCGCGGTCTCCTTGACGAGGTATCGCCCCGGATCCTGCGAGAGGTAGCCGGCGCGACCGCGCAGCTCGACCGTCCCGGCCTGCGGCTCGACGAGGCCGGCGGCGATCCGCGCCAGCGTGGTCTTTCCGGACCCGTTCGGCCCGTCGAGCGCGACGATTTCGCCGCGCCGCAGCTCCAGGTCGACCCCGTCCAGAACGGGCATGGCCTGCCGGTACGAGTAGGAGACGCCGCGGAGCTCCGCCACGACCGCGCCGGCAGGAGCTTGTGTCTGATTGAACACAAGCCTCCGCGTAGAGCGGGCGCTCCACGGAGAGCCACTCGACCGCTCCGTCGCGCGGCGCGTCCAGGAGGACGCGGCCGCCGTCGACGAAGAGAACGCGGGTCGCGAGCTCGAGCGCCCGCGCGACGCGGTGCTCGGAGAGGACGACCGTGGCCCCCAGCCGCTCGACGGCCGCCAGGAAGAGCGCGGCCGCTTCGGGATCGAGCTGCGAGGTCGGCTCGTCGAGGAGCAGCAGCCGAGGCTCGAGCGCGAGCGCCGAAGCAAGGCAGACCCGCTGCAGCTCGCCGCCGGAGAGCTCGGTCGTCTTCCGGCCCCAGAGGTGGAGCGCATCCACCGATTCGAGCGCGCGCTCGACCCGCGGCCAGATCTCGCGCGGCGCAACGCCGACGTTTTCGAGCCCGAAGGCGACCTCGTTCGCGACGATGGTCATCACGACCTGGTCCTCGGGATCCTGGAAGACCGTCGCAACGGTGCCGGCGAGCTCGGCCGGGCGGGCGCGCCGCGTGTCGAGCCCGGCGACGACGACCCGGCCCTCGAAGCGGCCGCCGTGGAAGTGCGGCACGAGCCCGGCGAGCGCGCGCAGCAGCGTCGACTTGCCGGACCCGGAGGGGCCGAGGAGCGCCACGACCTCTCCCGGCTCGAGCGTCAGAGACACGTCGCGCAGCGCCGGCGGCGCCGACGGGTACGCGAACGACAGGCCGTCGACGGTGACTAGAGCCACAGCGCCGCCACCAGGACGAGCAGGACCGCCAGCACGAGCGCGAGCCGGTCACGCGTGCTCCACGGCGGCCGCGGCGCACGCGTGACGCCGGAGCGCCCGAAGCCGCGCGCCTCCATCGCCTCCGCGAGGTTCGTCGCACGCTCGAGCGAGCCGGCGACGAGCGGCGAGAGCAGGGTGGCGTAGCCGCGCGCGCCCTCCAGACGGACGCCGCGCCCGCGCACCGCCTCCGCAAGCCCGCACAGCGTCACGCTCGAGCGAGGGCACGAGGCGGGTCGCCAGCGCGACGGCGAGCGCGGAACGGCGTGCCTTGCCGGCCGCCGCGACGAGCCGGTCGTGGTCGAGCAGAAGCGCGTACGCCGCGAACGCGAGCCCGAGCGCCGCCAGCCGGAGCGCGTTCAGCGCCGCCTCCCAGATCTCCGTCGTCGTCACGTCGAGAGGCCCGAGCACCGGGATCGTCGGCCCTTGCCACAGGATCGTCCCGTCCGGGCTCGACCAGAGGAACGGAGACAGGACGAACACACCCAAGGCGCTCGTGAGCGCGCCGAACAGATAGACGCCGCGGCGATCCGCGGGCGCGCGGAGGCAGACGCCGAGCAGCACGAGAGCCAGCAACGCGACCGCCCAGAGCTGGTCGGTCAGCATCGCGGCGGTGCCCGCCGCGGCGAGGAGAGCGGCTGCGGGGCCGGGACTCACGGGACCTCGTACGCGCGCGTCAGGTCGGGGTTGCCGCTGAGGACGACCCGGACCGGGTCGCCGGCGGTCTCGCCGAGCAACTCCGCCGTCGCCCGATTCGACCCGTCGCGGAGCTCGAGGACATTCGCACCCTCGGGAACCGGCGTTCCGAGCCGCTCGATCGAGTCGGCGCCGACTGTGCGGGCGAAGCGCGTCGCACGCGTCCGGGAGCCTTCGAACCGGACGACCGCTGCGCGCGTCTTGCCCTCGTAGCCGTGGATGAACGGCTCCGGGAACGCGCCGACGACCACGCGCGCCTCTCCTTCCCGCTCCCAGGCGCGGTAGTCGAGCCAGGCGACGTCGCCGTCTCGCAGCGTGTACGAGGCGGCGCTGCGGTCGCCCTCGTAGCCGTTCACGAACCAGAACCAGTCGTGCTGTTCTCCGAGGCTCCCCTCGATCCCGTTCACGGACTGGACGTAGCGTCCCGCCGTAACGCGTCTCGACGTCGGCCTCCGACGGCGAGCGCACGCATCAGCGTCTGCCCGGCCTCGACCTTCGCGTCGACGAGGAGCTCGGCGCCGCGGTCGCGCGTGACCCAGAGCTGCGCCGTCCCCTCCTCCCCGCCGGCGGCGCCGCCGCAGCCGGCGAGGAGAAGGAAGAGGACGGAAAGCGCAACGCTTTTCTGAAAGCAAAAGCGGCGCGCGCCGGATCACTTCTGGGCGTTCGAGCGGACTGCGCCGGGTGCGGTCGCGCGGACGAGCCCGACGTGCCTGCCGATGCAGGCCCGTCCCGCTCTCGTCCTGAAGCGCTTCCCGTCCGCGACGAGCGTCGCCGTCGCCGCCCGCGTGCGCGTGCCGGCGTCGTTACGCGAGTCGACGACGTAGCAGTTGCCCGGCAGCCGCTGGAGCTCGAGCGTCGGCGGGCCGCCGGCTGGACCGAACGTGGCCCAGTACCAGAGCACGACGTCACCGTCCTTCAGCACGGCCTTGTCGGCGCCGACCTGCGACGAGATCGCCGTTGACCTTGAACACCCAGCCCGACGACTGATCGGCCGGGTACTTGCCGATCTGGCTCACATAGTCGCCGAACGACGACGTCGTCATGCCGTAATAGAACTCACCGGCGAAGCTGGCGACGTCGAGCGCCTGGAGCGCGTTGTCGGCGGTGACCGTCGGCTGCGTGGCGCCGAAGATCGTGTTCGTCTTGCCTTCGACCCGGATCTTGACGTTCGCGGCGAACGCAGCCGGCGTCAGGGCGAGTGCGAGAAGCACCGAGAGAGCAACGATTCTGCGAAGCACGAATCCTCCTTCCGCGAGGGGTTCGAGGTTGGGAGCGCGACAGGTCTTCTGACTCGGGGCTCCCCCTTCGCGGCCTTCCCGGCCTGGCGGCCAGTGGCGTTTCCGCGTCGGGCGTCTCCCCTCACAGCGGCGGGACCGTCCCGGACTTGCACCGGGTTCCCTCACCGTGCTCCGTTATGTGGGCGGGAGCCTACCATGGGTGTGTGCCGACTTCCGCCGCGCTGCGCCTGTGGGCGCCGGTCGTTCTCTGGGCGGCCGTCATCTTCGCCTTCTCCTCCGTCCCGGACCTCGGCACCGGCCTCGGGACGTGGGATCTCGTCCTCCGGAAGCTCGCTCATGCCGCCGAGTTCGCGGTGCTCGGCGCGCTGCTGCTACGGGCGCTCGGGGCCGAGCGGCCCGCGCTCGCGCTCGGGATCGCCTATGCGGCCTCCGACGAGCTGCACCAGCACTTCGTCCCCGGCCGCCGTCGGCTCGGTCTTCGACGTCCTGATCGACGCGGTCGGCGTGGCGCTCGGGCGTGGCGCTCTGGCGCAGGTTCGGGCGATGAGGCTTGCGATCGAGCTCGACGTGCTCGGCGACACGCGTCCGCTCTGGCGCGACTGGCTCGCCGACGCCGCGCGGGTGCTCGACGTCGAAGGGCTGCCCGAGGACCGCGCCGCGGCGGCCGCGGAGCTGGACGCGCGCGGCGCCGGCAACTGGCGGACGCTGCTCGAGCGCTTCGCCGAGGACCGCGCGCCCGTCTACCTGCGGCCGGCCGCCGAGGTCAGCGCGGCGCTGCGGCGACTCCAGAGCGAAGGCGTCGAGCCTGGCCGTCTTCACAGATGCGCCGGCGGAGCTCGCGCGGGTAGCGCTCGCGCAGCTCGGCGCCGCCCGGCGCGTCGATGTCGTCGAGACCGGAGCAGGCGCGCTCGAGCGCCTGGGCGGCGACGTCACCGTCGTCCGCAGCCGCGACGAGCTGACCGCGCCGCGCTAGATTTCTCCCGCATGGAAGTGAAGGAGATGCCCGACCGCCAGTTCGAGGCCGTGCTCGAGCGGCTCGACCGGATCGCCGACGAGCTCGCCCGGATGAACCGGCAGGCGGAGCTCGGCGAGGGCTTCCAGCTGATGGCGCGCGAGCTGCGCAACCTGAACGAGTCGCTCAACGCGCTCGCCTACGCGGCGCTCGGCCAGAGCCCGCGCGTCAGGCGCGCCAAGTAACAGACTGTTACTTGGCGAGCGCGGCGGCGTAGCGCTCGGCTGAGCGGCGCACGACCTCGTTGCCGTCGCGCGGCACGAGCCGGTCCCACCAAGCGCCGAGAATCCTGTCGAACGGATACGGCTCGAGCGCGGCGGCGATCCGGAGCACCTCGGCGCCGGGCAGTGGGATCAGGTTCGGGTAGCTCCACATGAAGCTGACGTAGCGCCGATCCGGGATCACCTGGAGGATGTCCCCGGACAGGAGCGTGCGCCGCTCCCGGTCGTGCAGGACCGTCCCGCCCGGGTAGTGGCCGCCGAGCCGAAGCAGCGTCAGCCCGGCCCAGAGCTCCTTCACGTCGCCCGACCAGAGCTCGATCGCTCGGATCCGGCCGCATGATCCACTCCGAGTCGGCCTCGTGGAGCAGGATCGGGACGCCTCCCAGCGCCTCGCTCCACTCGACCATCCCGGAGTAGTAGTGCGGGTGCGAGATCGCGATCGCCCGCACCGTTCCCCGCGCCTGCACTGCCTCGACGCGCTGCCGTCGTCGACGAGCGGGATCATGTCCCAGAGCACGTTGCCCTCGGGCGTCTCCGCGAGCAGCAGGCGCTGGCCGATCGCGAAGGAGGGCTCGACGCCGACGCCGAGGTAGCCCGCGTCCTCCCGAACCTCGCAGCGGTGGTCGCGGGAAAGCTCGTCGAGCGTCGTCCACTGCTGGCCGTCGGCCCCGACGTACTGCCGCTCGTCCTCGCAGATCGGGCAGCGCTCGGGCGGCTCGCTCGGCTGAGCCAACTGCTGCGCGAACTGCGTCGCGCACGTCCGGCAGACGAAGTGCACTACGGCGTCAGGCGGTAGATCGTGCCGCCGTGCGACACGCCGTAGAGCTCGCCCGCGATGTCCTCGCCGAACGAGGTCAGGCTCTCGATCTTGAACGCCTCGCGCCGCAGGGCCGTGGCACTCCCGCCCGCGATCTTGAAGCTCCAGACGAGCCCGCTGCAGTAGTCGCCGTAGATGTAGCGCCCGCGGAGCGCCTCGTTCGAGCCGCGGTAGGCATAGCCGCCGGTGACCGAGCAACCTTCGTCGTGGCTGTACTGCGCGACCGGCCCCACGAGCTTGCCCGGGCCGAGCGCCTTGTCCTCGAACTTGGAGCGCCCTTCGTAGACGTCCCAGCCGTAGTTCTCGAGGCCGGGGCTGGCCTTCGGCGTGTAGTCGATCTCCTCGATCGCGCCCTGGCCGACGTCGCCGATGTAGAGGTCGCCGTTCGCCCGGTCGAACGAGAAGCGCCAGGCGTTGCGGAGGCCGAGCGCCTCGATCCGGAGCCCCTTCGTGGCGACGTTGATCGAGAGCAGCTTGCCGAAGAGCGAGCGCATGTTCTGCGAGCGGTTCTCCGGGTCGCCGCCCGAGCCGCCGTCGCCCATCGTGAAGTACAGCCGGCCGTTGGCGAACGCGAGCATGCCGCCGTTGTGGTTCCCGTAAGGGTCGCGGCTCGAGAAGAGCTGCCGCGGCGACGAGGCGCGTGTCCCGTTCGTGCGGTACTCGACGACCTTGGTCGATCCGTCGCGGGCCGTGTACTGCACGTAGAGCTTGCGCACCTTCGGATAGGAGGGGTGGAACGCGAGCCCGAGCAGTCCCTGCTCGCCGCCCGCCGTCACGAGGTTGCGGATGTCGAGGAAGCGGCGCGCTGCGCCGCTTGCCGCCCTGGAGCACCTCGATCGTGCCGCCCTGCTCGACGACGTAGAGCCGCCCGGCCTCGCCCTTCGCCCCGGTGACGTAGACCGGCTGCGAGAAGCCGCTCGCGAGGACGCGCGGCTTGAACTGCGCCTGCTCCGGCGCCGCTGCCGCGCCACAGGCGGCGGTCAGGGCGACGATGCAGACCAGTGCGACCCGAGTCCTCATGCGAGCCAACGATAGCCACAGGGGCGCGACGACCTGCGCAGTAACCTCCGCACGTGAAGATCTTCGTCATCGGCGCGGGGCAGGTTGGCGCGACGATCGTGCAAGCGCTCCAGGAAGAGCACGAGCTGACGGTCTTCGACCTCGACGAGGAGCGGCTCGCCGCGATCTCGCAGCGCTACGACGTCCACACCGTGGAGGGAAACGGCGCCAGCCGGCGCGTACTCGCGGCGGCCGGGATCACGGAGGCCGACCTGCTGATCGCCTGCACCTCGCGCGACGAGTCGAACATCGTCGCCGCGATGATCTCGAAGGCCTGCTCGCCGCGCACGACGACCGTGGTGCGGACGACCAACCCGGAGTACCTCGACGTCTGGCGCGAAGGCCAGCTCGACGTCGACTTCATCGTCTCGTCGGAGGTCGAGACCGCGTTCGCGATCTCACGGACGATCGGCGTGCCCTCTGCGCGGCAGACCGACGTTTTCGCCGACGGCCAGGTGCAGATGGCCGAGTTCGACGTCACCCAGAAGGCCAATTCGAGCATCCTCGGCACACCGCTGCGCGAGGCGCGGATTCCGCCGGATTCCCGCGTTGCGGCGATCATTCGCGGCGACACCGTCGTCATGCCGCGCGGCGACGAGGACATCCGCCCCGGCGACCGGATCGTCGTCATCGGCTCGCCGCAGGCCGCCCAGGACTGGGGCGAGCTGATCGCGCCGGGCACGGGCAAAGTGCGGGACGTGGTCATCTTCGGCGCCGGCCGCGCAGGCACGGCGGTGGCACGCCTGTTGCTCGAGCAGGGAATCGGCGTGCGAATGATCGAGGCCTCGCGCGACCGTGCCCGCTACGTGGCCGCGGAGCTGCCGGGCGCGCGCGTCTACCACGCGACCGGCTTCGACCCGGATTTCCTCGAGCGCGAACGCATCGCCGACGCCCAGGTCGCGATCTTCGCGATGCGCGACGACATGAAGAACCATTTTGCGGCGGCGCTCGCGAAGGTGCACGGCGCCGCCTTCACCGTGGCGATCGTCCACGACGCGCCCTCCCAGGAAGTCTTCGAGCACACGGGCGTCGATGTCACTGTCAATCCGCGGCAGATCACGGCTGAGGAGATCGTCCGCTTCGCCCACGACCCGCGGACTCAGCAGGTCGTGATGCTCGAGGGCGACCGCTTCGAGGTGCTCGACATCACGACCCGCCGCGACAGTGAGTACATCGGCTTGACCTTCAAGGAGATGCCGATCCGCGGGGCGCTGATCGGCGCGATCGTGCGGGACGGCAAGGCGGTCTTCCCGCGCGGCGACGAGGTGCTTCGGCCGGGCGACCGCGTGATCGTCTTCACCGAGTCGCAGCGCGTCCCCGAGGTCGAGAAGGCGCTATGAGTCGGCGGCCGGCGTTCCTGGCCGTCGACCTCGTCGGCGCACTGCACATCGTCGGCACCCTCATCACCTATCTCAGCCTCGCCACACTCGTGCCGGCGGCCGTCGCGCTCGGCTACGGCGAGCCCGTCTGGCCGTTTCTCGCGTCGGGGGCACTCGCGGGCGGGATCGGCGGCGCCGTCGCGCGGGCGACGCGGGGCGACCACCGGCTCAACGTCCGCGAGGGCTTCCTCGTCGTCTCGCTGACCTGGCTCGCCGCCGCCGCGCTCGGCGCGCTGCCGTACATCTTCTCCGGAGACCCCCAGGTCAACCGGCTCGTCGATGCGTATTTCGAGGGGATGTCCGGCTTCAGCACGACCGGCGGCAGCATCGTCGTGAACGTCGAGGAGCTGCCTCGCGGCCTCGCGATGTGGCGCCAGTTCTCGCAATGGCTCGGCGGGATCGGGATCATCGTGCTCGCGCTCGCCGTCCTGCCCCGGCTGCGCGTCGGCGGGCGGCAGCTGCTCGAGCACGAGATGCCGGGACCCGAGATCGAGTCGCTGACCACCCGCATCCGCGACACCGCCCGCCGGGTCTGGATCCTCTACATCGCGCTCACCGTCGTCCTCCTCGGCATCTTCCTCACGCTCTGGGCGACCGGCGTCGACGAGGAGATGACGCCGTTCCACGCGTTCGCGCACGCCTTCACGACGATCCCGACCGCCGGCTTCTCGACCAAGGTGAACTCGATCGAAGCCTTCGCGCCGGCGACGCAATGGGTCGTGGTCCTCTTCATGGTCCTCGGCGGGATCAACTTCGCGCTCATGTACCGCGCGATCGTGCGCCGACACCCTCGCGCCGCCTTCCGCGACCAGGAGCTGCGCCTCTACCTGTCCCTGCTCGCGATCGGTTCGGTCGTCGTCGTGACCGAGATCTGGACGGAGAACGTGCTCTCGGGCTGGCACGCTCTGCGCGCGGGCATCTTCACGGCCGTCTCGACGATGACGACGACGGGATTCTCGGTCGAGGACTACAACACCTGGCCGGCGCTCGCGATGATGACGCTCGTCGGGCTGATGTTCGTCGGGGGCTCGGCAGGCTCGACGACGGGCTCCGTGAAAGTCGTGCGCCATCTGCTGCTGGGGAAGATCCTGCGGCGCGAGATCGACCAGACGCTGCACCCCGAGATCGTGCTGCCGGTGCGCCTGAACCGCACCGTGGTCGAGGAGCGGACGCTCCGCGCCGTCTCGTCCTTCATCCTGCTCTACATCGGGATCTTCGTCCTCGGCGCCGCCGTGCTCGCGATCGACGCTGCGCGCACCGGGCTCGAGCTCTCTCCGTTCGACGCCGTCTCGGTGTCGGCCAGCATGCTCTCCAACGTCGGTCCTGCCTTCGGAGTCGGCGGCCCGCTCGGCTCGTTCGAGCCGTTCAGCGACTTCTCGACGCTCGTGATGACCGGCCTGATGTGGCTCGGCCGTCTCGAGGTGATCCCGATCGTCGTGCTGCTTGTCACGCCACTACTGGCGGAGCTAGCGCTTCAGCAGGATCCGGCGCAGCTCGTCCTCCTTGCCCGGCTCGAGCACCGCGAGCACCTGATCGCCGGGGCGGATCACGGTCGTGTCCTCGGCGAGCTCGGAGCGACCGTTCCGCATCACCGAGATCAGGCGGGAGCCGTCGGGCAGTCGCAGGCCGCCGATGCGCTTCCCCGCGACCGGCGAGTCCTTGTCGATCTGCAGCTCGACGATCTCGAGGTTCTCCTTGCGCAGCTCGAGTAGGTGCACGATCCCGTGCTCGGGCACCTCGTGCTCGACGAGGCCGAGCACGTTCGCGGTCGCGCACACCGTCTGCGTGATTCCGAGCAGGTCGAAATGCTCCTGGTTGCGCGGATCGTTGACGCGCGCGATCACCTTCGGGACGCGGTAGCCCTCGCTCGCGATCTGGCAGATGATCAGGTTGTCCTCGTCGTCGCCCGTGACGCCGAGGACGAGCTCGGGTGGACGGCCGATCCCCGCGAGCTCGAGCACGTGCAGCTCGGTTGCGTCGCCGAGCAGCACCTGGTGCTCGAACTCCTCCTGGAGCTGCTCGAAACGGTAGGGGCGCTGTTCGATCAGCGTCACCTCGTGCCCCATGGCGAGCATGGAGCGCGCAACGTTCGCACCGACCTTGCCGCCGCCCGCGACGATGGTGTACATCAGGCTGTCGCCCCCAGCTTCGACTCCTTCTTCACGGCAGCGGTGAGTGCCGAGATCGCGGTCTGCGTGGGGCAGATCGTGCGCATGCCCCGCGCGGCGTAGAACTCGGCGCGAGCCGGATCGAGGACGCGCACGACGACGCACGGGACGGCGTAGCGCTTGTCGACCACCTGTCCGATGACGAGGTTCGTGTTGTCGCCGCTCGTCGCGACCACGACGGCGTCGGCGTCCGGCACGCCCGCCTTGCGCAGGATCTGCGCGTCCATCCCATGGCCGACGACGAAGCCGCCGGACCAGCGCGGGCCGAGCCGCGAGAGCGCCTCTTCCTGCTCGTCGACAGCCGTCACGTCCCAACCGTCTGCGGCGAGGTCGCGGGCGACGGCCGAGCCGACCCGGCCACAACCGATCACTACGAGTTTCATGCTTTCAGGGTACGTCCTCGAGCACTCCCTGGGGGAACGCGACGACGAGCACCTCGCAGGGCGCGTGCCGCAGCACGTAGTCGACGGTCGGCGAGAAGAAGGCCGACTGCCGCCGCCAGCGGGGCGACGAGCCCACGACGATGAGGTCGGCCTCGCGCTCGACCGCCTGATCGACGATCGCCTGACCGATCGAGCGGGCACGCACGGTGACCGGGTCGACGTGCACCCCGTGCTCCTCGCCGAGCAACGCCGCCTCGGCGAGGGAGGCCGCGGCCTGCTCTTCCTTGTCGATCATGGGAGCGTCCAGCGACTGGTCGAGCGGCACGAGGATGACGAAGAGGGCGTCCACCTTCGCGTCGCGCTCCTTCGCGAGCGCAACTGCGGTCGCAACCATCTCCTCCCCGATCGGGCCGAGCTTCATCGGCACGAGCACGCGCTCGAACTCGATTCCGGGAGGCAGTTGCTCGAGCCGGTCGACGCCCTCGAGGAAGCCGACGTGCGCGCGCCGCCGCACGGCGAAGTAGACGACGAGGCCTGCCGCAAGCCAGATCGGCCCCGCGAACCGGGCGGCAGGGTGCGTGACCATCGCGACGACCCACACCGCGATCGCGATCGGCGCGCCGATCAGCGGCGCGAAGATCGGCGCGCGGAACGGCCGCGGCAGGTCCGGCTCGAGCATGCGCAGCCGGATCACGGCGAGTTGGGCCGCCGCGAAGGCGAGCAGCACTCCGAAGGAGTAGAGGCTCGCGAGAGAGGCGACGTCGTCGCCGATCAGCCCGGAGCCGATCACGAACGCGATCGAGATCGCGGCCGCTGCGAGGATCGCGTGCGGCGAGACCAGCGTGCGCCGGTTCAGCCGCCCGAAGCCGCGCGGCAGCTGCCCGTGCTCGCCGAGCGAGAACGCGAGCCGGGTGAAACCGGAGATCGAGGTCGTCGCCGCGGCGAGGAGCACGAGCGCACCCGTGAGCCCGACGTAGACGAGCAGCGCGTCGCCGAGCCAGTCCGGGACTTGCGGCTGGAGTGCATCGACGATGCCCGCGAGCGGCGCCTTCAACCACTCGTCGCCGAGCGCCGTGTGCCCGTTCTCGACCGGAAAAGCGGAGATGCCCACGGCCGCGACGAGCGCGGTCAGGACGACCACCAGCCCGATCGCCGAGAAGAGGCTCCGCGGCAGAGTACGACCCGGCTCGCGCGTCTCCTCGGCCAGGTTCGCCACGGTTTCGAGCCCGGTGAAGGCGAGCAGCGCGAGCGGCAGCGCGAACGCGAGATCGTCCCAGGTCGGCGATTCTCCGATCGAGGTCCCTTGCGTGAGTACCTCGGGTGTGAAGAGCAGCGCCATTCCGAGGATCACGAGCAGGAGTTGCGTCGCAAGATCGAGCCCGGCGATGAACAGGCCGGCGCTGTGGAGCTGCGACCGTCGCACCAGCCGCACCACTGCGATGCCGAGGATCACGCAGACGGCGACCATGAGATCCCACGGCGACTCGCGCAACCTGTCGACGCCGAGCGCGGCGCCGAGATAGTGCGGCAGGAAGATCGACGAGAGCGCGATCACGATCAGGTAGTCGAGGAAGAGCGCCCAGCCCGTCAGGAAGCCGAGCACGTCGTTGTACGCCCGTCGCACGAAGGTGGCGGCGCCGCCGGTCTCCGGGATCGCCGCCGTTCCCTCCGCGTACGACAGCGAGACGATCAGGAAGAAGACGCCGGCGCCGAGCAGCACGACGGGCGTCAGCCCGAGAGCGTGCGCGGCGACGATCCCGAGCGCGAAGTAGATCGAGGACGCGATCTCGCCGTACGCGATCGAGAAGAGCGCCGGCGCGTCGAGAACGCGCTGGAAGCCGCGGAGCTTCCGGGCCACCTAGCGGCCGCCTCGCAGCAGCAGGGTGAGCCGTCCGACGCCGAGCGCGATGAAGAGCCCGCCGAGCAGGTAGCCGAGGAAACCGCCGCCCTCTGCCGTCGTCACGGCGAGCAGAGCGATGCCGATGCCGACGAAGGCGACGGCCAGCACGGCGACGGCCGCACGGTAGAAGTTCATGCGGCCTCCGGCAACGCTGCCACGAGAACGCGGCAGGGCGCGTTCTTCAACACGTAGTCCACGGTGCGGCCGAAGACCGCTCGCTTGACGACGCCCGAGGTCCTTCCGCGGCGCGCCGATGACGATGATCTCGCTGCTTCGCCGCTCCGCCTCCCGCACGATCGCGGCGCCGGCGTAGCGGGCGCGCACGAGCCGCGGGATCACCGTGACGCCGTACGACTCGCCGATCGCGCGGGCCTCGTCGAGCTCGCGGTTCGCGAGCGCCTCTTCGACGGAGAGATCGGTCGCGAGCGCGACGTCGAGCGGCACCTCGAGCACGTAGACCGCCGTGATCTGCGCGCCGCGCTCGGCGGAGAGGCTCGCAGCGACGTCGAGCGCCTCGTCCGACGCTCGACCCGGAAGCACCGGGACGAGCAGCCGGCGGTACTCGAGCGCGAGCGCAGGGCCGTACGCCGGCGGCGCCTTCACGGTCGCGGTCAGCGGCGCGCGCACGACGCGCCGGCGGTAGACGCACGTAGAAGACGAGGCCGATGACGATCCAGCCGAGCCCGACCCAGCGCGTCGCTCGGGTTCTGGAGCGACGATGACGATGAACGAGATCCCGGTCGCGAGCCCGCCGAAGAGCGCGAACACGGGCCAGTCGACCCCGCGCGATCCGAAGGTTCGGCCGCGCGCGGTAGAGAATCTCCTCCGGGCCGGGACGCATGCGCAGCCGGATCAGCGAAGCGTGCGCGATCGTGAACGAGAGCGTCGCGCCGAACGAGTACAGCGTGCCGACGAAATTGACGTCACCCGGCAGGAGCACCGCGATCGGAGCCACGCCGGCGAAGAGCGACGATCGCGAGCCACGGCGTCTTGAAGCGCGGATGCAGGCGGCGGAAGACCTCCGGGAGCTGGCGGTAGGTCGCCATCGAGTACGTGATCCGGGACGCGCCGATCACGCCAGCGTTCGTGGCGATGAAGAGGATCGTGGCAGCGAGGATGCCGACGTAGATCTCGAGCGCGTCGAGCAGGCCGCCCTTCGATGCCGAGGTTCTGGACGACGCCGAGGATCGGGTCGTTCGCGAAGCCCCCCTCCTCCGGCGGCAGCGCCAGCAGCGTCGTCAGCTCGCCGTCGATCAGCTCGACCGGCAGCGCCGAGAGCGCGATGAACGGCAGCGTGAAGTAGATCGCGAAGACGGCGTAGCGCGACGAGCTTGTACGCGTTCGGCACGTTCCGGACCGGGTCGCGCACCTCCTCGGCGAGGTTGGAGACGGTCTCCACCCCCGTGTAGGCGAGCATCGCGACCGGGACCGCGATCGCGAGGTTCCCCCAGGTCGGAGCGACGCCCCAGTGGATGTTGTCGACGAGGATCTCGGGGCTGAAGACGAGCACGAAGCCGAGCGCGACGAGCAGCACCTGCGTCGCGAAGTCGAGCACCGCCAGCGTGATCGAGAGCTTGGCCGCCTCCTGGACGCCGACGATGTTGAGCACGACGAGGAGCACGATCACGATCACGCCGCCGACGATGTCCCAGGGGTTCTCGCGCAGCGGCCCCCAGAAGATCGAGAGGTAGTGCGGGACGAAGAACGCCGAGGTCGGCGACCGTGACGACGTAGACGAGCATCTGCGCCCAGGCCGCTCCGAAGGAGACGAGCTCGTTGTAGGCGTGCCGCGCGAAGCTCGACGAGCCACCTGCCTCCGGGAAGCGCACCGTTCCCTCGGCGTACGTGGCGGCCGTGGCAGCGAAGATCACGACCGGCGACGACGAAGACGAGCGGCGTCAGCCCGAGCGCGAAGACGGCCGTGAGGCCGAGCGCGTAGTAGATCGAGGAGCCGACGTTGCCGTAGGCGGTGGCGAAGAGGGCGGGCGTTCCGAGGACGCGCTCGAGCTCGACCTGCCGTCTGCGTCGGCTGGGCACCGGCGGAGTCTAGAGACCCGATCCTCCCCTTCGTAAGAGGTGTGCCATTCCAGGGAGGGGGTACTCTCGAGGCATGAGAAACATTCCTGCACTTACAGTTGTCGTCCTCGTCCTGGCCGGTTCGCTTGATTCGGCCGCCGGAGCAGGCGTTCCGCCAAGCCTGCTGCCGCTTACTGAGGGCAACCGCTGGGTCCTGCGAGACGTCCAGCGAGGCGGCACCCAAGCCGTCTCTGTGGCCCGCGGGCCGTCCGGGCTCGTCCTGCGCGGCCTGGTCGGGGCCGGCGACCTCCGCGTCCGCGCAGCCGGCCGCTCGGTCGAGGCGTGGGACGCGTCGGCCCAGCGCTGGGAGCCGTTCCTGCAGCTCGGCGCAGCTCCGGGCACGAGCTACACCGTCGATCTCCCGGGCACAGCGCTCTGGCGCTCGCTCGTCGTGACGGTGGCTTCGCGCACGGCGGTCGTCCACGACGGCCGCGACAAGACGCTGCGCAACTGCGTCCGGCTCACCTTCCAGGCGCGCAAGCCGATCCCGGACTCGGGCCTCGAGGAGCTCGTCTTCGCCCCCGGCGTCGGCATCGTCCGCACGACCGAGCAGACCATCGCCGGCCTGCGCGTGCGCGTGCTCTCCGCGCTTCGGCTCAGCGAGTCGTAAAGCAGCCTGGAACGAGGAGGGGCGCCGTCTCCGGCGCCCCTCCCGTCACTCGTCGAGCGTGCGGCTCAGTCCTGCTTGGCCGTCACGTTCTGGGGGTTCTTCTTCGTGTTGCAGGCACGCACCTTGACGTCGTCGACGTACCAGCCGTCGATGCCGGTGCAGCCGTCCATGCCGAAGTCGAAGCGAAGCTGGATCGTGTCGCCTGCCTTCACTCCGAGCTTGCGTCAGGTCGATCTGCGACTGCCCCCAGCTGCCGTGAACCTCGCCGCCGTCGGTGCCGGTGAAGCCGGGCTGGCCGGCCAGCGGGTTGGTGTTGCCCGCGGCGGCTGTTTGGCATCGTCGCGTTGTACGGGTTGAAGCGTGAACGCCGACGCCGGAACGACCAGATAGGCGCCGCCGTTGACGCTGATCTTCACGTTGCCGCCGTCCCAGCCGAGCTCCGTGGCGAAGTAGTGCTCGAAGGTCAGCCGCGGGCTGAGGATAGCCGGCGTTCGGCAGCGTGATCGCCGGGCTCGCCAGGCGCATGACGCCCGAGACGTCACCGGCACCGCCGTCACAGTTGCCCGCTCGACGTCCTCGCCAAACGCCGCCGAGCCCGCGCGGCCACCCGGGAGCGACGTGTCGTGGACCCAGTTCGTGTCAGGCGGCCAGCCGGCGAAGACGCCCTGGTTCGTCAGCGTCCAGCCGCCGAGCCCGTCCTCGAAGTCCTCCTCGTAGATGACCGGGGCATTCTTCTGATTCGCGCAGAGGCTGGGCGGGTTCTGGTTCAGCGCCGGCTGGAAGTTGCACTGCGTCGGATCGCGTGCGAAGCTCGACCGCCGCGATCATCGTCGGTGACCGACGCGCAGTCGGCCGCCGTGATCGACTGGCCCGAGGGGCCGGTCGGCGTGCTGCTCGTGCCCAGATCCTTGAGCGGCTGACCGATCAGATCCGTGCAGGAGGCCTCGAGGGCATCTGCGTGGTCCTCGAAGTCGGTCGTCGGGGTCTGGTAGACGGACTGCGCCCGCCAGTACAGGTGAGCGGCCTTGGTCAGGCCGATCGCCGTGATCGTCTGGCCGTTGTACGTGCCACCGTCCACGAGCAAGGCGTAGCCGTGGTTCGGCACGCCCGAGTTCGAGTGGACGCCGCCGCCGTCGCTCGTGGCGCAGTGGTACTCGGCGTCGGTCACCTTGCCCGGGTCGCCGAGACAGGTCGGAGTCCACATGTCGCGGATCGCGCCGCCGAAGGCGGTCGAGTCCTCGCCCATCAGCCAGCGGTAGCGAGTTCTCCGAGCCTGCCGGCGCGATTCTGCTTCAGCGTCACGTTGACCGTGTCCCGGGCGAGCTCGCCCTTGATCAGCGTTGCCGTGTCGGCGACGATGATCAGCAGCGGACGGGATCGTGATCGTCGGATCGACGCCGCGCCATCGCCGGACGCAGCGCCGGCGCGTTGTTCGCGACGACGACGGCGATGGCGCCGGCGTTCTGGGCATTCTTCGACCTTGACCGCGAACCCGCAGGTGCCGCGGTCGACGAGCGCGATCTTGCCGGCCATCGAGCCGCGTTCGTGAAGCGCTGTGCAGGCGTCGGAGCGCCGGGGCCGACGCCGTCGTCGGCGAGGACGACGTCCCCGGTGATCCCGGTCGCGCGTCACGGGCGGCCCGAACGCGGCGGTCCCGCCGGGCAGGTCCGGGCGATCGACGCCGGTGTGTTGATCACGACTACGCGAGGGCCCGGTGAACGTCGAGCAGGCGCCGACCGTGCGGACCGCGCCCGGCGCGTCGGTGCCGACCCCGTTGATCAGGTCGACCGTCTCGCCCCAGATGTCCGAGTAGGACTCGTTGAGCGCGCCCGGCTGCCACTGGTAGATCAGGTCGTGCGTGAACTGCGTGTAGGCGTGACCCCACTCGTGCGCGACGACGTCGTCGGAGGTGACGCCGTTGCAGTAGTTCGTGGTCGTGCCGTTCCAGTTGGCGTTCGGGCAGGCGATCGTCGGATCGTTGTTGACCGATCCTCATCTCGCGCCCAGCGCCGTCGTAGGAATCGCGGCCGAACGCGTTGAAGAAGTGCCAGTACGAGTTGCCGCTGAAGTTGACGATGTTCTGCTGGTCGCCGTTCAGCGCGCCCGGGAACGGGTCGCCCTCCTGCCAGACCTGGTCGGCCGTGGTCGAGCTCTGCTCGTACAGACGCGGCGGAACAGCGCGTCGGTGACCGCGGAGTAGCGGTTGACGACCTTGCCCGCGTTGCGCGTGCACGAAGACGACGTCACGCACGCTCGAGCCGTTGGTCACGGTGACCTCGTAGACGAGCTGGTTCGTGCCCTCGGCGCCCTTCGGCAGACCGAGCCGGTAGACGTACAGCTTCGCCGACGAGACGTGAAGATCGCTCGCGGAGAGCGAGGCCTTCTGGCCCGTCTTCTCGTTCGCCGGCGGATCTGCGACGACTGTGGCGATCGCACGCGCGCCGGCGTCGGCGGCGCTGAGCCGCGGCGTCGTGTCGAGCGAGATGTCCGGAACGGCGACGCCGTTGACCGCGGTCAGGTTGCCGTCCGCGTCCGTGTGCGCCTTGATCGTCCCGCCCCAGACGGGCACGTCCTTGTAGAACTGCTGGTAGGTGACGTGCGTCGCGCCGAGCGAGTCGGTCGTCGACGAGATCTCGTCGAGCGTGGACTCGCTGCCGGCGCCGAGGATGGCGCCGTACTCGCGCAGGAAGTCCTTGGCCTTGACTTCCGCCTTGCCGGAATTGCCCGGCAAGAGGTCGCCGTTCTGGCCTGCGCGAACGAAGCCGATGTGCTTCGTGGCCTGCTTCTCGCTGAGCGCGACCGAGCCGCGCGCCTTGTCCTTCAGCTTCTGGACGAGCCCAGGATCGGGCCCGTTGCCGCTCGCTGCTGTCGCTCCTCCGCTCGCTGAGCCGCTGACAGCCGCGGCGATGAGACCAAGCAGCACGAGCAAGAAGCCCAAGCGGATAGTCCGCCGGATATCTCTCATTCTGTGTCTCTCCCCTAAGTTTTTTCGGTCCAGCCGCCGACGAAGATCGACGGCCCTTCCCCAAGCGGTTTGCATCCTAGACTGAATCGCGCCGCCGGACAAGCGGATGCGGACGAGAGGGAGCCTGCCGGCTCCCTCTCTCGCACGCTTAGCCGTGAATCGAGACGAGCAGCGGGATGATCAGGATCGCGACGATGTTCGCGATCTTGATCATCGGGTTGATCGCGGGGCCGGCGGTGTCCTTGTAGGGATCGCCGACGGTGTCGCCGGTGACCGAGGCGGCGTGCGCCTCCGAGCCCTTGCCGCCGTAGAGCCCGTCCTCGATCAGCTTCTTCGCGTTGTCCCAGGCGCCGCCGCCCGAGGTCATCGAGATCGCGAGGAAGATGCCGGTGACGATCGTGCCGATCAGCAGGCCGCCGAGCATCTCGGGCTTGATGATTCCGACGGCGATCGGGATCGCGACCGGGATCAGGGCCGGCAGCATCATCTTCTTGATCGCCGACTTGGCGACGATGTCGACGGCCCGGCTGTAGTCGGGACGCTGGGTGCCCTCCATGATCCCGGGCATCTCCTTGAACTGCCGCCGCACCTCGAGGACGACCTCGCCGCCGACGCGGCCGACGGCGGTCATCGCGAGCGCCGCGAAGAGGAACGGCATCATGCCGCCGATGAAGAGCCCGGCGATCACGTACGGGTCGCCGAGGGCGAACGTCGTGTTCAGCCCCGCTTCGTCGAGACCGCGCGTGTACTCGTCGAAGAGCACGAGCGCGGCGAGGCCGGCGGAGCCGATCGCGTAGCCCTTCGTGACCGCCTTCGTCGTGTTCCCGACGGCGTCGAGCGGGTCGGTGATCGCGCGGACGGACTCGTCGAGATGAGCCATCTCGGCGATGCCGCCCGCGTTGTCCGTCACCGGGCCGAAGGCGTCGAGCGCGACGATCAGGCCGCACATCGACAGCTGAGCCATCACGGCGACGCCGATCCCGTAGAGGCCGGCGATCTCGTACGCGGCGATGATCCCCGCGGCGATCACGAGCACCGGCGCGGCCGTCGCACGCATGCCGACGGCCAGCCCTTCGATGATGTTCGTCGCGTGGCCGGTCTGCGAGGCCTTCGAGATCGACTTGACGGGGTTCCAGCGCGAGCCGGTGTAGAACTCGGTGATCGCCACCAGCAGGAAGGTGATCACGAGCCCGACGAGCGCCGAGCCGTACAGCTCGCCGAAGCTGAAGCGGCCCTCGTCGAACGCCATCGTGACGGGGATGAAGCCGATCGCCGAGAGCACCGTGGCGGCGATGACGCTCTTGTAGAGCGCGTTGATGATCGAGCCGCCCTTGCCGATCCGGGCGAAGTAGATCCCGATCACCGAGGCGAGGATCGAGACGCCGCCGAGCGCCAGCGGGTAGACCGGCAGGTTCCCGAGCGGGAACGCCGTCCCGAGCAGCATCACGGCGACCGCGGTGACCGCGTAGGTCTCGAACAGGTCGGCCGCCATGCCGGCGCAGTCGCCGACGTTGTCGCCGACGTTGTCCGCGATCACGGCCGGGTTGCGCGGGTCGTCCTCGGGGATGCCGGCCTCGATCTTGCCGACGAGGTCGGCGCCGACGTCGGCGGCCTTCGTGAAGATGCCGCCGCCGAGCCGCGCGAAGACGGAGATCAGCGAGCCGCCGAAGGCGAGGCCGATCAGGTCGTCGATCGCCGACTCCTGGGTGTTGTCGAGCAGGACCGTGAGGAAGCCGTAGTAGCCGGCGACCCCGAGCAGGCCGAGGCCGACGACGAGCAGGCCGGCGACCGAGCCGGCGCGGAAGGCGACGTTGAACGCCGGGCGCAGACCCGACTTCGCGGCCTCCGCGGTGCGGACGTTCGAGCGTACGGCGACGTTCATGCCGATGAAGCCCGCCGCGGCCGAGAGAATCGCGCCGATCGCGAACCCGATCGCCGGTCCCCAGCCGAGCTCGTTGTAGAAGCCGAGCAGCAGGAACGGGACGACGGCGACCGCCGCGATCGTCGATGTACTGCCGGCGCAGGTATGCCGCCGCGCCCTCCTGCACCGCACGCGAGATCTCCTGCATCCGCTCGCTCCCGGCCGGCTGCTTCAGCAGCCACCACGTGAAGTACAGCCCGAACCCGACGGCGACGCCGGCGCAGATCAGCGCGAAGAGAACCGCGTGGTCATTGAAGAAGTCCATCAAGCCTCCGTCTCAAAATACCCCGTCACAAAGTGAGCGCCGAGCTGTCTCGGCGCGGGGGATTATGTATCACAAGGGGTCGGGCGTGCCCGGGTTCAGGGCGCGGGTGCGACGGCGCTCGCGTAGGCGAGCTGGAGGTTCGCGGTCACCTGCTCGAAGTCGCGCAGCAGCTCCGGCGGCAGCGAGCCCGAAAGCACCGGCACCAGCGCGCGCAGTGCCTCGATCGCGAGCCGGACCTGCTCGAGGTCGCGGTGCTCCTCCGAGAGCCGGTGATAGGCGAGCGAGGAAACGGTCGAGAGCGTCTGCACGAGCAGATCGGAGACCTGCAGCTGCGCGAGCGCCGCGAGCAGCTCCTCCTCGCCGACGCGCTCGTCAGCCACGGACGGGCACTCCGACCTGCTCGGCGTAGATCTCGGGAAGCGTCGCTCCCTCCTCGAAGCGGGCGATCTGGCGCTCGGCCGCGTTGCGCTCCGGGATCGCGAGGTACGGCGCCGCGCCGATCTCCTCCGCGACCGGCGCGACCCACTCGAGCAGGCGCTCGAGCCGGGCGCGCGCCGGCAGCACGTCACCGCGCTCGAGGTCGATGAAGTCGCCGGAGAGGCCGTGGCGGATCGCACGCCACGTGTTCTCCTCGATCAGCCTGTGCGGCTGGTCGGCGAGCGGCTCGCCCTCGTCGTGGGCGCGGGCGATCCGCGCCGCGAGCGAGGTGGCGAACGCGGCCAGCGCCTGCGCCTCCGCGAGGTCCGGCTGCCCGTCGCAGATGCGGATCTCGACCGTCGGAAACGCGAGATGCGGGCGCACGCTCCACCAGAGCTGCGTGTGCTCGGTGACCGAGCCCGGTCTCGTAGAGGAAGCGGACGTAGTCCTCGTACTCCTGCCACGAGCGCGAACGCGTCCGGGACGCCGCAGCGCGGGAAGAAGCGCGTGAAGATCTGGGTGCGCGCCGAGTGCAGCCCGGAGTTGACGTTCTCGACGAAGGGCGAGCTGGCCGAGAGCGCGAGCAGCTCGGGCAGCAGGTTGCGGAGCCCGTTCACGACCGCGATGGCGCGGTCGGCGCCGCGGATGCCGACGTGGACGTGGAGGCCGAACGTGTTGTTGCGCCAGACGACGTAGCGGAGCAGCTCGTCGTTGCGGCGGTAGTGCGGCGTGTCGATGATCCGTTGCTCCTGCCAGGGCGCCCACGGGTGCGTGCCGGTCGCACCGAGCGCGATCCCCAGCGGGTCGACGAGCGCCTGCAGCTGCGCGCGGCGCTCTGCCAGCGCGGCCGGAACGTCGGCGAACCGTCTCGCAGCGCCCCGTCCTGACCTCGACCTCGGAAGCGATCAGCTCGCCGACGAGGTTCGGCTCGCAGCGACGTCCCCTGCGCCGCGGCCTGCACCTCCTCGAACCGGTTGACGAGCCCGAGCGTCGCCGGGTCGAGCAGCGCGAACTCCTCCTCGACCGCGACGGTGAAGTCGGTGCCGGTCTCGAAGCTCTCGCGCGCCGCGACGAGAAGCTCCTCGTAGCCGATCCGTTGCTCGTCACCCATGCGCGGGAGCCTAGTTAAACGGTTCGAGCAGGCGGCGCGCGACTCCCGCCCAGCTCCAGCGATTCACGGTCGCGTTCCGGGCGGCTGCGCGCAAGGCGGCGCGGTCGGCGTCCGGCAGCGCGAGCAGCTCGCTCAGCTTGGCTGCGAGGTCGGCCGCGTCGCCGGTGGCGAAGCTCGCGAGGTGGCTGAGGTGGGCCGGGTACTCCTCCTCCAGCCCCTCGGCGACCTCCGCCAGGCCGGAGTGACGCGCGACGAGCGGCGGCGAGCCGGCGGCGGCGGCCTCGGCGGCGACCATGCCGAACGCCTCCGGGAAGATCGACGGGACGACCGTCGCGTCCGCGAGCGCGAGCAGGTGGACGAGGTGCCGGTGCTCGAGCGGTCCGGTGAAGAGCGTCCGCGGCCCGCCGAGCAGCTCGAGCTCGTCGCGGTAGTCGCCGAAGCCGACGATGACGGCGCGGGCGCCGACGTCGCGCAGGGCCTCGAGCAGGATGTGGACGCCCTTGTTGTAGAGGAGCTTCCCGAAGTAGACGACGGTGGGCTGGTCGCCGGCGAGGAACTCGGCCAGGCGCTCGGCGTTCCCCTCGTCCGGCAGCCGCTCGCTGACGTTGCCGGGATTGGGCGGATCGCGCCTTGCCTCCGCGAGGAGGCCCGCGAGCGCCTCGTCGCGCGGACGGGGCCGCCACTCGTCGATGTCGACGCCGGGCGGCACCTCGTGCACGCGGTCGACGTGGCCGACGACGTCCTCGAGCACCTCTCGGATGTGCGCCGAGCCGACGAAGACGGCCTCTGCGCGCGTCGAGCGCTTCCCGTCCCCAGGCGGCCAGCGGCTCGTTGCCGCGCATCGAGTACTCGAGCTCGGAGCCGTGCGCCTTGACCGCATAGCGGGCGCCGGCCGCGGCACCGACCGGCCCACCGAGGAGGACGTGGTTGCAGAAGACGAGGTCGGCAGGCAGCTGCTCGCGCACGGCGGCCGCGTTGCGCTCGACCCAGTCGTCGAGCTCGGCCCGCGAGCAGTCCTGCACGAGCTTGACCTCGTAGCCCTCGTAGCGGTCGAGCACGAAGACGGGCAGCAGCCCGCCGACGTCCGGCCGGACTGTGCGCGCGCCACCGAGGTCGTGCTGCTCGGGGTGCGGCTCCTGGCTCAGCACGGTCGACGTCGTGGCCTGCGCGCGTCCACTCCTTCGCGAGCGCCCGCGTGTAGACGTTCGAGCCGGTGCCCCCGAGGAGGTACCCGTGCCAGAGGAGGATCCTCAGGACAGCTCGCTTTCACCGATCAAGGGATGAGGCACCGGCTCATCCTGCCGATATCGGCGCGACGGGGACGACGACGGCGACGGGATCGCCGACCGCACCGACGCCGACGACGACAACGACGGCGTCCCGGACAAGCGCGAGGCGAAGCCTCCGACACGCCGCTGAGCAATGCGGACTTGTCCGAGGGACAGTCCCTCAGACATGTCCGTTGAGGCCAATGGCCTAGCGCCTCCGGCTCGTTCGTGGCGGTGCGGAGCGCGAGGGAACAGTGCGCTAGCACGGGCCCTCGCGTGGAGCGCCGCCACGGGCGAGAGCGGCGCCGGAGGCCGGCTCCGCCGGCCGCAGGCGGCGCGGCCGGTGGTGCTAGGTCAGGTGGAAGTAGAGCGCGTAGAGGAGCTCGACGGCGGGGTTCGAGGCATGGACGGCGACGTCGCCCGGCACGTCGAGGAGCGCCTCTGAGTAGTTGAAGATGATCTTCACGCCGGCGTCGATCAGATCGTTCGCCGCCCGCTGGGCGCTGTCCGCCGGGACAGCGAGCACGCCGACGATGATGTTGTTCTCGCGCACCGACTCGCGCAGGTTCGCGTACGGCTGCACGCTGAGATTGCCGATCGCATGGCCGGTCTTCTCCGGGTCGGTGTCGAGCACGGCGGCGATGTTGATCCCGTGCTCCGCGAAGATGGGCGAGCTGGCGATCGCCTGGCCGAGGCGGCCGGCGCCGACGAGCGCGATGTTGTGCTGCCCCTGGGTGCGGAGGATCTTGCGGATCTCGCCCAGCAGCGACTCGATGTTGTAGCCGACTCCGCGCTTGCCGAACTTGCCGAAGCCGGACAGGTCGCGCCGGATCTGCGTGGCGTTGATGTTCGTGTAGTCCGAGATCTCCTGGGACGAGATCCGTTCCTTGCCCATCTTCTTCGCCTGCGTGAGCACCTGCAGGTACCGGGAGAGCCGCGCCGCAACTCCTACCGTCAGCCGATCCGCCAACTCGATCCTTCCGTCCAGGTTTGTGACAACCGCGTCACATGATGCCCGCGCACCCACTCAAGCCGCGGAGGGAACCGTCAGCTGCACGCCTTCAGGCGTTGCCGGAGTGCTTCTGGCTGCACGAAGTACGTGAAGGCGCGCTCGCCGTCGATCTCGACGACGGGGATCGAGGCACGGTAGGCCGCCTCCAGCTCGGGGACGCCGCCGATGTCGACGCGCTCGAAGTCGCCGGCGCATACCTGCTCGACGACCTCGAGCGCACGCTCGCAGAGGTGGCACCCCTCCGCGCTGTAGAGAACGACTCTAGGGATAGAGGCCCCGCGTGATGGTCGCCTCGGCGACGCGCCGCACGCGCCAGCCCGTAGGCGGCCATGCGCATGCTCGTCCCGTGTTGCTCGCGCGTCTCCCACGTCTCCCGGAAGGCCCGCGTGACGATGTCGTTCAGCCGCGCATTGACCTCCTCCTCCTTCCAGAAGTACTCCTGCAGGCCCTGCACCCACTCGAAGTACGAGACGACGACGCCACCCGCGTTCGCGAGCACGTCCGGCAGGACGAGGACGCCGCGATCCTCGAGGATCTCGTCCGCTGCCGGGGTCACGGGCCCGTTCGCCCCCTCGCAGATGATCCGCGCCTTCACCTGGGCCGCGTTGTCGGTGTTGATCACCTGCTCGAGCGCGCACGGGGCGAGCACGTCGCACTCGAGCTCGAGCAACTCCTCGTTCGTGATCGCATCGCCGCCGGCGAAGCCCTGCAGGGTCCCGTGCTCGGACTTGTGCGCGAGGACACCCGGCCATGTCGAGTCCGTTCGGCGCGTGCAGCCCTCCAGCTCGAGTCCGAGACCGCGATCACGATCGCGCCCTCCTCGGCGAGCATGCGCGCGAGGTGCCGGCCGACGTTGCCGAAGCCCTGCACGGCGACGCGCAGCCCCTCGAAGCTCTTGCCCTCCTCCTGCAGCGCGTCGGTGATCACATAGAGCGCGCCGCGTGCAGTCGCCTCCTCGCGCCCGAGCGAGCCTCCGATCGCCAGCGGCTTGCCCGTCACGACGCCGAGCACCGAGTGGCCCTTGTTCATCGAGTAGGTGTCGAAGATCCACGCCATCACGCTCGCGTCGGTGCCGACGTCGGGCGCCGGGATGTCCTTCTCCGGCCCGATCTCGTTGATGATCTCGCTCGTGAAGCGGCGGGTCATGCCTTCGAGCTCACGCCGCGAAAGCTGCTTCGGATCGCAGACGACGCCGCCCTTGGCGCCCCCGAACGGCAGGCCCATCAGCGCGCACTTCCAGGTCATCCACATCGCGAGCGACTTGACCTCGTCGCGGGTGACGTTCGGGTGGTAGCGGATGCCTCCCTTGGAAGGGCCGCGGGCGATGTTGTGCGTGACGCGGTACCCCTCGAAGACGGTCACGGAGCCGTCGTCCATCGTGACCGGGATCGAGACCTCGACGGACTTCTTGCACCGCTCGAGGACGTTGATCAGGTTCGGATCGATCGCGAAGGTCTTACCGACGCGCCGCAGCTGCTCGCGCGCGATCGCATACGGGTTCTCCCGCAGGTGGGTTGGCACCTCGGCCGTCGTCATGCGACTCCTCCCGGCTTGGCTCGCTCGTTGGCGGGCGGGAGTCTATCGCCGCCGCGGCTCAGCGAATCCGGAAGCTGACGACCTCCGCCTCGGCCGGCCCTTCCGGCGGCAGCGCCACGACACGCAGCTTGTACACGCCGTGGGCGAGCGCGCCTCCGCGCGGCCCTCGGCCCGTCAGCCCGAACGCGTACCGCCCGGGCAGCACGTCGCGCAGCCGAGCGAGCACGCCGAGCCGCTCGTCGCCGCGCCACAACTCCACGTCGAGCCGCGAGACGGGACGCAGCTGGCGCCGCCCGGCCAGATCGCGCACCTGGCCGGCCTGCACGGTCAGGACCGCCGGCGCGCGGTCCGACGCGCGGAAGCTTCGGGCCGAGAGGCTGACGTCGCCGATCAGCGCCGAGCCCCGAACGGGTAGGGCGACGGCCCACGGGACGTAGAGCCGCCCGCCGCCGGCGACCTCGAGCCGCGCACGCCCTTCGATCGCGCCGAGCCCGCGCGGGAGGAACGAGACGCGCGCGGTCAGCGTCACGAAGCGCTGCTCGCCCGCGACGCAGCCGCAGACGGGCCGGCTTCGCCGTCACCGAGGATGCCCGCGATTCCCTCCGCCGACGCCGCCACCTCGACCGCTGACCCGCCGCGTGGACACGTTCCGGACCGCGATCCGGCGCACGGCTTGCCAGCCCGCCTAGTCTGCGGCGCCGAAGCCGACGGCGGCCGGGTCGGCGATGACCTCGGCGGCGGTCGCCGCTCCGAGGTCGATGACGCCGGCGCCCTGGGCGGCGACCGGGCTCCGGCTGACCGGAACGGCCGTGCCGACGAGCACTCCCTTCAGGGCCGTCGCGTCCAGCTCCGGCCGCGCCTGTGCCAGCACGGCGGCTGCGCCACCCGCAAGCGCTGCGGCCGCGCTCGAGCCGCTGATCGTCCCGTAGCGCGCGGTCCGGTCGTCGTTGCGGCCCGGATCGGCGGTGATCAGCTCGACGCCGGAGGTCGCGACCTCTGGCTTGACGCCGCCGCCGAAGGCGAGGCCGTGCGAGGAGAACGCTGCGATCGACGCGCGCCGTCCGTTGGCCCGCCAGCCCGGCGCGCCGAGTGAGACGCGAACGTCCGTCCCGCGCGCGATCGCCGCGCGGAGCGCTGCAGCGGCGGCGGTCGGCAGGCCGACGACGGGCACGTCCAGGCGGTCGTCGAGCCCGAGTGCGCCGGCCGGCACGACCCCGTCGACGAGGATCGCCTCGGCCCCGGCGAGCACGGCCTCCCGCGCGTCGTCCGTCGGCCCCGCAGCGCGTGCGATGAAGGCCGCGCGGCCGGCGACGATGCTGTAGCCGCGGTCGTCGAAGTACCGAGCGAGCGGCGTGCCGCGCGGTCCGGACGCGACGTTCCGCCGCGGCCGCATCACCGCCAGCGAGAGCGGCGCCCGTGGCGCCGCGGCGCCGCCGAGCGGCAGCTCCCGGTCGAGCACGACGCGCAACCCCGCCCGGATGACGACGCGAACCGTCGCCGTCTCGCGGCGGAGGTCGGCCGCGCCGACTGTGAGAGCGGCGGGTGAGCCGCCTGGGCCGCCGATGCTGCCGTAGCCCGGCCCGGCCGGTCCCTCGTTGCCCGCCGGGACGACGACCAGCGTGTCCAGCCCAGTCGCGCCGGCGACCGCGCGCGCGACGGGCCCGTCCGCGAACGCGGCGAACGGCTCGGTGACGCCGATGACCGCAACGCGCGCTGCGTCGAGCACGTCGCCGTCCGCGTCCGGGTCGACGGCCCGCTCGAGGCCGGCGAGCAGCTGGTCGGTCCTGCTGTAGACCGCGAACCCGCCTTCGGCGCTCGGCTGCCAGCCGGCGATGCGGATCGGCAGGATCGACGCGCCGGGGGCGACGCCGCGGATGCCGCCGGGCCCGCCGCTGCCGACGAGCAGGCCCGCCACCTGCGTCCCGTGGCGCTCGAGCCGGGTCGGCTCGTTCGGGTAGGGGCGCGCGAGCGCGCGCGCGTCGGGGTCGAGCACGTCGATGCCGTCGAGCAGCCGGTCGCGGATGAACGGGTGGCTCGCATCGACGCCGGTGTCGAGGAGAGCGATCGTCACCCCTCCGCCGTCGAAGCCGAGCAGACGGAGATCCGCGCGCCGGCCGCTGCCGGCCGCGAACTGAGGCGCAAGAAGCTCGGCCGGCGAGAGCGAGGCGGGATACGCCGCGCGCACCGGGTAGACACCGACCACGTCCGGGTCGCGCTCGAGCAGCGCGAGCGCCCGACTGTCGATCGGGGCAGCGAAGCCGTTGAAGGTGCGCGTGTAGACGAAGTCGGGCACGAGCTGGATTCCCTCGCGCGACAACCGCGCCGCGATCTGCTTCTGGCCTGCGAGCGCTCCGGCCGTCCAGGCGCCGCATCTGCGACTCGGTCGCGCTGGCCGCCCGCCTTCGCAATGTGGTCGGCGAGCGACGGGTTGCGGAGCACGACGATCATCCGCTCACCGATCGCGACGGCGCTGCGATCTCCGTCGACGAACCCGCGCCAGCCTGCGGCGCCGCCCTCGAGCGCGCTGCGGCGAGTCGGCGCCCTGTCCGCCGCCGGCCGCGAGCAGGGCGGACGCGACCGCCAGCGCAGCGGCGAGTCGGAACGCTCGTCTGGGCCGGTCAGGCGCGCGATGCATACGCGTCGAGGTCAAGGTACCGAGGATAGGGAAGGCGTCTGCCGTACCTGGCCGCCGACGCGATCATCGCGGCGTTGTCGGTGCAGAGCGGGAGCGGCGCGAAGCGGGCTCCGGGCAGCGCGGCGCGCAGCTCGCTGTTGGCGGCGACACCGCCGACGACGGCGATCGTGTCGAGCTGCTCGCGCTCCGCGGCAGCCTGCGCGCGCTCGACGAGCGCCCGGACGATCGCGCGCTGATAGGACGCCGCGAGGTCGGCCTTGCGCGCCTCCAGGCGCGTCGCCGAGATCGCGCACGGCGTACAGGAGCGCCGTCTTCACCCCCGAGAACGAGAAGTCCAGCCCGTCCAGCTTGGCGACCGGGAACGAGAACGCCTCCGGGTCACCGCCTTGCGCAAGCCGGTCGAGCTCGGCGCCGCCCGGGATAGCCGAGCCCGAGCAGGCGCGCGCCCTTGTCGAACGCCTCACCGGCGGCGTCGTCGATCGACGTACCGAGGACGCGATAGCCGGCGCGGTCGCGAACGTCGAGCAGGAGCGTGTGTCCCCCGCTCGCGAGCAGGCAGAGAAACGGCGGCTCGACGGGATCGGGCTCGAGATAGAGCGAAGCGACGTGGCCGTGGAGGTGGTCGACGGGCGCAAGCGGCAGGCCGCGGGCCCAGGCGAGCGCCTTCGCCGCCGAGAGGCCGACGAGCAGCGCCCCGATCAGGCCCGGCCCCTGCGTGACCGCGACCGTGTCGACGTCGTCGAGGCTCGCCCCCGCTTCGCCGAGCGCCTCCTGGACGACGGGCGACACGAGCTCGAGGTGGCGGCGCGACGCGATCTCGGGGACGACGCCGCCGAACCGCGCGTGCAGATCCGCCTGGGACGAGACGACGTTCGCGCGGACTCGCCCTCTTCGGTCACGAGCGCCGCAGCGGTCTCGTCGCAGGACGTCTCGATCGCCGAGAATGACGATCACCCGCCTCGGCGCGCTCCGCCGCGACGGGATCTCTCCACATGATCAGGGCGTCCTCCCGGTTGTCGGTGTAGTAGCCGCGTCGCACGCCGCGCGAGACGAAGCCCATCGCCTCGTAGAGCTTGATCGCACCCTCGTTGGACACCCGCACCTCGAGCGTGTAGCCGCGGCGTTCGTCCGCCGCGGTCACCTCGAAGAGCTGGTCGAGCAAGGTGCGGGCCACCCCACGGCGGCGGTAGGACTCGGTCACGGCGAGGTTCATCACGTGCCAGGCGTCGACGTAGCGCGAGATGACGAGATAGCCGACGAGGGCCCCCGACTCAGGGTCGAACGCCCCGAGCGAGAGCGAGCTCGGCTTGGCGAGCTCGCCGGCGAACATCGAACGCGACCAGGGCGTCGGATACGACTCGCGCTCGATCTGCTCGATCGCGCTCAGGTCGCGCAACTCGAGCTTCCGCAGCTCCAGCTTCATCGGGACACCTCGACGGCGTCGGGAACGCGCACGTAGAGCGGCTCGACCCGCTCGACCGGCCCGAAGTCCCGCGCCAGCTCGGCATGGAAGCGGGCGCGCGGCAGGTGGCGCTCGTCGTCGTCCGGCGGCACTTCGGCGCCGGCCTGCTCGAGGAGCGTCGCGGTAGCGCACGGCGCCGTCGCCGACGCAGACGGTTCCTGCCGCCAGATCGAGGTCGTCGGGCGCGAGCGCCCGCGGGCCCGGCACGAACACCTCGCGCCGCTTGGCGTCGATCACCGGGGTCGCTCCGGGCGCGCCCGCGGCCAGAGCGTCGAGCGTCGAGACTCCCGCCGCCGGTACACCGAGCGCGAGCGCGAGCCCGCGCGCGGCGGCGAGGCCGATCCTGATTCCCGGTGAAGCTGCCGGGGCCGGTGCCGACCGCGAGCCCGCCGAGATCGCGGGGGTGCGCCCCCGCCTGCCGCAGGAGCGCGTCGACGTCGGCCAGCAGCGTCGCGGCCCGCGAGACGCGCTCGCCGAGCACCTCGCCGTCGTCCACGAGGGCGCTCGTGGCGCGCTCAGTCGCGGTGTCGAAGGCCAGGATCAGCGGCATGACCGAAGGTTACGTCGCCGTCGATCACGATTCGCCGGCTGTGTTCGTCGACGTGCTCGAGCACGGACCGATACGCGCACCGGCGGCAGCCCGCTTCGGGCCGCCTCCGGCCACTCGACGAACACGATCGCGTCGTCGAAGTACGGCTCGAGGTCGCCCCACTCCGCCGCGGACACGTCTGTGAAGCGGTAGAGGTCGAGGTGCGAGACGTCCGGGTCGCCTTCGTAGCGGTGGCCGATCGTGTACGTCGGGCTCGTCACCGGCGCAGTCACTCCGAGCGCGCGGCAGGCCCCGCGCACGAACGTCGTCTTCCCCGAGCCGAGCTCGCCCGAGACGGCGACGACGTCGCCGACGACGAGCTCGCGTGCGAGTCGTGCGGCGAGCGCCTCGGTCTCCCCGGGCGAGGAGGACTGCAGCTCCACCTCCTTGGTTAGAAGAGGCCGAGCTGAACCGCCGGCTCGGGCGCCCGCTCGAACACGGGCTCCGGCACGAACGGCTCCAGTGCCTCGGGAGCCGCGGCCGGCCGGCCGAGCAGCTGCGGGATCCGGGCGAAGTCCTCTTCGAGCACCGAGAGCATCGCGCGCGTATAGAGGGCGGCGGCCGGGTGGTAGAGCGGGTAGAGCGTGACCTCGTTGCCGCCGAGCGTGACCTGCTGCGGGACTCCGTGCACGCGCGTGATCCCGGTCGGCTTCCCGGAGAGGAGCTTGGTCGCGAAGTTGCC
This sequence comes from uncultured Gaiellaceae bacterium, assembly GCA_963822205.1. Classification (GTDB taxonomy): domain Bacteria; phylum Actinomycetota; class Thermoleophilia; order Gaiellales; family Gaiellaceae; genus Gaiellasilicea. The sequence continues at coordinate 19,401 of CAWGGO010000001.1, read as the reverse complement.
CAGCGTGGCGACAAGCGTCGGCTTGATCAACTCGATCTGGCGGAACAGGTGCGACTCGCAGGCCTCGATCTCATCGGGCTGCGGGTCGCGGTTCCCGGGCGGGCGGCACTTGAGCACGTTCGCGATGTAGACGTCGGTGCGGGAGAGGCCGATCCCGTTCAGCAGCTTCTCGAGCAGCTGGCCCGCCTGGCCGACGAACGGAACGCCCTGCTGGTCCTCGTGGAAGCCGGGCGCCTCGCCGACGAACATCAGCTCGGCGCTCGGGTCGCCGGAGCCGAAGACGACCTGCGTCCGCGTCGCCGAGAGCGGGCAGCGCGTGCAGCCGAGCGTCTCGTCCTTGTACGCCGTGAGCAGTTCGCTCATCGCCGGTGAGTTTACGCTCGGGGGCGGAGCAGTTACCCGCAGCCGCAGGAGCCGCCGCAGCAGCCGCCGCCGGCGCCGCCGCCGAACTCGGGCTGCGAGGAGACGCCGGCCACCGCGAACGTCGAGAGTTGCTTGAGCACGTTGCCGGCGCCGCATTCCGGGCACGCGACCGCCTGCTCGGCATTCCGGACGAGCTCCTCGAAGTGCGACTCGCACTCCATGCACGCGTACTCGTAGATCGGCATGCTCGGAGTCTAATGTCGGCGCAGTGGACGAGGCAGGTCGGTGCTCGAGGGCGAGCTCGTGCGGCTCGAGCCGATGTCGCTCGCGCACGAAGACGGGCTTGTGGGAGGCGTCGCGCGACGCCGCGCACCTGGCAGTGGCTCAGCATCGTCCAGCCGCAGACGCGCGAGGAGATGCGCGCCTTACGCTCGACGCAGGCGCTCGCGAGCGCGGCCGCCGGAACCGAGCTGCCATTCGTGACGGTGTCGGCGCGAGGACGGCCGCGTGATCGGAAGCACCCGTTATCTCGCGCTGCGGCCGGAGCACCGGAGCATCGAGATCGGCTGGACGTGGCTCACCCCGGCGGCCTGGGGCACGGGCGCGAACGTCGAGGCGAAGCTGCTGATGCTCGAGCACGCCTTCGAGCGGCTCGGCTGCCTGCGGGTCGAGCTGAAGACGGACGCCCGGAACGAGCGCTCGCGGGGCGCGATGGCAGCGCTGCCGGCGCAGTTCGAGGGCGTCCACCGCAAGCACATGCTCGTCCGCGGCGGCGAGCGCCGCGACTCGGCCTGGTACAGCGTGCTCGACGACGAGTGGCCGGCGGTGCGCGCGAACCTGCTTCGGCCGACTCGGTCGCTGAGGGCTGCTGAGCTACACTGCGCTGCCCGGTATCCGGCAACGGAACTGGAGCCACCGATGATCCAGAGAGCTCATGTGATCGGCGCGGGACGCGTCGGCTCGGCGATCGCCGCGCGGCTGCGCGAGCGAGGGCTCGACCTCGCCGCCGACGAGCCGGAGCTCGTCCTCCTCTGCGTCCCCGACCGCGCGATCGCAGAAGTGGCGGCGGCGACAGCGACCGGCCCGTGGGTCGCGCATGTGAGCGGCGCGACACCGCTCGCCGCGCTCGAGCCGCACGCGCGCCGCTTCGGCCTGCACCCGCTGCAGACGTTCACGCGCGACCGCGGCGCCGAGCAGCTCGACGGCGCATTCGCCGCGATCACCGCCGAGACGGAGGACGGCGCTGCGGGTCGCCGACTGGCTGGCCCGCCTGCTCGGGCTCGAGCCGTTCCCGCTCGACGACGCGAAGCGCGCGCACGTATCACGCAGGCGCGGCGATCGCGTCCAACTACCTCGTCACGCTCCGACGCGCGGCCGGCTCCCTGCTCGAGGCGGCCGGCGCGCCGCCCGAGGCGCTCGACCCGCTGATGCGCCGGACGATCGAGAACGGCTTCGAGCTGACCGGCCCGATCGCGCGCGGCGACTGGGAGACCGTCGACGCGCACGTCGCGGCGATCCGGGCAGAGCGCCCCGAGCTCGAGCCGCTGTACGTGACCCTCGCCGAGACGACGAAGGCGCTGCTGTGAGGACGCTGCGGACGATCAGCGAAGCGCGGCAGGACCTACCGGCGTTCCGGAGAGGCCGGATCGTCGGCCTCGTGCCGACGATGGGCGCGCTGCACGCGGGCCACGAGGCGCTGATCGCGGCGGCACGCGCCGAGTGCGACACGGTCGTCGTCAGCCTCTTCGTCAACGCGGCTCAGTTCGACGAGGACACCGACCTCCTCGCGTACCCTCGAGACGAGGCCCGCGACGCGGCGCATCGCCGAAGCAGCCGGCGCGACATTCTGTTCGCGCCGGCCGCGTCCGAGATGTACCCGCCCGGCTACCAGACCTGGGTCGAGGTGGAGGAGCTCTCGCGCGGGCTCGAAGGCGAGCACCGCCCGGGCCATTTCCGCGGCGTCGCGACCGTGTGCCTGAAGCTGTTCAACATCGTGCGGCCGCAGTTCGCCTACTTCGGCCAGAAGGACGCGCAGCAGGTTGCGGTCGTGCGGCGCATGGTCAGCGACCTCAACCTCGACTTGACGGTTAGATCGATCGCGACCGTGCGCGACGCGGACGGGCTCGCCCTCTCCTCCAGGAACGCACAGCTCTCGGCCGAGGAGCGCGCCCTCGCGCTCGCCCTCCCCCGCGCGCTCGCCACCCGCGATCCCGACGCGCGCGCGGGCACTGCTCGACGGGCTCGACGTCGACTACGTCGAGGTCGCCGACTTCGATCCACCCGTCCTCGCCGCCGCCGTGCGCGTCGGCTCCACCCGCCTGATCGACAACGTCGTCCTGACCGAGGAGGAATCGTGAGCACCCGTCCACACAAGCCCGCGCCCGGCACGCCGGCGCCGGGGAAGCTGGCCCTGACCGAGCTCGTCGAGCTGAAGGCACGGCGTCAGCCGATCGCGATGGTGACCGCCTACGACGCCCCGTCCGGCCGGCTCGCCGACGCGGCGGGCGCCGACATCATCCTCGTCGGCGACTCGGCCGCGATGACCGTGCTCGGGCACGACTCGACCGTGCCGGCGACGATGGACGAGATGATCGTGCTCACGCGCGCCGTCAACCGCGGCGCCCGGCGGCCGCTCGTCGTCGCGCGACATGCCCTTCGGCTCCTTCCAGGTGTCCGACGAGGAGGCGATGCACAACGCGATCCGGTTCATGAAGGAAGCCGGTGCCGACGCGGTCAAGCTCGAGGGAGCCGGGCCGATGCTCTCGCGCGTCCAGGCGCTCGTCGGCGGCGGGATCCCCGTCATGGGCCACCTGGGGCTGACCCCTCAGTCGGCGACGATGCTCGGCGGCTTCAAGGCGCAGGGTCGCACGGCCGAGAAGGCGTTGCGGCTCTTCGACGACGCGCTCGCGCTCGAGGCAGCCGGCTGTTTCGCGATCGTGCTCGAGGCCGTGCCCGCGCCGGTGGCCGCGCGGATCACGGAGGCGCTGGCGGTGCCGACGATCGGGATCGGCGCCGGGGCCGCTTGCGACGGGCAGGTGCTCGTCTGGCACGACCTGCTCGGGCTCTACGAGGGCCATGCGCCGCGGTTCGTCAAGCAGTACGCCGATCTCGCCGCCGTGATCACGCGAGGCGGTCGGCAGCGTACGTCGAGGACGTGCGCGAGCACCGCTTCCCGGAGGAGCAGCACACGTACTCGATGCCGGAGGACGAGCTCGCGCTCTTCGAGGAGGCGCTACACGACCGTGGGGAGGTACGAGAGCGCCGCTAGGAAGAGCGCGACGAGCCCGAGCGCGGCGAGCGAGCGCCACCAGCTCCACCCGTGCACGGCGCGGATGCCGACGAGCAGCAACGCGGCTGACCAGACCGCGAAGCCGAGCTCGAGCAGGTCGAAGACACGGCCCGCTGCTCCCTCGTCGGAGCCGAAGCGGCGGAACCGATCGGTGCCGAAGAGCGCCAGCTGGACCGGCCAGAGCAGGAACAGAGACAACGCGAGCGGCGCGACGGCGAATCCGAGGATGTGCCGGGCGCGCTGGAAGTTCCCCTGCGCTGCCGAGCCCTCGCGCCCCCAGGTAGAGAGCGCCGCCGACGATGAAGTAGCCGGCGAACGCGACGATGCCGCCGGCGATCAGCGCCCAGACCGCGACCAGGAGCGCGTCGTACTCCAGGTTGTCGTAGAGCGTGCGCGCGGTACTCGTTCCCAGCGCGACGGCGATCCCCGCCAGGCCGACGAGCGCGAGCACGGGCTCCGAACGGGCCTCCACGTCCTCGCGCGAGTCGTTCCGCAGGGCGACGAAGACCGACCGCGGCGAGAGGAAGACGGCGGGAACGCGGAGCCACCACTCGCGGTCGGGATCCATGTCGTGACGTTATCTTCCCGCCGTGGACGAGGAATTGACCCGGACGGTGCGCTCGGCGATGCCGTTCGCGGAGACGCTCGGGATCGAGCTGCTCGCGGCGTCGGGCGACGAGGTGCGGGGGCGCGTCGCGTGGGAGGAGCGGCTGACCACGGCCGGCGGGCTCTTCCACGGCGGCGTCCTGATGGGGCTCGCCGACACTGTCGGCGCCTACTGTGCGTTCCTGAACCTGCCCGAGGCTCGTCCGCGACGGCGACGATCGAGTCGAAGACGAACTTCTTCGCGGCGGTGCGGTCGGGGACGGTCGAAGCGCGCTCCCGCCCGCTGCACCGCGGCAGCCGGACGATCGTCGTCGAGACCGATCTGTTCGACGAGGCCGGCAAGCACGTCGCCCGGGTCACCCAGACGCAAGCCGTGCTGTAACGGCGTGTCCTTTGCGTCAAGCGTCGCAGGACGTGCGGACAGTCCCCGCACGCGGCGTTCGACGGAAAGACCGGTCTAATCGGCCTAGGCCGCGACGGCCGCGCGCTCGGCGAGCACCGTGCGCGAGGAACTCCCGCCGGTGAACGAGCCCTCGGTCTCGGCGATCTGCTCCGGCGTGCCGGCCGCGATCAGCTCGCCGCCCGCCTCGCCGCCCTCGGGGCCCAGGTCGACGACCCAGTCGGCCTGCTTGATCACGTCGAGGTTGTGCTCGATCACGACCACGGTGTTGCCGGCGTCGACGAGCCGCTGGAGCACCTCGAGCAGCTTCTCGATGTCGGCGAAGTGGAGGCCGGTCGTGGGCTCGTCGAGGATGTAGAGCGTCCGGCCGGTCGCGACCTTGCAGAGCTCGGCGGCGAGCTTCACCCGCTGCGCCTCGCCGCCGGAGAGCGTCGTGGCCGGCTGGCCGAGCTTGACGTAGTCGAGCCCGACGTCGTGCAGCGTCTGCAGCCGCCGGCGCAGCTTCGGGATCTTCGCGAAGAAGGAGAGCGCCTCCTCGACGGACATCTCCAGCACGTCGGCGATCGACTTGCCCTTGAAGCGAACCTCGAGCGTCTCCTTGTTGTAGCGGTGCCCGTGGCAGGTCTCGCACTGCACGTACACGTCCGGCAGGAAGTGCATCTCGATCTTGATCGTCCCGTCGCCCTTGCACGTCTCGCAGCGGCCGCCACGGACGTTGAACGAGAAGCGGCCCGGCTTGTACCCGCGGACCTTCGCTTCCGGTGTCAGCGAGTAGAGCTCGCGGATGTGCGTGAAGAGGTCGATGTAGGTCGCCGGGTTCGAGCGCGGCGTCCGGCCGATCGGCTTCTGGTCGATGTCGATCACCTTGTCGAAGACGTCGATCCCTTCGACGTCGTCGTGCGCTCCCGGCTTGACGCGCATCTTGTTCAGCCGGTTCGCGCAGGCCTTGTAGACGATCTCGTTCACGAGCGTGGACTTGCCCGAGCCGGAGACGCCGGTGACGCAGACGAACTTCGCGACCGGGAACTCGACGTCGATCCCCTTCAGGTTGTGCATCGCCGCGCCGCGCACGGTGAAGTGGCCGTGGTCGTCCTCGCGCCGGGGCGGGATTGCGATCTTCCGCTTGCCGGAGAGGAACTGGCCCGTGATCGAGCGCTTGGTCTGCATCACATCGTCGGCCGAGCCCTCGGCGACGACGTAGCCGCCGTGCTCCCCCGCTCCCGGCCCCATGTCGACGAGCCAGTCGGCGGTGCGCATCATCTGCTCGTCGTGCTCGACGACGAGCACGGTGTTGCCGAGGCCCTTCAGCCGCTGGAGCGTCCCGATCAGCTTGCCGTTGTCGCGCTGGTGCAGACCGATCGAGGGCTCGTCGAGGATGTAGAGGACGCCGACGAGCTGCGAGCCGATCTGGGTCGCGAGCCGGAGTCGCTGCGCCTCGCCACCGGAGAGCGTCTTCGCGGCGCGGTCGAGTTGGAGGTAGCCGACGCCGACGTTGTCGAGGAAGGTGAGCCGCTCGCGCACCTCCTTGACGATCCGGTGCCCGATCAGCTCCTCGGTCGGCGTCAGCCCGAGCTCGTCGAGGAAGGCGAGCGAGCGCGTCACCGACATCCGCGTGAACTCGTTGATCGACATCGAGCCGATCGTGACCGCGAGCACCTCGGGCTTGAGCCGCGCCCCGTTGCAGGTGCCGCAGGGCCGGAAGCTCATGTACTCCTCGATCCGCTCGCGCTGCTGCGCCGAGTCGGTCTCCTTGTAGCGGCGCTCGAGCGAGGAGACGATCCCCTCGAACGCCATCGTGTACGAGCGGCGCCGGCCCATTCGGTTGCGGTACTGGACGTAGAGCTTGTCGCCCTTGGTGCCGTGGAGGAAGAGGTCCTGCTGCTCGGTCGTGAGGTCGCGCCAGGCGGTGTCGGGGTCGATCTCGTAGCGGTCGCAGATCGCCTGGACGATCGAGTCGTAGAAGCCGCCGTTGCCGACCGACCAGGGGACGAGCGCGCCGTCGCCGACCGAGACGGACGGGTCCGGAACGATCAGGTCGGGGTCGATCTCGAGCTGCGAGCCGAGCCCGGTGCAGCGCGGGCAGGCGCCGTGCGGCGAGTTGAAGGAGAAGATCCGCGGCTGCAGCTCGGGCAGCGAGACGCCGTGCTCGGGACAGGCGAACTTCTCCGAGAAGAGCATCGGCCCTGTGTCTTTGCCGCCTTCGGCGGCGTCCACCACATCCACGGCGACGAGCCCGTCGGCGAGCGCCGCGGCCGTCTCGACCGACTGGGTCAGCCTCTGGCGCAGGTCGGGCTTCAGCACGAGCCGGTCGACGACCACCTCGATCTCGTGCTTGAACTTCTTGTCGAGGACGATCTCCTCCTCGAGCAGCCGCACCTCCCCATCGACCTTGACGCGGGTGAAGCCGTCCGCGCGCAGCTCCTCGAGCACGTCGCGGAACTCGCCCTTGCGGTCGCGCACGACCGGCGCGTTGACCGTGAACTTCGTCCCATCGGGCAGCGCCAGGATCTGCTCGACGATCTGGTCGAGGCTCTGCCCCGCGATCGGCCGGCCGCAGACGGGGCAGTGCGGGCGACCGACGCGCGCGTAGAGGAGACGGAGGTAGTCGTAGATCTCGGTGACCGTCCCGACCGTCGAGCGCGGGTTGCGCGAGGTCGTCTTCTGGTCGATCGAGATCGCCGGCGAGAGCCCGTCGATCGAGTCGACGTCGGGCTTCTCCATCATCTGCAGGAACTGGCGCGCGTACGCGGAGAGACTCTCGACGTAGCGCCGCTGGCCCTCGGCGTAGATCGTGTCGAACGCCAGGGAGGACTTGCCCGATCCGGACAACCCGGTGATGCAGACGAGGGCGTTCCGCGGCAGCCGGACGTCGATGTCCTTGAGGTTGTGCTCGCGGGCCCCGTGGACGATCAGCTCGTCGGCGGCCATGTCGGCAACCATTCTAGCGAGCGAACGTACGTTCGTCCAGACGTGGCCGGTAGCTTCTCGTGCGTGTCCCCGCGCGCCCGAGCCCGTGCTGCCGACGTCGCCGTCGCAGCCGCGTTCGCGGCGTCCGCAGCCGCCCTCTTCGTCGCTCGGCGACGAGCGCGACGGCTCGCTCCCGTTCTTCCTCGCGTGGTTCGCCGTCCACGTGCTCTTCGGAATCGTCAGCGGATCGTTCTGGGCGCTCCTGATCGTCGTCACCTGCCCGCCCCTGTTCGTCGCGGCGAGCTCTGGAAACGGCGACGACACGCCGCTCTGGCTGCAGGCGTTCTTCGTCGAGGCCTTCTACGGGATCCCGTTCGCGTTCGTGGGCATCCTCGCCCGTCGAATCTGGCAGCTGCGCCACCGTGAGTTACCGCCCCCGTCGCAGCGGGAAGAGTCCGCGGAGTGAAGGAGACCGCCAAGCGGGCAGCGCTCGCCACGCTCGTCGTCGGCGGAATCGTCGTGCTCGCACTCGCGCTCTGGGAGCTGCGGCTCGTCGCCGCGCTCCTCTTCCTCGCGTTCATCCTCGCCGCGGCGATGAGGCCGACGGTCGACAACCTCGCGGAACGAGGGATCCCGCGCACTGCCGGGATCGCGCTGCACTACCTCGTTTTCATCGGCCTGGTCGCGGCCTTCCTCTGGGCGGTCGTGCCGCGTGCGATCGATCAGGTCGACGAGGCGATCAGGACCCTGCCGCAGACCCGCTCCGACCTCGGCGAGCAGGCCCGCGACGAGACCGGGATCAGGCACGACATTCTCGTCGGCCTGCAGCGGCGCCTCGAGGACCTGCCTGCCGGCGAGAGCCTCGTCGACCCCGCGGTGACGGTGACGCTGACCGTGTTCGAGGTGGCGCTCGGCATCTTCTTCACGCTCGCGTGCGCCGCGTACTGGATCTTCGAGCGCGACCGCGCCGAGGATCTGGTCTGCTCGCTCCTGCCCCGGCCGCGCCGGAAGAAGGTCCGCGACACGTGGGAGCTGATCGACGCGAAGCTCGGCGCCTACGTCCGCGGGCAGGCGGTGCTGGTCGTCCTCGTCGCCATGGTGCTCTCGCTCGCCTTCTGGGCGATCGGCCTGCCCTACTGGATCCTGGTCGGCGCCTTCGCCGGTGTCGTCGAGCTGATCCCCGTGATCGGCCCGCTCGCGGCGGGCGCCCTCGCCGTCGGGGTCGGCCTGACCGTCTCCTGGCAGACCGCGCTCGCCGCCGGCCTCGCCGTGCTGGTCGTGCGCCTGCTCGAGGACTACCTCGTGATCCCGCGCGTGCTCGGCGACGCCGTCGGGCTGACGCCGCTCGTCGTGCTCGTCTCGGTGACGGCGTGCGGGCTGCTCTTCGGCGGCTTCGCCGTCATCCTCGCGATCCCGCTCGCCGCGGTGATCGCAACCCTGATCGACGTGATCGTGCGCGACAAGGACCCGGCCGAGGAGGACGTGCCCGCCGTGATCTTCTCGGCCAAGGACGCCGAGACCGGCAGCCTAGGCCTTGCGCCAGCGGCCGAAGATGAGACCACCGAGCGTGAAGCCGAGCCCGAACGTCCCGAGGGCGAAGGCGCCGACGGCAATCGTCTTGCGGCCGAAGGAGAGCCTGTTCCAGCGGCCGAGCACCTCCTGCTCCTCGGTGGTGAGCGGCTCGCCCCGGCGCTGCTTCCGCAACGCCCCTCCGGCCCTCAACCCGAGGTAGAGGTCGTCGAAGATCTCGGGTGACTCGTCCGTCACGGCACGCAGTGTATAGCCGGAATCGGCGGTTCCCATGCGCCGTTAGGGTGCCGACACGATGGCGACGCGAGTCCTTCACCTCTCCGACCTCCATTTCGGGCGCAACGACAAGCCCGAGTCGATCGAGGCGCTCGGCCGGCTCGTCGAGGAGGCGCGTCCGGAGCTCGTGATCGCCAGCGGCGATCTCACCCACCGCGGGCTCCGCGCGCAGCACGAGAAGGCGTCCGCGTTCCTCCGCGGGCTCGGCCTGCCGCTGCTGACGATCCCCGGCAACCACGACATCCCGTACACGTTCCCGAAGCGGTTCACCAGCCCATGGCAGGAGTTCGAGCGGCTCTGGGAGACGACCGAGCCCGTGTATCGCTCCGAGACGCTGGTCGTCGTCGGGCTCAACTCGGTGCGGCCGTGGCGCCACCAGTCGGGCCGAGTCCGTGACGCCCAGATCCAGCGTGCGGCCGAGGTCTTCGACGGAGCGCCCGAGAACGCGCTGCGGATCGTGACGTTCCACCACCACCTGCTCGGTGCTCCCTGGCGCTCGCGCAAGAAGCCGGTCGCCAAGCGCAACCGCGTCCTCGCCGGGCTCGTCGAGGCCGGCGCCGACCTCGTGCTCGCCGGGCACATCCACCAGAGCACCGTCGCCGAGCGGCGCGAGTTCGAGCTCTCGCGCCCGGAGGGCGAGCACGCCGTGGTCGTCTCGATCGCGCCCGGGTTCGGCCAGCCGAGGCCGAACCGCCGCGGCGAGGCCCGCGGCCTGCACGTCTACGAGATCGCAGACGAGGCGGTGCGCATCCTCACCTACATCTGGCGCGAGGACGGCTGGGGGCTCACGGCCGTGCGCACGTTCCCGCGCGGCCGTGAGCCCCTCGCATTCGAGTCTCGGCTAGACGGTTGCTCGCGTGCCGCCGCGGCCGGCGACCGCGCGGTAGATCAGCAGCAGGACGATCGAGCCGACGATCGCCGTCAGCCACGAGCTGATGTCCAAGAACTCGTCCATCGGATCGGCACCGAACAGCGCCGCGGCGAGGAAGCCGCCGATGATGCGCGCCGACGATCCCGATGATCGTGGTGACGATGAAGCCACCCGGATCGTCGCCGGGCAGCAGCGCCTTGGCGATCGCCCCAGCGATGGCGCCGAGGATGATGAACGCGATGATCCCCATGTGAACCTCCTCAGTCGAGTTTGCACGCGGTCGAACCCTTGCTTTCCCGGCGGGTAACGGCGCAAACGCGCCTGAGGCGGCTCCGTGGACCGGCTACAGTCCCGCGACCGCGATCAACGAGGAGAGACGATGGAAGAGTCGCTTCGCCGAGCTGAAGACACGTCTGGCCGAGATCCACGACCTGCGCCGCGCGCAGGAGATCCTCTTCTGGGACCAGACCGTGATGATGCCTCCCGGCGGCGGCGTCGGTTCGGGGCCACCAGGTGACGACGCTCGACCGGATCGCGCACGAGAAGTTCATCTCCGACGAGATCGGCACGCTGCTCGACGACCTCTCCGGTTACGAGCAAGAGCTCGACTACGACTCCGACGACGCGAGCCTGATCCGCACGACGCGACGCGACTGGGAGAAGGCGCACCGCGTGCCCGCCGACCTGGCGGCCGAGATGACCGGCGCCGCCGCCGACGCGCCACGACGTGTGGGCGAAGGCGCGAGCCGAGAACGACTACGCCCTCTTCCTCCCCCACCTCGAGCGCGCCGTCGAGCTGAAGCGCCGCTATGTCGAGTGCTTCGAAGGCTACGACGAGCCGTACGACGTCCTCCTCGACGACTACGAGCCGGGGATGAAGACCGCTGAGGTGCGCCAGGTCTTCGACGACCTGAAGGCCGAGCTGGTGCCGCTGATCGCCGAGATCGGCTCGGTGAACGGCGACGACGCGTTCATGGAAGGCCCGTGGCCGATCGACGCGCAGCACGCCTACTCGCTGAAGATCATCGAGCGGTTCGGCTACGACCCGTCGTTCGCGCGGCTCGACCTGACGGTGCACCCGTTCGCCGCCAGCTCGGGCACCCAGGACATCCGCCTGACCACGCGCTACAAGGACGACGACATCACCTCGATCTTCACGGCCATGCACGAGTGCGGGCACGGCCTCTACGAGCACGGCGTCTCCCCGTCGCTCGAGCGGACGCCCCTCTGCCACGGCGTCTCGTCGGCGCTGCACGAGTCGCAGAGCCGGCTGTGGGAGAACATCGTCGGCCGCGGCCGGCCTTTCTGGAACCACTTCTATCCGTCGTTCCAGGCCGCGTTCCCCGAGGCCGTCGGCGACGTCGACCAGGAGCGCTTCTACCGGGCGATCAACCGCGTCAAGCCGTCGTACATCCGCGTCGACGCGGACGAGGCGACGTACAACCTGCACATCATCCTCCGCTTCGAGCTGGAGCAGGAGATCATGGCCGGCACGATCGACCTGAAAGAGCTGCCGGAGATCTGGAACGCGCGCTTCGAGGAGTACCTCGGGATCCCGGTACCGAGCGACACGCTCGGCGTGCTCCAGGACGTGCACTGGTCCGGCGGCAGCTTCGGCTACTTCCCGACCTACTCGCTCGGGAACATCGTCTCGGTGCAGATCTGGGAGAAGGTGCTGAGCGAGATCCCCGACCTGCCCGACCAGTTCGAGCAGGGCGAGTTCGGGCAGCTGCACGACTGGTTGCGGAGCAACCTGTACGTGCTCGGCCGCAAGTTCACGCCGCAGGAGACGCTCGAGCGAGTCGTCGGCGGCCCGATCGACGCGGCCCCGTACGTCCGCTACCTGAAGGACAAGCTGGGCGCGCTCACCACCGCCTAGACGCTCAGCCCGTGTTGCGCAGTGCCGCTGCGATCCCCGCGATCGAGCGGAGGAGTGGCAGCCGGGCGGCCTCGTCGCCGGCGCGGTAGGCGCGCAGGAGCTCGACCTGGATCGCGTTCATCGGGTCGACGTAGGGGTTCCGCAGCTTGACCGACTGCTGGATCTGCGGCTGGCGGTCGAGCAGTTCCTCCGCCTCGACGATCGCGAGCACCGCCGTGACGGTCCGCTCGTGCTCGGCGACGAGCTCGCCCCAGATCCGGTCACGGCCGGGCGCATCGACGAGGTCCAGGTACGACTCGGCGATCTCGAGACTCGACTTGGCGAGCGTCATCTCGAGGTTCTCGACGAGCGCCTGGAAGAACGGCCATTCGGCGAACAGCCGCTGCAGCCAGTCGAGCCGCTCACCCTCGAGCCCGAAGGCGGCGAAGCCGCTCCCGCAGCCGTACCACGCCGGCAGCAGGCAGCGGTTCTGCGTCCAGGAGAACACCCACGGGATCGCACGCAGCGCCTGCAGCTGGCCGGTCGAGAGGGTCTCGGGGCGCACGGCAGGACGGGAGCCGATCTCGAGCAGCGCGAGCTCGCGCACCGGCGTGAAGTCGAGGAAGAACGGGAGGAACTCCTCGTCCTCCCAGACGAGCGCGCGGTACGCGCGGTTCGCCGCGCCGGAGATCTCCTCGATCGTGTCGCGGGCGCCCTCGTTCGGCGGCTCGAGCGCAACCGCCTCGGGGAAGGCGGTCAGGAGCGTCGCGGCGAGCGCCGCCTCGAGGTTCCGCTCGGCGAGCCCGGCAGCCCGTACTTGAAAGAGATCGTCTCGCCCTGCTCGGTCACCTTGAGGCGGCCGTCGACGGCGCCGGGCGGCTGCGCGAGGATCGCCGCGTAGGTGGGGCCGCCGCCGCGCCCTGCGCTGCCGCCGCGGCCGTGGAAGACGGTCAGCTCGACGCCGCGCTCGGCCGTCGCCGCGGTCAGCTCCTCCTGGGCGCGGTAGATCTCCCATTGCGCCGTCAGATAGCCGCCGTCCTTGCCCGAGTCGGAATAGCCGACCATGACCTCGATCCGGTCGCGCGGTCGCTGGGACATCAGCTCCTCCACGATCCCGCGCGCGGCACGCAGGTCGGCGATCGTCTCGAAGAGTGGGACGCCGAGCACCTCCAGGCCCTCTCCGAGGGCGAGTCGCTCGGCGGCGAGGACATCCTCCGCGGAGGCGGTCATCGAGACGATCAGACGGTCGAGCGCGCGAGGCCCGTGCCGGCGCTGGACGCGGGCGCCCGCGCGCAGCGTCTCGAGCAGCCGCTCGTCCGGCTCCCGGATCGTGCTCGAGTGGACACGCAGGTCGAGCTTGGCCAGGTGGAAGCCGAAGAGCGCGACCCGCGTGCGGAGATCCGCGAGGCCGCCGTCCGCCACGCGGGTGCCCCCGTGCTCGCGCAGGCTCCGATCGATCAGGTCGAGCTCGGTCAGCAGGTCGTCGGTCGACGCGTAGTCGGCGTCGCCGAGCCGGGCCCAGAGCGAGCTCAGCCGGCGGCGATACGGCTCGTCGTCGTTCTGGCCGGACGGGACGCCGATCAGCTTCTCGTCGAGGGCGGGGTCGTACTCGACGATCGTCGAAGACATCCCCCAGCGGCGCGCGAGCGCCCGCACCTCGTCCCGGTAGAGCCGCGCGGCCAGCGACCTCGCTTGCTCGAGCGCCGCCTCGACGGTCTGCGGGCCCGCGTTCGGGTTCCCGTCGAGGTCGCCGCCGATCCAGGTGCCGAAGCTGAGCGGGACCGGCGCATCCGGCAACCGCCGGCGGTACGCCCGCAGCAAGGCCGGCGCCGCCTGCCAGAGGCTGCGCTCGAAGAACCAGAGTCCGTGCCGGATCTCGTCGTAGACCCTGGGCCGGCGCGATCGCACCTCGTCGGTCTGCCAGAGGATCGTGATCTCCTCGGCGAGCGCGTCGTCGACTCGCACCCGGCGCGAGGGCGGCAGCTCCGGGTCGTCCAGCTCGCGCAGGAGCGCCGAGATTCGCTGGTGCGCCTGGAGGACCGTGCGCCGCGTGGCCTCGGTCGGATGGGCCGTGAAGACGAGCTCGACGCGCACCCCCTCGGCCTCCCGCGCGAGCTCCTCCTCCCCCACGCCTGCTGCGTCCAGACGCTCGAACGCGGCCTCGAGCGACTCGCGCGGGACGCGGCCCTCGTGCTCGTAGGCGCGCCGGCGCCGCAGCCGGTGGTGCTGCTCGGCGATGTTCGCAAGCTGGAAGAAGACGCCGAAGGCCCGCAGTACGACGGCCTGGCGCTCGAGCGCGAGCGCCGCAATCGTCTCCTCGAGCGGCTCGCGCTCCCCGCTGCGGCGCGCCCAGCGCGAGAGCGAGCGGATCCGCTCGACGAGGTCGAGCACCTCCTGCCCCTCCTGCTCGACGAGCACGCGCCCGAGGAGGTCGCCGAGCAGGCGGACGTTCGCGCGCAGGCCGACATCCGCTCTCATGCGCCCAGCCTACGGGCGGGCGAGACTAGACGCCGGGCCCGGTAATCGGGCGCTTCTGGACGAACTTGCGGTAGATGATCAGCAGCACGATCGCGCCGCCGAGCGCGAACAGGAACGAGCTGAACGCCTCGCCGGGCGTGATCGTGTCGTCGCCGTCGATCGCGCCGAACAGTCCTGCGGCGACGCCGCCGAGGAGCGAGCCGGCGATCCCGAGCAGGATCGTCTGCCAGAGCTTCAGCGGATCCTTCCCCGGCACCGCGAACCGCGCCAGCAAGCCGATGATCAGGCCGGAGACGACCAGCGAGAGGATGGCGCCGAGCATCGGGCGAGCTTACGCGAAGCGAGCTGCGGCGCGTGCCCTCGCCTTCGCCGCCTCGACCTCGCGGTCCCGCGGCGGCGCGGAGGTGACGAGCGCGTCGAGCAAGCGCTTCGAGGCGGCGGTGACCTCCTCGACGGCCCGCGCGAACGCGGCCTCGTTCGCCTTCGACGGCTTGTTCGCGCCGCTGATCTTGCGCACGTACTGGAGCGCCGCCGCCTCGACCTCCTCGGGCGTCGCGGCGGGCTCGAAGTTGTGGAGCGTTCTGATGTTCCTGCACATGTGAGCCTCCTCAGGCAGTCGTCCCCGCCAGGGCGAGCAGCTCCCGGCGCAGGTCCTTGATCTCGTCTCTCAGCTTGGCTGCGTACTCGAAGCGGAGCTCCTCCGCCGCGACGAACATCTCCTCCTCGAGCGTGATCGCGAGCTTCTCGAGCTCCTCGCGCGACAGCCCCTCGACGTCGGCTCGCGCGCCCCGCCGCCGGCGGCCGGGGACGTTCGGGTTCTCGAGCTGGAGGAACTCGGCGATGTCGGACACGCCTTTGACGATCGAGATCGGCGTCGTCCCGTGCTCCTCGTTGTAGGCGATCTGGACGCTCCGGCGGCGCTCGGTCTCCTCCATCGCGCCCTTGATCGCCTCCGTCATCTTGTCCGCGTAGAGCAGCACGCGCCCATTGAGGTGGCGCGCAGCGCGGCCGATCGTCTGCACGAGCGCCGTCTTGCCGCGCAGGAAGCCTTCCTTGTCGGCGTCGAGGATCGCCACCAGCGAAACCTCCGGCAGGTCGAGCCCCTCGCGCAGCAGGTTGATCCCGACGAGCACGTCGTACTCGCCGAGGCGCAGCTCGCGGATGATCTGGATCCGCTCGAGCGTGTCGATCTCGGAGTGGAGGTAGCGCGCCCGCACGCCTGCCTCGAGCAGGTAGTCGGTCAGGTCCTCGGACATCTTCTTCGTCAGCGTCGTCACGAGCACGCGCTCGCCCGCCTCCTCGCGCTTGCGGATCTCGCTCAGCAGGTTGTCGATCTGGTTCTTCGTCGGGCGCAGCTCGACCTCGGGGTCGACGAGGAAGGTCGGCCGGATCAGCTGCTCGGCGACGACGGTCGAGTGGCGTAGCTCGAACGGGCCCGGCGTCGCAGAGACGAAGACGAGCTGGTTCACCTTGTCGAGGAACTCGTCGAAGCGGAGCGGCCGGTTGTCGAGCGCGGACGGGAGCCGGAAGCCGTGGTCGACGAGCGTCTGCTTGCGCGAGCGGTCGCCCTCGTACATGCCGCCGATCTGCGGGATCGTCTGGTGCGACTCGTCGACGAAGACGACGTAGTCGGACGGGAAGTAGTCGAGCAGCGTGTGCGGCGCCGAGCCCGCCGGCCGCCCGTCGAGGATCCGCGAGTAGTTCTCGATCCCGTTGCAGAAGCCGAGCTCGCGCATCATCTCCATGTCGTACTCGGTGCGCTGCCGGATCCGATGCGCCTCCAGCATCCGGCCCTGGCTCTCGAAGAGCGCCACCTGCTGCTCGAGCTCGTGCCGGATCTCGTCCTGCGCGCGCTCGATCGTCGGCTTCGAGGTGACGTACTGCGTCGCGGGGAAGACGGTGATCGTGTCGAGCTTCGCGAAGACCTCGCCGGTGAGCGGGTCGAAGTGCGTGATCTGCTCGACCTCGTCGCCGAACATCGAGATCCGGTAGGCGGTCTCCGAGTACGCCGGCTGGATCTCGATCACGTCGCCCTTGACCCGGAAGCGGCCGCGGCCGAGCAGCGTGTCGTTGCGGACGTACTGGATGTCGATCAGCTTCCGCAGCATCACGTCGCGGTCGGTCTCCTCGCCGACGGTCAGGAAGACGACCCGTTTCTCGTACTCCTCCGGCGAGCCGAGGCCGTAGATGCAGGAGACGGAGGCGACGATGACGGTGTCGCGGCGCTGGAGCAGGTTCGAGGTGGCGGCGTGGCGCAGCCGGTCGATGTCGTCGTTCCGCGACGAGTCCTTCTCGATGTAGAGGTCGGCCTGCGGGACGTACGCCTCCGGCTGGTAGTAGTCGTAGTAGGAGACGAAGTACTCGACCGCGTTCGCCGGGAAGAACTCACGGAACTCGTTGCAGAGCTGCGCGGCGAGCGTCTTGTTGTGCGCGATCACGAGCGCGGGGCGCTGCAGCTGTTCGATGATCCAGGCCATCGTCGCCGTCTTGCCCGTGCCGGTGGCGCCGAGCAGGGTCTGATAGCGCTCTCCTCCCTGGAGGGAGCGCGTGATCTCCTCGACCGCCCGCGGCTGGTCGCCGGTCGGGACGTACCCGGCGGAGGTCTTGAGCTCGGCCATCCGGGTAACAGCCTAGCCCGTGGCTACCGAGCAGCAGCAGCCCCCGTACTCGACCTACGCCACCCTCGTCGGCGTCTTCGGCCTCGGCATCGGCGGCCGTCAGCGGCATCGCGAGCCGCGCGGCCGGCCGGCCGCAGGAGCTGCGCGCGCTCGACCTCGCGCTCCTCGGCCTCGGCGACGTTCAAGGCCTCGCGCATGGTCGCCCGCGACAAGGTGACCGAGCTTCGTCCGCGAGCCGTTCGTCGAAGGCGAGGCCTACGAGGGCGAAGGCGAGCAGCCGGTCGCAGGACGGCGAGATGCAGCAGGCGATCGGCGAGCTCGTCACCTGCACCCGCTGCATCGGCACGTGGATCGGCGCGGGCCTCGCAGCACTGCAGATCCTCGCGCCGCGCACCGGCCGCCTGCTCACGCTCGTCGCTCGCGGCGGGCGCGCGAACGACTTCATGCTGGCCGGCTTCAGCGCGCTCACCGCGAAGGCGAACGAGCTCGAGCAGCGCGCCGGCGCGGGCTCGGACTAGCCGCCGAGGTATCGAGCCGCTCCGCCGCCGACAGCTCGCGGCCCGTGGCGGCCAGGCGCCGCTCGGCGAGCGCGACCAGTGACTGGAGCCCGCCGCAGATGTCACACACATACGTGCGAACGCCGTCGTCACCACGGGTGACGATCGCGTCGGCGACGAGAACGCCGCAGCGCGGACCGGGCCTTTGTGGCCCTGCAGGAAGTAGCGACGATCGCGGCTCACCGTGTCCCAGACGCCCGCAGTCGTCGGGCCGCCGGTGACGACGAAACGTCCGTTCGGGCTGAAGGAGGCGTCGAAGACCGTCCGCCGTGCCCTCTGAGCACCCAGATCGTCTCTCCCGTTCGCGCGTCCCAGAGGCGGGCGTCCCCGTCCTTGCTCGCCGTCACGACCCGCGAGTTGTCGCGGGAGACCTCGACCGAGAGCACGTTGTTCCGATGTCCGGTGAGCGTAACGTCGCCCCAGGGCATCCGGAGGATCACGACGGATCCCTTCACCGTCGCCCGCGGGTCGAGGCTGCGGCGTGGAGCCGGTATGGACGAGCGGGCCGGAGCGGTGGCTGAGCTGGGCCACCCAGGTCCGCACGGTGCCGTCCTCGCTTGCCGTCGCGATCTTGTCGCCCGCGATGAACACGGCGGCGGTGACGATATCGGTCGTGCCCCGCGAAGACCGCGCGCGGGCCTCCGGTGTCCACCTTCCACGTGCGGGCGGTCCCGTCGCGACTCGCCGTCAGGACCGAGTCCTCGTTCTCGCCGAAGCGGGCGCGGCGGACGTGGCTCCCGTGCAACGGCATGATCGACTCGGTGCGACCGCTGCGCACGTTCCAGACGCGCGCGGTGCCGTCGCTGCTCGCAGTCACGAGAAGGCGCGAGAGATGGCTGAAGCTGACGTCGAAGATGTTGGTGCTCTCGCCCTGGTCGCGGAGCGTTCGTAGTCGCTCGCCGAACGCTCTCCAGACGATCGCGTCTCCGTCCGCGCCGGCCGTCGCAATCAGAAATCCGTTCGGGCTGAAGGCAGCGCGGTGCACGCGGGCCGGGTGCGGCAGCACCGCCAGCACCTGGCCATCGGCATCGATCACGCGCGCCCCGCGCTTGCCCGCCATGACGAACCTGCGGGATCGCGGCCCGGAAGCGGCGAAGCGGGTGTCCAGAGGGACCGGGAGGGTTGCGACCACGTTTCCGCGAGGCAGAGCGCGGACCGTGAGTGTCCCACCGCGCACGGTAAGCGCCTGCCCCTCGGAGAGCCACGTCTGCGCCCCGGGCTGCGGCTCGAGAACGACGCGGCCGGGTGTTCCCCCTTTGACGAGCCGGACGCCGCCGCGCTCGATGACGGCGGCAAGGACACCGCCGGGAAGCGCGGCGAGATCGCTCACGGCGATCCAGATCCGCCACGGTGCGGACGCGCGACTCGATCAAGTTCGCCTGAGCACGCCTTCGGTCCCGGCAGCCGGCGCCAGGCGAGCTGCATGCCTCGCCAGCAGCAACCCGAGCTCGGGATCTTTTCCCAGCTCGACGATCGCGTTCGCCTCCAGCTCGCGCGCTTTCGCAGCCAGCGCGCCGGCGTCCGCGGCGAGCGCCTGCTCACGCGCTTCGGCTCGCTGCGACAGCGCCCACACGGCCAGCGCAGTCGTTCCCGCAAGCGCGACGAGCGCGACGGCCGCGACCCCCGCGACGCGCCGTCGTTTAACCCA